>NZ_JBHZAC010000010.1:0-411496 GCF_042753865.1 Nocardia sp. NPDC059240 | reverse complement strand
GTCCTGCGCTGGGCCGCCGGGGTCGTTCAGCGGCGCAAACCGCATGTCTCGGGGTCAGTCGGGAACGTTGCGGGTGAGTTCGTCGAGCCAGGCCGCCGCCGACGCGTCGCTCGGGGCGCGCCAGTCGCCGCGGGGGGAAAGGGAGCCGCCGGAGCCGACTTTGGGGGCGTTGGGGAGGGTGGAGCGTTTGAATTGGCTGGTTTGGATGAAGCGGCGGAGGAACTCCGCGAGCCAGTGTTTGATGGTGGGGAGGTCGTATTCGTGGCGTTGGTCGGCGGGGATCAGGTCGGGCCAGCGGCCTCGGGTGGGGTCGGACCAGGCGTGGTGGGCGAGGTAGGCGATGCGGCTGGGGAGATCGCCGAAGCGCAGCAGGTGGTAGAGGTGGAAGTCCTGCAGTTCGTAGGGGCCGACGGTGGCTTCGGAGCTCTGGGCGGGGGCGTCGCCGTCGCCGGGGATGAGTTCGGGGGAGATCTCGGTGGTGAGAATAGATTTGAGGACTTCGCCCGCTTCGGGGCCGAGGCCGTCGGTGTCGATGGTCCAGGCGACCAGGTATTTGATCAGGGTCTTGGGCACCGAGGCATTCACGCTGTAGTGGGCCATGTGGTCGCCGACGCCGAAGGTACACCAGCCCAAAGCGAGTTCGCTCAGATCACCGGTGCCGATGACCAGCGCGTTGTGCATGTTGGCCAGCCGGAACAGATGTGAGGTGCGTTCGCCGGCCTGCACGTTCTCGTAGGTGACGTCGTATTGTGGAACACCTTCGGCCGCAGGGTGATTCAGATCCCGCAGCATCTGTGTCGCGGACGGCCGGATATCGATCTCGTGCGCGCTCGCCCCGACCGCCCGCATGAGCTTGCGTGCGTCATCGAGGGTGCGGCTGCTGGTACCGAATCCGGGCATGGTGTACGCCAGCACATTCGACCGCGGCAGGCCGAGCCGGTCCATGGTCTTGGCGGCCACGATCAGGGCCACCGTGGAGTCCAGCCCGCCCGACACCCCGATCACCACCCGCTGGGATCCGGTGGCTGTCAGGCGGGTGCTCAACCCCTCCACCTGGATGCGATGCACCTCCGCGCACCGCTCGTTGCGCGATACCGGATCGGCGGGAACGTAAGGGAAGCGCGGCATTTCACGTCGCAGGACCACCGTCCCGGCGGGCACCGGCAACTCCACCTCGACGCGCCGGAACCGGGCCAGCCGCTCCCGATGGTCGTGCACGGTGTCCGCGAAGCTGGTCATGCGCAGCCGGTCGGCGGCCAGCCGCCGCAGATCCAGGTCCGCTGTCACCACCTGCGAATGCGGCGCGAATCGTTCGCCCTCGGCGAGCACATTGCCGTTCTCGCAGACCAGCGCCTGCCCGTCCCACGCCAGATCGGTGGTCGACTCGCCGTGTCCGGCCGCCGAATACAGGTAGGCGGCGACGTATCGCGCCGAATGCGAGGTGCACAGGTCGCGTCGATAGTCGGCCTTGCCGATGACGATATTGCTGGCCGACAGGTTCACCAGCACGCTCGCTCCCGCGAGCGCGGCGAATCCGCTGGGCGGCAACGGCACCCAGCCGTCCTCGCAGATCTCGAGATGAAACACGAAGTCCGCCACATTGGTCGCGGTGAACAGCAGGTCCGCCCCGAACGGCACCCGCTGCCCGGCGATCTCGATGTGGTCGTCGAGCGCCTCCCGCGCGGCCGCGAACTGGCGTTTCTCGTAGAACTCGCGATAGTTCGGCAGATAGCTCTTGGGTGCGGCCCCCAGTATCCGCCCGTCGTGGATCACGATGCCGCAGTTGAACAGCCGCCCTTGTGCCCGCACCGGCGCGCCCACCACCAGCACGGTGTCGATGCCGGTGCTTTCGGCGACGATCCGCTCCAGCCCCGCCGCCACCGCGGCATCCAGGGCATCCTGATGGAACAGGTCATCGGCGGTATAGCTGGACAATCCCAATTCCGGGAAGACGGTCAGTACCGCGTGCTCGGCCGCGGCTCGGCGCGCCAGCAGCAGGGTCTGCTCGGTATTGAAGCCCGGATCGGCGACCCGCACCGGTGGCACCGCCACCGCGACGCGCGCGAACCCGTGCCGATACAGCGAATCGAACGGTAGCTGCTGTGACAACACCGACCCCTTTGCGTCCGGCCGAAGTGATCATGGTCCGTCCGCGAATCTACCGGGTTCACTCCCGCGCGGATTGCTCCCGCAGCCGGGCAAGGGTTTTCGACAGGATGCGCGAGACGTGCATCTGCGAGATGCCCATCTGCTGCGCGATCTGGGTCTGCGTCATGGATTCGAAGAAACGCATGGTCAGAATGCGGCGTTCGCGTTCGGGCAGCCCGGCCAGCAGCGGCCGGATCGCCACGTACTCCTCGACCCGGTCGAACTGCGATTCTTCTTCGCCGAGCGTGTCGAGCAGGGAGGCCTCGGTGTCGCGGCCCACGGAGACGGCGTCGATGCTGCTGGGCTGGTAGGCGTTTCCGGCGATGACGGCCTGGGTGACCTCGTCGGCGTCGATGTCGAGGTGGGCGGCGATCTCCTTGGCGGTGGGGGAGCGGCCCAACTGCTGTGCCAGCGCGTCGATGGCGGAGCCGATCCGCAGGTGGGTTTCCTTGACCCGGCGCGGAACCCGCATGGCCCAGGTGTTGTCGCGGAAGTAGCGGCGGACCTCGCCCATGATGGTGGGCACCGCGAAGGACAGGAAGTTGGAGCCGCGTGAGATGTCGAAACGGTCCACCGCGTGCACCAGGCCCACCCGCGCGACCTGGGTGAGATCGTCGAAAGGCTCACCGCGGCCACTGAATTTGCGGGCGATGTGGTCGGCCAGCGGAATGCACCGGTTGATCAGCTGCGAGCGCAGTGCGGCGCGCCGCCCGGATCCCGGCGCGGCGGCGGCCAATTCCTCGAACAGTGCCGCGACATCGTCGTAGCCGGAGACACTGCGCGCGACCTCCTCGGCGACCTCTTCGGCCTCCTCCGGGTCGACCGATTCCTCGGCGGTGTCCTCTCCGTCGGAGTCCTCGGCGGCACCGTTGTCCGCGCCGCCACCGTTCTCCGGCGCGGCGGCCGCCGCGCGCGGATCGGATTCGGGCTGTTCAGGATCGGGGGCCGGGTCTGGATCGGGGGTCGAGGCGAACACGTCTGCTCCGTCGGTCACTACGCCTTCCCCCGGACCCGCCGGAACTCCACGGCCGTCGGGTATCCGGAGAGGGTGGCGTCGAACGGTTCCTGGCCGGCGGTGATCTCGTCGGAGAGGGTGCGCAGCACATGCCAGCCGAAGCTGTGCTGATCCGGCAGCCCTTCGGCGGCGGCGGTGCCGCTGACCCGCACGATCAAATCGGTGTCACCGACGGTGAACCGGCAGCGCAGCGTGCTGCCCGGTACGGCCAGCGCGATGAGGGTGGATGCGGCCTCGTCGACGGCCAGCCGGATGTCGGCCACCTCGTCGAGGGTGAAATCGCTGAGTAGCACCAGGGTTTCGGCGAGTCCGCGCACGATGGGCAACTGGGAGACGGATGCGGCGACCCCGATCTCGACCGGTGTGCCGCGCAGCCCTTGTTCCGCGGAAATGTTGATCACCCTGTTAAGGCTACCCATTCCGGCGCGCGGCAATCAGCCATTCGGCCTGGATGTGTGGGCCACCGCGGCAGCATCGGACAGCTACCGCGCTGGCGTCGGAACCGTGTCGTGCGGCCGATAGACTGCGCGCTGTGTGCACCTCATCCTCCCCGTTCCAGCGGCCCGCGCCGATGATCGCCCCGTCCATCCTGTCCGCCGACTTCGCGCGTCTGGCCGAGGAGTTGAAGGCCATCGAGGGTGCCGACTGGGTGCACGTCGACGTGATGGACAACCACTTCGTCCCGAATCTGACGCTGGGCCTGCCGATCGTGCAGAGCCTGCTGAAGGTCACCGACATTCCGATGGACTGCCACCTCATGATCGAGAACCCGGAGCGCTGGGCCCCGGGCTACGCGGAGGCGGGCGCCTACAACGTGACCTTCCACGCCGAGGCGACCGACAATCCGATCGCCGTGGCGCGTGACATTCGCGCGGCGGGCGCGAAGGCGGGCCTGTCGGTCAAGCCGAACACCCCGATCGAGCCGTACCTGGAAATCCTCAAGGAGTTCGACACGCTGCTGGTGATGAGCGTCGAACCCGGTTTCGGCGGACAGTCTTTCATCGCCAGCGTGCTCGACAAGGCCAAGCAGGTGCGCCGCCTGGTCGACGCCGGTGAACTGCGCCTGGTCGTCGAGATCGACGGCGGCATCAATATGGACACCATCGAGCAGGCCGCCGAAGCGGGCGTGGACTGCTTCGTCGCCGGATCCGCGGTGTACGGCACCCCGGACCCGGCCGCGACGGTGGAAGTGTTGCGGCAGAAGGCGATCGCGATCGAGGCCGCCTCCGCCTAGCTGCACTCAGCGCCCGCGTACGCGGGTTCAGCGCCGTAGGAGCGCTTCGATCACCGATTCCAGCGGCGGCACGCTGTCGATGGAATCGGGGGAGTGCACCCAGGTGCGATATCCCGTCCGCTCGTCATCGGCGGAGGGGAGCACGACCTGCGCCCCCGAGCACGCGACCGTGGCGTAGAGCCGGAACAAGGCCGCCGCCACGGATTTGCTGAGGGTGTCCGGGCGGGCCGGACCGGTGATGAACGTCCAGCGCCGCGCCCGGGGGTGATGCACCACCGGACCCGCCAGATCGGCCTGGGTGAGCCGCTGCTGAACGCGTTCGCCGAGGTCGGCGGGCATGGTGATGGCGCCGTAGCGCTGGCCTATCTCCAACAGGATGTGTCGTGACGTCTGATCGATCGATGCCGGCAGGTGATATTCGCGGCGATACTGCACGCAGCGAACTTCGAGTGTCGAATCGAGAAGCGTTGTCACGCCACACCCCCGTCTGTACCGAATTTGTTGTCTGCCACCTGGATCCGACCCGCGCGGGGTCCAACCTTCCTTCGGTTCGATTGCTTGCGATGACCGTCGGCGGCCGGAGTGGCCGGGGACGCGTAGACCGTTCTGCACTGAACTGCTCGCGGAGAAGTTGAACTGTTGGAATCAGCTGCATAACAATCTTGCGACCATTTTCGTCCGTGCGCAAGATTCTGGTGTAAGCGAGTCGTGGATTGGGTACTACCTGGCGTTGGCCCAGGTCAGGCCATTCGCCAAACCGGTAAATTCGGGCTTTTCAATTGGTTGCTCCGGTTAATTCGGACAATTTGCGGATCGCAAGTTGGCTAATGCCCGATTTCATCTGTCCGCCGGTCTCCAACTCTCCAGTGAACAAGGCCGCATGTTGATCACCACCCGCCGTCGTTAGGCTGAGGGGGACAGCCGTCCGCGCCGGGAATACAGCTCGTGTCGCGGGCTGTTGCCGCAAGCGGAAGCCCGCACACGCGAGGAGAGGTAGTCATGTTCACAGGCATCGTCGAGGAGCTGGGCGAGATCGTCGCCACCGAACAGGTGGACGATTCGGCGCGACTGACCATTCGCGGCCCCCTGGTGACCTCCGATGCCGGACACGGGGATTCGATCGCCGTGAACGGCGTCTGCCTCACCGTCGTCGACCGCGAGGTCACCGGCGACACCTTCACCGTGGACGTGATGGCCGAGACCCTGCACCGCTCCAGCATCGGCGGCCTGGACATCGGCTCCCGGGTCAACCTCGAGCGCGCGGCCGCCGTGAACAGCCGTCTGGGCGGGCACATCGTGCAGGGCCACGTCGACGGCACCGGCAGCATCGTCTCGCGCACCCCGTACGAGAACTGGGAGGTCGTGCGAATCTCCCTGCCCGACAGCCTGGCTCGCTACGTCGTGGAGAAGGGCTCCATCACCATCGACGGCATCTCGCTGACCGTCTCCGGCATCGGGATCGCCGAGGAGGCGTACGCCGACGGCGCGAAGGACTGGCTCGAGGTCTCCCTCATCCCGACCACCCGCGAGCTCACCACCCTCGGTACCGCCCCGGTCGGCACCGTCGTGAATCTCGAAGTCGACATCATCGCCAAGTACGTGGAGCGCCTCGTGCAGCGGGGCTGATCTCCCGCAGGCCGGGAGTCGGCGCAAATCGGGCGTACCGGCTGGCCTACTGTAATGAGGCACCTAATTCGAGATGGAGCACAACAGACGTGACCAGGTTCGACACCATCGAGCGCGCAGTCGCCGACATCGCCGCCGGTAAGGCGGTCGTCGTTGTCGACGACGAGGGCCGGGAGAACGAGGGCGACCTCATCTTCGCGGCGGAGAAGGCGACCCCCGAGCTCGTGGCCTTCATGATCCGCTACACCTCCGGTTACATCTGTGTGCCGCTCACCGGGGACGACTGCGATCGGCTGGGCCTGCCCCCGATGTATGCGGTCAACCAGGACAAGCACGGCACCGCCTACACCGTCGCCGTCGATGCTCGTGAGGGCATCACGACCGGCATCTCGGCCGCGGACCGCGCCACCACCATGCGGGTGCTGGCCGACCGCGACGCCAAGTCCGACGATCTGACCCGCCCGGGTCACGTGGTTCCGTTGCGCGCCAAGGACGGTGGCGTGCTGCGCCGCCCCGGCCACACCGAGGCCGCCGTGGATCTGGCGCGCATGGCCGGGCTCAGCCCCGCCGGTGTCATCTGCGAGATCGTGTCGCAGAAGAACGAAGGCGATATGGCGCGCACCGACGAGCTGCGCGTCTTCGCCGACGAACACGACCTGGCGCTGATCTCCATCGCGGACATGATCGCGTGGCGGCGTCGCAACGAGAAGCACGTCAAGCAGGTGGCGGAAGCCAAGCTGCCCACCGAGTTCGGTGATTTCCGGGCCATCGGCTACGAGAGCGAATACGACGACGCCGAGCACGTCGCCCTGGTGATGGGTGACATCGGCGACGGCGCGGACGTGCTGGTGCGGGTGCACTCCGAATGCCTCACCGGTGATGCGTTCGGTTCGCTGCGCTGCGACTGCGGTCCGCAGTTGGACGCCGCACTGGAGATGATCGCCGAGCAGGGTCGCGGTGTGCTGCTCTACATGCGCGGGCACGAGGGTCGCGGCATCGGGCTGCTGCACAAGCTGCAGGCCTACCAGTTGCAGGACGGCGGCGCGGACACCGTCGACGCGAACCTGGAGCTGGGCCTGCCCGCCGACGGCCGCGACTACGGCATCGGCGCACAGATTCTCGCGGATCTCGGCATCACCTCGATGCGGCTGCTCACCAACAACCCGGACAAGCGCGCGGGCATCGAGGGCTACGGCCTGAGCATCAGCGAGCGCGTCGCCATGCCGGTGCGCGCCAACAAGCACAATCTTCGCTATCTACGCACCAAGCGGGACCGGATGGGCCACGACCTGGTCGGCCTGGAAGACTTGGATCTCGGCGAGACCGCGAACTGATCGCGGCGCGAACCGAATTGCTGACTACCGAGAGGGCGGAACAACGATGAGTGGTACGGGCGTACCGACGTTCGAGCTCGCCGACGCCAAGGACCTCAAGCTGGGGATCGTGGCGTCGCGCTGGCACACCACCATCTGCGACGCGCTCGTCGCGAACGCGGAGCAGACCGCCCGTGCCGCGGGCGTCGCCGATATCACCGTGGTCCGCGTGGCCGGGGCCATGGAACTCCCGGTGGTCGCGCAGGCGCTGGCCCGCACCCACGACGCCGTGGTCGCCCTCGGCGTCGTGATCCGCGGCGGCACACCGCATTTCGAGTACGTGTGCGACTCGGTCACCGCCGGCCTGACCCGGGTGTCCCTCGACGAGAGCACCCCGGTCACCAATGGCGTGCTCACCGTGAACACCGAGGAACAGGCCCTGGACCGCGCCGGTCTGCCGGGCTCGGCGGAGAACAAGGGCGAGCAGGCCGCGGCCGCCGCCCTCGACGCCGCCCTCACCCTGCGCGAACTCACCCAGACCGTCTGACCATGGCCGAGTCGACAACCGAATGGGATCTCGAAGTGCGACCGCACCGCGCGATCCTCACCGTGCGGATCGTGGCCGGCGTGCTCGCGGCCATCTTCATCTTCGGCGGTTTCGTGCTGCGGCACGGCTCCACCGGCGTGAACTTCCGGGTCTCCGACCAGATCGGGCTGATGCTGTTCGGCCTGGTGCTCGCCGGTGCCGTGCTGACGCTGACCCGGCCGCGGGTGCGCGTCGGCAAGCGCGGCGTGGTGGTGCGCAATATCGTGGGCGACAGTGAATTCCAGTGGAAGGACATCCGCGGGATCTCCTTCCCGGACAAGAAGTCCTGGGCCCGGCTGGAACTCGCGCACGACGAGTACGTGCCGATGATGGCCATCCGCTCCAACGACCGCATGCGCGCCGCCGAGGCCATGGACCGCTTCCGGGAACTCGGCGCGAAGTACAGCGCCGAGCAACAGAGCTAGTTCTAACCGCTGGTGAGGATGTTGTAGGCCTCGATCGCGGTGATGAGCGTGACCGGGACGCCGAGGGCGAGAGTGCCGATGGCGCCACCGAGGCCACCTCCGACGGCCGCGCCCGCGATGCATCCGCCGGGTGCGCCGACCAGGAACGCCGGCGGCATGAGTGCGGTGCCGACGGCCATTCCGGCTACACAGCCGCCGACCAGACCGATTGCGGCACCGACCATTCCGCCGATCGCGGTGGCCAGGCCGATCTGCGAGCTGGCCATGGCGATGGCGTTGTTGAGCTCGTCCTGCGAGAAGACCGCCTCGACGTTCGGCGAGGCAGCGGGGACAGCCTGAACGGGATCCGTGCCGGGGGTCAGCGTGATGGTGCGGCCGTCGGCATCGATTCGCGCGGCGATCGGCCAGTCCTGCTCGTTCAGCCGATAGGTCAAGGGCATCCCGAAGGCGAGATTGTTACCGGCGTCGAGGATTTCGAACTCGCTGCCGCGCACGGTGATTCGACCCGCATCGGTGCGGAGAACGACAGAATGGTCCACGACGCTCGCGGTGTAGTGGAGGCCGGGCAGAACATCGGTGCTCAGGGTGGTGCCCGGGCGGTCGGGAACCGCGGGCGCGTCGGCCGAGGCGGTGCCGCCGGTGATGCCCACGGTGAGCGAGGCGGCAACGACGACGGTGTGCAGTGACTTCATCAGGGCTTGCTCCTTCTTCGCGAAGTCACCATAAACAGGCGAGGTAGGGGCGGAGAACGCCACAAAGGAAGCACCCGAGGATGTATCGAAGGTGGCATTCGAAGTCGGGTCGCCGGCTGCGAGACTTCTGGCCGTGTGCTCGGCTCGGTCAGCTCAGCTCGCCGAGCGCCGCCAGTAATGGGGTGAGTGCGGCGATATCGCCCTCGACCCGCACGCGGCCCTGCGCGATCGAATCCGGTAGGGACAGGCGGCCCGCGCCGACGGCGGCCAGGGTCGCGGCGTCGGTGCGGACAGTTGTTGCGGCGGAAACGGTTTCGGTGCCGGGCAGAATCCTGGCCTGGCCGTCGCGGAGCCGCAGGTAGGCGCGGGTGCCGTCGACCTCGAATTCGATGTCGAGGTCCAGTCCGGCGAGTGCGGCCGGGTCGGCGAGGTGCGTGAACGCGAGCAATGCCCATTCCGCTTTCACCCGCATGCTGTCGTCGGGCTGTTCGGGTACGGCGTGGCGAACTCCCCACAGCGCCAACGGCATCAGGGCGCGCGCCAATTCCTCGCCGGTCGGGGTGAGTTCGTAGACGGTGGAGGCGATGGGTGGCGCGAGATGTTTGCGTTCGATGACGCCGTCGCTCTCCAGCTGTTTGAGCCGGGTCGCGAGCAGGCTGGTTCCGATGCCGGTCAGAGCCTCGGCCAGATCCGAGTAGCGCTTCGGCCCGGTCATCAACTCCCGGACGACCAGGAGTGTCCACCGTTCGCCGACGAGGTCGAGAGCGCCTGCGAGGCCGCAGAACTGGTCGTATGAACGTCGCGTCACGTCCTCGACACTACCGGTCGGCTACAAGATTGTCTGCAACTGCTTCTAAAACGGCCTTGTTCACTTCAAAATCTTATGTAACAGTTGATAGGGTCACCGAACATCGGAGAACGCCATGAGTCAGACCGTCGAACTCAGCCACGGCACCCTGCGCTACCGCGACACCGGCACCGGCCCGGTCGTCGTTTTCGTGCACGGATTCCTGCTCAACTCCAACACCTGGCGCGACGTCATCCCCACCGTCGCCGCCGCTGGATACCGTTGTCTCGCACCGGATCTACCGGTCGGGGGTCACACCTTGCCCATGCCCGAGGCGGATCTGACCGTCGCGGGGATAGCCTCGATCCTCGGGGAGTTTCTCGAACGCCTCGATCTGCGTGAAGTGACCCTGGTCGCCAACGACTCCGGCGGCGCGATCACCCAGGTGCTGCTGGTGCGCCGGCCCGAACGGGTCGCGCGGGCGGTACTCGCGGGAGTCGACTGCTACGAGTACTTCCCGCCCCCGATCCTGCGCTGGGCCACCATGTTCGCGGCATTGCCCGGTTCGACCCGGGTACTCACGGAGCTGATGCGGGTGCGCGCGCTGCATCGGCTGCCGTTCACCTTCGGCCGGATCACCGAGCGGCCGATTCCCCGCGACGTGATGGACGGCTACCTGATGCCCAGCCGTACCAGCGCCGCCATCCGCGCCGACGCCCGCCGCTTCCTGCGGGATGCGAGCCCGCAGCGCACTCTCGACGCGGCCCGCCGGCTGCACACCCTGACGATCCCGGTGCTCATCGTCTGGGGCAGTCGTGACCGGATGATTCCGGTGCGCTTCGCGCAGCGGCTCGCCACCGATATCCCGCATGCCACTCTGCATCTCATCGACGACGCACAGATGCTCATCCAGGAGGATCAGCCGCACGCGCTCGCCGCGCGGATCGTCGAATTCCTCGACGACACCGCCACGGTGGTCGGGCCGAGTGTCGACGCGGCCGACCGCGCTGCGTCTGATCGGGCCGACGCCGCGCCGAACCGGGCCGGCGCTGTACCGAACCCGCGCTAGCGCTGTGCCGAACCCGAGCTAGCGCGGACCGCCCAGGACCGCGCCCTCGCGGCGGGGGTCAGCGCCGCCGATCCAGCCGTCGCCGTCGCGGAGTAGCGCCGAGAGGCCGCTGGACTGCGGTGCCACCGAGACCTGGTCGCCGTCCTGACGTAGCTGCTGGACCAGGGGATCATGGTCACCGTTGTCGGCGGCGTTCACCACGGGGTGTTCGCCGCCGACATAGGTGGTCGGAGTGTTGGCCGCGCCGAAATCGATCATCGAGACCGCCTGCTGCGGGTCCATGCCCCAATCCAGCAGGCCGACCAGGGTTTTCACCACGAACTGGATGATGACCGCGCCGCCGGGGGAGCCCGTGACCAGGTGCAGCTGACCGCGGGTGCCGTCGGGATTGCGGTCGAAGACCAGGGTCGGGGCCATGGAGCTGCGCGGCCGCTTGCCCGGATCCAGGCGGTTGGCGATCGGGACGCCCTCCTTGTCCACGGGTTCGGCGGAGAAGTCGGTGAGCTGATTGTTGAGGATGAAGCCGTCGACGAAATGGAAGGAGCCGAAGGCGGATTCGACCGTGGTGGTCATGGAGGCGGCATTGCCGTACTTGTCGACGATGGAGATGTGGCTGGTGCCGTGCTCGGGCTGCTGCGGTCCGGCGCTGAGTGGGACCGGGCCGAAGTCACCGGGCTTGGCGGTGCCGAGGCTCTTGGTCGGGTCGATGAGCGCGGCACGCTGCTTCAAGTAGTTCGGGTCGAGGAGCTTCTGCGGTGAATTGCCGGGCAGCGGAACGAAATCCGAGTCGGCGATGTACTTGTCGCGGTCCGCGTAGGCCAGCCGTTCGGCCTCGGCGATCAGGTGCACGGCCGTAGGGGTGGGCTTGCCGCCGTCGCGGGCGGTATTGCTGTCACCGGCGAGGTCGGTCGGCTTCATCGACGCCAGATCGAAATTCGACAGGATGCCCAGCGCCGATTCCACCGTGATGCCGCCCGAGGACGGGTTGGGCATGCCGCAGATCTCGTGATCGCGATACGGCGAGCACACCGCCGTGCGCTTCTTGGCCTGGTAGGACTGCAGATCCGCGAGCGCGAGCAGGCCCGGGGTGCGCCCGCCGGAGGTGGTGGCGGTGGTGTCGACGATATCGGCGGCGATCGCGCCGGTGTAGAAGGCGTTCGCGCCGTCGGTCGCGATGGCTCCCAAGGTCTTGGCGAAGGCCGGATTGGTGAGCGTGGTGCCCGAGGGCTTCGCGCTGCCGTCGGACTTCAGGAAGTACGCCTTGGCGGCGTCGTCACGGGCCAGGTCGGCCTTGGAGTCGAAGATCTGGCTCGCCATCCGCGGGGAGATCTTGAAGCCGCCGTCGGCCAGATTGATCGCCGGGGTGAACAGATCCTTCCAGGGCTGCTTGCCGTGCTCGGTGTGGGCCAGCTCCAGCAGCCGCAGCACCCCGGGCGTGCCGATGGAACGGCCGCTGGCGCGCGCATTGGGTTGCGGCACAGTGTGATCGGCGGCGCTGATGTAGCGCAGATAGTCCTCGGTGGCCGCCGCCGGTGCGGTCTCGCGGCCGTCGTAGGCGTCGAGGGTCTTGGCGGTGTTGTCGTAGTACATCAGGAATGCGCCGCCGCCGATGCCGGTGGCCTGTGGCTCCACCAGGTTCAGCACGGTCTGTGCCACGATGAGCGCGTCCGCGGCGGTGCCGCCGTCGCGCAGCACCTTGCAGGCGGCTTCCGTCGCAACGGGATTCGCGGTCGATACCGCGAAATCGCTGGTGCGGACCGGTTTCATGCCGGTGCGAAAACCGGTGGCCACCTCGGGGTTCAGGGACAGATTGGTGCTGCTGGGTCCGGTGGGCACGCCGGCCGTGACGGGAGTTCCGTTGGGGGACACCGTGCATGACGCGGTCTGGTTCGTCGAGGACGAACAGGCGGTGACCAATCCGAGCAGCAGGAGCAGGGCGGCAGCGCCGCTCCCGGTTCGTCGCGAGCGCCTCATGAGCGGACTCTAGCGCCGCCGGGGCGTCGAGGCAGGGCTTTGGTGGGACGAATGGGCGGGTTGTCGGTATCGGGCGTCGGCGCAGGTCATCCGGAGATCAGCAGCGGTTTCGCCGCTAACCTCGCAAAGCGGACCAATTGGTCGCTCGACCGGCAGAATTTGTGGAAACTTAAGCCTCTCGGAGCGCCGATGTGGCCCACAGCAAACGGCGAGGTACCCTCTGCGTGCCTCACTTCACGATTGCGGAGGGTTAACCCGGCGAATGACCGAGATCCGGACAACTGCCACCAGCCTCAACGCCGAGGACAGCGGCTATCACAAAGCGCTGAAACCTCGCCAGTTGCAGATGATCGCCATCGGTGGTGCCATCGGCACCGGCCTGTTCCTCGGAGCGGGTGGACGACTGGCCAGTGCCGGTCCGTCGCTGTTCCTGGTGTATCTGATCTGTGGTGTCTTCGTCTTCTTCATCCTGCGCGCGCTGGGTGAACTGGTGCTGCACCGCCCGTCCTCGGGCTCGTTCGTCTCCTACGCCCGCGAATTCTTCGGCGAGAAGGCCGCATTCGTGGCCGGGTGGATGTACTTCCTGAACTGGTCCATGACCGGCATCGTCGACACCACCGCGGTCGCCACCTACCTGCACTACTGGGGCCCCTTCCAGCCGGTCGCGCAGTGGATTCTGGCGCTGGGCGCGTTGATCATCGTGCTCGGCATCAACCTCGCCTCGGTGAAATGGTTCGGCGAGATGGAATTCTGGGCCGCCATGATCAAGGTGCTGGCCCTGGTCACCTTCCTGGTGGTCGGCACCATCTTCTTCGCCGGCCGCTTCAAGGTCGACGGGCAGACCACCGGCTTCGGCATGGTCTCGGATGCGGGCGGCTGGTTCCCGACCGGCGTGCTGCCGCTGGTCACCGTCACCTCGGGTGTCGTGTTCGCCTATGCCGCAGTCGAAATGGTCGGCATCGCGGCGGGTGAGACCGAGAATCCGGCCAAGATCATGCCGCGCGCCATCAACTCGGTGATCATGCGCATCGCGCTGTTCTACTGCGGATCGGTGATCCTGCTGGCGCTGCTGCTGCCCTACACCGATTACAAGGCCGGGGAGAGCCCGTTCGTCACCTTCTTCGGCAAACTCGGTGTCGCGCACATGGGCTCGATCATGAACTTCGTGGTGTTGACCGCCGCACTGTCGAGTCTGAATGCCGGACTGTATTCGACCGGCCGAATTCTGCGCTCGATGTCGATGAACGGCAGTGCACCGAAATTCACCTCCCGGATGTCGAAGGCCGGTGTGCCCTACGGTGGCATTCTGCTCACCAGTGCCATTGCGCTGTGCGGTATCTGGCTGAATTATCTGGTGCCGTCCAAGGCGTTCGAGATCGTGCTGAATGTGGCCTCGCTGGGCATTCTGGCGTCCTGGGCGACGATCGTGGCCTGCCAGTTGAAGCTGTACTACTGGTGGAAGAACGGGCGGGCCGAGCGTCCGGCGTTCCGGATGATCGGCGCGCCGTACACCGGCATCGCGACGCTCGCCTTCCTGGCATTGGTGCTGGTACTCATGGCATTTGACCGACCGGTCGGTACTTGGACGGTGGCGAGCCTGGTGATCATCGTGCCCGCCCTGGCCATCGGCTGGAAGGTCGCCAGCCCACGGGTGCTCGCCATCGCCAAGATGCGCGAGGGCTATACCGGTGAATTCCCGGTGATTCCGCCGATCCCGATGGACGACAAGTAGTTTCCGGCTTCCGAGGTACACTGGGAAAACTATCTCCGGACCTGGGCTTTTCAGCGGCCGCACGCGAATTCGCGTGCGGCCGTTATGTGTTCGAGATCACTGTGCGGGCGGCTCTGCTATCGGCTGTGGCCATGGTCATAACTTCGCGAACCAGATTGTCCGGCATCGAAACATTTGGTTAGCGTCAGGTTCAGCGCGTTCGCAGGGGGCGTGCGACCAGGGGTTACTCGATGAGGAGTGCTGTGAGTTCGCAATCGGCTGTAGCCGACGAGGTGGTTATGACACCGGCGGTCGCGGAGAATGGCGTTCCGGCCACGATTTTCGAGCGGATGCTCGCGGGGGTCCGGGCATCGACCCGGGCGGGTTCGGAGCTCGAGTTGCCCGTCAAGGTGCGCGAGGTGCGGTACGCGGCGCTGGGCGCCATGGGATTGGCGGTGCTGCACAGCCTGATCTCTACCATGGGCGGCCTGTCCTGCGTCATCGGCAGCGTCGGCCACTTCTTCGCCGCCTGGGTGATCGGCGGTCTCGCACTGCTTTTCGGCCTGCGCTCGCGCTGGATCTGGATCGGCGCGCTCGGATTGGCCAGCCTGCAGGTGTTTCTGGGGATCTTGACTCTGGTATCGGCCGAAATGCCCACGGGCGTGGGACCGTTCACCGTGCTGTTCGGCGTCATGGTCTCCGGCGTCGTCCTCGCGCTGCTGCTGCGCAAGGACTGCTACCGCTGGTTCGCGGCGGCCTGAAACGAACGCCGCCCACCGTGACATGGTGGGCGGCACTCACTTTCGCTATTTCAGGCTTTCGTCACTTCAGGCTGCGGCCCAGCGCCCGACCGGCATTGCGGCCGGAGAAGATGCAGCCGCCCAGGAACGTGCCTTCCAGTGCGTTGTAGCCGTGCACACCGCCGCCACCGAAGCCGGCGACCTCACCCGCGGCGTACAGGCCCGGGAACGGGGTGCCGTCCGGCCGCATGACCTGGGAGTCCAGGTTGGTCTGCAGGCCGCCGAGCGTCTTGCGGGTCAGGATGTTCAGGCGCACCCCGATGAGCGGGCCGTGCGCGGGATCCAGGATCCGGTGCGGGCTCGCCACCCGGACCTTGTCGCCCAGGAAGCGGCGGGCGTTGTTGACCGCCATCAGCTGGGCGTCCTTGCTGAACTTGTTGGTGACATCCCGGTCGCGGGCCACGATCTGGCGCTCGATATCGGCGAGCTCGAGGTGCGGGCCGCGGGAGATCTTGTTCAGTCCCGCAACCAGTTCGGCGAGATTGTCGGCGACCACGAAGTCGACGCCGTGCTCCTTGAACGCCTCCACCGGACCCGGCGCGCCCTTCGCCACGCGGCTGCGGAGCGCCAGTTTCAGATCCTTGCCGGTGATATCGGGGTTCTGCTCGGAACCCGAGAGCGCGAACTCCTTCTCGATGATCGACTGGTTGAGGATGAACCACGAGTAGTCGTAGCCGGTCGAGAGGATCTGCTTCATCGTGGCATTGGTGTCGAAACCCGGGAAAGCCGGTGCGGTCATGCGCTTTCCGTTCGCGTCGAACCACAGCGACGACGGCCCGGGAATGATCCGAATCGCGTGATCGGGCCAGATCGGATCCCAGTTGTGGATGCCCTCGGTGTAGTGCCACATGCGATCCCGGTTCACGATGCGCCCGCCCGCGGCCTCGGTGATGCCCAGCATGCGGCCGTCCACATGCGCGGGCACCCCGGAGATCATGTGCTCGGGGCACGGGCCCAGCCGGTCGGTCGGCCAGTTGCGCCGGATGAGGTCGTGATTGTGGCCGATACCGCCCGACGACACGATCACCGCCGCGGCCCGGAGTTCGAACTCGCGCTCGATGTTTCGTGACGACGCGACGCCGCGCGCTTCGTTCGAGGGTTCGAGCACGCTGCCGCGCACCCCGGTGACCACGTCGTCCTCGACCACCAGTTCGTCGACGCGATGCCGGAAGGCGAACCCGACCTGCCCACGCTTTTCCGCCTCGAGCACCGGCTCCAGGAACACCCGCACCACCTCGGGCCCGGTGCCCCAGGTGAGGTGGAAGCGCGGCACCGAGTTGCCGTGCCCGTCGGCGGTCACGCCGCCGCGCTCGGCCCACCCGACCACCGGTGTCACCCGCAGTCCGAGGTCGTAGAGATACTGCCGCTTCTCGCCGGCCGCGAATTCCACGTAGGCGCGCGCCCACTGCCGTGCCCAGTGGTCCTCGTCCTCCCGGTCGAAGCCGGCCGAGCCGAACCAGTCCTGCATGGCCAGTTCGAGACTGTCCTTCACCCCGAGTCGCCGCTGTTCGGGACTGTCGACGTAGAACAGTCCACCCAGTGACCAGAACGCCTGCCCACCGAGGTTGGCGCGGTTCTCCTGATCCAGCACGAGCACCCGCCGCCCCGCCTTGACCAGCTCATAGGTGGCGACGAGACCGGCCAGACCGGCGCCGACGACGATGACATCCGGGTTCTCGATCATGCCCATTTCCTTGCCGTAGAAGTTCGATACACAAATGTATCGAACTGGGTCGCTGCTGTACAGGAGTTCGATACGCCGGTGTATCGAGCGTGGTTGTCGGTGGCACGTGGCATGGTTCGAGTGTGCCGACTTCCCTGCCCGGATCAATGACACTTGCCGCGGCGCGCCGCACCGCCCTCGCGGCACAAGGTTTCGCGGCGGCGCGTCCGAGTGGGACACCCACGCGCCGCACCGTCATGAAGGTGCTCGACAGCACCCGGCTGCTGCAGCTGGATTCGGTGTCGGCGGTGGTTCGGGCACATTACGCGCCGGTGTTCAGCCGGATCGGGGCCTATGACCGGACGCTGCTGGACGAGGCGGCGTGGGGTCACAGTGCGCGGCGGCCGCGGCAGCTGATCGAGTACTGGGCGCATGAGGCGGCGTTGATTCCGGTGGGGGACTGGTCGCTCATGCGGTGGCGGATGGAGCAGTATCGGCACGGGCGCTGGAATGGGATGCGGCAGACGCTGGAACGCAATCCGGCGCTGGCCGACGATGTGCTGGGGGTGTTGAAGGAGTTCGGGCCGAGTACGGCCGGGGAGGTCGAGAAGCATCTGGAGCTGGATCGGCCTCGGGCCAAGGAGCAGTGGGGCTGGAACTACAGCGATACCAAGGTGGTGTGCGAGGCGTTGTTCGCGGCGGGGGAGCTGACGGTGCCGAAACGGGTGGGCTTCCAACGGCATTACGACCTGGCCGCGAATGTCATTCCCGCGGAGGTGCTCTCGCACGAGCCCGACGAGGCGGACGCGGTGCGCGAGCTGGTGCGGCGGGCGGCACGGGCGCACGGTGTCGGCACCGAGACCGATCTACGCGACTATTACCGGCTGAAGCGGACGCAGACCGAGCCCGCCATCGCGGATCTGCTCGATTCGGGTGAGCTGCAACAGGTCACGGTCGAGGGCTGGGACAAGCCCGCGTATCTGCATGCCGAGGCACGGACACCCCGCCGGGTCACCGGTGCGGCACTGCTGTGCCCGTTCGATCCGCTCATCTTCTTCCGTGATCGCACCGAGCGGCTCTTCGATTTCCACTACCGCATCGAGATCTACACGCCGGAACACAAACGCGTGCACGGGTATTACGTGTTCCCGTTCCTGCTCGACGGACAGTTGGTGGGCCGCGTGGATCTGCGGGCGGAACGCGCCGGCGGGCGGCTGCTGGTGCCGGGAGCCTTCACCGAACCCGGTCACCAGCCGAAGCGAGTGGCGGGCGCGCTGGCCGGGGCGCTGCGCGAAATGGCCGACTGGCTAGAGCTCGACACCGTCGAGGTCGGCGAAAAAGGCGATCTCGCACCGGCATTGCGGCGCGAGATCGCCTGATTCCGGGTTCGACGGGTCAGAACGGCCCGTCGGTCCAGGCGTTGAGCACAATGCCCTTCTTGCCGTCGCCGGTGCATTCGATCGTCATCGGCATCAGCGGCCGCGGCGAATCGCCCACGATGTAGGTGGGGGACTGGTAGCCGTTGCCGACCTGACGGGTGCCCAGGCACTCCACCACGGCGGCGTACCAGGCGTTCTCGGGGCAGGTGAAGGTGGCGGTGTCGAGCGTCCGGTCGATGCGGCAGACATTGTCGGCATGCGCGGCCGGGGCCCCGGCCAGCGAAATCAAGCCTGCCGCGCCGATGCCGAGTGCGGAGCCGAACGCGAGCGACCGGCGACGCGGATGGAGATGGTGATGATTCGTCATCGAACAAGCTCCCTCGTATACGGACAGATCAATCGAAACAGTTCGGACCATACTGACCGCGAGTGCGGCCGGACCGTCGAAACTCGCGGAGATCAGCGCCCGGCGTGGCGCGTCGACGACGGCGCGCGGACCCGGAAGTGGCGTGCCGCGCGGAATGGCATGCGATGCGGGAATGCATCTCCCGCCATTCCGGCCCGGGTCGTCAGATCATCACGGGCGGCTCGGACTGGAAGTAGTTCCGGTGCAGGCGGATCGGCCCGGCGTCGGCGGCGGCGGGCATGGAGACCGCTACCAGCGCGGCGGCGGCCAGGCACAGGGCCCCGGCGATGGCGAGCGAGCGGCGGCGCGTGCGCAGACCGGTCATGGCGTTCCCCTCTCTGAACTGATCTTGGGGATACTTCGTCGCCGCGACCGTCGTGGATGGCTGTCGGGGGTGCGGATGGCTGTCGGGGGTACTGACTACCCTGGACGGGTGGCAGATCCCGCGACCTACCGGCCCGCTCCGGGCACCATTCCCGTCGAACCCGGCGTCTACAAGTTCCGGGACAAGTTCGGGCAGGTCATCTACGTCGGCAAGGCGAAAAGCCTGCGCAGCCGCCTGAACTCGTATTTCGCGGATGTCGCCGGGCTGCACCCGCGCACCCGGCAGATGGTGACCACGGCGGCCGGGGTCGAGTGGACCGTGGTGTCCACCGAGGTGGAAGCGCTGCAGCTGGAATACAACTGGATCAAGGAATTCGATCCGCGCTTCAATGTCCGCTACCGCGACGACAAGTCGTATCCGGTGCTGGCGGTCAGCCTCGACGAGGAGTACCCCCGGGTGTTCGTCTACCGGGGCGCGCGCAAGAAGGGTGTCCGCTACTTCGGCCCCTACGCCCATGCCTGGGCCATTCGCGAAACCCTTGATCTGCTGTTGCGTGTCTTCCCGGTGCGCACCTGTTCGGCGGGAGTCTTCAAGCGGCACAGCCAGATCGGGCGTCCGTGCCTGCTCGGCTACATCGACAAGTGCTCCGCGCCCTGCATCGGCCGGGTGAGCGCGGCCGAGCATCGCGACATCGTGGACGACTTCTGCGACTTCCTCGCAGGCAAGACGGACCGCCTGGTCAAGCAGCTCGAACGGCGCATGCACGAGGCCGCCGACGAACTCGACTTCGAGAACGCCGCCCGCCTGCGCGACGACGTGCAGGCGCTCAAACGCGCGCTGGAGAAGCAGGCGGTGGTGCTCGGGACCGGCACCGATGCCGATGTCATCGATTTCGCTCTCGACGAACTCGAGGCGGCGGTGCAGATCTTCCACGTCCGCGACGGTCGCGTGCGCGGCCAGCGCGGCTGGGTGGTCGACAAGTCCGGCGACGCCATCGACGCGGTGGGGACCGGCGGCGAGCTCCCGGTCCTGGTCGAACAGTTCCTCACCCAGTTCTACGGCGAACAGACCGCGGTCGCCGCGCAGAGCGGCGAGTCCCAGCCCGGTGCCGTGGTCCCGCGTGAGGTGCTGGTCCCGGCGCTGCCGGATGACCATGAGCAGGTACAGGATTGGCTCTCCGGCCTGCGCGGCTCGGCCGTGCAGTTGCGGGTCCCGCAGCGCGGGGACAAGAAGGCCCTGGCCGAAACCGTCCAGCGCAACGCCCAGGAAGCGCTCGCCCAGCACAAGCTCAAGCGCGCCGGGGACTTGACTGCTCGCTCGGCCGCACTGCAGGAGCTGCAGGACGCCCTGGATCTCGACAGCGCCCCGCTGCGAATCGAATGTGTGGACATTTCGCACGTACAGGGCACCGATGTGGTGGCCTCGCTGGTCGTCTTCGAGGACGGGCTGGCCCGTAAATCCGAGTACCGCCACTACGGCATCAAGGAGGCCGCCGGTGACGGCCGCTCCGACGATGTCGGCAGCATCGCGGAGGTGACCCGGCGGCGCTTCGGGAAGCTGCGCCGGGATCTGGACGCCGCCGAGGCGGCCGAGCTCGAATCCGGTTCGGAGCCAATCGATTCCGACCTGCCCCCGGGCATCGACCCGAAGACCGGCCGCCCGCGCCGCTTCGCCTACCCACCCAACCTCTACGTCGTCGACGGTGGCGCACCCCAGGTGAACGCCGCCGCCGAGGTGCTCGACGAACTGGGCATCACCGATGTCGCGGTCATCGGCCTGGCCAAGCGCCTGGAAGAGGTGTGGGTGCCCAACGAGGCGGACCCGGTGATCATGCCGCGCACCAGCGAAGCCCTCTATCTGCTGCAGCGGGTACGCGACGAGGCGCACCGTTTCGCCATCACCTTCCACCGGTCCAAGCGGTCGCGGCGGATGACGGAATCGGTGCTGGATTCGGTGCCGGGTCTGGGAGCCACCCGAAAGACGGCGCTGGTTCAGCACTTCGGGTCGGTCGCCAAGCTCAAGCAGGCTACGGTGGAGCAGATCACCGAGGTCCCGGGCATCGGAGTGGCCACCGCGAAGGCGGTACTGGCCGCCCTGCAGGCCCAGTAGAGATCGTCCCCGGGCGCAGATCCAAGGTCGAATGCGGTGTGGCGCGTTGTCCGCGCGCCGTGGCGCGTCGAACGGTGACGCACCGGGTAGAGTGCGACACGCCGATCGGGAAATTTGCGACACGCCGCGTGTGCTGGTCGGGAGCAGAAATCACAGCTAGGTCTCGCTCCCTTCGTGCGCCTGCCGCGTTTCCGGACATCGGTGCAGGATGATCGAGGGAACCTCAGACACGAACCGGTAGGACATGACGCGCGTCGAAGCCAATACCCATACGGCCGAAAACAGCAAGACATCTCAAACAGGTGAGACCCAGCCGACGGCCCGGCGCGGACGGTCGGCATCCGAATCGACACCGGTGGAGGTCGTGATCGTGACCGGCCTGTCTGGTGCGGGTCGCGGTACCGCCGCCAAGGTGCTCGAAGACCTCGGCTACTACGTGGCCGACAACCTCCCGCCCGAATTGATCGGGCGCATGGTCGAACTCGGCGGCAGCGCCGAACCGCCCATCCGCAAACTCGCGCTCGTCATGGACGTGCGCAACCGCTTCTTCACCGGAAACCTCGCGGCGGTGGGCGAACAGCTACGGACCGCGGGTGTGCGCACCCGCATCCTGTTCCTGGAAGCCTCCGACGATGTGCTGATCCGTCGCTTCGGATTCGCGCGACGTCGGCATCCGCTGCAGAGCGACAGCGCCGACGGCACCCTGACCGCCGGCATCGCCGCGGAGCGGCGGCGACTATCCCCGGTGAAGACGGCAGCCGACGTGGTCATCGATACCACCGAGCTGTCGATCCACCAGCTGCACCGCAAGCTCGAGGAGGTCTACGGCGGCGACGCCGCCACCGTGCTGCAGCTGACCGTTCAATCGTTCGGTTTCAAATACGGAGTCCCGCTCGACGCCGACATGGTGTTCGATCTGCGATTCCTGCCGAATCCGCATTGGATTCCGGAACTCCGCGAAAAGACCGGACAGGACGCCCCGGTCAGTGAGTATGTGTTGTCGCGCCCCGGCGCTCAGGACTATCTGGGCACCGCGCGGCATCTCGTCGACCTGACGACCGAGGGCTACCGGCAAGAGGGGAAGCGATACATGACCGTGGCAGTGGGCTGCACCGGCGGCAAGCACCGCAGTGTGGCGATTTCGGAGGCGCTGGGAGACGCCCTGGCCGACAACGAGTCGGGTGACGTGGTGCGCGTGGTTCATCGGGATCTGGGGCGGGAATGAGTGAGAACGATTCCGGCCGGACCACCAATCCGGCCATCGTGGCGCTCGGTGGCGGCCACGGCCTGTACTCGACGCTGACCGCCATCCGGCGGTTGACTCGCAAGATCACCGCGGTGGTGACCGTCGCCGACGACGGCGGGTCCTCGGGCCGCCTACGTTCCGAGCTCGGCATGCTGCCCCCGGGCGATCTGCGAATGGCCTTGGCGGCCTTGGCCGAAGAGGCCGACGGCATCTGGGCGCGAACCTTGCAACATCGCTTCGGCGGCACCGGCGCACTGGCCGGGCATTCGGTCGGCAATCTGATTCTGGCCGGTCTCACCGAGGAGCTCGGCGATCCGGTCGCCGCCCTCGACGAGGCCGGAAAGATTCTGCGGATCACCGGCCGGGTGCTACCCATGTCGCCCATCGCGCTCACCATCGAGGCGGATGTCTCTGGCCTGGAAGGCGATCCGAGAGTCAGCCGCTGCATTCGCGGTCAGGTTGCGGTGGCGACCACGCCGGGCAAGGTGCGCCGGGTGCGGCTGATCCCGTCGGATCCACCCGCCTGTCCGGAGGCGACCTCGGCCATCGAGCACGCCGACGTGGTGGTGCTGGGCCCCGGTAGCTGGTTCACGAGTGTCATCCCGCATGTGCTCGTGCCCGAATTGCACGAAGCGCTGTTGCACACGCGTGCGCGGAAAGTGCTGGTGCTCAACCTCGCTGCCGAACCGGGCGAAACGGCCGGATTCTCCGCGGAGCGGCACCTGCATGTATTGTCCCAGCACGCACCGGATTTCACAGTCGACCATGTTTTGGTGGACTCGGGTTCCGTACCCGAGGGTAGGGAACGCGAACATCTGGCAAGAGCTGCCGAACAGCTGCGTGCGCGAGTAACCTTCGCTGATGTCGCCGAGGCGGGGACGGACCGGCACCACCCCGGAAAGCTTGCCGCCGCACTGGATCAGGTGATCCGGCAACCTCGGCCGGAATTGGCAGGGCTTCGAATCGAAGGACGGCATATGGGCCAACGCGTGCGGTCCGGGTTGGGTGGAAAGGAGCGCGTCTCGTGGCGATGACAGCGGAAGTGAAGGACGAGCTGAGCCGACTCTCTGTATCACAGGTGAGTTCGCGCAAGGCGGAACTGTCCGCGCTACTGCGGTTCGCCGGTGGATTGCACATCGTCGGCGGTCGCGTGATCGTCGAGGCCGAGGTGGACATGGGTTCCATCGCGCGCCGGCTGCGCCGGGAAATCTTCGAGCTGTACGGCTATGGCTCGGACGTGCATGTCCTAGGCGCGGGCGGACTCCGGAAAACCTCCCGGTATGTGGTGCGAGTTTCCAAGGAGGGCGAGGCGCTGGCGCGCCAGACCGGGTTACTCGATGTGCGTGGTCGGCCGGTGCGGGGTCTGCCCGCGCAGGTGGTCGGCGGCAGCATCGGTGACGCCGAAGCCGCTTGGCGCGGAGCGTTTCTCGCGCACGGCTCGCTCACCGAACCCGGTCGTTCCTCCGCGCTCGAGGTGAGCTGCCCGGGACCCGAGGCCGCACTGGCCCTCGTGGGTGCCGCCCGGCGCATGGGCATCTCGGCCAAGGCGCGCGAAGTGCGCGGCACCGATCGCGTGGTGGTACGCGACGGTGAGGCCATCGGCGCCCTGCTCACCCGCATGGGTGCGCAGGACACCCGGCTCACCTGGGAGGAGCGGCGCATGCGCCGCGAGGTCCGGGCGACGGCCAACCGGCTGGCCAACTTCGACGACGCGAACCTGCGTCGTTCGGCCCGCGCGGCCGTGGCCGCCGCGGCTCGCGTGGAGCGCGCCCTGGAAATACTGTCCGACGATGTACCCGACCACCTGGCGGCCGCGGGCAAGCTGCGCGTGCTGCATCGGCAGGCGTCACTGGAGGAGCTCGGCCAGCTGGCCGATCCGCCGATGACCAAAGACGCTGTGGCGGGCCGGATTCGGCGGCTGCTGTCGATGGCGGACCGGCGTGCCAAGGAACTCGGCGTGCCAGACACCGAAAGTGCGGTCACCGCAGAGCTGCTCGAAGAGGCGTGAATCACGCTCGCGCCTGAGTAAACTCGCTCACAACCGTCGAGTTATTCCGATCGGAAGCGTCGCAACCGTTGCGGTTGCGGCGCTTCCGTCGTGTGTGACGAAAGTGAACGTTTCGTAGTTCACCGTGGCGGGGGTGTGTCCGTGATGTTTCCGTTACAGGTCTAGGGTTAGACGCGCAACGGAAACGATCCGCAAAGCTGAGGAGCGAAAACGTGACTGTCCGGGTAGGGATCAACGGCTTCGGCCGCATCGGGCGCAACTTCTTCCGCGCCGTCGAGGCGCAGAAGGCCCTCGGCACCACAGACATCGAGATCGTGGCGGTCAATGACCTGACCGACAACAAGACCCTTGCCACCCTGCTGAAGTACGACTCGATCCTCGGCCGTCTGCCGCAGGACGTCTCCCTGGACGGCGAGTACATCGTCGTCGGCGATCAGCGCATCCGCGCGCTCGAGATCAAGGAAGGCCCGTCGGCCCTGCCGTGGGGCGACCTGGGTGTCGACGTGGTCGTCGAGTCCACCGGTATCTTCACCGCCGCCGCCAAGGCGAAGGGCCACCTGGCCGCCGGCGCCAAGAAGGTCATCATCTCCGCGCCCGCCTCGGACGAGGACATCACCATCGTGATGGGCGTCAACGACGACAAGTACGACGGCTCGCAGAACATCATCTCGAACGCCTCGTGCACCACCAACTGCCTGGGCCCGATTGCCAAGGTGCTCAACGACTCCTTCGGCATCGAGCGTGGCCTGATGACCACGGTTCACGCCTACACCCAGGACCAGAACCTGCAGGACGCGCCGCACAAGGATCTGCGTCGCGCCCGCGCCGCCGCGCTGAACATCGTGCCCACCGGCACCGGTGCCGCCAAGGCCATCGGCCTGGTGCTGCCCGAGCTGCTCGGCAAGCTCAACGGTTACGCGCTGCGCGTGCCGGTCCCGACGGGTTCGCTCACCGACCTGACCGTGGACCTGCGCAAGGCCGCGTCCGTCGACGAGGTCAACGCCGCCATGAAGGCCGCCGCCGAGGGCCCGATGAAGGGCATCCTGAAGTACAACGTCGACCCGATCGTCTCCTCGGACATCGTGACCGACCCGCACTCCTCGATCTACGACGCGCCGCTGACCCAGGTCATCGACAACCAGGTCAAGGTCGCCTCCTGGTACGACAATGAGTGGGGCTACTCCAACCGCCTCGCCGACCTCATCGGCCTCGTCGGCAAGTCCCTCTAAGCGCCGATGACGATCAAGACACTCCAGGATCTGCTGAACGAGGGTGTCGAGGGCCGGGGCGTACTCGTGCGCTCCGACCTCAACGTGCCCCTCGACAACGGCGTCATCACCGACCCGGGCCGCATCATCGCGTCCGCGCCGACCATCAAGGCGCTGGCCGAGGCCGGTGCCAAGGTCGTCGTGACCGCGCACCTGGGCCGCCCGAAGGGCGAGCCGGATCCGAAGTTCTCCCTTGCACCTGTCGCCGCGCGACTGGCCGAGGAGCTGGGCCGCAATGTCCAGCTGGCCGGTGACGTGGTGGGCTACGACGCGCTCTCGCGCTCGGAGGGCCTCACCGACGGCGACGTGATGCTGCTCGAGAACGTGCGTTTCGATCCGCGCGAGACCAGCAAGGACGAGGCCGAGCGGACCAAGCTCGCCAAGGCCCTGGTCGAACTCGTCGGCGACGACGGCGCTTTCGTGTCCGACGGCTTCGGTGTGGTGCACCGCAAGCAGGCGTCGGTCTACGACGTGGCCAAGCTGCTGCCGCATTACGCGGGCAACCTGGTCGCGGCCGAGACCGAGGTGCTGCGCAAGCTCACCACCGACACCGAGCGGCCGTACGCGGTCGTGCTCGGCGGTTCGAAGGTCTCCGACAAGCTGGCGGTCATCGAGGCGCTCGCGCCGAAGGTCGACACGCTGGTCATCGGTGGCGGCATGTGCTTCACCTTCCTTGCCGCACAGGGCCTTTCGGTGGGCACCTCGCTGCTGCAGGAGGAGATGATCGCAACCTGCCAGGACCTGCTGGACAAGTACGGCGACGTCATCCACCTGCCCGTCGACATCATCGTGGCCGACAAGTTCGCGGCCGACGCGGAGTCGAAGACGGTGGCGGCCAACGAGATTCCCGACGGCTGGATGGGTCTGGACATCGGTCCGGAGTCGACCAAGCGTTTCGCGGCGCTGCTGACCGAGGCCAAGACGGTGTTCTGGAACGGCCCGATGGGCGTGTTCGAGTTCGAGGCGTTCTCGGCCGGTACCTGCGGTGTCGCCGAGGCGATCGCCACGGCCACCGGCAAGGGCGCGTTCACGGTCGTCGGCGGCGGTGACTCCGCCGCGGCGGTGCGCACCCTCGGCCTGCCCGACGACGGTTTCTCGCACATCTCCACCGGCGGCGGCGCGTCGCTGGAATACCTGGAGGGCAAGGAACTTCCGGGCCTTTCGGTTCTGGAGGACTGAACCATGGCACGTAAGCCTTTGATCGCCGGCAACTGGAAGATGAATCTCAACCACCTCGAGGCCATCTCGCTGGTGCAGAAGATCGCCTTCGCGTTGCCGGAGAAGTACTTCGACAAGGTCGACGTCACGGTGATCCCGCCGTTCGTGGACCTGCGCAGCGTGCAGACGCTGGTCGAGGGTGACCGGCTGCTGCTCACCTACGGTGCGCAGGACGTGTCCACCCACGACGAGGGCGCCTACACCGGCGAGATCAGCGGTTCCATGCTGGCGAAGCTGGGCTGCTCGTTCGTCGTGGTCGGCCACTCCGAGCGGCGTCAGTACCATCTCGAGGACGACGCGACCGTGCTGGCCAAGACCAAGCAGGCGCTCAAGTACGGCATCACGCCGATCGTCTGCATCGGTGAGGGCCTGGGTGTGCGCGAGACCCAGACCCACGTGGCCTACAACCTCGAGCAGCTGCGCGGCTCGCTCAAGGGCCTGACCGCCGAGGAGATCTCCAAGGTCGTCATCGCCTACGAGCCGGTCTGGGCCATCGGCACCGGCAAGGTCGCCACCCCGGCCAATGCGCAGGAAGTCTGCGGCGCGATCCGCAAGGAACTTGCCGAGCTGGCGAATCCCGAAGTGGCCGCGGGCGTCCGCGTCCTCTACGGCGGTTCGGTCAATGCCAAGAACGTCGGCGAGCTGGTCGGCCAGACCGACATCGACGGCGCTCTGGTCGGCGGCGCGTCGCTCAAGGGCGACGAGTTCGCGACCCTCTCGGCGATCGCCGCGGGCGGTCCGCTGCCGTAACGGTCTCCGTTGCCAAGAATTAGGGCCGGGCATCCATCGGATGCCCGGCCCTTTTCGGCACAATGGCGATCATGAGCGACGACTGGAACACCAACATCATCAACGAGTTCCGCGCCAACGAGGGCCGCGTCGGCGGACCTTTCGAGGGAGCTCCCATGATCCTGGTCCACCACCGCGGCCGTAAGTCGGGCAAACAGGGCGTGACGCCCCTGATGTACCAGGCCGATGACCAGGACCCGAACCTGCTCTACATCTTCGCCTCGGCGGCGGGCGCACCGAACAACCCGGCCTGGTACTACAACCTCACCGACGCCGGGAAGACCGATGTCGAGGTCGGCACCGAGACTTTCCCGGTCGCCGTCTCCGAGGTCACCGGCTCGGACCGGGACCGCATCTACGACACCCAGGCCACCCGCTACCCGGGCTTCGCGGGCTACGCCGAGAAGACCGCGGGCATCCGGACCATCCCGGTGCTGGCCCTGCGCCGGTCCTAGCGCAACGCACGGGCGGTCGTGGCCGGAGGATTTCCGGCCGCGACCGCCTTTTTCATGCCCATGATCGCGACATTTCCTCGCTTCTTGACAGTAACTGTCATATCGGTAGACACTGGCAATGGATGAAGGAGGACGAATGTCATTGCGGGAGCGGCAACGTCGGCAGGTTCGGGACGAGATCCAGCGGGCGGCCTACGAGTTGTTCGCCGAGAAGGGCTTCGCCGAGGTGACCACCGAGCAGATCGCGGCGGCGGCCGGGGTTTCGGCAAGCACGTACTTCCGGCATGTGCGCAGCAAGGAAGATCTGCTGCTGGATCCCGTGCGCGAAGGTGGGGCGGGGATCGCGCCATTGCTCGAGGATCAGGACGCCGATCAACCGGCGGATGTGGCTCTGGCGCAGGCGATTCTGGCGCGCTCCACCACGCTGGCGGCGGCCGAACTCGAGCAGTGGCGGGCCGCGTTCGCGACGGCTCCGCATCTGCTGGAGCGGGTGGCGCTGATCAGCGCCGAGCATCGGGGACGACTGGTCGAGCTGGTGGGGGAGCGGATGGGGCGGGATCCGGGGGCGGACAGCACGCCCGGACTGCTCGTGCATCTGATGCTCGCGGCGGCGGAATTCGGCTACCTGCAATGGCTTCGGAACTCCGAGCATCCGGAGATGTCGCTGGCGGTATGCGTCGAGGGTGCCCTCGGCGCTGTCGTCGGTGAGCGCTGGCGGCACGTGGGCTGAAAAGCCCTCGGGCGCGGGGAAATACAAATGAATCACGGAGATAGAGGAAACATGCTGGACGACAGGGAAACTGCCGAGACGTTCGATTTGATCGTGGTGGGGTCGGGGGCGGCGGGCATGGCCGCGGCGCTGACAGCGGCCCACCACGGACTGTCGGCGGTCATCGTCGAGAAGGCGCGGCACTGGGGCGGTTCCACCGCGAGATCCGGTGGTGGCGTGTGGATTCCGGGCAACTCGGTGCTGCGGCGGGACGCGCCCGCCGATGACCTGGAGGCGGCCCGAACCTATCTGGAGGACATCATCGGGCCGGGCGTGGATCCGGCGCTGATCGACACCTATCTCGACCGTGGCGCGGAGGCCTTCGATTTCATGACCGAGCATTCGCCGTTGCGGATGCGCTGGGTACCAGGCTATTCCGACTACTACCCGGAAGCCCCCGGCGGCCGCGCGCACGGTCGGTCGATCGAGCCCGTGCCGTTCAACGCCAACGTCCTCGGTGCCGAAGCGGCCGCGCTGGAACCGGATTACGTGCGAGCGCCCAAGAACGTCGTGATCACCCAGGCCGAATTCCGGCACCTGAACCTGGGGTTGCGCACGGTGCGCGGCCCGCTCGCCGTGCTGGGGATCGCCGGTCGATGGCTGGCTGCGACGGTGCTGCGACGGCGTGTGCTCGTCCGTGGTCAAGCGCTCAGCGCCATGCTGCGGGCGGGTTTGCAATCGGCGAATGTGCCACTGTGGCTGGAGACTCCGCTGATCGAGCTGTGCACCGAGGGCGGACGGGTGACCGGTGTCGTGGTGCAACGGGACGGTCGCGAACAGGTGATCGTCGCCCGGCGCGGCGTGGTGATCGCCGCGGGCGGATTCGAGCACAACGAGGTGATGCGCAAGCAGTTCCAGCGCGAGCCGATCGGCACCGATTGGACGGTCGGTGTGCGAGCCAATACCGGCGACGGCATCCGCGCGGGTCAAACCGTCGGTGGTGCAGTCGGATTCATGGACGACGCCTGGTGGGGCCCGTCGATCCCGCTCCCCAGTAAGGCCTGGTTCTGTCTGGCCGAACGCAACCTGCCCGGCAGCCTGGTCGTCAACGATCGCGGCGAACGCTTCATGAACGAATGCCTGCCCTACGTCGAGGCCGTCCACAGCATGTACGGCGGCACGCACGGCCAGGGCGAGGGTCCCGGCGAAAACCTGCCCGCCTGGCTGATTTTCGACCAGCGCTACCGCAACCGTTACCAGTTCGCCGGCATCGCACCCCGGCAGGCCCTGCCCGGCCGGTGGTACAAGTCCGGCGCGCTGACCAAGGCCGACTCGCTCCCCGAACTCGCCGAGCAGATCGGCCTCCCGGTCGAGAAACTCACCGCGACGGTGACCCGCTTCAACGAATTCGCCCACGACGGTAAGGATCCCGACTTCGGCCGCGGCGACAGCGCCTACGACAACTACTACGGCGACCCCCGCAACCACCCGAACCCGAACCTCGGTGCACTCGAGGCGGGCCCGTTCTACGCGGCGAAACTGGTCCCCGGCGACCTGGGCACGAAGGGCGGCCTGACCACCGACGTCGACGCCCGTGTCCGGCGCGCCGACGGCTCGGTGATCGACGGCCTGTACGCCGCAGGCAATTCCGCCGCCCCCGTCATGGGCCACACCTACGCGGGCCCCGGCGCGACGATCGGCCCCGCGCTGGTCTTCGGTTACCTTGCTGCCCGCCACGCCGCACTGTAGGCGCGGTGTGAGCGAGGGCCCCCCGCTCGACGGCCTGCCCCGGACGCAGCGGGTAGCCGGGCCGGGATCGCGCCGGGCACAGTGAATTCCGGCCGGCCCGCCGGGCGGCGATCGTCGTGAAGCGGCTCGACATCGGCCGGCTCAGGCGAGAACCGCGCCGCCGTCGAGAGGAAGGATGGTGCCGGTGGCGTGGGGCTGGGTGAGGAAGAAGACGAATGCGGCGGCGATGTCGTCCACCTCGGCGATGCGGTGCAGGGGAGTGGCCGCGGCCGTGTCGGCGTAGAACTGCTCGCGCAGGTCCTCGGGGAAGTTCCACAGTGGCGAGCGGACCACGCCGGGCATCACGGCGTTGACCCGGATCGGGGCGAGTTCGACTGCCAGCGCCCGGGTCAGCGCCTCCACCGCGCCGCACACGCTGGAGGTGACCGAGGAGCCCGGCACCGGTCGGGGCCCGGCGGTGCCGGTGGTCAGGGTGATGGATCCGTTCTCCCGCAGGTGCGGGGCCGCCGCCTGGACGGCCGCCAGCACGCTGAAGTACCGGAGTTCGAAGAACTTCCGGGCCGCGTCGATATCCACATCGGCGACGGGGGAGAGCAGCAGCGCCTCGCCCGCGGTGTAGACGAGGTGGTCGATGGCCCCGAGTTCGTCGAACATCGAGCGAATCCGGTTGGTGTCGTTGAGGTCCGCGACCACGCCGGTGACACCGGTGGGCAGGTCGGCGACGGCCCGATCCACATTGGCCTGCCGACTGGAGACGACGGTGACCTTCGCGCCCCGGGTGGCGGTCGCATCGGCTACGGCATAGCCGATGCCGGAGGTGCCGCCGAGGATGACGATGCGCTGTCCGTCGAGAGACATTCTGATGTTCCTTTCGCGGAAATACTGTCTGCGTTTGCCTCTCTACCTTCGGTTTTGCGAGGGTCTCCCGTCCAAGACCTATCGCGCCGCCTGTAATACCCTGAGGGCATCATGAGCGATGTGGATCTGCGCAAGCTGCGCTATTTCGTGGCCGTGGCCGAACACCTGCACTTCGGTCGCGCGGCCGAGCTGCTGTTCATCGCGCAACCGGTGCTGTCGCGCCAGATCCGCGCGCTCGAAGAGGAGCTCGGCGCGCAGCTCTTCGCCCGGGATCGCCGCGGGACGGCGCTGACGGCGGCGGGGGAGCAGCTGCTGTTGGATGCGAAGCCGCTGCTGGCGTCGGCGGACGCCTTGCAGCGCAGGGTGATTCGCGCGGCCCAGGGCGGTGATACCTTCACCGTCGGATTCATGCCCGGCCTGATCGTGACCGCCGCCGTGCGCGCCCTCACCGACCGCCATCCCGGACTGCGCGTCGAGTTGGTCCGCACCGGCTGGTTCGACCAGGTCGAGGTGGTGCATGACGGTCAAGTGGACGTCAGTGTCGTGCGGCTGCCCATCGATCCGCACGGCCTCATCGTGCGCCCGCTCTACACGGAGCCGCGCGTGGTCGTTCTGCCCGCCGACCACCGGCTCGCGGGCAAGGACACGGTCTCCGTCGCGGATCTCGCGCACGAGCACCTGCTGCAGGATCCCGACACGATCCCCGAATGGCGCGCGCTGGCAGTCGAATTGCAAACCGACCGTCCGACCGTCCCGGTCTTCCGGAGTGTCGAGGAGAAGCTCGAACACGTCGCGGCGGGCAGCGGCATCATGTTCCTGCCGCTGTCGGTGATGACGTTCTACACTCGCCCGGACATTGCCTACATCCCGGTCCCCGACCTCGCACCCCTACAGGTGAGCCTGGCCTGGTCTGCCGACCGCCCGGTCCCGTTGGCCGAGGAATTCGCACTCCTTGCGGCCCAGTAACTTTCGATCTACACCGTCCAATCGTGTCTGATCTCGATTCCACGCGACGGATCCCGTAAGAGGGGTTACCGTCGATAGGGTGTTCGGCATCATCCGGCCCTGCCGTCATCGGTTGGGCGAGGAACTCGGGCGGGCTTGGCTGGCGCAACTGTGCGGGCTGTGTCTCGCATTGCGTGACGACCATGGTCAAAGTGCTCGCATGGCAACCAATTACGACGGGCTGATCGTCTCGGCCCTGGTGGAGGCGCAGTCGACCGCGCCGCCCACGCGCCGTGCGGCCGGGCCCTGCCCGTTGCGCGGTATGCGGCGCGCCGATGTCGCCACCGGCGACTGCGTGCGCCTGGCCGCGACGGTGTCGCTGGTGCTGGCCGCCGCGAAGGTTCGCGACCATGTCGACGACGGCGACGGCATGGCGGGTTCGCCGGGCTTCCGCCCGGCCGCGCGCCGGATCGCCGAGCGCTGGGCCCGGCAGGGCGAATCCACCGGCGCGGGACTGGGTTTCGACACCGGCGTGCTGGTGACGGCGGTGGACCGGCAGACCGCACTCGAGGCCGCGGCCGTGGTGGGCACGCCGGTGCTGGAGGTCACCGAACCCACCGAGACCGCGACGGCCGCCGCCTTCGGCCACACCGCGATCCTGGCCGGCCGACCGGGCAACCAGGTGGCGCTGACCGAGGTGGGCCGATTGTTCGGCCGGATAGCGCATCTCGTGGATGCCGTCGAAGACCTCGAGGAGGATCGGGCGCACGGCAAGTGGAATCCACTGACCGCCACGGGAACCGGGGTTGCCGAGGCGCATCGCCTGTGCACCGATGCCCTGCTGGGTATCGAATTGGCCTTGGCCGATACGGAATTCACCGACGGGCGGCTGATCCACAAACTGCTGAAGCATGAGCTGGGCCGATCGGTCACGCGCACCTTCGGTGGCAGTCACGGTCCCGCGTGTACGAATCATGTTGCGACCGCGCCGGTGAGCCGCTGGCGTCGCCGCGGCGGCCCACAGCCGTGGGGTCCGCCGCCGCCCGGTTACGGTCCGCCGCCGGGCTACGGCCCGGGTCCCGGCTACTACGGTCCCGCCCCGCGTCGCCGCGGTGGCGTGTGCCTGCCTTGCTGCGAAGGCTGCGTGTGCTGTGGCGAGGGTTGCTGCTGTTGTGAGGAATCCTGTTGTTGCTGTGAGGAATCCTGCTGCGACTGCTGACTCGGTGCCGAATCGGCTTCGGGGAACGCACCGCGAGGAGCGGGCAGGTGGTCTACCCGGCCCTCCCGGTGCCGAGGAACCGCCCCCTCCGGGTGGGCGATTCGCTCTCCGTGACTAGCTCGACAGGGTGCTCGAGCCGCCGCTGAGCAGTCCGCTGCCCGCGTTGAGCAGTCCGCTGCCGCTGCCCAGGCCCGAGGAGCCCGAGGTGGTCGTGGTGGTCTGCAGGGTCCAGGTGCCGCAGCCGCTGGTGAAGAACGCGACGTCGGTGGGCTTGATCTCGACGGTGACGGTGCCGTTGATCGCGCCGCCGGTCTGGATGGTGGCGCTGGCGTCGGGGGTGATGGCCGACAGTCGCGCCCACACGCAGGCCTGCACGGCGGTGCTGGTCTTGTAGACGCCGGGCTGGATGTCGATGCCGACCTTGAAGGTGGAGTCGCTGCCCATGGAGGTGGGGAGGGCGGCGTTGGCGGTGCCGGTGCTCGCCAGGACCGCGGCGGCGGTGAGCGCGAGGCCGTTGAGCACGATGGACTTGTTCATGGATGCCCCTCCTTTGAGTGAAATGAGAGCGTTTCGGAGGGTAGTGGGTGGGACAGTTCACCGGAGCGTTTTGGACAACCTGGCAAGATCGGACACCGCGACTATCCGGACATCGGATGCCGGAATCGCCGGTTGCGACCATGATTGACTGTGTGGCAGGACAATTCGTTCCGATTCCCGATTGGTTCTCACAGGACAACCAGGACTGCGGCATCGCCGTCGCGGACCTGAGCGGCAACGGCACCCTCGACATCGTCGTTCTCATGGTCGACAACCCACCCGGCCAGAACAGCGGCAACTATCGCGTCGGCCACGCCCTGGCCGCCGACGGCACGGTCGGGCAGTGGGGCCCCTGGCTGCAGGTGCCCGACTGGTGGGGCTGGGAGAACCAGGGCGCGGGCATCGCGATCGGCGACCTCAGCGGCAACGGCCGGCCGGATCTGGTGGTGTTCCTGGTCGATCACCCGCAGGGCGGTGACCACGGCTACTTCCGCATCGGCCGCGACCTCGCCGCCGACGGCACCGTCACCGGCGGTTGGACGGCGTGGCAGGAGATTCCGGACTGGTACGGGTGGGAGAACCAGGGCGCCGACATCTGCCTGACCCACCTGGACGGCCGGCCGGTGCTGGTGGTGATGACCGTCGACAATCCGGTCGGCCAGAACAGCGGCCAGTTCCGGCTGGGCAAGGGCATCACCGCCGACGGCACGATCGCGGAATGGACTCCGTGGGTGGAGATTCCGGACTGGTGGGGCTGGGAGAACCAGGGCGCGGGTATGACGATCGCCGATCTGGACGGCGACGGCCGCCCCGAGCTGATCGTGTTCACCATCGATCACCCGCAGAACGGGAATGCCGGGCTCTACACGATCGGCTGGGGCCTGGACGGCACCGGGCATTGCGTGGACGGGTGGAGCCGCTGGGAGCACGTGCCGGACTGGGGTTTCTGGGAGAACGAGGGCGCGGCGGTCGCCCTGCTGCCGGGTACGGGCGGGCTGCCGCGACTTGTGGTGTGCGCCATCGATCATCCGCAGGGCGGCAATGCCGGATACCTGCGGGTGCTCGATCTCGAGACCGATCTGGCCACCGCCGCCACCCAGGGCACCTGGCGCATCCTGGACTTCGGCACCGAGATCAATCCGGTGCACACCGCGCTGCTGCACACCGGTGACGTGCTGTTCTTCGCCGGTTCCGGCAACGATCCGGATCGCTTGAACGCGCACGACTTCCGTACGCGCGTCTGGCATTACCCGAATCCGGGGCTCGCCGCGCCCACCGCCCCGATCGATATGTTCTGTTCGGGGCAGGCGTACCTGCCCGACGGGCGGGTGCTGGCTGCCGGGGGCACCGGGCAGTACGACCCGTTCTTCGGGCTGCGCGACTCCCTACTGTTCGATCCGGCGACCCTCGCCTGGGAGACGCAGCCCGATATGACCTTCGGGCGTTGGTATCCGACGCTGGCGGCGCTGAAAAATGGTGCGGTGGTGGCAGTGTCGGGGCTGGGCACCGACGGATTCCTGTCCGAGACCCCCGAACTGTTCGATCCCGCCACCCTTACCTGGTCCAAACTGCCTGTCCCCGGACCGATTCCGACGTACGCACACCTGATCCTGCTCGCGGACGGCCGCGTGTTCTACACGGGCGGACAGTTCGGCACGAACAACGGTATGCACCCGTCGATCTGGGATACCGCCACCGGCGCGGTCACCGAGGTCGACGGACTCTACAACCCGGAATCGCGCAGCCAGTCGACGAGTGTGCTGCTGCCCCCGGCGCAGGCGCAGCGGGTCATGCTCCTCGGCGGCGGCACCGTCGACCCGCACGGCCCCGGAATGGCCTCGGCGGACACCCAGATCGTGGATCTGACCGCCGCCGCACCCACCTACAAGCCCGGCCCGGCCATGGCGTACGCGCGCATGCACGTGTGCGCGGTGATCCTGCCCGACCGCACGATCCTGGCTTCGGGTGGCTCGGGGATGGAGGAGATGGCCGACGCGGTGCCGCCCAACGGCGAGCTCTACGACCCGGTCGCCGGAACCTGGTCGCCCACCGCGCCGCAACGCGTGGCGCGGCTGTATCACTCGGTGGCCCTGGTGACCCCGGACGGCAAGGTGGTGACCGCCGGGTCCAATCCGCTGCGCAGGACCGAGGAGCTGCGCATCGAGATGTTCTGGCCGCCTTACCTTTTCAAGGGTGCTCGGCCGGAGTTCGAGATGTCCACGGGCACGGTCGAATACGGCGGTCCGGTCACCCTGACCACGACGGCCGCGGTGCGGGAGGTCAGCCTCATGCATCCGACCTCCTGCACCCACTCGTGCGACAACAATCAGCGCTTGATCGATCTGCCGTTCACCACGACCGCGCCCGGCACCCTGGCCGTATCGATGCCGTCGAATCCGGCGCTGGCCCCGCCCGGCTGGTATCTCGTGGTCGTGGTGGACACCGAGGGGATTCCGTCGACAGGCCGGTGGCTGCAACTGAATCCGGCGACGCCCTCGCCGGTCTGACATCGGGGAGGGCCGGCGAAGCCCGCACGAATGCGGCATCTGCCACGAGCTGCCGCATTACCGTGGACCCATGACCGCCGAATACCGCCACCTGCTTGTCAAGCGCGACGGCGACACCATCACCGTCACCATGAACCGCCCCGACCGCCGCAACGCCCTGTCGGCCGAGCATCTCGCCGAGCTGCTGGCGGCCTTCCGCACCGCCGGAGACACCGACGCCACCGGTCTCGTATTGGCTGCGGCCGGACCGGTTTTCAGCGCGGGCCACGACTTCGCCGATGTCGCGGCCCGCGACCTGCTCGGGGTGCGGGACCTGCTCACCCTGTGCCAGGAGGTGATGACCACCCTGGAATCGATTCCGCAGGTAGTCATCGCTCGCGTGCACGGCCTGGCCACCGCCGCGGGCTGTCAGCTGGTCGCCTCCTGCGATCTGGCCGTCGCCGCCGAATCCGCCGGTTTCGCCCTGCCCGGCGGCAAGGGCGGCTGGTTCTGCCACACCCCGGCCGTCCCCGTCGCCCGGTCCATCGGCCGCAAACGCCTGATGGAACTGGCCCTCACCGGCGATGTCGTCGACGCCCGCACCGCCGTGGACTGGGGCCTGATCAACTACGCGGTCCCCGACGCCGACCTCGACACCGCGGTCGCCGACCTGCTGGCCCGCGCCACCCGTGGCAGCCGGGCGAGCAAGGCCCTGGGCAAACGCACCCTCTACGCCCAACTCGACCGCCCCGAGGCCGACGCCTACACCCTGGCCCGCGAGGTCATGGCCGCCGCCTCCCAATTGCCCGGCGCGCGTGAGGGAATGGCCGCCTTCCTCGACAAGCGCCACCCGGTCTGGACCGACTGACTCTCCCGCTACGGCACTCCTGCGGCGGCCGTCCCGGTCTCGGCGCGGATCGATCCGTCCTGGTGCCGCTCGCGTTCGGGTGGAGAGCGAGGGGCGCGGAATCCACCCGGAATCCACCCTCGGGTGGTGGGTCGAAGACCGCCGAAACGCGACCTTATAAGCATGAACTTGCAGAATGCGGTGGTCGAGGGTGGGGTCGCGGTACTGGTGATCGGATGGATCATGTACCGGCAGACGCAGTGGCAGGCGCTGGACCAGACCAAGCTGTGGCGGGGGCCGATCGTGCTCGGGCTGGTCGGGTTCCTGCAGATGAAGTCGGTGCTCACCGGTGGGGGTCTCGGTGTGCTCGCGGTGGTGCTGCTCGCGCTCTCGGCGGCCCTGGGACTGACCTTCGGACTGGTGATGGGTCAGCTGTCGCAGGTGCGCGTCGGTGCGGCGGGCCTGGAGGCGCGGACCGGCTGGGTCGGTTCGCTGCTGTGGCTGGTGCTGCTGGCCGTGCGGATCGGCATCGATGTGGTGGCGCACGCGAACGGGGCCGCGGTGGTCACCTCGATCGGCGCGATCCTGCTGATGGTGGCGCTGAATCGGGTCGGACGCGCGGTGGTGCTGGCCCGGCGTGCCGAGCAGGCGCACGCGGTTGCGGCACACTGAGACCGATGATCCTCGATCCCTCCTCGGGCCTGTCCAGGTTGCTGCGCCTGGTCGGGCTCGTCGCCGTGGTGTCGGCCTCGGCGAACGCCGCGCTGTGGCATCGCCCGTGGGTGGCCGCGCTGGTGGTGCTGTCGTGGCTGGGCTGGCTGGGCTGGGCGGCGTCGCCGCTCGGGTCGAGGATGGAGCGAATCTGCGTGGCTGCCATGGGCATCGGCGGGGGATTGACCGTTGCCCAGTCTTCCGGGTCGGCGATCACCGCGCTGGCGACGGTGTTCGTCGCGCTGAGCCTGATGAGCGATCCGCTGCGGGTCGGGCTGGTGATCGCGCTGGGCACCGCCGCGCTGATGTGCGTGTCGATCCTGTTGGACGGCGGCCGGCCACGGGCCATGCTGGGGCTGATGGTCGGCGTGGTGGTGATCGGCCTGGGTGGCTGGAGCCGCCGGCAGGCCCGGGTGGCCGCCGAACGCAATCGGCTACTGGTGGAACAGAATCGGATCATTCGCGCCGAGCGTGATCGGGCCGCCGCCCTGGCCGAACGCGGCCGCATCGCCCGCGACATCCACGATGTTCTGGCGCACACCCTGGGCGGTCTGGTGCTGCAACTCGACGCCGCCGACGCGCTGCTGGAGGCGGGGGAGGTGGAGCAGGCCGCCGAACGGGTCAAGGCGTCACACGGATTGGCGGTATCCGGGCTGGCCGACGCCCGGCGGGTGGTGGGCACGCTGCGCTCGGACCGCTTCGACACGGCCGTCGAGCTGCGCCGTGTCGTCGACGAACATCGCAGTGCCGGTGGGGAACTGGCCGAACGCCTGGATATCGCGGTGAACCCGGCGAGCGAGCAGACCGCGGTCGCGCTCATCCGCGCCGTGCAGGAGGCGCTCACCAATGCCCGCAAACACGCTCCCGGGCAGCCGGTTACGCTCACCCTCCGGGACAATGCCGGGCGCATCGAAACGGTGATCTCGAATCCGATGGTCGCGCCGGGATTCCTGCTCGGCGCCAGCGGCTCCGGTGCGGGTCTGCTCGGTATGCGGGAACGGGTCGAAGCGGTCGGCGGGAAGCTGACCGCAGGGAAGGAGGACGGTCGATGGACGGTGCGAATCCTGCTGCCGCGGACGTGATCACGGTCGTCGTGGCCGATGATCAGACCACGGTGCGCGACGGGCTCACCACGGTGCTGTCGCTGCTGCCCGATATGCGGGTGGTGGGGGAGGCCCGCGACGGCGCGGAAGCGGTGGAACTGGTCGCCCGCGTGAAACCCCTTGTGGTGCTGATGGATCTGCGCATGCCCGGCGTCGACGGGGTCGCCGCCACGGCCGCCATCACCGCACATCATCCCGGGACCGCGGTGCTGGTGCTCACTACCTACGCCGATGACGCCTCCATCGCGGGCGCGCTGCGGGCCGGCGCGCGCGGTTATCTCACCAAGGACGCGGGCCGCGCCGAGATCGCGGCCGCCATCCGCTCGGTCGCCAGCGGCCACACCACGCTGGCCGCCGATGTCGGCCGCCGCCTGCTCTCGGCGCTGGATGCCCCGCCGGAATCACCCGTCGACCTCACCGATCGGGAACGCGACGTGCTGCGGTTGATGGCGCAGGGCCGCAACAACACCGAGATCGCCAAGGAGTTGTTCATCGGCGTCAGCACGGTGAAGACGCACATCAATTCGCTGTTCGCGAAGCTCGGTGTGCGTGATCGCGGGCAGGCCATCGCCTATGCGCATCGCACCGGCCTGGCCCGCTGAACGCGGTGTGGGGCCATCGTCGCCGGGGCACTCAGGACTATCTGAGTCTGTAGATATTGCAATCTGAGCATGTATTTTTGGGATGTCGCCGCTGCCGCAAAACCCAGCACGGAGTCGGACGGCAGCGGGGGTTTCAGAAGACGGGGGTCTTTCCGAAGCGGGCTTCGAAAGCGGCGCGATTGGCCGAGACGGGGGAGCGGTCCCAGACCGCGAAGACCACTCGTTCGAAGGCTGCGCCGTGGTTCTGCAGCGCCTGCTCGAACGCCTCCGCGACCTCGTGCGGGTCATTGCGGAACACACCGCATCCCCATGCGCCGAGTACGAGTTCGCGCACACCGTGTCGAGCGGCGACGGCCAATACCCGGTCGGCGCGTTCGACGAGAATCTCGGCCACCGGGACCGGCCGGCCCGAATGGTTCGCGAGTGCACCGGCGTTGGGTGCGGGCGAGGTCAGGAACGACACCGGGAAGGGGCGCGGGTCGAGCGCGTTGCGGTCGTCCCGGATGACCGGTACGCCGGGGGAGTAGATGACGCGGTGGCTGTAGCGCAGATCGTCGGAGGCGCGGTGCGCGGCATAGTAATCGGGGGCCTCGAGCAGGCAGCGGTAGAGCAGGGCGCTGCGGCAGAGGTCCTCTTCCTGGGCGCGGGCACCACGCAGGTAACCGCCGCCGGGATTGCGGGCGGAGGCGAAATTCAGTACGGCGATGGCTTTTCCGCCGTCCGCGTGCAGTCGTCGTGCGGCCTGGATGCTGCCCTCGGCCGTGGTCTCGGGGATGCCGGTGAAGGGTCCGCGTGGTCCGCCGGTGACGTCGCCCTCGGGTGTGTAGGAGATGGTTCCGGCGGCGGCGGCAGCGAGTGCGGCGGTGATATCCACGGTTGTTCCGTCATTGGCGGTGTAGCTGCCGGTGTCGGCGATGTGCTCGTTCTCGGTGGCGATTTGTCTTGGGCTGGTTGTCATTTCCCAGACCTTACGGCCGATCGTGTTCGCGGGCATCCTATTTTAGTAACTACGACTAATTCAGCTTTCGGGGTGTCCGCGTGGCGGTATCTGTCACCCGTCCGGCCTACGATGTCGCCATGACCGGCTCTCAGCGCTTGCGCGTCGTCCCCTCCCAGTTCGCGGTCGACCATCTACCGAACTCCACCTTCCCGGAGGATGACGAGTGGATCGCGCTGGTGCGTGCCCCGGAGGGGCTCACCGTGATTCGGGAGGCCCCGGCGTGGGCGGAGGGTGAGACCTGGAAGGGCTTCTACGGTGTGGACGCGGGCAGCCTGAATTCGCCCGGCACCCTCGCCGCCCTGGTCGGCCCGTTGGCCGAGTCGGCGATTCCGGTGTTCGTCGCCTCGACCTTCCATGCCGACCTGATCCTGGTCCCGGCGCATCGCCTGGAGGAGGCGTCGTCGGCGTTGCGCGATGCCGGGCATCGTGTCGCGGACTAGTCCGGCGCGTCGTCTTGCCTGGTAAATACCCATGGCGGAGTGTGATTGAGTCGGGTTGCGTCGCGGGCTGCGCAGGATAATACTGTCTACGTACGTAGGACGTATGTATGGGCGCGTCCCGGCGCCCAGTACGGCCCGAGTCCTCACCGGTGATCATCCGATGGCCGGTAGCACCCCCAGGACGGTTGGCCGAAACGCGATGCGGCCGCGGCACAGCCGTGAGGTGAGGAGACGTCAGAGATGAGTTCGCGAGGCTTCGGCGATCTGGAAGCGGTCGTCATCGAACGGATCTGGGACCGAGACGAGAAGACGACGGTGCGCGAGTTGTTCGACGAACTCGCCGCCGAACGTGACATCGCCTATACGACGGTGATGTCCACGATGGATAATCTGCACCGCAAGGGCTGGCTCGAGCGTGAGCGCATCGGCAAGGCCTACCGCTACTGGCCCACCCTCACCCGTGAGGAGTACAGCGCCCGGCTGATGCGCGAGGCGCTCGGCAGCGGCGGTCGTTCGGAGTTGGTGCTCGCCCATTTCGTGGAGCAGATGAGCGCCGAGGAATCCGAGGGCCTGCGTGCGGCCCTGCGCAAACTCACGCGCCCCAAGTCGCGCTAGCCACGCCCCGAATCGCGCCAGCCACGCCGCTGCCCCGAGTCCGCGCAATCTACGTAGTTGGATAGTAGATTGGTGGCCGGGCGATCGGAGTATCGCTCGGACAAGTGGATTCGAGGCGGGAGGCGGCAACGGTGAACCGTGCGGGCGGCAGGCGTCATCGATGCCGCAACCTCGTGTGGTCACTGCTGGGCGCGGCGCTGCTGGTACTGATACCGGTGGCCGATTGCGCGCTCGTCGGTGCCGGAACCCACGGGCAGCCGATCGCGATGATGCGGGCCGCCGTCACACCCGTCCCGTCGGCGGACCTACCGCCCATCGAATCCGCGCACTGCGCACCGCAGCTCGTCGATGTCATCCGATCGAGCGGCTGCGCGGAGCCGACGGACCGGGTAGTTCCCGCCACGACGGACGGCACCGCCGCCGACCTCCGGGTATCCGCGCTCGCTGTTGCGCCGTGTGGCGTGCGCGGTCCGCCACCACAATTCGCCGGCGGCGGCCGTGAGTTGCTGACGCGCCTGTGTATCGCCCGACGCTGATCGGTCAGCGCCAGGCCGGTTCGCCCGAACCGGCCGGTGTTCGCTGCCCGCGTACGTCAGACGGCCGCTGCGGCGGCCTGCGATACGAAAGCGACTGTCATGGACAAGAGTCTGCTCGGCGAATTCCGCATGCTCGCAACCGCTTCCGGCGTGGCCCGTGAGCCGCGCGCCCTGGTGGGCAATACCCCGGTGCTGTGGGTCGGGGAGCCGTTCGCGCCTGCGGGCCGGGGCTTCTGGGCGAAGCTCGAGGGCCGCAATCCCGGTGGGATGAAGGATCGGCCGGCCCTGCACATGGTGCGGCGGGCCCGCGAGCGCGGTGTGCTCGCACCGGGGGCGAGGATCGTCGAATCCTCCAGCGGCACGTTGGGATTGGGTCTGGCACTGGCCGGACTCGCGTATGGGCATCCGGTCACGGTGGTGACCGATCCGGGCCTGGAACCCATGGTCGCGCAGCTGCTCGCGGCCTACGGTGCCGTGGTGGAGTCGGTGACCCGGGCGCATCCGGTCGGCGGCTGGCAGCAGGCCCGCCGGGAGCGAGTCGCCGAACTGCTGGCCGCCGAGCCCGATGCGTGGTGCCCCGACCAATACAGCAATCCCGACAATGCCGATGGCTACGAGTCGCTGGCCCGGGAGCTGATCGAACAGCTCGGGGGCGTGGACGTGCTGGTGTGCGCGGTCGGCACGGGCGGGCATTCCTCGGGTGTGGCCCGGGCGCTGCGCCGCACCGAGCCGGGCCTGCGCCTGATCGGCGTGGACACCGTCGCCTCGACGATCTTCGGGCAGCAGGCCGGTCCCCGGCTCATGCGCGGGCTGGGGTCGAGCATTCACCCGGCCAATGTCGACTACGGTGCGTTCACCGAAATCCATTGGGTCGCACCGGCCGAAGCCGTCTGGTCGTGCCGCACGCTGGCCGCGACGCATCTTGCCAGTGGCGGATGGAGCGTCGGCGCGGTGGCGCTGGTCGCGGGCTGGGTGGCCCGGACCCACGCGCCCGGCACCCGCATCGCCGCCGTCTTCCCCGACGGCCCGCACCGCTACTTCGACACCATCTACAACGATTCCTATTGCGCCGCACACGGTCTGCTCGATGCGGTGCCGCCCGTCGAGCCCGATGTGATCGCCCACCCGCGTGAACGTCAGGTCGAGCGCTGGACGCGGTGCACGACGGTGATCGACCCCCGGATTCCGGGCGGATCGGCGGGGGCTACGCCGGTGGTGTCGGCATGAGCGTGCTGGTGAAATTCCGTGGCTTCGACCGGGCCGCACAGCTGTTGATGGTCAACCAGTTCGGCATCAACCTGGGCTTCTACATGCTGATGCCCTATCTGGCCGGGTACCTGTCGGGTCCCCTGGGTTTGGCGGCGTGGGCGGTCGGGCTGGTGCTGGGGGTGCGCAATTTCTCGCAGCAGGGCATGTTCCTGCTGGGCGGCACACTGGCCGACCGGCTCGGCTACAAGCCGCTGATCGTGGCCGGATGCCTCTTGCGGACAGCGGGTTTCGCGCTGCTGGTGTTCGCCTCGTCGCTGCCTGGGCTGCTGATCGCCTCGGCGGCCACGGGATTCGCGGGTGCGCTGTTCAATCCGGCGGTCCGCGCCTATCTCGCCGCCGAGGCGGGTGAGCGCCGGGTGGAGGCGTTCGCGGTGTTCAACGTCTTCTACCAGGCGGGCATGCTGGCCGGGCCGCTGGTGGGACTCGCCTTGCTGGCCTTGGATTTCCGGGTCACCGCGGGAGCGGCGGCGGTGGTGTTCGCGGCGTTGACGATCGCGCAGTTGTGCGCGTTGCCGTCGCGTCGGTCGGTCGCGCCCGCCGTGCGCACCTCGGTGCTCGAGGATTGGCGGACGGTCGCGGGCAACCGGCGTTTCGTGGCGTTCGCGGTGGCGATGATCGGCTCGTATGTGCTGTCGTTCCAGGTGTATCTGGCGCTGCCGTTGCAGGCGAGGTATATGGCGGCCGATCGCGCGCAGGCGGTCACGTCGGCGTTGTTCGTCATCTCGGGTCTGGTGGCGGTGGCGGGGCAGTTGCGCATTACCGCCTGGTTCCGGCGGCGGTGGGGGACCGGGCGCGGCCTGATCGTCGGTGTGGCGCTGCTGGGTGTCGCGTTCGTGCCGTTGGCGATGGTGCCCGGAGGTGGACGGTTCGGTGCGGCCGCCGGGATCGGCGCGCTGCTGCTGGGGGCGGCGGTGCTGGCGGTCGGGACGGCCGCGGTGTTCCCGTTCGAAATGGATACCGTGGTTTCACTGTCGGGAAATCGGCTGGTCGCAACCCATTACGGCTTCTACAACACGGTCGTCGGTGTCGGGATTCTGCTCGGCAATCTCGCCACCGGCGCGCTGCTGGGGGCCGCGCACGCGGCGGGCATGGATTCGCTGGTGTGGCTCGGGCTGGCGGTGATCGGCGGGTGTGCGGCGCTGGCGTTGTACCGACTAGAGCGCGCAGACCTCGATGCCGATCCCCGCGGCGATGATGGCGGCCACCGGGATGGCGACCGCCGTGAGCGCGCCCACGGTGGCCGCCACCCGGGTAGGTAGCCGGGGCGGGTCGAGCGGTTCGGCGAGGCGGCGCAGGCGCGGGAGCAGCGCCGCCTCGGCGGTCGCGGGCGGGGTGGGCAGGGTGGAGAGGGTGAGCAGGGCCGCCAGTACGGTGGCGCGGCCGTGGATGCGGGCGGCGGCGTCGTCGGCGAGCATCTCGAGCAGCCGCGCCACTTCGGTGGCGCCGACGGTGAACAGGTCGATGCGCGGCAGCACGGTGGCCAGGCCGCGGGTGAGGGTGAGCAGCAGGTGGTGGCGGCCCTCGAGGTGGGCGCGTTCATGGGCGAGGACGGCGTCGACGTGATGGTCGTCGAGCGCGGTGAGCACGCCGCGGCTCACGACGATCGTATGGGGTTTGCCCGCAACGCAATACGCGGCGGGATGGTCGACGTCGAGGACGACCGCGTCGAGGTCGGGGTGGTGGCGTCCGGCGACGCGTGCCATACGCGCGTGCTCGAGGGTGCGCCGGCGCGAGTGCAGCAGGGTGACGATGAGCCGGTAGGCCACGAGAGTCGCTGCGAGCGAAGCGAATCCGGACAGCACCAGCAGCCCGGTCTGCAGCGGTCCGCCGTAGTCGCCGACGGCGGCGTCGTGCAGATGCAGCAGGCAGCTGTCCATGAATCGGGCGGGGAACAGTGAGATCCGGTGTGTGACAAGGTCGATGACGAGGATCGCGAGGGTCACCGTCCAGGCCAGCAGGGTGGAGATCATGGCGGCGATCCAGGCGGCGACGGCCATGCGCGGCGCGGCCCCTTCGACGCTGAAGCCGCGCAGTAGCCGGGGTGCGAGCACCGCGACGGCGAATCCGTAGAGCATGAGGCAGAGGGCGACGCTCATGGCCGCACCCGCGCTGCTCGCATTCGTTGTTCCTCCCGTGACGTGCGCTCGAGTGTAGAGGCCAAAACTGAGGGCAGGCTTACCGTTGGCCCGGTGACTGGCTTGAGGGTGGCGGATGGCACGGCATCCGGTGACTGTGACCTTGGTGCGCTGCGTGAGGTCGGGTATTGCGCCGGGGCCGAATCTCGGGTATCTACGTAGTTGTTACGTAGATAGGCTTGGTGTCGTTCCCTCGACGGCACCGGGACGCCGACCGGACCGGCGTCGATGGTGGGTGGGGCCGGGTGCTTCCGCGAGCAGGCCCGGCTCCACCCCTCATTACCGGCTCACGGGCGTCGCCAGCAGTGCGCGGGCGGCTGCCTCGATAGCCGCCTCGTCCAGCAGCACGGTCGCCGCCGCGGGACCCAGCGGCACGAAACTGTCGGCACTGGTGACCCGGGCGAGCGGGCCGTCGAATCCGGCATCCAGCAGCGCGGTGCACACCGCCTCGGAAACGCCACCGCTGCGGCGGGTCTCATCCGCGATGAGCACCCTGCCGGTGGCCCGCGCATGGTCGAGGAGATCCTCCACCGGCAGCGGGGCCAGCCAGCGCAGATCCAGCACCCGGGCGTGAATGCCGTGGCTCGTCAGCCGCCGCGCCACCCGCAGGCTCATGGGCACGCCGTTGGCGAAGCTGACGATGGTGAGATGCGCGCCGGTCCCGTGCACCCGGGCCCGGCCGATATCGGCATGGCGCACACCGGAAATCGGGGCCAGCCACCCGCCGTCACCGGCGCGATACAGGTCGCGGGTGTGATAGAGCGCGATCGGTTCGAGGAATACGCACACCCGCCCGTCCACGCGTGCGGCCGACACGCAGGTGCGCAGCATGGCCGCCGCGTCGTCGGCGCGGGAGGGGGTGGCGATCACCACGCCGGGGATATCCCGCAGTGCGGCAATGGAATTGTCATTGTGGAAGTGCCCGCCGAAACCCTTCTGATAGGCGAGCCCCGCGATCCGCACGACCAGCGGATTGCGGTAGCGGCCGCCGGAGAAGAACGACAGCGTCGCCGCCTCGCCGCGCAACTGGTCGGCGGCATTGTGGACGTAGGCCAGGTACTGGATCTCCGGAATCGGCACGAACCCCGCCAGCGCCGCCCCGAGCGCGGTGCCCAGCACGCTCTGCTCGTCGAGCAGTGTGTCGAAAACCCTTCGGACACCATAGGTTTGCTGCAATCCCTTGGTGACGCCGTAGACGCCGCCCTTGCGGCCCACATCCTCACCGAAGACCAGCACATCCGGGTCCCGGGTCAGCAACTGTGCCAGGGTCTGATTCACCGCCTGCGCGAGAGTCAGACCCTCACCCGCCGAAACCGGCTGTCCGGCAGCGGTATCGGCGATTGCATCGGACGCGCCGCCATTGCGATCCCCGTCCGCGCGGGAGCGCAGCGTATCGGTGCGCACCACGGTCGGGCGGGCCGGCGCCAACGGTGCCATGACTGCTGCCGCGGTCGTGAGTTTCGGTTCGTTCCAGGCACTTTCGGCGGCCGCGGCGACCTGCTCGCCGATCTCGTCGTAGCGTCGGCCCATCTCGGCCGGGGTGAGCACGCCCGCGGCGACCAGCAGCCGGGCGGTGGCGGTGACGGGATCACGGCGCAGATCGGCCGCGATCTCGGCCGGACGGCGATAGGCCGACTCCACATCCGAACCCGCATGACCCAGCAGCCGCACCGTGCGCAGACGCAGGAAGGCCGGTTTACGGTGTGTCCGTACATATTCGGCGGCCTGGGTCGCCGTGGCCAGGGCGGCGGGCAGGTCCGCGCCGTCGGCATCGAAGAAGGCCAGCCCCGGGCGCGCCCCGTAGGCCTGGGCGATCCAGGTACGCGGGGTCGGCACGCTGATGCCGAGCCCGTTGTCCTCGCACACGAACAGGATCGGCATCGGCACGCCCTGATGCGCGGTGTGCACGGCGGTATTGATCGCCCCGGTCGCGGTGGAATGGTTGGCCGAGGCATCCCCGAAGCTGCACACCACCACCGCGTCGCCGGGCCATTCACAGCCCAGGCGCAGGTGCGCGGCGCGTTCGATGGCGAAGGCCAGCCCGACCGCGCGCGGCAGATGCGAGGCGATGGTGGAGGTCTGCGGAATGATGTGGGCGGGCTTGCTGCCGAAAACCTTGTGCCGCCCACCGGAAATCGGGTCCGCGGCCGCGGCGGCCACCCCCAGCATCACATCGCGGATGGGGTCGAGTCCGGGCACCTGCCGGACCCGGTGCACGAAGAACGCGCCCGAGCGGTAGTGCAGCAGCGCCGGATCGGTGACCCGCAGCGCGGCCGCGACCACGACATTGCCCTCGTGTCCGGAGGACCCGATGCTGTAGTAGCCGTGGCCTTCCCGGGTCAGTCGCCGCGCGGCCAGGTCGAGGTGCCGCGAGGCGGCCTGGGCGTCGAACAGTTCCAGGCCGCGGGCTCCGGTGAGCCCGGTGGCGTCGAGGGGTTCGTGTGCTGGGCGGGTGGGACCCGGCGTCGTCGCGGCCACTTCCGCGCGAAACCACTGGTCGAGATCCGCTTCCCGGTCGTTGATGACGCCCTCCCATATGTCGCATATGTCGCGTACGCCGGGATGTCAGCGTAGTTGTGAAACAGCGCTATCCACGGCAACTTCCGATCCCTCGGCCAGTCCACCCGCCCGCATCCGAATCAGCCCGGCCACAGCTCCTTGTCCAGCATGTCGGCGATCAACGCCGCGATGTTCCAGGCATCGTCCCCGCCCCGATGATGGGTGCCCTCCAACGGCAAACCCGCCACCCGCAACGCGTCCGCCATCCCGAACCGGCGGCGCGCCGCCCGCGCCTCGGAGAACACCCGCTTGGCATTGGTGTGCCGGCTCCCGAACGGATACGCCGTCCCGGTCCCCGTGCACTGCGCCTGAAACTGCTTGCGGTCGTAGTCACCCCAACTGGCCCACGGCCGCGAATCCGCCCGGAACTCCGCGCGCAACAGGGCACACGCCTCGGCGAAGGTGATCCCGCCCGCCACCTGCTCCGGTGTCAACGTCGTCAACCGCGTACAGAACTCACTGACCTGTGAATGCTCGGGCCGCACCAAGATACTGTGCCTGCCCACCCGCTCCCGCGTCCCCAGATCGAGCACACACACCCCGATCTCGATGATCTCGTTGGGCTGCCCAGGCGGATTGGCCCCCTCCCAGCAGGTGGCCTCCACATCCACCACATTCAAGTAATTGCTCTCCATACCCCGGCACGCTAGCCCGCCTGCTCCCCGCCGCGACAACGATTTTCGCCCGCCCTCGCCGATCCGCCGTCACCGGCGAACCCGCCGGGTGACAATCGAAGACGCAACACCACCCCCGACGGGGTCGAACGCGATGGAGAGTGCACCATGACTTCTCAAACATCGATCTATCCGTTCAACCCGATCCTCGCCCTGCTGGCATTACTCGTGACCGTGATCGCCTCGGTAGCGGTCTGGTACATGTACCACGAGAAATAACTCGCGTCCCCGAGCATGCAGCTGGGACAACGAGTTTCGAGACCGACTGCACTGCCGGTGCCGGCGCGTCAAGTCACGTATGGTTCACGCTCGACTGGCGAAACGCGGGGGAGGAGTCGCGGGTGGGCGACACGTTGCGAGCCGGCGAGGTTTTCGCCGGCTACCGGATCGAGGGGCGGCTCGGTGCGGGAGGGATGGGGGAGGTGTACCTGGCGCGTGACCGTGACCTGCCGCGCCCGGTCGCGTTGAAACTGCTGACCGACACGGCAAGCCGGGATTACGCACTGCGACAACGATTTCGGCGCGAGGCGGATACAGTTTCCCTGCTCGACCACCCCAATATCGTCACCGTCTTCGCGCGCGGGGAGGAAGACGGTCGGCTATGGATCGCGATGTCCTTCGTGAACGGCACCGACGTGGCGCGGGAGATCCACGGTGGACCGCTCGAGGTGTCGCGCGCGAGGTACATTCTCGCCGAAGCCGGCAAGGCATTGGACTATGCGCACTCCGCCGGTGTCGTGCATCGCGATGTGAAGCCCGCCAACATCCTGCTGGCGACCACCACGCCGGAACGGGTCGTTCTCACCGACTTCGGCATCGCGAAATCCCTCGGCGAGACGACCTCGGTCACCGTGAAGGGACAGCTGCTGGCGAGCTTCCTGTACGCGGCGCCCGAACGGCTGGAGGAGTCGACCGAGGTCGACCATCGCGCCGACATCTACAGCCTGGGTTGCACGTTGTTCCACATGCTGACCGGCATGCCACCCTACGGCGGGACCAGTATCGCGCAGGTGATCGCCGGGCACGTGCACGCGCCGATTCCCCGCGCGGGCCAACGGAATCCGGCGCTGCCACCGGCGATCGAGAGCGTCCTCGCCACCGCGATGGCCAAACGCCCCGAGGATCGATACTCGACGTGCGCGGACATGGCCGCAGATCTGACAGCGCGGCTCCGAGTTCGGCGCACGGTGGTGACAGCCGCTCCCGCTCCCGCACCCACGCTTTCGCCACCGGCGTCCGATCGGCCGGACGCACCCGCACCGCGCCACCGGCGCTGGCTGGTGGGTGCTCTCATCGCCGCGGTCACGGTGCTCGTGATCGGGTCGGCGGCCTACAGCGCCCACTTGCTCCACGATCCCGGGACGGGTTCGCCCTCGGCCTCGACTACGGCAACAACCCGGACCTCGGTGGATCCGACCATTCCAATCACCACCGCTACCGCCAACTGTTTCCCTTTGGCGCCGTGCCCTTAGCGTGAATCTGGGCGCGGCTGCGATGGTCGTGGAATACGAACGGAGAGTTGGCTGTTCCGCAAGATCGGACCTGTTCGAGCACTATCTCACCGGGAGACGGTATGCCCAGTTCCGCCCTGCTCATCGATACGACCACCGATTTCGGCATCCAGGCGACCCAGCGGCTGGCTCGGGAGACGATCATCTGGCTGACCACGGTGACCCCGGCCAGGGTGCCGCAGCCCAATCCGGTGTGGTTCTTGTGGGTAGAGGGGGAATTCCTGCTCTTCACGCGGCCGGGCACACCGAAACTGCGCAATATCGCGGCCGAACCGCAGGTTTCGCTGAACTTGAACACCAACGCCACCGGCGGTGAGGTCGTGGTTCTCACCGGGACCGCGCGGATCGATCAGGCCGGTGCCGACGGCGCCGAACGCGACGCGTTCGTCGCGAAGTACGCCGAGGGCCTGGTCGATATCGGGATGACGAGGGAGCAGTTCTTCGACGACTACGCCGTGACGGTGCGGATCAGGCCTGATCGGCTGCGGGGGTTCTGAGCCGTGGCCATCGCACGGCTGGGGGCGATCGCGCTCGACAGTGACGATCCGAAGCGGCTCGCGGGGTTCTATCGGGAATTGCTGGACCTGGAAGTTCTCGTCGAATCCGAGGAATTGGTTGCGTTGCGGGCGCGCGGGGTGATGATCACGTTCGAACGGGTGGAGAATTACCGGCCGCCGGACTGGCCGGGGGACAGCGTGCCCAAACAGTTGCACCTGGATCTGTTCGTCGAGGATCTCGACGCGGCGGAGGCTGCGGCCCTGGCGATCGAGGCAAGCAAGCCTGCGACACAGCCCAAGCCTGATGAATGGCGGGTGCTGTTGGATCCGGCCGGGCATCCGTTCTGTTTGGTCGTGCCTGAGACCACCGGATAGTGCGGCTTACTCTGCGCGGAGTCTGAGTCCGGTGTTGTTGCCGCTGTTGCGCAGGGTCAGTTCGTCGGAATCGATGGTGGCCTTGGTTTTTCCGTCGAGTGCCTGCAGCACCTGCGATTCGACGTCCATGACCGCCGGGTCGCAGGCCATGCGGGTGGTGGCGAGCTGGAAGGTGACCGTGTCGCCGTCGATGGCGGCGGTGCCGGTCAGGGTGTTGCAGCCCGCGCTGCCGGACACCTTGCCGTCGGGGGTGATGGTCAGCGCGGGACGGTTCTCGTCGAGAGTGGCGGAGCGGACCTCGGCGTCGGGGCGCAGCAGCGCGGTGACGATCCAGGTGGTGCCCGTCAGCGGTTTGTCCGGGTGAGCGGCCTTGCGGTCGAGCATGGTCACCGTCGAGCCGTTGCCCTTCACCGTGAGGGTGTCACCGACCAGCGTCCAAGTGGGTTGGGAACGCAGCAGCCCGTCCTGCCAGCCGTCCGCGCCCGCCGTATCGCCCGGACACGCCATCAAGGTCGAGGCCAGCTCGCCGACCTGCAGCGTATTGCCTTGCAGGTCAACGGGTCCGGTCATGGTGTTGCAGCCCGACGTGGCGCTGATGCGGCCGTCGGCGAAACTCAGCGTCAGCGGCCCGCCGCCGGGGATCGCGGTGCCCGACACCGCGGTCGAGACGAACGAATGACCCATGAGCGCCGCCGACGGGGTCCCGGATTCACTGCCGGTGGCCGAACATCCGACGGCGAGCACCGACAGTGCGAGCAGAACCCCTGCGCGAGTTGCTGGCATGATGCCGATCGTACGGCGACTACACCGGCATCCCGAGCGCCGACGCGAGCGTCTGCCCGATCACATTGACGAAGGTACCGATCGCACCCGGATCCAGGATCCCGGAGTACACGTCACGGTTGTGACAGCCCGCGGGCGCGGGCACACCATTGAGCCGGTCGTCGAGCCACATCGCCGCACTGGCCGTATTCGACACGGCCGCGATCCCGTGCTCGCTGAACAGGTCCCGGGTGTACTGCACGCGCGCGTTCGGGTCCTGACAGTAGATGTCGTAGGTGTTGTTCACCGCGTTGAGCGGCATCACCTCGTCGAAGGTGCCCTCGTAGATGTAGAGCGGCGAAGTCGGCGTGCCCCGATGGCCGAGGCTGAGCTCGTCGAGGACGGGCTGCACCTGCGGGGCCAGCATCGGATCGCCCGGATAGTCGAACAATCCCTTGATGTTCACGAACGGAAACGCCGCGAACTGCAAAGCCACGCACTGGTTTTCGTGCACCAGCCGAGCCGCCTTGCCCAGCGGATTCATATGCTCGTCGATGAATTGATCGACCTGCGGGTACTCCCGCGCCACCCCGAACAACCCGCCCAGCACCGCGCCGCCGAAGGTGGAGGTGCCGTTGTTGTAGTCGATGGCGGTGCGGATGTCGGCCATCAGCCCGCCGGTCGCGGACCCGACCAGATTCAGTTCCGGCGCATACGTCGGCTGCAGTTCGGCGGCGTGCGCGGTGGGAATCGCGCCCCCGGAATACCCCCACATGGTGACGCGGGTATCGGTGCCGGGCAGCCCCGCCGGATCGAAGCCCTCCGCGGCGCGGATCCCGTCGAGGGTGATCCGCCCGCCCAGCGGCCCGACCGCGTACGCCGCGTTCGGGCCCTCGTGATCGGGAATCACGACGGCGTGCCCGAGTTGCAGCATCGCCTGCACCTCGACGAATTCGGCCTCGGTCACCGGATTGAGCGGATTGGGCAGCGACCCCATCTGCAACGAGTAGGACGGCGCACAGTTGACCGACAGCGAATCCTCGGCCATCTGGAACGACACCAGCCCGCGCTGCCCGCTCGGCGCTGCCCGATGCGGCACGACCAGGGTGGCCACCGCCGCGATCGGCTCCCCGCGGGTATTGGTGCTGCGATAGGACAGTTGCCAGGCATTCGCGTTGAGCGGCAGCAGCCACACGTTCGCCAGATTCACCTGCCGCGCGGCGAGGATCTCCCCGGGCGCCGCGGCCGCGACCCGAGCCGAATCGGGTTGGTAGAAGCCGGGATCCAGATACGGCGGGGCAGGCGGTGTCGGGAACGGCAGCGCCGGCTGCACCACGACCGGATCCGCGGCCGCCGATCCGGTCAGCGCCGGGCATACCGCCACGGTCAGCCCGGTCACGACCACCGCGCACGCCTGGGCGATGGTCCTGGTCGCGCCTGTCATATCGAACTCCTCCGGGCCGCTGCGGCGGCCGAGCACCCGCCCCCGAAGTTAGGAAGCGATTGTTTTCTAAGTGACTGGCCCAGACAATATGATGCGGGAATGCGATGTGTCAACGGTCACGTCGGGCCGGATGTTTGCTGCCCGCCGCGCAGCGGGCAGGATGGTCGCTCGTGAGTGAAGTTTCCCGCCCGCGGCGCACTCAACAGGAGCGCCGGGCAGCCACCGTGGCCAAGCTGGTCGACGCGACCATCGCCGCCATCGGAGAAGTCGGCTATCAACGCACCACCGTGCAGGAGATCTGCGGCCGCGCGGGCCTCTCGGCCGGGGCCATGTTCCGTCAGTTCGACACCCGCCTCGACCTGATCGTGCGCACCGCCGAGGAGGTCTTCGACCGTCAACTCATCGGCTACGCCGTCACCATGGAACACCTTGGCGCCCAAGACAACCCACTCGACGTCGCACTGCGCTTCCTACGCCACGCCCAGCAGTCCAACCTCACCCACGCGCTGCGCGAAATCTTCCTCGCCGCCCGCTCCGACGCCGACCTACGCGACCGCATCGCCCCCATTGCCGACGCCTACTACCGCGAAATAGTCGCCACCCTCGAACGCACCGGCCTGCTGGCCGACTTCCCCGCCCACGTCCGGGAACCCCTGTTCTTCATGCTCCTGCACGTCTTCTCCGGTGAAGCCGTAGTCCGCGGCGTCTACCCCCGCCCCGACCTCGACGCCTCCGTCCTGCGCCTGGTCGAAGACATGCTGGCGGTCTACTCCGCCCACACCACCCCCGGGGCTTGACCTCGCCGGAGCGCGCGATCCTGGCTGTGCCCCCGTCGAGAATCAATGTCCCGCGATCATCTCAACCGGAGCGAACATCGATTCCGGTGCGGAGCCGGCGGACGTAGACGTCCTGTGTCGCCCGCGCGACCACATTGCCGTCGGCGTCGCTGATCGTGGTCGAATGCGTGGTGATCGATTTCGCGCCGTCGCGGGTGCCCTGCCGGATCTCTTCCGCCTGCGCGGCGTCGAGTTCCATGGTCGCGGTGACGACCCCGTACCCGGGTGCGACGAACTCGATCCCGGATCTGACACTCCACACCCGATAGCCCTCGCCCAACTGGCCACGCGCCATGATCCCGAAGAACGGGTCGGTCATCGAGTACAGGGTGCCGCCGAAGGCCGCACCGTTGATATTGCGGTTCCACGGACGAACCCGATGCGATACCCGGATCGACGTCCAGTCCTCGGCCACCTGCTCGACCCGAACGCCGGCGAAAAACAGCGGCGGATACATGCTCATCAAATACCGAAACGCACGTGCCGACGGCAACCGCACCGAATCCCCCCGAATCTGCTCATCCTCAGCCCGTGTGCCCGGGCGGCCTATCAGTATGCCCGCCATCGGCGGGACGGTCCTAGGCGACCTGGATCAGCACCGTAGAGCTCGTGCAGCAATCTGTGGCACAAGGGAATTCGGAAATTCGAGCCGCCTCTCGCCCGGAAGAGGGGCTGGATGGCTGCGTAAGACCTTGTCGCGTAAGGTCATTGCTGTCGGCCCATCCCCCCGGGCCGATCTTCTGCGGGCCTCGGCTGACTCCCCCCCCTTCGCTGAGGCCCGCACTCATATGTCCGGCCGGTCTCGTGCGGAGCAGTCACGGGTGGGGAACCGAGCCACTCCCCTCCTTCTGGCCCGATTCCCCACCACCCTCCGCGCCGGGCAACTCCTGTTGTGCGGCAGCTGGTTTCGCGATCATTTCTGATCGTTGAGGGAAGTAAATCATAAGATCTGCGGAGGGGAAAGTTCGGCGCCGTAATGGCAGACTCGGCGGCATGACCGATGCTTCGCCGAAGGCCCCCACCCTGACCTGCGGTAGTAGACACCGCACCCAAGCCGACGTGCTCGCGCGTGCGGGACAGCTCGGATCGGCGATTCTGGCAACCGATCTCGGGCGTGGCGCCAAGTGTGTGATCATGGCCCGCAACGACATCGAGTTCCTCGAGGTCTCCGTCGGTATCGCCGCCACGGGCGCGAACCCACTGCCGATCAACACCCGCTGGACCGCCCCCGAGGTGGCGCACGTCCTGACCGACGCCAAGGTGCGAATGATCTTCGCGCACACCGAATTCGTGCCGATCGTCGAGGCGGCACGCGAACTGGCCGCCAGCGACGCGCGCATCGTCGAGATCGCCATGCCCGCCGAACTGCTCGCCGAGGGCGGATGGGATCAGCGGCTGGCCGAGCCCACCGGCCGCCACGAACTGCTCGAGGAGCTGATCGTCGCGCATCCCGAGCCGGTCGGTCACATCGAAGGCGCGATCGCCGACAGCATGGGCGTCATCTACACCTCCGGCACCACCGGAAAGCCCAAAGGTGTTGCGCGCGAGAAGATGACGCAGCAGCAGCTGCTCACGCTGGCCGGCGCGAACGCACAGCGCGCGGGCCTGGCTCCCGGAGTCTCGATGCTGGTGGCCGGGCCGCTGTATCACACCAGCCCGAACGCGCTGGCCGTGCTCGGGCTGCGCATGGGCGCGAACATCGTGATCATGCCCCGATGGGATGCCCGCAAGTTCCTGAAACTGGTTGACACACACCGCATTCAGCAGGTGAAGATTGTGCCCACCATGATCTCTCGCATCCTGAGCGTGCCCGCCGCGGAACGAGCGACCTACGATCTGTCCAGCCTGACCCATGTCATCCATTCCGCGGCACCGTGTCCGCCCGAGCTCAAACGGGCCGCCATCGAGCTGTTCGGCGACGCGCTGGGGGAGTTCTACGGGTGCAGCGAAGCGGGCACCATCACCTGGATCGGCGCGAGTGAATGGCTCGCCCATCCGGGAAGCGTGGGACTGCCCGCCGACGGGTCGGCCGTCGTGATCGCCGACGAGCACGGAAACCCGTTGCCCGCCGGGGAGACCGGGCGCGTCTACGTGCGCGGTGCGGACTACTGGCCCGCGTTCGAATACCTCAACCAGGGCGTGCCGAGCTCGCCGGTGCCGGGTCTGCTGTGGGTCGGGGACCTGGGCTACCTCGACGGTGACGGCTACCTGTTCCTGATCGGACGCGACTCGGAGGTGGTGATCCGGGGCGGCGTCAACATCTATCCCGCCGAGATCGAGAACGCGATCATCGCGCTCGACGGCGTCGAGGACGTCGCCGTGTTCGGGATTCCCGACGCCGGCGATCTCGGTGAAGCGGTCGTCGCGCACATTCAACCGCGTCCCGGTGCGAGCCTCACCGCGGCGACGGTGCGCGAGGCGCTGGCCTCGCAACTGGCCGATTACAAGGTCCCCGCCCACATCCGTATCGTCGAGGCGCTGCCCCGCGACGACAGCGGCAAGGTCTACAAGCGGCAGATCCAGACCGCTTACGCCGCAGGCGAATTCGTGGAATCGGGTGCCGGGGTGGCGTGACGTTCGTCGTCGGCGCGGCGAGCCAGCGTGTACTCCCGGGTTTCGCGGGCTCGCCGCAACGCACCACCGATCTGTCCGCTGAGCAGCCCGCCGATCAGCAAGGTCAGCGCCGTCAACGCCGTCGCGACGCTGACCGGCGATTCCAACGGGATGGCATCGCCGGTGCAATATCGGACCGCCGTCCCGGCGACCTTCCACCCCGCCCAGCCCACGCCGAGCACGCAGCCGACCACCGTCGCCCACCGCGTGAATCCGCGCTGGAACCGGAACACGAACATCCCCAGGGCTCCCAGCGGCAAGCCCAGCCACGCCGCGAAGATGAGTTCATAGCCGACGACGCGCAGATCGCCGCCGTACGCATTGAGAAAATCGTTGCTGGGCGGCCACTCCGGTCCCGGCAGCCAGGTGATCGTGCGCAGCGCGACCGTGCTCGCGACGGCCGCCGCGCACAGTGCGGCCAACCGCCGCCGGTGCGTCCTGAGCGAGTCCTGCTGCTCCTTGAGAATGACCAGCAGCAGTGCCAGCATCGCGGTTCCCGCGGCCACGGCGAAGGTCGCGGCCCACACGCGTTCCTCGGTGTCCATCGGCTGCCGGACGCCCGAGACTCCGAGCCGGGCGAAAAGCCGCATGGTCAACGCGTAGAACGCGATTCCGATCCCCAGCAGCTGTTGGGTCTTGCGGCCGTGCCACATCCCGCGCCCGAACACCACCGTCCCGACGAGGAACCCGAGCCAGGAAACCCCCGCGATCGTCTCACCCATTGCCCCGCGATCCCGAATCTCGATACTTCTTGTCCCGCAACGCCGAAAGCTACGGCTACACCGTGCCGAACGCTTCTGCGAGGCCACGCGCGGCGTCCGGCATCGGCATCGTCGTGCCCGCCCGCTGCCGCTTGATCTCCAGCCCGACCTTGCGTGCGAAACGCTCGCACATCGCTTCCTGGAGACGCGCTTTCATGGTGGCACGGTAGCCGACCAGCTGCTGTTGCGTGCAGTGGTGTCCCTGCGCCAGATGCCAGAGTTCGTGCGCGAGAATGTGAATCTGGAATTCTTCGGTCGCGTCGTCGGGCACCAGGATGATCCCGCGATCGCCCTCTCGCACCACCATTCCGGTCAGCGGGGTGCCGCGCCGCACCTTCGGGAGCACGATCAGTCGCATGCCGAGGATCTCGCCGGCTCGAGCCGTCAGGCCTGCCATCGTGTACGGCGTGGGCACGATCCGCGCTGCGAGATCATCCATACGATATCGCCGCACGTGCATCTAACTCTCCGGTTCAGCCTCGTCGTTCAGCACATGACGCGCGATTTCCAGCAGCCCACGCAATTCGGTGTGCGCTTCGGGCGTCAGATCGCCCATGGTACGCAAACCGGCCAAGTGCAGCCGGGACTCCCGCAGCACCGCCGCCATCTCGTCGTCGCTGGCGGCGGAGAAATGCCCCAGCGGCTTGCCGAAGAACTGCGCGATCGCCTCGAGCACCGCGCCATCGACCTTGCGCACCTTGCCCGCACGTATCCGATAGATGTACTGCCGGTCGATGTCTCGCCCGGTCACCTCGGCGACGAACAGCGCCACCTCGCCGGTCGCGGTGCGGCTTCCGCCGGGCCAGCGTTCGGAGAACAGCGCGTCGATCTTGTCGGCGACCGACCTGCGATCACGCCCCATACGACCACGCTCCGAACACCATCGACCTCCGCCTCTCCACCATTCCCGCGGCCCATCCACACCCGAATACCGTGCCAACGCTTCCGGCCGAGGCGCAATGCTTACCAACCTTAACGATCCGGCCGGATCGAGGGAACCCGACTTCTCGTCAGCTCGGGCCGCGCAGCCCGTTCAGCGACAGCGGCGAGGTGCGGTGCGCCCAAGCCGCTTTCGGCGGCAGGGTGATCACATCCAACTGCGTCCTCGCCGAAACATAATCGGCTTCACTGATTTTCAGCTTGCATCGCGTCGACCCGAATTGATGAGCGGTCGCGTAATTATCGTCGGCGGCAGTGCTCGCTTGGTGGTGCCGGGCGGCGGCGGGGGAGCGGTACTCGGTGGAGTCGTCTCGGTGGGCCCTGTGCGCACCGACGGCGTGGTCGCTGCGCTGTGATCCAGGCCACCGATAGTGCGTCGGCGCAGCCGAGTTCGCCGGTGTCGAAGCTGTGAATCGGGCCGTCGGGCATGGGCTGATTCGGGTACTGGGGTACCAACCCCTTACACTGACGCCCATGCGGATGTTCCTGGATATCCTCCTCGTTATCACCAGCGTGCTGCTGGTGCTGCTGGTGCTGTTGCACCGCGCCAAGGGCGGAGGTCTGTCCAGCCTCTTCGGTGGTGGCGTGCAGTCGAGCCTGTCGGGTTCGACGGTGGTGGAGAAGAATCTCGATCGAATCACCATCTTCCTCGGCCTGATCTGGTTTATCTCGATTCTCGGTATCGGGCTCGAGATCAAGTTCGCCTAAGTTCACACGTTCCTGTAATCGCCCGGGCACCCCACCAGGTGCCCGGGCGATTCGTCGTGTCCAGACCGAGTGGGTGTCCAGACCGAGTGGGTGTCCAGACCGAGTGGGTATCCAGGCCGGGTGGGTGTCTAGGCCGGGTGGGTGTCTAGGCCGGGTTGCGGTGCAGGGGTGAGAGGTTGGCCAGGGCGGCGGACAGGGCGCGGCGGGCGTCGGCGCGGCTGATGGGGGTGTCGTCGTCGAGGGCGGCCAGTTCGATGGTCAGGAAGTCACGGATCAGATCCGACATGCTGACCCCGCGTCCCTCGGCCTCCGCGCGGATGCGCTGATCCATGGCATACGGCAGCCGCACGGTGCGCAACACGGTGACGGGGGTGTCGGGACCGGGGAGGTCGGGTTCGGGGGCGTCCTCGTCGAAGGTCAGGTTCGCGAGGAAATCCCGGGCTTCGTCGGCCGTGTGCGGGTACCCGTGGTCGGGATAGTCATTCATGGTCCGCCTCCCATTGTTCGAACTGGGCGAGGAGCCTGCCCGTCACCGGCGTGACGCCGACGACCTGCTGGTCCCACTGCGACAGCGGTCGTACCACCACCGCCAGCGGCTGCCCGCCGCCGGTGCGGCCGATGATCATGAGGGCGGGCAACCCGCCCGTCCCGCGCACCGACCGCGGCCAGCGTCGGCCCGGACCGGTCAGGACCCGCATGATCTCCTCGGGCGCAATGCCGAGTCGGTCCGCGACGTCCAGGGCCCACTCGGGAATCTCATATCCCACGGCCGCATAATACGATCGTAAAACAGCTGGTCGCCACCTGTCGACCAGGGTTTCCCGAAAACGCCGCCCGAGCGGGCGAAATGTGTGGATTCGGTGAAGGTGCGGGCGACCGCGTGACGGCGTGGCTAACGGTCTGCATCATGAACGAATGGACCCGGTGAAGACGGTCGCGCCGAGCCTCGCGGGGGTGCTGGACCGAGACTTGCTCTGGATGGTGTGGAACACCGTATTGGCGTGGATCCCGGTGGCATTGGCCCTGCTGGTGTTCCGCAGCGAGCCCGAGGACGAACGCGGGCTGTCGCTGTCGCCCTTCCGGTGGGCCGGGGTGGCGCTGCTGCTGTTGTTCCTCCCGAACGCGCCGTACGTGGTGACCGATCTGGTGCACCTGCGCGACGACATCCGCGCCGCGGGCAACGGCCCGGTGGTGACGACGATCCTGCCCGTGTACGGGGCGTTCATCATCTCCGGATTCGTGGCCTACTACCTGGTGCTGGCCGAGTTGGACCGGTTCCTGACCGCGCGGGGACTGGGCGTGTGGCGCTTCCCGGCACGGCTGACGGTCCATTTGCTGTGTGCGGTCGGCGTTTTCCTGGGCCGTTGGGTGCGCTTGAACAGTTGGGAGCCGGTGGTGCAGCCGCGTGGCACCCTCGATCGGATGCTGCTGGCGTTGAGTTGGCATTGGGCGCCGGTGGTGATCACGGCCATGTTCGTGGCAACGGCGGTGGGGCACTTCGTGACCCGGGCGGTCATCGAGTCCGGTGTGGACGCCGTGCGCAAGGGCGCTCGGCTGTTGCGAACCCGGAAGTTCGCGTAGCCGAGCGCCTTCGCGGCTATCAGAGACCCAGTCGCTCGGCGGCGAGCACCCGAATCGCCTTCTTGTCCGGCTTGCCGAGACCGGTCAACGGCAGCTCCTCGATCACGAGGACGTGCTTGGGCACCTGCACCGAACCCTTGCGCTGCTTGACCGCGGCCTGGATCTCGGCGGTGACCACCTCGATCGCGGCGGGATCGGCGGCGGTCTCGGCGTCCAGGACCAGCACGGCGGTGACGGCCTCACCCCAGTGCGCGTCGGGCACCCCGACCACCGCGACGGTCAGCACCTTCGGATGTTCGGAGACAACGTCTTCCACCTCACGCGGGAAGACGTTGAACCCGCCGGTGACCACCATGTCCTTGGAACGGCCGACGATGAACAGGAACCCGTCCTCGTCCTGCCGCGCCAGATCGCCGGTGCGCAGCCAGCCGTTCTTGAACGTATCCGCGGTGACCTCGGGCAGATTCAGGTACCCGGCCGCCAGAAGCGGTCCGGAGACACAGATCTCGCCGACCTCACCCTGCGCGACCTGATTGTCCTCGGGATCGAGCAGCGCGACCCGCACGGCCGTTGACGGCCGCCCGCAGGAGGTGAGCCGCTCCTTGTCGTGCTCGTCCTTGGCCAGGTAGCTGATCGCCATCGGCGCTTCGGACTGCCCGAAGTACTGCGCGAAGATCGGCCCGAACCGATCGATGGCCTCCTGCAACCGATTCGGGTCGATCGCGGCCGCACCGTAGTAGACGGTCTCGAGCGAGGACAGGTCCCGGGTGTGCGAATCCGGGTGATCCAGCAGCGCGTACAGCATCGACGGCACCAGCATGGTCGAGGAGATCTTGTGTTCCTCGATGGCGCGCAACACTTCACCGGCCTCGAAGCGCGGCAGCACCACGCACTGCCCGCCCAGCAGCACCGTCGGCAGGAAGAACGCCGCACCCGCGTGCGAGAGCGGCGTGCAGATGAGGAACTTCGGATGCCGCGGCCACTCCCACTCCGAGAGCTGGATCTGCGTCATGGTGTTCATGGTGAGCGCGGTGCCGATGACACCCTTGGGCTTGCCGGTGGTGCCGCCGGTGTAGCTGATCGAAATGACGTCCGAGGGAAGCAGTTCGACCGCTTTCACCTCGCGCGGCTCGTACTTGTCCGCGGTGGCGAGGATGTCGACGCCGCAATCGGCGAGCAGTTCGGGCACCGGGCCCAGCACCAGGATCTTGGTCAGGCCCGGCACCATGTCGACCAGGTCGCGGGCGCGCTGCACGAACGCGGGCACCGGATCCAGGATGAGCGTCGAAATACCGGCGTCGGCAAGCACATACGCGTGATCGTCGAGGCCGCCGATCGGGTGCAGCGCGGTGCGACGCGACCCCACGATCTGACCCGCGCCGATGGTGAACAGCACCTCGGGCCGGTTGAGCGCCAGCACGCCGACGGGGGTGCCGGTGGTGACGCCGTGCTCGGCGAAGGCGTCGATGTAGCGGCTCATCCCGTCGAGAACCTCACCGCCGGTGAGGATGTGGTCGCCGAGGGTCAGCACCGGACGGTTGCGGTGCCGCTTGAGGCCCGCCACCAGGGCGTGCCCATTGTGCACGGGCAGCCGCAGCATGGTGTCGGGATCGAATGTGGTCATGGTTTCCTCCTCCATCCGGAGAGGGGTTCGGGGACTGAGTCCCCGAACCCCCTTGTGTCACAGGGTGTTGGCGCCGTAGAGGGTGACGGCGACCGCGCCGCCCAAGCCGAGGTTGTGCGCGAGCGCCGTGCGTGCGCCCGCGACCTGGCGATCGCCCGCGAGTCCGCGCAGCTGCCAGCTCAATTCGGTGCACTGCGCCAGGCCGGTCGCACCCAGCGGATGGCCCTTGGAGATGAGCCCGCCCGACGGGTTGACCACCCAGGTGCCGCCGTAGGTGGTCGCACCCGACTCCACCAGCGCACCGGATTCGCCTTCACCGCACAGGCCCAGCGCCTCGTAGGTGATGAGCTCGTTGATGGAGAAGCAGTCGTGCAACTCGATCACATCGACGTCCGCGACACCGATTCCCGCGCGCGAGAACACCTTCGAGGCGGCCGCGCGGGTCATGGGCGCGCCCACCACGTCGATCATCGAGCCGGTGGAGAAGGAGGTGCAGTCATCGGTGGCCAGCTCCTGCGCCAGGATCTCGATGGCCTGCGCCTCGAGCCCGTGGGCCTTCACGTACTCCTCGCTCACCACGACCGCCGCGGCCGCACCGTCGGACATGGGCGAGCACTGCGACCGCGTCAGCGGACCGTGCACCGGCTTGTCACCCAGCACCTGCTCGAGAGTGTAGGCATCCTGGAACTGCGCGAGGGGGTTTCGCGTGGAGTGCTGGTGGTTCTTGACCGCGACCGCGGCCAGCTGCTCGGCCGTGGTGCCGTAGCGCTTCATGTGCTCGATCGCGGCATTGCCGAAGAACTGGGTGGTGATCGGGGCCGCGGAGAACTCGAAGTGCTCGCGGTTGACCTTCAGGTGCGCGTCCACGGTGGTGACCTTGGGCTTGGTGGCCGGACCGGCCATCGCCTCCTTGGTCATCTGCTCGAACCCGACCGCCAGCGCGACATCGGTGATGCCGGCCGCGACCCATTCGCGGGCGAACATGAGCGCGGTCGAACCGGTCGCGCAGTTGTTGTTCACGTTCACGATCGGGATACCGGTCAGGCCGATGTCGTAGAGGGCGCGCTGCCCGGCCGCCGAGGGCTGGAAGACGTAGCCGACCGCCGCGCGCTGCACCTGGTCGTAGGTGACACCTGCGTCCTTCAGTGCACCGTTGACCGCTTCGGCGACCATCTCCGGGTAGGTCCACTCGCGGGAACCGATCTTGACGAACGGCGTCATGTTCACGCCGACGACGAAAACGCGTCGCATAGGGTTGTCCACTCCTGTTCTTCGGGAACGTAATTCGATGTCTAGTCGGCGCGCGGGATGCGGCCGTCGAGGTCGGTGAAGCCGTAGGATTCGGCGAGGTCGGCGACCTTCCAGGCTTTTCCGGTGCGCGCCAGGCGATTCGGGTCCGCGGCGAGGGCGACCACGGCGCGGCCGGGGAAGCGCGGGGTCTCGGCTTGATCGAGGTCGTAGGTGCCTTCACCGGGCAGGGTGACCAGGCGGCGGCCGTCCTTGTCGGGCGGAACCATTTGCAGCAGTTCGGTATTGACGATGCCCGGCCAGATCGAGACCGCGGTCGCACCGGTCCCCTCGAGGTCGTGCGCCATATCGGCGGTCAGCCGGTCCACGGCCGCCTTGCCGACACCGTAGACGGCATTGTGCATCTGACGGATCGCGCCCGGTGAGGACACGCTCACGATCAGACCCTGTGATTCGATGATCAGCGGTGCGGCGAAAACGCTTGCCACGTAATGCGATCGCACCCCGATGTCGATGCCCGCGTCCCACGCTTTGGGCGGTACCTCCCAGAACTTGCGTCCGATCCAGCGTGCCGAACCCGGCGCGTCGTAGACGTTGTTGACCAGTACGTCCAGGCGGCCCTGCTCGTCGCGGATCTGCGCGAAGAGTTTCTCCACCGCGGCATCGTCGCGGTGATCGCACACCACCGCGATACCGGTCCCGCCGAGTTCGTCGATCTCGGCGGCGGTCGCGGACACCGTGCCCGGCAGGTGTCCGGCCGTGACGGTGCGCCCGGTGACGTACACGGTCGCCCCGGCCGCGCCCAGCTCCAGGGCGATGCCCTTGCCGATGCCACGGCTGGCCCCGGTCACCACGGCGACCTTTCCGGCGAGAATCTTGGGTATTTCGCTCACGACCTCTGGACATTACCTTGAAATAGGAACGTGTTCTAGAAATTGGAGGCGGAGTGGAACTGACGCATCGGACGATCGACACCGGAGAGGTCCGGATGCACGTCGCGGACACGGGGGAGGGCTACCCGGTTGTCTTCTGTCACGGGTTCCCGCACACCTGGTTCATGTGGCATCACCAGCTCGACGCGCTCGCGGCTGCCGGTTACCGTGCCCTGGCCCCCGACCTGCGCGGATACGGTCGCACGGACGCTCCCGAGGACCCCGCGGCCTACACCAACGAGGCTGTCATCGGCGACCTCACGGCCCTGCTCGACGACATCGGCGCGGAGAAGGCGGTCTTCGTCGGCCTCGATTTCGGCGCGCAACTCGTCTGGGAACTGAGCCTGCGCAAGCCCGAACGAGTAGCCGCGGCCATGGTCCTGAACAACCCGTTCGCCCCCCGCCCGCCGAAACCACCGTCGGCGTTCTGGACCCGCGCGGCCGAACGCCACTTCCTGCACCTGTCCTACTTCCAGGAACCCGGCATCGCCGACGCCGAACTCGCCGCCGACCCCCGCGGCTTCCTCGCCCGCGTCTACTACTCCCTCTCCGGCGACTACCACTACCTCGACACCTGGAAGAACCCACCCGGCATCGGCTACCTCGACGCCCTCCCACAGGCCCCCGCCCTACCCTGGCCGTGGCTCACCCAAGCCGAATTCGACACCCTGGCAGCCGATTTCGAACGCACCGGCTTCACCGGCGGCCTCAACTGGTACCGCAACCTCGACCGCAACTGGGAACTCACCACCCCCTACGCCGACGCCAAAGTAGAGGTCCCCACCTTCTTCCTCTACGGCGAAAACGACCCCGACATGGAAGGTTTCAGCGGCCGCGACCCCCTCGCCACCCTCCGAGCCAACGTCACCGACCTCCGCGACGTGGTGGAAATCCCCAAGGCCGGCCACCTCGTCCAACTCGAACGCCCCGACGCCGTCAACGCCTTCCTACTGGCAAACCTGAAGAGCCTCGCCCTCGCCGACTGAACCGACCGCTGACGCGATCGCGACCGCGCAGCCGTTCGGCCGCGATCGTGTCACGCGAATTCAGTTGCCCATCCGGCAGTTCTGACCCGGAGACTGTGGCGCGACAGTGGTCGGCGGCGAACCCAGCGGTGGTGCCGTCGGTGCCACGCTGGTCGGCGCTGCGGTCGCCGCGGTGGCGGGCTTCTCGCAGGTTGGCAACAGGTCCCCTTTGATCAAGATCCACAGGTCTCGCAACGATTGGTCGCGACTTCCATCTGGCAGGCCCGCATTCACGCTTGCTCGCTCTCCTGCCTGTAGATCCGATACCGAGAGCACCCGACAGCCACTGGGGAAGTCGGAATCAGGCGCACTTAGTCCCGCATCGCCATTGGCCGTGACACAGGCGCGCTGGTCCACCTCCCGAACGGTAAACCCCAGCACGCTCCGTTTGCGGAACACCGCCACATGCCCGTTGTCCGCGCCGACGTAGTAGCTCGGGTGAATCGAGCTGTACGCCAAGAAAATCCCGCCTGTCACCAGTGCGACGACGCCGACGGCGGCGAACATGAGCCGACGGCGGCGACGTGACCCGGAGCCGCCGAGAGGCGTCGATGTTTCAGAACCCGGTGGCCGTGGCGAAACGGGTGGTCGTGACGCCGGGGACTGATCGGGCTGCGGTGTGAACGCGGCTGCCGGACCGGTGGGTTGCGGCGTGTGATGGGGGTCTGGGTCGGCTGGGTTGGCGCTGAAACGCGCGCGTTGAGTTGAGCGGGAGCGGGAATCGGATTGTGATGCACGTAGAGGAGGAGGTGAGGCGGGGGTCCGGAGGGCGGCGGTGGCGGCCTCGGCGAACTCGCGGGCGGTGAGGTAGCGCTGGGCGGGGTGTTTGGCCAGGGCTCGCGTGAGGATCGGGGTGAGGCTGGTGGGGAGAGCGGGGCAGAGGTCGGTGACGGTGGGGATGGGGTCGTGCAGGTGGGCGTGCATCACTGCGGCGGGGGTGGGTCGGGGGTAAGGGACTGTACCGGTGAGCATTTCGAAGAAGGTGACGGCCAGGGAGTAGACGTCGGCTCGGGCGTCCAGATCGTCGGCGGTGAAGGTTTCGGGGGCGGCGTAGGCGATGGTGGCGACGAAGGCGCCGGTGCTGGTGAGGCCCGTGGATTCGTCGACGCTGCGGGCGATGCCGAAGTCGGAGAGCAGGACTCGGTCGCGTTCGCCCGGATCACCCGCGGCCAAAAGGATGTTGGCGGGTTTGATGTCGCGGTGCAGCAGGCCCTGGCGGTGCGCGTGGTCGAGACCGGCGGCCGCCTCGGCGAGAATGTAGAGCGCCTGGTCGACCGGTAACCCGGAGCGGTGGCGGCGCAATAGGGCCGAAAGGTCGCTGCCGGGCACATATTCCATACAGATCCACGGCCGCCCGGCATCGATGCCGCGGTCGTAGACGGTGACGATATTGCGGTGGTTGGTGCGCGCCGCGAGATCGGCCTCGCGGTCGAAGCGAAGGCGGAAGGACTCGTCCTGTGCGGCGATGTCGGTGAGCACCTTCACCGCTACCTGCCGGGGCAGGCGCGGATGGCGGGCGCGATACACCTCACCCATGCCGCCTCGACCCAACAGTTCTTCGACAATGAACCCGGCGAAGTCCGCCCCCGGTACCAACACCATGCGCACAGTCTCGCTTGTTGGGCGTGAGCGCACAATTTCCTGTGAGCCGCGGGACGAGTTCCGTGCGTGCCATGGGCGATGTTCGCGGCTGACCGCAAGCGGCAGGGGCCGCGAGCCCGAACTCTTCTGTGCACTCGTCCAGTTTGTGTAGGGTCGGCAGCAGTCGGGTGCACGAATTCGATGAGGAGGCCGGTTATGGCAGTGCGAGTCCACGCCTTCGGCGATGACGCGCTCGGCGAGCACGACGGGGTCGCGATCGCCGGGCTGATCCGTCGTGGTGAGCTCAGTGCGGCCGAAGTCGCCAAGGCTGCCCGGGAACGCGCGGCCAGTGTGAATCCGGAGTTGAATGCGATTGTGGTGGAACCGGATTCGCCACGCATCCCGGTCGATCGTGATGCGCTGCTGTTCGGGGTGCCGACCTATGTCAAGGACAACACCGACTTGGCCGGGTTGCCCACCCAGCACGGCAGTGTGGCCTGGAGGGCGCGGCCCGCGAAAGCCGATGGGCCCTATACGAAACAGTTGCTGGCCACCGGGTTGACCGTGCTCGGCAAGTCCACCCTGCCTGAGTTCGGGTTGAACGCGACCACGGAATTCGCCGGGGCCGCGCCGACGCGCAATCCGTGGGACACGGAGTTCTCCTCGGGTGCTTCCTCGGGCGGGTCGGCGGCGCTGGTCGCGGCCGGGGTGGTGCCGATCGCGCACGGGAACGACGGCGGTGGGTCTATTCGCATCCCGGCCGCCTGCTGTGGATTGGTCGGGTTGAAGCCGACGCGGGGCCGTCATATCGACGGCCCGCAGGCTCGCTCGATGCCGATCAATCTGGTCTCGGAGGGTGTGCTGACCCGCACCGTCCGCGATACCGCCACGTATTTCGCTGCCGCCGAACGGTTCTGGCGTAATCCGGACCTGCCACCGGTCGGCCTGGTGGAGGGGCCCGCCAACCGGCGACTGCGGATCGGTGTGCTCACCGAACCCATCACCGGTGCACCTCTGGATCCGCAGATCCGCGCCACGCTCGACGACACCATCGCCCTGCTGGAAAGCCTCGGCCACGAGGTGAAGCCCATCGGCTACCCGGTGGATCGCGGTTTCGCCGAGGACTTCGCCACCTACTGGGCGATGCTGGCGTTCCTGCTCGGTATCACCGGCAAGCTGAGCTTCGACCGCTCCTTCGACCCTTCGCGCCTGGACCCCTTCACTCGAGGCCTGGGCGGTCGTTTCAAGGGTTCGGCGTTGCGCGCACCCGCTGTCCTGTACCGCCTTTCGCGTCTCCGTCACGCCTACGCCGCCTCCTTCCGCGATGTCGAACTCGTGGTGTCCCCGGTGCTGGCGTCACTGACCCCGCAGCTGGGCTACCTGAGCCCCGAGCAGCCCTTCGACGAGGTCTTCGAACGCCTGCTGGCCTACGTCACCTACACCCCGCTGGCGAATGTGACCGGCGCACCGGCGCTTTCACTACCGATGGGTGCGTCCGCCGCAGGGATGCCGATCGGAATGATGTTCTCCGCGGCTCACGGCGACGAACGCACCCTGCTCGAAATCGCCTACGCCCTGGAATCCGCCCGACCGTTCCGCCGCCTGGGCGCTTAGGCGGCGGCCGGGCCGAGGTGGCGGCTGAACCAGCCGGTGATCTGGATGATCGCCGGATCGATCGCCTCGGGCACATCGTAGAAGGCCAGGTGCGGGGTTTCCGGGCGTAGATGCAGCTTGTCGATGGCGGGCACCACCGCGAAATGGCGTTCGGCCTGATCGGGCAGTGCGCAGTTCGGGCCGTGAATCAGCAGGAACGGTTTCGTCAATCGTGCTGCGGCGCTGAGACTTTCATAACGGAGCAGGCCGTCGTCGCTCAGCACCGCGTACCGGTTGTCCCAGATGCCGCGGTCAGCCTGAGGCTGATACCACGACCACGGCACCATCCCGGGCATACCCGCGCCGGGATCGGTCGAGGAGACACCCGGCACGTACCGCACTTCACCGGTGGCCTGGTACTTCTCGAGAGCTTCCCGGCCACGAGCACGGCGATCGGCCACCACCCGCGTCCCACCCAGCCACAGCGCATCGGCCCGGGCATTGCGGAAATGCGGGGTCACCGCTGCCACCGAACGGATCAACGGATCATCGGCGGCCGCGTGGACCGCGGAGTTACCGCCCATGCAGATCCCGACCACGCCGATCCGCTCGGCATCGACCTCGCTACGACCCGCCAAGAACGCCACCGCCGCACGCAAGTCCGCCACCTTGGCCACCGGGTCCTCCACACACCGTGGCTCACCGCCGCTCTCACCGCGATAGCGTGGATCGAAAATCAGTGTGGTGAAACCGTTGTCGGCCAACCGTCGCGCGTACTGGACAGGCGCCTGCTCCTTGACGAAGGTTTCCGGACCGATGATCGCCACCGCAGGCGTGGGCCCGTTGGAGAATGCCGCGCTGTACAGCCGACCCACCAGCGTCTCGCCACCACTGACGAAGCTCACCCGCTCACCATCGTCCACACCCGCGGTCTCGGTAGCGATCTCGAACATTGAAAACCTCCCGCACCAAGCGAACTCGTATCCTGCGGCCGCATGCTCTCCCGGACGGCTGGCAACACGCTGGCAGCACACCGAGACGAGCATGCACCGGTGCACGTATCGCCCGAGAAGGCTGGTGCACCGGTGCATTCCGGTGGGGTACTAAGAGATGTTCTTCAGGAACGACACCGCGTTGGCGTCGCCCGCCACGGCGATGTCGAGTTTGCCGTCGCGGTTGAAGTCGGCCAGGACGGGCGTCTGCGGCTGAGTCGTCACATCGTATTCGCCGGTCTTGGTGAGGGTTCCGTCGCCGTTGCCGGTGAAGATGACGATCTTCGAGTTGAGTACCGCGGACATCGCGGCATCCATCTTGCCGTCATGGTTGAAGTCACCGACCGCGATGCTGGTCGGGCCCAGCCCCGAGAGATTGATGCGGTTGGTCTTCTTGAACCCGCCGTTGCCGTCGGAGATCAGCACCGTGGTGCTGAAGGAGAACGAGTCGGCGGTGATGATGTCGTCGATGCCGTCGCCGTCGAAATCGGCGGCTCGAATGTCCTCGGTGATCAGGCCGCTGGTGCTGGCTCCCTTGTGGGTGAAGCTGCCGTCACCGTTGCCGAAGAACACCTCGACCTGTTGGGACACATCGTTGTTGATCGCCATGTCGAGCTTGGAGCCGGTGTGGAACTTGCCGAGCGTGAACGCGCCGGGCGTGCCGCCGAAGGTGGTCACCGGACCCGCCTTCAAGGTCCCGTCGCCGGCGTTGAGCCAGGTCTGCACGCCGGTCGGCAGCAGGCTCAGCACATCGGGTTTGCCGTCCCCGTTCACATCACCGACCAGCACCTCCTGCTGCGCGCCCTCGAGGGTGGTGTAGGTCTTGGCCGGGGCGAAGGTGCCGTCGCCCTTGTTCAGGAACACCGCGATCTGCGTCCACGACTGGGCGATGACATCGGGCTTGCCGTCCCCGTTGAGATCGGCGACCGCGATCGCGCCGAACCCGATGCCGGGCGTCCCCACTCGCGTGCCGGGCGCGAACGTGCCATCACCCTTGCCTTTCATGACGATCGGCCCACTGCCCTGGAAGTCGGCGGCCACGATATCGGGGATGCCGTCCCCGTCGATGTCGGCGGCGACCATGCCGATCGGCGCGGGCCCCGGACCCCACGATGGGAACGAGCCACCCGACGGTGAATTCACCGCGGGTGCGAAGGTAATGGCTCCGGCCGCCCACGCCGCACTGGGCAGCGTGAGCACGACGGCCGAAACGGCGGCGGCGGTGACGAGGAAACGACGAAAAACGCGTGCGTGCATAGGAATTCCTGTGTCGCGGTAACACCACCGAACGGTGGTGGGCACGGACTCTAGGACACCGTGTAACAGGAAACCCTGCGCTTCAACGCTTTTCGGCCGATTGCCGCACCCGGACCGAGCTGTCTAGTGCACTTTGCCGAAAACCCGCCCCCACCACGGCATTGGCCATTCGGGTCGAATTCACTTGATCCGCACATGATGTGATCATGATGAGGCCAGGTGTACGTTCCGGTTCATGTACAGGATTGCGATAGGGATTGTTCTCCTGATTCTCGCCGCGGGGTGCGAGAGAACCGAGGATGCCCAGGTACTTCCGTCCACCACCTCCCGCAAACCCATTAAACCGGTCATACCTCGCATTACCGATCTGCTGGACGGACCGGCCGCTGAGAACCTGTACATTTCCACCTTGCAGCAGGCCGGCGTGCGTTTCCAGGACCGCCCACGAACGGTGTCGATGGGCCGAACAGTGTGTGCTTCGCTGCAGACGAATACCGTCCTGGGTGCGACCGCGGATTCGAGCCTGCTCGACCATATTTCGGATCGAATCACCATGGGCACAGAATTCACGGTCGACCAGTCGGGTGCCATTATCGGGGCGTCAATCGGCGCCTTCTGTCCCGAATTCTCCTATTTGGGGAATTAGACCGAGACGGGGCGAAGCGCGTCGGGCGTCAGGTCTTTCAGCGTCGGGTACCCGTCCACGGCCATGATCAGGTCGGCCTCGGCGAGGAGGGTGCGCAGTACGTGCACGATGCCGTCGGCGCCGCCGAGGGCGAGGCCGTAGGCGTAGGGGCGGCCGATGCCGACTGCGCTGGCCCCCAGGGCGAGGGCCTTGACGATGTCCGCGCCGGAGCGGACGCCGGAGTCGAAGAGGACTGGGAGGCCGTCGGCGGCGGCGACTACCTCGGGCAGGACGTCCAGGGCGGGGAGGCCGCCGTTGGCTTGGCGGCCACCGTGATTGGAGCAGTAGATGCCGTCGACGCCCAGGTCCTTGGCGCGGCGGGCGTCCTCGGGGTGGCAGATGCCCTTCACGATCAGGGGCAGGGTGGTCAGGGACCGCAGCCACGGCAGGTCGGCCCAGGTGAGCGGGTTGCCGAAGACTTGGATCCATTTCAGGATCGCCGACTGCGGATCCTGCTCCGGCGATTGGGCCAGGCTCGCTCGGAAGACCGGATCGGTGAAGTAGTTGGCGAGGCAGTGTCCGCGTAGCTGCGGGAAGTTGCCGGTCGACAGGTCCCGGGGCCGCCATCCGGTCACCCAGGTGTCGAGGGTGACCACGATGCCCTTGAATCCTGCCCGCTCCGCGCGCTCGACCAGGCTGGCGGCGAGGTCTCGGTCGGTGGGGGTGTAGAGCTGGAAAAAGCCTGGGGTGTCACCGAATTCGGCCGCCACGTCCTCCATCGGATCCACCGTCAGCGTGGAGGCCACCATCGGGACTCCGGTGCGCGCGGCCGCTTTCGCAGTCGCCAGATCGCCGTGCCCGTCCTGCGCGCACAAGCCGATCACGCCGACCGGGGCCATGAAAACCGGTGCGGGCCAGGTTGTTCCGAACAGCTCCACCGACAGGTCGCGCTGCTTGGCGCCGACGAACATGCGCGGCACCACGCCCCACTGATCGAAGGCGGCCACGTTCGCGTTCTGTGTGCGCTCATCCCCGGCCCCGCCGGCCACATACGAGTACACCGACGGCGGCATTGCCGCCTTCGCCCGCTCGGCCAGCTCCGCGTAACTCACCGGATAGGCGGGCACCACCCCGCGCAGTCCGTTGAAGTAGATCTCGTTCTGAAAGTCACCGAATGCCATCCTGAAATTGTGCGAGACTGGGCCGGGAAGGCCGGTCGATCGCAGGATACGGGCAGAGGATGCGGGACTGTGCAGGATGACGTCAGGTTGCTGAGCGAGGACGACCTCGCGCTGATCCATGCGCTACAACTGCGGCCCCGCGCGTCCTGGACCGAACTCGGGGAGGTGCTCGGCGTGGACGCGGTGACGGTGGCGCGTCGCTGGCAGCGGCTGCGCGAGCGCGGCGAAGCCTGGGTCTGTGTCTCACCCGGCCCCGCCGTGTTCGACCAGCTGTGCGCCGCCTACATCGACATCGACTGCGCCGCAGGCGAAACCGACACCGTCGTGGCAGCCCTGGTCGCCCACCCGCACATGTTGACCCTGGAACGCGCCGGTGGCAGCAACCGCATCCTGGCCACCGTCGGCACCCGCGATTTCGACCAGATCTCCCGGTATACCCTCGACATCCTGCCCGCCCTACCCCATATTGCGGCCGTACGCGCCCGCATCGTCACCCACTGGTTCACCGAGGGCGGCAGCTGGCGCATCGACGCGCTCGCCCCTGAGCAACAGCAGCGCCTGCGCACCACCCCCACCCGCACCACCCAGGATCGCGGCCTGCCCCTGACCTCCCTGGACCAGGCGCTCATCGCCGAACTCTCCCGCGACGGCCGCGCCGCCCACACCGCCCTGGCCGCCACTCTCGACACCAGTCCCTCCACCATCAAACGCCGCATCGACGACCTGACCCGCCTCGGATTGCTCAGCTTCCGTTGCGATTTCGCGCGCCCAATGGGCGGCTGGCCGGTGGCGGTCACCTTCTGGGCGACCGCACCCACCGCCGCCCTCCCCGAGATCGGTCACGCCCTCATCGGACTACCGCAAACCCGCAACTGTGCCGCCGTCAGCGGCCCCCACAATCTGGTGGTCCAGGCCGGTCTGCACTCGGTGGCGGAGGTGACGCGCTTCGAAAACCAGCTCGCCACCACGCATCCCGGCCTCACCATCACCGACCGCACCATCACCCTGCGCCACGAGAAACTCCTCGGCCGCATCCTCGACCGCCACGGCCGCTCTCGCGCCGTCGTACCCCCCGACGTCTGGCGCGACACCGCCACGGCACCCTGACCGGTCCGCGACCGGACTCAGTAGGTGGCGTTCAGGTAGTCCGCCGCATGCGTCGTCCACAGCACGTCGGTGCCGGGCATGTTGTGCCCGGAATACAGCACATGCTGGCCGTCGGGCCACGGCGTGAGATAGCCCAGCAGGCCCCGCACGGCTGCCGTGTAGCGATCCAGATTCACCGCCGGGTTCAGCAGCAGGAAATTCAGCAGCTCATGGAAGATCACCGGGGTGAGGTTCCCGATCCGCGCCCCCTCCACCAGTGAGAACGGTGAGATCGCGGTGTCGATGGCCCGCAGGGGTGAATCGTCGGGTGAGGAGGTGATGATGTCGTCGGGGTTGGCGTACTCGCGCACGTCCAGTCCCCACGGCCACTTGCCGCGTCGCCCGTGCAGGCCGTAAGTCGTTTGCGGGCAGAGGTTTCCCACCGACTGGCCTGCACGCCGCATCGGATTGGCGATGTTCACGACGAACGCGATTTCGAGGGGTGAATCATCGGTGTTGGTGTAGACACCCGCGCGCACCCCTTCGAGGATCGTGCTGGCCACGATCCCGCCGAGCGAATAGCTCAGCAGTCCACAGACATTCGGTGAATCCTGCAATGCCTTCACCCCGGTGGCGACCCCCAACCGCACCGAGGTATCCAGTGACGGCCCCCAGGTATTCGGATCCGGCCCGATCGAAGCGGGCCAATCCGGTTCGAAACAACTGAATTTGGTGACGTCCAGCAATTTGGTGACATCGTGGAGCATCCCCGCCGGTGTCCCGTCGTCATTGCGCTGCTCCCCGGTGCCGCGCAACGTGATGATGTCGATCATTTCTTTCCCCTCCGCGCGCCGAACCTTTCGCCGCCGATACCGACGTTAAGCCGGTCCCACCTGCGAATCGTGAGTAGTGAACTACCCGTTTACCTGCGGTGGTCGCCGCATTCTCGCCAGGAGCGGGGCAAAACAGAGGGCCGCGATCGAGTATCGATCGCGGCCCTCCCGGGGGTTTCGAATGTCAGCGTGGGAGATCCGCCGCGGCTGCCTCGTCGAGCAGCCAGGTGGTGGATTCCGTGCCGATCGCGCCCGCCGCCGGGATATCCAGCGGAGACGCGCCGTTGAGGGCCGCTGCCACGGCGGCGGCCTTGGCCTCGCCCGACACGATCAGCAGCACGTGCCGGGATTTGCGGATGGCCGGCAGCGTCAGGGTGATGCGCACGGCCGGGGGCTTGGGCGAATTGGTTTCGGCGACCACCAGTTCGTGTTCCTCACGGGTGGCGTCCGTGTGCGGGAACAGCGAATTGATGTGGCCTTCGCCGCCCATGCCGAGCAGATGCAGGTCGAAGGCGCCGTGTTCGGCCAGGTGGGCGTGCACCGTGGCCGAGTACTCGCCTGCTGCCTCGAGCGGGTCGGGGTAGTCGCCGCTGGAGGTCTCGGTGGGGTGCACCCGGGACGGGTCGACCGGGACGTGGTCCAGCAGCGCCTGGCGGGCCTGCAACTCGTTGCGGTCGGCGTCGCCGGTGGGGACGAAACGTTCGTCACCCCAGAAGACGTCGAGCTTGGCCCAGTCGATATCGCCCGGGGCCTTGCGGACCAACTCCAGCAATGCGACACCGGTGCCGCCGCCGGTCAGCACCACCGACGCCGAGCCGCGCAGCCGCTGCGCCTCCACCACTTCGGCGACGAAGCGGGCGGCCGCGGCCATCACGAGTTCGTCGGTGCCGGTGTAGGTTTCGACCGTCGGCTTACTCATAGGTCACCCTTTCGATGCCGGTGAGCGCCTCGGCGTAGATGTCGTCGGCGTCGAGATGCCGCAACTCCTCGGCCAGACAGTCCTTGGTCTCGCGCCGAGCCAGCGCGAAACGCTGGTCGGGTTCACCGGTGCGGGTGAGGGTCGCGGTGCGGCCGTGCTGCGGGCGGGAAATGGAGATCGCCACCGAGGACCGGTGCAACTCCACCTTCAGCTCGCCGGTGCGCCGCACCACCGGGCAGTCCAGCCGGGCGGCCAGCCAGCCGGCCAGCATGTCCAGTGCCGGTTCCTCTTTCAGCCCCGAGATTGTCACCGATTCCACGGCGTCGAAGGGGGCTTCATCGAGTGCCGCCGCCAGCAGTGCCCGCCAGTAGGTGACCCGGCTCCACGCCAGATCGGTGTCGCCGGGCGCGTAGGACTGCCGCCTGCCCTTGATGGTCGACTGCGGATCCGACGCGAAGGTGGCATCGGTGATGCGGCGGGTCGCCAGGCGGCCCACCGAATCCTTGGACGGGAACTCCGGGGCCCCGCGCGGCCACCACGCCACCACGGGGGTGTCGGGCAGCAGGAACGGGATCACCACACTGGACTCGTGGGGCACCAGGTCCCCTTGCAGCCGAAGCACTATCACCTCGGCCGCCCCCGCGTCGCCGCCGACGCGGATCTGCGCGTCCAGCCGGGTCGGAGCCATCCGGTCACCGCGCGCCAGCACTATCACCCGGCACGGGTGCTCGCGGCTGGCATCGTTGGCGGCGTCGATGGCGTCCTCGGCCTCGGAGCTGTCGAGGGTGCACACCACCAGGGTGAGCACCCGGCCCATCGTCACCACGCCATTGGATTCCCGCAGTTGCACAAGACGTTTCGACACCTCGCGGGTGTCGGTGTCGGGCATGTCGATGATCACGGTCGCCGCCATTCCCGCCCGCTGCGCGCGAGCATCTCGTCTGCGGAATCCGGACCCCAGCCACCGGCCTCGTACGGGTCGGGTTTGCCGGTCTCGGCCCAGTGCGCCAGCGCGGGATCGAGGATGCGCCAGGACAATTCGACTTCCTCGTTGACCGGGAACAGCGACGGCACCCCGAGCAACACATCCAGAATGAGCCGCTCGTACGCCTCGGGTGAGTCCTCGGTGAACGCTTCGCCGTAGCTGAAGTCCATGTTCACGTCGCGCACCTCCATCGACGATCCGGGCACCTTGGACCCGAATCGCATGGTGATGCCCTCATCCGGCTGCACCCGCACGACCAGCGCGTTCTGCCCGAGCTCCTCGGTCATGGTCTGATCGAAGGGCAGATGCGGGGCACGCTTGAACACGACCGCGATCTCGGTGACGCGGCGGCCCAGGCGCTTTCCGGTGCGCAGATAGAACGGCACACCCGCCCAGCGTCGCGTCTCCACGGCCAGGGTGATCGCCGCGTAGGTCTCGGTGCGGGAGTTGGGGTCGAAACCCTCCTCCTGCAACAGGCCCACCACCGGCTCGCTACCCTGCCAGCCTGCGGTGTACTGCCCGCGCGCCGTCGTCTCGTCCAGTGGCGCAACGAGTTTGGTTGCCGAGAGCACCTTGATCTTCTCGATCTGCAACTGCTTGGGCTGGAAGCTGACCGGCTCTTCCATCGCGGTCAACGCCAGCAGCTGCAGCAGGTGGTTCTGGATGACGTCGCGCGCCGCGCCGATGCCGTCGTAATAGCCCGCGCGCCCGCCCAATCCGATGTCCTCGGCCATGGTGATCTGGACATGGTCGACATAGTTGGCGTTCCAGATCGGATCCCACAGCTGGTTGGCGAAGCGCAGCGCCAGAATGTTCTGCACCGTCTCCTTGCCCAGATAGTGGTCGATGCGGAACACCGACCGCTCCGGGAACACCGTGTTCACCAGCGAATTGAGCGCCTGTGCGCTCTCCAGGTCGTGACCGAAGGGCTTCTCGATCACCACCCGCCGCCACGGATCCACCTGTCCGGCAGGCGAATCCGTCGGCTTGGCCAACCCGTTCTTGGACAGCTGCTCGAGCACGATCGGGAAGTCACTGGGCGGAATCGACAGGTAGAAGGCGGTATTGCCGCCCGTCCCGCGATCCCGGTCCAGATCCTTGAGCGTGGTGGCCAGCTTGTTGAAGGCCTCGTCGTCCTCGAACGTGCCGTGCACGAACCGCAGGCCCTCCTTGAGCTGCTGCCACACCTCCTCCCGGAAGGGAGTGCGCGAGGACGCCGTCACCGAATCGTGGACCAGTTTCGCGAAGTCCTCGTCGGTCCAGTCCCGGCGTGCGAACCCGACCAGGGAGAAGCCCGGGGGCAGCAGCCCCCGGTTCGCCAGGTCATAGATGGCCGGCAGCACCTTGCGCCGCGACAGGTCACCGGTAACGCCGAATATCACCACGTTGCACGGTCCAGCGATGCGTGGAACCCGGCTGTCGCGCCCATCGCGCAACGGGTTCTGCGTCGCGACCGTTGTCGCTGCGCCTGCCACCGTCAGTTTCCTCCCGCCACCTGCAGCTTTTCGGTGGTGGCCTCGAGCAGTTCAGCCCAGGACGCGACGAATTTGTCGACACCCTCGGTCTCGAGGACACCGAATACGTCGGTCAGGTCGATGCCCGCCGCCGCCAGATCGTCGAACACCTTTTGCGCGTCCGCGGCCAGTCCGGAGAGGCGATTGCCTTCCAGCACACCGTGATCGGCGAAGGCCTCGAGGGTCTTCTCCGGCAGCGTGTTGACCGTGTTGGGGCCCACCAGTTGCGTGATGTACATGGTGTCGGGGTAATCCGGGTTCTTCACACCGGTCGACGCCCACAGCGGCCGCTGCAGGTTGCCGCCCACGCCCGCCAGCTTGGCGTAGAGGTCGATGTGCGCGCCGCCCGCGGTGAAGATGTCCTCGTAGGCGGCATAGGCCAAGCGCGCGTTGGCGATTCCGGCCTTACCGCGCAGCCCCAGGGCCTCCGGGGTACCGAGGGCGTCGAGGCGTTTGTCGATCTCGGTGTCCACGCGGGAGACGAAGAACGAAGCGACGGAATGGATCTTGGCGATGTCGTGCCCGGCGGTGTGCGCGTTGCGCAGGCCGTCGAGGTAGGCGCCCATCACCGAGACGTAGCGCTGCACCGAGAAGATCAGCGTCACGTTCACGCTGATGCCCTCGGAGATCACCCGGGTGATGGCGGGCAGGCCCGCCTCCGTCGCCGGGATCTTGATCAGCAGGTTGGGCCGGTCCACGATCTTCCACAGCTCGATGGCCTGCGCCACGGTGCCGTCGGTGTCGAAGGCCAGACGCGGATCCACCTCGATGGAGACGCGACCGTCGACGCCCTTGGAGGCGGCGAACACATCGGCGAACACGTCGCAGGCGGCGCGCACGTCATCGGTGGTGATGGTGCGGATCGCCGAATCCACGTCCGCGCCGCGCGCGGCGAGCTCGTTGACCTGCTCGTCGTAGGCGTGGCCCTTGGACAGCGCGCCCTGGAAGATGGTCGGGTTGGTGGTGACACCGACGACATTGCGGGAATCGATCAGGCCCTGAAGGTTTCCGGACTTGATGCGGTCACGCGACAGATCGTCCAGCCACACCGAAACCCCGGCGGCCGACAGGGCCGCGGTGTTCGTGTTCTGGGTCATGAAAACTATCCCTTCACCTTGGCAAGCGAGCGGGTGGCAGCGGCGACGACGGCGTCGGCGGTGATGCCGAACTCGCGGAACAGCGTCTTGAAATCGGCCGAGGCACCGAAGTGCTCGATCGACACGTTCTCACCGGCGTCACCGGTGAAACGGTGCCACGGCATGGCGATACCGGCCTCGACGGTGACTCGCGCCCGCACCGACGGCGGCAGCACCTCGTCGCGGTAGGACTGCTCCTGCGCGTCGAACCACTCCACACACGGCATGGACACCACCCGGGTGCCGACGCCGCTTGCCTCGAGGGTAGCGCGCGCGTCCACCGCGAGCTGCAGTTCCGAGCCGGTCGCGATCAGGATTACCTGCGGTGTGCCGGTGGAGGATTCGGCCAGCACGTAACCGCCCTTGCGGACGCCCTCGTAGCTGGTGCCCTCCTGGATCGGCAGGTCCTGACGGGTCAGCGCCAGCGCGGACGGGCCGTCCTGATGCGGGGCCTCCGAGACCAGGAAGTGCGAATGCCGTTCGGCGCTATCGCGTTCCAGGATGGTGCGCCAGGCGTGGGTGGTTTCGTTGGCGTCGCCGGGGCGAACGACATTGAGGCCCGGGATGGCGCGCAGCGCGGCCAGGTGCTCGATCGGCTGGTGCGTCGGGCCGTCCTCGCCCAGGCCGATGGAGTCGTGGGTCCACACGTAGGTGACCGGGGTGCGCATGAGCGCGGCCAGGCGCACGGCCGGGCGCATGTAGTCGGAGAACACGAGGAACGTGCCACCGTACGGACGAGTCGGTCCGTGCAGTGCGATGCCGTTGAGGATCGAGCCCATCGCGTGCTCACGCACACCGAAGTGCAGGGTCCGCCCGTACGGGTTGGCCTTCCACGCGCCGGTGGAGATGTCCTCCGGTCCGAAGGACGCCGCACCCGGCATGGTGGTGTTGTTGGATTCCGCGAGGTCGGCCGAACCGCCCCACAGCTCCGGCAGCACCGGGGCCAGCGCCGCCAGCACCTGACCGGACGCCTTACGGGTGGCCATCGCCTTGCCGGCCTCGTGCACCGGCAGGGTCTCGGTCCAGCCCTCGGGCAGCGCCCGGGTCTGCAGGCGATCGAAGAGCGCCTTGTTCTCTGGGTTGGCCGCGGCCCACGCGTCGAACTGCTCCTGCCACACGGCACGGGCGGCCTTGGCACGGTCGGCGGCATTGCCGCGCGAATGCGCCAGCACCGCACCGTCAACGTCGAAGCTCTTGTCCGGGTCGAAGCCCAGGATCTTCTTGGTGGCCGCGACCTCGTCCTTGCCCAGCGCCGCGCCGTGCGCGCCACCGGTGTTCATCTTGGTCGGGGCCGGGTAGCCGATGATGGTGCGCAGCAGGATGATCGACGGCTTGTCGGTCACCGCCTGCGCGGCGGCCACGGCGGCCTCGATGGCCGTCACGTTCTCGCCACCCTCGACGGTCTGCACGTGCCAGCCGTAGGCGGCGTAACGCGCGGCGACGTCCTCGGTGAAGGCGATGCGGGTGTCGTCCTCGATGGAGATCTTGTTGTCGTCGTAGAAGACGACCAGGTTGCCCAGCTGCTGGGTGCCCGCCAGCGAGGACGCCTCGGAGGTGACGCCCTCTTCCATGTCGCCGTCGGAGGCGATCACGTAGATGAAGTGGTCGAACGCGCTGCCGCCCTGCGCCGCCGCGGGATCGAACAGGCCACGCTCACGACGCGACGCCATCGCCATGCCGACCGCGGAGGCCAGACCCTGACCCAGCGGGCCGGTGGTGATCTCGACGTGGTCGGTGTGGCGGTACTCCGGGTGGCCCGGGGTCAGCGCGCCCCAGGTGCGCAGCGCCTCCAGGTCGCTCAGCTCGAGACCCATGCCCGCCAGATACAGCTGCACGTACAGCGTCAGGCTGGAGTGCCCGCAGGACAGCACGAAACGGTCGCGTCCCACCCACTCCGGATCGGTCGGGTCGTGGCGCATCACACGCTGAAACAGCGTGTACGCCAACGGCGCCAGGCTCATCGCGGTGCCGGGATGGCCGTTGCCGACCTTCTGCACAGCGTCGGCGGCGAGGACCCTGGCCGTATCGACGGCTCTCGTGTCCAGATCGGTCCAGTCGGTGGGGTGGTTCGGCTGAGTGAGCGCGCGGATGTCGTCTGTGACTGACACGACCGAGGTTCTCCTGACCTGTTCGTCAACGATGCGGTTGTGGGCGGCGGGATGATTCGCTGCGGTTGATCCCTGGTGCGCCGCCTGCGGGGACATGCGGCGCACCGATCTACGTCCACCCTAAAGGGCGGCGTTTCCTCGTCCTACGGGAACCCGGATTCACCGGCGGATGTGTCACTGGATAGAAGCCGCCCGCCGACCTGTTCGTGACTACCCGGTGTACGCGTCGCCAACCGGTCTCGCCGCGCCCCACGGGTGGACCTGGTCGGGAGCATGGTCGCCGTGGGTCTACCATGCTCTGTAGTAGTCACGGCGTGCGAGGAGAAACAGTGGGGATTGGGCAACAGCCGGGTGGCGCTCACGGCTCCTCCGGGGCAGTGCTCGCCGACCGTGTCACGGGCAGTGGCCCGCTTTCGGCGGCGCTCAGGCGAGTGCTCGCCTATATCGCGCTCACCAAGCCGCGGGTCATCGAGTTGCTGCTCGTCGCAACGATTCCCACCATGTTGCTGGCACACCGCGGCACCCACATTCAGATCGGTCTCATCCTGGCCACGCTCTTCGGCGGCTGGATGGGGGCGGCGAGTGCCAACACGCTGAACTGTGTTGCGGACGCAGATATCGACAAGGTGATGAAGCGGACCTCGAAGCGTCCGCTCGCCCGTGAGGCGGTGCCGACCCGCAACGCCTTCATTTTCGGTGTCAGCCTCGGGCTGGCGTCCTTCGCGTGGCTGTGGTGGCAGGCCAACCTGCTCTCGGGCGCGCTGGTGGTGGCGACGATTCTGTTCTACGTCTTCGTCTACACCCTCGGCCTCAAGCGCCGCACCTCGCAGAACGTGGTGTGGGGTGGCGCGGCCGGGTGTATGCCGGTGCTGGTCGGCTGGTCGGCGGTGACCGGCACCATCGGGTGGCCCTCGATCGTGCTGTTCCTGGTCATCTTCTTCTGGACGCCCCCGCACACCTGGGCGCTGGCCATGCGCTACAAGGAGGACTACAAGGCCGCGGGCGTCCCGATGCTCCCGGTCGTGGCCACCGAAGAGGTCGTCACCAAGCAGATCGTCCTCTACACCTGGGCCACCGTCCTGGCCACCTTCGCGCTGGCCCCCGCCGCCGGCGTCATCTACGCCGCCACCGTTCTGGTCGCCGGCGCCTGGTTCCTGCTGATGGCCCACCAGCTGTATTCCGGTGTCCGCAAGGGCGAATCCGTCAAGCCCCTGCGACTGTTCCTGCAGTCCAACAACTATCTCGCCGTCGTCTTCTGCGGCCTCGCCGTCGACTCCGTCCTCGGCTACCACACCCTCGGCCACACCCTCTTCGGCTGGTCCTGACCCGCGCCACGCTCGGCCGTGTCGATCCGGCCGAGCGCCATTCGATGTCAGAGTAGGGGCGGAACTGCCGCCCGCTCGGTCGAGAGGAACGCACCATGCCGAAACTTCGTGTCCACAACTTCGCCGTGTCGCTCGACGGGTTCGGGGCCGGACCCGATCAGACCGCTGACGCGCCGATGGGGGCCGGGGGAGAACGTCTGCACGAGTGGGTGTTCCGGACCCGCTACGGCAGCGACATGCTCGGCACGGAGGGTGGGGAGATCGGCGCCGACAACGACCTGCTTGCCGCCGGGAACCGCAATATCGGCGCGACCATCATGGGCCGCAATATGTTCGGACCCGTACGGGGCGAGTGGCCTGATCACGACTGGACCGGCTGGTGGGGCGAGATTCCGCCTTATCGCCACGACACGTTCGTCATGACCCACCACCCTCGGCCCACGCTGACCATGAAGGGTGGCACCACTTTTCACTTCGTCGCCGACACTCCCGAAGCGGTGCTGAAACGCGCTGTCGATGCCGCGGGCGGGGAGGACGTGCGGTTGGGTGGGGGAGTGGGGACCGTGCGGCGATTCCTGGCCGCGGGGCTCGTCGACGAACTCCATTTGGCGATCGTGCCGATTCTGCTGGGTGCCGGGGAGCGGCTCTTCGACGGCCTCGGCAGTCTGCCCGGCTACCGGGTCGTCGAGATGCAGAGCACCAACACCGTCACCCATGTGTGGATGAGCAGGCAGTAGGGGCTCGTCGGGGAGGTCCGCGGCGTCCTCCGCGCTGTGAGTGATCCCGCAGCGCGGAGGACGATCCGAGGGGTTTCGGTCAGATGCCGAATGGTGTTGCGTAGCGGACGGTTCCGCTCGGCAGCTGCTCAGCGGTGAGCGACAGAGCCATCAGGGCCTCGTCGGGGACCTCGATGCTGAGGCGGATGCCGTGTGCGCTCGCGCGGCCGAAACCGAAGCGCGGGTAGTACTCCGGGTGTCCGAGTACTACGACGAAGGACTCGCCCTGGTCGCGGGCCGCGTTCAAGACCGCGCGGATGGCGGCGGAACCTGCTCCGGTGCGCTGATATTCGGGCCGTACCGAGCACGGTGCCAGGCACAGTGCCGGGGTGGTGTCGATGTGGCAGCGGGTGAGCAGGGCGTGGCCGATGATGGTGCCCTCGGTGTCGGTGGTGATCATCGACAGGCCGTCGAGCCAGGCGGAATCGGCACGCAGGGCGTCTACGAGGTCGGCTTCCTCGGCGGTGTCGAAGGCCGCGAGGGTGATCGCGCGAATGTCGTCGATATCGGTGGCGATCTCGGCGCGGGTCAGCCAGGTGTTGTTGCTGGACATGGTCGAAACTCCTGAATTGTCATGTGGGACAAGGGGGATACAGGAGTGACCGCTGTCGCACTGCGGGCACGAAGGCCCGGAGCCGGTCGAGGGGACCGGGTGGCGCGTGGATGGGTCAGTTCGCGATGCGAAGGGTGAGGAGACCCTGGATGCCACCGGCAACAGCGGTCTTCGGCGCGGTCATCAACTCACCTCCGGTCATGTACAGCTGACTGCGAACCCCCGCAGCCTATCGAACTGGACATTCGACCGGCAAGCGGGGGTTGCTCGGATCACTACTCGGCGTTGTTGTCGAGGACCTCACGCAGGGTGCGGGCGAAGGGCTCTGGCTGACCCGGGTAACCGGAGTCGGGACCGGTGAAACCGCCGTGGTGACTGGGGAATACGACGGGATCGATACCCAGCAGGGCGGCGGTGGCCACCGAGGTGCGGGCGGTCAGCTCACCCGTGGATTCCTCACCGACGGCGATCACAACCCGGGTCGGCGCGGCGAGCAGCGCGGCGACGTCGGGGGAGTAGTCGGTGACGGCCCACGAGCTGTCCGACAGCAGCGGGTCGTCGCGGGTGCCGTCGTCCTCGGTCGGCATGCCGAACATCGCGGGGTCGGCGGGCAGCTGCGCAAACAGGGCGTCGGTGAACTCGCCCTGCCACGACGACCAGGCGATGAAGCTGGCCATGCCGGCGAAGGAACCCTTGGCCTCGTAGGCGTCGCGGACCGCGGCGCGAGCGCGGAAGGCGGCCTCGGCGTCGGGCAGCACCGGCAGCATGGGCGGTTCGTGCGCGACCAGGGTTGCCAGGTCGTTCGGGTGGGCGGCGACCAGGGCCAGCGCGGTGACCGCGCCGCCGCTACTGGCGAACATATCGACCGGGCCGAGACCCAGGGCGGTCAGCAGGGTGTGGATGTCCTCGGCCTGCACGGTCGGCGAATTGTCGGTGCGGCCGTCCTTGCGGACACTGCGGCCCAGCCCGCGCGGGTCGTAGGTGATGACCGTCCGCTCCGGGAAATAGGAAGCCAGCGTGGCGAATCCGGCTGCCGTCATCGGCTGGCCGATCATCAGCAGCGGCCGTTGGGCACTGTCGGCGGGCGTGGGACCCAGCACGTCGTAGGCGAGGTCGACGTCGGCGGTTTCGAGGATGTGTTCGCTCATATCGGTACAGACGGTACGGCGCAGCAGAATTCATCGGTGGATCTGTGACAGCATGTCGGGGAACCAGCCCAACGGCAGGTAGGCGGCCATGAGGATACCTGCGATTCGCAACCTCCTGACGGTGATCGTCTGCGCCGTCGTGCTCGCCGCCTGTGCCGGGACCTCCAGCGCACCCCCGGCCCCGACCGGAGTGCCTGCGACGGGGACGCTCACCCTCGACGGTGCCGTGTACGGCCGCCCGATCCCCGTGGGCGACACCGTGATCGCGTCCACCGAGAACGATTCCGTGTACGCGGTGGCCGGTGACACGGTCCGCTGGCGCACCCATCTCGCCGAACCGATGCCCGGCAAGGACCTGCCGTGCGGGGATATCGATCCGGTCGGCATCACGGGCGCACCCGCCTACGATGCGGACGCCCACCGTGTCTACGTGGTCGCCGAATCGAGTGGCGCGCACAAAACTCTCTACGGACTCGACGCGGCGACCGGCACGATCACCCTGCAGGTCCCCGTCGACCCACCCTTCGGTGCTGCGCCGTCCTACCTGCAACGCCCCGCCCTGACCGTCCGTGACGGCCACGTCTACGCCGCCTTCGGCGGCAACTACGGTGACTGCGGCACCTACACGGGAGCGGTTGCGGCCGTCGATGTCTCGACCTCTGCCGTCGCCTGGTACCGGGCCTCCTCGGGTGGCCGCGGCGGCATCTGGGCACCCGGCGCACCCGCGCAGACCGACGGGCTGCTGTACTACTCGGTCGGCAACGGTGACGCCGAGCCGGGCGCAACCTACGACAACACCGACGCCGTCATCGCCCTCACCCCGGACCTGCAACGCCGCGACTTCTTCGCGCCCACCGGTTGGGCACAGGACAATGCCGCCGACCGCGATCTGGGCACCATGAATCCGGCCCTGGTCGACGGCCACCTCGTCATCGCGGGCAAATCCGGCGACGGTTACGTTCTGGATCCCGCCCACCTGGGCGGAATCTCTTCCATGGCACCGGCTTTCACCGGCTGCAAGGCCTACGGCGCGGCCGCGGTCGACGGTGACGCGGCCTATCTGCCCTGCTCTCGAGGCACGTGGGCGGTCCGCGTCACGGCAACGGGCGCGGCCACCGTGTCATGGCGAGCCGGCGTGCACGCCAACGGCCCGCCGCTGATGGCGGCCGGTCGGGTCTGGGCGACCGACTGGCACGCCGCGACGCTCTACGCGCTGGACCCGGCGACCGGAAATGTCCTCGCCCAGTACGCAACCGGCCCGCTCCCGCACTTCGCCACCCCCACCCTCGCCGGGGACATGCTGGTGCTCGGCACCCTCGCAGGGCTCGAGTACTTCCGCCTGCCCTGACCCATGCCCGACCGCGATCACGGGCAGGGTGCGAGCGGGAAGCAGGCGGGTGCGTCGCTGGTGTGCGGGATGGTCGGATCGGTGGTGTGCGTCGTCGTGGTCGCCTCGACCACCGCCGATTGCTTCTGCTGCGGCTGCTTGCTCGGCGTCGAGGTGGTTTTCCCCGTGCAGGCGATGGCGATCACCAGGATGATGGCAGCCAAAATCAGCCCCGCGATGATCGGCAGATCCTTGCGTCGCCGCTTGGGTTCGTTGCCGCGAGTGGCGCGCTGCTCCGACCACAGCGGGAATCCGGTCTGCTGCTGCGGTGGTTGCTGATGCTGTTGCTGGGGTGGCGGCGCGAAAGTGCCCGCCGGTGCACCGGATTGCGGTCCAGGTCCAGCCCCGGGTCCAGGTCCGGTTGCCGGTGGCCGCTGAGGCTGCCCGACGGGCAGGGGTTGCGTCGGCCGGGCTCCCGGCATCGGGGTGGGCGGCGGCGGATTGCCCCGTCCCTGTCGTCCACCGGCGGGCGGCGATTGGGGTGGCATCCCGGTGACCGCCGCATACGCCGCAGCCGCTGCGGCTGCCGAGGTCGCGGCGGGAATCGCCGCCTTGGCCGCCGACCCGGCCCCGCGGGTGGGCGCGACAGGTTCTTGCTGCACGACCGGACGTGTGTCGTCGTCCGGTCCCGCCGCACCACCGGAGGCCGCGCCCGCCGCGCGTCCGCCCGGCCCGCCCAGCGGTTCGGTCGGGTACGAGGTCGGCACCGAGAGCACTTCGGTGGCCCGGCTCGAGAACGGCAGTGGTGCGTCCCGTGCCGAGTCCGGCACCGGGAATCCCTCGGTGACCAGATCGGAATAGCTTGCGGCGGCGGCGAATCCGAGCGCACCGAGCGCCTGCCCGACCTGCGCGGCATCCCAGGACGCCGGCGCGCCCTCGGCCAGTTTGGTGAAGTACGCGCGCAGCGAGGAGGGCCCGTCGCCGATGAGCACATCGATTCCGGTGGGCAGGTCACCCTTTTCGAGCTTCACCCGGCTGCCCAGTTGCGGCACCAGCAACACCAGCCCGCTGACCGGCACCCGCTCGCGCCCCGGCGCGGAACGCAACTGCCCGGCCAGATCGACGGTCTGCCGCCGCACCCGTTCGAGCGGATCGGCGTCCCCGTCGATCGGCGCGGGTTTGCCGTCGACGGTCCAGGGCTGATCCTGCGCACACGTGAGGGTCCCGGTGACCCGATCGGTGAAGCCGTGCACACCCACCACCACGCAGGTCTGCGGAGTCCACACCACCACATCGGCGTCCTGGCACTGCACGACCGCGATGCCCGGCACCGCTTGCGGTCCGCTCCAGGATTTGAGCCAGTTCACCACCGTGCGCTCGGTGTTCGACAACCGCGACGGGTCGTCGTTACGGACCTTCACCAACATCCCAGACCACCTCTGACCGATGCGCCTCTACCTGCCGGCCGCCCGAACCCTTCGCCGCGACCACCTTACGGGGTCGCGGCGTCCTCGCGTGGCCGAAAATGTTCGGTCAGGGTGAATCGTCTTGCGCGGCAGCATGATCATTCTGCACGGTGGGGGCAACTCTCGGGCTCTCAGGGGCTTCCCCTGAAACCCCTTCTCGCACCAGCCCCTACGCAACCCCTCCCTGTGCAGTCGCCTGCCCTCGTGAATCCCCTTATCTGTGGGGCTTCAGCCCTGGCGAATCCCCTGCCCGTCGTGGCCTGAGTCGTCGATGAATCCGATGTATCCGTCCGGGCGGACGTAGACGCGGGTGCCGGAGGCTGCCGAGTAGGCGTGCTGCGCATGGCCGTTGGAATCGGTGAATTCGCCCGTACCGGGCTCGGATCCCGGTGCGAGGATTCGAACCACCTTGGTGTCGAGTGCGATCGGCGGCACGTCGTGGCCGTCGGTGTCCGGGCCGAACAGCAGCAGCGTGGCGTGCGGTCCGGCGAAGAGTTCGAACATCCGGACGGTTTTGCCGTTGGCGTCGGTGAGGGGAGCGTCCGGGGCGCGATCACCCGCCCGGAGTCCGGCTCCCGCCTCGGTCCGGTAGCTGATGTCGAGTTGGTGGGTGCCCTCGCGATCCATGGCGTCGGGATCACCCTTGACGGTCCGGTCGAGCAGTTCGCTGCTCAGGCCCAGCACCCGCGCGGCGGTGGTGCGCCGCTCGGTCTCGTAGGTGTCCAGCAGCGCCTCGCTCGCCGCACTCGGATCGCGCAGTGCGACTTCGAGTTTCCAGCCCAGGTTGAACGCATCCTGGACGCCGGTATTGAGCCCCTGCCCGCCGGTCGGCGGATGCACGTGCGCGGCGTCCCCGGCCAGGAACACTCGGCCCACCCGATATCGCTGTGCCAGCCGCACATTCGGCCGCCACACGGTCGACCAGGTCAACTCCGACAGGATGATGTCGTCGCGGTGCGAGCGCCGGGTGATGTGCTCCTGCAGCACCGCGATGTCGGTGCCGGAATCCGTGTCCAGCCCGGTGGCGAATTGGAACCTGCGCCCGCCGGGCAGCGGCATCAGCGCGATGCCGTCCATCGGCGCGCTCGAATCCGAGAACCAGTATCCGACCGAATGATCGAGCACGTCCGCGCGGACGTCCCCCAGCAGCATGCGGATCGACTCGTCCGTGCTGCCCTCGAAGGCGATGCCGAGGGTCTTGCGCACGGTGCTGCGCCCGCCGTCCGCGCCGACCAGGTAGTCCACCCGCACGGTCTCCCGCGTCCCGGCGTGCTCGAGGGTCGCGGTCACCGCGTCGGCGTCACCGCTGAATTCCACCAGCGCCGTTCCGGATTCGACCCGCACCCCGAATTCGGCGAGCCGCTCGCGCAGCACCCGCTCGGTGTCGGCCTGCGCTAGCACCCACGGATTCGGGTGCGGCACTTCCGCGCTGGGCTCACGCCACTGGCTCATCCGCCGCTCCATCACGAACTGCCCGTCCACGTGGATCAGCAACGGCGCCTGCGGCGCACCCTGGGCGAGCACCGCGTCGAGCACGCCCAGGTCCTCGAACACCTCGAGGGTGCGCGGCTGGATGCCGTCGCCGCGCGATCCCGCGAAGAATTCCTCGGCCTTGTCGACGATGCGTACGCCGACCCCGCGCCGGGCCAGATCGATGGCGAGGGTGAGCCCGGTGGGACCGGCTCCCGCGATGAGGACCTGCGTGTTCATGCCAACTCCGAAAACTGAATAGATATTCACTGAATGTGGATTCAGTATTGAGGGTGGTACCTTCCGCTGTCAAGGAGGTGGATGGTGGCAGCCCGCCGCAGCGAGAAATCGGCCGAGACCGAACAGGCACTCAAACACGCCGCCCGGAAGTTGTTCGCCGAGCGCGGCTACCTGAACACCAAGATCACCGACATCACCGCGGCCGCCGGACGGGCCGCGGGCTCGTTCTACAACCACTTCGCGAGCAAGGAAGAGCTGCTCCAGTCGCTACTGAAAGACCTTGCCGACGAAAGCGACAACTCCGCCGAAGACCCCGCGCACACCGCCGACTTCACCGACCCGGAATCGGTCCGCTACCACGTCGCGGCCTACTGGAACTTCGGCCGCAAGAACTGGCCGGTACTGCGCTCGGTCGGTCAGGCCGCCCTGGTCAACGCCGACTTCGCCCGCATCGCAGCACGATTCGCCACCGAGCAACGCGAAGAGGTGGCCGACCACCTCGACGGCTTCACCGCCGCCGGACTGCGCCTACCCGGCTCCGCCGAGGTCAGCCTGGCCATGATGTTCCTATCGGCCACCGGCCTGCTGCAGGCCGTCGAGGAAGGCGGACTCACCCTCACCGACGAGCAAGCCGTCGACGCCCTGACCAGCTTTGTCTACCGCGGCCTCACCGGCCGGGACGTCGACTAGCGCGCAGTTGTCGCCACGTCGACCAGCGCGCGGCCGCCGGGCCGTCGGCGGGTGCGCACTGAAAAGCCCTGGGCGCGAAGATGGTCGCGGCCAGGGTCGAGATGATCAGGTGTGTGTGCTCAGGGCACCAGCACGATCGAGCCGGTGGTCTTGCGGCCTTCCAGGTCGCGGTGGGCCTGCTCGGCCTGCGTGAGCGGGTAGCTGCCGCCGATGCGCAGGTGCAGGGTGCCGTCGGCGACGGCGTTCATGATGTCGCCTGCGCGCCACAGCAATTCGGCCCGGTCGCGGGTGTAGTGCGCGAGGGTCGGCCGGGTCACGAAGAGGGATCCGAGCGGGTTGAGCCGTTGCAGGTCGAATGGTGGCACCGGCCCGCTCGCTCCGCCGAACAATGCCACCATGCCGCGAATTCGCGTGGCCGCCAAGCTCGATTCGAACGTCGAGGCGCCCACCCCGTCATAGGTGGCGGCCACCCCGACCCCGCCGGTGAGCTCACGCACCCGTGCGGCGACGTCCTCCTCGTAGCGCAGCACTTCGGCAGCCCCCGCGTCCCGCGACAGTTTCTCCTTGTCGTCGGTGGACACCGTGGTGATCACTCGCACCCCGCGCGCCGAAAGCAGTTGCGTCAGAATCAATCCCACGCCGCCCGCGCCCGCGTGCACCAGCACCGCGTCGTCCGGGGACGGCTTGAAGATCGATTCGATCAGATAGTGCGCCGTCATGCCCTGCAGCAGCGCTGACGCGGCAATCTCGGGATTCACCCCGTCGGGCACCGGAATCGCCACAGCGGCAGGCACGATCACCTGCTCGGCGTAACTGCCGGGAGCCGCCGCCCACGCCACCCGATCGCCGACGCTGAAATCGGTGACATCGGCCCCCACGGCGATGACCTCGCCGCTACCCTCTGAGCCGGGGATGTACGGAACCGGCGTCGGGTAGCGCCCGGTGCGAATGTAGGTGTCGATGAAGTTGATTCCGGCGGCCTGCGTCTTCACCAGCAGCTGCCCGGCCCCGACCTGCGGGTCGGGCACCTCCACGTACCGCAGGACCTCGGGACCGCCGTGCTCGGAAACCTGGATGGCGCGCATTCTTCCAGTTCTACACCCGGCCCTCGAGCCGAGATCGAATGCCTCGTCGGATGTGAGATGCGCGGCGCTTCATGGACGCTGAAATACCGGTGGGTAAACTCCAGACCATGAGCGCTACTGCCGCCCCGGCATCCGAGAAAGTCTCGCCGTCCGTCGTGGATTCCGTGAAGGGATTCGTGGCCGAGCACGGGGGTTCCGCGACCGCGGTGCTGCAGCCCATCGGCCGCATCGGCGTCCGCGTCACGCTGGTCGGCGCCGACGGCATCATGGGTGACCGCGTCGTCGGTTCGCTGGACGCCGCCAAGGCCCTCGTCGAGACGGTCGACGGCCTCACCGAAGCCGACGAGTGGGACCGCGAGCTCATCTCGAAGGTCACCCCGGCGAAGGGCCACTGGGCCAAGATGGCAGGCTGGGTGGCCAAGCAGAAGCGATTCCCCAAGGCGCGCAACGAGAAGTGACCGCGCCCGCAGCCAGCGGGGGCGGAAAGGACCGGATCGACGTGTCAGGGCGCGTGACCAAACAAGCGCAGCTCCGTTCGGCGCTGACCACCCTGTGCGCGAATCTGCGTCCCGGCGAGATGCTGCCGAGTGAACGGCAGCTCTGCGACGACTACCGGGTCAGCCGCATGACGGTGCGCGAGGTGCTGGGCCAGCTCGAATCCGAGGGCACCATCACCCGTATCCCGGGCAAGGGCACCTTCGTGGCCGAGCGGGTGGCCCGCTCGCGCCTGCACATGGCGTCGTTCTCCGATGACATGCGCCGGCTGGGCCGCACGCCGAGCACCGTCGTGCTGCACACCGACCACGCCGTGCCGCCCCCGTCCTCGGCGACCGCGCTCGGTCTGGCCGCGAATGTGAAGGCGTTCCACCTGGTTCGGCTGCGGCTGGCCGACGGTTTGCCGATGTCCATCGATGACGGCTGGTACCGCGAGGATCTGCTGCCGGACCTGCTCGATCACGAACTGACGCAGTCGCTCTACGCGCTGTTCGCCCGCGAATACGACTGCCCGATCGACCGCGCCGAGCAGAGCGTGCGCGCGGTGGCCGCCGACGAGCGGCACGCGGGCTGGCTGGGCACCGAAACCGGTTCGCCGCTGCTGGCTTTCGACCGCATCTCGTATTCGCGCGATCGCGCCGTCGAGCACGCGCAGTCGTGGTACCGGGCCGATCGCTACCAGGTCTACATGACGGTGTCGGCCGCCGACAGCTGAGCGCCTCCGAAAACGATTGAGCCGCCGCCCGATCGGGCGGCGGCTCGTTTCGTCTCAGGCGGTCACATCGAGAACAGGACCGAACCCGTGGTGACCGGCCCGGTGGCCGTGTTCTGTGCCGAACCCGGCGCGGTGTCCATGACCACGACCGGCACGGCCGCGCTCAAACCCAGGCGGCGAACGGCGTTGGGGGAGAAGGTGATCAGCGGATCGCCCTCGGTGACGTGCATACCTTCGGCGGCCACGACGGTGAACAGGTCGGCCTTGCCGACGGTGTCGATGCCGACGTGCAGCAGCACCCCGGTGCCGTCGGCGGTGACGATGACGGCGGCATGGGGATGCAGCTTCACGATGTCACCGGTGACCGGCGCGACGACCGTGGTCGCGTCGTCGGTGTCGAGGGGTTCGATGGCCACGCCCGCGCCCACCATCTCGGCCGAGAAGACCGGATCGGGAACTTCGGACAGGGGCATGGCGCGGCCGTCCAGCGGCGCGGTGATCTGAATACCCATGGCGATCAGAGCATGTCGTTGATGTCTTCGGCCAGGGCGTCGGCCGTCGGCCCGACCACGACCTGAACCGCGGCACCCGCCTTGACAACGCCGTGCGCGCCGGCGGCCTTGAGGGCCTTCTCGTCAACCTTGGTGGCGTCCTTGATTTCGCAGCGTAGACGGGTGATACAGCCTTCCACCTCGATGATGTTGTCGAGACCACCCAGGCCGGCGACGATTTGATCCGCTTTCGACATATTTCCTCCGAGCGTGTCGAGTAGACAAAACTGGTTATAACCAGTATATGTCTGGTTATAACCAGTCACGGTAACTGACGCTGAACAGTTCGCGTGACTCCATTCACAGACTGACTGAGGACCACCCATGGCCGATGCCGTCGAGAGCTCTCGCAAGAAGCTCGATCTATCGGGACTGCAGAAGCTCGGCCGCAGCTTGATGCTGCCGATCGCCACGCTACCCGCTGCCGGACTGTTGCTGCGACTGGGACAGGACGACATGCTCGGCCGCTGGTCGGCACTCAAGACCGTCGCTGACGTGCTCGCCGCCGCCGGCGGCGCGCTCATCGACAACCTGCCCCTACTCTTTGCCGTGGGCATCGCCATCGGCTGGGCCAAGAAGGCCGACGGCTCGACCGCACTCGCGGCCGTGGTCGGCTACCTGGCTTTCAACGGCGTGCTCAAGGCCATGTCGCCGGTCGTGCTCGAGGGCAAGGTCGACGCCAAAGGTGCTCAGGCACTGGTTAATTTCGGTGTCCTCGGCGGCATCGTCATCGGTCTGACCGCCGCGTACCTGTGGCAGCGCTTCCATCGCACGGCGTTGCCCGACTACCTCGGCTTCTTCTCCGGTCGCCGCCTGGTGCCGATCCTGACGGCCTGCGCGGCCGTCGTCATCGGCGTGCTCATGTCGTTCATCTATCCGGCCTTCAACTCCGGATTGACCTCGCTGGGCAACTTCGTCGCCGACAACTCGGTCGTCGGTGGCGGCATCTTCGGGTTTGCCAATCGGATGCTGTTGCCGCTGGGTCTGCACCACATCATCAACTCGGTGGTCTGGTTCGTGCTGGGCGACTACACCAGTGGTGGCCAGACCTACCACGGCGACATCGCCATGTTCCTGCACGGTGATCCGCATGCGGGCACCTTCATGACCGGCTTCTTCCCGATCATGATGTTCGGCCTGCCGGCTGCGGCCCTGGCCATCTGGCGGCATGCCAAGCCGGAGAACCGCAAGATGATCGGCGGTATCATGCTGTCGACCGGTCTGACCGCGTTCCTGACCGGTATCACCGAGCCGCTGGAGTTCTCGTTCATCTTCGTGGCTTGGCCGCTGCTGCTGATCCACGCGATTTTCACGGGCACGTCGCTGGCGCTGACCAATGCGCTGGGTATCCATGACGGATTCACCTTCTCGGCAGGCGCCATCGACTACCTACTCAACTTCGGCAAGGCGACGCATCCGCTGCTGCTCCTCCCGATCGGCCTCGGCTACGCCGCCCTGTACTACGTCACCTTCAGCTTCATCATCAAGCGCTGGAACCTGAAGACTCCGGGTCGTGAAGACGATGAGGCGGAAACCGAAAAGGAGAATGTCGCCGCATGATCACTCGCACCGCCGTCGTTGCGTCCAAGACCGGGTTGCATGCCCGCCCCGCCGCATTGTTCGCCAAGGCCGCCGGGGAAGCCGGTGTCCCGGTGAAGATCTCGGTCGAGGGTAAGGACCCGATCGCCGCCAACAGCCTGCTGCAGGTGATGACTCTCGGCGCGAAGCAGGGTGACACCGTCACCCTGCACGCCGAGGACGGGGCCGATGCGGCCCTGGAGAAGCTGGTCGCGATGCTGGAGACCGATCTTGACGCGTGAGGTGCGTGGCGTCGCCGCCGCTCCCGGGATCGCGGTCGGTGCGGTGAAGTGGCTGGCGCCCGCGCCGGTCACCAGCCGCACCGACGCCCCCGGGAGCGACGTCGAAGCCGAAATCGCTCGCGCGCAGGCCGCTTTCGAGACGGTCGCCGCCCGCTACTCGGCTCAGGCCCTGGATGCCAAGGGCCCGGCCGCGGACATCCTGTTCATGACCTCGGCGCTGGCCGCCGATCCGGCGCTGCTGGATCAGGTTCAGACCGAGATCCGCGGCGGGACGCCGACCGCGCACGCGGTCACCGAGGCGGTCGCGCACTTCGGTGCGCAGCTGGCCGCCCTCGGCGGCATGATGGCCGAGCGCGCCACCGACCTGAAGGATGTCGGGCAGCGCGTGGTGGCCGAACTGCTGGGGGTGGAGCCGCCCGGAATCCCGGACAGCGCCACACCTTTCGTGCTCGCCGCGCATGACCTGGCACCGGCGGATACCGCCACGCTGGATCCGCAGCGGGTCCTGGGCCTGCTCACGGTGGCGGGCGGGCCGACCTCGCACACCGCGATTCTGGCCAAGGCCCTGGGCATTCCGGCCGTCGTGGCCGCCCCGGACGCGGTGCAGATCGCCGAGAACACCGAGGTCGTGCTCGACGGCACGTCCGGCGTGGTCGAGCTGGAACCCACCGCCGGGCGTCGCGAGGAAGTGCTCGCCCTGCGGGCGCGTCTGACGGACGCACCGACCGGTCCGGGCCGCACCGCCGACGGCCACGCCGTGCCCCTGCTCGCGAATGTGGGCTCGGTGGCCGATGCGCAGCTCGCGGTCGAACTCGGGGCCGAGGGCGTCGGCCTGTTCCGGACCGAATTCCTGTTCCTGGACCGCCAATCGGCCCCCACGGTGGCCGAGCAGACGGCCCAGTACGCCGAGATCTTCCGGGTCATGGGCGACCGTCCCGTCACGGTCCGCACCCTGGACGCCGGATCCGACAAGCCGCTGCCGTTCCTGAACCTGCCGACGGAAGAGAATCCGGCGCTGGGAGTGCGCGGCCTGCGGTTGAGCAGCGTCGATGAGGGGGCGCTGCTCGACCAGCTCACGGCGATCGAGGCCGCGGCCAAGGAATCGGGTACTCCGGTCAAGGTCATGGCCCCGATGGTCGCCACCGCCGAGGAGGCGAACTACTTCGCCGCCCGCGCCGCCGACGCCGGGCTCGCCACCCGCGGCGTCATGGTCGAAATCCCCGCCGCCGCAATCCGTTCCGAACAGCTCGGCGCGGAGGTGGACTTCTTCTCCATCGGCACCAACGACCTGTCGCAGTACCTCTTCGGCGCGGACCGCATGTCCGCCACGCTGGCGGCACTGCACAATCCGTGGCAGCCCGCCCTCGCGGTGACCATCGCCATGGTGGTGTCGGGCGCGAACAAGCACGAGGTGAAGGTGGGGGTGTGCGGGGAATCCGCGTCCAACCCCGAATTCGCCTGTGTGCTGGTTGGTCTCGGCGTGGAGACGCTGTCGATGGCACCACGCTCGATCGCCGGGGTCCGTGCGCAACTCGCCGAAGTGACGCTCGACCAGTGTCGAGCGGCGGCGTCGGCGGTGCTGTCGGCGCGCACGGCCGACGACGCCCTGCGGGCCGCCCGGCAAGCATTGGGGCGAGATAAGTGACGACCACCCTGCGCGGCCGGGTCGTCACCCTCACGGAGGCGGGCGAACTCGCCGACGGGGTGGTCTCCTTCACCGGCCCGCGACTGGACTATGTCGGCCCCGCAACAGGATTCGACGGTGAGTTGCCCGAGTTCAGTGGGCGGCCGCCGATCATCCTGCCCGGCCTGATCGATGTGCACTGCCACGGCGGTGGTGGATTCGGTTTCCCCGAAACCGATCCCGAGGGCGTCGCCGTCGCCGCGAATTTCCATCGCGCGCGCGGAACGACCACCCTCGTCGCCTCCCTCGTCTCGGCCACCGAAGCCGAACTGCGCGAACGCATCGACGTGCTCGGTAAGGCCATCGACGACGGCCTGCTCGCGGGCATCCACCTCGAGGGCCCGTTCATCAGCGAGCATCGGCGCGGCGCCCACGACCCGGCGCGCATCCTGCCCGGCGACCCCGCCCTGCTGGAGCGTCTCGTCGACTATGCGGGCGGGCGCATCGTGTCGGTGACGATCGCCCCGGAAACCGAGAACTTCGATGCCCTCGCCGATGTGCTCGCCGACGCGAATGTGATTCTCTCCCTGGGACACACCGTCGCCGACTACGAGCGGTCCGTACACGCCATGCGCCGCGGTTGGCGGGTGTCGATCACCCACCTGTTCAACGCCATGCCCGAATTGGCGCATCGTGACGCCAACTTCCTCACAGCCGCCATGGCCGCGGCCGGGCGCGGCGATGTGGTGGCCGAGGTGATCGGCGACGGTGTGCACCTCGCCGACGGCACCGTGCGCATGGTCTTCGACACCATCGGTCCCGATAACCTGGCGCTGATCACCGACGCCATGGCCGCCGCCGGTCAACCCGACGGCCGCTACCAGCTCGGTAGCCTGGACGTCGTGGTCGCCGACGGGATCTCGCGCATCTACGACCCGAACGGTGAGGGCCCCATCGCCGGCGGCACCGCCACCGCCTCGGAGGTGCTGCGCCGCACCGTCTTCGACGCCGGCGTCGAGCTCACCGCGGCCGCCACCGCCGCCTGTGCCACCCCCGCCCGCTTGTTGGGCATGGCCGACGAGATCGGCGCGTTGCATGCGGGCATGCGTGCGGACGTGCTGGTCACCGACCATCGGTTGAATCCCGTTGATATTTACAAGGATGGAGTGCAATGGAACTCGTGATCACCGAGACCGCGGCCGAGGCGGGTGTGCTGGCCGGACGCATCATGGCCGACCATGTGCGCCGGGGTGCGCGCGCCATCGGGCTGGCCACGGGATCCTCGCCGCTGGGTGCGTACGGTGAGCTGATTCGCCAGTACCGCGAGGAGAAGCTGAGTTTCGCGGGCGTGCAGGCGTTCCTGCTCGACGAGTACATCGGGCTGCCGCCGGGGCACCCGCAGTCCTACCGGCAGTTCATTCGTGACGAGTTCACCTCGCACGTGGATTTCGACGATGCGAACGTCAACAGCCCCGACGGCAATGCCGCCGACATTCCTGCCGCCGCAGCCGATTACGAGAAGCGCATCGCCGCGAACGGTCCGGTCTCGGTGCAGATTCTGGGCATCGGAGCCAACGGACACATCGGGTTCAACGAGCCCGGCTCCTCGCTGCGCTCGCGCACCCGCGTCAAGACGCTGACCCCGAAGACCCGCGAGGACAATGCGCGGTTCTTCGAGGACGACCTGTCACAGGTGCCCACCCACGTGCTCACCCAGGGGCTCGGAACCATCAGCGACGCCGACCATCTGCTCATGATCGCCACCGGCGCGGGCAAGGCCGAGGCGGTCGCCGCCGCGGTGGAGGGCCCGCTCTCCGCCTTCTGCCCGGCCTCGATCCTGCAGATGCACCCGCACGTCACCGTCATCGTCGATCCGGACGCGGCGGCGAATTTGAAGGCGGTCGACTACTACCGGTTCGCGGTGGCGAACAAGCCCTCCTGGCAGAGCTTCTAACCCTGCCCTTCTCGAGCGTCAGCCCTGCTGCAATGCGGTGAACGGGGCCATGTCGAAGTAGTCGCGCCAGGCCGAGATCAGGCCGTCGCGGACTTCGAACACCCCGGTCACCGGCAACTCGATGTGCTTGTCGCCCAAGGTGAATCGGTCGGTGCGCTCATTGAGCACCACGTTGCCGGTGACGGCCTGATGATGCACGGTGAAATCGATACCCCCGAAGGTGCCGATGAAGCCGCGCAGGAACTCCAGGATCGCGGCCTTGCCGACGAACGGATCCATCGGGATGTTGTGGTAGACGGCATCCTCGGTGAAGAACTCGGCAATGGATTCCGGTGTGCCGCTGCGCCATTCGGCGCATAGGGCGGTGACGACCGCGGCGGGGGACAGGGTGGTGTGGTCGATGCTCACTGCGGTGGGAGACCTTTCCTGTGATGGATATGCCCTGCCGAGCGAACTGTCCGGGTCAGTCGGTGTCAAGACCGGTCTCGCACTGAGATTTTCACCGGCGAATGTCTCGTCTCGTCGTGCCGTCGGTCCTCGTCGTCAGGCCGTCAGCGTGCCGCCCAGCACCGTGCTCACCATGGCGTGCACGGCCTCGGTCTCGGGGCGCGGCAAGGTCCGATCGGCGAACAGCAGGTGCGCCGAGCCGATAAGGGTCGGCGCCAGGATGGTGATGTCGACGGTCGCCACGATGCGCCCCGCCTCGACCTCCGCGGCCAGATAGTCCGCGATCAGCGTGGTCGCCTCGCCCAGTATCGGAATCCCGACCGGACGGGTCTGCTGCAGCCGTGCCCGCAACTCGTCGCGGAACGTCACCAGGCTGACGATCGCCACCGCCACGGTCTCGAACACCCCGATCAGCGCCTCGGTGAGATTCGCGGCCACGGTCCCCGACCCCGACCCCTCCCGCAGCGCCGCGCCCAGCCGCTCGACTCGGACGATCCGGTCCTCCACCAGCTCGGCCAGGAATCCGTCGAAGTCGGTGAAATGCCGGTGCAGCACACCCTTCGCGCACCCCGCCTCGGTCGTCACCGACCGGCTTGTGAGCCCGCTGGGCCCGTCCCGCAACAGAATTCGCTCGGCGGCATCGAAGAGCTGTTCCCGCACATCCCGTATGGCGACCCCGGTGGGCACCCGCACTCCTTCGTGTTGATCGAACCCGAATCCGATTGCGGAGTGGGCACTTGCCCACTTAAAGTGGGCGCATGGTCACTCTACCGTCTTCGCAGCCCGAACCTGCCGATCAGAGCCCACATCAATACCGGGAAACCGCCGAATCGTTCGGTGTCGACGCCGCCCGTTACGACCGCACCCGCCCGCCCTATCCCGCCGCCATGATCGAGCGGATTCTCGCGGCCACGTCCGGCAAGGAACTCCTCGACGTCGGCTGCGGCACCGGCATCGAGGCCCGGCAGTTCCGCGACGCCGGTGCCACGGTGCTCGGCGTCGAACCGGACGCCCGCATGGCCGAATTCGCCCGTACCACCGGAATCGAAGTCGAGACCGGCACTTTCGAAACCTGGGATCCCTCCGGCCGCACCTTCGACGGGGTGATCTCCGGAACCGCCTGGCACTGGGTCGATCCCGTCGCCGGTGCCGCGCAGGCAGCACGCGTGCTGCGACCGGGCGGCCGGTTGTCGGCGTTCTGGCATGTGCCCCAGCTGCCCCCGGAGGTGGTCGCCTCCTTCGCCGACGCCTACCGCCGCTGGCTCCCCGACTCGCCCGCATCCCTGATCGCCGACCGCCCAGCACTGGAGTTGTACGAAACCATCCTCGGCAATGCCGAGCGCGGCATCCGCAACAGCGGCGGATTCGAACATCCGCAGCGGTGGCAATTCGATTGGCAGCGCACCTATTCCCGAGCCGAATGGCTCGACCAAATCCCCACCCACGGCGCCCTCACCCAAGTCGATCCAGACACCCTCGCGGCGGTCTCGGACGCAGTCGGCGCAGCCATCGACGCCCTCGGCGGCCAGTTCACCATCGCCTACGCCACCGTGGTAGTCACCGCCACCCGCGCCCTCACCTGACCCCGGACAGCTTGTGCGGGTTGGTGATCGAATAGATCGTCTGGATCCGGCTGCCTGCGGCATCGAGGTCGACGACTACCGCGGCAATCGGGCTGTTGTCGGAGAACACCAGTACGCACGGATCTTCGGCCACCCAGCGGTAGCTGATGGCTAGGTCGCCGTCCGGGAGGTCGGCGGCCACCGCCATGAAGACCGCGGCCACCCGCTCGCGGCCGTGCACGGGCGCGGAACTCTGCGCCGGGCCGACTCCGCCACTGTCGGTCCACAGGGTGACATCGGGGGCGAGTATCTCCAGCATTGTGGTGAGATCGCCGCGCATGGTGGCGTCGGCCAGCCGTTCGCTCACGCCCGCTCGAAAGTCCTTGTCGCCCTGGCGGGGATGACGTGTCTCGAGGTGTTTGCGCGCGCGGGAGGCGAGTTGGCGGACGGCGGCGGGGGAGCGGTCGAGCATGGCCGCGATCTCGGGGTGCCCGAAGCCGAAGACATCGTGCAGCACGAAGACCGCACGCTCCAGCGGTGTGAGCGTTTCGAGTACGACGAGCACGGCCATCGACAGTGATTCCTTGCGCTCCACCAGCGCGGCGGCGTCCTCGGCGGCGAGGACGAGCGGTTCGGGAAGCCAAGGGCCGAGATAGGTCTCGCGTCGCCGCCCGATCTCGGTTCGCCGCGCGAGCGCCTGATTGGCCACGACTCGGACCAGGTACGCCCGCGCATTGTCCACCGGCGGCGCATGCGGATCGCGATGGCGGGCCGCCCACGCGAGCCACGCCTCCTGCAATACGTCTTCGGTGTCGGCAACGGTGCCGAGCATGTTGTAACCGACCGCGAACAGCAGCTCGCGGTAGTCCAGGAAGCGCGCCGTGATCTCCGCAGTCGGGTTGGCTGTGGCGGTCGCCGTTTCCGAGGTCGATGGTGATGTCGTCATGATCTCTCTCCCCTCTCTCACCACCGCAGAGCCCTGCGCCGCCGAAACTGTGACATGCCGGCCCGGATCGTGTTCCACGTCACCGAATTTCGCGCCGATGTCACCATTCGCCGTCCTCGTGCCTCTGTGGTGTCGGGCCGGGGAGAGTCCCCGGAGCGAGGAGCCCAGCCATGACCACCACGCCGTCCAACCCGGACCGCGCCCTGCTCATCCGTCACGACGAGGCCGAATACCTGCCCGGCCTGGGCGTGCGCCTCTATGCCGACCACGATATGACCGGCGGAAAGCTCAGTGCCAACCGCGCCACCCTGCCTGCCGGAACCGACGGGCCGCCACCGCATTTCCACACCGGCTCCGCCGAACTGTTCTATCTGCTCGACGGCAGCCTGACCGTGTTGGCGGGCGAGGACATCCACACGCTGCACGGCGGTGACTTCCTGCTGGTCCCAGCAGGAATGGTGCATGCCTGGGCCGCTCCGGCGGACGCGTCGGCCGACGTACTGATCGTGTTCACGCCCGGCATCGAGCGTTTCGACTACTTCCGCATGGGTGAACGCCTGCGGCGCGGCGACGGCGATCCGATGGAAATCCTGCGCACCCAGGAACGATTCGACAATCACTTCGTCGACAGCCCCCGCTGGCGCGCGTCACGCTCGGACGCGGCGGGCGGGAACACGGCGCAGCATCGATAATGGCGAGGTGACCGAGCGGGCAGCGAGTCGGACGGCAATCCTGGTGTGTCAGGGTCGAGCGGTGGCCGACGGGCGATTGGGGGTCGGGCGCTTCACCGATCCCGTCGCGGTCGAGCTGCTGCTCGACAGTGAGCGTGGCCTCGTCGAGCAGGTGCGCGGCGGGCAGGTGCCCAAGGCCGTCGGTGCCCGTATCGAATACGAATTGCTTTCCGCCACTTCCGAAGTGCTCGCCGCACGTACCGTCGCGATCGACGAGGCGGTGCGGGAGTCGGGAAATCCGCAACTGGTGATTCTCGGCGCGGGGCTCGATGCCCGCGCCTGGCGTATGCCGGAATTGACGGATACCGCCGTGTTCGAGGTGGATCATCCGGCTTCGCAGGCCGAGAAACGGGCGCGGCTGGGGGAGCGGAAACCGTTGGGCGCCATACGGTTCGTGCCGGTCGACTTCGGCACGGACTCGCTCGGTGCCGCGCTCATCGCGGCGGGTCACGACGAATCGCGGCCCACCACCTGGATCTGGGAGGGTGTCGTGCCGTACCTGACGCCTGCCGAGGTAGGGGAGACGGTCTCGGAGGTGGCGAAACGCAGCGCCCCCGGGAGTCGGTTGATCACCACCTACCCGACGCCGAATCGCCTGTACCGCTACGGACGTCGCGGCATGGAACTGCTGCTGTCGTTGAGCGGGCGGACCAATCCGATGGCGCGCGAACCTCAGCGTTCGAGCTGGACTCCCGCGGCGATGGCCGCCGTGATGACCGAACGAGGATTCACCGTGACCGGCGACCGCGACATGCTCAGTGTGGCCCTCGACTCCGGTGTCGCGGGGCGGCGGGAATCGTTCCTCAGCACCGGTCGGCTCCTGGTGGCCGACCGACACTGATCATCGCCACGGCGGACCTCAGGCGTTGAGGGTGACGACCCACGAGCCGTTGCAGCCCTTGTCGTGATCGCGGTTGGCCTCGTAGTTCCACACGGCCTGCAGGTCGGAGTCCTTCTGGATATTGAAGTCGCCGGTCGGGGACTTGATCGCGACACCGTTGTAGAGCAGCACGCTCAGATCGTTGGGGTAGATGGTCCATTCGCCGTTGTAGCCGGCCGGGTAGTTCATGCTGACATTGGTGGTCCGGCCCGCGTGGTTCTGCACCACGAGGCAGGCCCCGGCCGGAGCCTGAGCCTGGGCGGGCGCGGCCGCGAACACGACGGCCGAGAGACCCACCGCGGCGGCCGCGAGCGGGACGCCGATCTTCGCGACGGTGGTGCGCTTGACGTTGGTGATATTCGACATGAGAGACAACCTCCAGTGGAATCCGGTTGGCCCGGATCGGTGCTTCGATGTACTGAAGGTAGGCAGCCTCACCAGCGGGTTTCTTAAATTTTCCTTACAGCCGCGGCCCGCCGATTGTCCTCGTCCTCCATCGCATCCCGGGCAATTCGGGTTAACCGCTCCCGCGCCTGCGGCCGCGAAAGATCAACCTGCGCGATCCCGATCGCTCGAATCCCGGACTCGGCGTCGGTGAGACATTCGAACGCCCGATCGTGCGCGAAACTCATTGAGAGAAGGCTCAATCCGCGCGCACAACGCTCACGGAGGTAGGAGTACACGGTGGTGTCGAAGAGCGATTCGAACATCGGCACCGCCGGTGCGTACGCCAGGCGCGTCAGCCCGCTGACCAGCGTGCACTGAGCGTAGATGTCGTCATCGGACGCGGTCCGGGTCCCCACGAGGTAGTCCGACAGCCGCGCGGCATCGCTGCCTTCCCCGATCTCGCACAGCAGAGACAGGGCCTGAAAGGCGAAATCCGTATCCATCCCGGCGTTTGCCCTGGCCCAGGCCAGCGCACGCGGTGATCGGAGTTGTCGCAGGTGCCTGCGGACGGCGATTCGCACGCGCAGCGGGGTGAAGGCATCCTCGAGGAGCACGGGCGCGATTGCCAATAGTGTTGCCTCCCACTGTGCATCGGAGAGGTCGGTGGCGGTGACCGGCTGGATGAGTGCGGCGTCGACGGCAACATCGAGAATCCGTTCTCGCTCTGCTGCCGCCCGTACCGCCCGTGGGGTCGGCCTCGGCTCAGGCGCCCGCCGGCACTGCTCCTCGGCCATCAGCACCCTCTCGATGCGTGCGCTCTCGGCTCGCCATTGCGGCCAGGGCATTGCCGCACAGTCGTCGATCGCCCGGCGGAGGTCGTCATCATCTGCCACCGCGAGTACCTCGTCGAGCAGACCTCGCGCCTCAGGACGGTCGTGGAACGGCAGCAGCGCATTCAATGCCAGGTAGGTGTCGCGTCTCGTCCGCAGGTAGTGCCGCAATTCGCTGACACTGCCCTCGATCCCGGCTCGGGCGAGGTCCTCGAGCACGCCGACGGCGAGCCAGGCATTCGAGTCGTCCATTGGGTCCGCAGGCCCGGCATATGCCGCCCGGAACCGCTGCAGGTCCACGCCCAATTCCGCAACGAGACTCGCGTACAGCCAGCTCCGGTGCTCGACCTGATGATCCCAGCGCGGATCGTCGACGATGCAGTCCACCACGAACTCTCGCGCCTGATCGCGGTGCGCCAAAGCCTGTTCATAGCAAGCTCCCCGCCCGCGCTGAATCAACCCGAGCAGCGAATCCGCTTCCGCCCATGTCCGTTCCACTCGCACATCAGATCAGCCACCCCGCGCCGCGACCATCGCATTTCGCGCGCGGGTGGCCGCACGGTTCGCTCCCACCCCTCTCGATCAAGGTCAAGGTGTACTCAGTGCGGTGAAGCGGACGAAATTCCTCGCTGAGTACACCTTGATCTTGGTCTGCTAGCGGGCGGCGGGGCCGTCGCCGGTCGTGGGCGTGAGGGCGGTGGTGAGGAATGGGAGGAGCAGGTCGAGGAATTCTGTTGGGGTGGAGGAGAAGGGGAGGTGGCCGGTGGGGAGGACGTGGAGTTGGGAGTTGGGGATGAGGCGGTGGGCGAGTTTGCCGTAGCGCGGGGGGAGGACCGGGTCGCGGCCGCCCCACACGATGAGGGTCGGTGCGGTGATGGATGCGGCGCGGGTGGTGAGGTCGTAGGCGGGGTCGTTGAAGCTGTGCCAGAGGGAGCGGTAGGTGGCGCGGCCTGCGGCGGTGGCGGCGAAGCGAATCGCACGGTCGATGGCTGCGTCGTCGGCGGGGGAGACGGCCTTCATGTAGGCGCGGACGCTGCGCGGGATGAGGTAGCGGGCTACCGCGGCGGAGCCGTAGAGGTTGCAGTAGGCGCGGGTCAGGGGGGATTGGTGGACGAAGCCGCCGGTGTTGACCAGCACCAGTCCGGCGACGTGGTCCGGGTGGTCGATGGCCAGGCGGGCCGCGGCGTATCCGCCGACCGAATTGCCCAGGAACACAGCGCGATCCAGCTCGAGTGCGGTGACGAATTCGACGAGCGTATCGGCGAAGCCGACGGCGGTGGCGGTCGGATTCGGTTCGGACGCACCGTGTCCCGGCCAATCCAGCGTGATAACGCGATGCTCGGCGGCCAGGGCCGGAACGATCGGATCGAAGTCGTGATGGTCGTGCAGGTTCGCGTGCAGGAGGACGATCGCCGGACCGGTCCCGGTGTCCTCGTAGGCCAATTGCCCGGCTGTGGTGTGCAGGGTGTGCATCCGCGATCTCCTGGATTCGGATCGAGTTGACCGTCCGGTCATTCACTGACCAGTCGGTCGGTCATATACTTCGACCATACGACCGGTCCGAAACGCATGCAAGGGGTTCGAATCCGATGAATCTGCGGGAGGATTCCGCCGCACGCACCCGCGCGGCCCTCGTCGACAGCGGCCTGCAGTTGGCCGAACGCCTCGGCCTGGCCGGGGTCAGCGTCAATGTCCTGGTGACCGAACTCGGCGTCTCGAAGGGCACCTTCTTCCACCATTTCGGCAACCGCGCCAACTACCTGCTGGCTTTGCACCGCGAATTCCACGACCGTCTGCAAGGCGAGATCGAAACCTCCATCGAGGGCCTGGCTCCCGGCCGCGACCGCCTGCTCGCGGCGTCGACCGCCTACCTCGACGCCTGCCTGCGTGACCGCGGCGTCAAAGCCCTGCTGCTCGAGGCCCGCGCTGAACCGCTGATCACCGACGAGGTGAGTGGCCGCAACGCCCACAACGCCGCCCTCATCGAGCCGGACTTCGAACTCCTCGGCTGGACTCATCCCACGCAGGCGGCCAGGCTGTGGGTGGGCTTGGTCGCCGAGGCCGCGCTGCTGGAACTGCACGCCGGGCACGCGCAACCCTCGGTGCGAGAGGCTCTGTGGCAGTTCCTCGATCGGTAAGGCGGCACGGATGTGAGTTCAGCCCGGTCGCGACGCGGAGCGTTGGCGATTCTGATGGTGCTGGCTGTGCTGATGGCAGGCATAGCGGTGACTGCGCTCGTCACAGGAACCCGCCACCTGACCCGGCCGGTCACCTGCGCCGGTGTCGTGATGGGCGCGCTGGACGGCTGCGACGTGACAGCGGGAAGCCGACGCCACCCCGGCGAGGTGCAGGTCTACCGGCCAGGTGGATTCACCGCCGGTATGGCACAGATCAATCCGGCTGATCGACCACTGCGGAGCCGGGATCAGATGCGGGACAGGGCGCACACCAACGGTGTCATCGGGCTGCTCGTCGGTGCCGCGACGGTGATCGCCCTCATCCCCGTGGGGCGGAAGATCATTCGCAGGTGGCCGCAGCCACGCGATCACCGAACGTAGTGTGAGGCGACCGCGTCCTGGCCGGTGTAGTTCGGGCCCGAATACGGATCGGCACCCAGATAGCGGAAGTCCCACGCGGGCACCCCGCAGCCGGTCCGGGTGAGTCGCCGCGCGCGGGGGTTGTACTGGAATCCATTGCCGCGCAAGGCGGCGGTGAAGGGGCGACCCAGGGGCGTGCCGTCGGGTGCGCGGACCGCGGTGGCATCGAAATTGGCGGCGAGGTGGCCGTCGACCGTGAGCCAGGAGGTCATGCGGGTCAGCGCGCCGAGTTTGTCACCGACATAGTGCAGTGCGTGAACGCTCGTGATCAGGTCCACGGGTTCGTCGGGCTGCCAGGTCAGCACCGACCCGGTGACCAGGTCGAGGCCGCCGCCCGGTGGGACGCCGAAGTAGCCGACCAGGTCGAGGCCGATGATGGTGGCATGACCGGCGAGGTGAGTCGTGGCGTCGGAAAGGGCTCGGGCGCTACCGCATCCGATATCGAGCCAGCGCTGTGGTCCCGGCCGCGCCAGCAACCACGCCACCGGATCGAACCCGAGCTCGCGGCGATAGGCGGGCAGCCGCCGGTCCCGGTTCATCGCGGTATTCGCCACTACCGCAGTCTGTTCCAGGTGCGCGTCGTCGATCAACTCGGTCACGCCGTCCATTCTTCCGGGAACGGGTGTACGCGGCGAGCCGACCGCATCTCGCGTCAGTCAGCTAGATGCTGACCTTCCCCGCGGAGACCGATGCGTTGGCGGGCAAGGGTTCGCGGGTGCGCAGGGCGGCCCAGAGGGCGGCGGTGGCGGCGGTGCAGGCGGCCGCGCCGCCGACGTGGAAGGCGACCAGTGCGGCGGGCACGTGCGTGAAGTACTGGACGATGCCGATCAGCGCTTGCGCGCAGACGAGGGCGATGACCACGATCAGCCGGGTCCGGATGGACTTGTTCATGCCGACGGCGGCCAGTCCGCAGGCCAATCCGACCAGCAGCGCCAGATAGGCGACGAGGAGTTCGGCGTGCAGGTGGACCAGCGTGGTGATCTCGACCTGCAGGCGTTCCACCGGCTTCGCGGCGCTCTTGTCGCCCGCGTGCGGGCCCGCACCGGTGACCAGGGTGCCCGCGATGAGGGTCGCGGTGAGAGCCAGGCCGCACAGCGCGGTCAGCAGGCGCAGGGGCTTGGGGGCCTGCACGGTGTCGATGCCGTCGTCGGGTTCGCCGACCTTGACCCACAGCAGCGCGGCCAGCCAGACCATCAGCATCGAGGCCAGCAGATGCAGCGAGACCGTCCACCACAGCAATCCGGTGCGCACGGTGATACCGCCGAGCACGGCCTGCAGCACGGTGCCGCCGGGCATGAGCCAGGCGTAGACGAGTACTTCGCGTCGGCGTCGCGCCCGGGTCACGGCCAGCACGATCACGGCCGCCGCGAGCACGACCACGAAAGTCAGCATGCGATTGCTGAATTCGACGACCTGGTGCACGACGGGCACCTCGGCCACGGTGGTCGGCGTGAAACTGCCGGGGAAGCACTGCGGCCAGGTGGGGCAGCCGAGGCCCGAGGCGGTGACGCGGACGACGGCACCGGTCACCGAGATTCCGGCCTGGGTCAGCAGGACCACGAAGGCGATGAGGCGCTGCACCCGCAACGAAGGCATCGGGAACAGATCGGCAAGTCGCTGGAAGGCGCGATTCAGCACGGACAAGATGGTAGCGGGGACGCATTTCGCCCCGTCACCCGCCCTACTACAACGTGTCGTTAAACACGTGGGCCGCTCGACCTTTCGAGGTCGGTCGAGCTTCTCTCGAGGTCAGTCGAATTTGAAGAAGCGGGTGGCCAGCCATCCGGCCAGCCCACCCCATCCGGCGAGCACCGCCAGGCCGTACCAGTCGACGCTGGTGCGCATCGCCTGTTCCAGGCATTCCGACAGCGCCCCGGACGGAATGATCCGCGCGATCAGGCTCACCGCGTGCGGCAGATCATCGGACATGAACACCAGGCTCGCGGTCCCGAGCATGACGAACCACAGGATGTTCGCCAGAGCCAGCACCACTTCGGCCTTGAGCGTCCCGCCCAGCAGCAGGCCCAGCGCCGCGAAGGTCGCCGTCCCCAGCGCGATCACGACAGCGCCCAGCAGCAACCCGCTCAGCGAGGGCCGCCAGCCCAGCGCGAACCCGATGGCCCCCAGCAGAATCGACTGCAGCACCACCACGATCAGCACCGCCGAGCACTTGCCCGCGACAATGCCCCAGCGCGGAAGTGGCGTCGCCCCCAGCCGCTTCAACGCCCCGTAGCGCCGATCGAACCCGACCGCGATGGCCTGCCCGGTGAACGCGGTTGACATGATCGCCACCATCATCACCGCCGGCACCACCCGGTTCACCCGATGCTCGCCGAGCCCGCTCATCGGCAGCAGCGTCAACCCGATCAGCAGCGTGATCGGAATGAACATGGTCAGCAGCAGCTGTTCCCCGTTGCGCAGCAACAGGATCAGTTCCATGCGGGTCTGCGCCGCCAGCATCTTCGCGCGTGTGGTCGGCTGCGGGGCGGGGGAGAAGGTGCCCGCCGCGAATCGGTTCACGGTCTCGGTCACCCGCGCAACTCCCGTCCGGTCAGTTCCAGGAACACGTCTTCCAGTCGGCGCTGGTCGATGCGAATGTCGGTGGGCAGCACGTCGATTCGCGCGCACCAGGCGGTCATGGTGGCCAGCACCTGCGGGGTGATGTCGCCTTGCAGCAGGTAGGAGCCGGGCGCGGTCTCGCGCGGCGTGAACCCTTCCGGCAGTGCGGCTTCCAGCAGGGAGAGGTCGAGTTTGGGTGGCGCGGTGAACGCCAGCCGCCCCTCGGCCCCGTGTGAGGTGACTTCGGCGGGTGTGCCTTGGGCGACCACCCGGCCGTGGTCGATGATGACCAGCTGGTCGGCGAGCTGTTCGGCCTCGTCCATCATGTGGGTGGTGAGCAGCACGCTGACCCCGTCGCGGCGCAGCGCGTCGATGAGCTCCCACACCAGATGCCGTGCCTGCGCGTCCAATCCGGCGGTCGGCTCGTCGAGGAACACGATCTCGGGCCGGCCGACCAGCGCGCAGGCCAAGGCCAGGCGCTGCTGCTGCCCGCCGGAGAGTCGCCGATAGGGCGTGCGCCGAGCGTCTTTGAGCCCGAGCGTGTCCAGCAGCCAGGTCGGGTCGAGGGGGTTGGCGGAGTAGGAGGCGACGAGATCCAGCATCTCCCCGGCCTTGGAGCCGGGGTACGCGCCGCCGCCCTGCAACATCACGCCGATGCGCGGCCGCAGCTGGTCGGAGTCGGCGATCGGGTCCAGGCCCAGCACCCGCACGCTCCCGGCGTCGGGGGTCACGAAGCCCTCGCACATCTCGGTGGTGGTGGTCTTGCCCGCGCCGTTGGGCCCGAGCAGCGCCAATACCTGCGCGCGTTCGATATCGAAGCTGATGCCGTCGACCGCGGTGGTCTCGCCGTAGCGTTTCACGACGCCGTCGACGCGTACGGCGGGTCCGGAGGCTGCGGTCACGATGAGACACCGTAGGGCGTGGGTCGCTGTGACGGAGCCGACACCCCCGGCTGATTGCGCCACGGCAGCACATTTCGGGTCAGGAAGATGAGCGTCAGACCGACGATCACGGTGGCGATGGCGGATTCGACGATCTGGAAAACGTAGAAGTCCGCACCGCGCGGCATCACGATCATGCTCACCACGACGGACAGCACCACCGCCGGAACCCGGAAGGCCGGCCGGTTGGCCCAGGCGGCGAGCGGCACGATCGCCCACAGCAGATACCAGGGCTGCACCACCGGGAAGAACAGCACGATCGCGCCGAGTGAAACCCCCAGCGCGCCGATCGGATTCAAGCGTCCGGTCCAGGTGGCGATGAGCATGCGCACGGTGATGAACGCGGCGACCAGTTCCGCGATGGGCCGGGTGATGTCGAGCAGCGCGGTGGTGTGATCGCCCAATCCGAGCAGTACGCCGCCGAATCCGGTGATGATCCCGATCGCGGTGGGCAGCGACAGGTAGCTGCGGACCGAGGTGGCCGCGCCGAGCGTGTTCATCCACCCGAATCCGAGGCCGCTGGCCCCGCTGATGAGCAGGGTGACGACCACGGCGATGCCGACGAGCACGGCCCCGGCTATCAGGACGTCCCGTAATCGTCCGCCCAGCCTTCTGGCCAGGGCCATGCCGACGAATCCCAGCGAGACCAGCGAAATGATCTTGATCGAGGAGGACAGCGTGATCACCACCGCCCCGAAGACCAGCAGCGCCCACGCTTTTCGATCGAAGGGATGGATATCGTCGAGCGCCCGCATGCAGAACTCGACACCGGCCATCATCAGCCCGAGCATGATCGCGTCATTGTGCACGCCGCCGACCAGGTGGAACAGCACCAGCGGATTGGCCGCCCCCAGCCACAGCGCGCTCACCGGCGCGACACCGCAGCGCCGCGACAACCGCGGCAGTGCCCACACGATCAAGGCGACGCCCGCCAGCGCGAGCAGCCGGTGCAGCCACACTCCGGCGATGATGTTGTCGCCCGCGACCGAGGAGATCCCGCGTCCCATCCACAGGAACAGCGGCCCGTAGGGCGCGGGGGTCAGCCGCCAGATATTGGGCACGTTGTTGGTCAGCACATTGTCGAGCCCGAGTCCCTCGACCGGCCCGACCTTGTACGGGTCCAGCCCGCGCGCGGAGATCTCGCTCTGTGCCAGATACGAATACACGTCATTGCTGAACATGGGCGGCGCGACGCTGAGCGGAATGATCCACAGCAGCAGCGTGCGATCCATCTGTGAGCGGGTGAGCCGGTGGCGGGGATTGCCGCCCCAGCCGCCGATGGCGAAGCGCCCCAGCAGCAGCCAGGCCATCACCACCAGCACGGTCCCGATCAGGCACATGGCCAGCGTCGAAGTGCCCGCGCGCGCGAAGAATCCGAGCACCCGCAGTCCGGAGGTCGGATTCTGGTGCACCGGTTGCGCGCCCACGCCCAGCGCCGCGATCGCCATGATGACGGCCCCGGTCGCGCCCAGCAGCCGGATTCGCATCAGCTGCAGGGTTTCTCGCCGGTCCAGTCCCGGCACGTCGTGATCGATGCTGTGCAGCACGGCGACGGTGTGATCGGCGGCTGGGACGTCCAGGCCCAGGGCCCGGCGTCCTATTTCGATGACTCTGCGCCGTGCGCCTTCCACTACCGCCACAGCTGCGCAGCCTAGTCCGGCGGCCGGGTCGCGACGCCGATCGCATGGCCGTAGCGCGGGTTCGCCGGTGTGCCCGGTGGTTGCCGTGAGGCATTCCACATGGTTCTTGATACCCCCAGGGGTATAGGCTTCAGATACCCCGGGGGGTATGGAAGGAATTCAGATGCGAAGTACCACAGTCGGCGTCGCCGACGCCGCTGCGATCACGGCCGCACCCGCGGGCCTGTTGGGTCGGCTCGGCGCCCTCATGGCCGATCACGCCCGCTGGGTGTTCGGTTTCTGGCTGATCCTGTCGGTCGCCCTGGGTGCGGCCGCGCCGGCCGTGTTCAACTCCCTCGCGGGCGCGGGCTGGCAGGCCGACGGCTCCGAATCCGTGCGGGTGCGTGAGCTCGCACAACAGCACTTCGGCGGGAACTCCGCGGCGGCGGTGCAGGTGGTGATCCACTCCGACACCGCGACCATGGACAGCCCCGCCGCCCAGCGCCTGGTCACCGATATTGGCGCAATCCTGCGGGGCGACAGCCGATTCGGGGCGATCGTCGCGCCCACGCCGGGGCAATCGATCAGCCGCGACGGCCACACCGGCATCGTGCTGGCAGGCGCGAACGCGAGCACCGACGACATGGTGGCGGCGGTGACCGATAACGGCCCGAAACTGCAGGCCCTCGGAACCGATGGCTTCCAGGTCTATCCGACCGGGGCGTCAGCGCTGTGGAGCGACTTCAACAAGGCCAACCACGAGGCCATGATGCAGGCCGAGATGTTCTCCTGGCCGGTCACGCTGGCGATCATGGTGCTGGCCTTCGGCTCACTGGTCGCCGCCGGACTGCCATTGCTGCTGACGCTGACCGGTCTCATCGCCTCGGCGGGCGGACTGGTGTTGCTGAACCACCTCACGCCGATCTCGGTCTGGGCCATGAACTTCGCGATGATGTTCGCCCTGGCGCTGGGCATCGACTACGCGCTGTTCCTGGTCTCCCGCTTCCGCGACGCCATTCGCGGTGACACCGCGCCACGTCAGGCGGTTGCGGTCACCATGGCCACGGCCGGCAAGGCGGTACTGCTGTCGGGTCTGACCGTGCTGGTCAGTCTGTCCGCGGTCCTGGTGGTCCCCGCACCCGCGGTCCGGACCATGGCCGTCGGCATCATGTTCGCGGTCGCCTTCGTCCTGCTGGCGACGTTGACCCTGCTGCCCGCGGTCCTCGGCGCGCTCGGGAAGCGGGTGAACAAGGGTTCACTGCCGTATGCGGCTCGCCAGCAGCATCGTTCACCGGTGTTCGCGGCCTGGGGAAAGCTGCTGCATCGGCACCCGTGGCCGTTTGCCATCGGTTCGCTGCTGATCCTTGTCGGGCTTGCCGCACCCATCACCGGGCTCAAAGTCGCCATGCCGTCGATCCAGGTGGTGCCCGCCGATGCCGCCGTGCGTCAGGGGTACGAACTGGTCCAGCGTGAGTTCGGGCTCGGTGCGCCGGGCACACTCCAGATCGTGGCCCCGGCCGCGCAGGCGCAGGATGCCGTGCGAATTGCGGCCTCGGACAGTCGAATCGCGATGGTCTCGCCGCCGCAGTCCGCCGCCGACGGCAGCGACCTGGTCATGATCCAGGCGACCCCCGCGGTCGATCCGTCCGATCCCGCCATGGGCGACATCGTGCACACCTTGCGTGCCGCGCTCCCCGCCGGCGTCCTCGTCGGCGGCGCCGTCGCCGAGAATCTGGACCTGCAACAGGCGTTGAACGACTACCTGCCCTTGGTCGTCGGCATCATCCTGGTGCTCGGTTTCCTGTTGCTACTCGTGGCCCTGCGCGCTCCACTCATCGCCCTGCTCGGCGCGGGCGTCAGCCTGCTGTCCACCGCGGCCGCGTTCGGCGTCGCCAAGCTGATCTTCCAGGACGGCCACGGCGCGAGCCTGCTCGGCTTCACCCCGCAGGGCTTCCTGGACGGCTGGGGGCCGGTGTTCTTCTTCGCCATGATCTTCGCGATCGCCATGGACTACACGGTCTTCCTGCTGGCCACCGCGAAGGAACACTACGAGCGCTCGGGCGACCCGGCCGTCGCGCACATCGACGGCCTCGCCCACTCGGGCCGGGTGATCGCGGCCGCCGCGGCGGTCATGGTGGCCGTGTTCTTCACCTTCGCCCTGGCCGACCCGCTGCCGCCCAAGGAGATGGGCATCATCCTCGGCGTGGCCGTCCTGCTGGACGCCGTGCTGATCCGCCTGATCCTGCTGCCGGTGCTGCTGCGCCTGACCGGGCACGCCGCCTGGTGGTCGCCGCGCTGGCTGCGCAAGGTGCTGCCGGACATCACCTTCGCCCACTGATATACCCCCAGGGGTATAGTGAGATCATCGACCAGGGAAGGAATCCACCATGATCGGCAATGAAGAGGCCGTAGCGCAGGTCCTCAACCGCTTGCGCCGCGCGCACGGTCAGCTGGCCGGGGTCATCTCCATGATCGAGCAGGGACGTGACTGCAAGGACGTCGTCACCCAGCTGGCCGCGGTCTCGCGGGCGATCGACCGGGCCGGGTTCAAGATCGTCGCCACCGGTCTGCGCGACTGCCTCAGTGGCGAGCAGCCCGAGAACTCCGAACCCATGACCGTGGAGGAGCTCGAGAAGCTCTTCCTGGCCCTGGCCTAGAAAGGAATGCCATGACCATGGCCCTGTCCACCACCCTGCGCACCGATTTCGCCGACGCGGTGGCGCGCACCCGGAAAGCCCTGTCCGAGCAGGGTTTCGGGGTGCTCACCGAGATCGACGTGACCGCGACCATGAAGACGAAGCTGGACGCGGACATGGAGGACTACCTCATCCTGGGTGCCTGCAATCCGCCGCTGGCGCACGCCGCGCTCGGCGTGGACCGGCGGATCGGGCTGCTGCTGCCGTGCAATGTCGTGGTGCGCAGCGATCCTTCGCAGGCGGGCACCGTCCTGGTGGAGGCGATGAATCCCGAGCTGATGGTGCAGGTCGCGGGCGATCCTGCGCTGAAAACCGTCGCCGATTCGGCCGCCGCCAAGCTGCGCGCGGCCCTCGCGACGCTCGGTTGATCCACTGCGCGAACACCATTCGCGCTGCCGCTGTCGGACCCCGCTCATACTCTGGATGAATGGTGTCCGATTCGAAACGGCGAATCGAGGTCGCCGCGGCCGGGCTACTCGCCCGGCACGGCTATCACGGATTCGGGCTGAAGAAGCTGAGCGAGGCGGCCGGGCTGCCGTATGGGTCGATCTACCACCACTTTCCGGGCGGGAAGGAGGAGATCGCGGTCTCGGCCATCACCGGCACGGGGGTGCTGGTGGGTCGGATGATCCGGCAGGCCCCGGGGGATGTGTTCGGTACGGCCGCAACCCTGTTCGATTTCATGGCCACCAAACTGGCCGAGACCGACTGGACGGATGGGTGTCCGGTGGGCACGCCCGCCCTCGACGGCGGCAGCGATGTCGACTCGGTGCGCGCGGCGTGCGTCGCGGCATTCGACGCCATGGCACACGGTTTCGCCGAGATGCTCACCGAACTGGGCATGGAGCCGGGGGAGGCGCGCGGGCTGGCCACCACCCTGGTGGCGGCCTACGAGGGCGCCACCATCCTGGCCCGGGTGCGCCGCACCGACGAGCCGCTGCACACGGTCTCGGCGGCGATGGCCCGGCTGATCCGATTGAGCTTGGCGGAATCCGCTGCTGCCGAGGCGAATTCACCCTAGGGTGGGGTTGACTAGAAAGAACGTTCTAGCAAGGATCGGATGATGCAGCGACTCGTACTCGACGGACCGAACGCCCTGCACTGGGAGGACACCGCCGAACCCGCCCTCGACGGCCCGGGCCAGGCACTGGTCCGCCCGATCGCCGTGGCCACCTGTGATATCGATCCCGCCATCCTGCAGGGCCGGTTTCCCCTGCCCGGCCCGTACGCCTTCGGTCACGAGGGCGTGGCCGAGGTGATCGCCGTCGGTGCCGAGGTGACCTCGGTCCTCCCGGGCGACCGTGTCGTGGTCCCCTTCCAAATCTCCTGTGGCGCCTGCGATTCCTGTCGGCGCGGCCGCACCGGCAACTGCACCAGCCATCCCCTCATGTCCAGCTACGGTCTCGGACCGATGGGTGGTCTGGAGTGGGGCGGCTTCTGGTCGGACCTGGTCGTGGTCCCGCACGCGGACGCCATGCTGGTACCGCTCCCCGCCGGCGTCGATCCCGCCACCGTCGCCAGCGCCAGCGACAATATCGCCGACGCCTACCGGACCGTGGCCCCGCACCTGGCGGCCGACCCGGGCGCGGAGGTGCTCGTGCTGGGCGGCCCGGCCGCGGCCTCGATCGGCCTGTACGCGGCGGGCCTGGCGGTCGCCCTCGGCTCGGCGCGGGCCGTCTACCTCGACACCGATCCCGAAAGGCTCGCCATCGCAGCGAAACTCGGTGCCGACCCGATCGAGGGCACGCCGACCGAACGCGTCGGCCGCTTCCCGGTGACGGTCGAGGCCGCGGGCGGCGCCAAGGCCCTGGTCGCCGCCATCCGGGCCACCGCCAACGACGGTCACTGCACCAGCGTCAGCGTCCAAACCCAGGATGTCGCCCTGCCCATGCTCGAAATGTATTCGCGCTGTTGCACTTTCCACACCGGCCGCGCCCACGCCCGCCCGACCATCCCGCCCATCCTCGACCTGGTCGCCACCGGCCGCTTCGACCCGAGCCTGGTCACCACCCGCACCGTGGCCTGGGACGACTCCATCGAAGCCCTGCTCGAGAGCCCGGTCAAACTGGTCGCCACCCGCTGAATTCGTCGGCCGGGGAGCGAATTCGGCCATTCGGGCTGAACCTGTCGCACCGCGGCAAGGTGTGTTCCTGCCTGCGTTGGCCGGGCACTGCCGCTTCATCCTGCACTGCACCTCTTGTCACGCGGAGAGGTCGGCGGACAGCCTCGCCAGTGGTCAGGGCCTCCTATTCGGTGAAGTCGGGGATGGTGAGGGGGAGCCGCGCAAGAATTTCCGGCTCGGCGAGGAGCCCGATGTGGGTGATCCGCTCGCCGTCGATGGTGAACGCCATGACGGCGGGTGCTTCGTCGCCGGCGGCGACCAACACGCCGGGGCGTCCATCCACGAGCACCATGGCCGCGAACTCCGCGCGGGCCGCGAATCCGATGGCCAGTCGAGCGGCTTGGTGTGGTCCGGTGATCGTGACGCCGGTGCGTCCGGTCGCGGCAACGCCGTCGGCCGACACCCCGATGTCGGGGGCGAGCAGGGTGAGCACCGCGTCGAGGTCACCGGCTAGGACTGAGGCCAGGAAAACCCGCACGATCCGCTGCTCACGCAACGTGTCCGGTTGAATGCCATCCGTTTCACCGATCATCCGGTGCCGGGCTCGGCCGGCGAGCAGCCTTACGGCATTGGGTGAACGGCGCAGGATCTCCGCGATCTCGTAGAACGGCACCTCGAACATGTCGTGCAGGACGAAGGCGACGCGTTCGGCGGGGTGCAGTCGATGTAGCAGCACCAGCACCGCGCGTTCCAGGTCCACGCCGAGCATCGCCTGCTCTTCGGGACCACCGATGGTCGGGGTATAGGGAAGTCGTTCCGGCACAACGATTCCCAACGGTTGTTCGGGCCGGGCCCGCCGGGCGCGCAGCACCTCGAGGCAGTGGCGCGACAGCACGGTGGTCAGCCAGCCGTCCAGATTGCGAATGCTGTGCGGGTCCGTGCGGCTCAGGCGCAGGCAGGTCTCCTGCACCGCATCCTCGGCCTCGCCGGAGGCCCCGAGCATGCGGAAGGCCAGGGCGGTGAGCCATGCGCGCCGCCGTTCGAAATGTCGGGTCGCGGAATCGGAGTCGTGGTCAGACATAGTGCGTGCCCGCCGAACGTCCCAGTGTCGTGACTACTCACACCATCGTCACACGAATCGTTCCCGCGCGCGTGGTCCGGTGCTGGTCGGCGACCGAACTGGTGGTCGGCGGCAAACCGATGGGGTGATCGTCGCGAACCCCTTGGGGACGACCCCGTGTTCGCTCCCAATCCCCCTCCGAAAGCGAGTCCCGCATGCCGGTGACGATTGCCCTGTTCACCCGTGATCTACGGGTGCACGACAACCCGATGCTCGCGGCAGCCGCCGCGTGCGGGCCGGTGGTGCCGCTGTTCGTGCTGGACCCGGGGATCATCGAACGAACCCCGATCGCGCCCAACCGGCTTCGCTTCCTGACCGCCGCGCTCGCCGACCTGGACGCCGAATTACGCGAGCTGGGCACGCCATTGGTGATCCGGCGGGGTGCCGTCGTCGCCGAAGTCGCGCGGGTGATCGCTGAAACCGGTGCGTGCGCCGTGCATATCGCCGCGGATGTCAGCCGCTACAGCCGGATTCGCGAGACCGAACTGCGAGCCGTTGCGCGCGCGGCGCGCTGCCACCTGATCGCGCATCCCGCGTCGGTGACCGTGGCCGACCCGGCGGAGCTGCGTCCCGCCACCGGTCGTGGCCATTTCTCGGTGTTCACACCGTATTTCCGCCGCTGGCTCGAGACGCCCCTGCGACCGGAGGCCGCCCGCCCGCGACAGCTCACCGGCCCGGAGGTGACGGCGGCACCGCTGCCCGCCTACGCCGAACTGTGCGCCGAGCCCGTCCCGCCCGGCCTGTCCGTCGGTGGTGAGCGGACCGGCCGGAAACTGTTGTCCGAGTGGCTCTCCGGCCCGGTGGCGACCTACCACACCGACAACGACGTGCTGGCGGGCACGACCTCCGGGCTGTCGCCCTACCTGCACTTCGGCTGCCTCTCGCCGGGTGAGGTGCTGCGCCGCACCGACCTGTCGACCCCGGGCGGCGCGGCCTTCGCCCGCCAACTGGCCTGGCGCGACTTCCACCACCAGATCCTCGCGGCCCGGCCGGAACTGGCCCACACCGACTTTCGTCGACCCCCCACCGCACCGCGCGCGGACCCGCAGGCCTTCGCCGCCTGGTGCGACGGGCGCACCGGCTACCCGGTCATCGACGCGGCCATGCGGCAACTGCGCACCGAGGGCTGGATGCCCGGCCGCGCCCGCCTGCTGACCGCGGGTTTCCTCACCAAATCCCTCGGCGTGGACTGGCGAGTTGGCGCGGACCACTTCCTGACCTGGCTGGTCGACGGCGACATCGCCAACAATCAGATGAACTGGCAGTGGGCGGCCGGCACCGGCACCGATACCCGCCCCAACCGGGTCCTCAACCCGATTCGCCAGGCCGAACGCTTCGACCCCGGCGGCGACTACGTCCGCCGCCACCTCCCCGAACTCGCGCATCTGCCCGGTGCCCGCATCCACAAGCCTTGGCGCGCAACCCCTCCCGTCCCCGGCTATCCCGCGCCACTGGTCGAGTTCAATGGCATGTGACCGACCCCGGCGGCAATCTCCCGGCAGCCTTCTGGAAGAAATAGTGCATGGCTGTTCTACCGATCTTGATCTGTGGTGACCCGCGCCTGAACGCAGTGGCAGTGCCCGTCACCGAATTCGATGCCGAGCTGGCCGGTTTCGTCGAGAACCTCTTCGAGACGAATACCGCGGCGCGGGGTGCGGGCCTGGCCGCCAACCAGATCGGCGATCCGCGTGCGGTTTTCGTCTACGACCTGCTCGATGGTGCGGGCCGCCAACGCGGTTACGTCGTCAACCCGGTCCTCGAGACCTCCGAGATCCCCGAAACGATGCCCGACCCCGACGACAACACCGAAGGCTGCCTCTCGGTGCCGGGGGAGTGGTTCCCGACCGGTCGCGCCGATTGGGCCCGGGTGTCGGGTGTCGACATCCACAATCAGCCCGTCTCGGTCGAAGGCACCGGCTATCTGGCCCGCTGCCTGCAGCACGAGACCGATCACCTGCGCGGCCACCTCTACCTGGACCGGCTCATCGGACGCAATCAGCGGGCGGCGAAGAAGGCGATCAAGGCGCACGGTTGGACCGAACCGGGTCGCTCGTGGCTCCCGGGCCAGGACATCGACCCCTTTCACGGCTGAGCACACATCCGGCCCGATATGTGAAACGCAAGCGCCTAAAATTCGGGGCACGCGCCCCGGAGGTTCGCTCACTACGGTGAGCGGGCAACCGGAACCCGGAGCTCGAGGGGTGCGTCATGCCGTTGCCGGTGATCGACGAGGCGGCGGCCGCGAACGGGGATGCGTCACAACGACGCTCGATCCCCTTGGTCGTGGTGTGGCTGGTCGTGGTGGTGGGGACCCTCGCGGGACTGCAATGGCTCGGGCAGGCGGTGATGAACCCGCGCGCGATGCTGCACCTGGAAGATCTCGACGCCTACCGCATCGCCGCCGATCGGGTGCTGCACGGCATCCCGGTGTACGACACGCCCCTGCACCCGCAGGCGCGCACCGGCTGGGATTTCGTCTACACCCCGTTCGCCGCACTGCTTTTCGTGCCCCTCACGCTGATGCACGGGACGGTCTTCACCTGGTTCGGCGGGCTGGCGAACTTCGCGATGCTCACCGGCTCGGTCTGGGCGCCGCTGTCGATCCTCGGCTACCGGGGCGACCGTCGGATGCTGATCGTGAGCCCGACCGCCGCCGGACTGCTGCTGTTGTGCGAGCCGATCCGCTCGACCATGGCCTTCGGGCAGATCAACATCCTGCTCCTGCTGCTGATCCTGGCCGATACGGCCCTGCCGGATTCCGCACGCGGCAAAGGCATTGCGACCGGGATCGCGGCGGGCATCAAGCTGACACCGGCCTTCTTCATCCTGTATCTGCTGGTGACCCGCCGATACCGGGCCGCTGCCACCGCGGCCGGTGCCCTGCTCGCCACCATGGCGATCGGATCGGCGATGCTGCCACGGGATTCGCTGACCTTCTGGGGCGGCACCTTCGCCGATTCCTCCCGGATCGGTGCACCCGAGACCTTCTACAACGAATCCCTGCGCGGCCTGCTGGCCCGCACGTTCGGCTGGGATTCTGATCGGCAATTATTGTGGGCGGCAGCGGTTCTCGCTATCACAGTGGCTTGCCTGTACCTCGCTCGTCGCCTGTCGGAATCCGGCCGTGAACTCCCCGCCGTGGTGCTGTGCGGTCTCACCGGCACCGTGGTGTCGCCGTTCAGCTGGGTCCACCACTGGGTCTGGCTGGCGCCCTTGCTGATCTACCTCGCCCACCTGGTGAACCGCCACCGCTCACTCGTGGCCGCGGTGGCGTTGCTCGTCGTCTTCGTTCTCTGCTCCGGCGGATTACTGCTGCTGTTGGGTGTGCCCAGCGAGGGCCTCCTGGACCTCAGGAACCGCGGAGTCACCGCCCTGATCGTCCACAACGCCTACGTCTGGCTGACCCTGGCAGCGCTGGCCGTCAGCGCGGCACGGATTCGCGCGCGGCCATCGCCGCACCGGTCAGCTCCACCGACCGCACCCGATCCTCGACCTGCTGGGCGTGATGCGCGGTGATGAGTTCGTCCGCCTGGATATCGGAGGCGAAATCCTCCAGGTACGCAACGACTTCGGCCGGGGTACCGACCGCCGTGTAAGTGGTCATCTTCGCGAGGTGACGCCCGTTCGGTGAGGTCAGGAACGCGTCGATCTCCTCATCGGAGAACTCCACCCCCTGCGTCCCGCGCTTGATGAACGCCCGCGTCCGCGCCCGGTAGGAAATGACCTTCTGCGCCTCCGCCGTCTCGTGATCCTCGGCGGCGAACACATTCACACCCGCGATCACATACGGCTCGGCCAGCTGCTCCGACGGCTGGAACCGGTCGCGATACTCACGCACCGCGTCCCGCAGCGAGTCCGGCGCGAAGTGCGAAGCGAACGCATACGGCAGCCCGAGATGCGCGGCCAGCTGCGCACCGAACAGCGACGACCCCAGAATGTAGAGCGGCACAATGCCTTCCGCCCGCGGTACCGCCTTGATCCCCGGAATCCGGGAATTCCCGCTCAGATACCCCTGCAGTTCGAGCACATCCTGCGGGAACGTATCCGCCGAGGACGGATTGCGCCGCAGCGCCCGCATGGTCTCCTGATCGCTACCCGGCGCGCGACCCAGCCCCAGGTCGATGCGCCCCGGATACAGCGATTCCAGCGTCCCGAACTGCTCCGCGATCACCAGCGGCGAATGATTGGGCAGCATGATCCCGCCCGAGCCCAGCCGAATCGACTCGGTATGCCCGGCCACATACCCGATCAACACGCTGGTCGCACTCGACGCGATCGACCCCATGTTGTGGTGCTCGGCATACCAAACCCGCTCGTAGCCACTGCGTTCCGCCGCCTGCGCCAGCGCGACACTGTTGTGGAAGCTGTCGCGCGCGGTCTGACCGGGCGCGATCGCGGCGAGATCGAGAAGGGACAGGGCGACGGGCATGCTGACACCGGCTTTCCGTGGATCGGCTCTCGTGGTCTGCGGCGGGCGCTGCGGCACCCGCACCCCAGGTGTAATTCGATCGGCGTCGAACTTATGCCCCACCCGGTCGAGCACTCGTCCTCGGCGACCGTCCGGCTATCGAAAATCCTCGACGTGCTCGACCGACCACTCGCGGATATCGCGGGCTGGACGCCCGGTGAACGCGGCAACCGTGTCGGTGATCAGATCCGAGCGCGGCCGCAATTCCGTCATCGACACCAGCGACTCGATCTGCGGTGCCGGCAGCCCGGCCGCCGTCATCATCTCCCGGGCCACCTCGACCGGCAGCGTCTCGAACCGCAGCGAACGACCCAATGCCGCACCGATGGCCTCGACCCGCTCAGCGCGCCCCACGACCCGCGGCCCGGTTACGAGATAGGTCCGCCCGACGTGGCCCGCCTCGGTCAGCAGCCGGACCGCCACCGCGGCGACATCACCCTCGTGCACCACCGCGCTCGGGGCGACCTCGGTCCCGCGCACCACGTCACCCGCACGAACCTGTCGCGCCAAGCTCAATGAATTGGAGGCGAGCGCATCGGCCCGCAATATCGCCCACTGCGTTGTCGCCGCAGTCACCAACGCCTCCATCTCGGCATGCAGCAACGGAATCAGATCCGACTGCGGCCCAGCGTCATTCACGGCCGTCGAGGACAGATACACCACGCGCCGCCCCTGCGCCGCGAGCGCCGCCACCACCTCGGCGGCCGCTGCCGTGCTGTGGAACGGCCACACCAGAAACACGGAGTCGATCCCGTCGGCCGCGGCCACCAGCGACTCCGGCGCGGTCAGATCCCCGCCCGCGACCTCGACCCCCGGCGGAAATACGGTGGTCTCCGGATCCCGGGCCAACGCCCGGGTCGGCACGCCCGCCGCGACCAGTTGGGCCACCACCTGTCGTCCGACGTTTCCCGTCGCACCCACTACCAGTACCTTGTTCACTCCATCGGAAACCCGCCCCGAACTGGCGTAATTTCCGGAATTGTCCCAGATATATGGTGGCCCAGCTCACACCCGCCGCCATCGCCCCAGGTCGCGAAGATCAGGTCAGGGAACCCTTACTGGATCGCGGAATGGAATTCCGTCACACTTGTGTTGTGAAAACCGTGGGTTTGCGGAATGCGCAACAGACCGGGCACCAGAGCGAGGGTGCCCGGTCCGTTGCTGCGTCCGGACCGGCGGGTGAGGGGCACACCCGGGAAGCCGTCATCAAGCTGCTGCTGGAGGAGGGCCCGATCACCGCGACCGCCATCGGCGAGCGGCTCGGCCTGAGCCCGGCGGGAGTGCGTCGGCACTTGGATGCGCTCATCGAATCCGGGGAAGCGCGGGCCACCCGGTCCGCGTCCTGGCAGCAGAAGGGCCGCGGGCGTCCCGCCAAGCAGTTCCAGCTGACGGCCACCGGCCGCGGCAAGCTGGGGCACGCCTACGATGACCTCGCCGGAGCCGCCATGCGGCAGATCCGGGAGCTCGGCGGCGACGCGGCCATCACCGATTTCGCCCGCAAGCGGGTCCAGGCGATCGTCGCCGGGGTCGGTGAGCTCGCCGGGCACACCCCGGCCGAGACCGAGGCCAAGGCGGAGGAGATCGCGGAAGCGTTCACCGATGCCGGATTCGCGGCCTCGACCCGGAAAGTCGGTGCGGGCGTACAGATCTGCCAGCATCACTGCCCGGTTTCGCACGTCGCCGAGGAATTCCCGGAGCTGTGCGCGGCCGAGCTCGAAGCCTTCCGAGAGATTCTCGGGACCCATGTGCAGCGCTTGGCGACCATCGCCAACGGCGACTGTGCTTGCACCACCCACGTTCCCCTTGTAGTACCGCCCGTTGCACAGCCCGCAACGACTTCTACACACGACTCCGGAAGGAGTGTCGAATGACGACGACCACCGACCAGGTGCAGCCGCTGACCCAGGAAGAGACCATCGCGTCCCTGGGTAAGTACGGGTACGGCTGGGCCGACAAGGATGTCGCCGGTGCCAGTGCCAAGCGCGGCCTGTCCGAGGAGGTCGTTCGCGACATCTCGGCCAAGAAGAGCGAGCCCGAATGGATGCTCGACTTCCGCCTGAAGGCACTGCGCATCTTCGACAAGAAGCCCATGCCGAACTGGGGCTCCAACCTCGAGGGCATCGACTTCGACAACATCAAGTACTTCGTGCGCTCCTCGGAGAAGCAGGCGGCCACCTGGGACGACCTGCCCGAGGACATCAAGAACACCTACGACAAGCTGGGCATCCCGGAAGCGGAGAAGCAGCGGCTGGTCTCGGGTGTCGCGGCACAGTACGAGTCCGAGGTCGTCTACCACTCGATCCGTGAGGATCTCGAGAAGCAGGGCGTCATCTTCCTGGACACCGACACGGCGCTCAAGGAGCACCCGGAGCTGTTCCAGCAGTACTTCGGCTCGGTCATCCCGTCGGGTGACAACAAGTTCTCCGCGCTGAATTCCGCGACCTGGTCGGGTGGTTCGTTCATCTACGTGCCGAAGGGCGTGCACGTGGACATCCCGCTGCAGGCGTACTTCCGCATCAATACCGAGAACATGGGTCAGTTCGAGCGGACGCTGATCATCGTCGACGAGGACGCCTACGTCCACTACGTCGAGGGTTGCACCGCGCCGATCTACTCCTCGGATTCGCTGCACTCCGCGGTGGTCGAGATCATCGTGAAGAAGGGCGGCCGCTGCCGCTACACCACGATCCAGAACTGGTCGAACAACGTCTACAACCTGGTGACCAAGCGCGCCAAGGCCGAGGCGGGCGCGACCATGGAATGGGTCGACGGCAATATCGGCTCCAAGGTCACCATGAAGTACCCGGCCGTGTGGATGACCGGTGAGCACGCCAAGGGCGAGGTGCTCTCCATCGCGTTCGCCGGTGAGGGCCAGCACCAGGACACCGGTGCGAAGATGCTGCACCTGGCGCCGCACACCTCCTCGAACATCATCTCCAAGTCGGTGGCGCGCGGCGGTGGCCGTGCCTCCTACCGCGGCCTGGTGCAGGTGAACAAGGGTGCGTACGGCTCGAAGTCGACCGTGAAGTGCGATGCGCTGTTGGTGGACAACATCTCTCGCTCCGACACCTACCCCTACGTCGACATCCGCGAGGACGACGTGACCATGGGTCACGAGGCCACGGTCTCGAAGGTGTCCGCGGACCAGCTGTTCTACCTCATGTCCCGCGGTCTGACCGAGGACGAGGCCATGGCGATGGTGGTGCGCGGCTTCGTGGAGCCCATCGCCAAGGAGCTCCCGATGGAGTACGCCCTGGAGCTGAACCGCCTGATCGAACTTCAGATGGAAGGAGCCGTCGGCTGATGGCCGTCGAGAACGTTGCCGAGGCCGCTGAGGCTCGTACCCCTGCGCTCAACAAGGGTGAGGTGTTCGCTTCTTTCGATGTGAACGCCTTCGAAATCCCTTCCGGGCGTGACGAAGCGTGGCGCTTCACCCCGATGCGTCGCCTGAACGGACTGCACGACGGCACCGCCGTGCGGGACGGGCAGGCGACCGTCGAGGTGACCGCGCCCGCGGGTGTCACCGCGGAAACCGTGGAGCGCACCGACTCTCGCCTCGGCGAGGGCGGCACCCCCACCGATCGTGTTGCCGCGCAGGCGTACTCCGGTTTCGAGCAGGCGACCGTCGTGTCGGTCGCCGCGGAAACCGAAGTGGCCGAGCCGGTCACGATCACCATCACCGGTCCGGGCGAGGGCAAGGTTGCTTACGGGCACCTGCAGATCCGCCTGGGCAATTTCGCGCGTGCCACCGTGGTCATCGACCAGCGTGGCAGCGGAACCTACGCCGAGAACGTGGAATTCATCCTCGGTGACAGTGCCGCGTTGAGCGTGATCGCCGTGCAGGACTGGGCCGATGACGCCGTGCACGTCACCGCGCACCACGCCAAGCTGGGTCGCGACGCCAACCTGCGCCACACCAATGTCACCCTCGGTGGCGATCTGGTGCGGCTCATCGGCAATATCCGCTACGCGGGTCCCGGCGGTGACGCCGAACTACTGGGCGTGTACTTCGCCGATGACGGCCAGTTCTTCGAGCAGCGTCTGCTGGTGGATCACTCGCAGCCCAACTGCAAGTCGAACGTGCAGTACAAGGGTGCGCTGCAGGGCGATCCGAACTCCAGCAAGCCGGACGCGCACACCGTGTGGGTCGGCGACGTGCTGATCCGCGCTGCCGCGGAGGGCACCGACACCTACGAGGTGAACCGCAACCTGGTGCTCACCGATGGCGCGCGCGCCGACTCGGTGCCGAACCTGGAGATCGAGACCGGCGAGATCGTCGGGGCCGGGCACGCTGCTGCCACCGGTCGTTTCGACGACGAGCAGCTGTTCTACCTGCGCTCGCGTGGCATTCCGGAGGAGGTCGCCCGCCGTCTCGTCGTGCGTGGCTTCTTCTTCGAGATCCTGCAGAAGATCACCGTCCCCGAGATCCGGGAGCGGCTCGAGGCGGCCATCGAGGCCGAGCTCGCCGCTGTCGGCGTCTGACACCAACTTCCCAATCCCGCAAAGGAATCCGAATCCGATGACCACCCTGGAAATCAAGGACCTGCACGTCGAGGTCGCCAACCCGGACGAGACCGGCGAGCCCATCAAGATCCTCAAGGGCGTGAACCTGACCATCAAGTCGGGTGAGACCCACGCGATCATGGGCCCCAACGGTTCCGGCAAGTCGACCCTGTCCTACGCCATCGCCGGCCACCCGAAGTACACCGTCACCAGCGGCACCATCACCCTCGACGGTGAGGACGTGCTGGAGATGTCGGTCGACGAGCGCGCGCGTGCGGGCCTGTTCCTGGCCATGCAGTACCCGGTCGAGGTTCCGGGTGTCTCGGTTTCCAACTTCCTGCGCACCGCCGCCACCGCCATCCGCGGCGAGGCCCCCAAGCTGCGCACCTGGGTCAAGGAAGTCAAGGAGGCGATGGGCGAGCTGGAGATCGACTCCGCGTTCGGCGACCGCTCCGTCAACGAGGGTTTCTCCGGCGGTGAGAAGAAGCGCCAGGAGATCCTGCAGCTGGGCCTGCTCAAGCCGAAGATCGCCATTCTCGACGAGACCGACTCGGGCCTCGATGTCGATGCGCTGCGGATTGTTTCCGAGGGTGTGAATCGTTACAAGGAGCGGGAGAACGGCGGCATCCTGCTGATCACCCACTACACCCGCATCCTGCGCTACATCCAGCCCGACTTCGTCCACGTGTTCGTCAACGGCAAGATCGTCGCCGAGGGTGGCGCCGAACTGGCCGAGGAACTCGATTCGAATGGCTACGTGCGCTTCACCTCCGCATCTGTAGGAGCCTAAATGACCAGCACCCTGGGGACTCTCGACCTCGCCAGGATCAGGGCCGACTTCCCGATCCTGAGCCGGACGGTGCGCGACGGGAAACCGTTGGCGTACTTGGATTCCGGTGCGACGTCGCAACGTCCTTTGCAGGTGCTCGACGCCGAGCGGAACTTCCTGCTCGAACACAACGCGGCCGTGCATCGCAGCGCGCACCAGCTCGCCGAGGAAGCCAATGAGGCTTACGAGGCGGCGCGCGCGGCGATCGCGGCGTTCGTCGGCGTCGGCGCGGACGAGATCGTGTACACCAAGAACGCGACCGAGTCGCTGAACCTGGTGGCCTACGCCTTCTCCGACGACCGATTCCCGCACCGTGTCGGGCCCGGCGACGAGATCGTCATCACCGAGCTCGAACACCACGCGAATCTCGTTCCGTGGCAGGAACTCGCGCGCCGCACCGGTGCGCGCCTGAAGTGGTACGGGATCACCGACGACGGCCGCATCGATCTCGATTCGATCGAATTGTCCTCGGCCACCAAGGTTGTCGCCTTCACCCACCAGTCGAATGTGACCGGTGCGGTCGCGGATGTCGCCGAATTGGTGCGCCGCGCCAAGGAAGTCGGCGCGATCGTGGTGCTCGACGCCTGCCAGTCGGTGCCGCACATGCCGGTGAACTTCAAGGAGCTGGGCGTCGACTTCGCCGCCTTCTCCGGCCACAAGATGCTGGGCCCCTCGGGGATCGGCGTTCTGTACGGCCGCCGCGCGCTGCTCGAGGACACCCCGCCGTTCATCACCGGCGGCTCCATGATCGAGACGGTCTACATGGATCACTCGACCTTCGCCGCACCGCCGCAGCGGTTCGAGGCGGGCTCGATGATGATCTCGCAGGCCATCGGATTGGGTGCTGCCGTCGATTATTTGAACAAGATCGGTATGGACGCTGTTGCGGCGCACGAGCATTCGCTCGTCGGCGCGGCCCTGGACGGTCTCGGCGCGATCGACGGTGTGCGCATCGTCGGACCGACCGAGAACGTGAATCGCGGTGGCGCGGTGTCGTTCGTGGTGGACGGGATCCACGCCCACGATGTCGGCCAGATCCTCGACGATCAGGGTGTCGCCATCCGCGTCGGCCACCACTGCGCGTGGCCGCTGCACCGGTACTTCGGTGTCGCCGCGACCGCGCGCGCCTCGTTCGCGGTGTACAACACCCTCGACGAGGTCGATCAGCTGGTTTCCGCGGTGCGGAAGGCCCAGAGCTTCTTCGGAGTTGCATAGACCATGCGCATGGAGCAGATGTACCAGGAAGTCATCCTGGACCACTACAAGCACCCGCACCACCGAGGGCTGCGCGAGCCCTTCGGTGCGGAAGTGCACCACGTCAACCCGACCTGCGGTGACGAGGTGACGCTGCGCGTACACATCAACGACAACGGTGATGTGGCCGACGTGTCCTATGACGGCCAGGGCTGCTCGATCAGCCAGGCCTCCACCTCGGTGCTGGCCGACCAGGTCATCGGCCTGCCGTTGCAGCAGGCGCTGAAGGTGGTCGAGGCGTTCGACGAGATGATCACCTCGCGCGGCACCCTCGAGGGTGACGAGGACGTGATCGGCGACGGCGTCGCCTTCGTCGGCGTCTCGAAATACCCGGCCCGCGTGAAGTGCGCGCTGCTGGGCTGGATGGCGTTCAAGGACGCCGTCGTGCGGATAGCCTCGGCGGAAGAAGCCAAGAAGACGATGGGTAACGGGGAGTAGAGATGAGCGAATCCGAGCAGCAGGCCGTCGAAGCGGCCCCGGTCGAGTTGACCCCCGAGGAGATCCAGCACCTCGAGGACATGGAAGAGGCGATGCGCGACGTCGTCGACCCCGAACTCGGCATCAATGTCGTCGACCTCGGCCTGGTCTACGGCCTCAAGTTCGAGGACGGCATCGCCAAACTCGACATGACCCTGACCTCCCCGGCCTGCCCCCTGACCGACGTCATCGAAGACCAGTCCCGCAACGCCCTGGTGCGTTCCGGCCTGGCCGAGGACCTCCAGATCAACTGGGTCTGGATGCCCCCGTGGGGCCCGGACAAGATCACCGACGACGGCCGCGAACAGCTCCGCGCGCTGGGCTTCACGGTCTGACGAAATACCCCGCAACACCTTTCGACGGTGGGGACCGATCCGAAAATGGATCGGTCCCCACCGTTGTCGTATGCCATAGTCGGTTCCGGACGGGGTGGTCCCGATGGATCTCGACGACGCGCTACTGCACGATCTGCTCACCGAATACCGTGAGCTGACAACACAACTGGCCGATCCGGCGGTCTATCGGCACCCGGCCGAGTCCCGCCGCGTCAACGAGCGCCTGATCGACCTCGAACCGATCGCTGCCGCATACACCTGACTGCGCGACGCGCATGCCGACCTGATCGCCGCCGAGGAACTGGCGGCCGAAGATCCGTCGTTCGCCGTCGAAGCCGCCGAATTGCGCTGTCGTGTCACGGAATTCGAGACGCGGCTGGCGGAACTGCTCACCCGTGACCCGCACCATCGGGACGATACGGTGCTCGAGGTGCGTGCCCCCGGCAGGGCCGAGGGATCCGCCGCCATGGCCGAGGCCCTGGTGAATCTCTACCGCGGGTACGCGGAGAGCCGCGGCTGGCACACCGAGATGCTGACGGCGGTGCCCGCGCCGGCATTCGGATACCGCTCTGCCACCCTGTCGATCAGCGCCCGCGGCGGCACCTGGCCTGCCTTCGCCGAGGAAACCGGATTGCATCGCGGTCGGTGGCTCCCGTTCACCGATCCGCCCGAGCGTCCGGTCGTGGCGGATGCGGAAGTCCTCGCCTACCCGGAATCATCATGGTGGGAACGGTTCTGGCCGGACGACTCCGAAGTCGTGTTCCATCAGTACAACTACGGCCCCTTGCCCTTGGCCCGAAGGATGCCCGACGTCCTACTGACCCACCTCCCCACCGGCGTCGAGGCCTACACCGCACCCACCTACGGCCGAACCGCAAACGTCAAACGTGCCCAGAAACTCTTGGTCGCCCGCCTGACCGCCGTCGCCGAGGGCCGCGCCGAACCCACATACTTCGCCCGCGTCCCCAGCCGCGGCCCGACCGATCACATCCGAACCTACAACCTGATCGCCAATGAACTCACCGACCACCGACTCGACCTGGTCCTGTCCGCACCCTTCGACCCCGACAACCTGACCCTCCTCGCCGAGGCGTTGCGTGCCCCGGTGCCCGGCTCCGAGCCACCCGAGTAGCCGATGGCGGATGCGCTGACGTCCTGATGCTGTGCGGGGAGCCCGAAGTTGCGGGGGATGAGCCATCGTTACGCCTATGCGCTGGAGGCGTACTGCCGGATTTACGGCGAGTCCGTAGCTACGCTTACCGACCGGCTCGCGGTCAGCTGACGATCCCACTGTCGATCGGATACCGCTCCTCGAGGGTGGTGCGGTCGTTGTAGTGGAAGTTGAGGACGAGGTCGTCGGCGATTCGGAATAGTTCGTCGCGGCCTTCGACCGTGGCGATCCAATCCATGGGGAGCGCGTTGAGGCCGTGGACCGCGCCGATGAGGTTGCCTGCGACGGCGCCGGTGGAGTCGGAGTCGCCGGAATGGTTGACCGCCAACAGCAATCCGCCGCGGATGTCGCCGGTGCGGTAGGTGTACAGGGCGCAGTAGACGGCGATGGCCAGGCAGGTTTCGGCGGTGAAGCCTCGGCCCATGAGCTCCAGGCGTTCAGGGGTGGGGTCGCCGAGCTGGATGGTGGTGAGGGCCGAGGCCAGGGCGGTGACGGTTTCGGCGCTCGCGGGCATCGGGGCGAGTCGAGAGATGGTGTCCTGCAAGGCGTCCGGGAGTTCCCGTCCGGCCACCACATGGTCGATGAGGATCGCGAACGCGCCCGCCGACAGATACGCGGTGGGGTGGCCGTGGGTGAGCTGTGCGCAGTGCATCGCGGTATGGAAGGCGCGGTCGGCTCCGAATCCGGCCAGCCCGAACGGCGCCGACCGCATGACGGTCCCGCACCCCTTCGAATTCGGGTTCACCGGCCCGGGTTCACCGAATTCCAGCGCGGGGAGGAACTCTTCGGCCTGCCGCCGCAACCCGGTCATGCACGCGTTGCCCGGGGCGCGCATGGCGTACAGGAACTGTTGCTGCGCAAGCCATCCATCCGACTCGGGTCCCGGCTGATCCCGTGACTGGGTATCCCGCCACCGCAGATACGCCCGCCGCAGTACCGGCGCGTAGTTGCCGCCCGGCGGACACCGCAGCAGCCCTTCGGCGGTGAACATGGTCATCTGCGTGTCATCGGTGATCTGTTGCGCCGCCCCGGCTTCCCCCATCGGCAGATACCCGCTCACACCCGCGGGCCCGTAGCGCTCGCGAATCTCGTTCAGTCGCAGGAACTCGATGGGCCACCCCAACGCGTCGCCCACCGCCCCGCCCAGCATCGCACCCCGCACCCGATCGAACAGCCGCTCGTGATCCTCCACGCGACCACCCTATTCGGTGCACGCCCGACGCTCCCTTTCGAGCCGCTACCGTGGGTCCCATGGCATTGCGGACCGAGTTCACGGAGCTGTTCGGGATCACGCACCCCATCGCCTGCGCGCCGATGGGCGGGGCGGCCGGTGGGGCGCTGGCGGCGGCCGTATCGGAAGGCGGCGGCCTCGGGCTGGTCGGGGGCGGCAGCGGCGACCCGGAATGGGTCGAGCGCGAGCTCGCGATTGTCCGCGAGCGGACCAAGAAGCCTTGGGGTATAGGGTTTCTGGCCTGGGGCGCGAAGGTCGACGCAGTGCGGCGGGCGCTGGAGTTCGGGCCGCACGCGGTGTTGATCTCGTTCGGAGATCCGCGGCCGTATGTCGAGGTGATCCGGGCGGCGGGCGCCAGGTTGATCGTTCAGGTGACCGATATGGCCGAGGTCGATCGGGCGGTCGAGGTGGGGGCCGATGTGATCGTGGTGCAGGGCACCGAGAGCGGCGGACACGGTGCTCGCCAGGGACGCTCCACCCTGGCTTTCGTGCCGGCGGTGATCGATCGGGTCGGGCCGACTCCGGTGCTGGCCGCCGGCGGGATCGCCGATGGTCGTGGACTGGCGGCGGTGCTGGCGCTCGGCGCGTCGGGTGCACTGCTGGGGACGCGATTCCAAGCCAGTCTCGAGGCGCTGGATTCCTTCGCCGCCAAGTCGATCGTCGAATCCGGCGGGGAGAACACCGAACGCAGCGCACTGCTCGATATCGTGCGCGACTCGGCCTGGCCGGCGGAGTACACCGCACGCACGCTGTCGCATCCGATCCTGGACCGCTGGCGGGGCCGCGACGACGAACTCGCCCGCGACACCGAGGCCAAACGCGCCTACGCGCAGGCCGTGGCGACCGGCGAGCTGCCCGCGACGGTCTGGGCAAGCGAGGCAGTCGATCTGATCGGCACGCTGGAACCGGCCGCCGATCTGGTCGCGGCCCTCGCGGCCGAGGCCGAGGCGGCATTGCGTCGGGCAGTCCCCGCCGACTGAGCGCCCGGTCTGCGCGGCTGTGATTGCCCGGGATAGGCTGTCCGCCTGTTTCGAGAGGAAAGTCGGTTATGGGCGGGTTGTGGGGGCGGCGGATCGCGCCGGTGTTGGCGGTCGCGATCGGTATCGGTCTCGTCGGTTGTTCGGGGCAGCACGGTGATTCGGATCCCGGTGCGAAGGGATCGGCGCCGACGAGCACGACGGCGGTGGCCCCGCCGGTATCTCCGGTGGATACCTTCGGCTGGGATCCGTGTGGCTACCTGACCCCGGAGCTGTATGCCGATGTGGCCGACCACGATCCGGCGACCGGACTGCCCCGGGTGCAGATCGATCCCGTCGATTTCGACCTGTGCGAAGTGCATATCGTCGTGCCCGGACCGACGTATCACGAGATTTCCGTCGCGTCGAACAAGCGGCAGACGCCACCGACTCCCGGCGTGTACGACAATGCCGACCGCTATTCGGTTGCCGCCGACGGTGATTGGACGGTCGTCACGCAGAAGCAGGAGAACATGGGTTCCTGCCTGCGGGCGGTGTACTCGGCGCAGAGCGCGGTCACGATCACCTCGTCGCAGGACACGTTCGAGAAGGCGCTCCCGGTGGACGTCTGCGATCTGACCGATCGGGCGGAAAAGGCGCTGGTCGCCGCATTGCACGCGAACTCGGTGCCACGACTGTCCTTCCCGGCGGATTCGCTGGGCCGCACCGACAGTTGTGCGCTGCTGACCGATGCCGAGATCACGGCGAATGTCGCACTGCCCGGCTGGAATCCGCCGGCCGCACGCCATCCGGGCCATTTCTGCCTGTGGCAGGCAACGGAGTCGACCGCGCCGGCCAACATGCCCGTGATCTCCCCGTTCCAGTCGAAGTACAACCTGGTCTCGCTGATGCCGGGCCTGAACAAACCTGCGGCCTCGGGCCGGACCGTCACCATCGCCGGTGTGCCCACCGTGCTGAGTGGCGGCACGCAGAGTTGCACAGCCACCGTGGCCGGCCGGACGTGGCAGCCGTGGCCCGGCAAACAGGTCTATCAGGCCCGTTACCCGCAGCCGGACACCCTGGTCGAGTCGTTGCAGCTCGCGGTGGTGCTCGCCGACACCGGCGACGCCTGCCAGGCCGTGCAGAATCTGGCCGAGAAGGCGTGGCCCCGGCTGCGCTGAGTCGCGGTTTTCTGCCCGTAGGATTCCCCGGTGACCTATGACGACTTCGACGGATTCGAGCATCTCGACACCACCACCTTGCCGGAGCGGCAGCAGCGGATTCTGTGCACGATCCGGGATTGGGTGCAGCGGCACGGGTATTCGCCGAGCACCCGGGAGATCGGGGATGCGGTCGGATTGAAGTCTGGTTCTTCTGTTTCGCGGCATTTGCGCGAGTTGGAGGACCGTGGATTCCTCACGCGCAGTGAATCGGTCACCCGGCCCATGGATGTGCGGATGTTCCTGCAGAGCACTCCGGCGCGGCAGCAGGACGAGAACTCGGTGCCGGTCCCCGTGGTCGGCGATATCGCGGCGGGCACGCCGATCCTCGCCGAGCAGCACACCGACGATGTGCTGTCGCTGCCGCGCGAACTGGTCGGCCGCGGCACCGTCTTCGGCCTGCGGGTACGCGGTGATTCGATGGTCGACGCCGCCATCTGCGACGGGGACATCGTGGTGGTGCGTCAGGAGCACGAGGCGCACTCCGGTGAGATCGTCGCGGCCATGATCGACGGCGAGGCCACGGTGAAGGTGTACCGCCGCAGCAACGGCCACGTCTACCTGGAACCACGCAATCCGGCTTATCCGGTCATCGATGGCGATCGCGCCCAGGTGCTCGGTAAGGTCGTCTCGGTCATGCGGCGAGTCTGACTGTCTGGCATGATGACGCCCGTTATCACCTTCCATCCCCGGGAGTATCGAATGTCGTTGCTGCGCAAGGCCGGTTTGGGCCTCGCCGTTACGTCGATGGCCGCGATGGGCACCGTGGCCGCAGGACCCGCCTCCGCGGCGGACGGCGATCCGGTCTTCACCGCTGCCTCCGGTGACCTGTACGGCGCTCTGGCGCTGTCCAAGAGCACCGGAAATGTCGCATATGCCGTGAATTACGGCAGCTGGGACGGCGCGGACGGCGCCGCGGTCGAAAAGTGCGGTGGCGGCGACTGTGCCGTCGTCGTGCACTTCGCCAATGCGTGTGGTGCCGTCGCTCAGGGCGCCGACACCCGGTTCGGCTGGGCCTGGGCCCCGTCCAAGTCGGAGGCCGAATCCTCGGCCATCAATGTGCTCGGCAAGAGTGCCCCGGGTTTCCCGGACACCGGTTCCTCTTCGCCGCGCCAGGCCAAGGTCATCCTGTCGGCTTGCACGGACAACGCGAGCTGACAATCGGCGAATCATCTCGGCGCCGCATCGGATCACTCCGGTGCGGCGCTGATTTGTTTGCCGGAGTCCGTTTTCCAGCAACACGCCCGACCGGCCGGGGATGATTTGCCCGTGGACGACATCACCTACGAGGACACCCGGTTCGCCCTGCACGCCGCGGCCGAACTGCTGATCGCCGGTCCGCAGTACCGCCGTTTCGGCAGCATTCGCATGCGCATCGTGCTGGGCGGCTTCGCCGGGGTCAAATGGCCGGTGTCGGTGACCGGCACCGACCTGGTGTGGCCGCAGGGCCGCATCCGCCTGCACGGCACCTACAGTGACCTCGCCCTGAGCGCCGGATACGAGGCCGACGCCCCACCCGCGGGCCTCTACTCCGACGGCACCCGGATGGATCCGGACGAACCCTTCACCCTCGACAACGACGCCGCCACCGCCGTGCACGACTGGTTCGCGGTGGGGGACACCGCCTTACGCCGATTCGCCGCCGAACAGCCGGTGCTGTGGCCCGAGCACTTCGATCTGTCGGTCGCCGTCGACGAGGTGAATTACGGTGTGTCACCCGGAGATTGGGACAATCCGCAGCCGTACGCGTATGTCGGGCCGTGGACGCGCCGGCGCGGTGAGTTCTGGAACGCGTCGTTCGGGGCCATGCGGCCGCGCTCGGAGACATCCACGGTGGAGGGTCTGCTGGAATTCTTCCGCGAGGGGAGAGCCCAAGCGGCACGGGACAATTGAGCGCCGTTAGACCGGTGGCACGTGGGCTTTCAGCACGTCGCCGTTCTCGGTGCCCAGCAGCAGCAGCCGATTGTCGCTGGGGCTCACCGCCACCGAGGTCAGCGGCTCGACCGAGGCCAGGGTACAGCTGGTGTGGGTGACCGGATCCGCGCGCACCAGCTGGCCGGAGCCGGTCGCGACATAGAGGAATCCGCCCGGGCCGACCGCCAGATCGTCGGGCAGCAACGGCGAGGTGAGCGGGGCCGCGGCCAGATCCACCGCCGGTGAGGCCTGCGCGGGATCGGCGATCGGCACCGCGACCACCCGCGCTGTCGGGCTCTCCAGCAGTGTCACGTACAGCAGATCGCCGACCGCGACGATCCCGTCGGTGCCGGAACCCAGGGCCGCGAGGGCCTTCCCGGCTCGGTCGGTCCAGTCGGCGTCGAGGGTGCCGTCCCGGCGGATCCGCTCGATCGTGTTCGAGACGCTGTCTGCGACATAGAGATTCCCGTCGGCGTCGAAGGCCGCCCCGTTCGCCTGACCGAGGCCCGAGACGAACACCTCGGGTCGCGGGTCGGCGGCATTCGGGTCGAATCGAAGCACGCCACCTTGCTTGGCGGCCCCACTGATCGGGGAGTTGCCGAATGTCACGTACATCAGGCCGTCCGGGCCGAGCCGGACCGCACCCGGACTCGTCACCGGCACGCTCGTCACGACCTGGCCGCGGTTGTCGTTGTCGTACTTCTCCACGACATTGCCGAAGTTCCGCGCCACCCAGATGGCACCGCTCGCATCGAATCCGAGGTTCTCCGACCAGTCCAGCAGCGGCGTGCGGGTCGGCAGGCCCATGAGGAGCTTGGCGGGGGAGCAGGAAACCGTTGGTGCGACGGGGGTTTCGGGAGCGTCCGCGGCGGCCGGACCGGCGAATGCCGCCGAGCCGAGCATCAGCGCGACGACTCCCGCGACCCGCCCCCTGCGATCCGACTGTGGCACAGCGGCTTCCGGTCGCCGACGCGGCATCACGGTCTTCCCTTCGTTGGGCGATGATCAACCGGTAGCGTAAACCGCCTGGTCTGCTCCGGCAACGCGCCCGACCGGCCGCGGCATCGGCGGGCGCGGAACTAGCGTGCGGGCCGCCCGTGCCGCCCGTCTCCGGCGATCCGGCCGCGCCGGATCAGATCCCGCTTGGTGCCGGGCCCGAGCGTGACCTGCTCGTCCTCCCCGGCCAGCGCCTCATCCGGATTGGGTCGCACGAACAATGTCACGGTGGTGCCCTCGGTGAACCCGTTCTTGCGCATCATCCCGGCCGATGCCGCATTGTGCAGCTCCACATCCGTGACGATGCGACGCGCACCGTGCTTGAAAAGCAGGTCGCAGCAGGCGGTCATGAGTTTGCCCGCGACGCCGCGTCCCTGCATATCCGGGGACACGGCGATCCACTCGAGGTACGCCCAATCCTCGCGCAGTTCGAATTCCATGGAGGCCAGCACGAATCCGACGACACGATCCGAATCCACCGCCACCCAGCAGGACTTGCCCGCACTGTCGAGGTGCTCGGCGACCGAGGTCAGCGACCACGAGGTGTAGGGCTTGGCGTGGGTGTCGAACACCTGGTAGCCCAGATCGATGACCTGACGCAGATGCCCGAGCCCCATGGGAACGATGGCGATATCGGATTGGATGGATATGTCGGATTCCATGCCCGACAGTTTGCCAGGTGAGTGCTGACTCACCTGGGACCCTCCGGGTACGGACTCCGCGTCAGGGGCGTGCTATCACGCGCCCTTGCGTGCCTGCTTGGCCGCGGCTTGCTTGGCCGGAGCCTTCTTCGCGGCCTTCTTGGCGGGCTCCTTCTTCGCCGGTGTCTTCGCGGCAACTTTCGCGGGCGCGGCGGGTGCGGCACCGGTCTTGCGTCCGGATGCTTCCAGACTGCGCTGCAGGGCCGCGACCAGATCGACCACCTCGGCATCCATCTCCGGTGCCGCCGCCTCGGGCGCGCGGGTGACCTTACCGCTGCCGCTGGCGATCGCCTCGTCGAGCAGTTTCTTCAGCTCGATCTGGTATTCGTCCACGTAGAGGCCGGGATCGAAATCATCCGACAGCGTGTCGACCAGCGTCTCGGCCATCTGTAATTCCTGCTTCTTGGGCTCGGAGACATCCTGCAGCTTGTCGAACGCCACCGCCCGCACCTCATCGGGCCACAACAGCGTCTGCAACACCAGCACCCCGTCACGCACCCGCAGCGCCCCCAACCGCGTCTTCTGCCGCAACGTGAAATGCACCAGCGCCACCCGATCCACCCGCTCCAGCGTCTTCGCCAGCAGCACATACGCTTTCGGCGTCGTCGAATCGGGTTCCAGATAGTAGCTCTTGTCGAACAGAATCGGATCGATCTGCTCCGACGGCACGAATTGCAACACCGGAATTTCGTGCTTCTCCGCCGCCGGCAGTTTGCTGAAGTCCTCGTCGGTGAGTATCACCCGATCCCCATCAGGCGACTCATAAGCCTTGTCGATATCCGAATACTGCACCGGCTGCCCATCCACCGTGCACACCCGCTCATACCGAATCCGCCCGCCATCAACAGCATGCACCTGGTGAAACTTGATGTCATGGTCCTCCGTGGCGGTATAAACCTTCACGGGAACATTCACCAGCCCGAACGCGATGGAGCCCTTCCAAATGGACCGCATCGTCCGATGGTACTTCGGACGGCGTGTCGTGTTCGGTAACACGCCGCCGACCTGGGGGTTTGAGGTGGCTGAAAGTTGTTGTTGGTGGCTGGTAGTTGTCGTCTGACGGCCCGTGGACGGCCCGGGAATCGATCTTGATGTGGGATTGACAGGGTTCCTGAGCTGTGTGTTGTCGCTGTCCTCTCGAGCTGTATGAACCCCGGCCGAGCGTGATCGAGGGCGCTGGCCTATGCACGATTGCACGCCAGAGACGTGCGAGGTGGGCACTGGTCGCAGGATCGTTTCCTGGGCGGGGAACTATGCAGATGGCAACCGTACTGACCAGCATCTTCTCGTCGGAGAATTGGTAATTGCAGCCGAATTCGACCTGAGCGCAGGCAATCGGTGCAGGTGATCGACGGCAAGTATCCGGTTAGACCAACCTGTCCGAGGTCGTGTCGCGGCCATGCATGTTCATGTCGTTACTCACTCCCTGTGCTGGTTGCTTGCCGATTGCTGCGGCGGTGATGGGCTGCTGCGATAGCGGATCCTGTGCCACCGATGGCCGCAGCGATCACAACTGGTCCACACAACGCCGCCAAGGTGACCGTCGACGTGCACAGGACGATGACGATGAGGAGGGCTCGCCGGAACCGATGTGGATCGGAAAGTACGAAATAGATGAGCCCGCGCCAGGTCTGTGGTTCGGCTTCTTGGGTTACACGTCGCGCCGAAGGGGTCATCTGGCACCGCCAAAAGGCGCTCGGCCGCTCGGAAAGTGTCGCTCGAGTCGCAGTCTGGCATCTCCGAAATGGACTTCGGCACGGTCCTGTTCCTGACGGACCGCGACCGCCGTGGCGAGTCCGACCAGTGGATGTGTCAAGGCACGGGCGACATCTGCAGCTGGGACCGCATGGAGCCCGCCTCCCCACCGAACGACCCAGTCTCGGTCATGTCCCCAGCAGTAAGTGAACTTCCATGGAGACGTCGGTTGTCGTGGGCGGCGTATTGGATCGTCGATCAGTGCGCCGACTGCCCACTTTTCGGTTCGACTGTGCAGATGTAGGCGTGAGACCAACGCTGCGAGAAGGCGCTCGGCGTCCTCGCTCATTTCCGGTAGACAGTCCAGGGCGAGTCTTTCCTCGTCAACTAGCCCTATGTCCTGACGGAGCCAGTCGGCCGTGCCGAGCAGCGTGTGCTTGGGGCACTTCTGACGCATTTTCGGATGATGACTCGGAAAGTACCGAAGGCTGAGGGCGCTCCCGGTCGGGAGGTGTCGCAAGATCAATGCGTCGTGTTTCAAGTCGACGGTTTCGAATCGGGTGCCGGGGAAAAAATACACCGTTTTGACCATGTGACCGGGGATAGCGGAGAAGATTGCTAGCTCGTCGAAGCGCGGAGAGAGGACGAACGAATAGGTCATGAGCCCGTTGCGATCGTGCCAGTAGCGATCTCGGTTGTGGTTGGCTTCCAACAACTCCCGCGGCGGTGTCTGCGCCGAGTTGAGCGTGTACAACGCCAACTGCGCCCGTAGTTGCTGTTGTGCACGATTGTCGGTATCGAAGCCGATCTGGCTGCCCCGGACTCCAAACCGTGCTTCCCACAGTGGCTCGGGGGAGTAGCGTCGCCGGACGCTGACTAAGTTGCGGTGGCCCAGGTAATTCGACGAGTTTGACATCGCGCGTCTCCACACTGCCCAGGCATCAGCACAGTGACACGCCAGTCTCACTGACGGGAATTGGCCATGGTTACGCAGTCCACGCCCTGCGTGGTTGCTGTCAGGGATGCCTGGAATCACCGACAGGCCTCGGCTACTGCTGCCGAGCAACCTCATGTTGTGGAGATGACTTTACACATGTCGAAGGTGGCTTGTCGACCAATCCGATTGCGCGCGGGCCACATCGGGCGAGGCTCGAACATCGTGGAGCCCGCGAGGCTCCGGCCGGCCGGAGGTGGGTCGAACCAGCGGTCCGGTCGTCAGAAGGTCACATGCTGTCCAGCACAGTTATCTCGTTTCCTGCGACTTCGGTTTCGGGTAGGACTTCGTCGAGCCAGGGTTGCTGTGCGCCTACGGTTTTCAGCCAGTGACGCCAGTCTCCGAGGTGCCGGTGCTCTGTCCAGGTGAACGGAGTTGGAGAACGTTTTCACCTCCGTCACGGTGACCCAGTTCGAACCAGCATTGGAAGTTCCGGTTGGTTAGATCGTTGCAATAGCAGTACTTTTCGCGGATCTCAAGAGGTAGTCCCCATAGTGGGGCGATCAGCTGCTCGACGAACCTGTCGTGTGTCGCGGGCACTCCAACCAGGGTGTCGAATTCGAATTTGAGTTTGCCTCCAAGCTTCCAGCCATGAACGTAGAACGACGTGGTAGCCGAGCGAAACAGCGCCGCTCGCCGCAACAAGCCGGACCCGACCCACGAGGTTTCGCGTTGATAATTATCGTGAACTTTTTCGGTGAGGAACGACCGCGGCTGGTTCCACAGCGCTGTTCCGCCCTGAGATTAGGAGTTGTTGAAACTCTGCGACGGCACGGGCGAAGTCTGTGCGAGGTCCGCCCCGAAACCGCAGCCGGGCATCGGTTCCGACCAGGGTGAGGACCAACTCGCGTCGGCCCGCGCAGACGATCCGCACGTCGGCGACACCGTTGCTGTAGCCCGATTCATCCACCGCGTGGGGCAGCACTGACTGCAGTAGCCAGCCGGCATATGACTCGGTCGTTTCGAGCCCGTACATCGTGTCTACGACATGCAGCGTTGTCGGTGTTCGATAGTCGGTCGGCAGGATCACCCGCTTGACTCCGAACGGATTCGGCACCACTTCTCGACAGTCTGCTAGTCGGGCGAAGACTAGCGATTCCAGCGCTTGTTGATCCGGGTTTACCGCAGCGGGAATCGGATTCTCCCGGTCGATGCGGCAGTCGCCGACGATCCTCTGATGAGGAGTGCCGGTGTAGTCGCGATATCGACGTGGCGAGATCTTGCGATCGAGGCGGGCAGGCATCGGTTCGCTCCTTCAGGGATGCCGCTGCCCTCGGCACCCATCACGGATGCGCCGCTCCATAGGAGCGTGAACTGACTGATAGGTGATGTCTGATCCCTACCTGGGCGGCGCTCGGTGGCAGCCTTCTTCCTCTGTGGCACCGCGCAATTGGGCAGAGTGCGGGGCCGAGGACGGCCACCCTCAGTGGCCGCTGCTGATCATGCCAAAGTTGCGGGTCGATCCTCGGTGACACACCGACACTGTTGCCGCTGACATTGCAGAGTGCCGATCGAATCGCCGCCCGCTGAAGGCTCCCTCGGCATGGTGTGCTGTCGCATCGCCGCAGTACTCCGCAGGGTTCAGCAATCATCCGCAGTGCGCCGCAGAAAAGGGTGCGGCCAGTTCCGCTGTGGTGCAGTGAAACCGAGTAGGGGCCAGCAACCGAAGGGCCGTCCGCTCACCGCAGTCACGATTGACGGAATGGGGATGACAATGTGGGCGGAACTCGGTAAGACGGTCCGTAAAGCCATGGAGAGCTGGGGGCACACGTTACGGCTGTGCGTGTGTGCGAGCGTACTCGGGTCGATCGCTGTCGCGATCCTCATTGTCTCGGCACTGTAATCCTCTGCCGGGCATGATCGCGTCAGAGAGGACGGAACGGATGAGCAGCTTCACCGGTGACGCCAGCCAACGACTCACGCGCGAGCTCGTGGCCTTGCGTCACCGTGTGCAGGCTGCCAAGACCGCCCTGCCGAAAGCCTTGAAAGGCAGTGGCGACTCCGTATCCGGCGACACCATCAACAGGATTGAGAACGGCACACACGTGTCGGAGCAGTCGGTATTGACCTACGTTCATGCGTGCCAACGAATCGCCGAAGAAAAGAAACTGCCGATCAACCCGGCGCGGTTCGACCGAGGGTACTGGTCTCGGGTGTGGAAGGACGGCGACGCCGCGCCCCCGTTCGATCTTCGGTATGAACGTTCGAACTCGGTGCCCGTCGTAGCCGGCAACGAACCTGCCTCGTTGCCCGAACCGAACACGAATGGGATGGTCGGCGGCGCTGCGTCATCCCGGGCACTGAGTGAGCCGGTCGCCAAGCCTGTCTGCGAATGGTCGGCTGAAGCTCTGCGCGTCCATGCGACAGTGGGCGGGACCCGAATGATCGACTATGTCCCGCGCCCACACGACACTGAAGTTCGAGGCGCCCTCGATCAAGCCTTGGCTGGGAGCGGAAGCAGGATGATCGTCCTGCGTGGAGGTTCGTGTACAGGCAAGACCAGAACTGCGATCGAGGCTCTGCTGGATCGTATCCCACACTGGTCGCTGCTCCGCCCGACCGGAGCCGCGCAGCTACGGCATGTCCTCAAAACGGACCAAGCCACGTCGACCGTGATTTGGCTCGACGAGATCCAGGCGTTCCTCAGCGATGGTGATGGCGACCACATTGCCGAGCGTCTGTTCGAAGTCCTCACCAGCGATCGTGATGTTGTCGCGATCGGGACAGTATGGGGTGGAGCAGATTTCGTCGAATGGCTCGACCTCGCGCCCGAGGTCAAGCGGTTCTTCGATCACGACGTTGAGTTGATCGACGTCCCATCGTCGTTCTCCAAGCCCGAAATCAAGCACGCGAGACAAACACTGGGCCCCGAACTAGCCGAAGTCATCGATGCTGCCGCGGCCAGCGGTGAGCTCATCCAGAACCTTGCAGGCGGTCCTCAGCTGGTAAAGATGTACACCCACCCCCACGACGCCTACCTGGCTGCCGTCCTGACCGCCGCAATGGACCTGTTCCGAATCGGCCATACGCTGCCAATCCCCAGCACGATGCTGAACGAGGCCGCCTTCCACTACCTGGGCCAGCGTCGACAGCACACGAGACCGTCCGATTGGTTCGAGGCCGCCATCCGGCAAGCAGCAAAACCGATCAAACAGGCGGTTTCGGCACTAGAACCTGCCCGAACCACCATCGAAGGTGACGCCCTGGACGGATTCGTACTCGCGGATTTCCTTGGCTACCACGGTAAACGGCATCGAAGCGAGCCTCCACACCAGCGACTGTGGGCAATCGTGGCCGCACACGCAGTCAATCACGCTGCGGCCCGCGCCGTAGCACTCGAAGCCGGTCGCCAGGGCCTGCACTCGGTCGCCGAGCGGCTGCACCGTCGCAGTATCGAGTTAGGCTTCATAGGCGGCTGGGCGGACCTCGCCCGGCAAGGTGCCGAACGCCGTGACCTATCGAACGCCGATGAACTGATCACTGTTGCGCGAGCGGATCTCGGTGTGGCACATGGATATCCGGGTTTTCTCTGGTATGAGATCGCTCTGCTCTACTATGCCGCCAATGATAGAACGACAGCCGAGGAGATGCTGCGCAACGCCAACGAAGTTTTCATCGATTGGTCGACCGTAACGAAGGCGCGTGAGCGACTGGGAGATTCGGCCGGTGCGGACGACGCCGCACGAAAGGACTGTGAGCGACAAGGCTTCCCGACTGCCTGGTACGAATATCTCATTCCGAGCCGTGCCGCATCCGGCGATCTGGTCGGTGCCGAGCGCGCCGCCGAGGACATGTTCGCTGCCGGATGGGCATACGGATGGGTAGAAATCGGCAATAAGCTCATGTTCAAGGGCGACTACCGCGGCGCTGCCCAAGCCTTCCAGACGGCCGCTGAACGAGGGATCGAGAACGTCTGGCAGGACGCGGGCCGTGCACTGGCGTTGCTGGGGGAACATGCTGCGGCAGAGCAGGCGATGCTACGCACCGCCTTGTCGCCCAATGTCGATGAGCCGCAGTATGCATGGGCTGAACTCGCCGCGCTGCGACACAGCCTCGGCGACACGGCCGGCGCGGAGGCTGCCGCGGAAAACGGTGAAGGAATGGCGTGGGCGCGGCTTGCTTCGGAGCGGGCAAAGCAGGGCCAATTCGAATCAGCAAAGACCGCCGCCGCCATCGCCGCAGGCTTGGGGGACGGCACTGGATGGGCGGATCTGGCTGGCACGTACGAGCTCGCCGGATTCCCCGAAGAAGCCGAGCTCGCCGCGCGGGCTTCCGCACCGCTCGAGTACAGCATCCCGCTTTTCGGTGGTGGACCAAGTGGATGGCGCCAGATCATCCGGCAACGGTGCGAGAGAGAAGACTGGGAAGCAGTCGAACGAGCTTGTCGGGAGTACCGGAAGGTTGACGAGGAGTATGTCCAGCGGGTACTTGCAACCCACGAAGCTCCTGATGATTGGCTGCTGTGAGGGCGGAACTGGGCATCGCCAGGCCGACGCCTGCTGTTGGTGCCGTGTTGAACAGCCGCGGTCGGTCCGGCCCGCGCCCGGTGCCACCATAGACTGAATGGTGTGAGCCATCGTAGTCGACTGTGCCACTTCGTCATTGACGTCCACGATCTCGATCGGGGAGTTGCATTCTGGTCCGGCGCGCTCGGTGCCGCCGAGGAGCCGGTCAATCCCGGGAGCCGCCACGTATACCGCCGCCTGCGCCTGCCCGATTCGGATGTTCGGGTGCTGTTGCAAGCGACTTCGGACCCCAAGGCCGCCAAGGAACGCATGCACCTCGACATTGAGACCGACGACGTGCCGGCCGAAGTTCAGCGGCTCGAGGCGCTCGGTGCGGTGCGATGGGATCACCAGCAAGAACGCGGCTACGACTTCTGGGTCTTGCGCGATCCGTTCGACAACGAATTCTGTGTACTCCAAGCCGAATTTCCCGATCAACTCGCCCGCCGTCCAGTGTGGGACTAAGCACCACTCGCGCGCCCGGACCGTCCACCATCTGCGTGACGTGAGAAGAGATGACGGTCCGGGTCGCTGGTGTTGCGGGCACAGCTCAGATGGTGGCGACCGATTCCGGGTGACGGCTTAGACGAGGTACGGGTGAACCCAGAAGCTCAGCACGATCCGGCATGGCTGGAATGGAGCCCCCCGGAACGGACAGAGACACAAGTCGATTGACTGTTCAGGCGGGTGATGACCACCCCCGCCCAAGTCGTAGGAGGTCCGCTACATGCGGAACCCAAGGATCCGCCTACGCGAGCTGACGCTGTACCTGATCGAAGGTAACGCCGACGACCGTCTGGAACGGCACCTCGACGACTCTTCGCCCTCTCTGGACGCGGACGGTTCCACGCTGCAAGATGCGTTTCCAGTGCAGCACAAGCTGAATGCAGGAACCTGCGGGAACGTTGACGGTGATCTCCTCAGAATGGCTCTCGCGGAAATCCGAGCTATTTGAATATGTGTCGCGCAACGCGGTCTCGATCGTATGTTTGACGCTAGCCCACTGAGGGCCGAAGCCGAACTCGTTGTTCGTGCGACGACTTCTGTCGGTTCCGAAGGTGATGGTGTGCGACCACTCACGGCTAGCCCGCACAACCCGCACCACATTCGCTGCACCCGTACGGTTGTCGATCGTGCGTGTCTCGTCCCCCATCGGCTCCTCGGTTCGCTGAGCCTCGATGACCTCCAAGATTTGCAAGTCCGTCGGAAGGGGTGGCGCAGCGGCAGGGATCGGCGCGGTGACCTGTTCCAAGCTCCAGGAGTGCATCCACGTGAGGACCCGGAACCTGGTGGAGAACGTGATCTCCTGACCCGGCGCGATCGTGACAGCGACCACCGCGCTGCTCCCCTCACCGCACCTGATCTGCACTTTGTGCGTCCCAGCGGGGATCGGCAGGCTCGTTGTCGCTAAGTGCGCAACCTGGCCCGCGCTTCGCCCGTCGATCATAACGTGTACGTGTCGATGGAAAAGCTGGACGTCCCTCTCTCGACGGACATGGATGATGCAGGTCTCCACGTCTTCTCCCACCGTCGTGATGGCGTCGCGCTCGCGGCTTTCAGAGTAGGCGGCGGCGATAGCTGGCATGTCCGGTTCAGCCCAACGACACGCAGAGAGTGCGCGGGTCCCGTAGCGGATTCCTTCGGGCCCAAGGAATGCTCGACCTGTTCAAGACCAACAGCTATATGCCCGAGCCGGGGAGCCCACCTACTCCGTCGAAGCGCTGTAGCCCACGGTGGCGGAGTCGACGAATTCTCCAGCGCCACACCGTGCTCGGGGCGGAAGGTCGAGGACGGGCAGCTGATCGGCTACGTCGGTTCGAACGGCCAGCGGATCCGATGACTGGATGGACGCCTTCTGCAGCTGGCACTTTCCCGAGAAGTGCGACCTCCTCGGCCCGACAACGCTGCGGTACTCGACGAATTCGTGTGCTGGGTCGGGCAATGCTTCGTCCGCCGCGCCGGAGCGATCTGGGTCAACGACATCGACGGACCTCGCATCGGCCACAGCGCCTTCAGCCCTGCCGTCACGTACCGGCTGGCCCCGGAAACGGTGCCCGACAACATGGTTGAGCTGGTCGTTGCCCCGTCCAACGACATCTTGGAAGACGACGATCCCGGCTTCCCCACGTTGTGGGCACTCGACCGAATTCTGCGGGCACGCGTGGAGAGCTACCACTACCAGACAAGTCATCCGGACTAGCGGACTTTCCGAATGTGCCGGTGGGTCACGTGGCTGGCGGGCTGGCCTTTCGGACCGTCGGTGTAGCCTCTGCCGCTATGCAGCCTGCGTCCGCTGTGGTTTCGAAGATTGTTGACAGCCTCTCGCCGTTCAATGACCTCGAACGCGAGCACATCGCAACAACTTTGGACTGGCTCGGATCGACCGATGACGTCTTCCGGCGCGTAAAACCTGCGACGCCTCGCCGGACCTGGTTGCCTATGCCGTCCTCGTCGATCCCGAACGGCGCGGGGCCTACCTCGGTCAGCACCGTAGGGCAGGCCTGCACTTGCCGATAGGCGGACACATCGAACCGCAGGAGCACCCCCTGGACGCCGCACGCCGCGAGGCTCGCGAGGAGCTCGGCCTCGAACCCCACTTCGACGTGGCAGGCGGGCGCCCACTCTTCCTCACCTGAACCGTCACCGTCAGTTGGACGGCCGGGCAGTCGGTCACGCAACAGCGGTTTCTGCTGTAGCGGTTACGCATTCACCGCCGATACGACAGACCATCCGTGAGCGCGAGGCTGCACGCGTGCGGTGAGCTGTCACGCCGATGACCGTGACGGTCGCATCATCGCCTGCTTGTGAACGCTGCCGGGATCCCTTCCTGTGGGGATGGTGCGTGCGGGTGTAATCGAGTTCGAGGGAAGCCTTTTCGTAGTGACGCACCTCATGAACTTTATTTACGAAATATATCTTGCAGCTCTTCTGGTGGTTACCGACGAGTTCGCTTCCGCTCAATTGCGGGCATAGAGGTACCGCACATATCCTGTAGTCGCGATCCGGTGCGGGGGCGCAATCATTTCGGCGATATCTGCCGACGGGGATGAACAAGAGGAAGGTTGTCTGTGTTTGCAGTGAATTCGAAGGCGGAACTTCGATGACCACCTATACCGGATTGTCCCCCGAACTGGCGCGATCGTGGTGGCTGCTGTCGGCGACCTCCGACAACACCAGCCACATGGCGGGTACCCGCGCCGACGTCGCTGTCATCGACCTAGAGGACGGTGTAGCTCCGCAGCGGAAGGGCTTCGCGCGCACCGTGGCCCGTGGGATTCTCGAGCAGGCTCCGGCCTGGATCCGCATCAACGACGTCCGCTCGCCGTACTGGCGCGACGATGTCGAGGCGATCGGCGACCTGTCCCAGCTGGCGGGTGTCATGATCGCGAAGGTCGACTCGGCGACCGATATCGAGCTGGTCTCCGCCGCCCTTCCCACGCCGGTGCCGCTGGTCGCATTCATCGAGACGGCCGTGGCTTTGGAAGCGGCGCGGGAGATCGCCGATCATCCCCGGGTCTGCCGCCTCGCCCTGGGCAGTGGCGATCTGCGCATGGATCTGGGGGCGGAGCCCGGATCAGCGATTCTGGATTACGCGCGTTCGCGGTTGGTCGTCGCCAGCCGGGCTGCGGGCCTGCCGGGACCCATCGATGGCCCGTCGATCGTGAACGACGAGGGCTTCGTGCAACGGGAGACCGCCGCGGCACGTTCACTGGGCATGACCGGCCGGCTTTGCCTCGACCCGGCGCACGCCGCCCTCATCAATACCGTCCTCAGCCCGACCGTCGACGACATTGCGGCGGCGCGAGCGACCATCGCCCAGCTCGGTTCGGACGGAGCCAACGCGACCAAGGGCAGCGACATCCCGCGTTTGCGCCGTGCGCACCGCACCATCGACCTCGCCTCCCGGTTCGATCTGATCTAGGGTCGCGGGTCGAGAAGTATCGCAAGGGTCGTGCCCGACCGGACGGTCTCCTCGCTGGTGCGGATTCCATTGTCGGCCAGGGCGAATGGGCCGATCCGTTTCCGGTATTGATGGTCGTCGGAGTGACTTCTGCCGATCAGGACACCGAACGCCATGATCGGCAGGAGAAGCCGCGAGCTCATGGGGCCACAGGAATCCCGGCTTGCTCCGGTAGGAATCGAGCTAGGCGCGTCGAGTTGCTGGGATTCGCCGCGGGCGACGTGACACTTCATGTAGCGAATTCAGCTGCGCCGCACGAGCGTCCCCGGCCGCGACACCTGCGAAGGTCGGCAAGAAGGAGGAATAAGAGACTGGCTAACCGGACTCTGGGGCCGAGGGGATAGACCGCATTTGCAGATCGTACTTCGGACGGCCGCTTCTGGCGGGTTACCGCCTCTGTGTCATCTGTCAGCAACTACGGTGCTGTCATGGCCAACGCCGAACCCAGTGAAAACGTCAAGGATCGTCGTTCGGGCGTGCGTGTGTGGCTCGCGCCCGCAATTGTGGTCTCGCTCCTGATGGCCCTGCTGGCCACGATGTATCTGGCTTATGTGGTCGACCCTTCCAAACACTTGCATGGTTTTCCGATCGCCTTGGTCAATCAGGACGACGGGGATGTCATCGGTGGCAAGCCTGCGAACGTGGGCAAACAGATCAGTGATGCTCTCGTCCAGCAGATCCCCAGCGACAAGATCGATCTGCGGGTGCTCGGCATCAACGCGGCTCAACAGCAGTTGACGGCCGGAAGTGTGTACGGGGCCATCATTATTCCCAGCGACTTCACGAAGCGGCTCGGTATCTTCGCCACGGCCAGCGTGGTTGCGGGGGATGTCACCCAGCCCACCATCACCGTCAACACCAATCCGCGGACCGGGTCGTTCAATGCGCAGGTGGTCCAGTCGATCGCGGGAACGGCTCTCGCGCAGGCCAACAAGACCGTCGGACAGCAGCTGACGCAGACCGTGCAGGAGCAGCTGCAACCCGCCGGGGGCGGACAGGCACCCGAGTTGGTCGGGCTGAGTCGTCTGATGCTGGCCAAGCCCATCGACGTGTCGGTTGTTCCGTTCCGTCCGCTGCCCAGTGGCACCGGCGGCGGTCTGACCGCGTTCTTCTACACCCTGATGGTCCTGCTTGCCGGATTCACCGGCGCCATGGTCATCAACGGAATGGTCGACTCGTCCCTCGGTTTCGCACCGACGGAGTTCGGCCCCTGGTACGTGCACTACCCGGCGACGCCGATCTCCCGATTCCGGACATTGCTGCTGAAATGGGGTGTCATCACCGGCACCGCACCGGTGGCCTCGGCGATCTTCATGGCCGTCGGGCACGCGCTGGGCATGCCGATCGACCGACCACTGATGTTGTTCCTGTACAGCACCTTCGCCATCATCGCGGTCGGCGTCACCGCCCTGTCGATCGTCTCCGCACTCGGCACCGCCGGCCTGCTGATCAACCTCATCCTGTTCATCGTCCTCGGCATGCCATCCTCCGGCGGCACCATCCCGATCGAAGCCATCCCGAAATCCGTTGCCTGGCTTGCCCAATTCGAACCGATGCACCAGGTGTACCTGGGCATCCGCGCCATCCTCTACTTCAACGCCGACGGCTCGGCAGGCCTGAGCCGCGCAGTCTGGATGACCCTGCTCGGCCTGACCATCGGATTGGTCCTGGGTGGCACGGTCACCCGCTACTACGACCGAAAAGAACTACTCCGCGCTCCCGCCGCATCACGGTAGGTGTGCGAAAGAACCCGATCGCCGAATGGTGTATCGAGGCCGTCAGTGTTCGGCCGCGTACTGGTATCCGCCCTGGAGCCAGGCGGCGAGGAGGCGGCCGTAGTCGTCGGCGGCTTCTTCCCAGGCGAAATGGCCTGCGTCGAGGGCTTGGATTTCGTTGTGCGGGAGGGTGTCCGACAGGAATTGATTGTTCGACCAGGGGACGAGGTCGTCGTTCTTGCCCGCCATGATGAAGGTTGGTGTGGAGATGGTGGGTAGTAGGTCGCGCAGGACTTGGTTCTGTTTCGGGTAGTGGCGGACGAAGCGGGCCGATTCGGCGAAGCGGCCGAGGTCGTAGGCGCTGACGTAGTCCTCGTGGACTTCCGGCTCGGTGGCCGCGGAGGCGGCCGATTCGACCGAGTGGCCGATATTGGTGCGTGCGTCCAGGCCGCGGATGATCTCCAGGTCGGGTGCCTCGATGACATCTTTGAGAGCCCCGCCCGCCTCGATCGGGTGGAGGACGGCTCCGCCTCCGAGGATCAGGCTCGTGACGCGGTTGGGCGACGACGCTGCCAGGAAGAGCGCTGCCGCGGTGCCGACGTCGGGGCCGACGACATGTGGCGCGCCCAAGCCCCACTCGTCGATGAGGCGGGCGAGGAACTCGCCCATCGTGTCGGGTGCGATGAGGTCCGTGCGGTGCTGGTCGGAATGGCCGAAGCCCGGCATATCGATGGCGACCACCCGTGCCAGCGGGGTGATTCGATGCCAGATCCGCCGAAAAGCGAAGAGCGTCTCCGGCCAGGGCGCGAGCATCAGCACGATGGTGTCCGTGTCGGCCTTCGTGTCGGCGTAGCGCACCCGCACTCCGTCGACGACTCGGAAGTAGGTGTTGATCGATGCGGGTTGTTGCGCGCTCATCTGCCTGCCCTTCGGAACCTGAAACCAAGTGTGGCTGTTCGGTGTTCGTGTTCGGGGCCGAATAGTGGGAGCGCTCGAATCCGTGTCAGCCGATGATTTGGATCTCGTTGCCGTCCGGGTCGCGGAGGCGGAACATCGGGGGCACGTGGTCGCCGAGTCGCAGGATGGTGTCGTCGACATCGATGCCGCGGGCACGCAATCCGGCGTGCGTGGCGGTGATGTCGTTGCTGTGCAGGATGATTCGGGTGTCGCCGCCGACGCTGCCCCACATGCCGCCGCGGGGCGGCACGAGTGCGATGGTGGTGGCTGATTCGGCCGGTGCGACTTCGAGCCAGCGGAATCCGGCTTCGGCCTGGAAGTCTCGGCGGAGTTCGAGTCCGAGGGCGTCACGGTAGAACGCCAGGGCCTGTTGCTGGTCGGTGACCGGCACTACGACGGTCGCGATCGAGTCGAGCAGGGTGGCGGTGGATTCGGCGGTCATCGGGTGACTTCCGTCGGGCGGGGTTCGATGAGCACCATCCAGTTGCCCGAATTGTCGCGGCAGACCGCTTCGGTGCCATAGGGGCGCTCGACCGGTTCCTGAACGAATTCGACCCCTTTGCCTTTCAGGTCGGCATAGGTCTGGTGGCAGTCGTCGACGTTGAGGCCGAGTCCGCCGAGTCCGCCGGCCTTCTGCGCCAATTCGAGTTCGCGGGCCAGTTCGGCGGTGAGGGGTGGGCCGAAGCGCACCAGGCTCACCAGTAGTTCGGGCTGGGACGGGTGTCCGACCGTGCACCAGCGGTAGCCGGGGCTGATCTGTACGTCGTCGCGCTCTTCGAAGCCGAGCACATCGATGTAGAAGCGTTTGGATTCCTCCTGGTCGGCGACCAGGACGTTCACGATTGCGACTCCTGAAATCATGGCGAAACTCTATGTCGCGGCGGTGTCGCCCGGCTTCTCCTCGATTGCGGAAATTGGTTGCCGCTCGGCCAGTCCCCACATCAACACCACGCACCCGGGAATGCGTGGCGGGCCGAGCTCGCGATACCGGGCCTGGAACTCCGACGGTGATTCCCCGGTGACCGCGCGAAAGCGTCGCGAAAAAGTGCCGAGCGAATCGAATCCGACCGCTAGCGACACCTCGGTTACCGACAGATTCGCAGCGCGAAGGAGGTCCTGCGCGCGTTCGATCCGGCGCACCGCCAGATACGCGCCCGGCGTCTGCCCGTATACCGCGCGGAAAAGCCGCAGAAAATGGTATTTCGACACCCCGGCGACCGCCGCCAGGCGATCGAGACCGACCTCTTTCGAGTCGAACTCCCGGTCGATCAGGTCGCGCGCACGCCGCAGATCCGCCAACAACGCCTCGGGCACCCGCTGCTCGGTCACAGCAACCAGTCTGCCCCGCGCCCGGCAATTCCGGAGCCCGGCCAGTCGCAATTCACGTCAGAAAGGGACTTTCGATGTCGACGCTGTCGATAGAGCCTGATGGTGCTCCCTAAGTATTGGGGGACAACAGAATTCGTGGCACGCCAGGGTCTTCCCGCCCGGTTACATTCCCCGTCGTCACCTGGCAATCAAAGGAGCAGATTTTGTCCATCAAGCGTTTGGCGGCAGGAACGGTTCTCGCGGGTGCAGCAGTCCTGATACTCGGTACGGGCGCGGCGACCGCCGATATCCCGCTGGATCAGCTCGTCGTTGCGGCGAGCAGGTCGAGGTAGCGGTGGGCGAAGAGGTAGGCGTCACCGGGCCACCGCGCCGACAGGTAATTGCCATCCGAGACCGTGAACGCAGCGCCATCATCGGTGGCGGTACCACGGCGCACGAGTTCGGTTGGGCCGCGCTGGAATTGAATGCCAGGTTCGGTGAGGGCGGCCCGGACCTCGTCCTCGACGTAGGCCGGGTACGTGCGGTAGTAGCGGCCCAACCGCCAGGCGGTCAGGAAGTAAGCGCTGCGCTCCATATATTTCGGCAGGCACGTGGTGCGCCGATCGGCTAGCACGCTGCGGCCGGTAGCGGGATTCTGCGCGCGAGCCAACACCAGCACCCCATGGCAGATGGCACCGAGGGGCCGCTCCAACCCCCAGAACCGGCCGATCTTCTCCTGCAGCACAGCGGAGCCGAGGTACTGCCGCATTCCGGGCGCGTGCCCGCCGGGCAGGAGCAGCCCGTCGAATTCCGCGACGTCGAGATCCGACCACGCCATCGTGGCACGGAATTCCGGAGCTTCGGTGAGCTGCCGATAAAACTGTTTCGGCTCGTCCTCGGCTCCGAGCTGACCGAACAGCACCCCGGTCAGCAGCCGGGGATCCGCCTGCGGAACGGTGCCGGCGTGTTCGGTGGCGAACACAACCTCATGTCCGGCGTCGGTCAGTATCCGCCACGGCACCGCGACCTCGGTGACATCGAAATCCCTGTCCGGGACTGGCATCAGCACGCGCATGACAGCATCCTCGCAGGCTGCCATCGCCGGTGCGACCTCCGCCCGCGTCCCTTCGCGAATGGCTATCGTGGTGTGCAGATGCTTTTCTGCGCCGGGGGGTGTAGCCGATGATCGCTGGTTTCCGGCAGTTCGCCGAAAGCAGTTCCCGCCCATGAACGTTCATTCCCTCCGAACCGCCGACGCCACCGCCGGCGCCGTCTACCGGAGCGAACTTCGGCGCCAGGCCTGGCCCTGGTCCATCGGAATGTTATTGGTGTCCTGGCCGATCCCAATGCTGACCGGGCTGCTCCTGTATCGACTGGGCGATCTGCTCGCGACCTGGGCGGCGTTCGCGGTGCCGGCCTCGTGGCTCGCGTATGGACTCGTCCTCCTGCTGCTGCCGACCCCTTTGCCGGACCCGATCGGACCCGGCCTCAGACCTCATCCGGAATTGCCGCGACGCCCCACCGCTGCGGAAGCCGAAACGCTGGATCCGGCCTGGCGTGCTGTCACACGCACCATCGGGCTGGCGGAAGGGCCTTTCTCGCTCTGGGTGCGGGATACGCCGGGGCCGATGGGGGTCGCGCATCCCGCCGGTTTCGTTATCGTGTCCACCCGGGCAGTTCATGAGTTGTCGACGGCCGAACTACGCGGCGTGCTGGGCCACGAGATCGGCCATCGCGTGGGCGACGGTGGCGGGGCCTGCTACCGGCTGTCTTGGCTGTACAGCGGGCTACTGCGAATGTGGTTCGGGGTGGCCGCGAGTGGTGCCTCATGGCTGACCCGCAGGTGGCCCCGGCTCCAGATCGCCGCCGCGGCTATCACCCAACTCGGTGTACTGACCGGCTTGGTTGCGCTGTTGCACTTGCTGTTCGGCACGGCAGCCGCCGTCATGCTGCCAGTTGCGGCCGCGGCGCAGATGGGCGGCCAGCGCGCGGTCCTGCGCCGCAACCAGTACAACGCCGACCGGGTGTCGGTGGATCTCGGCGGCGGCCCTGGATTGCGCTCGTACCTGTTGCGCACGACCCGGTCGACCTTGTACCCGCGCCGATACCTGCCCCTGCGGAACCGAATGGTCCTGCGGTGTCTCGAAGTCTGCTCGACCGATCCCTGGCCGGATCGGCGAATTGCGGCCCTCGGGGTCCGCATGCTCGGCAATCCTTCGCGACCACCGGATCTGCCTCGGCCCGGATGGTTGGCGCGGCTCGTCCACGCCGTCCTCGCCCCGCTCGGGCGACTGCTGTACTGGAGCATCACAGCCCCGACTCTGAATCCGTTCGCGGGCAGGCGAATTCCGGACTTCGAGCCGCGCCCCTATCGGCGCCGAAGACGACGTCATCGGTCACGATCCTGAGTTGCGCCGCTACCGGCGTCGAAACGGTCCGTCGAGTGCGGCCCATTGCAGGAGCATGATGGTTTTGGCGTCGGCGATATCGCCCGTACGGATCATGGTGAGTGCCTGGGGGAACGGGATTTCCACGGTGGTGATGTCCTCGCCTTCGGTGGCGATTCCGTGGCTGCCGGTCGCGGCGTAGTCGTAGGGGGCCGCGAAGAAGTGCAGGCGTTCGGTGACGGAGCCGGGGCTCATGAAGGCTTCGAAGACGGGTTGGACTTCGCCGATGTGGTGGCCGGTTTCTTCTTGGGCTTCGCGGCGGATCGCCTCCGAAGGGCTGTCGCCGTCCAGGAGTCCGGCCGCGGTCTCCAGGAGCATGCCGTCGGGGTGCCCGTTGACGTAGGCGGGGAGGCGGAATTGGCAGGTGAGCAGGACGGTTTCGCGGTCGGTGTTGTAGAGCAGGATGGTGGCGCCGTCGCCGCGGTCGTAGGTTTCGCGTTGTTCGCGGGTCCAGTGGCCGTCGTTGTGCTGGTAGTCGAAGGTGGTGTTGCGCAGGATGTACCAGTTGCTGGCGAGCACCTCGACATCGTGGATTCGTACGCGCGGGTTTCCGGTCAGGTCGCGGCCGTGGAGGTGTAGGCCGGTGCGGCCGCGGCGATCCGGGGTGTCGACACCGTCGGTCATCGGACGGTCTCGATCGCGGTGCGGCCGAACGCCTTCAGATTCTCGGCCAGGAAGGACTCGAGCGTGCGAGGAGGTCGGCCGAGGATCTCGGCGACGGCTCCGGTGGGCTGTTCCGGTCGGGCGATGGCCATGCGCTGAATCTCGGTGACGTGGTCGGCCAGCCAACCGGGCATGCCGGATCGCTCGACGAGCTGATCGCGGAAATCGGCGGGCGGAAGGTCGATATAGCGGACGGGGGTGTCCAGCAGGGTGCTCAGGATGGCCGTGAGGTGAGGGTAACTGTAGGTCTCGTGACCGGTGAGAGTGTATGTACCCCCGGCGATTTCAGTCCGCGTCAGGGCAGCCGCCGCGACATCGGCGAGATCGCGGCAGTCGATATAGTTGCAGGCGGCCCCGCCCATGGTGCCGACGATGACGCCCTGCGCGGCCACCTGAGGCGCGAGCAGGAGCAGCTTCTGCATGAACGCGTACGGCCGCAGAATGGTGTGGGTCAGGCCGGAGTCCCGCAGCACCTCCTCGATCGCGTGGTGCCACCGCGAGATCGCCACGGGCGCGTCCGGCTCGGCCGCCGGTGCGGAGAGTTTGACGATGTGATCGATGCCGCCGGCTGCGGCGATCTCGATTGCGCGAGTTTCGAGTTCGACCTGATCCGGGCGGTTCACCATGGTCAGAAACAGTTGGCTCGCACCGGCGAATGCGGAGCGCAGCGATGCCGGGTCGGTCGCGTCGGCGTATCGGACGTCGACGCCGGCGGACGCATTCAGGTCGGCGCGCAGGCGATCCGGCTCCCGGGTCAGCGCCCGGCACGGCACCTTCAGGGCGGCGAGGCGATTGACCAGCGCATTTCCGGTCGTGCCGGTGGCTCCCATGACGACGATCATCTGTCTTCCTTCCGATAGGTCGAACTCCAGCGCGCCGTAGTGATCACGGTGGCGATGAGGGCCGCGATCGGGACATCGACGCTCAGGCGGTTCGGTAGTTGCGCTACCGATCCGAGCAATTGGGTGAGTGCGACGGCGACCACGACGGCTCCGATACCGGAGGCCACGGCCAGCCGAACGGGTGTTGTCCGTCGCAACCTCGGGTAGCGGATCCCTCTGTGTTGCAGCCACATTCCGATCGCCAGTGCGACCACCGCGGACGTCCCGGCGATCGATGTGAGTGCCGCGACCATGAGATCCGCACGGCCGGTGATCAATCCGCCCGCACCGGCGCAGATCGCCGGTGCCAGATACGCGAAGAGCACCTCCCGCCACAAGACGAACCGAGTCTTCGTGATCGCTGCAGCCATCTGATTAGGTACCTAACTATATGATCGTGACGAACCTCGGCTCACTGCCCGTCCGTGGTCAATCGGTCAGTGCGGCGATGCCCTGGTTGATGCGTTCGAGGAGGTCGAGGAAGGTGGCCCGCTCCTCGCGGGAGAGTCCGCTCACCATCGACTGCAACCGGCTGAAATGCTCCGGCGCAACCTCTCGCAGCTTCTCGGCGCCCCGCGCGGTGAGTACGGCGACCGCCGCGCGCCCGTCCTCGGTCGAGGCGCGCCGCACCACCAGCCCCTGCTGCTCCAGCCCGTGGATGAGCCCGGTCACCGTGGCCCGGGTGACGCCGAGGACGGCCGCCAACTGTGATGGCGCGAGCTCGCCGTCACTGTCCTCGAGCGCGGCCAGCAACCGATACCGCCCGGTGGACAACCCGAATCGGGTGAAGTGCGTCTCGGCGGCCTGCCCGAGCCTCGTGCCGGCGGCCAACAGGCGCACGGCGACCAGTACCGCCTGCGGATCGGCTTCCGCTTCCAGCCCGTAGCGTCGAATCTGCTTGCGCGCCTGCGCCAGGGTGGGGGAGTCGATACTCGACGGGCCGGTCTCCATGTAACTAATATGGCACCTAACTAGTTTGTGGTCAAAGGACTGCGAGGTAGATCTCTTCGGCGCATGATCTCGCCGTGATCGATCGATGATGACCGGCCTGCGATGGTCTGGGCATGCGCAACAAATCCAGGCTTCGGGCCGCGGCGGCGATACTGCTTCTGGCGGTGGCCGGGTGTGGTTCCACCCCGGCGGCGACCCCCGGCGGCACCGCCCCCGCGAAGGGCTCGTCCACCGGCGGGAGTCAGCCCGATTACACGCCCACCGGAAAACTGGTGGCAGACTCCGGGTTCCGGCCCGCCGTCGATGGTTTCGGCTTCCAGAACTACGGCAACGACAGCGGCCCGATCAATCTGACCGCGAATACGATGCGTGCCCTGTTCGGTGACGCGGTCTGCGCGAGCACCCAGGGCGATTGCGAGCTGATCCCGCAGGCCGAGACCTGGATGGCCGAACAGAACAAGGGCATGGCGAACGGTCACTGCTACGGCATGTCGGTGACCAGTCTGCTGGTGGCCATGCACAAACTCGATCCGGCCAAGTACGGCGCCGACAGCACCGTGAAATTGGATCTGGCCCACAATGCCGCACTGCAGGAGATGATCGCCCAGCAGTTCGTCGGCCAGTGGATGCCGAATGTCGTCGCTGGTCAGGTGAAGGGCAGCCCCAAGCAGATCGTCGACAAGCTGACCGAGGTCCTGAAACCCGGTGCGGCCGAGACATATTCGGTCGGCTTCTACAAGCGGGACATGACCGGCGGCCACGAGGTCACGCCCTATGCGATCGAGGACAAAGGCAACGGACAGTCTTCGATTCTCATCTACGACAACAACTTTCCCGGCGTCACCAGCCATATCGATGTCGATCGCAACGCCGACACCTGGCGCTATCAGACCGCCTCGAATCCGGCCGATCCGAGCGAGCCCTACGACGGCGACGCGGGCACCGCGACGCTGATGCTGGATCCGACGACGCCCGCGCAGCAGCAACAGACCTTCCCGTATCTGGTGCACGACACCAAGGGTGCGAAGGGTGCCAAGCCCGGCGGCCCGGCGCTGACGGTGTTCCTCGACAGTGATCCGGTCGACCACGGACACCTGCTGATCACCGCCGATGGCGGCAAGCGGATCGGCTACGTGAACGGCAAGCGGATCAATGAGATTCCGGGCGCGCGCTTCGTCGACGTCAAGTCGAACAACTCCACCTACAAGTTCGAACCGGAGTACCAGATCCCGGCCGGTACGCATTTCACCGTCACGGTGGACGGCGCGGGACTGAAGAAGACGCAGAAGTCCGATGTGGTGATTCTCGGCGGCGCCTTCGACGTTTCGGTCGGCGGCATCAACCTCGCGCCCGGCGCCACATCCACGATCGATATGGGAATCGACGGTGACCGGGTGAAATACACCTCCACCGACGCTCAGGCTCCCGATATCGAGATCGGTGAGAGCTACGACAGTTCCGACTACGCCTTCGCGGTCAGCAAGGCCGCGGTCGGTCCGGGCGGCACCGTCGAGGTCACACTCCCGCTGGACCGCAACGTCTTCACCGTCGACGCCACCAAATCCCGCGCACCCGCCTCGCTGGGCGTGACCATGGAGCGCATCGACGACCACGGCAAGCGCACCTTCAGCAAGGACGGCGTCGCCGTGTCCGGAACCGCCACCGCCGCCTTCGACTTCGACGCCTGGGACGGCGGCGGCAAGGCCATCGCATTGACCGTCACCGACCAGGGCAAGAAGAACACCACCCAACTCCCCGCGAACTGAGTCGCTACAGTGGAGGATTCGGGGGCGCTCGGGCGCGCCTCCGGATTGGGGAGGATTGATCATGTCCGACAACGATTTCCGATTCACCCGCCTGCGGCGGATGGTGCGTCGCGCGACAGCGGTCGCGACCCGGGGTCCGGCTGTCGCCGCGTCCGCACCGGTTGCAAGCCTACCGGCGGCCGAGAGCCCGACCCTGCACATTCCGTCCCGCAAGGTATGCCCCCGGCTGCCGGAATGGGTTTTCACCCTGAACGGATCCGAATTTCAGAAGATGCTCGACTGCGACCACCCGCTGCCTCCGGCCCTGACGGTGACCGATTACCTCGCACATCAGCAGCGGCACTTGGCGATCCGCCTGGTCATGGACCCGCCCAACGGTCGCAAACCCCGCACCGTCCTCGAATTCATTCAGCGCTGCGACGCGGCTGAACTGCGCACGATCTGGGCCGAGACCGTCGGCGGCGACGCCCTCGTCGCCACGGCCACCGCGGGCCCGCTACCCGCCCTGTCCCTGCTGGCCGCCGAAATGCTCGACCGCGCGCACCGCTGGCAGGACCTGCTGGAACTCGAACACGCCAGTGACAGTGCCGGATTTCGGGCGCGGGAGTTGTTCAAGGACTACGTCCACCCCGACCGCGTCGACCATGTTCGCGTCGGCTGGGGCGTCACCGGTCGACGGTGACGCGGTCAGGGATGCTGAAGCGGCTCTGCCGGTAGAGCTGTCGCGGGACGCGGCCATGGGCGGCCGTGATACCGCTCGATGGCGGTGTTGAAGCGCCCGAGATAGGCGGCCAGCGTGGCGACCTCCGCCTCCGGCCAGTCGGCGAGGATGGCATCCAGGTGGCGGATGCTTTCGGTGCGTTCGTCTTCCAGCGTCGCGGCACCGTCGGCGGTGACACGGAACTTGCGGGCGATCCCGCCGTCCGGATCGGGGATGCGTTCCAGGAGACCGGATTTCATCATGGCGGCGGTCTGACGGTTCAGCGTCGACACGTCCAGGGCGAGGGCTTCGCTGAGCTGACCGATGGACAGCGGACCATTGGTGCGCAGCAGGCTCAGGATGGTGTACGCGCTGCGGTCGAGCCGGTCGTGGCCCTTGCGGGAGATGAGGCTGTAGCGCCCGAAGAGCATCGCCTCGAACTCGAGCAAGTCGGTGGGTTTGGTCAATTCCGTTCCTTCCGCTGATCCGCGTCGACCGGCGTTCCGCGTGCTCATCACTACACCCTACGGGATGTGCATACGGCACTAGATATGCGCAATGCACGCGATGTGTATATTGCACATAGTTGCTCGTAGTGTTGAGGAGAAGCACGTGACCCAACCCGATGCCAGGCCGCGGACCGGCGGCATTCTGGCGGTGCTGGCCTATACCGGCATCATCGCCTCGCTCATGCAGACCCTGGTCGTGCCGCTGCTGGGCGAGTTGCCGCGGCTCCTCGGCTCCACGGCGTCCGACACCTCGTGGGTCGTGACCATCACCCTGCTGGTCGCCGCCGTGGCCACGCCGGTCGCGGGTCGGCTCGGTGACATGTACGGCAAGCGCCGCATGATGATCGCCTCGACCGTGCCACTGATCATCGGCTCGATCACCTGCGCGCTGGCCGGATCACTGATCCCGATGATCATCGGTCGCGGCCTGCAGGGGCTCGGCGTCGGCGTGATTCCACTGGCCATCGCGTTGCTTCGCGATGTGATGCCGCCGCAGCGGCTCGGTGCGTCCATCGCACTGATCAGCTCGTCGCTGGGCATCGGCGGCGCCTTGGGCCTGCCGCTGGCCTCGGCGGTCACCCAGTACAGCAACTGGCGCGTAATGTTCTGGGCCGCAGCTGTTCTCGTCGCCGTCGCGACGGCATTGCTGGTGGTCGTCGTACCGGAGGGCAGCGCCGAGGGATCGTCGGGGCGTTTCGATGTCCCGGGTGCGCTGCTGCTCGGTGCCGGGTTGGTCGCCTTGCTGCTGCCGGTATCCAAGGGTGCCGCGTGGGGCTGGAGCAGCGGGGCGACCCTGGGACTGTTCACGGCCTCGATCGCGTCGCTGCTGGTGTGGATGTGGTGGGAACTTCGCGCACCGGAACCGCTGGTCGACCTGCGTATCACGGCCCGCCCGCAGGTGCTGGTCACCAACCTGGCCAGCATCGCCCTCGGTGTCGGCATGTACGCACTGCAACTGAGTGTGCCGCAGCTGCTGCAGCTTCCGAAGGCGCTGGGCTACGGTCTGGGCCAGTCGATGCTGGCCATGGGCCTGTGGATGGCGCCGGGCGGATTGATGATGATGCTGATCTCCCCGATCGGCGCGAAGCTGTCGGCACGGCGCGGTCCCAAGGTCACGCTGACGACCGGTGCCCTCGTGATGGCCGTCGGCTACGGCCTGGGCGTGCCGTTGATGGGCTCGGTGTGGGGCCTGCTGGTGGTGAACATCGTCTGCAGTTCGGGCGTCGCCTTCGCCTACGGCGCGATGCCCGCCCTCATCATGGGTGCGGTCCCGCAGTCGGAGACCGCCGCCGCCAACAGCTTCAACACCCTGATGCGCTCGATCGGCACCTCGGTGTCCTCGGCGGTCGTCGGCGCGGTGCTCGCACAGATGACGATTTCCGTGGCGGGTCACGCCATTCCGACGGAGAACGGCTTCCGGGTCGTCTTCCTGATCGGCACCGGCGTCGCCTTGCTCGCCGCCCTCATCGCCGCCGCCATCCCGGTCCGCCGTGCCACGCCCGAATCGGCCGCCCGCCCGGCCCAACCGGCGGCCGCATCCAGCTCCTGAGGTGTCAGGCTGCGCGGCGCTCGGGTTCGCTGCGGTAGCGGGACCGGTCTCCGTCGATGTGCAGGAATTTCCACAGTCGGCGGGTGACCGGGTTCATCAGGCCCAGTTCGTCGGCGAGGGAACGCATGTCACCGAAGTAGCCGGTGAGGGTCTTCGCGCCCGCCGGGCCTTGCCAGAAGGCTTCCTTGATGACCTCGCGTGGAATGTCGAAGCGGCGGGCGAATTCCGGTGGGGGAGCCATGATCTCACCGGCCAGCCATCGCATGGCGAGTGGGAAGGCGATACCGCAGACATTGCGGTACGCGATATTCATAGCCGGGACGTGTTCCTTGAGGAACTCGTTGGCGAAGGAGATGTGCCGGGCTTCCTCGGCGATATGGATCTCCATGCAGCGCACTACCGCCGGCGGCAGGTTCGCGCCATTGCGGATGACCGCCTTCTGATAGTGATCGATGGGTTCCTCACCGCCGAGAATGCCGATGAACAGAATCGCCCACGCGTACCCGCCGGCCACTCCGATGAACGGCGACAGTCGCCGGAAGATGGGCCGCATCCCGGGCACATCCACGCCGATGCGATTCACCAGCTCCTGGAACATCTGAATGTGGTTGCACTCCTCGGTCATCTCGTGGAGGCAGTAGCGGAATTCGGGGGAGCCGTTGGGCAGCTGCATGATGTACTGCATCATTCCGCGGATCAGGACGCTCTCGAAGGCCGCACCGACCTTGACGGCGTTGGCGATCCGCCACTTCCCGATCTCGATCTGCCGTTCCAGCGGCTGTGCCCGATACCATTCGGTCGCGCCCAGCGGGTCGACTTCCGGGGCCAGCACCCAGCGTGGATCGTGCGGGTCGATCGCGAATTCCGGTGCGTCCCAGGGGATATCGAGGTATGGATCGAACCGGCGTTGCACCGATCCCTCCGAGAGGGTGTGCAGCAGGTCCGTGTAGTCCCGTGCCGCAGGAACTTTGCCCGACATCGTCGTCAGAGCCATCATTGCCTCCTGTGTGGTGCGACACAGTCCAAGATAAGTGCTAACCAGGGTTACAGACAACCCCGGATTTGCCCGGCGCACGGTAAATACCCAGCAGTCCGGGGCCGGTAGGATTTCGGCGGATCGGATCCACACGGATGAGGGGGTAGGGCTGATGGTCGAGATCGCACCCGCGAACATGCCACGGATCATCGGATTCCCGACCCCGGAGGTGAGTTTCAGCCCCGATCCGTGGTCGGGCGCGAAGATTTCCGAGGACCGGATTCGCGCGCTCGCGATCGGCGCGTACTACGCCGACAGCTGGGGCGCCTACCACGACACCGTCGCCTTCGCGCCGGAACTACCCGGCCGCCCCGAGACCTTGCGGGAGCGGACCATCGACGGTTTGCACGACGCGTGGGGCGTCGACAATGCCGAGGATGCCCGCGACACCATCGGCCGGCTGCTCGCGGGCATGCACGCACCGCTGTTCGCGCTGATCCACCCGCTGGCATCGGAGGCGGCCAAGGAGTCCTACCGGCCCGACCGTTCCGGCATCGCCTCCGGGCATCGCGACTTCCTGCACCTGCTCTCGCAATTCCGCGGCTACGAGGGTGCGGCGGGACTCGACCGCGACTACGACGCCTGGCTGCAGGCCATCAAACTCGGCATCGTCGACGGTCTGCCGCAGCCGTTGCACACCGACGCGACAGCGTGGGATCTGGCGCGCGTGGTGTTCATCGCCCGCGCGGCACACACCGCCGGGTACCTCACCGAGGACGAAGCGTGGCAGCACCTGCTGGCCGGGCTCGCCATCGCGCAAGCGCACTACCGCAATTGGCGACAATTCGGATCGGGCTTCCTGACCGGGGCGATCTTCTGGGCCGCGACCCGCGATCTCGCGGCGGCCCGGGAACAGGTCGGGGAACGCCGGAAAGTACTGCACGGCTTCCACATTCGGCCGTCGAGCCCGTGGCGGCGGGTGGCCCTGCACCCCGGCACGCCGATCAGTTCGGCAGCGCCAGCATGATGCCGATGGCCTGACGCTGAAAAGCTTCGTCCTCGACCATGCCGAGCCGGCGACGCTCCGTCAGCAACTGCCACTCCGCGAACAACTCCACCGCGGACGGCCGGGCCGGGCCGATCGAGCCGTCGAGCTGTTCGATCTCGCAGGCCAGTCGCAAGCCCTCGGCCAGCCGCGTGAAATCCGCTGCCTCCCAATCGATGAACTCGTGCGCGGCGGGGAAGGCGTGCACCCGTAGCGTCGCGACCGCGCCGGGCGCCGCCGGCGGCACCACCTCGGTGCGGTCGACGACGGCGATCGGTAGCTCGTGGATGGCGTTCGTGCCCAGGAACAGCAGCCGCCGGGTGGTGACGGCCAGTAACCCCGGTATTCCGGTGTAGGTGGCCTGCGCCAGTTCGAGCACGTATTCGTCGGCCCTGGCCAGGGTCTGCAACGCGGTGATGCGGTGGGTGACATGCCCGGTGAATCGCATCCGCTGCGCGGCCGCGGTCACGTCCCGCCGCATCGGGCCGTGCGGTGAGGATTCCAGCGGCGGCGGGGTGAGATCCGGTCGCGGCGGCTGGATCCGCCGAGTATCGAGCAATTCCCGTTCGACGGCCCGGACCAGTTCGGCGGCCTGTTCACGCAGCTCCGGCTCGAGGAACACCGGCACCGGATGGTGTTGCGTGGCAACACCGTTCACCACGTACTCGGGGGAGTGGAAGTACAGCAGCACCGCGATGCGACCGTCCTCGGTGGTGGCCACCCGGGTGCGGCGCAGCACCGAGATCGGCACTTCGAGCGCGCTCTCATCATTGGCCTGCAACGGCTGGGTGACCAGCCGCCCCTCCCCGAAACGGATGACCGTGCGCCTACCCCACACTTCCAGCATCGCCCCTGCCCTCCCTCACTCCACCGCCGGGCCATCCCGAATCTGCAGCGTAGCGAAACCCTCGGACATCCTCGGTTCCGGGCAGTGTCGAGCACTGAATTTCCCTGCCGAAAACCGTCTTACGTGGCAAAGGTGAGCTGAACGGCGGTCAGCGGCTGTCGGCGGCGGCCAATTGCTGATCGGCGGCGGGGGTCTCCCCGGCTGCGCTCGACGAAGCGTGGCGTGAGCGCAGCACGACGGCCAAGGTGGCAGCCCCGGCGAGGGCGAACAGCATCGTCCAGACCGAACCCACGTGCATGGCGTGGATGAAAGCATCGTCGGCCGCGTGAGCCAGATCCGGGCGGTTGATCGCGGCCGCGACGTGGCGAGCCTGTTCGGCGGAGACCTGAGCGGGTTCGCGGGTCGCGTCGGGAAGATCGGTGACCGCGCCTTGGATTCCGGTCCGGTAGGTGATGGCCATGATGGTGCCGCCGACCGCGATACCCAGGACGCTGCCGGTCTGGCGAACCGTATTGGTGACCGCCGACCCGGCTCCGGCCCGTTCGAGCGGCAGGGTGCTCATCAGTGCGCTGGTGACCGAGCCGATCACCATGCCGATCGAGAAGCCTTGCGTACCAGAGAGAATCACATTCCAGATGATCGGCGTGTGCAGTCCGAAGAAGGCGATACTGCCCATGCACAGCGCCCCGACGGTGAGGGCGATCGCGCTGACCGAGCGCAGCGACCAACGGCGCACCAGCCGGATCCCCAGCGGCCCGCCGATGATGACGCCCAGTGCGGCGGGGGAGTTGATCAGACCGGCCGCCAGCGGTGAGAAGCCGCGTGCCCCTTGCAGATAGAACGCGCCGTAGAACCCACTCGCGGTCATGGCCAGGAACAGCAGGCCCAATGCCGCGTTGCCGCCGCCGAATACGCGCTGGGCGAGCAGTCGCGGGTCGAAACTCGGCTGTGCGGAACGCAATTCGACCACCACGAAGGTCGCCAGCAAGGCCACGCCGACAGCGATCGGCGCCCACACCTGCACCGGCGTCCAGGCCGCGACCTGCCCGGCCCGGATCAGCCCGTAGGCGAGCGCGGTCAATCCGGTGACCGACAGCGCCAACCCGGTGAGATCCAGCGGCCGCGGCGTGGGGCTGCGGAAGTTCGGGACGAAGACCGCGATACCGGCCAAGGCGATCACGACGACGGGCACGTTCACCAGAAACACCGAGCCCCACCAGAAATGGTCGAGCAGCACACCCGCCAGCAGCGGTCCGGCGGCGAGCCCCACGCCCGCGGAGGTGGAGAACAATCCGATTGCGGTGGCACGGTCCGGTCCGGTGAAGGTCCAGGTGACGGTGGCCATGGTGGCGGGCATGATCAGCGCGCTGCCCACCCCCATCACCGCGCGGGCGGCGATGAGTTGCGCGGGGTCACCGGCATAGGCGGCCCAGACCGAGGCGACCGCGAAGACGATCAATCCGGTGGCCAGTACGGTCCGATGCCCGAACCGGTCGCCGAGTGCCCCGGCGGTGAACATGAGCGCGGCGAAGACCAGCGTGTAGGACCCCGAAGCCCATTGCAGCTGAGCGGGATTCGCGCCGAGGCCGCGCACCGGATCGGCGAGGGTTTCCAGCGCGGTGGCGAGGATGGTGTTGTCGATCCAGATCAACAGGGATGAGAGCAGGAGTACGGCGAGGATCAGCCGCTGCCGTGATTTCGGCAGCGTCACAGGCGCAGTCATGGAAACCTTCGATATGATTGGTAGGAACCTGACGATCTCGAGTGTGCTTGATTGTCAGGAACCTGTCAATCTCTGGAAGGTGGTGCGGTGAGTCAGAACGATTGCGGCAGCGATGGATCCCTGACCTTCATGGTCCGCAAGGTCTGGCTCGGCATGCGTGCGTCGATCGGCGAGGTGCTCGCGGACTTCGACCTCACCAGCTCCCAATACGCCACCTTGATGATGACCCAGGGTGAACCGGGTATGTCCGTGGCCGATATCGCACGCAATGTCGGCAGTACGCGCCAGGCCGCCAACGAGATGCTCGGGACGCTGGAGAAGGCCGGTCTGATCGAGCGGCAACCGCATCCCACCGATCGCCGCACCCACCAGATCCACGTCACGGACGCGGGCCGGGCCGTCTACCGGAAGGCGGATGCCGCCGTCGTGCGCCGCGAGGCCGAGTTGGAAGCCGCCTTCACCCCGGCGCAGCGGGCCGCCGTCCGAGCATGGCTCACCGGCATGGCCGACGCCTGCCGGTGAACCGAATCCGAGTCCACCCGCGTGGGCAAGCGAGATTCCACGAGGTGGAAAATTCCGCCCCCATCCGATCGGCCTGATCCGAACCCTTCGGCGGAAACGACCGCCCGCCTTACCGTTCCGGCACCAACTCGCGTGAGGACGTGCCGATGAGCGAACCATGGCAGATCAGTACCGATGTGCTGGTGATCGGCGGCGGACCCGCTGCCTGCTGGGCGGCCGTGCACGCCCGGGAAGCGGGCGCGGAGGTCGTGCTGGTGGACAAGGGCTACTGCGGAACCAGCGGCGCGACAGCGCCTTCGGGCACCGGCGTCTGGTACGTCGCCCCCGAGGCTTCGGCCCGCGCCAACGCCAAGGCCAGCCGCGAAGCCCTCGGCGGGCATCTGGCCGACCACTATTGGATGGATCGCGTCCTCGACCAGACCTACGCGAACATGAACCGGCTCGCCGTCGAAGGCCGCTATCCGTTCCCGGCCGACCCCACGAGCGGGGAACAATTGCGCACCGGCGTGCAGGGACCGGAGTACATGCGGCGCATGCGCGCGTGGGTGCAGCGGCTCGGGGTGCGGATCCTGGATCACGCACCGGCACTGGAACTCCTGATCGACGCCGACGGCGTGGTCCGCGGCGCAGCCGGATACCAGCGACAGGCCGACACCGACTACCGCGTCACGTCCGGTGCGGTGGTGCTGGCCACCGGCGGCTGCGCGTTCCTGTCCCGCGCACTGGGCACCAATGTCGACACCGGCGACGGCGCGCTCATGGCCGCCGAGGTCGGCGCGCGCTTCTCCGGCATGGAATTCTCCAACGCCTACGCCATCGTCCCCAAGGGCTCCACCATCACCAAGACCGCCTACTACGGCTACGCCACCTTCTTCCACGAGGACGGCCGAGTCCTGGAAGGCGCGGGCTCCACCAAGGGCAGGTCGGTAATCGCGCGACATCTGCTGTCGGAGAAAGTATTCGCACAACTCGACCGCGCCGACGCTGACGTACAGACCCGAATGCGGCTGGGCCAGCCCAACTTCTTCCTCCAGTTCGACCGCCGCGGCATCAACCCTTTCACCGACCGCTTCGAAGTGGACCTGCTGGCGGAAGGCACGGTCCGGGGGACAGGCGGTATCGACGTCATCGACGACGACTGCGCGACAACCGTTCGCGGCCTCTACGCGGCAGGCGATGCCGCCACCCGGGAACGAATCTGCGGCGGATTCACCGGCGGCGGCAGCCATAATTCGGCCTGGGCCATGTCCTCCGGCAGCTGGGCCGGACGCGGTGCGGCGGCCTTTGCGCTGAGCTCGGGCAGCGTGGACCCGATCGCCCTCCGTGGTGCCGGGCAGGTCGGATTACGGCCCGGGACAGGCGAATCGGTTACCGCCGACGAGGTGGTCACTGCGGCCCAGCAGCAACTGATCCCCTTCGAGAAGAACTACCTACGCCACGGCGACCGCATCCAGCCCGCGCTGACCCATCTCGACGCACTCTGGGATCGCGCCACCCGAGGACTGGGCACCGGTACCGGCGTCGAGCGTGTCCGCGCTCGCCAAGCCGCCGCCATCACCGCCGTCGGCCGCCTGATGTACCGATCCACCCTGGCCCGCACCGAAACTCGAGGCATGAGCAAACGCTCCGACCACCCCGACCAGGACCCGACCCAACGCCACCACATCCTCTCCGGGGGCCTCGACCAGGTGTGGGTCACGACCACACCGGCCTCGAGCGCCACCCCCGCAGCCCCGCAGGTCGCGGCGGTGGCGTCATGATCGAGCTGGTTCGCGCACAGGACTGCATCGCCTGCGACAAGTGCGTCGACGTCTGCCCCACCGACGTCTTCGACCGCACCCCCAGCGGAATCCCGCTGATCGCAAGACAATCCGACTGCCAAACCTGCTTCATGTGCGAGGCATACTGCCCCACCGACGCCCTCTATGTAGCCCCTGACGCCACTCCACTCGTCGACCACGCCACCATCCCCGAAGCCCAGATCGGCCGCTACCGAGAACAACTCGGATGGGGGAGAGGCCGCCGCCCCGGCAGCCTCCTCGCCATCGGCCCCGAACTCCCGCATGGTGCACCACCTCCGCGCCGACCGGAGCTCACGCCACGCGAATCGATGCCAGCGTCACCGAACACAACGCCGTACGAGTAGTTGGCCGAACCGGATGCCAAATACGCGGCCGCTTCGATAGCGGTCGCGTATTAGTTGTGGTGGTGATTTGGTGCTGAGGCGTTTATCAACCCGTGCCGCGATGTGATTGGGGTCCGCCGCGGGCGGGAGAGCGTCAGCGCAGGGCGAGGGCGAGGAAGAAGTCGACGCGGTCTTCCAGGCGGGAGAGGTCGCGGTTGGTGAGTTCCTCGATGCGCTGGATGCGGTAGCGCAGGGTGTTGACGTGCAGGTGGAGGAGGTCGGCGCATTTGGTCCAGGAGCCGGAAACCTCGAGGAAGGTTTCGAGGGTGTGGACCAGGTCGGCGCGGTTGTCCTGGTCGTAGACGCGCAGCGGGTCCAGCAGGCGGATGCGGAACATGCGGCGGACTTCGTCGGGGACGCTGGCCAGCAGCAGCATGTGGGTGGCGAGTTCGTCGTGGCGGACCACGCTGGTGGGCTGCTGGCGTTCGGCGGCCATGCGACGCGCGTAGCGGGCTTCCTCGACCGCGCCACGCAGGCCCTCGCCGTCGACCGCGCCGCTGATGCCGACCGCCAGCCGGCTTTGCTGCAGACCGGGTTCCAGCGCCTCGATGGCCCGGTGGATGTGGTCGTCGAGGGCCTGTTCGTCGCCGAGCGCGACCAGCAGGATGACTTCGCCGTCGACCACGCCGATGGCCGGGCTGCGGCCGTGCAGGATCTCCCGCAGCACCGCGCGCAGCTCACCCGGTCGGACCGCACCGGAACTCGCGGTCGCCGCGACCGCGAGATAGCGGTCGGACAATCCGAGTCCGGTGAGTTCCAGCCGGGAGATGATGTCGGCGGGCTTGGCCTCGGACATGATCAGCTCGATCAGTTCCTGTGCCAGTCGTCCTTCGGCGCTCTGCCGATCGTCCTGCCGAGCCCGCTCGAGGGACACGACCGCGGCCAGTTCGCCGATGAGTGCGCGCCGGTCCTCGGGCCAGTCCTTGTAGTCGCTCTCGAAGACCAGGAACCAGTCCGCGATCCGCGAGGTCCCGTCCGCGTCCACCGCGAACAGCGAGTACCGGATCTGACTGTGGGAAAGCACATGCGGCAGCCGCTTGGCGCTGAGGAAGGCCGAGCGGACCTGTTCGGGCAGGTCACGGGTGGGCCCGGCGACAACCCGGCCGAGCGAGGAGACCACCCAGCAGCGGGTGCCGAGCGTGCGATGCACGAGATCGAGCACGGAATCCAGCCCGCCGCCGGAAACCAGCTGCCGGTGCCGATCGAGGATCGCGCTCAGATCGGCGGCCCGCCCGGAGGACAACTGCCGGTTGATCTGCTCGGTGACCGTGGCGAAGGCGATATCCTCGCCGACCTCGAAGAGCGGGATTCGGTGTTTCTTACAAGCGACGACGAGATCCTCGGGCGTTTCGCCGAACAGGGCGCTGCCGGCGACCAAGGCCGCCACGCGTGCGCCCGCGATTTTGCTGACGAATTGCTCGCTGTCTTCGGGTTTCTGTCGCCACTGCAGGCCGGTCAGCACGAACTCGCCGCCTGACAGATACCGGCTCGGATCCAACATGTCCGTAGTTACGACCCAGCGAACGAACCTATCGAGCTCGTCCTCTCCGGAGACGAGTCGTAGGCCCAGGTCGCTCATGGTCAGCAGGGAACGTAACCGCATGATTCCCGAGGCTAACAGCCAGTGACGGCCGGGTTACCGAACTTGGATGTAACTACAAACGAGTCCGTGTGTTGCAGGCCACAGATTCGGATGTCTCGTCCTTTCGATCCTGTCCACTCACCGGGTTAGGTAGTGGAAACACGCCAATGACGGTTTGGAGGTCGGATGTCGAGTCGCCTGGAATGGCTCGGTTCGCTGTCCCTGGAAGAGGCCGAGGCGCAGCTGCTGACCTGCAATGCGTCCCGCTCCTGGGCACGGAAGATGGTTGCGAACCGCCCGTACGCCGACGAGTCGAATCTGATCGCCGCCGCGGTCACCGGGGTCACCGAACTGGCTTGGATCGATATCGAGGAAGCGCTTTCGGCGCACCCGCGTATCGGTGAGCGTACTGCCGCCAAGCATCAGTCCGAGCAGGAAGCCAAGTGGTCCGCCGATGAGCAGTCCGGCGCGAGCGATGCCGATGCGCAGGTCAAGGCCGATTTGGCGGCCGGTAATGTGGCCTACGAAGATCATTTCGGTCATGTCTTCCTGATCCGCGCCGCGGGTCGCAGCGCCGCCGAGATGCTCGAGGAGCTCCAGATCCGCCTCGGCAACTCGGTGCCCGATGAGCAGTTGGTCGTCCGTCGCGAACTCGCCGACATCACCGGGCTGCGCATCCGCAAGCTCCTGGATTGTCAGTAGAGGACTGGACGTGAGCAAGCTCGTTATCGAAAACGCTTATATCGCACCGGTTGTCGGTGACGAGATCCCCAACGGCTATCTGATCGTCGGTGACGACGGTCGGATCGAAGCTCTCGGCGCGGGACCGGCGCCGACGGTGGTGGGTGCTGACCGCCTCTCCGGCACCGGTTGCCTGGTAACCCCGGGCCTGGTGAATACCCACCACCACCTCTACCAATGGGCCACCCAGGGGCTGTTCCAGGACGCCACCCTCTTCGAGTGGCTGACCGGCCTCTACAAGCTGTGGGCGACCATGGACGCCGAGATCGTGCACGGCGCGGCCCAGGCGGGTCTGGGTTGGCTGGCGTTGACCGGCACCACCACCTCCACCGATCACCACTACATCTTCCCCAAGGGGCGCGGTGACGTGTTCGAGGCGGAGGTGCGTGCGGCCCGTGAGATCGGGATCCGTTTCCACCCGTGCCGCGGATCCATGGACCGCGGGCAGTCGCAAGGTGGACTGCCGCCGGACGAGGTGGTCGAGGATCGTGACGAAATCCTCTCCAGCACAGAGGAAATCATCGCGACCTACCACGACCCGTCCTTCGACTCCATGCTGCGCGTGGCCGTCGCTCCCTGTTCGCCGTTCTCGGTGTCGGAGGGGTTGATGGTGGAATCCGCCGCGCTGGCTCGTCGCCACGGGGTTCGACTGCATACTCACCTCGCCGAGACCCTGGACGAGGAGGAGCACTGCATCGAGCAGATGGGTTGCACGCCTGTCGAATACATGGAGAAGCTGGGTTGGCTCGGCGACGACGTGTGGTTCGCGCATGCGGTTCATCTGCACGACAAGGACATTGCGGCCTTCGCGAAGACCGGGACGGGTTCGGCGCACTGCCCGACCTCGAATGCCCGCTTGGGTGCGGGGATCGCGCGGGTCACCGACCTGCTGGCCGCGGGCGCGCCCGTCGGCCTCGGTGTCGACGGCGCGGCGTCGGCGGAGCTGACGTCCATGGCCGGCGAGATGCGTCAGGCGCTGCTGTTTCAGCGTGCCGTGCGCGGACCGCGGGCCATGACGGCGCGTCAAGCGCTGGAGGTCGGCACCCTGGGTGGTGCTCGGAACTTGGGGCGGCATAACGAGATCGGCTCGCTCGAGGTCGGGAAGCTGGCTGATATCGCGGTCTGGCGGGTGGACGGCTTCCGGGCCGCGCTCGAGGATCCGGTGTGCGCGGTGGTGTTCGGCCCGCAGCCTCCACTGGCCCGGCTGCTCGTCGGTGGCAACACCGTCGTGGCAGACGACGAACTGCAAACCATGCCGCAGGATGCGGTCGGACGCGCAGGCGCCGACGCCCGCAGGCGAATCATGCGACAGGAGCAGCGATGACGTTCAGATAGACCCCACTAGCCTGACGACCCCCGCAGTCTTCGGAGAGCCACACCCATGCTCTCCTCGACGCCTGCGATCGCCGCAGCGATTCGCGATGCCTGCCGCACGCGGGGCGGCACCGGGAACCTCACCCTGGTTCCCGTGAGTCCGGAAAACAGCATCCGGAAAAGTTGATTAACAGGGGCAAGTCCGTCTCGCACGGTAAGGACCCCACAACAAGCATCACCGAATCCGCGGCTCGGGACTATCCCCCAGCATCCGTGCCGCTGGTCGGCTACGCCCATAGGAGGGCAGCCATGACCCAGACTCAGTCCCCGATCACGACGTCGGAGACGCGGGTACCCGCGCTCGACAAGTTGTTCCGGTTCACCGAGCGCAAGACCACACTATCGCGTGAAATCCGCGGTGGCATCACGACATTCGTCGCTATGGCGTATGTCATATTGCTGGTGCCGCTGATTCTCGGCGGTGTCACCGACATTCACGGTGACAAGTTGAGCATCGCTCAGCTGACCACCACGACCGCCTTCTCGGCGGGCCTGACCACCGTCCTCATGGGCGTCGTCGGCAATGTGCCCCTCGCATTGGCCGCCGGCCTCGGACTGGTCCCCGTCGTCGCCTTCCAGGCGGCACCGCACATGACCTGGCCGCAGGCCATGGGCCTGGTGGTGCTGATGGGCATCGTGATCGTCATCCTGGCCGCGACCGGCCTGCGAACCATGATCATCAATGCCATTCCGCTGGCCATGAAGAACGCCATCGGTGTCGGCATCGGCATGTTCATCGCCATGATCGGCCTGGCGTCCTCGGGCGTGGTTGGCAAGGGCGCCGGTACTCCGGTGACCCTGGGTGTCGACGGGCATCTGTCCGGTTGGCCCACAGTGATTTTCGCGGTCGGTCTGCTGCTCATGCTCGCTCTGTTCATCCGCAAGGTGCCGGGCGCGATCCTGATCAGCATCGCCATCTCCACCGTGCTCGCGATCATCGTCAACTCGATGGCGAAGATCGACCCGAAGCAGTGGGGCACCGTCGTGCCCGAGAAGCCGAAGTCGCTTTTCGCCGCACCGGATTTCGGTCTGATCGGCCACATCGACCTGTTCGGTGGTTTCGCCACCGCCGGTGCGATGACCGCCACCGTGGTGCTGTTCACCCTGGTGCTGACCGGCTTCTTCGATGCCATGGGAACGGTTTTCGGCGTCTGTGACGAGGCCGGCCTGGTGGACGAGAAGGGTCAGGTGCCCGGCATGGGCAAGATCCTGACCGTCGACGGTGTCGCTCAGATCATCGGTGGTGTCACCGGTGGTGCGGGTTCCACGGTGTACGTCGAGTCCGCGACGGGCGTCGGTGAGGGTGCCCGTACCGGTTTGGCCAGCGTGGTGACCGGCGGATTGTTCTGCGCCGCGGTGTTCTTCACCCCGATCGCGGCCGTGGTGCCGATTCAGGCCGCCGCCCCCGCCCTGGTGCTGGTCGGCGCGCTCATGATGACCCAGGCCCGCAAGATCGACTGGAACGATCTCGAGATGGCCATCCCGGCCTTCCTCACCATCGTTCTCATGCCTTTCACCTACTCGATCACCAATGGTGTCGGCGCCGGTCTGATCGCCTTCACCGTGATCAAGCTCGCTCGCGGCAAGTTCCGTGAGATCCACTGGCTGGTGGCCCTGGTGAGCGTCGTGTTCGTCGCCTACTTCGGCATCAACGCCATCGAAATGGCCTTCTAGGGAGTCAGCAATGCGTGACATCGCGGCACAACTGCTCGAATGGCATGAGGCGGGCAAGGATTACGCCCTCGCCTCGGTCATCGGGATCGGTGGCTCCGCACCCCGACCGATCGGCGCGGCCCTGGCCGTGGATGCCGACGGCACCGTCATCGGAAGCGTTTCCGGTGGCTGTGTGGAGGGCGCTGTCTACGAGTTGTGCCGCGAGTCGCTGGCAACCGGCCGATCTTTTCGGGAAACGTTCGGCTACAGCGATTCCGACGCCTTCGCGGTGGGATTGACCTGTGGCGGAACCATTCAGGTGTTCGTCCAGTCGGTGACCGAGGCCAATCGCGATGCGGTGGACAAGGTCCTGCGAGCTGAGGGGGAGGCCGTCGCACTCGTGCGCGACCTCGACAGCGGCGCCATCATGGCGCTGGGCACCTGGTGGACCGCCGGAGCCGAATTCGACGAGCGGGTAGTAGCGCAAGCCCAGGCGCTGCTCGACACCGGCCAGACCGCGGTACGGACCATCGGCTGTGAGGGCAGTCAGGTCACCGTTCTCGTCGAATCCCATGTGCCACCACCGCGAATGATCGTCTTCGGGGCGATCGACTTCGCGGCAGCGGTGGCGAAGATCGGCAAGTTCCTCGGCTACCACGTCACCGTGTGCGATGCGCGGGCGGTCTTCGCCACCCGCGCTCGCTTCCCGGACGCCGACGAGGTGGTCGTGGAATGGCCCCACATGTATTTGGCGCGGACCCAGGTGGATGCCCGGACCGCGCTGTGTGTACTCACTCACGACGCCAAATTTGATGTGCCGCTACTGGAGGTGGCACTTCGCCTGCCGGTGGCGTACGTGGGTGCGATGGGTTCCCGGCGCACGCACGAGGATCGTCTCCAGCGACTTCGTGCGGTCGGGATGACGACAACCGAACTGGCGCGGTTGAAGTCGCCCATCGGACTCGATCTGGGCGGGCATACCACGGAGGAGACAGCCGTCTCCATCGCCGCCGAGATCGTCGCGGTCCGCCGTGGGGGCTCCGGGATTCCCCTGGGCGCCTACGGCGGACCGATCCACCGCGACGCGATCGTGGTGCCGGAAGTGACCGTGCCGGATTCCCCGGACGGGCTGCTAGTGAAAGAGGAACCACGGTAATGCCTTTGATCTTCCTGAACGGGGGTGCCATGCGCGGCGGACCCCTCAACTACCTGCTCGAGGGCGCGCCCTTCGCCGGAGAGGTCAAGACCGCGCCGCAGTACCGCTTCTATTCGGTCGACGACCGTTTCCCGGGCCTGCATCCGGTGGCCTACGGTGGCGTGCCCATCGCGGGCGAGCTGTTCGATGTGCCCATGGAGGTGTTGCGCAACCGACTGTTGCCCTCCAAGTCGCCGAAGCTCGAGCTGGGTGTGATTGCCTTGGACGACAACCGCTCCGTGTTGTCGATGATGTTGCGCCGCCCGACCCTGGCCGATCCGGAGATCGTCGACATCACCGATTTCGGGAGCTGGCAGAGCTACCGGGAGGAACTCGCGGGATGAAGTACACCGCCGACGGCGCGCTTCGGAAATTCGACGTGCACTGCTCGATCCTGTTCACCGACTTACCGCTGCTGGACCGTCCGGCGGCGGCGAAGGCGGCGGGGTTCGACGCGGTCGAATTCTGGTGGCCGTTCGGCGAGAACCCGGTGCCGGGTGACAAGGAGGTCGACGCGTTCGTCGCCGCCGTCGCCGATGCCGGGGTGCAGCTCATCGGGCTGAACTTCATCGATCTGGTGCCCGCTGGACGGGGACTGGTGTCCGTGCCCGGACGGGAATCCGAATTCCGGGACAATATCGACGTGACCGTCGGAATCGCCGAGCGGCTGGGATGCCGCTCGTTGAATGCGTTGTACGGCAACCGGATTCCCGGTGCTGATCCGGCGCGACAGGACGAGCTGGCGCTGGAGAATCTCGCGCTGGCCGCTCGCGCCGCCGCGCGCATCGACGCGCAGGTGGTGCTCGAAGCACTCAATTCCCTTGAATCGCCCGACTATCCGATCGTTTCGGCCGCGCGTGCCGTCGAGGTGATCGACGCGGTCGGCGCACCCAATCTCCGATTCCTCTGCGACCTCTACCATCTCGCCCGCATGGGCGAGGACCTCCACCGCGTCATCGCGACCCATGCCCCCTATATCGGGCATGTGCAGATCGCGGACGCGCCCGAGCGCAGCCGCCCCGGTACCGGCACGCTCGATTTCGAGAGCCTGTTCGCCGCACTCGACGCCGTCGGCTACGACGGCTGGATCGGCCTGGAATACAAGGACCCCGAACACGATTGGAGTTGGATCGAGTGAGCAGCATCGGATTCATCGGCCTGGGCATCATGGGCGGACCGATGGCCGGGCATCTGGTGGCCGCGGGCCACGTGGTGACCGGCTACAACCGTTCGGCCGCCGCGGTCGAGAAACTGGTCGCCGCCGGTGGGATCGCCGCCGGCAGTGTCGCCGAGGCCGTGGACGGCAAGGACGTCGTGATCACGATGCTGCCGCAGGACGAGCAGGTCGTGGCGGTGTTCACCGAGATCCTCGAGCACGCGAAACCCGGTGCGCTCTATATCGATTTCTCCAGCATCACCCCGAAGACGTCCGAATGGACCGCTGCCGAAGGCGCGAAGCGGGGATTGCGGGTGCTGGACGCGCCCGTGAGCGGCGGTGAGCCGGGGGCGATCAACGCCGCGCTGTCGATCATGGTCGGTGGGGTCGAGGCGGACTTCGAGGCGGCGAAGCCGATCTTCGCTGCCGTCGGCAAGACCTACGAACTGGTGGGGCCCAATGGTTCCGGTCAGGTCGTGAAGGCGGCCAATCAGCTGATCGTGGGCGGCACCTACGCCCTGATCGCCGAGGCGATCGTGCTCATGGAGAGCCTGGGTGCGGACGCCGCCAAGGGGCTCGACGTGCTGGCCGGGGGTCTGGCGGGCAGCAAGATCCTGGAGTTGAAGCGAAAGTCCATGCTGGCGCGTGACTTCCGGCCCGGCTTCCGCATCGACCTGCACCACAAGGACATGGGCATCGTCACCCAGGCCGCCCGCGACGCCGAGGTGACCATCCCGATGGGTGCGCTCACCGCGCAGCTCATCGCGGCCGCCCGCGCCATGGGGCACGGCTCGCTGGATCACTCCGCCCTGCTGCTGGTCGCCGAAGCGCTCTCCGGCAAGGCGAATTCCGGTGAGGCCGACGCGTGAACGACGTCATGACCCGGCCTCCGCATTGGCTCGACCAGCACGGCCACGGTGAAATGGCCTGGCCCACCGGTTGGGTGATCGAACGCTACACCGTGCAGGTGCCCGTCGTCGGCGCTGGTGAGCCGACGTGTGCGCCGGACGGAACGGGCACGGAGACCATTGCGGCACAAGCGGAATGCGAGTCGATCGGCTGCGGACTATGAGCCGCGAGGATTTCAGCGCGGCCAGCGAGATCGACCGCTCCGGCCGGGTCCGTGGCCTCGGCCGCGACGACTCCGGCTGGTTGCGGGTGAGCGGCCGCGCAGGCTGCGAGCCGGTGCGTGCCATCAGCCGTGACGAGGCGGCCCGAATCGAGGGTGGCGCACGATGATCCAGCCACGCGGCGGTGTGCGCCGGGGGTGGATGGAGGGGCACGTGATCGTGGCTCCCGACAAGTTCCGGGGTTCGCTCACCGCGCCTCAGGTCGCGGCGCATGTGGCGGCGGGGCTGCGGGCGGCGCGGCCGGATGTGCCGGTGGTGACGGTGCCGGTCGCCGACGGCGGGGATGGGACGGTGGCCGCGCTGGTTGCGTCGGGGTACTCGGGTCTGCAGACGAATGTGACCGGGCCGGTGTGCAATCCGGTGGTGGCGTCGTTCGCGATGCGTGGTGACGAGGCCGTCGTCGAGTTGGCCGAGGCGTCGGGAATCCGGCGGCTCCCCGGTCGGCCCACACCCACCACTGCGTTGACCGCGACCAGCGCCGGGACCGGGGAGCTCATCCGGACCGCCGTGCGGCGGGGTGCGCGCCGGGTGGTGCTGGGGCTGGGTGGCAGTGCGTGCACCGACGGGGGAGCGGGCATGCTCACCGCGCTCGGGGCCAAGCTGCTGGATGCCTCGGGACGCCCGATTCCGCCCGGCGGTGCGGCCCTGCGGCGACTGGCCCGCATCGACACCACCGACCTGCTGCGCGTTCCGGTGATCGTGGCCTCCGATGTGGACAACCCGCTGCTCGGGCAGCGCGGTGCCGCACAGATTTTCGGCCCGCAGAAGGGTGCGGGGCCGCGCGAGATCGAGGCCCTCGAAGCCGGGCTGACCCGCTTCTCCGAGATCGCCCGGCGCGATCTCGGCGTGGACGAGGCCGACATGCGGGGCGCGGGTGCGGCGGGCGGCGTCGGGTTCGCGGCGCTGGCCTTCCTGGGCGCGACCATTCGGCCCGGCATCGAAATCATCCTGGAGCAGCTGGATTTCGCGCAGGTGCTGGCCGGTGCGCGACTCGTGATCACCGGTGAGGGATCCCTCGATGAGCAGACCCTCTACGGCAAGGCCCCGATCGGCGTCGCCCGCGAGGCGTGGCGCGCGGAGGTGCCCGTGGTCGCGGTGTCCGGCCGGTGCGCGATCGACCGGGACATGTTGCGCCGCTTCGGCATCGACGACGCCTACGCCCTCACCGATCTCGAACCCGACCCGCGCGTATGCATCCGGCAGGCCGGAGCGCTCCTCGAACAGCTGGCGCGCGGCATCGCCGCCGACCACCTGGACCGCCAGCTGACCCGAAACCACCGGGGCTGACCACCCCTTGCCCGGCCGGGGGCCGCTGACCGATGAGGGGTCGGCGGCTCCCGCGCCCTACCGGGTGAGTGCCCGCTCGACGACCGCGCTGTAAATCGCGGTCTCCCAAGGCTCGCCCTCCCCGTCCAGGATGTCCTCCAGTAATGGCGCCCGCGCCAGACTCCCCGACCCGTAATGCCCCGACGCCCCCGCACTGGCGATCACCGCGTAAATGACCGTGGCATACACCTCGGACCGGGACGCCGTCACCACACCCCCATTCGCTTCGTAACTGCGCAATCGGGCCTCGACAGCGTCGATCACGTCACGCAACGCACGAATCTCGACATCCGGCCGCCCGTCCATGTCACCAACCCCCTCGTGCGCCTCGATGCCTCCCCGGCAACGATCTACCGGTCTCTCTGCATAGCGGAAGGTCGAACATTGTTGGAACCTCCCCGATTCGGGAACGCGAACCCCAACAGCACACCATCAGCGACCCAACCACGACACCAGTTCGGCGATATCGTGCCGATGAATTTCAAACCCCCAGTACGCGTTCCCCTTTCACGTAAAATGCAGCGCGACCCGGTGGCTGCCTGCTACTCCGCAGGCCGAAGCAATTCTCTCTCCAACGCTTCGATCCACCAGCCCTCCACCCGTTGCGGCGACCAGTCGCGTTCGATGCACAGGGTTTTGTAGACGTCGATATTGCACAGCGCGGCATAGATATCGACGGCGGTGGTCAGATCCAGACCGGATCGCAGAGTGCCATCCGGCCATCCTGCGAACACCTGCGCGCGAGTTCTGTCAGCGATGCGCCGGGCGTCGTCGTACACGCTGGTCAGATCGGGTTCGTGACGGCCCGCCTCGCGAATCACGACGATGAGATCTCCTGCGCTCTCGAACAACCGGCGGTCGTAACCCGCCATCGCCGCCAGTTGTCGGCGAGGGTCTCGCGCGGCTTCCAGTTCCGCGATCATGCGGTCCGGATCGGCCGAAAGATCGGCGGCATCGACCAGGGCCCGGACCAGCCCCACCTTGCTCGTGTACGCGGCATACACGGTGGGCACGGAAACCCCCGCCTCCCTTGCCACCTCACGCACCGTCGTGGCCGCCCACCCCTTCGCGAGGAACAGTCGGCGTGCGGCATCGGCGATGTCGGCGTGGGTCTGCTTGGCCTGTGCCATCCGGCGCAGGGATTCGTAGGGCCGCCGGGGTGGGTGCGAGTTCGTCATTGTGCGTCCACGCTACCCCTCCTATATTGACTAGAGCAGTGTTCAAGTGAATTAGGGGTGGTCTGTATGGCTTTCACCGTCTGGGCGGGTCTGGCCGGATTCGGGTTTGTGCTGCTAGCCGTCGGAATCAATGTGATCTACGTGCGCTATCGCTTGCCATTTCCCTTGGCGGCCGGGGGATTCGACGCGGTCGCGGAAGCGTTTGCCGTGGTCGGCCCGGTTTTGAAGCGGCCCTCGGTGGCGGCACCCGCAGCGTGGATATGTACGACGGTGTTCGCCGCGGGCATGCTCTCGGTGTTCTGGGGCGGCGAAACGGCCGGGCAGCCTTGGGCACTGGTCGGGTTCGCGGGCGTGATCATGCAGAATGCGACTTTTGCGGTGGTGGAAGCGCTGCGGTTCGGGATGGCGGAAGGGGCCGCCCGTAATCGGGACAGTATCGCCGGTTGTGGACCCTCAGCAACGTCCTGCTCGGCTTCAACCAGGTCTTTCTGGCCCTGGCCCTGCTCGGGTTCAGCGCCGCCGGAGCCGCGACGGGGTTTTTGGCGGTGTGGCAGGTCGTGCTCGGATACGTCAGCGCGGCATTGCTTTTCGTCTCGGCATCGATCAGCCCGTATAACGCTAGTGGCACCGGGAAGGGTGCCTTCATCGGTTTCGTCGGCTGGCTGGGCTGGGCGGCCTGGATCGTGGCCGCCGGGGTGACCCTGGTGCGTGCCTAGCGGGCCGGTGTCGTGGCGCGATCCATCGGATCCTCACAGCGTCCTAACAGGTCGGATGCGCACCATGATCGGATGCGAGTGCTGGTGGTCGAGGATGAGCAGCTGTTGGCCGACGCTATTGCGCGTGGGTTGCGGCGGCATGCGATGGCGGTGGATGTGGTGTTGGACGGGGCGGCGGCGCTCGAGCATGCGGGGGTCAACGATTACGACGTGGTGGTGTTGGATCGGGATCTGCCCATGGTGTCCGGGGACAAGGTGTGCGCGGAGTTGATCGGGCGGGGCGAGGCCCGAATTCTGATGGTGACGGCGGCGACCGCGGTGGCCGAGCGGGTTGCGGGGCTGGGGCTCGGTGCCGACGATTATCTGACCAAGCCGTTCGCGTTCGCCGAGCTCGTTGCGCGGGTGCAGGCATTGGGCCGCCGCGCCCGCCTGGCCGCCCCGCCGGTACTCGAGCGGTCGGGGATTCGGTTGGATCCGCACCGGTTCGAAGTCACTCGGGCGGGTGTGCCGGTGCCGTTGTCGCGCAAGGAATTCGCGGTGTTGGCCGAGTTGCTGCGGGCCGACGGCGGGGTGGTGTCGGCGGAGCAGCTGCTCGAGAAGGCGTGGGATGAGCACATCGACCCGTTCACGGGGGTGGTGCGCTACACCATCATGATGTTGCGGCGGAAGCTCGGGGATCCGCCGGTGATCGACACCGAACCCGGCGTCGGGTATCGCCTGCGATGAGTATCCGGGCCCGGCTGACCCTGCTGTACGCGGTGGCGTTTCTGCTCGCCGGGGCGCTGTTGATCGCGCTGATGTATTTGAACCTCTATCAGTTCATGGGTCGGCGGCCGGGTGCCAATGCGCAGGGGCTCGCGCGGCAGTATCTGGCCGCACGGCACGTGACGATCCCGCACGAGGTCATTTCGGCGCTGGCATCTCAGGCCGAGCAGATCCGGCGGGAGACCTTGCGGACCATGCTGTTCCGGTCGCTGATGGCGCTGGGACTGCTCGGTGTGGTGGCCGGTGGCTTCGGCTGGCTGGTGGCGGGGCGGGCCCTGCGGCCATTGCAGCAGATCACGCTGACGGCACGGCGGGTGGCGGATCGCAGTCTGCACGAGCGCATCGCGCTGTCGGGTCCCGCCGACGAGATCCGGGATCTGGCCGACACTTTCGACGCGATGCTGGAGCGGCTGGATCGGGCGTTCGACGGGCAGCGGCGGTTCGTCGCCAATGCCTCGCACGAATTGCGGACTCCGCTCACGATCAACCGCACGCTCATCGAGGTGGCGTTGAGCGATCCGGAGGTGCCGGAGTCGACGCGGCGGCTGGGGGAGACGCTGCTCGAGGTCAATCAGCGGCACGAACGGCTGATCGACGGCCTGCTCGTGCTGGCGGGCAGCGAGCAGCAGCTCACCGAGTACAGCCCGGTGGATCTGGGCGAGCTGGCCGGGCAACTGACCGCCCACGGCGGCGGGGACGGCGTCGAGATTCGATGCGAGCCGGAAACCGCGTCGGTGCTCGGTGATTCGGTGCTGCTGGAGCGGCTGGTGCAGAACCTGCTGGACAACGCCGTCCGCTACAACGTGCCCGGCGGCTGGGTGCGGGTCGCCACTCGCACGGAGGCGGCGAAAGCCGTTGTGGTCGTGGAGAACATCGGCCCGGCGGTGCCGGAATCGGAGGTGGAGGGGCTGTTCGAGCCGTTTCGCCGGTTGGAGTCCGCGCAGCGGCTGGCGAGCGCGGCCCGCAATGTGGGTCTGGGACTGTCGATCGTGCGTTCGGTGGCGCACGCCCACGGCGGCGAGGTGCGGGCGGTGGCCCGGCCCGAAGGCGGGCTCACCGTCACCGTCACCCTGCCGCGGTCGGCTCAGTAGTTGTGGCAGCCGTCGAGGACGGCCTGCATGGCCGCCTTCTTCTGCTGGAACTCCGGTGAGTTCCGCTTTTGCTGCATCTTGTCTCGCGCTTCCGGATGCGCGTCGAGGTACTCCTGCGCCTTGGCCTTGCGTTGATCGACCGGCAGGCTCAACAGCTCCTGCAACCGGGCCTGCTTGTTCGCGTCGCCGTCCAGCTTGGCGGCCGCGTCCGGTGCCTGCGCGCGCAGCGCGGCATCGATCTGGGCGTAGGTGCAGGTGGTGTCGAGCAATCCGGACCCGTTCGCCGGCTGCGCGGAGGCCAGCCCGGGAATCAGGAGCGATCCCGCGATCGCCAGTCCGCTGCCGGCGAGAACGAGTCGGGTGCTGATCCGTGTCATGTTCCGAAGACCCTTCGTTGGATGTCCGGGCCGCACAGGTTGTTTCGCGGCCCGGGGAACAGTCCACCAATCGGGGTGTTTGTGGGGCGCTAGGGAATTGAGGGGAGGGTGACGGCGGCGGCCAGTCGGCGGCGTAGTCGCCAGGGCAGGGCGAGGAAGAGTTTCGTCATCGCCGACGTGGTGCCGGGCAGGTCGTCGTGGCCGGAGAGATACGCGCGCTGGGCAGCGGGCGGGAGGGCGAAGAAGGCGTCGAAGAAGACCGGGATATCGGTGGGCGGCAGGGCCAGCAGGGCACGTAATCCGGCCTGGCGCAACAAACGTACGGCGCGTGCCGAACCCGGCCAGGTCGGATCGCCCGCGACGGTGGCGTCCGCCAGACGCAGGGCGGTCGCCACGCTGTAGCCGGTGGCGGGATGGGTGAGTGCGCCAGCCGCGCCGAACGCGGAGCTGGTCGCACGGCCGCCGTGGAGTGGGAAACGCACCCGCTCGACGGGTTCCTCGCCGGTGAGACCGATGCCACGGGAACGCAGTCGGTGGTGGAGGCGGTCGCGCAGCAGGTCGGGGGAGAGCGCGGGACGGCCGGCGAGGCAGGTCTCCTCCAAGAGGACTCGGTCGTCTCCGAGGGGTACCGCGTACAGGAACGAGCGGGGCTCGTCCGCTGCCGCGCCGTTGTCGTCGCGCCAGTCCATGAAGTAGGTGTCCGCGTCCGGCCACTGCGCACGCTCGACGATCACCCCGAATGCGGTCTGTTCGGCCAGCTCTGCCGAACGGCCGATTCCCCGGGCGTCGATGATGCGCGCCCCCGGCAGGACTTGGCCCGAAGCCAGCCGGACCGACGGCAGATCGAGGCCGTGCGCGGTGTGGCGGGCGGCGGGGGTGATCTCGGTGACCCGATCCGCGAGCAGCCGCGCACCCGATACGTCCAGCGAGTCCTGTAGCGCCGCGGTATCGAAGACGACATAGCGTCGATCCAGTTCGAGCCGCCGGTGCGTCCAGGCGACGGGCCGGTCCACGGTGGCGGCGATCGCCTCGGGCGCGACCCAGTCCGGCAGCTCGTCGGCCCAGGCCGCGTAGGTGGGCGTCCAGCGCCGCTCGGGCCGCGGATCGATCAGCGTGACCGTGAGCCCGTGCGCGATCGCACGGTGGGCGAGGGCCCGCCCTGCGGGGCCCGCACCGCAGATGAGCAGATCGTCGGTCACCGGGTGATTGGATCATGCCGTGTGGTCCGCATACGCTTCGGGAAGGTGTGCCGGGCCGGGGAGGGTCCGTTTGGGTCGCGAAAGGTGAGCAGATGACGTATCCGCCCGGTGTCGGTGGCAGTTCGAATGTTCCGGGGCAGGAACCGAATCCGGACTGGTGGGATCAGCCCACGCAGCAGTCCGGGGAGGCGGCGCCGGTCGATCAGGGCTGGCAGCAGACGCAGGTCAATTGGACTGCGCAACAAGGGTATCCGCAGGATGCCGGGTACGTTCCACAGCCCGGGTATGCGCAGGCCCCGATGCCCGCACAGCCGCCGGGCTTCCCGCCCGGCGCGGGCTATGGGCAGCCGCAGGGATTTCCGCCGCCCGGGCCGCCGAAATCGAAGACCGGATTGATCGTCGGCGTGGTGGTGGCCGCGATCGTCGTGCTGGCCATCGCGGTCGGCGGGATCGTGCTGGTTTCGAAGGGGGACAACGGTTCTCAGACCGCCGCCCCCTCGACGACCGAGGCGACCTCGACCACCTCCGCGCCACTCACCACCCGTACCGGCGCGCCGACGACCAGTAAGGCCGCGCCCGCCGGCAAGCGTTTCAGCTACACCGAATACGGCCAGGACTGGAACTTCAAACTGGGCGGAGTGGCCCTGCAGGCCAGCTACGTCTCCGGCCGCGACTACGACTCGTGCGCGCAGATCGAGAAGGCGGGCAAGCTGACCGGACTGGGCTGCCGGGCCGCCTCGGAGATGGCGTGGAAGGCCGAGAACGGTGAGCTCATGCTGACCCAGCTGGTGCTCACCATGTCCGACGCCGACAAGGCGTCCGCGGCCAGCGGCAATTACGACGACACCGATGTGGTGATGCCCAAGGGCAGCTATATCGCCGACTTCGAAACCGGCAAGTGGATCGACGGCGACCAGGGCACGTTCCTGGTGATCACCGAGGCCACCGCCACCGCCTCGGTGGATGAGGCGACCGTCACCAAGTACCTGAAGTACCGGAGCTCGGACACGATCGACGCCCTGGCCTTCCGCTGAGCCGCCAGTGCCTTCCGCACGGAAATGCCGCGTGCCCGGCACCGAATCCCGGTGCCGGGCACGTGCATTCGAGCCGGAGCCGCTCAGATGCCGCCGGTGGCCAACAGTCCACCGTCCACGCGCACGGTGGTGCCGGTGATCCACGCGGACTCGCCGGAGGCGAGGAACCCGATCAGCGCCGCCACATCCTCCGGCGTGCCCAGCCGCTTCATCGGGTACACCCCGGCCGCGGCCTCCTCATCCGCCGAGTACAACGCATCGGCGAACTTCGTCTTGATCACGCCCGGCGCCACCGCATTGACGCGGATCTTCGGCCCCAACTGCCAGGCCAGTTCCTCGGTGAGCCGAATCAGCGCCGCCTTGGACGCCCCATACGCGGCGATGACCCCGGTGGACCGCAGCCCCGCAACGCTGGCCACGTTCACCACCGCGCCGCCGTGCTCACCCATCCACGCCTTGTACGCTTCCTGTACATAGCCGAGCGCCGCAACGACATTCACGTCGAAGATCTTGCGCACGGCCTCCAGATCGGCCTCCATCAGCGCGCCGTACACCGGGTTGATGCCGGTGTTGTTGATCAGCACATCCAGCGATCCGAACTGCTCGACGGCCGTCCGCACCTGCTCGGCCCGTGCCGCCGCATCCCCGGAATTACCGGCGACCGCGACCACCTTGCCGGGATACCCGAGCCCCCGAAGCCGCTCCGCGGCCTCCTCGAGCGCCTCCACCTTCCGCGCCGAGATCACCACATTGGCCCCGCGTCGAAGCAGCTCGCTCGCCACCCCGAACCCGATCCCGCGGCTGGCCCCGGTCACCAACGCACTCTTGCCCACCAAGTCGTCACTCATGTGCAGGCACGTTACTTCAGTCCTTTCCTGTGTCGGGCCGGAGGATGGGGTTGGCCGATGATGGCCGCGAGTGCCCGGCCCCCGCGACGGCGCAGCAGAACTCCCACTCCGCGAAAGTGAGTGTGGTGTAACGGATCCAGTGCCTGTAAACGGAAATGCGTTGCGCCCCTTGTTTGATAGGATTACTCCGGGATCCGATGCTCAGGGGGCTGCGGTGACGGAGACGGGCGACTTCAAGGTTTCCAGTCATAGGCGTGCTGCCGCGCTGGCCACACTCGGTGTTCTCGACAGTGGTTATCCGGTTCCGGAAGTGGTTGACCTGCTGCGTGATCCGCTCAATGAGCGGCTGTTGGATTATGTGTACGAAGAGGCGTTCACTCACGTCTTCCCGGGCGACGATATCGCGTATCCGACGGAGCGGTTTCTTGCCGACTTCAACCGTGAACTTGCCCGGGGCGAGCCGCTGCATCTGTGGACGATCATTCCACTGTGCCGATATCGGTGCCATTTCTGTCAGTTTCCGATCATGGTGCTGCCCACGGGGGAATCGCGGCAGGTAGCCAAGGCAACGGAGTGGGTGGACGCGAATCTGGCCGAGGCCGCCCTATGGTTGGAGGCAGTGCCCGAGTTGGGGCGAGTGCCGGTCGGACAGTTCTGTCTTTTCGGCGGAACCCCGACGGCGGTACCGATGCCGGAGATCGAACGGCTACTGAGCTTCTATCGCCAGAATTTCAATTTCACCGGCGAGACATTGCTGCAGGCCGAGGGCAGTCCGGATTCACTGACCCGCGAGGTGATCGGTGGCCTCGCAGCGCTGGGCTTCCACGAACTGACATACGGCATGCAGACATTCGACGATCGCCTACTCGGCATCGCCCATCGCCGGCATACCGGGGCCGACGCCCGGCGAGTGGTCCGGCAGGCCCGGGAACTGGGTTTCGAACGAATCGACGGTGATCTGCTGTACGGGATTCCCGGGCAGACGGTGGACGGTTTCCTCGCCGATATCCGGACGATGATCGAATTGGATTTCGATACCGTGGTGGCGATCAAGCTCCATCTGCGGTCGTTCCACGAGGTGAATACGGCTGTGGGACACGAGAGTCCGGCCGCCTGGGAGAATCCGGCGGTGCGCCGCGAGGTCGCCGAGCAGGGATTCCGGTGGCCGTCGCTGGGTGAACAGTTTCAGATGCGGGAACAGTTCGATCGGTTGCTTGCCGCGTCCGGCTACGTCGAGTATCCGGCGACCTATTTTCCGAAGCGTTCGGTGGGGCCCGAGTACTGGCGGTCCCTGAATCTGGATCAGGACAGGCAGTTTCCGCAACTCGGGATCGGTCTGGGTGCCTACGCCTGGAGCAACCTCTCCGAAGCCAACACTCACCACGCGCCCCGCGACTATCTCGCCGCCCTCGCGGCGGGCCGGCTGCCGCTCCGGTCGGCTACCCGGATCAGCGCACCCGAACGGGAAGTGCGGGCCGTCCGGATGGCGCTGTCGACCTGCCAGCCTTTGCGGGACGAGCTGCATCGGAGCCGATTCGCGGGCGCGTCCCTGTTCGACGAGCATTGGGGTTCGATCTTCGGGGGACTGGCCGACCGCGGTCTGGTCACGGTCGACGCCACCGCGGCCACCGTCACCCTGACCGATCCGGGCCGCACGCTGGTCGAGGCGATCATGGCCACCGATATCGTCTGAGGTTGTATGCGAATAGGTTTGGTGTCCGGCGACGGGCTACCGGTATCCGGGCTGTTGACCGTGTTTCGCAATGTCCTCGACCTCGGCCGCGAGTTGGGTGTCGTCGACGGCCCGGTGCCGGCCGACCTCGGATACTCGTGGCGGCCGGACAAGAAGCGCTTCTTTCCGGCCGGTTCGCCCGGTGCGGTGGTGCCGCCGTGGCTGACCGTGGCCGCCAATCCCGCTGTCGCGCACCTCGATCCGATCTGGCTGGCCGCGGAGATCGACGAGATCCGCCGCGCGGTGGTGCGTTTCGACACCTTGGAATCGTCGGTGCGCGACACCGTGCTGGCTCGCTCGGCTGCCCTGGAGAAGCTCTACACCGAACACTTCGCCGGTTGGTTCGCGCAGCATCGCCCCGACTGGGTGTTCGCCCTGAACACCACACTCTCGGACGCGGTATTCGTGACCAGCGCTCTCTACTCCGCCGCGGCGGAGTATTACCGCGAACGTCCGGGCGGCCTGGTGATCTGGGACCACGACCTGTTCGGCTCGTGCGCGGTCTGGGATGCCGACGCCGGGCAACGGCATTATCCGGGCGCACCGAACGCGGCGACCCCGGTTCCACCCGATGCCGAGCACATCCGGTGGATCGTGGTCTCGGAGGCGCTGGCTCGGGAGGCTGCTGGGTACGGCACCGAACTGATTCCCCGGGTCGCACCGAATATCCTTCCCGCGGTACCGGATTCGATCGAAATCCGGCATCGCGAGGCCGCCGCACAGCTCGGCCTGGATCTCGACCGGCCGATCCTGCTCGACCCGGTGCGGGTCTTCCGGGTCAAGGGCGTGGACGTGGCGTTGCGCTTCCATCACGCCGTGATCGCCCGCTGCGTGCGCCGGCGACACCCGATTCCGTACTTGTTGATCTTCGGCAGCCTCGACGAAGATCCCGACTACGCCACCGAAGTCCGGATGCTCGCCGAGGATCTCGGAATCGGCAGTCACGTCCGGTTTCTCGATGGTGTGCCGCTCGGAACCACTCGCGATCGGACGGGGCGCTGGCATCTGGACGAGATCGATCTGCTCCGGCTCGCCCGTGTCACCGGGGGTGGAGTCCTGTTCACTCCGTCCGTGCCCGATGTGGAGACCGTCGGCCTCGGGCCGGCTCTGGCCGCCTGCGCCCGAATACCCTGTGCCGCCACCGAATATGCGGCCTTCGCCGAGTTCTACGGCACTACCTTCACCTGCGCCCGCTTCGCCACCACCGGCGCGGACCTCGCCGCGGCCGCGGACATGTTCGTTGATCTACTCGTTCGATCGGCCCACGCCGATTCCTCGTGCACCACTGCGCTTCATGCCAATGCGCTGCTCGTCGAGGACCGGTTCTCCCGGCGGGCGTGGCAGGACATCTTGCTCGATCTCGCCCGTCGAATTCGGTGAGAGGCGGCGCTGTCGCGGCAGCGCCGCCCCGTTGCGGGTCACACCAATTCGGGCACGCGCAGATGTGCGAGGGCCAGTTCGAATTCGCTGACTTCGGTCACTTCGACACCGGCTTGCCCGGTGGCGGCGTTGCGGATATCTGTGGCCTGGTCCCGGTTGCGGGCCATGGCCTCGCCACTGTCGAACGAGCCACACGACGCGCAGCGGCCGGTTGCGCGGTCGATCAGGAGGCTGGCGCTGCAGAACCCGTCGAGGTCCTCCATGCGTGGCAGGGCACCGTCTCGGAAGCCGCTGATCGCGGCGTCGAGGCGATCCGGGGTGGTTCGGGCCCAGGTGACGCGTGCGCAGGCGCCCTCGGTGGCGGGATGGTCGCGGTGCAGGACGGCGATCTCCCATTCTTCGACCTGTGCGCCGGTACTGCCGAACAGTGCGGCGGCGCGGTCGCGAATCGGGACGACCTGGTTCGCGCTGTCGTGCAGCGCCTGTTCGGATTCCCATGCCGTGGTCACGATGCATCGGCCGGAGTACCGGTCGACCAGCAGCGACAGACCGATCCATCCGGGCAGGTCGGCCAAATCGGACATCACTTGATCGCGCATGTACTCGATCCCGGCATCGATAGAGGACAGTCGCGCCTGAATCGTGCTGGAGCGTGCGAACACGTTCGATCCACCTCCTCGTTTGCGGGGGTGGCGCCTCGGTGACGCCACCGATGCACTTCAGCCTGCTCCGGCATGATCGCGGAGGCAATAGCCCGCCTCGCATTGCTCGCGTTATGTTCCCTCTCAGGCGATTTCGCCGATGATCAGGTAGCCCTGGGTGGGGTGCGGGCGCAGCGGGAGTTCGCGGTTGTAGAGGGCCTCGATAAAAGGAATCGCGCGGTGATAGGCGTAGAGGGATGAGGTGACGCCGACGATGGCCGGGGTGTCGATCAGCAGCGGTATGTCGGCGATGAAGTATTCGACCGCGATGTCGCATTGCCGTCGATCCGGTTCCACACCGTCGGGGAGGCGGTGTCGCAGCACGTCTCGCGTGGTGTCCAGGCACAGGGCGCGGAACACCGGATCGGTGTCGAAGAGATAGTGCGTCCGCTTGTGCAAGTCGAGAAACGCGGGGTTGGTACTCAGGTACTTCCAATCGAGGACCCGTGCGTCCAGGCCGTCCAACCCGGCCGAGTCGAGGGCATCGCGAATGCGATTGCGCATCTTCGAGCCGTTCTCGTGCGCGCGCCGCCTCGCCTTTTCCGCCGGGAATCCTATTGCCTGCAGCGTGTATTCGGAGGGCACATCCGGCACATGGAACTGAACCCGGTGGAATTCATCCGCGGCCCACCGGGTCAATTCCGCTATCCGCGCGCGCTTGAAGTAGCTGTTGAAAGGGCTGATGCCCAGGCAGAGGTGGCCCCGCCCCTCGAAGATGTGTGCACAGTTCGCGGTCAGCGGCTGAACAGCCCGGTCATCCACCGCGACATGCTAGCAATCAGGTCAGCTTGATCTGGCGGTTGACGTCCTTGTAGAGCAGGTAGCGGAACTTGCCCGGGCCGCCGGCGTAGCAGGCCTGCGGGCAGAAGGCGCGCAGCCACATGAAGTCGCCCGCCTCGACCTCGACCCAGTCGTCGTTGAGACGGTAGACCGCCTTGCCTTCGAGGACGTAGATGCCGTGCTCCATCACATGCGTCTCGGCGAAGGGGATCACCGCGCCGGGCTCGAAGGTGACGATGTTGACGTGCATGTCGTGGGCGAGATCGTTGGGGTCGACGAATCGGGTGGTGGCCCAGGCGCCGTTGGTGCCGGGCATCGGCGTCGGCTCGACGTCCTGCTCCTGCACCGCGAAGGCGCGCGGTGTGTAGCCCGCGAGCGGCTCGTAGGCCTTGCGGACCCATTGGAAGGTCGCGACGTCGGTGGAATCGTTTGCCACGGACCAGGTTTCGCCGGCGGGCAGGTAGGCGTAGCCGCCCGCGGTGAGGGTGTGCTTGTCGCCGTCGATGATGACGTTCAGGGTCCCGGACAGCAGGAACAACACCGACTCGACGCCGCGCTCGGGCTCCGGCTCGGCACTGCCGCCGCCGGGCGAGACCTCGACGATGTACTGCGCGAAGGTGGTGGCGAATCCGGCGATGGGCCGCGCGAGGATCCAGGTCCGGGTGTTGGTCCAGCCGGGCAGATTGCTGGTCACGATGTCGCGAAGCACCCCGCGCGGGATGACCGTATAGGCCTCCTTGACCACGGCCCGGCCGGTCAGCAACTCGGTCTGTGCCGGTAGACCGCCAGCGGGTGCGTAGTAAGTCGGCTCACTCATGGGGATCACCGTATGCACCGATGCTCGGTGGACACAATCGTGCGAACCGACATGCCTGACCCCGCGTAGCGGGATCCGGCATGTCCTTTTACCCGGGCTCGGCGGGCTGCTACCAGCCGACCGTCTGGTGGAGAGCCAGGAGGTTGCCGTCGGGTGCTCGGACGACGGCCAGGCGGCTGCCGGGCATGTCGACGATGCCGGTGGCGGGGTCGCCGTTGGTGATCGGTGCGGTGCCCAGTTCCGCGAGGGAACCGTCGGCGATCTCACCCAAAGCTGTTGCGCCCGTGGCGAGCAATGCCTTGTGAGCAGCCGCGAGGTCGTCCACGGTCCAGAACGGCAGCGGATGGTTGACCCAGGGCTTGGAGGAGAGGGCGAGACCGATGGCGAACATGGCGTAGTCGCCGGTGCGGAAGATCGGCTCGGCGCCGAGCAGTGCGGTGAAGCTTGCGACGCTCGCATCGAGATCGGTTACCGGGTAGACGGCATTGGCGAAACCGGTGGGGCTGGTCACGGGAACTCCTCTGTGGCTGAGCTGTTTTCCATCGTGGCGGACCAGGTCCGCCACGGTGGTAACTGACCGGGACGACGGTTGGTTCCCGCGCTCGGTCAGGACAGCGCGCATCCGGGGGTGAGGGGTTCTCCGGCGAATCGGTTGGCCAGGTAGGTCATTCCGCCGGGTGCTTCGGCGATGGCTGTCCCGTTGTGGCCGACCGCGCCGGAATGGTGGGCCACCACGGTGGATCCAGGGGTGCAGTAGCGGTGGAGGAGGGTGTCGAAGCCCTCGACGGGGACCACTTCGTCGTTGGTGCCGTGGTAGAGGTACAGGGGGATGTCGGGGATGGTGTTGCCGAGGTCCTGGCGGTGTGCGGCGGCCAGGAACGAGGGGTGGGACAGCAGATCGGGGGTTTGGGAGAAATCGTCGAGGTGAGTGGCGGAGTAGCGCGACATCATGTCGATGCCGCAGCTGGCGGCCTCGGAAATCATTGCGGCTCGGCCGCGTTCGTTGAGCAGGGCCGTCAGGTCGGAGGCCGGGTTGGTGCGGAGCAATGCCAGCAGGATCAGCATGCTCAGGCCGGCTTGCGGGCCGCCGTCGGCATTGCGGGCGATGGTGGCGAGGTCGGTCGGGATGCCGCCCGCGGTGATGCCGGCGATGGGTAGTTCGGGGGCGTAAGTGCGGTGTAACTGGGCGGCCCACATGGTGGCGAACGCGCCGCCGGAGTAGCCCCAGGCGCCGATCGGGCTGGCGGTGCTCAGGCCGGCGGGGGAGAAGGCGCGCGCGGCGCGGAGGCCGTCGAGGACGGCGCGGCCGGAGTTCACGCCGTCGAGGAAGCGCGATTCGGGGCCCTCGTAGTCGGGGACGACCACGGCCCAGCCGCGCCGCAGGGCGTCGATCACGAAGGGGGTGTCGATCACCGTGCTCGAGATCGACGAGTCCCGGCCACCGTGCAGGGCGAAGGAGGGGGCGCAGCGGGTGCCGAGGCTGTCCTCGGCGACTTGATACGACAGCAGTGGTCGCGCGCCGGGACCGGGCCACGGAGAGGCGGCGGCGAGCACGGTGGCGACGGCGGCGACCGGCCGGTTGTCGGGGCCGGTGGTCCGGTATTGGAGTTGCCAGGTCGACACCCGCAGCGGCAGACCGAACATCGAGATCTCACGGCGGTTGAGGATCGAGCCCGGCGCGTGCGCGGCGAGATCGGCGGGGGCCGCGTAGAACGGGTCGTCGGCGGGCTGGACGGGTTCGGGCCGGGCCGGACCGACTCCCGTGCCCAGCGCCGCCAGCAGCACCACGCTACCCAGCAGCACCCAATGCCCGGTTCGTCCGAATATTGTTGAGACGTCAGAGAACATGCCGTGGTACATCGCGCCTCTCCGTTGTGCAGCAGTTGTCCAGCAGAGGGAAAGATTCACGAGTTCGTTTACGCGCCATGGTCTTCCGGCACGATGCGGTCACAACTCGCACAGCGCCGGTCGAATCGGACCGGACAGTAGAGTATCGGAACGGACCGCTCGCCGGATGGGACCTGGAGCGCGTGTTTTCCACAGCGCTCAGTGGCGCAGTTCGTGCCTAGGGGAACGGCCGAAGGCCTGCTTGTAGACCTGCGAGAAGCGGCCGGGATTGGTGAAGCCCCAGCGGGCGGCCACGCCCGCGACCGTATCGCCGTCGCTGGGTTCGGAGGCCTGCAGGTCCGCGCGGGCGCGATCGAGACGGACCAGGCGCAGATATTCCAACGGGGTCATGTCGTGCTGGGTGCGGAACGCGTTCTGCAATGCGCGGACGCTGGTTCCGGCGTGGGTCGCGAGTTCGACCACGGTGATCGGGGAGGCGGGATTGGCGTGGATGTAGTCGACGGCGCGCTGGATCGCGGAGGTCGGCACCGTGCCCGGACCCGGTTGCAGATGCAGGTCCATGGTGGTGTTGGGGAAGACCGCCAGGGCCGCGGCGGCCAGGGTGCGGGTGAGATTCTGGACCACCAGTTCGGTCAGCACCGGGGAATCCTGGTCGGTCAGCTCGTGGTGGGTCAGGTCGAACAATCGGCCCCAGAATCGTTGGCTGCGTACATCTCTGGGTTCGAGCGAGGTGAAACGGAAGGCGGCGGGCTCGATTCCGGACTGGGCGGCCAGATCGGTGAGCATCGGGTAGGGGATGTGCAGCAGGTTGACGTCGTGGCTGTCGCAGTCGGCGATGATCGGCACCCCGACCGGAAACACCACCAGATCGTTGCGGTGTTGTTGAAAGTCGTTGCCGCCGCCCCGCAATCGGGCTCGCCCGCGCAGTGACCGCTCGAAGTAGACGTGGTCGTGCAGCGGTGCGATGTGGCAGGTGTAGCCGATCGTGCTGCGGATCTCGGTGGCGATGACGTCGCCCCACATCACGGCGCTGGTGCGAACGCGGCACTGCGGCGGGGCATTCCAGAACCGCAGTGCGTTGTCCGAGTACATCTGGGTCACGAAGGCAACGGCCTCGTCGGCGTCCCGGGACGAAAGCTCTTCCCGGCGTGCCTCGATCATCCCGTGCACGGTCATGCAGAACCTCTTCAGGTAGAAGCTGATACTGCGTGGCAAACGTGCTCGAATGTACCGCCCACGGGGGGATCGGTGCGGGGGGTTGTTACTCCGTGCTGGTCGTAGCTGTCGTCGAGGATGGTTGACAGGTCACGTCCGACTCGCCGCTGATGCTGACGGCCGAGCCGGTGGCGAGGCACTTGTGGGACGAACCGGTGGACGAGCCCGCGGCGACACCGAAGGGTGACACCGCCGACCCGACGTCCCATCCGTCGGCGACGATCGCCGGGCGACCGTCGAGTGTCGAGGCCACGGCGACAGCGATGAGACCGGCCAACGCGGCAGCACCTCGGGCGAACGTCATCTGCGTGGCAGTCGGAATCGGCACGATGCTTCTCCCTACGCCGGGCACTGCGGCGGTTGCCCCTGCGGCGGCTGACCTTGTGGCGGTTGGCCCTGCGGCGGTTGGCCCTGCGAGTCCGCGGGCGGCGGGCACTGCTGTGCGGGGACGGGACCGCCGGGCTGATCGGGTGCCGGATCGGCGCTCGCGATACCCGCTGCGGCACCGAGCAATCCGAAGGCGACCGCGCCGGTGGCGGCGATTCGCGCGAACTTCGAGTGGGTCATGGATGTTCTCCTATCGTCAGCGAGAATCCTTGTGGTGCAACGTCAGCGCGAGATTGGCGCGACTTAGGAGCGAGCTGTGAGCCGCTCGGCGGCGCTCAGAAGGAGTCGTTGGCGATGATCTGCTCGATATTGCGCTCGGCGAGCGCGGTAATGGTGAGGAAGGGATTGACGCCGAGACTGCCCGGTACGAGGGATCCATCCATCACGTAGAGCCCCGAATAGCCGGTCAGCCTGCCGTAATTGTCGGTGGCACTGTTCAATACGCAGCCGCCGAGCGGGTGGTAGACGAAGTCGTCGCCCCAGGTCTTGTCGGTGCCGAACAGATCCGACCGGTAGACGGTGGTCGCCTTGGCATTGATCACATCGAACATCGCCTTGGCCGCGGCGATCGACGGCGCGGTGTAGGACGCCAGCCAGGACAGATCGCAGCCGCCGGTGGTGGAGTTGTAGGTGAAGGCGGCCCGATTCGCGTTCTTCGTGATGGCCAGATACAGATTGACCCCGTTCTCGGTGTTCGTCGGGAAGGGCGCGATTTCGGCGTAGACGGGTCCGGTGCTGCTCGACCAATTGTCGATCCCCACTACGGGAATCGTGGATTGCAGTGATCCGGTCAGATCCAAGCCGGCGCGCCCGACCATCACATTGCCGTTGTTGCCCCAGCCGGTGCCGACCGCGTCTGCGAGATCCGGCAGTTTGCCCAGGGCTTTCATGGTGACCAGCAGCTTGCTGGTGCCGACACTGCCCGCAGCGAATATCACCTTGGCGGCCGTGACGGTCTTGGTGGCCACCGTGTTTCCCGCGGTGTCGAGTTGCGTCATGGTGACCGAGTAACCGCTTGTCGCAGGAGCGACGGTAGTGACCTTGTGGAGTGCGGAGATCGACAGATTGCCGGTCGCGGCGGCGGTCGCGAGATAGGTCTTGTCGAGCGACTGTTTGCCGTAATTGTTTCCGTAGATGCATTCGGTGTCGAGCGCCGACCGTGTCGCGGTATTCGCCTGCTCCTTCTTCATGTACGCGAAGTCGTACACATTGGGCAGGAACGCCGTCGAGAATCCCGCGTTCTTCGCGGTCGTGACACTGACCCGGCTGTATTTGTAGCAGTCGGCCGAGCCGTACCAGGTCTGATCGATGTCGTTGACGCCCAGGCTGGTCCGGGCGCGCGGATAGTAGGTGGAGTACATCGCGGTCGCGTCGACCGAGGGCAGTACCGCTTCGAAATAGGTCTGTTTGGGCTCGATCGCGATCCCGCCGTTGACCAGGGATCCGCCGCCGACACCCCGGCCCTGGTAGATGCGCGTCGCCGCGAAATGCTCGGAGTCCAGCGCACCGGCGTAGGCGGGGCTGATGGCGCTGTTGGCCGAGACGCCGAGGAAATAGCCGACGGGCTGATCGGTCTCCGTCCGGAACCAATACGACCGCTTGTCCGGAGAGATCATGTTGGAGAAGATCTTTCCGTCCGATCCGGCGGTGGTCCAGCTCTGGCCCATCTCGACCATCGCCACCTTCTTCCCGGCCTGGGTGAGCCGCAGGGCCGCGACCGCACCGCCGTAGCCGCTGCCGATGATGAGAATCGGGACGGTATCGCCGTCGCTGATGGTCGCGGCCGCCTTGGCCAGCCACGCCGCCGGTCCCAGCGCGAGTGCGCCGATCGCCACTCCGGTTCCGGCGAGAAAGCGTCGCCGCGAAACTCCCCGAGGCTGCGTTCCCGCTCGGCTCGATCGACGAAAAACGCTGCTGCGCATGACAAATCCCTTCGTACCCGCCGACCCCGAGTCGGCGTGCGCGGAACTCTATCCACGGCGGTCGATCAGTCGATCGGTTCGCGGCTATGAATTCGATATGAGAACACCGCTGTGCGAGCGGCGATTTCTATGTGCCGGCTGTGAATAGCGTTCTGTTGGCCACCGTTTCGATTCCGCGGCTTAGGGTGAGCGCCCTGGAGTTCGAAGGAGGCAGCATGCGGGAGAATTTCGCGGCAGTCTGTGGGAGCACACCCCGGGTGGCAGTGCTCGGATTCGGTGAGACCGGCACGCGATTCGCCCTCGATCTCGTCGCCCTGGGTGCGGATGTTCGCGGCTTCGATCCGAATGTCGCCGCACCACGCGGAGTTTCACAGCGGCGCGACGATGCGGACGCGGTGTCGGACGCGGAGCTGGTATTCAGCCTGACCACCGGCGCACGGGCCTTGGAAGCGGCGCGGGCCGCCCTGCCCGCGCTGCGCCCCGGAACCCTGTGGGCCGAAGCCAATACCGCGACACCGGCCTTGAAGGTCCAGTTGGCCGCGCTGGTCGAGAGCGCCGGTGGCGTACTGGTCGACGTGGCGATCATGGCCCCGGTGCTCGGCACCGGTCCGCGCGCTCCGATGGCGGCTTCCGGCCCCGCCGCGGCGCTCTTCGTCGACACGATGACCGATCTCGGCCTCACGGTGGAGGAGGTCGATGGACCGATCGGGGCGGCCAGCACGCGAAAGCTGTTGTGCGGCATCGTCTACAAGGCGTTGGCCGCGGCGGTGGTCGAGGCGATGGCGGGTGCCCACGCCGCCGGATGTGCCGAGTGGTTCCGGCAGCGTCTGACCACAGAATTCTTGGACCTCGACGCCAACCTGATCGAAGGGCTGATCGTCGGCAGTCACCGGCACGCGGTCCGCCGGATCGATGAAATAGAGTCCGCCGCACTGCAATTGGTCGAACTGGGCGTGACCCCGCACATCGCGGCGGCCACCCGCGACGCGCTGCGCGTCCTGGCGGAAACTCGCACCGGGGTGGTATCGGGCGTGATGTCCCGCGCGCGGTGCCCAGTGATTCACGGTGACCGACTCGTGGTCGGTGAGCTCGTTCTGGATGAGGACACGCGCGAGGTCACCCGTGCCGGGCAGTCGATCATGCTGACCTCCACCGAGTTCGAGCTGCTGCGCTGCTTCATGCGCGACCCGAACCGAGTGTTGAGCAGACCCCAGATCCTGGACCGCGTCTGGAGCTACGACTTCGGCGGCCGCTCCAACGTCGTCGAACTGTATGTGTCGTATCTGCGCAAGAAGATCGACCTCGGCCGCGAGCCCATGATCCACACCGTGCGCGGCGTTGGATACATGCTGAGGCCCGCGCCTGATCCGGGTGCGGGGTGGTGCGGTGGGGCGTAGCTTGGGAGAAGTTCTTCTCGACGAGACGAGATCGCTGTGCACGAGATGGCGATTACTCAGAGTGTTGTCGATGCCGTCGGCGAGGTTGCGGCCGGTCGCACCGTCCATAGCGTCACGCTCGACGTCGGTGCCCTGTGTGCGGTGGTACCCGACGCGATGCGATTCTGCTTCGAGCTCGCCGCCGAGGGGACCGTCGCGCAGGGCGCGAGTCTCGAGATCCACCTTGTTCCCGGCACCGCGCGGTGCCGAACCTGCGGTTCCGCCTTCCCGCTGCCCGACCTGATCCTGCTGTGCGCCTGCGGCAGTGCCGATGTCGAGGTCACCGGGGGACAGGAGCTGCGAATCCGATCGATGGAGGTGAGCGAGCCATGTGCGCAACCTGCGGATGTGGGGGCGATTCGGCGGGACTGATCACCATCCCGCACGAACATCTACCCGGTGCCGAACACGATCACGGTCATGCCCACCACGACCACGATCATGACCATGCGCACGGAGCCGATCACGTGCACCTGCCGGTCACCGATACGATCTCGCTCGAACAGAAGGTGCTGGCCAAGAACGATCTACTGGCACAGAAGAATCGGGCCTGGCTCGAGGCGCGCGACATGCTCGCGATCAATATGACGAGTTCGCCGGGCGCGGGTAAGACGACCTTGCTGGTGCGGACGATCCAGGAGCTCGCGGGGGTGCCGGTCGCGGTCATCGAGGGCGATCAGGAGACGTTGCTGGATGCCGAGCGGATCATGGCCACGGGTTGCAAAGTGGCCCAGATCAATACCGGCGCGGGCTGCCATCTGGACGCGACCATGACCCGGCGCGCCCTCGACCTGCTCGATCCCGCGCCCGGCAGCCTGCTGTTCATCGAGAATGTCGGCAATCTGGTGTGTCCGGCGCTGTTCGATCTCGGCGAGTACGGCAAAGTCGTGGTGATCTCGGTGACCGAGGGCGCCGACAAACCGCTGAAGTATCCGCACATGTTCTCGGTGGCGAGCCTGGTGCTGGTCAACAAGATCGATCTGCTGCCGTACGTCGATTTCGACCTCGATCGTTTCACCGGATACGCGCGGCAGGTGAACCCGGCGGTGGAAATTCTGGCGGTCTCGGCAACCACCGGTGCTGGTGTGACGCAATGGTACGACTGGCTCTCGGCGCACCGTTCGCAGGATGTGAAGCGCCCTTGAAGGTGTCCTTGCAGCGGGCCTAGACTGACGTGATCAGGCTCACATCTAGATCGGTTGTTTTCGAGGACACGGCGATGACCGGCATCTTGTGAACCGCTTCCGAAGGGTGGCATGAGTATGCCTACTAAAGAAGCAGTCAACGCCGAGCAAACGTTGATCCACGTCCTCTGGATCAACGCCGGACTCAGTTGCGATGGCGATTCGGTGGCCCTGACTGCCGCCACCCAACCCAGCATCGAAGAGATCGCTCTCGGATCCCTGCCTGGCTTGCCCAAAATCGCTGTGCATTGGCCGCTCATCGATTTCGAGTGCGGCCCGACCGGGGGAGCCGACGACTTCCTCGAATGGTTCTTCAAGGCCGACCGCGGCGAACTCGAACCGTTCGTGCTGGTCGTGGAGGGCTCGATTCCGAACGAGTCCCTGCACGACGAAGGCTACTGGTGTGGGTTCGGCAATAACCCGGCAACCGGACAGCCGATGACCACCAGCGAGTGGCTGGATCGTTTGGCCCCCAAGGCGACCGCGGTCGTCGCGGTCGGCACCTGCGCGACGTACGGCGGCATGCATGCCATGGCCGGCAATCCGACCGGCGCGATGGGCGTCCCCGACTATCTCGGCTGGGAGTGGAAATCCAAGGCGGGCGTACCGATCGTGTGCGTGCCCGGCTGCCCGATCCATCCGGACAACCTTTCCGAGACCCTGACCTACTTGCTCTACATGGCCACCGGTCAGGCCCCGATGATCCCCCTCGACGAGGCGTTGCGCCCCAAGTGGCTCTTCGGCGCGACCGTGCACGAGGGTTGCGACCGTGCGGGCTATTACGAGCAGGGCGATTTCGCCACCGAATACGGTTCGCCGAAATGCATCGTGAAACTGGGCTGCTGGGGTCCGGTCGTGAAATGCAATGTGCCCAAACGCGGTTGGATCAACGGCGTGGGCGGCTGCCCGAATGTGGGCGGCATCTGCATCGGCTGCACCATGCCCGGCTTCCCGGACAAGTTCATGCCGTTCATGGACGAGCCGCCCGGCGGCAAGCTGTCCTCGACGGCGTCGGGGTTGTACGGCTCGGTGATTCGCAGTCTGCGCCACATCACCGGTCGCACCGTGGACAAGGAGCCGAGCTGGCGGCACAAGGGCGACAAGCTGGAGTCCGGCGCGGTCCGGACCTGGTAGGGAAGGCAATCCGATGACCGAGATCATTCCCCAACCGTCGCACCGCAAGATCGAACCGGACGCTCTCGTCGAGATGGCGTGGGATCCGATCACCCGCATCGTCGGCAGTCTGGGCATCTACACGAAGATCGACTTCGCGAATCGGGAGGTGGTGGAGTGCCACAGCACCTCTTCGATCTTCCGCGGCTACTCGATTTTCATGCGCGGCAAGGATCCTCGTGACGCGCACTTCATCACCAGCCGCATCTGCGGCATCTGCGGTGACAACCACGCCACCTGTTCGTGCTACTGCCAGAACATGGCCTACGGGGTGAAGCCGCCGCATCTGGGCGAGTGGATCGTTAATCTGGGCGAGGCCGCCGAGTACATGTTCGACCACAACATCTTCCAGGAGAACCTGGTCGGGGTGGACTTCTGCGAGAAGATGGTCGCCGAGACCAACCCGAGCGTGCTGGCCATGGCCGAGAAGACCGAGGCGCCGCACATGCAGGCGCACGGCTACCGCACCATCGCCGACATCATGCGTGCGCTCAATCCCTTCACCGGCGAGTTCTATCGCGAGGCCCTGCAGGTCAGCCGGTACACGCGAGAGATGTTCTGTCTCATGGAGGGCCGCCACGTGCATCCCTCGACGCTGTACCCCGGCGGGGTGGGCACGGTCGCCACCATCCAATTGATGACCGACTACATGTCGCGCCTGATGCGCTACGTCGAGTTCATGAAGAAGGTCGTGCCGATGCACGACGACCTGTTCGACTTCTTCTACGAGGCGCTGCCCGGCTACGACAAGGTCGGCCTGCGCCGCACCCTGCTGGGCTGCTGGGGCTCCTTCCAGGACCCGGAGGTGTGCAACTTCGCCTACAAGGACATGGAGAACTGGGGTAACAAGATGTTCGTGACCCCCGGCGTCGTGGTGGACGGCAAACTCGTCACCCACTCGCTGGTCGACATCAACCTGGGTATCCGAATCCTTTTGGGCAGTTCGTATTACGACGACTGGACCGACCAGGAAATGTTCGTCACGCACGATCCGCTGGGCAATCCGGTGGACCGTCGTCACCCCTGGAACCAGCACACCAACCCCAAGCCGCAGAAACGCGACCTCGAGGACAAGTACAGCTGGGTGATGTCGCCACGCTGGTTCGACGGCAAGGACCATCTGGCCCTCGACACCGGCGGCGGACCGCTGGCACGGCTGTGGTCGACGGCCCTGGCCGGGCTGGTCGATATCGGCTACGTGAAGTCCACCGGGCACAGCGTGCAGATCAACCTGCCCAAGACCGCGCTCAAGGGTCCGGTCGAATTCGAATGGAAGATACCGGCTTTCGGTAGCAACACCATCGAACGCAATCGGGCGCGCACCTACTTCCAGGCGTACGCGGCGGCCTGCGCCCTGCACTTCGCCGAGCAGGCGCTGGCCGAGATCCGGGCCGGGCGTACGAAGACGTGGGAGCCGTTCGAGGTACCCGACGAAGGCATCGGGTGCGGTTTCACCGAGGCGGTTCGCGGGGTGCTGTCGCATCACATGGTGATTCGCGACGGCAAGATCGCCAACTACCACCCGTATCCACCCACCCCCTGGAACGCCAACCCGCGTGACAGCTTCGGTACGCCGGGGCCGTACGAGGACGCGGTGCAGGGGCAGCCGATCTTCGAGGAGAACGATCGCGAGCACTTCAAGGGCATCGACATCATGCGCACCGTGCGCAGCTTCGATCCCTGTCTGCCGTGCGGCGTCCACATGTATCTGGGCGGTGGAAAGTCCTTGCAGCTGCTGCACTCACCCACCCAGGCACTGACCGCCGAATAGCGGCCGGGCGACGGGAGGCGAGCGCGGTGAATCAGCGACCCGACGACCACGAGGCTCCGGAGACGGATCACTGGCGCGGCGCCGGTGAGCGGATCGACACCCTGCTGGGTGCGAGTTCCGCCGCCGGGGCCGTCGCGCGCGAACGGGCCGAACAGTTGGTCGGCGAGGTCGTCGGCCTGTACGGCGCTGGGCTGGAACGGATTATGCGACTGCTCGACCCGGACGCGGTCGAGCAGTTGGCCCGCGACGAACTCGTGGCCAGCCTGCTGCTGGTGCACGGCCTGCATCCGCACGACGCGGTCACCCGGGTGCGCACCGCCCTGGACGGGGTGCGCCCGTACCTCGGCTCGCACGGCGGCGACGTGGACGTGCTGGAGGTGACGGACGGTGTGGTGCGGCTGGCTTTCAGCGGCAGCTGCCGTACGTGTCCGTCGTCGTCGGTCACCCTGGAATTGGCGGTCGAAGATGCGGTGCGAGCCGCCGCACCCGAGATCGAGACCATCGAAGTGGTGGCGACCGAATCGGATTCGAGTCCCAAGCTGATTCCGGCCGACTCGCTGCTGGCCCGCGTGCACGGCAACGGCAATGGCAACGGTAACGGCCATCACGGCGGCACCTGGATCGGTGCACCGGAACTGGCGCAACTGGGCACCGGCGAGGTCGGTGGTTTCGCCCTGGCCGGTACCGCGGTGCTGGCCTGCCGGGTCGGTGACGAACTGTTCGTCTACCGCGATCACTGCCCGTCCTGCGGGAATTCGATGGCCGGGGCGGTCCTGCACCGGCGGCCCGGGCACGCGATCGGCGATGCCGTGCTGCGCTGTCCGGTATGCCGGGCGCACTTCGACGCCGTGCACGCGGGCGCACGCCTCGACGGCGACGGACACCTCGAACCGCTGCCCGTGCTGATGCGTTCGGGCACACCGGAAGTCGCGGTCCCCGTGGAGGCCGCCGGATGAACCCGACCTTCGGCGTGCTGCGCAGGCTCGCGAACACCCGGCCCGCTCCGAGTCCGGCCGGTGAGCGCTGCGAGATGTGCGCGGAACCGATCACCGACGCGCACAGCCATGTGGTGAACATCGAAGGCCGACAGCTCATGTGCGTCTGCCGGCCCTGCTATCTGCTGTTCACCGATCGCGACGCGGCGTTGCGCTATCGCGCGGTCCCCGACCGTGTGCTCACCTTCCCGGACGTGCGGATCGGGCCGGGCGAGTGGGACGCCCTGCAGATTCCGGTGGGCCTGGCCTTCTTCTTCCAGAATTCGGCGCTCGAGCGGACGGTGGCCTTCTACCCCGGCCCGGCCGGGGCCACCGAATCCGAACTGCCGCTACAGCAGTGGAGCGAGATTCTGGCGCGGCACCCGCAACTCGCGCAGGCCGCCCCCGATGTGGAGGCGCTGCTCATCCGGATGCCCGCGCGCGGTGGTGACCCGACCTGCCTGCTGCTGCCCATCGACGCCTGTTACGAGTTCGTCGGGCGCATGCGGTTGCTGTGGCGCGGTTTCGACGGCGGCCAGGACGCCCGGCGCTACATCGAGGAATTCCTCGCCGCCATGACCGCCCGCGCCCGTACCTCCGGGAGCGCGCCGTGAGCCCGGCCTACTCGATCACCTTCGCGGTCATGGGCATCCGGCCCGAACCGTACGCGGTAACCCCGACGCTGACCGCGCGGGTCGGGATCGCGGCGCTGGTCGAGGAGCCGGTGCACGCGATCGCGCTGCGCGCCCAGGTGCGCATCGACCCGAACCGCCGCTCCTACACCGACGCCGAGGGCGCGGGCCTGACCGACCTGTTCGGCCCCCGTGATCGCTGGTACGACACCCAGCGGTCGTTCCTCTGGATGCATTGCACCACCCTGGTTCCCGGGTTCAACGGCGGCGGCACCGAGGTGGATCTGCCGATGCCGTGCACCTATGACCTCGAGGTCGCCGGTTCGAAGTATCTGCACGCCCTGCGCGACGGCACCGTGCCGTTGTCGTTCCTGTTCAGCGGAACCGTATTCATCAGGGGTGAAACGGGTTTCGCGGTCCAGCAGGTGCCGTGGGATCGCGACGACAAGTTCGACATGCCGGTGTCGGTGTGGCGCGAACTGATGGCCGCGCACTACCCGCACGCGGGCTGGGTGCGGCTGTCGCAGGAAACCCTGAACGCGTTGACCGCGTTCAAGACCAGCCGCGGGCTGCTCGACTACGACGAGGCAGTGCGCGTCGTGCTGGCCGCCGCCCCGGGGAGTCCGTGATGAGCGCCGACACGGCCCGGGCGGCGGCGCGCGCGGTCGCCGACGCGGTGCTCTACGAGGGCTACCTGCTCTACCCCTACCGTGCCAGCGCACGAAAGAACGTGTGCCGCTGGCAGTTCGGGGTGCTCGGCCCGCCGGGCGCAGCCACCGCCGGGCTGGGGGAGGACTCGACGCTGGCGGCCGAATTCCCCGTGGACGCCCCGGCGACCGCGCGGATCAGCTTCGCCATCCGGTTCCTGCACCTGCAGTGCCGCACGGTCGAGAATGCCGCCGGTGTCCCCGTCGCCGAACTCCACGCCGCAGGACGCTCCTGGCTGAGCTGGGACGAAGCCGCCGAATGCGAGCTCGACACCGGACCGATGCCCTTGGCGGACAGCGTGTTTCCCTTCGCCGTGGCCGGTTCCCGTGAGGTCGAGACGCTCCATGACGAGACCGGCGGCCAGGTGGGTCGGCTGGTGCGCACCAGGCGGTCGCTGAGCGGCGAACTCGAGGTGTCGGTGCAGGAGATCGACGGCTACCGACGGGTGAGTGTCGTCCTGCGCAACACCGGTCCGGCCGCCTCCGGTAAGGACGACGCGGTGGCGCGCTCACTGCTGGGCGCGCACCTGATCGCCGAACTCGACGACGGCGACTTCCTGTCGCTCACCGATCCACCCCCGGACGCGATCCGGGTCGCCGACGGTTGCGTGCAGCACCGCTGTTTCCCGGTGCTCGCGGGCCCCGAGGGCCACACCGGCCTGCTGCTGATCTCCCCGATCATCCTCTACGACCACCCGGAGATCGCCACCCAGAGCGAGGGCCCGCTCTTCGACTCCACCGAGATCGACGAGATCCTCGCGCTGCGGGTGCTGACCATGACCGATGAGGAGAAGCGGGAGGCCCGCGCCACCGACCCGCTCGCCGCCGAGATCATCGACCGCTGTGAGGGTCTGGATGCCGGGCGTTTGACGAACTTGCACGGCGTGCTGCACGAACCCGCGCCGTCACCCCGCCTGCTGCCCGAGGTGCCGGACGGCGTCGACTGGTGGGATCCGCTCGCCGACAACGCTGTCCGACCCGACTCCGACGCGGTACCGATCGGCGGAACGCTGGTTCGGAAGGGCAGCCGGGTGCGGCTACGGCCCGCGCGCCGCGCCGACGCCCAGGACCTGTTCTACGCGGGCCGCACCGCCCGCGTCGTCACCGTGCACGAGGACGTGGACGGCGAGGTGCACATCGGGGTGGTCGCCGAGGACGACCCCGCGGCCGAACTGCACGAATGGTACGGCCGCTACCTGTATTTCGCCCCCGACGAGATCGAGCCGCTCGACGGCTCGCCCGAATGAAAGGAAGGGCCGGACATGGCCACGGTAGGAATCATCGCGACGGTGATCGTCGGCGTGATCGCGGCGTTCGCGGTCGTCGTCGGCATGCTGTCCATTCCGGATATCCGCAGGTACTTCCGGATCCGGCACATGTGAGCGGGTGATCGCACGACACGGGTGCTGGTCGCCGGGATCGGCAATATCTTTCTCGGCGACGACGGGTTCGGACCGGAGGTGGTGCGGCGGCTGCCGCCCACCCGGCCCGAGGGCGTGCGCGTCACCGACTACGGGATCCGCGGCATGCACCTGGCCTACGACCTGCTCGACGACTGGGACGCGCTGGTGCTGGTCGACGCGATCCCCGATCGCGGCGCACCCGGCCGGGTCGAGATCCTGCGCGCCGAACCCGACTCCGGCGCGGCCGGATTCGACGGGCACGCCATGACCCCGGAAGCGGTCTTCCGGACCGTGCGGGCCCTGGGCGGGACGGTGCCGCCCACCGTCGTGGTGGGCTGCCAGGTCGGGTCCGTGGCCGAGGCCATGGGGTTGACCGAGCCGGTCGCCGCCGCCGTGCCCACCGCGGTCGCCGCGGTGGGCCGGGTGCTGACCGAACTGCTCGACCGGCAGGAGGTCTGAACCATGTGCCTCGGCATACCCGGACTCGTCGTCGAGATCCTCGACGGCTACCACGATCAGATCGCGCTGGTGGACGTGTCCGGTGAGCAGCGCAAGGTGAATATCGGCCTGCTGGAGGAGAGTCCGGCGCGACCCGGCGACTGGGTGATCATCCACATGGGCCTGGCCGTGGAGAAGACCGATGCCGCCGGTGCGGCCGCCGCCCTCGACGGGCTGCGACTGCTGCGCGACGGGGGCGCGCCGTGAACCCCCGGCTCGGGCCCGCGACGGCCCGGCGTGAACGCCGGCGAGTGGTGGTACGCGGGGTGGTGCAGGGGGTCGGGTTCCGGCCCTTCGTCTACACGACCGCCGCCGAACTCTCGCTCACCGGCGCGGTCTCGAACGACAGCGGCGGCGTGATCATCGAAATCGAGGGCGCGCCGGCCGATCTCGACGAGTTCGTGCAGCGGGTCAGGACCCGGCCGCCACCGTTGGCGGTGGTGGAAGCCATCGAATGCGCACCGCTGCCGGTGCGCGGCGGTACCGGCTTCCACATCGCCGCGACCACGCGCGGCGGCGCGGGCCGCACCCTCGCCTCGCCCGATGTGGCCATCTGCGCCGAATGCGCTGCGGACCTGCGTGATCCGGGTAACCGGCGCTACCGGCACCCGTTCGTGAACTGCACCAATTGCGGACCGCGCTTCACCATCATCGCGAGCCTGCCCTACGACCGCGATCGCACCAGCATGGCGGGATTCCCGATGTGTGCGCGCTGCGCGGCCGAATACGCCGATCCGGCCGATCGTCGCTTCCACGCCCAGCCCATCGCCTGCCCGGACTGTGGTCCGCGCCTGTCGTATTCCGGTCCCGGCGGCGGTGATCCGATCACCGCGGCGCGGGATCTGTTGCGCGCCGGGGGAATTCTCGCGGTCAAGGGCATCGGCGGCTATCATCTCGCCTGCGACGCCGCCGACGAATCCGCCGTGGCCGAGCTGCGCCGCCGGAAACATCGCGGCGACAAGCCTTTCGCGGTGATGACCCCGGACCTGGCCACCGCCCGCCGGATCGCCGTCATCGACGAGACCGCCGAGGCGCTACTGATCAGCCCCGCCCGCCCTATCGTGCTACTGCCCCGAGTCGACGCACCCGCCCTGACGGCCGCGTCCGTCGCGCCGGGCAATCCGGATCTGGGCGTCATGATCGCCTACACGCCACTGCATCTGCTGCTGTTCGGGCTGCCCGGCGACGAGCCGGGGCCGCAGGTGCTCGTCATGACGTCGGGCAATCTGGGCGGTGAACCGATCTGCTACGACGACGAGGACGCGCGGACGCGGCTCACCGGGCTGGCAGACGCCTGGCTGGCCCATGATCGGCCGATTCTCGTACCCTGCGACGACTCCGTGGTCAGGGTGGTGGACGGAATCGAGTTGCCGCTGCGTCGCTCTCGTGGGTACGCGCCGTTGCCGCTGGCGTTGCCGTGGCCGGTGCAGCCCACGCTCGCGGTGGGCGCGGATCTCAAGAACACCTGCGCGGTCGGGGACGGGCGGTACGCCTGGCTGAGTCAGCACATCGGTGATATGGACGATGTGGCGACCTTGCGGGCGTTCACCGATGCCGAGCGCCACCTGGAGGAACTGACCGGGGTGCGCCCGGTGGCCTTGGCCGCCGACGCGCATCCGCGCTATCGCTCCACCGCGTGGGCGCGCGAGCATGCGGGGGAGCGGCCGGTGCGTGTGGTGCAGCACCATCACGCGCATATCGCCGCGGTGATGGGTGAGCACGGGATCGATCCGGCGGTGACCGTGCTCGGAATCGCGTTCGACGGCACCGGATTCGGGCCCGACGGTGCGATCTGGGGCGGCGAGGTGCTCAGCGCCGGATACAAGGGTTACCGGCGGTTGGCGCACCTGCGGTACGTGCCGCTGGCCGGCGGCGATGTGAGCGTGCGCCGCCCGTACCGGATGGCCCTCGCGCACCTGCACGCTGCCGGAATCGAGTGGGACGAGGACATTCCGGCGGTGCGAGCTTGCCCGCCCGCCGAACGTTCGGTGCTCGCACACCAGTTGGAAACCGGTCTGGGTGCCGCCCCCACATCGAGCATGGGGCGGCTGTTCGACGCGGTCGCCGCGCTGGCCGGGGTGCGGTTCGAGGTCGACTACGAGGCGCAGGCGGCCATCGAACTGGAATGGCGGGCGCGCGGCGTGGATCCGGGGGATGGGCGCTATCGCTTCCCGGTACCGGCTCGGGGGTCCGACGGCGACGCACCGGGCGGGATCGACCCCGCCCCGGTGGTCGCCGCCGTGGTTGCCGATGTGCGCCACCACGTTCCGGTGGCTGTGATCGCGGCCCGCTTCCACGAGGCGGTGGCGCGGCTGGTCCTCGACCTGGCATTCACTTACGCCGCACCCGCCACGCCGATCGCGCTGACCGGCGGTGTCTTCCAGAACGCGCTACTGCTGTCCAGGGCACGGGCGCTGTTGCTGGACAACGAGTTTCAAGTCTTCACCGCACATCGGCTGCCGCCCAATGACGGCGGCCTGGCATTCGGACAACTACTCGCCGCCGAGGCGGGTTGAGTGAAGGGAGCAGCGAATGTGCCTGGCAGTCCCGGGAAAGGTACTCAGCCTGCAGGAACGCAACGGCACGCTGATGTCGATCGTGGACTTCGGCGGCGTGCAGAAGGACGTCTGCCTGCAATACATCCCCGACGCGGCGGTCGGCGACTACGTCGTGGTCCACGTCGGCTTCGCGATTCAGCGGCTCGACGAGGAATCGGCGATCCGCACCCTCGCCGAGTTCGAGCATCTCGGCGTCCTGAAGGAGGAATTCGGTGACGGATTCGCGCTCGCGGCCAGACAGGCCGGGCTGGCGAATCCCGAAGCGGCATCACAGCCGACAGCGCAACAATCGGACGAACCGGAGGTGAGGTCGTGAAGTACCTCGACGAATTCAGCAACCCGGAGCTGGCCGGGATACTTCTCGACCGCATCCGGGCCAGTGCCACCCGCCGCTGGTCGATCATGGAAGTCTGTGGCGGACAGACGCATTCGATCATCCGGCACGGCATCGATCAATTGCTGCCCGACACCATCGAGATGATCCACGGTCCCGGCTGCCCGGTGTGCGTCACCCCGCTCGGGATGATCGACAAGGCCCTGGACATCGCCGCGCAGCCCGGCGTGATCTTCTGCTCCTTCGGCGACATGCTGCGGGTGCCGGGCAGCAGCAAGGACCTGTTCCGGGTCAAGAGCGAGGGCGGCGACGTCCGGGTGGTGTACTCACCGCTGGACGCCCTGGAACTGGCGCGCGCCAATCCGGATCGGCAGGTGGTGTTCTTCGGCATCGGCTTCGAGACCACCGCACCCGCCAATGCCATGACCGTCTATCAGGCGAAACGGCTCGGCGTGCACAACTTCTCGCTGCTGGTCTCGCATGTGCTGGTGCCGCCGGCCATCGCCGCGATCATGGAATCCCCGTCGTGCCGGGTGCAGGCGTTCCTGGCCGCCGGGCACGTGTGCACGGTGATGGGCACCGGTGAATACCCGCCCTTGGCCGAGAAGTATCGGGTTCCGGTGGTGGTCACCGGATTCGAGCCGCTCGACATCCTCGAAGGCATCCGGCGCACGGTGTTGCAGCTGGAGTCCGGACGTCACGAGGTCGAGAACGCCTACCCGCGAGCCGTTGCGCCGGAGGGTAATCCGGTCGCCAAAACCATGCTCGAGGATGTCTTCGACGTCACCGATCGGGCCTGGCGGGGGATCGGCGTGATCCCGCAGAGCGGGTGGCGGCTCTCCCAGCGGTACCGCGAATTCGACGCCGAACAGCGCTTCGCGGTCGCCGATATGCAGACCGCCGAATCGTCGATCTGCCGCTCCGGCGAGGTGCTGCAGGGATTGATCAAACCGCACGAGTGTGCGGCGTTCGGCAAAGAATGCACGCCACGAAATCCGTTGGGCGCCACCATGGTGTCCTCGGAGGGCGCGTGCGCCGCCTACTACCTGTACCGGCGGCTGGACCTGCCCGCGGAGGTGGCTCATGCGTGAGGAGATCTCGGTCCCGGTGGACCTGGCGAATTGGGTGTGCCCCATGCCGTTACGGGATTCCCCGAATATCGTCATGGGGCACGGTGGCGGCGGTGCCATGTCGGGTGAGCTGGTCGAGCACCTGTTCCTGCCCGCCTTCGGCGCGGCCGGGCAGGCGGGGATGGGTGATTCGGCGGTGCTCACCGTCGGCACGGCCCGCCTCGCGTTCAGCACCGACTCCTTCGTGGTGAAACCGATGGTGTTCCCCGGTGGTTCGATCGGGGAGCTCGCCGTCAACGGCACCGTCAACGACCTGGCCATGTCGGGGGCGCGGCCGCTGGCCCTGTCGACGGCGTTCATTCTCGAGGAAGGCACCCCGCTGGCCGAGATCGCCCAGATCGCCGCGGCGATGGGCACCGCGGCGCTGGCGGCGGGCGTCAGCCTCGTCACCGGCGACACCAAGGTGGTCGACGCCGGGCACGGTGATCGGGTGTACATCAACACCGCCGGGATCGGGGTGATCGACGACGGTGTCGACATCCGGCCCCAGCGTGCGAGTGTCGGCGATGTGGTGATCGTCAGCGGTGACATCGGACTGCACGGGGTGGCCGTGCTCAGCTGCCGTCAGGGACTGGAATTCGGGACCGCCGTGTGCAGCGACACCGCACCCCTGCACGGCCTGGTCGCCGCCATGATCGCCACCGGGGCCGACCTGCACGTGCTGCGCGACCCCACCCGCGGCGGCCTGGCCGCCTCGCTCAACGAGATCGCGCACACCGCGAAAGTCGGTGTGGCACTGGATGAGCGGACCATTCCCATCCCGGCCGAGATCCGCGACGCGTGCGGCCTGCTCGGGCTCGACCCGATGTATGTCGCCAACGAGGGCAAGCTGGTCGCCTTCGTCGCGCCCAAGGACGCCGAACGCGTCCTGGCCGCCATGCACGCCCATCCGCTCGGGGCCCGGGCCGCCGTCATCGGCGTCTGCGTTCCCGAACATCCCGGCATGGTGGTGGCCCGCACCGCGCTCGGCGGCACCCGCGTGGTGGACCTGCCCGCCGGGGAACAGCTACCCAGGATCTGCTGAGACGGAAGGAGATCGACTCACTGCCGCGAGAACTGGAGGTGATGGCATCGTCGGGCTGGACCCGGTCCGCATCGACGGGACCGACATGTTCGCGCGTTACGCCTACGCGCCCAATGCGCTCGGCTACTGCGGACCGAACGACGACGCGCTGCGCTCGGGGTCGAGCGCGGCGGTGCGGGCGGCCGCGCCCCGATTCTCCGGAGCGTGGCCGTATCTGCGCGTGATGGCCGCGCTCACCGGTGTCGAGGATCCGCTCGACGCGCGGCTGGTCGAATCGTATTGGCTCGGTGGGGGAGTCGGGGCGGGACTCGATCCGGCGGAGTTCGCTGCCGCGCTGCTGACCCTCATTGGGCCGAGCGTGGGCCACTACTGGTCGCACCTGACGCCGGATCTGGCTGCCGAGGCCGCCCCGAACCACAGCTTCCACGTGCTCGGCGTGTACCCGTGGACGCGGCTGCTCGGCGCGGGCAGCGACCAGGCCCTGCGGATTCTCGACAGCTGCCGGATCACCCGGGCGGCGGTCGTCGACCGTGACGAGGCCGACGTGGTGGTCCGCTGTCGCCGATTGACCTGGGACGGGCGGACTCTGGGGCTGTCCATGCCCGGGAACCGGCGCATCCCGATCCGCCACGACGGCTACTCCGCGTTGCCCGATGTGGCGATCGGTGATGTCGTCGCGCTGCATTGGGATCGGTTGTGCGGGCGCTTGCGACCCGCGCAGGCCGCGACGCTCACCGCCTCGACCGAACGTCAGATCGCGGTCACGAACGTACGGTTGGCCGGGCCGTGAGCGCGACCGTTCACGACCCCCGACTCGGCTCGCCGCCTGCCCCGGCCCGCGGCCGGTTCGCACACATCGCCGCCCTGACGGCAGCCATCGTGGGTCTGCACGTGCTGGGGTGGGTGACGCTGATCGGCTTCGTCGCGCCACAACATCTCGCCGTCGGGGATCGAGCCTTCGGGATCGGCCTCGGTCTGACCGCGTACACCCTGGGCCTGCGGCATGCCTTCGACGCCGATCACATCACCGCGATCGACAACACCACCCGCAAGCTGATGAACGACGGGCAACGACCGTTGTCGGTGGGATTCTTCTTCTCCCTCGGGCATTCGACCGTGGTCTTCGGCCTGGCGCTGGCCCTGTCATCCGGGGTTCGCGCCATTGCCGGTCCGGTACAGAACGATTCGTCGGCCCTGCACCGCTACGCCGGACCGATCGGCGCGGCCGTCTCCGGCGGGTTCCTCTATCTCCTCGCGGCCATCAATGTCACCGTCCTCGTGGGCCTGCTGCGGGCGCGCCGTCGCAGGCGCACCGACGGCACCCCGGCCATCGACGATGCCACGCTCGAGCATCATCTCGCCCGGCGAGGCCTGCTCAACCGGATCCTCGCGCCGGTATTGAAGTCGATCACCCGCCCGTGGCAGATGTACCCGGTTGGACTGCTGTTCGGCCTGGGCTTCGACACCGCCACCGAGGTAGCACTGCTGATCCTCGCCGGAGCCGGTGGCGCGGCAGGCCTACCCTGGTACGCGATCCTCTGTCTCCCAGTACTTTTCGCCGCCGGCATGACCCTCCTCGACACGCTCGACGGTGCCGTGATGACGTATGCCTACGGGTGGGCGTTCACCGAACCGAACCGCAGAATCACCTACAACCTCACGGTCACCGCCTTGTCGGTGGTGGTCGCCCTCCTCGTCGGAACCCTCGAACTGTTCTCCCAGCTGGCCGGACCGCTGGGTTGGACAGGCCCGGGCTGGAATTGGCTCACCCACCCGGACTTCACCCGCCTCGGTCTGTTCATCGCGGCCACGCTGCTCGCGACGTGGGTAACAGCGCTGTTCGTATCCGCCAGAGTCAGATCGGGGCGGTCGGCCACCAGGCGTCGAAAAGTGCTCGTCCCGACTCGCCGCCTATGACGGCCAGTACGCAGGATGCCCGGGGCGGGTCGTCGAAACGGATCACCAGCTGTCCGATCGGATGCCCGTTCATGGTGGCGGTACTCCAGGCCAGGGATCCCGAAGCGGTGCCGCGAGTCCAGGTTTGCTCGGTCCAGGAGTCGCCGGGGTTGGTGTTGTCCGCGGCGGTGGGTTTCGTGCCGTCGGCCAGGCAGTGGACCTGGAGGTTGGCGACCGGGTGGCCGTCGCCGGTGCAGGTGAGGACAGCGTCCGTGCCGAGTGGCTGGTTCGACGGCACCGTGTGCTGGCCGACATCCGTTGCCGCGCAACGAAGATTCTCGAAGCCGGAGGCGCTGGGGGAAGGTGGCAGCAGTCGGGGGAACTTTGCCACGATCGGCGCATAGGAACCCCAGCCGGGGTTCGGGGCAGAGGCGGGAGATGCGGTCGAAGTCGAGGACGCACCGGGGTGCACCACCAGCGTCACTGCCGCGAAAGCCAGAGCCGCTACGGTGATGAAAAGACCTGCGAGCAGGCTCTTCCGGTGATGCCACGGCCGCGCCGGGTGCGATTCGAGGGCGGTGGCCGCTGCGGCGGCCAGTGCGCCGCAGCTGTCGTACCGTTGCCCGGGGTCCTTGGCGAGTGCCCGTGCGATCACGGCGTCCATCGCCGCCGGGATCGCACGGTTGAGGCGGCTCGGACGGGGCGGCGGCGCGGCCAGATGGGCGTGCACGGTCGCGGCGGGCAGCTCGCGCGGGTAGGGCACCGACCCGGTCAGCAGCTGAAACAGTGTGCAGCCCAACGCGTAGACATCGGCGGGTGGGCCTGCCTGCTCGCCGCGGAACTGTTCGGGTGCGGTGTAGGCCAAGGTGCCGATTATCGATGCGGTCCCGGTCGGCTCGAACGGTTCCGTTGCGGTGCGGGCGATTCCGAAATCCGAGACCAGGGTGTGCTCGCCGGTCCCGGCCTCGATCAGCAGATTCGACGGTTTGACGTCGCGATGGATCACCCCGGCGCGGTGGGCGGCGTCGAGGCCCTGCGCGGCCTGCGCCGTGATGGCCAGCGCACGCTGCGGTGGCACTCCGCCGGGGTGCTGTTCGATCAGCCGCGCGGCGTCGTATCCGTCCACGAATCGCATAGCGATCCACAGCAATTCGCCCGACGTTCCGCAATCGTAGACGGCCACGATATGCGGATGATCCAGTCGTGCGGCCAATTGCGCCTCCCGCAGGAAACGGTCCCGCAGGATGGGGCGCGCGGCACTCGGATCGAAGACCTTCAGCGCATCCTGGCGCGGCAGTCGCGGATGGTGGGCGAGGTACACCGTCCCGCTCGCGCCGGAGCCGAGCCGACGCTCGACCCGATAGCCCGCCACCTCCGCGCCGGGACGCAGTTCGACCATCGCCCTACTCGCTGTTGACGAGCAGCGCGTACTGCGCCGCGGCCTTCTGATGGACGGCGGTCTCGTCGGCTCCGTGCACGTTCGCCACGTAGCGACCGTCCATCACCCAGCAGACGTAGCCCAGTTCACGCTGCGCGTCGGTGGTGACGGCGGCGTTGCGGTAACAGCCCGCGTCGGGTACGCCGGGCGGCGGTGACACCGCGTCGTAGCCCGCGCCCACCAGCCGGGCGCGCAGTTTGCGCAGCGCCTTCGTGGCGGAGACGGCATCGGGGAGTCGGATCAGGTCGTCCCAGTCGACGATGGCCAGCCGCTCCACCGGGATCGAGTCGCCCTCACCCGGCGGGTTGAGCCAGCCGTCGGCGACCGGTTCTCCGTAGACCAGCCCCGTCGAGCGCCGGTAGCCTCCCCACCCGGCGACCTTGCCTATCGCCTGCTGATAAGCACTGGGGTAGGGCCACTTTCGCGGTGCGACAGGGAGCGTGCGCTGCAAGATGCCGTCGCGATCCAGGGGCAGCGACGTCAACGTGTCGGCCGGGGTGGGCACGAAGGCGTCGAGCCGCCCGAGTTGCGCGGCGAACGTCGCCGCGGCGAGGTCGGCCATGGCCGTCGAATCCGGTGTCGGATGCGCGATGAAGAGGGTGACGACGAATGCTCCGTGCGCCACCGTCGCGGCCATCGTCGGCACCTGCGGTCGCCAATGCGCGTGTGCGTCGGGATAATTCGGGATCCCGATCGACCGGTTGTCGGGATTCACCGCGAAGTCGTCGGTATCGATGTCCGCGGCGGCCGCGCGTGCGGCGGTGGCGTCGCGCATCCGCAGGATGGTGATGCGCAGGGCGGTCGACACGCCGATCTGCGGTTCGCCCTGCGCATCCGGATGGTCGAGTCCGCCGAAGCTGAAGCCGGCCAGCATGCCGTCCGCGAGAAGCGCGGGGCGGACCGAGTCGGCGAGTATGCCGACGGTCAGGTTGGGCGTCGGCACCGGCGCGGTCGAGAAATCGGTGAGCCCCGTTTGCAGGCTGCCCGGATTGATCACCACGTCCGAGAGCCGGGCCGATTCGACCAGCCGACTGTATCCATTGTCATTGTCGGGCGGTACGGCCAGCGGACGGGTGTCGTATGCGCCGACGTCGAGCTGCGGCTCGGCCCGGCCGGAAATCGTGCCGCATCCGGCCAGCAGCACGGTGAGGGCGGCGAGCACTCCGGTGCAGGCGCGCCTGCGGTCAGATCGGGGCATGCTGCCACCAGGTGTCGTGCAGCTCCTGGGGTGAGGACAGATCGCTGAGTGCTTCCAGGACACAGGAATTGCGTGCGGGATCGTCGAAATTGACGATCAATTTGCCTTCCGGGCCGGTGGAGGTGTTCATCAACCCCCACTTCACCTCGCCGGAGCCGGACTGCCGATGCCACGGCTCGTCACCGGAGGTCGTGGTCAAGTCGTAGGTGACACCCTGACGCTGCATCGGTACGCCCTTGGCATTGCAGGAGATGGTCAGCTCCGAGAGCGGGTCGCGGTCGCCCGAGCAGGTCAGCAGCGCGAAGTCGCCCGGGAGTCGGGACAGGGAGCCGGCGAGGGCCTGCCCGGTGGAATCGAGTATCAGGCAACGGATTCCACGGTAACCGGTGTCGACCGGCGTGGGCGGCAGCAGATCCGGGAAGCGATCGACCACGAAACCGTAGACACCCCAGGGGCCGGAGCTGCCGCTGGTCGTCGGCGTTACCGTCGCGGGCGATATCGCCGTCGCCGTGGAGTGGCCCCGATTCCATTGCCACACGGCAACTCCGGAGGCGGACGCGAGTGCGAGCGTCAGTACCGCGGCGACGGCCCACACCCGGCGACCGCGCCGGGCCGGTGGATTCGTGGTGCCGGTGTCCATCCCGGCCGCCGCGGCGGCCAGTTCCCCGCAACTGGCGAACCGGTCTGCGGGATTCTTGGCCATCGCGCGTGCCACGACGGCGTCGAGCCACTCCGGCAGGGCGGGATCGGCCCGGCTGGGACGCGGTGGTGGTTCGTGGAGGTGGGCGTAGATCACCTCGGCGACCGTGCGGCGAGCGAACGGCACCGCACCCGTCACCAGGTGAAACAGCGTGCAGCCGAGGGCATAGACGTCGGCGCGGGCATCGACGCGCTCGCCGGAGAGCTGTTCGGGGGCTGCGTAATTGATCGTCGCCAGCACCTGGCCCTCGCGGGTCAGTCCATGGGATTCTGCGGCCGCCCTGGCGATTCCAAAGTCGGCAACCATCACCCGCTCGGTGCCCTCGGTGCCTTCGGTGTCGGCGGCGACCAGGATATTGGCGGGCTTCACATCGCGATGCAGCAGGCCCGCGGCGTGCGCCGCGTCGAGTCCGCGCGCCGCCTGCTCGACAATGCGCAGCGCCTGTTGGAGTGGTAGCGGACCGCCGGTGTCGCGGAGTAGGCGCGCGGCGTCCTTTCCCGGCACGTACTGCATGGCGATCCACAGTCGCCCCTCGAATTCGCCGCGGTCATAGATGGTCACCACATTCGGATGCCGTAGCCGCGCAGCCAATTCGGCCTCGCGTAGGAATCGCCCGCGGAACTCGTCGTCGACTCCGTTGGCGGACAACACTTTCAAGGCATCCAGCCGTGGCAGCCGAGGGTGCCGTGCGAGATATACCTCGCCCATGCCACCCGTACCGAGTTCACCGACTATGCGGTACCCGGCAAAAACCTCTCCCCGCCGCATGCACGCGAGTATGCGACCGCTTGTCGCCCACGTCAACGGCATGACGCGCAGGGAATGCCCTGCGCCCCGGGGGAATTCGTCGCCGACGCCTGTCGAGTGCGGGTCGGTGTCGTGTGACCCAGGTCGCTTGGTCGAGCACTGGCTATCGCCTTAAGTGTACGATACCGTTTCGTACGGAACGAGGGTTCATCGACCGGACAGAAGGGATCATCGCCATGCATGTGCCCTACAAATGGCTGGTAGCGACGGCGTTCGTATTCGGGCTGTTCATGGAACTGCTGGATATGACGGTGCTCAATACCGCGTTGCCGGCGCTCGGACGGGAGTTCGGGGTCGATGCCAGCGGACTGCAGTGGCTGGTGTCGGGGTATCTGATCAGCCTGGCGATCTTCATACCGGCATCCGGCTGGATCGCCGACAGATTCGGGGCCCGGCGCGCCTTCGGGTTCGCGGTCGCGGTGTTCACCGGGGCCTCGCTGCTCGCGGCCTCGGCAGGCTCGCTGGAGGTGCTGACGGCGGCACGGTTCCTGCAGGGAATCGGCGGCGGGCTGCTCACACCGGTGGGCACGGCCATGCTGTTCCGGGCCTTCCCGCCCGAGGAGCGCGCGAAAGCGTCTGCGGTACTGGCGATTCCGTCCGCACTCGCGCCCACGCTGGGGCCGGTGCTCGGCGGTTGGCTGGTCGACGCGGTGTCGTGGCGGTGGATCTTCTACCTCAACCTGCCCGTCGGCATCGCCGCGCTGCTGTTCGTGGTCTTCGCGCTGCGCGACGACGATGAACCGGGAGTGGCCGGGCGCTTCGATGCCGCCGGGTTCGTGCTCGCCGGCGTGTCCCTCACCGGGCTGCTCTACGGTCTCGATCGCGGGCCGAGTGCGGGGTGGACCGATCCGCTCGTGCTGATCTGTGTGCTCGGCGGGCTGGTCCTGGGCGCACTGCTGGTGGTGATCGAGTTGCGCAAGGAAGCGCCACTCATCGATCTGCGGCTGCTCCGCGACCGATCGTTCCGGCTGGGCAACCTCATCATGGCCACGGCGACCGGCGCGATGATGGGCGGGATGTTCCTGGTGCCGCTGCTGTTGCAGCAGCAACTCGGCATGAGCGCGACCGCGTCCGGTCTCGTGACCGCCTGCCAAGCGCTGGGCATGGCCGCGGTGATGCCATTGGCGAACTGGCTCTACAACCGGGTCGGCCCGCGGCCGATGCTGATCGTCGGCATCCTCGGTGCGGGGCTCGGCAATCTCGCCTTCTTGACCGTGGACGCGGATTCGTCGGTGTGGCTGCTACGTCTGATCATGTTCGGGATCGGAACAGCCATGGGGCTGAACATGATTCCGCTGCAGGCGTCCACCTTCGCGACTATCTCGGCGGAGGCCACCGCCCGCGCCTCCTCGTTGTTCAGCACGTCCCGGCAGATCGCCTCGGCCGCCGGAGTTGCGGTGGTGGCCTCGCTGCTCAGCGCGCAGGGCGCGAACCTCGCGGGCTTCCACCACACCTTCCTCGTTACGGCGGGGATCGCTGTGATCGGGATACTGTTCGCCTGGCGGGTGCGTCGGGACGATGTCGCTGTCACGGCTCGGCCGAAGTCATTGGAGGAGGCGGTGTGACCGAGCGGAAGAGCGTGGCGACCCGGAGCCGGATGACCCCGGAACGGCTGGGCGAACTCTACGACGCGGTGCTGCGGCTGCTCGCCGAGGTCGGCTACGAGGCCCTCACCCTGGACGCGGTCGCAGCGCGCGCGAAGACCAGCAAGGCCACCCTGTATCGACAATGGAACGGCAAGACCGAACTGGTCGCCGCTGCCCTGCGACATGCCGGGCCGCCGCCCGGCACCGATTCGGACACCGGCACCCTGCGCGGCGACCTGATCGCGCTCGCCGCCCGCAGTACCGACGGACCGCAGGACGCGAGCGTCTTCCAGGCGATCAACAATGCGGCCCGCCGCGAACCGGTCCTGCACCAGGTGCTGAGCGAAATTGTCTTCGAACCCACCATGCGCGCATTCGAAGCGGCAATCGAAAGGGCAGTGGCGCGTGCCGAACTCGGCCCGGACGTACCCGCGATCGAATTCGTGGTCCACATGGTGATGGGCGGAACAATGACCCAGGCAACCATCGAAAGCCGTTTCCCCGACCGCGATTTCGTCATCCGCTACATCGACGCGGTCGTGCTCCCCGCGCTCCGGGTGCGCTGATGGAGAGAGGTGAGAATGATGGAACTTCAAGATTCTCAGGAGGATTCCCGGCTCGGCTCCGATGAGCGGATGCGGCGATTTCTGGCCGACGCGAGCAGCGAGCTACGTCCGTCGCCGGCGGCCATCCAACTGCTCACCGAGCTCTACCGCCGCGATGAGGGCATGGACGTGGCCGCCGCGATGGCCAGTATGGATGCGGAATCACGGCGCATGTCCCGCATCCTCGACGAGCTGGTGATGCACGCGCGGATGGACAGCGAATTTCCGCTGGAACACCAGCCGGTGGACCTCCGCGAATTGCTCGAGGACGTTGTCCGCGCGGTGCATGCCGACACTCCGCAGCGCGCTGTCCGGCTGCTGGACTCGCTGGATGGTCCCTGCGTGGTCCTCGGTGATCGGATCCGGTTGCGGCAGGCGTTGTCCACGCTCCTTCGCGAGGTGACGCCCGGTGCCCGGCCCGAAGCCGTGACCACCGTTCACTTGCTGTCTCGCGTCGATCGGATGCGAATCGAGGTGTCGTCCCGGAGGTTCGCTTCTCCGCTGCTGACCGAGAGTCCGTGCGGCGCAGCGGGATTGCGTCTCACCATGGTGCGTTCGATCATCGCCGGGCACGCGGGCCTGATGTCGGAGGACCTAGCGCCGAACGGCGATCTCACCCTGGTCGTCGAGTTGCCGCAGAATGCGGACTCGGGCCCCTCAGCCGGGTAGTGGGCCGTCGTCCGCCGGCAATTCCTCGACAGTCTCCGGCGGGATTCGCAGCGCGGTATCGATCAGGGTAGAGCGGGCGTATTGCGGCCACGATTTCCGCGTCGGTTATCTCGCGCATGGTTACGTGGTGAGATAGAGGTCGTAGTTGCGGGTGCTGCCGGAATCGCGGGCGTCGCAGCGGAAGTGGACCCAGCCGGGGTGGGCGTCCATATTCGCGCCTTCGGCTTCGCAGGATGTCAGGGTCGGGTAGTTACCGATGAAGACCTGGTCGTAGGCTGCGGCGACGCTTGTGGTGCCGAGAAGTCCGGCGAGGGCGATCAATGTCAGTGTGCCGGTCTTGAAGATGGTCATCTCAGTTCTCCTTCTCGTTGGATCGATCTGGATGATCTGCGGCCGATTTCCGTTCCTGCTACCCGAAAAGCAAATCATGAGTGGAAGTGGGGGTTCCATTGATCAATGCGAGAATCCCGGTGCGGCCGGTTGTGCAGTTTGTCAGGAGCCGCGTTCTCAGCGTCGTCACAGCGGGGGTTCGCTACCGTCGCCAGCCGTGACGGAGATGGTGAATTCGGCGGTCGGTACGGGTCGGCGCACGCTCAGCAAGGTGCCCGAGGTCACCGTGTGGTTCTGGGTGATCAAGGTGCTGTGCACGACGGTGGGGGAGACGTTCGCGGACTGGATCAACAGCACCTTGGGTGTCGGGCTGGATCTCACGGCCGTGGTGTTCACGGTCGTGCTGGCCGCGGTGCTCGGATGGCAGTTGCGCCTGGATCGGTATGTGCCGTTCGTGTACTGGCTGACCGTTGTGGTCGTGAGCGTGACGGGGACGCTGTACACCGACATCCTGACCGATGATCTGGGTGTTCCACTGGCAGTGAGCACTTCGGTGTTCGCGGTCATGCTGGCCGTGGTGTTCGGTGTGTGGTTCGCACGCGAGCGGACCCTCTCCATTCACAGCATCGTGACGCTGCCTCGCGAATTGTGGTACTGGCTGGCCGTTCTGGTGACCTTCGCGCTCGGCACCGCGGTGGGCGACTGGACGCTGCAAGTGACCGGGTGGGGGCCGGGGACCTCGGTGCTGTTGCCCGCCGGTCTGATCGTCGCGATCGCGCTCGGGTGGCGTTTCGGTGCGAACGCGGTGCTGTCGTTCTGGCTGGCCTACATCCTGACCCGCCCGCTGGGTGCGAATCTCGGCGACTGGCTGGCCTCGCCGACCGCCGATCACGGCCTCGGCCTCGGCACCGCGGTCACCAGCGTCGTGTTTCTCGTCGCGATCCTGGCCGTTGTCGTGTTCCTGTCCCGCACCCGCAGCGATGTCCTCGATGATCAGCGGCGGCAGCTCGCGGACCCGAATCCGGTCCGGGAGCGAATCATGCTGGGCTACTACGTGATTGTCGCGGTGCTCGCCGGTTCGCTGCTGGTCTGGGCGGCCGCACAACCGCATGCCGATCGGACCGGTGACGACGAATCCCCGGCCGCGTCGGCGTCAGCGACGTCAGGTCAGGTCACCGCGCACTTCCCGGCCGCCCAGATCGGAACCTTCCGCACCATCACCCAGGACACCCTGGCGAAGGTGCAGGCCGGCGAGCAGGATGCGGCCAAGACGCGGATCAAGGACCTCGAAACTGCCTGGGATCAGGACGAATCCACCCTGAAGCCGCTCGACGGCTCGGCGTGGACCGTGCTGGACGGCCAGATAGACGAGGCGCTGCACGCCGTGCGAGCGCGAAAGCCCGACCAGCCCACCGAAATCCGCACCCTCACGACCCTGCTGTCGACCCTCGGCTGAGTCGCCGCCGCGTGTAGGGCGGCGCGATCCGCGCGTCGCCCCTAGCATTCGGGGTGTGCGCCCAGGCCTATGGTTTCGAATCGTCGTCTGCCTGGCCGTCGTGGGCAGTGTCAGTGGATGCATCGGCGCGGTGGATCGCGCGGAATTCGAGGACCGGATCCGGAGTCGTGGCGGCGGGTTGGTGAGTGCGCTGCCGCTGTCCGCCGTCTCCGCGGTCGAGAAGCGCACTGGGGCCACCGACCTCGAGGTGAACCTCATCCTGCTCACCCCACCGAACTCGACCCAGTTCCGGTTGGTCCTCAACGACCAGCCCGCCCAGGTGACGCGGTTTCTTTCCGGAGGCGACGACATGACCGCCCGCGAACCCACCGTCCGCCTGCGGGTCCGGCCACCCGACCGATCCCGGCAGCTCGACGACTACTCCTTCACCCTGGGCGACCTCAGTTCGCCTAAACCGGTGCGGGTTTCGGCCGCCGACGATCTCGACGGCGAGGACTTCACCGTCAGCGAAGTGCCCGGACTCTCGCACCTCGAAGAGATTGTCGACGCTGCCATGAGCCGGAGTGGACTACCCGACGGTGAGGTCACCGTCCTGGTGGTCAGCCGGTTCGGCCGCGACATCCGCATCGTGGCCAATGTCGCGTCGCCCCGGTCGGAACTGGTGGTCGAATTCGATCGCACCGGCGCATTCCTACGAATGGAACAGGGCTAGCCGATGCCGCGTCCACTGGTGGCAGCCGTCTCGGCCGGTCTCAGCGCCGGCCTTCTCACCACCGTCATTCCCGTCGCCATCTGGCCCGGCGAAGCGGAACTGACTGCGCCCCTGTTCTGTTCGCCACCGACCACCGAAGCCATGGTCGTCTCGGACACCTTCCACGATTCCGAGGGAACCTCGACCAATTACACGCTGTACTGCGTAGGCAGTCGCGGAGCCCTCACCGACGAAGGCTTCGCGCTCCCCATGCTGGTGCTGTTCATCGCCCACTTCCTGATCTTGACAGTCCTGCTACTGCTGGCCGGCCTGGCCCGCCGCGCCGGGCGTTCGTTCCGTCACGATTGATAGCGGGTGCTGCCGTCGATCGGGTGGGTGGTGCTGACCAGCTTCGCGTAACAGTGGTCGCGGTCGAATCCGTTGGCGGCACACCAGCCGATCGCACCGTCGGAGGTCGGGAACGCGACTCCGGCGACGGTGATCCAGAAGTCCGGGGCGCTGAAGGTCGACCATGCCCCGGACCACAGCAGCCGCGCGGTCGGGAAGCGCCGCCGCAACTCCAGGTGTTCGCGGAGGATGTCCGCGTGGTGCCAGGTGATGCCTTCGGCGAAGATGTCGAGTCGTTTCGAGCTGAGTTGGGGCACCCAGCGATCCGCGATATCCCGCAGTACCGTGGGCCGATCCGCGGCTGCGGTCGCCTGCAGTCCGGCCAGGGCCATCGCCTCGGGATCGGTGGCTTCCGCCGACACCGGTGCGGCCGTCACGACCGCGCCGGTCGCGGTGACCGCCGTGTTGGCCCCGCCCGTGCTGCCCGAGCGGTCGATGTCGACGCGCAAATCCGTTGGACTGGAGAGAGTTTCGGCCGGTTGCCAGAACTGCCCGGCCGGGAATCGAAAGACCCGGCGCGCCGAAGCCGGCGGGGAAGGCACCGTCGTGGGTGAGGTCGACAGGTCGAAGATCGCGGATGCGACCGTGCCGGCGGACGTTGACACGGTGATATGAGTTCGACTGGCGGACAGCACGTCTCCGTCGGGACAGGCCGACACGATATCCATGGCCAGATCGAGTGCATCGCCGGCAGGAGTCGCTCCGGCGACCGAGAGTTTCGGCGGGTTCGCACAGGTAGAGGCCGGGTGCGAGCCGGCGATGACCGGCGTCGAGTGGCCGCCGGACCCGCCACGGTCGAACCACAGGAAGCACCCGGCCGCCACGGCGACCACGACGGCCACCACCCCCAGCCGGCCCCACCGGGTTCTCGGCGTCTTGGGCGCGGCGGTGCGCGGCACTGGGAAGGGCGTGGGCGGCATCGGGTAGGGCATGGGCGGCGGGGTGGGCCGACCGGGTGCCGGCTGCACAATGGTTGTCTGCCACAGGGTTTGGGTCGTGGTGGTCGCGGACTGCGGCGGGTGGGTCGATGCGGTCCGGGTGGCATCGGCCAATGCGGGCAACCAGTCGGCGGGAGTGGGCCGCTGCGCCGGTGCCGCGGAGAGCGCGGCCTCGGTGAGTCGTCGCAGCGCGGACGGCACATACGCGGGCAGATGGTCGGGATCCCGGGTGGTCTGGTCACCCGCGAACAGCCGCAGCGCGAGCAATCCGAACTTGTACGCGTCGGACTGCGGGGTGGCGAGCGTTTCACCCGGGTTGGCCGTATGCACTTCCCAATCGGGTGTTTCGACCTGGGTGCTGACGCTGCGCGAGCCCAGCCGCATGGCGTCACAGTCGATGATGTACGTCCTGCGGTGCGGATGCAGGGAGAAGAGCAGATTCATCGGCGACAGGTCCCCGATCGCGATCTGCCTGCGATGCAGGACGGTCAGCGATTCCGCGGCGTGGCTGAGCAATTCGTAGCGATGGCGGTCGGTCAGCGGGATATTGCGCCGGACGAGAACGGAGTCGTCGTTGAGTAGATGTTGGAATTGCGCGGTAGCGGATTTGAGGCCCGATGATACGGTCATACCGATGAAGAACTCGCCCGGAATGGCGGGCATGACGAATCCGATGACCGTGCTCGAGGTGTCGTCCTCAACCAGCCGGCAGGGCCACGCTGCCCGCGAGAGCAGGTCGAATCCATCGGAGAAGGGCAGTGATTCGAGGTAGTCGGGCATCGCCTCCAAGGCCGCCACATCGAGGCTGGGTAGTACATTCGGCTTGTACTCCTTGTAGACCAGCGAATTCGCGTACTGCATGGAGGCATTCGGCGCGTGATAGACGACGCCTTGTCCGCCCTCCGCCAGCCGTTGCAGCATGCCGAGTTGCGAGCGCTTCAATCGCTGCTGTGCCATGGTTGTTCGCTCCCGCCCCGGCTCGGCCAGACTGCGACCAGCGTGCGGTCGTCGTCGAAGGTCTCGCGTGAGAAATCCAATAGGTGCGCGAATTCGAGCGGGCTGGGTATCCGCCCGGTGAACGCGTCTCGGAACAGTCCGCCGACGCTGCCGGTGCCGCCGCCGAGGGGGTCGCCGAAACCGTCCGTGCCGATGAGCAATACATCACCGGGCCAGACGATGAGCTCTGCCGGTTCCACCGTGTGCGGGACCTGTGGCAGGCCGCTCACCGCCGATGAGGTGAGTCCCGCCTCGCTCGCCTCTTTGCCGCCCCAGACCCGGGCGAAATTGCCGCCGGAGAGCAGCCACGCGCCGGAGTCGCCGACGCCGGCGATCACGACCGACAGGGTGGCGTCGTTGTTCGGTTCACACACAGCGCATGTCAGGGTGGTGGCGAGCGCGAGTTCGGCCCGCGCAGCGTCGACCTCCGGCATCGACAGCGTGGTCACGGCGACCTCGTTGAGCTTCCACGCGGTGCTCTCGAACAGCGACCGCCAGGCGATATCCCCCAGATTGCCGGCGTCCTCGGTGACCAGCCATTGCGATGCGTAGCGCACCGCGGTGGTCGAGCCGATATGCGATTGCCCGGCGGCGGACACCCCGTCGGCGACCGCGACGATCAGCCGCTCACGCTGATCGGGGATGGCGATGGCCAGATCATCCTGGCGGGGCGCGCCATTGAATCGATGCAGGTGGCCCCGCATCGACGCGGCGCGAATCGTGAACCCGCCGTGCGACCACCCGTCGATCACGGTGTCGGGGCGATACGGCGCCCGCTGATACTCGTATCCGATTGCCCTGGGCTCGAATTCGAGCGTCGGGTCGCCGATGATGATCGGCCTGCTCGACGGCCATCCGCCCACCTCCGGTGAGTGGTCCTCGGTCGCGGTGGCGGCCGGCTCGTCGCCGGTCCCGGTAGGGGGCGGAACTCGTCTGTCCCGCTTGGGCATCGACCACATCAGACGATGTCCACCGCGAGCGAAACGAAATTGTCCGGCTTCTGGATCTGCAAGGACGCGTTGCCGGAGGCGAGCGCCTGGCCGGAGTTGATCACCGACTGCGTCAGCGCGGTGATGAAGGTCGAGATCGCCAGTCCGGTATCGGTTCCCGCCGCCGTGATGAACGCGTACCGGGTATCGGTGGCCACCTGCTTGATCACTTCGGCATTGGCGTTGCCGATCCCGAAGGCGAGGATGTTCGGTCGCGCGGCGAATCCGGTGAGCCGGGCGTGCTCGGCTTGCCACGGGTCACCGGAATTGGGCGCGCCGTCGGTCAGGAAGAACACCGCGGGCCGGTTGACCAGGTAGCCATCGGCTTTGAGCGCGGCGATGTCGACGGGTATGCGATCGGTGAGCGCGGCGAACGCGGCGGCGAAGGACGTCGACCCGCGCGCGGCGAGCCGCGGCATGATGTCGAGATGCCGCAGATCGGTGGGTTCGAGATGGCATACCGCGGTATCGGAGAACCCGACGACACAGAATCGGACCTTTGCCGCGGCCATCGATGCCAATTGCAATGCGTCGACCAGACTAGCCAGTCCGGAATTCAGATCACCGATGTCATCGGACATCGAATAGGACTCATCCGCCACAAAATAGACCGGTAGGACTGTGGCTTTCGGTTCGGTCATCGTGCGACCACCTTTCTTCCGAAATCGTGAACGTCAAGTGAAACGCGTGCGCTGCGGTGAGTGCGGCCGCAGAATGAGTGATGAGTCGGCAGCGTGGCGATCGAATTTGAGGGCTGAAATAGTGAGCGAAGCTAGGAATTCCCCGTGACGCCGACCTCACCATTCGTCCAAATCGAGGATCTGGTCCTGAACGGCCCTGGCGAACAACGCCGCCTTGGTGGCGGCGCCGCGCCCGGCGGCCACGTACTTGGCGCGAATACGCGCGATGTGTGTACTGACCGTCGCGACCGACAGATAGAGCTCTTGTGCGGCCGCCTCTTTCGAATCACAGCGCAGCCAGGTCAACAGCACTTCGATTTCGCGCGGACTCAGGGCGGGACGGGTATGCGGCGGCGAATAGGTGATTGGCACGGACATCGGTGTTCCTTCCCCGAACCGTCCACCGGCCCCCGCGGCGGCGAACGGATGATCTGCCGGCGGCGTCACGGGAACGTCCTTACCGGTGCGATCAACGATCCTCGGGAACCGATCCGGAAACAGCGGGGCAAATCGCACGCTTGCGGCGAAAGCCGGGCCGAAACCCGTACTCGCACCGGCACGCCGGCAACATCTTGCTCGATGGGGGGTCATTCGTCATGACCGCGACCATGGACTATCGCATTCTGGTGGCGTCGCCGCTGGGCAAGGTCGTGGAACCGGCGTTCGCGGCGCTCTTCCCGCGCTCGACCATTGCCATCGCCGTGGACCGGGAGGCGGTGCGGCGCAACATCATGGACAATGTCCGCTTCGACGTGGTTCTCACCGATCTGGTGTGGAATCGGCCGGAGCTTGCGCTGGAACTCTCCTTCGACGGACTCGACGTGCTGCGGTTGATGCACGAGGCAGATCGGGTCGCGCCGGTGATCCTGGCGGCGCAGGGGCACAGTCTGGAGCGTGAGCATCTGGAGGAGGCCCGCAGGCGCACGGAAGTCGCTGCGGTCTACGAGAAGTCGACCGGTCTCGAGCCGCTGTGCGCCGCGATCCGGGCGGTCGCCCATGGTCGCCGTGAACCGCTGGCCGGGTCGAACCATCCGCGACCGCTGTGCGAACTGTTCGAGGGCCGCCGGGGCGCGACCGCGGCCCGGCTGGCCGGTGCCATCGCCTCGGGACGAGCGGTCGACCTCACCTCGCTCGCCGAGGTCGCCGGCGTCGGCGCGAACACCGCCAGCAAGGTGACCAATCACTATCTGGGACCAATCATTCGCGAACGGGCCGAACACGATCCCGAACAGCCGATGACACTGCCGGTGGTGGCCCGCTGGTGCGGGCTGCACATGCGCTACATCGTGAGCTGGTGCCGGCGGCACGGCAACGGGGATGTCGTGCAGCCCTACGGCTAGCACCGGGGGATCGGTCCAGTTGCAGTCGAGACAACCAGTCTCGCTGCAACGAAAGGACCGCAGCGATGTCTGCACCCACCCCACCACTGGAAGGCCGGGGCTTCATCCACGCCCGAGATCTCCTGCACCGCGCCGCACGACCGGCACCGGCCGGAGTACCGGCGTACGAGCACTTCCTCTCCGCCCACGGCATCGATGCCGAGGCCGTGCGGACGGCGGCGGATTTCGCCCTGGTAACGCCGACCGACAAGGCGGAGTACCTGTCCCGCTACGAGTTGCCCGAATTGATGTGGTCCGGGCGGATTTACCGGGCAGCCATGTGGTCGGCCGGCTCGGGGCAATCCGGCTGCCCGACCTACTTCCCGCGCGGGCGTCGTGCGGCGGTCGAGGCGACCACGATGTTCACCCGCACCGTGCGCAAGCCCTTCCGGGCCGGTACCCGATCGACCCTGCTGGTGGTCGGTTTCGCGGGCGGTGACTGGATCGCGAACACCTACACCGTGGCGGCCGGTATCGGCATGCACGAGCGCGGCGCGCGCGTGTCGGTGGTCGCGCCCGGCATCGATATCGAGGCGATCCTGCACGACATCGCGGTGCTGGGACCGCATTACGACCAGGTCGTGCTGGCCGCCTATCCGCTCTTCGCCAAGGATGTGCTCGATCGCGCCGGTGACGAGGTCCTGCGCCAGGACGTCAAACTCGTACTCGCCGGGGAGATCGTGAGCGAGGGCTTGCGCGATTACCTGCTCGAGCGGCTCGGCAAGCCGGATCGTCCCGGTGATATCCGCCTGATTTACGGCACCGCCGAGGCGGGCGTACTGGGCCACGAGACCGACACTTCGATCACGGTGCGCAGGCTCGCGGGCACCGATGCGGCCCTGTCGCACAGGCTGTTCGGTGATACCGCCGTGATCCCGACGCTGGTCGAGTACGACCCCGAGTACCGGTACTTCGAGACCGACGGCCACGGCCGGTTGCTGTTCACCGTGGATAACGAACTGCCGCTGATCCGCTACCGGATCGGTGACGTGGGCCGGGTGCTGACGGCGGGGGACGTCGAGGAGGCGTTGCGCGAGTGCGGCTACCGGGTGCCGGTGACCACCTCGGCGGCGGGCTGCGGCTTCGTGACCGTGGCGGGTCGCCCCGATGTCGCGACCACGTTCTACTCGGTGAAAATGTACCCGGACGGAGTGCGCACCGCGCTCGCCGACCCGCGCCTGTCCGCGATGGTGAGCGGAAAGTGCGTGTTGGACAGCATGATTGCCCCGGACCATTCGCAGACCTTGACGCTGCAGGTGGAACTCGCACTCGGCGCGCACCCGGAGGCGGGCCTCCCGGAGACGTTGCGCGAGGTCGTCGTTGCCGCACTCGAGCACACCAGCACCGAGTACCGCCGCCTCCGCGAAACCATCGGTGGCCGTGCGGAACCGGTGATCACCGTGCACCCGCACGGTTCCCCGCAGTTTCGCTACACCACCAAGCATCGCTGGACGGGAGGACGGCGATGATCGAGATCCTGGATCCCGCAGCCGATTCCGCGGCCATCGAGGCGGTTTTGGCACCGGAGGCCGGATACCGCTTCGTCGACGGCTGGGCCACCGCGTTGCCGGAGATGGCCGCGCTGGATCGGCAGACCGCCGCCGGACGAGCGCTCGATCCCGAAGGCTACGTCGCCGCGGTGTGGTCGCCGCAGCTGCTCGAGCGGTCGAGCCGATACATCGTCTACCCCTGGCGGCGTTCGGTCGTGAAACTGCCGGAGCGGCACTATTTCCGATGGCTGCGCACCGCGCGCAACCGCTATCTGATCGATGCCGACGAACAATCGGCCTGGGCCGGTGCGCTCGTCGGCATTGCCGGTCTGAGTGTGGGCGCCTCGGTGCTGACGGCGTGTGCGCTGACCGGGGCCGGGCGGTTCCGGTTGGCGGACGTCGATACTCTCGGACCGACCAATCTCAACCGGCTGCCCGCCTCCGTCTGTGATCTCGGCATGTCGAAACTCGAACTGGCACAGCGTCGTACCCTCGAGCTGGACCCGTACACCGAGATCGACCCGTTCCCGCACGGGTACACGCCCGACTGCGCGGCGCGGTTCCTGGGCCTGGGCGCGGGCCGTGAGCCGCTGGCGGTGCTGCTGGAGGAGATGGACGACATCGCTATGAAGGTGGACATTCGCCTGCGCGCGCGGCAGGCCCGGATCCCGGTGCTGATGGTGACCGACAACGGGGACAACGCGATCCTCGACGTCGAGCGCTACGACCTGGACCCGGACTATCCGCTGTTCCACGGCCGGGCAAACGATCTCGGCGAGTTGACCACCGCGCGGCTGGCGGATCCGCGCATCCGCGTCCGGTTGGCCAACCTCCTGGTGGGCTCCGAGGTGACACCGCGTACGCGGTACTCGCTCACCCAGGTCGGGCGGAGTCTGCCGTCGTGGCCACAGCTGGGCACGGCCGCGACCGCCGCGGGCGCGCTCGGTGCGTTGGCGGCCCGGCTGGTGGTCACGCGGGCCGAGTTGCCTTCCGGCCGTTACCGTTTGCGCCTCGACGAGGCGATTCTCGGTGACGCGGCGCACGGCAGTGGCAGGTGGAACGAACTGTCGGAGGAGGAGTTCGCCGCGCTGATGTCGCGGTACTGAGCGAGACCGGCTGCGCGCACCAGGTCATCGGGCGCGCAGCCGGATCACGTTGGCGGAGTGGTTGATCCGGCGATCTACTGCCAGGGTGAGTCGATCCCTTCGGCCGACAGCGCGGCCCGTGTCGCGGTGGCCAGGAAGTCGGCGAGCGAGGCCGCCCGCAGGGCGGCGGTGCCGTTGCCCGCACCGGCGAAGAACGCCCGCGCATCGTCGGCGGCGAGGACGAAGACGATATGGACGGTCACGCAGCGCTGAGCGACGACGGCCATGGCGACGATGATCCGGCCGCAACCGCCGTAGCGCCTGCGGGCGAACGCCGGGTCGAGGTCCCGTGCCCGCAGGCGGTCGATGCCGACCACATTGCCGTAGTGCCACTTCGGGCCGGATCGCGCCCCTGCCCGACGCACCGCGGCGTGTACGGCGTCGATGAGCGAGCCGAGCCGACCGGCCGGAACGCTGACCTCGTAGGGCTGGCGGTCACTCACCACCTCCAGTGTGCGCCCGCGCCCCGCACCGGCGGCAGTCGACGATTCGACCGACAGCGTCGGCTGCCGATGCGGTGACCCGGCAACGATTCTCCGGCATTTCATCTGTTCGGCGGATACTGCGGAATCCGGCTCGACCGTATCGTTCTCGCCATTCACCTGGATCGATGCGAATCGAGAACGGAACAAGGAAATGAGTCACTGCGAGAAATGCTTCAAGCACCTCAACGATTGTCAGTCGTGCAAGGGCAAGGGCGGTAGTAGCGGTCTGGCGGGCCCCCTGCACTGCTCGACCTGCAAGAGCACCGGGCTGGTGTGCAATACGCACGGCGGCCTCTGGAAGAAGTGACCGATTCCCATGAATCCCTGGGAATCCTGTCGATGAATCCGCGCTGCGGTCAGGGGAGAACATGAGCGAGTCGCCATGGCCGAGCGCCCTACTGCAGCACGGTCTCGCACTGCTGGAGGAGGGCGCACCCGCCGATGCGCTGCCGGCGCTGCGGGCCGCACTGGCCGAATGCGAAGCCGGCGACCGGACCGATGACCCGGATCTGACCGAACACACTGCCGAGTGCCTGTATTGGATCGGGGCCGTGCACGGGACCGAGGAGGACTTCGACACCGCGACCGCCGCCTACCGCCGGGCGGCGGATCTGCTCGCGGACGCGCCGCTGGCCGAATTGCCCACGGTGTGCGCGGAAATGGCGGGCCGCGGACTCGTGCTGCTCGAACGTCCGATGGAGGCGCTGCCCTATCTGCGGCGTGCCGCACTGGGATTGGAGCGGTTCGCTGAGACGGAGGAACAGGCCGAATTCGGTGAGCTGTTCGGCGACGCGCTCGCTGCGCTGGAACGCTACGACGAGGCGGTGATTGCGCTGCGGCTGGCGGCGGACCGCTACCTGGCCGTCGATCGGATTCTCGATGCGGCCGATTGCCGCGAATCCTGTGGTGACGTGGCCATCGAACAGGACGATGCGGAGCGCGTCCGCGACGAACATCTCGCCGCTCGTGAGCTTTTCGAGCGCGCGGGTGAGTCCGAGAGCGTCGCGCGCTGCTCCTTCGTCATCGCCCGGGCCAGCAAGGAGCTGGGTGACACCGCGACCGCGGAACGGGAATTCTTGCGTGCCAGAGCGGAGGCGACCGCCGAGGGCGGCGGCCCGCGGGTCGCGAACTGCGATGAGGAACTCGCCGAGCTGTATGTAGCCGATGGTCGTGCCGCCGAAGGGTCGGCCGCACTGAGCGCCGCGGCAGCGGTGTACAGCGCGGCCGGGGACTTCGAGAACGCGGCGTCGAGCCGTTGGCAGGCAGGCCATCTGCTGCTAGGGGCCGGACGACACGACGCGGGCATCGCGGCGTGCACCGTCGCTGCGGAGGAATTGCTACAGGCCGGGCATCCCGAATTGTCGGCCAGGAGCTGGCTCGCGATCGGGGTCGTGCTGCAGAACTGTAGTCGCGTGCCGGAGGCGCGGGCAGCGTATGCGCGGGCCCGCGACTATTACGCATCCCACGCGATGTCCCTGGAGACGGCCGAGTGCGATCTGGAGTTGGCGACGATCTTGATCAGCGAGGATCGCCACGCGGCGGCCGAGGCGCTGCTGCGCACTGTCACCGTCGTCTTCGAGGAGCATCGCGAGGATCCCCGGTACTCGCGATGCCTACTCTATTCCGCTGTCCTGCAGGGCCTTCGTGGTCGAGTGACCCAGGCGCGAGCCCTCCTCCTCGAGGCTCGGCGGGCCGCGTCGGCGGCGGGATCGGACGATCAGGTCCGGGCGTGCCTTATCGAGGAGATCAGGCTGATCGTGAACAGCGGAGGCGATCTGCCCGCGGCCTACCCGATGCTGGAGGAGGCCCGCCGCAGCGCCGAGCAGGGACAGGAATGGGCGATCGCCGCGCAGTGCGTGGAATTCACCGGCCTGTGTCAGCTTCTGCAAGATCGGTATGCCGAAGCGGAGACGACGTTGACGCAGGCGCGTGCCGCCTACCGGCTGCTTGGGTTGACGGTCCAGGCCGCCCAGATCGATCTGCATCTGGGGCGTCTGTATTCCCTGACCGGGCGCATAGCCGAAGCCGAAGCGGCGGTGGCGGGCGGCAGCGCCGTACTCGAGGAGGTATTCGGGGCCGACCGCTATCTCGCTATCGCCGAGAACATGATCGGCAGTGTCCATTTGAAAGCCGGTCGATATCCGCTCGCCGCGGCGGCGTTCCGCACGGCCGAGGCCGCATTGGAGCGATCCGGACTGCCGTTGCAGGCAGCGGTCGCCCGGTTGAACGTCGGCTCCGCCGTGATGTTGCAGCAGGACTTCACGACCGGTATCGCGCTGATGACCTCCGCCATCGATGTTTTGAACGCCGAGCCCTTCTATCACCTGTATCGGGCGATGGGGCTGGGGAACATCGGAGGCACCGAGATACACCTGGGGCGTTTCGAGGAGGCCAACTCGCACCTCAACCAGGCGCGAGCGCTCTACACCGAACTGGGCATGGTGGTGGCGGTCGCGAAAATCGATCTGCTGATTGCGACCGCGGCTTCGATGCCGGGTGGGCCGCGGGCGTGGCGTGCGGCTCTAGAGCGCGGCGTGCCTGCGGTGGTGTTCATCGACGCCCAGCGCTTCGGGTTCGAGGCCGCGCACACGCGGATCTCGTGGGGCGCGCTGCACGCGGTAGCACAGACAGCGCTGTTCGATTGGGCCCACCAGCTCGGCGACACGGCCCTGCTGGCCGACCTGGTCGAGACCGCCATCAATTCGGGAACCCATGTGCCGGAACAGGCCCCGCGTGCCACCGACGAGAGCGACCTCCAGGTGACGTTGGCGGCATTGGCGGCCTCGGACGCCGACGGCACGGAAACCGCCGCGTCCCAGCAGCTCTCGGCCTCCGGACTCAGTGGCGCGGCGGCCTTGATCTCCGGCGCCATCCTGCCCATGCGCCCGCCGCCACGCCTGCTCATGCCGGATGGTCACGTGGCGCTCGCCGACCACCTCGCCGCCGCCGATGCCCGGTACCAGCCGATCGCCCGTCCCGGGGAGGTGCGGGTGTGGTGACCGAATTGTCGGTGGCCGAAACGGAATCCGAGCCGGCCGATACCCGGAGCGCGTTCGTCGGCTCCTGGGTGCGCGCGTCGGCTCGCCGCGCGCCGATCGACAGCAAATGCCTCACCCATCAGGTGAACGCGTGGTCACTGGACCTGTCGAGAACCGGGTGGGTGGCGAAAAGATATGGACCACAGGCAATTGCGTGCGCGGGTGCGCCGCCGGGCATACCGCTGCGCGGCTGGGAGGGCGTCGCCGAGATGTACCGCGACTTCGCCGATCCACTCGCGCGGTACGTGGTCTCGTACTATTACGAGACGTGGGCCCTGCGTCCCAGCGGCATCCCCTATCGTCTGCGGGACCCCATCCGCGAGCAGGCGCGATCGACAGCGTGCACGGCGGTCCATCACCGTCTGCTGCACGGCTCGGCACAGGAGGACGCCGTGCTCGTGACGGAACCGATCGCCGGGTCGTTCGTGGCCGATCTCGCTGCCGATACGGTGAAACACCGTGTCGCGCATCGTGCCGCGGCGGTGCTGGCCTTCGCCGACGGCGTGTTGGACCAGGCCCGGCTGCTCGATCGCGATCACGTCGCGGTGGCCCGAGGCGGCGGAGTGCCGATCGCGGCCGTGGCGCCGCTGGTGGCCCGATTGATCGACACCGCCGACCGGCTGATCGAGGATTACGGCGGAGATCTGCCGGACGAGCCCGCGGCGGTCGCGGCCGCCGATGAGCTGCTGGCGTTCGCCAGGACCGAGTACGAACGTGTCGCCGAGGCGATCCGGCAGCACACTCTGCTCGACGAGGATGCGCCTGCGGCGCTCGAACGTCGTTCGCAGCACCTCGGGGAGGTATGGGGCAGGACCCATCGCGCACTCACCCGCATGATTCGCCGTGGTAGCGCCATGACCGAGGAGGATGCGCGGCGGATGTTCTACGGGCGGCTGGGATGGCTGACCCGGCGCGACCAGATGCGTCCGGTGTCGCGGATCGATGTCGCGGATGTGGCCGCGCCCCGGGCGGATCCGGGCGGCGTGCACGATCTGCTCGGCCAGCTGCGCGGGCACCTGCTGCGGGATGCGGGTGAGATCCCGCTGGGCCTGGGCGGGTCCGCGGAGTACGAGCTGACGCTTCGGCTGCTGGGACTGCCACGGCTGGAAGCCGAAATCCTGCTGCGCGACCCCGAATTGCTGAGCGAATGGTGCGCCGCGGCCTGGGCCGGGCAGCGCCCTGAGCGCGCGATCGCCATGGATGGAACCGCCGCCGCCGATCTCGTCGGGCATCTGGTCCGATGGGCCGCCGAACGAGCGGGGTACCGGCCATGACCGAACCGACCGGACCGAGCCGCCGCGACGGCGATCCGCTGCCGATCGTCCTCGGTGGCATCGAAATGCGCCGCGGCCCGAGGGGATTGGTGTGGCGATCGGAGACCGCCGCGGCGGTCGCGGAGATCCAGGTCCCCGTGGGCCCGGGAGTCTCGGTGACGGTCGACGCCGCTGATCCCGCCACCGTGCTCGCCTTCGACCTGGACCCCACCGTCGACCCTGCGCCCCTGGCGGCCGCATGTACCGAGGACGTGTCCGCACTCGTGGAGGCGGTGCGGTCCGCAACCCGGACGCCCGCCACACAGCCACTGCGGCTACGTCCCCACTGGGCCCGGCACGCACTCGTGGTCGCTGTCTCCCAACGGTTCCCGGAACCCATCCACGAGGGGGCGCTACTGCTCGATACAGCGGCAGCGGATCAGGGCGTCGGCGACACCGCGTCGGCGTCGGCGATGGTGAGCTGGGTGATTCCCGTGCTGAGCGAGCTCGCCTCGGACTGCCTGAACGATCGCCTCACCGGGGCGGCCGCGGCCACCTTGACCGAGGTGGCGCGGCGCTGCGCCGAGGCCGTCGCCGGGCTGGACCGGGGTCCGGAGGTGGCCGAAATCGCCGAACTCCTCGCCGCCAGACAGGCTGTCGTGGACGACGGGTTACTGCGCGAGATTCTCGAATATCTCGCGCGCGCAGGCGATTCGGGGCTTGCGTACAACCTCGGCGACTCGCCCGACGATACCGGGACAGCGGTCGAGGACGAGGCGGAAGTGGACCTGCTGGCGGTTCCACCGCGCATCCTGCGGTGGAACGGCGCGCGGGAGCCGGAGATCCGGGTCGAGCGGGTGTCCCCGGACTCGGTGGACATGCGCGTTCGGCTCGCCTCGGAGGTGGATCCACGCTGCCGTGAGGTCGGCACGCTGCGGGCCTACGCGGCCGATGGGCGCGACGGCAGCCTGCTGGCCACCGCCGTCGTGCGTCCCGACGGTCGAAGCCTGCTCGGCCACTTGAGATTCGGTGGAAAGCGAGGGCTGGAACCGGTGTACGGGTTGTTCTCCGCCGATCTCGGCCCGGGGGTGATCCGTGCCGATCCGACCGGGCAGGCCCTGCGGGCGATCGATCGTCTGATGATCGGTGCCTGGAGTGCGCACCGGATGGCGATCTGCACGGCGGCCGGTGTCGACCCCCGGTCCGCGGCCGACCTGCGTGAGCAGTTCGCGCTGTCCGCACAGGGCATGGTCGTGCGTGCTCGATCGCTGGCGTCGGCCGCCGCGGATCGGCTGGATGCGCTGGCCGGGCACATCGCGGTCGAGGACCCGGGGCTCGGTGATCGGCTGGTGGCCCGGCGAGCGGCGGTCGAGAGCTACCTCGCGGTGCTCGACGGTCCCGCGCTCCACGTCGCGCCCGGCGCGGAACCGCTACTGGCGGAACAGATCCCCGCCGACCATCAGGAAGGGGAGCCGGGATGAGCGGGACGCAACGAGTGAGCGAGCTGCTGGTGCGCGCCGCCGACGCCGGCGACACCTACCTGTCGTGGACCTGGTTGGACGGCGCGCCCGCAGCGCAGGTGGCACGACTGAATTCGCCGGAGCTGAACGCGGCGCTGACCACTCTGCGGACCGCGATGGTGCATCCGCAGCGGATCGAAGGCCCGGGCCCCAACGGTATGGAATCCGATGAGCAGGCGGCGATTCGCGCGTTCGCCGACGGGGCCTTCGCGTCGCGGGCGGGGGAGGCGGAACTGGCCGCCCGGCTGGCGGACGCGGTGCTCCCGCCACAACTGCGCGCCGAATTGGTGACCCGGGCGGCGGCGGGGCCGGTACGGATACGGGTCACCCCGAGTCCTCGTCTGGCGCAGGTGCCGTGGGAACTGCTCTGTGTCGACGCCGACCGGCGGCTGCTCGACCTCGCCGTCGTCACCCACGACCCGCCCGCGACCCTCTATGTCGCGCGCAGCAGGCGGCCGGATCCGTGGGAGCAGGTGCGCGGGCTGCCGCCCGCACACATCATCGACCCGATCCTGCCCGCGAGCGCGCGCCACCGGATGCGCAATGTGTACGTGGAATTCGCCGACCACGCCGCGATCGCCGAGATCCGCGGTCGCGTGGACGCCGGTGACGGCGGCGCGGCCCGAACACTCGCAGACCCGAACACCGGCCGGACCGTCACCCTTACCCCCATCCAAGGGGAGATCACCCGGGTGCAGCTCGCGGCGGCGCTGTCGGGTGGCTGTTCCCGGCTGTTCTACTTCGGACACGTCTCCGCGGTCGCGAACGAACCCGGTTCGGCGGCAATCCATCTCAACGATGTCACCGGGCCGCCGGGGGAGGGTGCCTGGGGGCTGGCCGCGCCGTGGGTGTGCGCGGGCGCGGCATCCGGCGCCGTCCCACGCGGCACTCATCTGCCATTGTGTGCGCTGGATCTGCTGCTGGGTACGAGCGGCGCACAGGACCCGCGGGTGTGGGCGCGCTACGGCGCGGTGGAAGCGCAACCCGGACATGAGATCTGGCGGATGCCGACACGGGTGGCGATCATCGCGTGCGAGGGCGGCATCGATTTCCGCTCCGCGGAGACCTTCGGCCTGATCATGGCCGCGCTCGACGCAGGCGCCGAAGTGGTGACCACCACCCGCTGGGTGCTGCCCACTGACGCCGCCTTCCGCCGATTCACCGCACTACCCCCGGCGAGACACCCGACCACCGAGCTCGCGCTGCGCGTCGACGCCGCGCACGGCGGCACGGATCCGATTGCCGCGCTGACCGATTGGCAGCGCGGACAACTGCGCGCCTGGCGCGACACCGGGGACCTCGGATGCACGCCGCTGCTGTGGGCCTCGCTCACCACGACGCTCGCGCCGGCCGACCGGGCCTGACCGGATACCGGCCGGAAAACGACACTGCCCGGCGGTTGCGGATAGCCGTTTGTCGTCCGATCGCACGACTGCCGGTGGCGGTGGGGGAGCGGGAGAATCGACGGCGAAGACCCGTCACGTCCCCTCGTAGCCGCCGAAAGGCACAGCTGTGCATACCTTTTCCACTCTCCGACACCTCGCCGGCGCGGCCGCCGACCGCCCCGCCGCGATCGCGCGGTAGCCCGCCATGCTCTCGAACCGAATGCTGGCCGCGGTATTGCTGGTGGACGCGACGGTCGACGCCGCGCGGGACGCGGCGACGGCCGAGCACGACCGTCGCCGCGCCGAAGCCGAGCAGCAGATCAGGAATCAGCAGCAGGAGGAAGACCGGCGGCGCCGGCGCATCCTGACGCAGTCGGGTCAACTCGCCCTCGCAGCGGTCGCGGCCGCCTTCGCCACGGCACTGTTCGGGGCGATGTGTGCCGCATTCTCTCCGAACATCGCGCACACGGTCTGGTTTGCCGCCGCCGACGTCCACAAGGTGACAATGGGCAACTTCGTGGGACTGTGGATCTACATCAGCATCACGCTGCTGTTCGCGGTCGTGGTGCTGGCGGTGCTCGGGTCCGTACTGCCCTATCCCTTCCAGTCCGAAGTCGTATCCACCTCCGCGCGATGGGGTTTCGGCATCGGCATCGTCCTGTTCCTCATCCAGGCCGTCCAGGGCGCGGGCGCCGGAGTGTGGTGGTTGCCCGCGGTGTTCGCCGTGTTCGGCCATGCCGGATACGGGCTCGTGCGGCGCGCACGCGAGGACGGGTAGCCGATGAGCAGCGCTGGGATCAGCTACCGGGTGGTGTCCGAACCGGTACTGCGCGAACAGGCCGAGCAGCGGCTCCGGCTGCTGTCGGCCCGCGTGGGACGCATGTCGCAGCGATGCGTCGCGGCCGGGCTGCCCGCCCTCGCGAGCGCCGACCCACGCTCACTGTCGAACTCGGCGGCGATCAGCGCGGAATGCGCACGACTGGAAAGCTTGCTCGGCGACACCGAGCCGGCGGTGCAGGCGGCGCAGATTCGTCGGCGGGCCCAGCAGATCGATCGAGATCTCGCCGCGACGCTGGCCGACCTGAGCCGCAGGGAGAACTCCGCCGCTCACTCTCGGAGTCAGCGCGCCGAGACCACGATGGACGCTGTCGTCGCCGACCGGCGGCAACGGCTGGCGGCACGGGTGGAACGCCTGCTCGCCACCCTGCTCGAACCGTCCTCCGAGCTGCAGCAGGCCGGGATAGCCGTGTGCGGCAGCGCCGATCCGGCCCGAGGCGAACTGCTGCTGAGCGGTCTCGACTCCCGCATCGCTGCGGCCAACGCCGCCACCCGACAGCTGCGCGAGGGACGCGAACTGCTGGCCGAACTTCGCGACGCCGCAACGGAACTCGGCGACAACGGCGGCGCCGCCGCCATGCTGGACCGTGCCGAGCAGACCCTCGATCGGGCCGGTGACGCCGGCGAGGATCTGCGGCGGGCACGCGAGCTCATCGAATCCCGGTCGGTGCTCGAGAACAACGCCCGACAGCGCCGTTTCGTGCTGACCGCCGTCGAGGAGGCACTGGCCGAAATGGGTTATGCCGCAACGCCGGTCGCCATGGACACCGCCGGATCGATCGTGCTCGCCGCACCGGGCTCGACGATCCTGGGAGTGCGGGCCCGAATCGTCGACGGCGAGATCGATATCCGCACCGTGCGAACCACCGCCGCGGCGGCACAGGACACGACCGCGGCGGAGTCGGCGATCTGCGCGGACCTGCGCGGACTGCCGGACGGTTTGCGCGCGCGAGGTGTGCTGCCCGAGCGGGTCCGGTATTCCGCCGCCGGCCTGGTGACCGTCCAGACGCTCGCCACCGAACACCTGGCTGCGGATGGGACCGCGCCGGGTGCCCGGGTGGCTCGAAAAGCCGTGCGAGAGGGGAGATCCGAAGCATGAGTTCGCCGTTCATCGATGCGCTGCCGGCGTGGCTGCGGGAAATCGACGTGGCGTTGGCCGCGAACCCGCAGATCATGGTGACGGGGGCATTGCGCGACCTGGTCCTGCTTCCCACGGTGGGCGGTGCGGCGAGCCGGTTGGTGACCGTGCCGGAAGCGCTGCGGATGCTACTGGCCGAGGCCGGGCACCGATCGGTGATCGTCGTCGATCCGGTGCACGGGGCGAGCGTGCTGATGGACACCGACGGCGTGGCGGCCGGCCTGATCCGGGCGGCGCAGCCGGGCAATGCGGCGGCGGCCGCGGGGCCGCTGCGCCTGCTGCCGCGTTTGCTGCACGAGGTCGTGCACTCCGACCGCCCGTGCTGCCTGATCCTCGACTCGGCGTCCCGGTTCGTCCCGGCCGCCGATTTCGCCGATCCCGAACTGCACCGGATGCTGGTCACCGCCGAACGGCTGATGGCCGTCGCACCGCGCCGCCAGGTCGCCGGGCCGCATCTGACCTCGCTCTACAACACCGTGTTCTGGTTGCTGGACGGCGAGAACGATCTCCCGCACTGGATGGTCGGCGGCCAACTGGCCCGGGTGATCTCCATCCCGGCGCCCGGGCTGGCCCAACGCCGTGCCGTGGTCTCGCTGCTGGTCTCCTCGCTCCCCGAAGCGCCCGAGGATGATTCGGCGGAATTCCACACCCTCGTCGACCGCTATGCCGCGCAAACCAGCGGACTCACCCTGCGCTCCATCATGGAGGTCAACCGGCTGGCGATCGACCGGCGGATTCCGGCGGCCCGGATCGAGGACGCGGTGCGCACCTTCCGGGTCGGCATTCCCGACAACCCCTGGCAGGATCCCGCGCTGCGCGAGCGCATCGGGTCGGGCGCGCGACTGCTGGGTTCGAAGGTGCTCGGACAGCCGGTGGCGGTACGGAAGTCGGTGGACATCCTGATTCGCTCGGCCATGGGACTCAGCGGCGCGCACACCGCCGGAGTCGCGACGCGCCCGCAAGGTGTGTTGTTCTTCGCGGGCCCCACGGGCGTGGGCAAGACCGAATTGGCCAAGGCCATCGCGGAACTGGTCTTCGGGCGTGCCGACGCGTTCGTCCGCTTCGACATGAGCGAGTTCTCCGCCGAGCACAACGAGGCCCGGCTGATCGGCGCGCCACCGGGCTACTCCGGCCACCACAGCGGCGGCGAGCTGACGAATGCGGTACGGCAGCAACCCTTCCGGCTGATCCTCTTCGACGAGATCGAGAAGGCCGCGCCGCGCATTCTGGACAAGTTCCTGCAGATCCTCGGCGACGGCCGGCTCACCGATGGCAGCGGCTCGACGGTCTACTTCTCCGAGACGCTGATCGTGTTCACCTCGAATCTGGGCGTCTATCGCACCGACGACAGCGGCCGCCGGGTGCCGGTGGTGGCGCGCGGAACACCGTACGGCACCGTCGAATCGACGATCCGGGCCGCGATCGGGGAGTTCTTCACCAAGGAGATCGGCCGACCGGAGCTGTTGCGCCGCATCGGCGAGGACGTCGTCGTGTTCGACTTCATCTCCGAAGAGACCGCGGCGGAGCTGGTTCCGCTGTTCGTGGGCAATGTCGTGGCACGGGTCCGGGCGGGCACCGGTATCACGGTGACCATCGAGGAGACGGTCCACAAGCAACTGCTCGACATCGCGTTGACCCGCCTCGACTTCGGCGGCGGCGGAGTGGCCGCCACCGTGGAGGCGATGCTGGTGAATCCGCTGGCGCGCGCCCTGTTCGAACTGCCGGCGGGCACCCGTGCCACGACCGTGGTGGGCCTGACGGAATCCGGAGAAGGCTGGACGGTGATGCTGGGATGACGCCCCCGTCGATGCTGTTGTCGCGCTTGCACTATCCGGTCGGCAATCTCGGCTACGGAGTGCGCGCGGGCGTGTGGTTCCAGGGCTGCACCGTCGGATGCCGGGGCTGCCTGGCCCGTGATACCTGGCCGGCGGACGAGCGCACCCGGTGCGATGTGGAGCGGGTGCTGTCCTGGCTGCGCGGTATCGACGGCCCGCTGGACGGCGTGACCGTCTCCGGGGGTGAGCCGACCGATCAGCCGACGGCATTGCGGGCACTGCTGGAGGGGATCCGACGCACGGATCATCCCCTGCCCCTGGACATTCTGCTGTACTCCGGCCGGTCCCGGCAGCGGCTCGAGGAACGCTTCGACTGGCTGACCGGCCTGGTCGATGTCCTGGTCAGCGAACCCTTCGTCGCGGCCCGCGCCGGTGCCGACGCCCTGCGCGGCTCCTCGAATCAGCGTGTGCACGTGCTCAGCGAGCTCGGCGCACAGCGCTACCACGAGGCGGCGCTGCGGACGACCTTCGCCGCGCAGCGCCGCGAACTCGGTGTGCACGTGGACGGCGAATGCGTTCGGCTGGTGGGCATTCCGCTGCCCGGCGCGACAGATGCGCTGGGCCGGGCGCTGACCGCGCGCGGCGTCGAAGTCCGCGACGCCTCATGGCTGGCCTGACGGGAAGGGAGCCTCGCATGATGCCGCTATCGAACGCCTCCGACGACGATGGCATCGACTGCCCGAATTGCGGTCGGCGCGTGCCACACACGCTGCAATGCCGACTCTGCGGCGGGGACCTGATCGCGCCGCTACCGCCGTCACCGCCACCGCCGCCCGAACCCGATCGGCAGGAGCGGCCCGCCGCGGCGGTGGAGCTGGTGGTGAGCTCGGGCGCGCGGTTGCGCATCCTCGCCGGACAGACCATCGGCATCGGGCGTCACGAAGACTATGTCGCCGCAACGGTTTTCGGTACCTACACCAATGTCTCGCGACTGCACGGCAAGCTGCGCTACGACGGCGACCTCCTGTACGTCACCGATACCTCGATCAACGGAACCTTCGTGAACGACATGCGCATCCCACGGGACGAGGAACGGGCCGTTGGTCGCGACGACACGCTCAGACTCGCCGCCGATGTTCCCATCACCATCGAATGGGGGCCGTGATGCGACTGCGGATCAACGCGGTGTCCCACCGGGGCCACGCACGTGCACACAATGAGGACGCGCTGGGCTGGGGTGGCTGGTCGTTGCAGGGTGATACACCCGTCAGCGTGACCACCGACGTCGAGGTCACCGGACCCACCACCATTGTGGTGTGCGACGGTCTGGGCGGGCATGCCGGGGGCGCGACGGCCAGCCGGGTGGCCTGCGAAAGCCTCACCGCGCCGGACGCGATCGCGGACATCACCGACGGTGATCACCTGCGCGTCGTGATCGGCAAACTGCTGCAACAGATTTCGGATGGCCTCAACGATCTGGGTGAGCAGCGGCCGGAGTTGCACGCCATGGGCTGCACCGTCGTGGGCGTGACGGTGCTGCCCGACGCCTCGGTGCTGGTGTTCAATGTCGGCGATTCCCGGGCCTATCGGCTCGAGGGGAACTATCTGGCGCAGCTGTCGCTCGATCACCGTGCGCTGGGATCGAATCTGCTGCAGCAGGCGCTGGGCGCCGGGCGGCGAGTGCTCCTGGAACCCGCGTTCTTCGACTGCCGAATGCCGTCGGGGCCGGGGATCCTGCTGTGCACCGACGGCCTCGACGACTACGCCGACCCCGAGGCGATCGAACGCCTGATCCGCGCCGCGCCCGCCGAACTGCCGGTCCTGCTGCGGGATCTGGCGCTGGCGGGCGGCGGCGGCGACAACGTGACCGTGGTCCAGGTGCGCCGCTGTCCCGACAACGAAGGAATCGAACATGGCTGACCGCACACGGATGGATGGTCCTGACTCCGGCCGGACACCGGCCGGTGAAACCCGGATGGACGCCCGTGGCCGCGGTGCGCCGCAGACCCGGATGGACGCCGGCGTTGCGCCCGAGCCATCACACCCGGGTGTGGGGCCGCGCCCGCCCGCGCCCGAGACCCGGATCGACGGTGCGGCACCCGAACGATTCCAGCCGCTGCCCTCGACTCTCGCGGCGCGGTTCACCATGGAACGCAAGCTCGGGCAGGGCGGTGAGGCCACGGTGTGGCTGTGTCGGGCCACCAACGGCCACCCGTATGCGATCAAGCTCTTCCACAACGTGCCGGGATACCGTATCGACCTCGATTCGCCCGAGTACCGCGACAGCTTCCGTGACGAGTACACCGTCCACGTGTTCGAACGCGGCAGCGATAACGACATCCACTACGAGGTCATGGAGTTTTGCCGATTCGGTTCGCTCGGAAGCTTTCTCCTCGACCGTGATCCGGCGGGTTCCTCACACGACCTCGCAGTCGAGATCCTGCGACAGGTGGTGACGAAACTGCATGCCATCCAGCATCCGAACCACACCACACTCGTGCACGGCGATGTGAATCCACGCAATATTCTGGTGCGCACCGACACACCGTTGGAATTGGTCTTCGCCGACTTCGGGCTGCTGGTCGATCTTGCCGGCCGTTCGAAGATCACCAACATGGGCAATGGCACAGCCGCCTACAGCGCCCCCGGCGCGCCCCAGCGCTGGCGGGTCGAAGACGACTGGTGGAGCGTCGGAATGGTGATGCTGCGGGTTCTGATGGGGCACGGCTACTTCGAGGACGATCAGGGCACGCAGTTGCCCAACAGCGTCGTCGATGCCGAGCTGAACACCCGCGATATCTCCCTGACGGCGGTCGAGGCCCTGCCGATGCCATCGTTCCTCCGTGGTCGATGGACGCTGCTGCTGAGCGGGTTGCTGACCCGCGATCCCCAGTTGCGCTGGGGGTTCGACGAGGTCGAGGCCTGGCTGGCGGGTCAGTCTCCGGCGGTGCGCCGCGGCGACCCGACACCCGCTCTGACACCGGAATCGACCGCCGCATCGGAATCGACCGCGGGTCGGCGCGCTTCGACGCCCTTCGCCCTGCCCGGAGTCGGCACTTTTCACGACAGTGCCGAACTGGGCGTGGCGATGTCGACTCATCCCGAGGCGGCGGCCCGTGCGCTGACCGGCAGAGGTCGTGCGGCACTGCTGAATTGGCTCACCGACGATGTCCGCACGGGCAATTCGTATTCGGAGTTGAAGTCCTACGGGGACGGTTGGGGACCTGAAGAGCTCGCGACCTATTTCACGGCCAAACTGGCTCCCTCGGCAGCACTGACCTACCGCGGCTACCCCGTCGGCTCGGTGGCCGATCTGCGCAGTCTCGTGACCACCGATGGTGCCGGGGACACGATCGGCGTGCTGTACGAACGACAACTGCTGGGCAGCCTGGTCGGTGAGGACCGGCCGAATTACACCATCATCGACGCGGACTGGCACGACATTGTTCTGCACGCGGATGATCTGGGCCAACGGCACGGCTTCAATATCACGTTCGGCCATCAACCACAGCGCACGCATGTACTCCGTTACGCATTGCTACTGGCCGCGGGCGATGAATCGGTCGCCGATGCCTACGTCGCCGGTGTCCGCCGCCGACTGACGGATCCGAATCTGGCGCTCGCCAACGAGATCACCTGGTTCGCCGCGCTCCGGCAGGAGGCCCGACTCTGATGCCGCGCGACCGCTGCGTGGAGGATGCCGCGGGGGCCGGCCGGGTGACTGTGATATAGATGCTCGTTCGAACATCCGAACGAGAGGAGTCCACTGTGTGTCAACCTGTCCCCTGTGAGTCCTGTGGCAAGACCACCTGGGCCGGCTGCGGCGAGCACATCGCCGAGGTCAAGGCCGTGGTGCCTGCCGAGCAGTGGTGCGATGGGCCCGAGGCCCACGTCAAGCGATAGCTGCGCGGCCCCGTAGCGAGGCGAGGGCACCGGCTGCGAGCAGCGCGGTGCCCTCGACGGTGTGCACGATATTGCCGAAGGTGTCGACGGCCATCAGGTGCAGGACCTGGTCGCCGCCGAGGAATCCGAGGATCGCGACCAGCAGGTAGTAGGGCGCGAAAATCAGGGCGAACAACTCGGCCCGATTGCGGCGGGTGGCGAGGGCCAGTCCGGCGATGCCGCTGATGAGGTGGAACAGCGCGTGCCAGCCGTTCACGGTGACGGGGATGAAACCGAGGAATTGGATGGTGCAGGAACGCATTTCGCCGCCGAACGCCATATCGGGGTAGATGCCGAAGGCGATGATGCCGTTGGCGGTGAACCAGGCCCCGGCCAGGAACGCGAACAGTTGCAGCGGCGTCTCGAAGATCGCCGTGACGTAGCGCAGCGTGTAGGTGCGGAGAGTATCCAGCAGCACGGTGGTGGGCCCCCTTGTCGGTTCTAAGCCAGGTGTCCTAGAAATCGATGCGAGTATGTTCTAGGACTACTGTCTTAGTCAACCGCTGTGAGGGAGGTTCGGTGGCCCGCGACACTCGCATGCGCATGATTCGCCAGGCCGCGCTGCTGTTTCGTGCCCGGGGCTACGCCGCCACCGGTTTCCGCGAGATCGTGGAGCAGGCGGGCACCCATCGCGGTGTCATCTACCACCACTTCCCACGCGGCAAGGCCGAGCTGGCCGAGGAAGTCGTGCGCCTCGTGGACGGCGCCGCGGGCCCGGCCATCGAGGCGGTGTGCGCGAATCAGGATCCGGTCTCGGCCATGCGCGCCATCCTGGCGGCCGCGAAGATGGTGATGACCGGCGGCGGCTATCCGGCCGGGTGCCCGATCGCGGCGGTCGCCCTCGGCGCGGGCCCCGAGGACGCCGAATTGGTCACCGCCGCACGCGATGTCTTCCGCCGCTGGCAGGGCTTCTTCCGGGAGTGCTTGCAGCGCAATGGGATACCGGAACCCGATGCGACCAACCTGGCTACTCTGCTGATCGCGGGGTTGGAAGGTGCGTTAGTGCTGTGCCGTACCGAGGACAGTACCGAGCCCCTCGATCGGGTCGCAGACGGGCTCGAGCGGGCCTTGCGGACATAGTTCCGCAGTCCCCGGATCGTCGCCGGCAGCGGACAGGAAATCGTCGGTCCAGCGGGTGGTGAGTTGCTTCAATGCCGACACATTGGCCGATTGCGGCATGCCGCAAGCCAATTCGCCGACCATGTCGGAGCTCGCGCCTTCGGCGTCGGTGTGCTCGCCGAAGGGCAGACGAACCCCGAGGAAGCGTCGATGCAGCAGGGCCTGCAGCGCCGTGGTGCCGCTGCCGAAGTTATTGCACAGGCCGGGCGGGCCGGAGATGGTGAGGATCGGCAGCCCGGTCGGGTCGAGGTCGGTCAGGGCCGCGTCGGTGTTGTTGCCCAGGAAGGACTTCACCGGGTCGAGCAGGATCAATCCGCGCAGGTTCGGCCACGCATCCGGGTGGCCGGCGTGCAATCGGTGCGCGACGTATTCGACAGCCTCGGCTCCTGCCGAGTGGCCGATGAAGACCGCCGCCGGTGGGATCGCGGGTGGCGGGTGGCCGGTGCCCGCCGAGGCCGCGGCGAGGCTTGCGGCCAGGACGCTATCGGGATCGGTTGCCGTCGAGAACAGTTCGGCGATGTGATCCAGGAACGCGGTGTTGTCGCCCAGGTTCTGCAGCGTGCACCCGGCGGGATCGAAGAACGGCAGGCTCGGCGCGAAGACGAGATAGCCCGCGCCGGACAAGGTGTGGGCGAGGTCCGCGACCTTGCCGCCGTCGCGGGCGAACCCGTGCTGCAACCAGATCAGGGCACGCGGCGTCCCGTCCGGCAGATACCAGTCGGCGTTCTGGTGCAGGGTGGCCGCCGCGCACGGGATGTCGATCGAGCCGGGCAGACGCACGGAATCGGCTGCGGCGGTAGGCATGGCGACGGCGGGCAGCACGAGAACGGTGGCGGCGAGGGCCGTCAGTGCGGCGCTCAGGGTGAAGTGCATGCGTTCAGACTGGCGGACGGACCGGGTGCGGGTGGGCCGAACAGCACCGCTTCCATGAGGCGGATCACCCACTGGCGCGGGCAGATTCGCTCGGTGTCGCCGAACACGCGACCGTAGTCGACGACCAGCCCGAGGGCGGCGTGCACCAGAATGTGCCCGGCAGCGGTGGTGAGGCCGGGGCGGACCTGGGCCAGCAGACCCGCCCACTCGGCGACGACGAGGCGCTGGACCACGCGCAGGGTGGCGCGTTCGTCGTCGGGGACATGGCCGAATTCGGCGAAGTAGACGTAGATCAGTTCGCGTTCGTCGAAGGCTCCGGCCACGTACATGTCGACGAGCTTGGTCAATGCCTCTGCCGGAGTGCCGGATTCGGCGAGGGTCGGTCCGATGACGGCGGTCATGCGGTCGGCGGCGCGGCGGAAGGCGGCATTGAGCAGGTCGCCCTTGCCCCGGTAGTAGCGGTATACCGCCGACACAGAGGGCAGTCCCGCGGCGGCGGCGATGTCCTCGACGCCGACATTCGGGTAGCCGCGCTCGTAGAACAGCCGGACCGCATGCTGCAGCAGCAGTTCGTGTTTGAGCGTGTGCGGTATCTCCACGGCACGCGGGGGCGGTGACTGCGCCGAGACGGGGAGATCCGTTTCGACCAGTGCCCAGCAGGCCTGATTCAGCAGCACAGCAAGGGGTTTCGCGGCGAGGGCGACTCGATGGTCGCCGAGGCAGCTCACCGCGCTGAACACGCCGACGGCCCGGATCCGTCGCTCGTGCTCGGGCAACTCCGGTCGCACCGCCCCGATCAGTGCGCTCAGTTCGGTGAGGGCGGTGGCGAAATGCTCGTCCACCGTGCGCTTGTCGGGCTCTTCGAGGTAGCGATGCTCCCACCGCGCCAGTCCGACGGTGGTCCGGTTGAAGATGGTTTCGGCGATGATGCCGTCGATGGCGTAGCCGAGCCGTCGTCGTGCCGGCCAGTCGGCGGCCACCTCGGGCAGGCTCACCGCCGCCACCGTCACTTCGCCCAGCCGCAGCAGTTCCCCGGCGAAGAGCGCGTATTTGCTCGGGTAGTGCCGATAGAGCGCGGTGGAGCTGATGCCGAGCCGGGTCGCGATGTCCTCCATGCTGACCCGGTGATAGCCCAGCGCCGCGAATTCGGCCGCCGATACCGCGGCGATCTGTGCCCGCCGGTTCTTCGGGCGTCGGCGGACGGCCCGCGCACCCGGATCGGGGGCGGGCATGGCGGCGGGCGTCACTGCTGCGGCTGCTGCGCCAGCGGCGAATTCACCTTGTTCACCAGCCAGCGGTCGCCGGAGCGTTCGAGCCGCATCACCATCGACAGCTGACCGGGTGCGGGCTTGCCCTGCGTGCCCAGGCTGGTGATGGTCTGGCCGATCACCACGATGGCCTCGGCGGAATTGCGGTCGGCATTGCGGACCGCGCACTGCACATCGGTGGCCTTGGAGACCACCTGACCCTGGCTCAGCACCTCGCGCAAATCCTTGCTGGTGGAATCGAACTGCTTGCGCCAGTCCCCGGTCGCGCCATCGAGCACGGAGCTGAAATAGGCGTCGAGATTCTTGGCGTCGTAGGTCGCCAGTAGCGGAGCGTACTTGCAGGCGGCGGCCTGCGCCTGCTGCTGGGCGTCGAGCAGCTCCTTGGAGTGGGCGTCGTGCTGGTAGAACACGATGCTCGCACCGATCGACACCGCCAGCGCCAGCACACCCGCCGCACGCGCCACGATCCGGCCACGTCTGCCGAGGGCGGGCAGCGACCGGCGTGCGAGGAGTGACTTCCGGACGCGCGCAACAACTGTCGATCCATCGCTGCGTGGCGGCGTCGCGCCAGGGTCATCGGCCGTCGCCGTGTCGGGGGCAGCGTCGATGGTCGCGCGGTCGCGCTGGTCGTCGTGCGCTGACTCATCGGCGGGGGAACTACCTCCGGTGGGGATGAGGACAGCGGGAGCCTGGCTGCTGTCTAGAGCGGCGGGGACCGCGGCGGCAGAAGCTTCGGAGTCGTCCACGCCGGCGAGGACGGGGGCAGCGGCGGGTGAGCTGCCGACTGCTGGGTCGGTGGTGGCGGGGGTCTCGGTGATGTCTTCGTCAGCGGGCTGAATCGTGGTGTCGCTCAAGGGAAGTCTCCTGGGGTGCAGCGGCAGGGCTAGCGGGGGATGGGCTGGGACAGTTCGTTGCCGGTGGCCCCCGGCGGCGCGGTCGCCCCGTTGTCGGGCACGTCGGGCCGGGGCGCGTCGGCCGAACCGCGAATCTGCAGAGCCGGATTGGAGGTGACGCAGTAGTTGTAGAGGCGGACCCGGTTGTCGACCTGGATATCGGTGGGCACTACCGGGATGGTGTCGTAGTCGCAGCTCGGACGCGGCCACGGATCCACGAGGGTGTTGTAGGCCCCGTCGTGTGCGGGCACCCCGAGCGCTTGTGAGCCGATCCGCAAGGCCGGGAACAGTGCAGCGATCGCCGGCGCGCGCAGCTTGGCGGCCTTGGTGACGGCCACGAAGTTCGTCACCAGATTGGTGATGGGGTCCTGGGTTTCGGTGATGAAGCCGTTGAGCGTCTCCAGCTGGCCCGGTCCTTGCGCGAGCAGTTTGCGCAGTTCTTGGTCGGCGGAGGCGAATTGGTCGAACAGCACGCTGCCCGCCTTGGTGAGGGTGCCCAGGTCGGGTTGCGCGTGCTGGGTGGTGTCGGCGATGACCTCGAGATTCTCGAGCAGCTGCCGGGTCTGCGGCAGCAGTCCGTCCAGCCCGGACATGGCCCGGCTGATGCCGGAGATCATGTTGCGCAAGCGGTCCGGCCCTCCGGCGAGTGCCTTGTCGAGTTCGTCGATGATCACATTGAGCCGGTCGGGGTTCATGCCGCCGATGAGGTCGCTGAGGTTGGCGAACACCGCCTGGATCTGCACCGGGATGTTCGTGCGCGCCCGCTCGACCCGCGCGCCGTCGTGCAGGTAGGGCCCGGTGTCGGAGTCGGGCCGGAAGTCCAGGTATTGCTCCCCAGCGGCCGAGAGCCGCCCGACCGCGACGGTGCCGCCGACGGGAATGTGTGCGCTGTCGTCGATTTCGGCGACGGCCGCGACGCCGTCCCCGGCGACGTGCACGTCGGCGACCTTGCCGATGCGGCTGCCCCGGAAGGTGACGTCATTGCCGGGCAGCAGCCCGCCGGAAGACGTCAGCTCGACCGTCACCCGGTAGGTGTGCGGAATCGGGTTGAACCGCAGCACATACCCGCCGATGTATCCCGACCCGAGGACCAGCACCACGATCAGCCCGATATTCGCGATGGCGATGCGATGCCGCAGCACCCAGTGCCACAGTGGCGGATTCATCGATCTCCTCCCTGCTGGCCGGGCTGGGTGTCGGGTTGCTGCGGCGGACTGGTGACCCGCCCGAATACCTTCTCCAGCACCTGCGCCAGACTGCCGATGAACTGCCCCACATCCCCGAGCTCGGGCCAGCGACTGCCGCTGGGATCGGTGAGCGCGCCGACGCTCAGATACGACACGGTCGCCGCGACCGCCAGCGCCGGACCGCGCAGACTTGCCATGAGCGAGGGATAGATCTGGTGCAGCCCGTCGAGTGTTCCGGTGAGCTGATCACTCTGCGCGAACCCCGACATCAGCGCTTGAATGCTGTTGAACAGACCCACGAAGTCCCCGCCGGTGGTGGTGGCGAAGTCGCCGAGCGCGTCGGTGGTGGTGGCCACCTTGGCCAGCAGGTCCACGATCTGCTGATTGTTCTCGGTGAGCAGCCCGATGAGCGCGGGGAAGGTGTCGGCCGCCTGACCGAGTTCGGCCTTGCGCCGGGCCAACTCGCCCGAGAGCGAATTCATCCCGCCCAGCACCTGATCGATATCCCCGGTGCGGGCATTGAGCGCGCCGATGGCCGCGGTCATCTCGGTGATGAGATGCGACAGCTCCGGCGCGCGCCCCGCGAACATGGAGTCCAGCTGCCCGGTGATCTTGGCGGCCTGATTGATGCCACCACCGTTGAGCAGCAACGAGATCGACATCATCAGCTGCTCAACCGACGCGCCCGCCGCCGTGTGATCCACGCCGATGGTGTCGCCGTCGCGCAGCGGATCACCGGCGTCCTGCGCCGAGGGCAGTGTCATGGCCACGAACATGTCGCCGAGCGGGGTGCCCTGGCGCAGTTCGACGGTGGTGCCCTTGGGCAGCTGGATGTCCTGGCGGATCAACATCTGCACGTCGGCGAGGAAATTGGTCGTCTTGATCTTGGTGACCACGCCGATATCCGAGCCGCCGATCTTGACATGTGCGTGGTCGGGCAGATTCAGCGCGTCGGCGAAGGCCGCGTGCACGGTGTAACCGGGTGCGCCCAGACCGGGTTTGGGCATGGGCAGGGTGTCCACCGTGACCGCGCAGCCGCAGGTGGCCAGCAGGGTCGTGGCGGTGAGCAGGCCGCCGAGAGCCGTTGTGCGTAGTCTCATTTCAGGTTCGCGATTCCCAAGAGTGCTGCGGTGAGCCCGAAGTCGGGGCCGAAATCCTGCACCTTGCCGGTGCGGCAACCGTCCAGGCGCATGGCGATGCGCTGGCAGAAGGTCGAGAGGATCTCGCCGTCGAGCAGCGACTTGTCCAACAGTCCGTGCAGACGCAGGGCCTGATGTTCGACGCTGGTGGCATTGGCCAGGTTCTGGAACATGAGCGGGCCGACGTCCACGATCTCGGTGAGTCCGCGGGCATTGGCGCGCATCTGATCGGTGATGCCGACGAAGCGGGTCAGCGCCCCGGCCAGCTGATCCTTGTTCTGCCCCACCAGGGTCGACGTATTGGTAACGAAGTCGTCGAGCTGCTTCAACACCGCCTCGATCCCGGGGGCCTGCTCGCCCAGCAGGTTGACCAGGTCGGTGAGCCGCCCGCTGAAATCGCGCACGGTCTGGTCGTTGGAGGCGATCACCTGGGTGATGTCGTTGAGTTTGATGATGGTGTTGGAGATCTGGTCCTTGTTGGCGAAGGTGACCTCGAAGGCCGACGACAAGGCATCGAGGGTGTCGCGCAACTTGTCGCCATTGCCGTTGAGCAGCGGGAACAGCACCCGGCTGGCCATCGGCCCGGACTGGTTGTCGCCCTTGAGCGCCGCGCCGAGCTGGGAGAAAGTGGCCAGGATACGGTCGAGCTCGACCGGAACCCGGGTGTGCTCCAACGGAATATAGGCCCCGTCCTTCAGGGTCGGGCCGTCGCCGGTGTAGGCCGGTGCCAACTCCACGTGACGATTCGTGATGAGCTGTGGATTGACCAGCGCGGCAACGGCATCGACGGGAATCTTGACATCGCTGTCCAGCGACATGGTGACCTGGACGTAACTGCCCTTGGGTGTGACGGTTTCGACGGTGCCGATCGGAACACCCAGTACCGCAACATCATTGCCCGCGTACAAGCCCGCGACATTCTCGAAATCGGCGGTGATCTTCATCCGTGCGCCGAGATACTCCTTCGGCAGCGAGCTCAGCGAACCGGGCAGCATCCCGCACGCCGAGGTGAGCAGCAGCGCACCGCACACGGCGGCGAGTTTCAGTCTGCGAAATGTCATCACTTGCACCCCTGCACGGCCTGCGCGAGGCACAGCCAGTTGTCCGGGAACAGCCATGGCGCGTACACGTTTCCGTACGGGCCGTCGCCGAGCACATTGTTGAACTGCCGCAAGGTCACCGGCATGATCTGATACAGCTGGTCGAGGTTGCCCTTGTTCTTCTCCAGGCCCTGCGACATGGTGTTCAGGTCGGTGATGAGCGGTCCGAGCTGGTTGTTGTTCTCCAGACCCATCTGCTGCAGCAGGCTCGACAGCGAAGCGACATTGTCGAGCAGCTGCTTCAACAGCGTCTGCCGCTGCTGCACCGCGCTGCCGATCTGCTCGCCGCGAGTGAGCAGGAGCAACACACTGTTCTGATTGTCGGAGGCCAGCTGCGAGACGGTGTCCATGCCCTTGAGCAGCGTGTCCACCTCGTCGCGGCGATCATTGACGACCTTGGCCAGCGCACCCACGCTGTCGAGGGCCTGCACGGTCAGCTCGGGCGAGTTGCCCATCTGCTGATCCACCAGATCCAGTGCCTGCCTCAGCTTCTGCGGATCCAGCTGCTCGACGCGCTCGAAGGAGTTCTTGTACTGCGGATCCTGCACCACCTTGCCCAGGTTGTAGGGCACCGAGGTGTGATCCAGCTTGATCCGGTCCCCGGCCATCGACTTGCCTTTGCCGGGCGTCAGATCCACGTGCAGCCGGCCGAGGATGGTCGACATCTTGATCGCGGCGCGCGCCTCGTCGGTGAGCTTGACGTCGTCGTGCACCCGCATGTCCACCAGCACCTTGCCGTTGTCCAGCTTGACCGCGCTGACCTGCCCGACCTCGATGCCCGACACATCCACCGTCGCGCCCGGCCGTAGCCCGGCCGCCTGGGCGAACTCGGCGTGAATCGTCTTGTCGCCCAGCTGCGCCTGCTCGAGCACGCTGGATCCGATCAGCAGTGCCACCACGAATCCGGATGCGTACAAACCCAGCCGCAGCGGGCGGTTGCGCAGGAAGCCGGGGTAGCGAAGTCGCCGCGTCATCGGCACACCTCCGAATGGGATTGGCCGCCGATCTGATTGAACAGACCGGGCGGGAGCAGCACGCCCCACAGCGAGACGTCGAGGCTGCACAGGTAGGCATTGCCGTACGCGCCGTAACTGCTGAACCGCGCGACACCATTGAGGACGTCGGGCAATTCGACGGCCGCCTTGTCCAGGGACGCGCCGTTGAGCAGCAGCAGCGCGACACCGGCCGAGGCATCCGTTTGCGCGCGGGCGGCACCGGGTTTCACCGCGGCGATAATGTTCACCAGCGAATCCGTCGCCGTCGCAACGCGTTCCACCGACGACTTCAAGGTGGTGCCCTGCGAATACAGTGCCTCGGTCAGCGCCCGCGCCTGAGTGAGCAGCGTTTCCAGGTCATTGCTGCGATGCGCGAGCCCGGAGATCACGCTGGAGAGATTGCCGACCACCTGGCCCAGGATCTCGTCGCGCTGCCCGAACGTGCTCGCCAACTGCGCGGCCTGCGTCACCAGTGCGCTCAGCGATACCCCATTGCCTTGCAACGCTTGAATCAGCGTCTCCGACAACGAGTTCACCTGATCCGGCTGCAGGACGCTGAACAGCGGCTCGAATCCCGACAGCAGTGCGGAGACATCGAAGGACGGCTCGGTGCGTTCGATCGGAATCTGATCGCCCGCGGCCATCGGCGCACCGGCGTCCTTACCGGGCATCAGCGCGATATAGCGCTGCCCGATGAGGTTCTGATAGCGCACCAGCGCCTTGGTCGTGGTGGTCGGATGCTGGTCGTCCTGGATGCGGAAGTCCACCCGCGCTCGGTAATCGTCGGCGAAGGCGATCTTGTCGACCCGCCCGACGCGCACCCCGGCCATGCGGATGTCGTCGCCGACCCGCAGACCGAGGACGTCGGAGAACACCGCCGAATAGTTGTGCGTGCCGCCGGGCACCGAGCGCTGCAGCGTCGACCAGATGGTGTAGGTCAACACCACCGCCACCACGGCGAAGAGGCTGAAGCCCGCCAGGGCCTTTCCGGATTTCACGAGGCGCCTCCGTCGGCGGGAACCAGGGAGCCGCCCGCCAGGATGGGCGTGAGCAGCAGCACCTGCGCCGCATTCGGCTTGCCGCCGACCAATGCCGCGATGGCGTCGGTGCCGCGCAAACCGGCCGGAGTCGCCTCGGCCGCGGGCGGGGTGGTGCCCGTGGACGCGGGGGCGGTGAGGCCAGGGATCGCGGGGATTCCGGGGATCGCCGGGAGACCGGGAATCGCAGGCAGATTCGGCTGACCCGGGGATGCGACGACGGGCGCGGGACCGGCGGAGTCGAGCCACTTGGGTGTCAGCTGTTGCGGAAACTCCTGCACGGGAGCGGCTTGCGGCACGGTCGACCCGCCGCAGCGCGGTCCGGCCAGATCGCCGTAATGCGGGCAGTCCTGCGCCGTGTACTGCTGGAACGGCGTGAAGGTCACGTCCATCTTCCAGACCATCTGCTTCTTGGGCCCGAAGGTGAACGTGCCCTGCAACCGTTGCAGCGCGGTATTGAGATTCGCGATGGCATAGGGAATCGCCTGCGGATCCTGGGCCAGGCTGCCGAAGAGCTGGTTGAGCCCCGAGACCAGGAACTTGCCGGAATCCGGATTGCGGGCGAACAAGCCGTTGACCGTGTCGACCGCACTGCCGCCGCTGGTGAGCAGGCTCATCAGCGCGGCCCGCTGCTCGGTCAGTGTCCGCGCGGTCGTCACCGACTTCGCCAGGGTCCCCACCAGATCCGGGGCAGACACGCTCAGCGCGGAAGCCGCGCGTCCCAGATTGCCGAGCAGATCACCGATTCCGTCGATGCCGCGCACCTCGGTGATCCAGTGATCCAGCCGCTCGATGGTGGAGCCGGGCACGCGCGCGGCCGGATCCAGGGCGGCCGACAGCGTGGACAGCACCCGCCCGAGCTTCTCGGGCTGAATATTGTTCAGTACGGTGCGCAGCACATTCAGCGTGGTCTGCAACTGTACGGTCGCGGCACTGGTGTCCTCGGGAATGGTTGCCCCGGCCCGCAGCCCCGCGCCGGTGGGCGTGGTGTCGACCAGTTCGACAGCAGTCACCCCGAAGATATTGTTGGGGATCACCCGGGCCGCCACCGTCGCCGGAATCGTCCCCGCCACTTGGGGTTTCAAGGCCAGCGCGGCCCGCTGCCGCTCACCCTTGGCCACCACCGTCACGTCCTCGACACGGCCGACGACCATGCCGCGGAACTTCACGTCGGCGTGCGCGGGCAGCCCGTCGCCGGTACTGGTGAGTTCCGCGGTCACCGCCACCTTGTCCTCGAAGCGGCCGTTGTAGCGCAGCATCAGCAGATACACCAGCAGCGTCACCGTGGCGATCAGCGCGAGTCCGGCCAGCGTGAGCTGCCGGGCCGTGGGGCCCCGCCCGCTGGGATCGAGAATCATCGAAACACCTATCCCGAGATGCGGAAGCCGGGGTCGATACCCCAGATCGCAAGGGTCAGAAAGAGATTGACGAAGACCATGACGACGATGACCATCTTGATGGCCCGCCCGGCCGCCACCCCGACGCCTTCGGGCCCGCCGGTGGCGACGTAGCCGTAATAGCACTGGATGAACGTCGAGATCATCACGAACACCATGACCTTGAGCAGCGACCAGAACACGTCCGGTCCCAGCAGGAACTGGAAGAAGTAGTGGTCGTAGGTCCCGGCGGTGGTGCCGCCGAGGAACAGCACCGACAGCTTGGTCGTCAGATACGCCGTGGCCAGGCCCACGCTGTAGAGCGGGATGATGGTCAGCGTGGAGGCGATCATACGGGTGCTGATCAGATACGGAAGCGGCCGGATGGCAATGGATTCCAGTGCGTCGATCTCCTCGGAGATGCGCATGGACCCCAGCTGCGCGGTGAACCGGCAGCCCGCCTGAATCGCGAACGCCAGGGTGGCGATGATCGGGGCGAGCTCGCGAGTGGTGGCGAACCCGGAGATGGCCCCGGTCAGCGGCGACATGGTCAGCAGGTTCAACGCCGTGAACGACTCCATGCCGACGGTGATGCCGCCGAACCCGCACAGTGCGATCACCACGCCGATGGTGCCGCCGCCCACCACCAGCGAGCCGTTGCCCCAGCCGACATCGGCGGTCAGGCGCAGCACCTCCTTGCGATAGTGCTTCAGCACGAACGGAATCGCGATCAGGGCCTGGAAGAAGGTGATGACCTGATGGCCCAGGCGCTGATTGGCCTGCACCGGCATCGAGACCACATTCGCGGCCATCCGCACCGGTTTGAGCGCCGGGGGCGTGTAGGTGGAGCCCATCTCACACCACCTTCGACGGGAGCAGCGTGTTGTAGAGCTGGGTGAGCACGATATTGGAGGCGAACAGCATCAGCGCCGAGCTCACCACCGCCGAGTTCACCGCATTGGCCACCCCGCCCGGACCGCCGTGCGCGTGCAAGCCGATATCGCAGGCGATGACCGCGGTCAGCAACCCGAAGATGGCGGCCTTGAGAATCGCGATCACCAGATCGTTGGCGACCGCGAAGGAGGCGAACGAGCCGATGAACGAACCCGGCGTCCCCGACTGCGCGTAGACGTTGAACAGGTAAGCCGTAGCGAAGCCGACGAAGACGATGAACCCGCACAGCAGCATGCTCACCAGCACCGCCGCCGCGATCCGCGGGGCGACCAGCCGGCGGACCGGATCCACGCCCATCACCATCATGGCGTCGATCTCCTCCCGGATGGTCCGGGAACCCAGATCGGCGGTAATGGCCGACCCGACCGCACCCGCGATCATCAGCGAGGTGACCAGCGGCGCGCCCTGGCGGATGATGCCGAGCCCGGCCACCGCGCCGATGAAGGTCGTCGCGCCGACCTGATTCACCAACGCGCCCACCTGAATCGAGACCACGACCGCGATCGGAATGGCCACCAGCACCGTCGGCGCGGCCGAGACGCTCGTCATGAACGCGCACTGCTTGATGAATTCCCGATAGGGGAAGCGCCGCCGCAGGATCGAGACGACCAGTTGCCGCAGCGCGTCACGACCCAGATCGACCTGCCGGCCCAGGGTTTCCAGCGAGCGTTGCGGATGCCTCCGCCACAGGCCGCGCAGGCTCTGCCCGATCCGATCCAGCTCGGACGGATCCGGCTCCGCTGTGGCCGAGGGCTTTTCGAGTGTCGTCATCACGCCGTCCCCACCAGATAGTGCTGCAGCGCGAACAGGCCGATCCCGACCGCCGCGAGTCCCGCGACCACACCGCACAGCACGGCCACCCACAGGCCCACGCGCAGTACGGGATTGACCTTCATTCGCCCACCGAGGATCTTGATGCCGATCACCAGGATGTCGATGAGCCAGACCAGCGCCATCATCTAGGTCATGCACACATTCGAGAAGGTGAGCACCGGCCAGCACACGATGGCTCCCAGGAACGAGATGATCACATCGATGCCGTGCAGCTGCTTCAGATGCGAGGTGTGCGTGAGGGTCCACACCACCCCCACCAGTCCGTAGGGAATGCCGAGAATGATCAGGGTTCCGAGGAACTCGGACACCTTCATCTCGTAGCTGAGTATGCGATCCAAGCGTTTCAGCATGCCGCGAACGTCCTTTCGGTCCCTGTCCGTGCCTCTGTGCACGAACGGCCGCAGCGACGTATGTTACTCATCATTCTTCGCTTTGGAAGCGGTTCCGGAGATCTTATTTTCGACCTATAATGGTGCATTATCGACGGAGACGGCCGACTCTGGTCGTGTGCGCTGCACCTAAGTTAGTATCCGTTCATCGTGATATTCACCCGGAAGGGGAACCCATGACACTCGCGGCAGTGCCGCCGTCCGGCGAGCCGGCCCTCACCCTCGAACAGACCCGCATCCACATCCCCGGCGTGCATCGGCCCGATGGCAAGCGGGCGCCGAAACTCGAAGACGCCCTGGACTTCTGGCAGTTCTCCGGCGCGGCGGCCAATGTCGCCATGCAGATGGCGCGGCCCGGCGTCGGGCACGGCGTGGCCGACAGCAAGGTCGAATCCGGGGCGCTCATGGTGCATCCGTGGAAACGGTTGCGCACCACCGCCTCCTACCTCGCAGTCGCCATCCTGGGCACGGCGGAGGAGAAGATCGCCATGCGCGAGGCGATCAATGTGGCGCATCGGCAGGTGAAGTCCGAACCCGGAGCGGCGGTGCGCTACAACGCCTTCGACCGCAACCTGCAGATGTGGGTGGCCGCCTGCCTCTACATCGGGTTCGAGGACTCCTACCAGCTGCTCAACGGGAAGATGAGTCCCGAACAGGCCGAGGCGTTCTATTCCACGTCGGCGCCGCTGGGCACCACCCTGCAGGTCACCGATGAGATGTGGCCGTCCACGCGAGCCGAGTTCGACGAATACTGGGTGGTGGCCTGCGAACAGGTGGCCGCCGACGACAAGATCCGCGCCTTCATCGACGACCTACTGCACCTGCGCATGATCCACTGGTATTTGCGCGTCCTGTTCGGCGGTCTGCTGCGCTTCCTCACCGTCGGCTATCTGCCGCCCTACTTCCGTGAACAGCTCGGCGTCGACTGGACCGCCGCCGATCAACGCCGCTTCGAACACCTCTTCCTGTTCGTCGGCTTCGTGAATCGCTTCATCCCCAAGTTCATTCGCACCATGGGCACGCGCACCATGATGTCGAACGTGCGCCACCGGCTGAAGCGGCACAAGGAACTGATCTAGATCAGCCTCGGCGCGAGATGAACATCAGGTACTCGCAGGGGGTGTTCGTTCGGTTGTCGAAACCGTGGTCCAGGTCGGCCAGGAAGAACATCGAGTCCCCGGCGTCCAAGGTCTCGGTGATGCCGCCGATCACCACGGTGACGGTACCTTTCAGCACCACGACCTGCTTTTCCGTACCCGGCGGAAGTGCGGGCAGCAGGCCCATGGAGACCTGCGCGGGGAGGTAGTGGGCGACCATCTCGGCGCCGCCCGCGCCCGGGGCCGCCGACACCAGGTGTCGCTCGAAACCGGTTTCCGGGTCACGGAATACGGGACGCTCGCTCTTGCGCAGCACAACGGCGACACTTGAGTCGGCGGCCGCGGGTCCGCCGATCAGGTCCGACAGCGACACCTCGAGCGCGTGCGCGATCTTGGACGCGACACCGATCGTCGGGCTCTTCTCGCCGCGTTCGACCTTCGACAGCATTGCCCGGCTGACCGCCGACTGTGTCGAAAGCTGTTCGAGCGTAAGGCCCGCCTCCTCGCGGCGTCGCCGCACATTCGTGCCGAACGCGCCCGCGTCTTGCTCGATCACCGTGCTCCTCGATCGATGGGTAACTCGCTGCCCGAGTGTACGTTTCTCCTAAAGAAGATACAGTCTTCTATCGGAGACGCGTGATATGCGCGCCCGAAACGATGGAGGATCCATGCGTTTGATCTCGAGTGGCAAGCACCACGCCACCTTCGAATTCGGTGAGCTGCAAGTGATCTCGCTGCGAGACGGGTACATCGACATGCCGCCGACGCGGCTGCGCGACGAGCAGGGACGTGTGCTGCCGGTGGTGCCGGTCGCCGTGCCGCTGGTCGGCGGCAATCTGCGGCTGGCGGTCAACGCCTTCTACGTCACCGACGGCACCCGGTCGGTGCTCATCGACACCGGCGCGTCCGACAACTGGCACGACCCGACCATGGGATTGATCTACGAGGCGCTCGAGGAGGCGGGCGTCGATCGCGGGCAGATCACCGATGCGGCCATCACCCACCGGCACGAAGACCATGTCAGCGGACTGATCGCACCGGACGGGTCCGAGGCGTTCGGCAAACTCGAGCGCGTCTGGATCGGCGCGGGCGACGCCTCGGTGTTCACCGGTCGACTCGAGTCCCTGCGTGACCGGGTCGTCCCGGTCTCGGAGCCGGTCGCGATCAACGACTGGACCACCGCGATCCCGGCACCGGGCCACACCCCCGGCCACACCGTCTACGAAATCCGCAGCAGCGGTGGGCATCTGATCGTCTGGGGTGACACCGTGCACGTTCCCACCCTGCAGTTCGAGCAGCCGAAGGTGTCGTGGGAGTTCGACGGCGACCAGTCGCAGGCCCGCGCCGCGCGCGCGACTCTGCTCGAACAGCTGTCCCGCCCACACCATTTCGTCGCCGGTGCCCATCTGGACTCACCCGGGATCGCCCGGGTGACCCCGTCGGGCACCGGCTACGCACTGGAGTACCTGGCACCGTCGATCGGCTGATCGATGCCCGATCACTCGATGCGCGTCCACCGCTCGACCACGCCCCGCATGGTGCGGGACGAGGTGTCGAGTAGGTGGGCGACCTCGGCGATTTCGGTGCTGACGTCACGCAGGGCGGCGGTGCCGACGGGGCAGTCGGTGCCGAAATGGCGGGCGTAGAGCTTGCGCAGGGTCTGGTCTGCCTCGTCGGAAATGCGGTGCAGATCCAGCCAGTACGGGGGCATGGCCTCCGGGGAGCGGACCCGGGCGATGCCCTGCGCGGTACTCCACGCCGCGTCGGCGGCCAGTCGGATCAGGTGCAATAGTTCGTCGGGAAATACGGTGAGGCAGTGGATCTCGATCATTCGCCCCACCGATTCGAGATGATCGACGGCGTAGTCGATGCGGCTGCCCGCCCGGTAAAGCTCGGTGCGGTCGGGGACGGCGAACTGTTCGGCCACCAGCAGCCGTACCAGCTGTTCGGTGAGTTGATGGCTGACCCGTTCGAAGGCCGAGAGTCGAACGCGCACGGCGCGCGGATCCGCACCCTCGAGGCGGATCTCCTCGAGGGTGCGAGCCGCGGCGACGAGATTGTTTGCGGCGGAGGTGAAATAGAGTTCCACCGCGGGACCCGGTCGCGGCCCGCGCAGCTGCTCGATGCTCATGCGGTGTGCGGCTGGGACAGGTCGTAGACGGTGGTACCGCCGACGGTTTCCGCGGTGAAGTTCGCCTTGACCCAAGCGGTGATCTTGGAGCCGCTGGAATCATTGCCGCCGAAACCCATACCGCCGGCGACGAAGTAGCGGACCTGGCCGCTGGCGACGTAGTACTGGAACTGCGCGAGGGTTGGGGAGTCGTCGCCACCGGTGAATCCACCGATCGCCATGACCGACTTGCCGGAATTCAAGGCCAGTGTCGCGGAAGTACCCGCACCGACGCTCGCGGCCGCCCAACGGTCGTTGGTCTGCTTCAGGAGCGAGACGAGTTCGGTGTTGCTCGCCGACGAGGTCGAACCGTGCTCGCCCCCTGGGGCGTCATCGGCCGCGTCGCCCGTAATCCCCTCGGGCACTTGGCTGGACGTACCGCTCGGCGGAGTGGACGGGCTGGAGCCGCCGCCCGAGCCGGGGCCGCCGCTGGGCATGCCGCCGCCTGGGCCGAAGCTCTGGCTGGTCGGGCCGGAGGTGGGATTGCCGCCGCTGTGCGCCTGGGTCGCGGTCGCGACCGCCCATGCGCTCGCGCCGCCGAGTCCGAAGAGCGCGCCCGCCAGCGCGAGCGTGACCGCGTAGCGGCGTGACTGCCGGGTACCGGCGATCACGGCCAGCGCCACCAGGATCGACCCGACCAGCACGGCCCAACGCAGCCAGGGCAGCCAATCCGGGGTGCGGTCCAGCAGGACGAACGACCACACGCCGGTACCCGCCGCCATCACGGCCAAGGTCAGGCGGGCGGCCGGACGGGTTTTGCGCGACCACAATTCACGCACGCCGAGTGCGACGAGTGCGCCGATTGCCGGGGCCAGGGCCACGGTGTAGTAGGGGTGCACGGTGCCGCTCATGTAGGAGAACGTCAATCCGGTGATCAGCAGCCAACCGCCCCAGAGCACGAAGGCGGCGCGGGTCGGGTCGGTGCGCGGTGCACGACGGGTCAGCCACAGCCCGGCGACCAGACCGATCAACGCGGCCGGGAGCAGCCACGAGATCTCGGCACCCATCTGCGCGTTGAAAAGGCGTGTGATGCCGGAGGTTCCGCTGAATCCGGCGAAGCCGTGCATGCCCTCGGGTGCGTCGACGCCGCTCGGGGCGCTGCCGCCCATATTGCCGTTCCCGCCGAAGATGCGGCCGAGGCCGTTGTACCCGACCGCCAGCTGCCACAGACTGTTGTCCGTCGAGCCACCGATGTACGGCCTCGAGTCTGCGGGCCACAGCTCCACCAGGGCGATGAACCACCCGGCCGATGCCACGACCGCGACCATGGCCAGGGCCAAGGCGGAGATTCGCTGCCGCAGTGGACCGTTCGCCGCGATCAGGAACGCGAGACCGAGCCCCGGCAGGATCAGGAACGCCTGCATCATCTTGGTGAGGAAGCCGAACCCGACTGCCACCCCGGCCAACACCAGCCACCCGGTCGACGCGGACCACACCCGATCACCCGTGGCCTGGATGGCCCGCACCGTGCAATAGGCGGCCGCGACGAGCAGCAGCACCAGCAGTGCGTCCGGATTGTCGAACCGGAAGATCAACACTGCCACCGGCGTCAGCGCCGCGACGGCCCCGGCCAGCAGTCCGGCCCCCGGCCCGCTCAACCGCCGCACCGTGGCCGCCAGCAGCCCCACCGACGCGACACCCATCAGCGCCTGCGGCAACAGGATCGACCACTGGTTGAACCCGAAGACCTTGCCGGACAACCCCATCACCCACAGCGCCGCAGGCGGCTTGTCGACAGTGATCGCATTGCCGGCGTCGAGTGACCCGAACAGCAACGCCTTCCAGCTCTGCGACCCGGCCTGCGCGGCCGCCGAGTAATACTCGTTGGCCCACCCGGAGCTGCTGAGATCCCACACGTACAACATTGCCGTGAGTGCGAGCAGCGCAAGCAGTCCCGGCCGCGCCCAGCGCGGTTGGTCCGCCGACCCGAACAGCACCCGGTCCCTGGTGGTCCGGCGGTCGCCGGTGTCCTCGGCGGGTCGTCGGTGCGCGCCGGTCACCTCCGGCCGTGGCACAGTCGATGTCATCACGTCGTCCTTCCTCCACCGCGCCCGATCGTCCGGTGCGGTCATCGAAGGCGATCCTGGCCGCCACGCCTCGGGGGAATGTCGTGCGAACCTGTGAGCCCGCTGGCAATGCTGACACGCCACCATGGCGGGCGGTTCTCGAGTTCACCAGAGGTTGGCCGCCTACTGTCGGCGCGACGGGCGGTGCGTCGAAGGGAGATATCGCCAGGTGACGGGGAAAAGGTTGCGGCGGCTGCGGCGATGGACTTTGCGGACGCGGTTGCTGGTGACCGTGGTCGCGGTCACGGCCATCGGATTGACGGCATTCGGCTTGTTGAGCACTTCGATGCTGGCGCGCTCCGAGCTGGCGCGCATCGATGCACAGCTCAACGGTTCGGCCGCCGATGTGTCGACGTCGAATCATCCACCGCCGCCGCCGAAACCGGACAACGAGGTGTCGGGGCTGCCGTCGACGTTCCAGATTCTGTTCTTCGATACCGCGGGTACGCAGGTCGGGCGGATCGGTGTGGGGAACACGACCATCGATCTGCCTCCCATGGATGGCGCTTCGGTTGCGGCGCGCGGTAGCCGGATCTTCGAGGTCGGGGAGATCGGCGGCAGTTCGCGATGGCGGGTGCGGACCGTCGTGCAACCCGCCACCGAGGTGCAGCCGCAGGGCGGGACGGCCGCGGTCGTGATGCCGTTGGACGGGTACTACGCGACCGCGCGGGAACTGCGCACGATCGAGATCGCGGCGGGCGTGGCATTGCTGCTCGTGCTGGCCGGGGTCGCGGCGTGGCTGGTGCGCGTGGGGCTGATCCCGCTCTCGCGGATCGAGCACACCGCCGAGGCCATCACCGCGGGGGACCTGGATCGGCGGGTGCCCGACGCCGATGAACACACCGAGGTCGGGCGGTTGGGGACGGCGTTCAATGTGATGCTCGGGCGGCTGTCCACCAGCATGCGGCAGTTGGAGGAATCCGAGTCGCGCATGCGGCTTTTCGTCGCGGACGCCTCCCATGAGTTGCGCACGCCGCTGACCTCGATTCGCGGGTACGCCGAGCTGTACCGGCTCGGCGGTGGGACCGATCCGGGGCAGGTCGCGACCATGATGCGGCGGATCGAGGACGAGGCCGCGCGGATGGGGGTGCTGGTGGACGATCTGCTGCTGCTGGCCCGGCTCGACGAGCAGCGCCCGCTGGACCTGGCCGAGGTCGACGTGGCCACCCTCGCCGACGAGGTGGTCCTCGACGCTCTGGTGCGGCAGCCGGAACGCGTTGTACGACTTGATCTTCCGGACGAGCCGGTGCGGGTGGTGGGCGACGCCAACCGGCTGCGGCAGGTGCTGACGAACCTGGTCGGCAACGGCCTCGTGCACACCTCCGCCGCCACCGAGATCGACGTACGGGTCGCGGCCGGGCGGGTGCCGCCCGATACGCGGGTGGTGGCCACGGCCGGGGTGGAGTTGCCTGTGGGCGGTCCCGCCGTGCTGGTCGAAGTATCCGACAACGGCCCGGGGATTCCCCTGGCCAAGGCCCAGCACGTCTTCGACCGGTTCTATCGCGTCGATGAATCCCGGTCGCGAGCGGGCGGTTCCGGACTGGGGCTGGCGATCGTGGCGGCCGTTCTCACCGCGCACGGCGCGCGCATCCAACTGCTCACCGCCCCGTGTGTCGGGACGACTTTCCGGATCGTCTTTCCGGTCGGCAGCGCGGATCATTCACAGGAACCGCCCAGCTGACACCGAGGTTGCGCCGTGGTCGCCGAAACCAGGATGTTCGGTATGGGCAATCAACGGTCGAGCGTGTTCGCGCGCCTAGGGTGGCTGTCGTGACCGATCGCATCGCGGCGGACGCGGCGACCGTGCTGGTGGTCGACGACGAGCCCAACATTCTGGACCTGCTGTGCTCGGCGCTGCGGCTGAGCGGATTCGACGTCACCGGGGCCGACAGCGGACGCGCCGCGCTCGAGGCCGCGACCCGCCGCCCGCCGGATGTCATCGTGCTCGACGTGATGCTGCCCGATCTGGACGGCTTCACCGTCGCACGGCGATTGCGAGCCCAGGGCAGCGAGGTTCCGGTGCTGTTCCTCACCGCGCGCGACGCCGTCGAGGACCGGATCGCGGGACTCAGTGCGGGCGGCGACGACTACGTGAGCAAGCCGTTCAGCCTCGAGGAGGTCGTACTGCGCCTGCACGCGATCCTGCGCCGCACCAAGCCCAGCGAGGACGACGGCCCGCAACGACTGCGGTTCGCCGACCTCGAACTCGACGCGGCCACCCACACCGTCTACCGCTCCGGTGCGCAGATCTGGTTGTCGGCCACCGAGTTCAAGCTGCTGTACTATCTGATGGTCAACGCGGGCAAGGTGGTCAGCAAGCGGCAGATCCTCGACCGGGTGTGGCAGGCCGAGGAGGGCCGCGCCGACCGGGTCGTGGAGACCTTCGTCAGCCAGTTGCGGCGCAAGGTCGACACCGGCCACGCGCCGCTGATCCACACCGTGCGCGGCGTCGGCTACACCCTCCGCGAATCCGCCTGAGCCGCCCGGCCGATCGCCGAACTGTCCAGGAACCCGTTGTTGTAGTCGATATTCCGGGTGTCGCCCAGCTCCGCGTCGGGCGTGAAGCGCACGGTGTCGGTGCGATCCCACACTTCCATTCCGGCCATGGCGGATTGGCAGTCGCGAATGCAGCGGCGCACGCCGTTACGAATTCTCGGCGGCAGATGCAAGGCGTCCATCTCGGCGGTAATGGATTGTGCGGCGGCCTGACAATCGGCGATTCTGACATCGATCAGACGGCGCACCTCCGCCACCGACTCCGACAAATCCATTCCCCGATGATCTCGGAGCGTGGTCACCATATTGATGGTGTCCTCGGCATCGTATTCGACTGCCAGAGAATGCAGATCATTGGTCCAGCACATAATATCGGCGGTCGTGGCGATGATCTCCTGATAAGAAGGACCGAAGTAAAGCGCATCGGGCAGTTCGGTGTGTTCGATGATTTCCGCCAGATCGACCGTCGGCAATACCGTGGAAGCGTCGCGGCGTAGTCGCGGATATTCCTCGGGACTCGGGGAGCGACCCGCCTGACGGAACGAATTCTCGCGGGCATGGCCGATGAGCCACAACTCGAGATTCAATTCGAAACGGCGTTGCCAGGCAGCGGAATTGCGAGGGAAGGTCCGCGTGCAGAGATTGGACAGCGCCGCGATGACCGGTGGCACCGGTCCGGAGCAGCCACGTTCGTGCACGACCTGCAGCGCGGTGTGGCGCAGCCGGTCGTAGTCCTCGGGCCGGCCGGTGGTGATCGCCTGGTTCTGTAAATCATCGAAAATAAAGAATACGGTGATCCATTCGGCGACCAGGAGCATGTCGGCGAAAGACGCGGTGGGACACCAGTATGCGGAGAAGCGCGCATATCCGAGAGAGTCGAACCGGCGGGCCGCGGCGTCGTCGGCGAGTAATCCGAAACGAGTTGCCCAGATCTGAACTCTTTCCTGTGCTCGATCGCTCATGGAATGCCGCTGCGGGGCGAACGGAAGGGGGATCTCCAGTTGCCGCAGATCGTGTTCATTCATTTGGTAACACTCGGGTTCACTCGGCCGGAGGCGGAATCTCTCCACCGCCAGGATAACCGACAATTAGGACGGATATTACCGGATTCGCAAGATCTGCAGCGCGGCAAGCTATTTGGCTTTGCAGGGCGGCGGTCACACGCCTGGTGGCGGGGTATCGTGAAGGAGTTCCCGTCTCGTCCGCAACCCCTGCGAGCATCCGTGAACGAGGAATCGATCGGCGCGCTGCGCAGGCGTGCCCTGATGTCGTTGTGGCAGTTGATCAGGCTGGTCGACGAGGATCCCGACGGCATGCTGACCGGGTCGGCCTATGCCACCGCCGGGGTGCTCGGGCGGCTCTGGCAAACCCCTCGGCTACTGCCCGATTCGCTGGCGCGGCTGGGGCTGAACGCCTTGGCGCGCAGCCAGAATCGCGACGGCAGCTGGGGGAGTCCGCATGCGCCGCGTGGGTATCGGGTGGTGCCGACGCTGGCGGTGGTGTGCGCCCTGCGGGAGCTGCCGCACGACGCGCCGATCGATCGGGACCGGGCGTGGACCGCGGCGCGGCGCGGGACGGAGTTCCTGTTCTCGGATCCGGAAGTCTTTGTGCCGGACCGACTGCCCAGTCTGGAGGCGGTCGACTGCACGGTGCCGATGCTGCTGGAACGACTCCTCACCCAGCCGGATTTCGACGGCGCACGCTACGGAATCGCGGCGAGCCGGGCCCGAAACGCCCAGCGGGGCAATGTCGACGGGTGCGCGCGGCGACACGCGCGGGCGGTGGCCGGCCGGCGGGTGGAATGGCGGACGTTCCCGCTGGAGCTGTTGGACTCACCGCCGCTGGGCTGGCGCGCCGAGGATCAGCTGCACGCGGGGTCGATCTGGTGCGCACCGGCGCTGACCGCCAGCGCGATTCGCTGGCACGGCGGCGAATTGGACGGCGCGCAGCGCTATCTGCGCCGCGAGGCCGTCCGCCACCACGGGTTGTGGCCGATGCTGGCGCCCGTGACCAACTTCGAACGGGCTGTGGCGGCAGCGCTTTTCGTGCGTCTCGGGTTTCCGCTGCCGCCCGGATTCGTCGCGTCGCTGAGTGCCTCGCTGCGATCGGCCCTGGGCACAGAGGGGATGGCCTTCGCACCCGGACTGCCGCCGGATGCCGATGACACGGCACTCGCGGTCTTCGTACTGAACTCCTGGGATGATCCCGTGGATCCCCGCTGCCTGCTGCGTTTTCCGAGCCCGGCGGCACCCGGGGTGCTGCAGGCGGCGCATGTCCTGGAGGCGTGGACGACCGTCCCGCGAGCGGTGGCATGGCATCGGGAGCGCGAATCCGCCACTGTGCGTGCGCTGGTGGAAGCGCAGCGCTCGGACGGCCACTGGGACGACCGGTCGGTCGCTTCCCCATATCCGCCGACCGCCGCCGCGGCGATGGCGCTGGTCCGGGCCCTCGAAGTCGAGTTCTCCGCCGACGCCCTGCTCGCCGTCTCGCGCGCACTCGCGTGGCTGCTCGCCACCCAGCGACGTGACGGTTCCTGGGGCATCTGGCATTCCACCACCGAGGAGACCGCGTGCGCGGTGCACGCGCTGGGCAGTTGCACGAATCCCGCGGCGGAGCGGGTGGTGGCCGCCGCGTTGCGGCGGGCACACATTTTTCTTGCCGATTCCTTCGACAGTGCGGTGACCGATTCCGTGCGAACTCCACTGTGGCACTACAAAGATCTGGGATCGCCGCTCCGAATCGAGCGTCTGTATACATTGACAGCGCTGCTGATGAGCGGTTCGCCCGTTCCGTGAGGTCACGGTCGTGGCCTTCACCGCGAACCGAATAGAGATCTCACGCGAAACGTGGTTGCTGAACGATATGTGGTGGGAAGATTACCCGCGTGGAGCAAGCCGTATTCGGCGCTGTCGAGATCTCATCGTCCTCGACCCTTTCGCCACGTCAGGCGTTCGAGCAGTGGGAAGCCCTGATGTCGGACGCGGTCGCCCCGACGGTGATCGAGCCATTGCGCCAAGGTCACTGGCACGGTCAAATCACCACCACCCAATTCGATGGATTCGCGGTGTCGCGCATGCAGGCCAGCGCGCAACGGGCATTGCGGACAAAGAAGATGGTGGCGCAGTCGACCGGTGAGTTCCTGCTGGTGAATATCGTGCTGGAAGGGACGAATTGGACAGAGCAGGGTGGGCAGGTGGCCGAATGCAAGCCCGGCACCATCACCTTCTTCGACAGCGGCCTGCCGCTCGAGAGCCGCACCACCGACAATTGCCTGTCCACGCTGGTGCGGGCCCCGTTGCAACTGGTGCTCGAACACTCCGGGCTCACCCGTGAGCAGTTGCCCACCGCGACGTCCGTTCCCACCACCGGCGCGCTCGGCGTGGTCACCAATTTCTTTCGTGGCCTAGCCGATCTCGGACCCGATGACCTGGCGCGGGCCGTCACAGTCTTCGGCACCGACGCCGCCGGCATGATGGCCTCCGCGCTCCTGCTGGCCACCGGCGAATCCTCGCCCGCCCCCACCGATTCGCTCTACACCCGCCAGCAGGTGCTGGCCTACATCCGCAAGAACTTCACCAACCCCGACCTCACCGTCGACGAGATCGCCCACGCCTGCCTCATCTCCCGCCGCACCCTCTACCGAGTCTGCGAAGGCTTCGGCGAACCCGGCGCCATCGTCCGCCGCACCCGCATCGCCCACGCCCGCCGCCTCATCCGAGCCGACACCTCCCGCTCCCTCGCCGCCGTAGCCGCAGCCTCCGGCTTCGCCACCGACCGCCACTTCTACCGCGCCTTCCGCGAAGAAACCGGCGTCACCCCCGGCCAATTCCGAGACCAACTCGGCCCCCGCCCCCGAACCCGCTGACCCGCACCAAGATCAGGGAGTTGTCAGCGCGGAGATTTGTCCGAATCCCCGCGGTGGCGACTCCCTGATCTTGATGAAAGGGTGGAGGGCTACGCGGAGAGGGGTATTGCGGTGGCGGAACGGCCGGAGTGGGCGCGGCAGGTTGGGGCCGGGGTGCGGTTCGAGTGGGGGTTGACGGGGGCTCGGGTGCTGGGGCCCGAGTGTGCGGCGATCGTGGTGGTGGATGTGTTGTCGTTCACCACGGCGGTGTCGGTGGCGATCGATGCGGGGACACGGGTGTTTCCCTATCCCGCAAGGGATCACACGGCGGGGGAGTTCGCGCTCGCGCAGGACGCTCGGCTGGCCGTCGGGCGTAGGGCCGTGACCGCCGAGCATCCCTGGTCGCTGTCACCCGCGGCCTTGCGGAGTGCGCCCGTGCCCGAGCGGCTGGTGCTGCCCTCGCCGAACGGGTCGGCGATCGCGGCGGCGGTGGGTGGGGTGCCGGTCATTGCGGCTTGCCTGCGCAATGCGACCGCGGTGGGGCAGTGGATTGTGAAGCAGGGGTGGGGGACTGCGGAACGGCCGGTGGGAGTGATTGCGGCGGGGGAACATTGGCCGGGGCGTGAGGTATTGCGGCCCGCGATCGAGGATCTGCTCGGGGCGGCGGCCGTCATCGACGCGATGGTCGCGCAGGGTGTGGGTCCGCTGTCGGCCGAAGCGCGGAGTGCGCGCAACGCCTACCTCGGTGAGCGGGATGTGGCCGCGACCGTCACCGACTGTGCGTCCGGGCGCGAACTCGCCGCGATCGGGTTCGGCGCCGATGTCGCCGCCGCCGTCGAGATCGACTCGAGCAGCTCGGTTCCGGTTCTCGCCGACGGTGCCTTCGCCGATGCGACGGCTTAGGTAGCTGGGTGTTGCCCACGGCTGTTTAGGATGGTCTGCATGCTGGAGGTCAGACAGCTGAAGATTTTCCGGGCGGTAGCGCGGACGGGTTCGTATTCCGCCGCCGCCCGGCATCTCGGCTATACGCAACCCGCGATCAGTCAGCAGATCAAGGCCATGGAGCGGCAGCTCGGGACCGGGCTCATCACGCGGTCGGGGCATCAGTTGCAGCTCACCGAGGCCGGAGAGGCATTGTGTCGGCATGCGGCGACCGTGCTCGGCAGCCTCGACGCGGCCGAGGCGGAGATTCGGGCGCTGACCGAATTGCGGGCGGGGAAGGTGCGGCTGGCGGCGTTCCCCAGCGCGTGCTCGCTGCTGGTGCCCAAGACCATCGCCCGCAGCCAGGCCGCCGAACCCAATCTCAAGATCGCGTTGATCGAGGCCGAACCGCCGGAGGCGGTGGTCATGCTCAAGTCCGGGGAATGCGAGATCGCGCTCGTCTTCGACTATCCGGACGGCCGGGTACCCGACAGCGAAAGCTCTTGTGACGCAGGCAGTCCGGACCTGTCCGAACTGAGCGTGCGGCCCCTGTTCATCGACCGGTTGCGGGTGCTGCTGCCGCCCGGGCACCGGCTGGCCGGTACCGCGCGGACCACTCCGCTGCAGCTGTCGGAACTGGCGGGGGAGAAGTGGATCGCCGGATGTCCGCAGTGCCGCGGACACCTCATCGATGTGTGCGCCGAGGCCGGATTCCACCCCGACATCGCCTTCGCCACCGAGAACCTCGGCGCGGTCGTAGGGCTGGTCGCCGAGGGACTGGGCGTCGCGTTGGCCACCGAGCTCGCCTTGTCAGGGGTCCCGGCCATCGGCTCGGTGCGTTCGGTCCCGGTCGAGCCCGCCATGACCCGGCGCATCCTCGCCGTCACCCTGCCCAAGCTCGAGACCGTGCCCGCGGTGCGCGCGGTCATCGACGAATTGCAGGCGACGGCACCGCTCGTGGAGAGCGCCGTCACAGCGTGAATTCCGGTGTCGCCTGGAACACCTGATTTCGGGGCCGACCATTATCGGAAGTTTCACCCCCTATTACTAATGGTTGGGATTTATTCGCCCAGGTCAGTGCCTAAAAACGATTTGCTCGACTAGCGTCGAAGGAGAAATCAGGAACCGACGAAGAGGTTGGAGCCATGGCACAGGCAATCGGATCGAGAACGTCGCAAGCCGTCGTCGCGGACGATGCTCCGCCGGGTGGCTGCTGGCGCGCCGCCGTCTCCGCCGCAGGGCCGGTCATGCTCGGATACCTGCCTGTCTCTTTCGCTTTCGGCGTACTGGCCCCCACCTTCGGCGTCCCGGCCTGGGCCGCGATCGCCATGTCGGCCTTCGTCTTCGCCGGCTCCTCACAATTCGCGGCACTCGGCCCGCTATCGACCGGCATTTCGCCGATGTCCATTGTTTTCACCACTTTCCTGGTGAATTTGCGGCACGCGCTGTACTCGCTCACCGAGGCCCCGAACCTGGCCGGCTGGAGTCGCCACGACAAGATGGGTTTCGCCTGGCAGCTCACCGATGAGGCGTTCGCGGTGCATTCCACCGAATTCGCCAAACGGCATCGCTCGGCCACCGAATGCCGCATCTTCAATTTCCTCATCCACTTCGCCTGGGCCGGTTCCACCGCGCTGGGCTGCGTGGCCGCCGAACTGATCCCCGACAGCAAGGCACTGGGCCTGGACTTCGCGCAGACCGCGATGTTCCTGGCACTGCTGGTGATGATGGTCAAGGGCAGCCGCGAAGTGAAGGTCGCGCTGCTGGCCGGTGTGCTGGCCGTCGCCCTCACCGCCGCCGGACTGCCGCTGTGGGCCGTCGTGGTGCCGACCGTCGTCGGGGCCACCGCCGGACTGCTGCTCGAGCGCCGCGCCGCCGCGGATACCGCCCCGGCCACTGCCGAAGAGAGCCTGTCATGAGCACCACCACCCTGCTCGTCGTCCTGGTCGGCATGACCGCCGTCACCTACGGAATCCGTTCCCTGCCACTGCTGCTCGCCGATCGCTTCACCATCTCGGAATCGGTGCTGCACTGGATGGCCTACATTCCGCCGGCCGTGCTCGCCGCGTTGATCGCGCCGTCGGTGTTCGTCCCGGACACCGCATCCCACGCCCTGAACCTGGATGTGGCCAACCCCCTGCTGCTCTCCGCCCTGCCGACGCTGCTGGTCGCGTGGCGGACCAAGAACATGTACGCCACCGTCGGCACCGGTGTCGTCGTCCTAGCCCTGCTCCGGCTTGCCGGTCTGTAAGCAACCAGCCTCGCGGCCTGTAACCGGGCCTCTACCAAAGGAATTGTGATGACCACCGTTACCCCCGGCACCACCACCGTCGAGGAAACCGACATCAACCGCTACGACATCGACTACCGCACCTGGCTGCGCGAGTCCGTGCGCAAGGTGCAGGCCGACGGCAACCGTTCCGCCGACACCCACCTGCTCACCATCCCGCTGCCCACCGAATGGGGCATCGACCTCTACCTCAAGGACGAATCCACCCATCCCACCGGCAGTCTCAAGCATCGGCTGGCGCGCTCGCTGTTCCTGTACGCGCTGTGCAACGGGTGGATGCGGCCGGGCGCACCGGTGATCGAGGCGTCCAGCGGTTCGACCGCGGTGTCGGAGGCGTACTTCGCCAAGCTGATCGGGGTCCCGTTCATCGCCGTGATGGCGCGCTCCACGGTGCGCTCGAAGATCGATCTCATCGAATTCCACGGCGGCACCTGCCATCTGGTCGACAACCCGGGTGAGGTGTACGAGGTCGCCGCGCGGTTGGCCGAGGAGACCGGCGGGCACTACATGGACCAGTTCACCTACGCCGAACGCGCCACCGACTGGCGGGGCAACAACAATATCGCCGAGTCGATCTTCCGCCAGCTCGAGCAGGAGCGGTACCCGGAGCCGAGCTGGATCGTCGCCACCGCGGGCACCGGCGGCACCTCGGCCACCTTGGCCCGCTACGTCCACTACACCCAGCGCGACACCGGCATCTGCGTCGCCGACCCGGAGAACTCCACCTTCCTCGAAGGCTGGCGCACCCTGGACCGGAATGTCACCTCCGACAAGGGTTCCCGCATCGAAGGCATCGGCCGCCAGCGCGTCGAACCCAGTTTCATGCCGCACGCCATCGACCGCATGATGCGCGTCCCCGACGCCGCCAGCGTCGCCACCGTCCACCTGCTCGAGCGCCTGCTCGGCCGCCGCTGCGGCGGCTCCACCGGCACCGGCGTCTGGGCATCCTTCCAGGTCATCTCCGACATGCTCGCCCGCGGCGAAAAGGGCAGCGTAGTAACGCTTCTCTGTGACCCGGGCGAACGCTACCTCGACAAGTACTACTCCGAGACCTGGCTGATCGAGCAGGGCATCGTGACCGCCCCCTACACCGGCCGTCTCGAGCATTTCCTGCTGACAGGCAACCTCTCCGCCTGATCCGCACGTTATGAGAATCACTGCGGCGCAGCCACTCCCGATGCTGGGAGTGGTTGCGGTGGCGTCGATCGAGAGTGATGATGGCGTGGGGATCGCGGACGCGATCCCGTGAATACGGCAACCGAACCGATTGCCGCTCTGGGGGGAGATGAAATGATCACCGGACTTGTGCTCGTAGTCATGATGGCCGCACTCGCGGCGTTGACATGGCGGACAGTCTCCGCCGCCAAAACCGAACAGCCACAACAGTCGAACCACGAAGATGCCGCCGCAACCACTCCGCACACCTGGGTATGGAGCTGGATTCGCTGATCGCGGATGTTGCGGACTGCGTTCTAGGGGGTGAGGGGTTTGCGGCGGGGGATTATGCGGCGGTGGGTGATGCGCCAGCCGCCGGGGGTGCGTTGGACGGTGTCGTCGTAGGTGACGCTGCCGGTGGTGCCGTCGAGGTTGACTGCCAAGCCCTTGGACAGTGCGCGGGCGGTGTCGGGGGTGGTGGGGGAGATGACGATATTGGTGACGTGGTGGGCCAGGGGGTTGCGGTCGCCGAGTTGGAGAGCCATGTCGCGCAGGGCGTTCAGGCCCGTGACCACTCCTGCGTTGTAGGCGGTGAGGTCGTAGCGGACGTCGTCGGTGAAGACCTCGGTGAAGCGGTCGAAGTCGCCGCTGTCGCTGAGATGACCGTGCAGGGCCAGCAGTTCGTGAATGGCCAGCCGGTCGGCCGGGGAGATCGACATGGGTAACATCGTGCACCGAGGTCGGCGGCGGTGCGGGGTGAGGGTGGGATGGGCTGCAGCAGAGGAATGTTCGGCTCGATGGCGTTGGCGCTCGGGCTGGTACTGACCGGGTGTGGATCCGGGGCCCCGAGCGGCCCGGTGTCCGCGACACCCTCGGCGACGGAATCGGTTCCGGTCTCCGATTTCGGTGATCCGCGCTCGCCGGGAACCTACGTATTCACCACGGCCGATGGGAAGTTCCGGTGCATGCTGGTGACCAGTGCGCATCAGGCCGCCGAGGTCACCTGCGGGCCCGATCCGCAGAACGGTGGGGCGTTTCCCGCTGATCTGCCCGCGGTGATCGACCGCGATCCTGGCCGGACGCGGACTGTCACACCGAATCTCATCGATCTGCTTGCCGGTGAGCCGCCCGCTCTGCTGCACAGCAGGCTGTCACCGGTGCTCGATGTGAACGCGACGTTCGGGGTGCTGCCCTATGGCAAGACCCTCAGCGCGGGCACTCTCAGCTGCGATGTCGACGAGCACACCGGTGTCGGCTGCCGCGACGAGAGCGGCCACAGCTTCCGGATCTCCTCCGACGCCGCCACTTTGCAGCCCACCGGCCCGATGCCGACCGAGATTGTCATCGACGGCCTCGGGATCAGCGCGCAGGGCGCACTCACCTACCGAGACACGACGCCCGACAGCCCGAACCTATCGGCACCCTTGGCCGCGGAAGCAACCATCATGTCGATCGGCGCGGGCCCGATGTGCCAACAGCCCGCCGATCACCTTGTCGTCCTCCCCAACGGCCATGCCGACGAGCCCTGCACCGTCGACCGCATGCGTACCGCCCCCGGATTGAGCACCGCCCTCGCGACGCTCCGCCTGATCGACGGCCGCGTGGTCGCGCTCTGGGAGCTCCACCGGGGCTGAGGGTCCCTTCGCGGGCGGTGCGGGCCGTCTGGGCATGCCGATCTACCCGGCTGGTTGGGGCCGGAGTGGCGGCTGGGCAGTGACTTTCGGCCGTGCCGGAGCTCGCGTGTGCACGGCATGCTCTAGAGCACCGATCGGGACAGTCGAGTACCAGCGCCCCCTGGGAAGGAGGTGGTCGAGGGAACGGAAGCGACCCATACGGTGACCCATGCCCCCGCCGGAGCACCCCCGAAAGTGCTGAGACACCCGCCGGCGGGGGCATTCGCGTGATGCTCAGGGCAGTGGCACGGTCCAATGCACGTGCGTCCCACCGGATTCGCCGACATCGATGCCGAAGGCGCCGCCCCGTCGCCGCGCCCGGACCTCCAGATTCGCCAATCCGCTGCGCCGCGCCGCGTTCTGATCCAGGCCCACACCGTTGTCGGTGACCTCGACGCTCACATCGTCGGCCACGGTCAGCGCGATGGTGATGGTGTCGGCCCCGGCATGGCGCACCACATTGCTGAGCGACTCGACCAGCACCGCCTCCACATCCTCGGCCAGCGCCAGCGGCAGCACCGACAGCGGGCCGGAGACGTGAACGGTGGTGCGCAGCTTGGTTTCCGCGGTCATCTCCGCGACCAGATCGTGCAGGCTCTGATGCAACGGGGCCTGGCCGATGGACCGGCCGTGCAGGTCGAAAATGGACTGCCGGATGTCCTGCACGATGGACTGCAGGTCATCGAGGCTCTCGTGCAGGCGATCCCGGATCTCCTGCGACCGGATGCGTTGCGCGGTGCCCTGCAGCACCAGCCCGGTCGCGAAGAGCCGCTGGATCACCCGGTCGTGCAGATTGCGGGCGATGCGGTCGCGTTCGGAGAGCACATCCAGTTCACGCATGCGGGACTGGTTGTCGGCCAGCCGCAATGCCAGCGCCGCCTGACCCGCGAAGACCGTCATCATGGCGATGGCGGACGCGTCGAAATCCGGTTCCCCCGGCGACCGCAGCACCCCGAGCACACCGAGCATGGAGCGCCGCGCCCGCAGCGGCAGCAACAGCACCGGCCCGAATTCGGTGTGCAACTCCGGGAACGGGTTGTGCGCCAAGCCCTCGGTGACCATGCAGTCCGCGGTGCGGAAGACGGTGCCGGTGTGCGACCCGTCGATGGGGATGCGGCGCGCGAGCAGCGCGGGAGCGGGCACGCCCGCGCCGGCGGCGATGATCAGTTCGGTGACCGCGTCGTCGGCGAGCTCCAGATCCTCGGGCAGGGCGACGAACGTGCACACCGAATCCGTCAGGGCCAGAGCGCGATCGGCGATCAGTTCGATCACCTCCGTCGGATCGCCGCCACCGAGCAGCTCGGTGGCGACATCGCGAATCGACTCCAGCCAGAGCTGCCGCAACTGTGATTGCGCGTAGAGCCGGGAATTCGCCACCGCGATACCGGCCGCGGCGGCCAGCGCACGCACCACGACCTCGTCGTCCTCGGTGAACTCGAGGCCGTTCACCTTCTCGGTGAGGTAGAGGCTGCCGAACACCTCGTCGCGCACCTTGACCGGCACACCCAGGAAGCTGTGCATCGGCGGATGATGGTCGGGGAAGCCGATCGAGGCGGGATGATTGGAAAGATCCTTGAGCCGCAACGGTTTCGGTTCCTCGATGAGCAGCCCCAGCACCCCGCAACCGTGCGGCAGATCGCCGATCAGCACCCGGGTGCGCTCGTCGATGCCCTCGTACACGAACTGCGAGAGATTGTCGCCGCTGTTGCGGGTCTCGCGCACGCCCAGCGCACCGTAGCGGGCGTCGACGAGTTCGATGGCGGTGTGCACGATGGTCCGCAGCGTCTCATCGAGATCCAGCCCGGAGGTGATGACCAGCATGGCGTCGATGAGCCGGTCCATCCGGTTGTGCACATCGGCGACCTGCACGATGCGCTCCTGCACCTCCGCGAGGAGTTCGCGCAGCCGCCACTGTGACAGTGCCTCCACCATCGGAGTTCTGTCACCGGTACTGGGCATCGAACCGCCCGACATGCGGCAGATTCTTCCACCCCGGCGAATTCGCGCGCGACCGAAGCGCAAACATCCCGCGCAGTTCGTCAGGGCAGTTGCAGCGCCGCCGCGGTGAGCCGCCAAAGGCGTTCGGCGGCAAGCTCGACGGGCGGTAGTGGCTCGGTGCGCAATTGCTGGGCGATGCCGTGGCGCAGACCGCCGATGACGAACGCGCCCGCACTGTCGGCATCGAGATCGGCGGGGATCTCGCCGGTGGCCTGGCCGCGACGGATATTGGTGGCCGCCGCGTCGGCGAGGTTGCGGATGTAGTTGGCCTGGATCTCGCTGAGACCGGGATCGGGGGCGGCGCGGTCGAGCAACAGCGTGGAGAGCGGATGCGCGAAGTGGAAGGCCACGAAACTGTGGGTGCGGGCCCGTTCACGGGTGGCCCAGTCGCCGTCGGCGGGAACGCGATCGTCAGCGATGGACTCGCTCAGACCTTCGTAGAAGTCGTCCCAGATCGCGGCCAGCAGACCGATTTTGGACCCGAAATGGTGGTAGAGCGCGCCCGTGCTCAGACCCGTGCGGCGGGTCAGGGCGCTGAGCTCGAGGATCCCGTTCGCGTGGACCAGTTCGTCGCGGGTCGCGTCGAGAAGTTGTTGACGTCCGATCGGTGCGCGTGCCACAGTCGCAGGATAACAGAACTCAGTTATGTTAAAGGAGACGGCATGAGCGGGAAAGTGACGTCGCTGCGCGACCTCGACGGCGATCTGGCGGGCACCTATCAGCGCACCGCGAGCAGCGGCGCGGAGGTGGACGCGGCGGTCGCCGAGGCGGATCTGGCCGCGGTGGCGCGCGACGGATACGTGATCCTGCCGGACCTGCTCTCGCCGGCCGAACTGGACGAGATCCGCGAGAGCGTCGCGCCGCTGCTGGAACTCAAGGGCCGCAACAACTTCGAGGGCCACTCGACACAGCGCATCTACAGCGTGCTGAACAAGACCCGCGCGTGTGACCGGATCGCCGATCATCCCCGGGTACTTGCCCTACTGGATCGGCTGTTCCTGCCGAACTATCTGCTCTCGATGCTGCAGGTGATCAATATCCTGCCCGGCGAGCAGGCGCAGATGCTGCACACCGACGACGGCTTCTATCCGCTGCCGCGTCCGCGAAAGGGGTTGGGGGCGGCCACCATCTGGGCCATCGACGACTTCACCGCGGAGAACGGGGCGACCGATATCATTCCCGGCAGCCACCTCTGGGGCGATCGCCTGCCCGATGGCGAGACCAGGGAACCGGTCGTAATGCGTGCCGGTAGCTGCGTATTCTTTGTCGGAACTCTGTGGCACGGTGGCGGCGCGAATCGGTCGGAGAATTCGCGGCTGGCGCTCACCGCCCAATATTGCGAACCGTGGCTGCGCCCGCAGGAAGCGTTCACGCTCTCGATGACTCGCGATACGGTCCGCGCTGTCTCGGAGGATATTCGCCGGATGCTGGGCTACAGCATTCACCCGCCGTTTATCGGCCAGGTCGACGGTATGCATCCGAAACGGCTGCTGGAACCGGGCGCACAGTCGCTGTAGTGCTCAGTTGGCGAGTTCCTGGGCGAGTTCGAAGGCGGCCTTCATGTCCGGCGCGTAACCGATGCGCCAGGCCAGCCGGTCGACCGGTGACACCGAGACCTTGTAGCGGCCCTCGACTCGTTCGTATTTGACGATCGCCCGCTCGCTGAGTGGTGCATGATTCTTCATGACTTCCTCTCTGGACCCTGTCTATGAGCGTCCGAGACCACTTGACAGATATTCGAATCACAAAGCGGGCAGCTGCTTGCTATCTGTTAACTGTATGAAATGGGAAGTCAGGTAGATACGGGCAATTGTCCCATTTTCTGACCGGAAAACGCCGACGGGCGCGCGGCCGAAGCCGCGCGCCCGTGGACGTGGATCGAAAGTCGGATCAGCCGTTGCGACGGCGGCGCGGCGACGCCGCACCGGAGCGCGAGAACCCGGCGAGACCGCCGGTGCTCCCGGCAGCGGCCGCAGCACCACCGCGGCCACCCTGTCGCGCGGCACCGGTGCTGCCACCTTCGGCGCGCTGGCGGGCCCGCGGATTGCCGTTGCCCTCCGCACGCGCCGGACGACCGTTCGCGGAATCGGCTGCGCCACGCGCCTGCTGCCGTCCGCCGCTACGCGCCCCGGCGAACGACTGATCGTGGTCGGCGCGACCACCGCGCGGCTCGGACTTGGCCCCGCGCCGGGCGCCCGTGGCCGGACGCCCACTCGGGCGACCGCCCGTCGGGTCCTCGGCATACCGGGCGTGGGGACGACCGGCAGTGCCGGTGTCGCCCGCCTCACGCGCCGGGCGGCCACGACGACGGCCACGCGGAGCGCCCGTGCCCTCGTCGCGGCGGCCGCCACCCGAACGTCGTTCGGACCGCTCCGAATTCGCGGCGGGGGCCGCGGCCCGCTCCGAGAACGCGACGAGCGGGGCAATGTCCCCGACGAGCTCGGCGACCACGGGGGAGTTCGCGGTCACCCGCTGCGGCGTGACGTCGATCTTGGCCTTGCGCATGAGCGCGGCCAGGTCGCCACGCTGATCCGGCATCACCAGGGTGATGACGTCACCGGCATTCCCGGCGCGCGCGGTGCGGCCCGAGCGGTGCAGGTAGGCCTTGTGCTCGGCGGGCGGATCCACGTGCACGACCAGCTCGACGCCGTCGACGTGCACGCCACGCGCCGCCACATCGGTGGCGACCAGAACCTTGGCGTCACCGGCGGCGAAGGTCGCGAGGTTGCGGTCACGGGCGGGCTGCGACAGATTGCCGTGCAGGTCGACGGCCGGGATTCCGGCGACGGAGAGCTGCTTGGCCAGCTTGCGGGCCTGATGCTTGGTGCGGGTGAACAGGATTCGGCGTTCGGTGCCCGACGCCAGCTGCTGCACGACCAGCCGCTTGGTCTCGGCGCTGGACACCTCGAACACATGGTGGGTCATGGCGGCGACCGGCGAATTGGCCTCGTCGACAGAGTGTTTCACCGCGTCCGGCAGGAACCGGTTGACCAGCTTGTTGACCCCGTTGTCGAGGGTCGCCGAGAACAGCAGGCGCTGACCGGTTTCGGGGGTGGCGGCCAGGATGCGGGTCACGCCGGGCAGGAAGCCGAGGTCGGCCATGTGGTCGGCCTCGTCGATGATGGTGATCTCGACGGCGTCGAGCTTGATCAGACCCTGCTTCATGAGGTCTTCGAGGCGGCCCGGGCAGGCGATCACGATATCGACGCCACGCTTCTGCGCCTGCACCTGACGATGCTGGGAGACGCCGCCGAAGATGGTGGTCACGGTCATCCGGTAGGCGGCGGCCAGGGGTTCCATGGCGGCCGCGATCTGGGTGGCGAGCTCACGGGTGGGGGCCAGCACCAGGCCTCGCGGCCGGTGCGGCATGGGACGGCCGGCGTCCTTGCCGAGCCGATCGACCATGGGGATGGAGAAGGCGAGGGTCTTGCCGCTGCCGGTCTTGCCGCGGCCGAGCACATTCCGGCCCTGCAGCGAATCGGGCAGGGTGTCGGCCTGGATCGGGAAGGGTTCGGTGATTCCGGCCTCGGTGAGCGCGCGCACCAGGGGTGCGCGGACGCCGAGCGCGGCAAAGGAAGTCTGGGGGTTGTTCATCGGTGTTGCGGTGCCTTTCGGGCATCGGGTTGCCCGAGCCGTGCTGCGGAACGATGTCCGCGCCGGGGGCACTGGGGTGGCGAGATTGCCGATGGGCAAAATCGATCGCCGTAAGGAAAGCTTGCCGCGCAGTGGGGGCTGCTCAGGAATGGTAGCGATCTACGACGCTTGATGTGACCGTGTCACATCCATGATCAACTGCTGTGTTCGCTGGCAGTCTACCCGGTCGAGGACTGTGCCCCGTACGCGGGGAGGGGCGGCAGGGCCGGGAGTGGCCGGGCATACAGCCAGGCATCCCAGAGCGGGCGCAGCGGGACCGGGCTGTAATGCCCGGCCAGATCGGTGAATTCGTCGGTCCGGATGGAGGCGTGCCGATACCGTGCGGTCCAGGCCCGCAACAGGTCGAAGAACGCGGTATCGCCCAAGGTCAGACGCAGGGCGTGCAGGGTGAGCGCGCCGCGTTTGTACACCCGATCGTCGAACATCCGCTCCGGCCCGGGGTCGGCCAGGGTCAGATCCTGCGGCAGCCGCGCGAGGTTGCGGTGCGCGGTGCGGGCCAGCTGATCGGCGCTCGGACCCCCCGCGGCCTGTGACCAAAGCCATTCCGCATAACAGGCGAAACCCTCGTGCAGCCAGATGTCACGCCACTGCGCGATGGTGAGGCTGTTGCCGAACCACTGGTGCGCCAATTCGTGCGCCACCAGGCGTTCGTGGCCGCGCCGCCCGTCGCAGTGGTTCGCGCCGAACACCGAGATGCCCTGGGCCTCAATCGGAATCTCGAGGTCGTCGTCGGCGACCACCACGGTGTACGCCTCGAACGGGTAGGGCCCGAACGCCTCGGTGAACACATCCATCATCTGCGGCTGCCGCGCGAAGTCGTGCTCGAACGCGGCCCGCACCCGCGGCGGCAGGATCGCCTGCATGGGCACCGTGCCGCGCGGGGCGTCGATGCGCTGACGACGGTATTGACCGATCTGAATGGTGGCCAGGTAGCTCGACATCGGTTCGGGCTGCTCGTAGACCCAGGTGGTCTGGCTCGCCTTGGTCTGCTTGCGCATCAGGGTGCCGTTGGCCAGCGCGTAATAAGGGGAGTCGGTGGTGATCGAAATGCGGTAGCTGGCCTTGGAACTGGGATGGTCGTCACACGGGAACCAGGAGGCCGCACCATTGGGCTGGCTGGCCACCAGCGCACCGTCGGTGAGCTCCTCCCAGCCGACCTCGCCCCACGGCCCGCGCACCGGTTTCGGCGGGCCCGCGTAGTGCACCGACAGGGCGAGCACGCCGCCCGCCGGAATCCGCTGCCGCGGCGTGATCACCAGCTTGCCGCGCTGGTGCACGAACTTCGCGGGCTTGGCGCCGTTCACGAAGACCTTCGACACCGCCAGCGACTGAGAAAGGTCCAGCGCGAACCGATCTCGCACCGTGGTGGTCACCGCGGTGATGTCGGCGCGGCCCGCCAAACGGTTGCTGGCCACCTTGTAGACGAGTTCGAGCTCATAACGAGAGACCCGGTAGCCGCGATTTCCGTTCTGCGGCAGATAGTCATCGATGGGCTCGTCGAACTGCCCTGGCATCACTTGCCCCCCTCCGGCCACGGCGCGATCGGGTTGCCCCACCACCGGCTCGACGGCGGCACACTGTCACCACGCATCACCAGTGACGCCGGTCCGATGGTCGCGCCCGCGCCGATCGCGGAGGCGGGCAACGCGACACAGTGCGGACCGAGCGTCGCGCCCGCACCGAGAGTCACGGTGTCCATGGCCATGATTCGATCGTGGAACAGGTGCGTCTGGACGACACAGCCCCGCTCCACCGTCGCACCATCACCGAGTGTCACCAGGTCAGCCTCCGGAAGCCAATAAGATTCGCACCATACCCCGCGGCCGATGGTCGCGCCGAGTCCGCGCAACCAGAGGTTCAGCACGGGCGTACCGGTCGCGGCGCGCGCGAACCACGGTGCGGCCACATGCTCGACGAAGGTGTCGGCGACCTCGTTGCGCCACACGAAGGAACTCCACAGCGGATGCTCTTCGTTCCGAATCCGGCCCACCAGCAGCCATTTCGCGATGACCGAGACGGTGCCCGCGAGCGCGCCCGCCGCGAGCAGCACCAGTCCGCTCAAGAGTGCGGCGGGCAGATGCCCGAGGTTGCGGGCCAGCCACGCCAGCGCGAACAGCACCCCGAGGCCGATGGCGAAGGTCACCAATACCGGGATCAACCGGCAGGTCTCGACCACCGCGCGGGCGACCCGCAGGCGCAGCGGCGGATCGAAAGTGCGCGCGGTGTCACCGGATTCGGCGGCGCGCCGCAGCCGCGTGGGCGGACTGCCCAGCCACGACGACCCGGCCTTGGACTTGGAGGGAGCCGCCGAAAGCACCGCGACCAGACCGTTCTTGGGGACGCGACGGCCCGGCGCGGTCATGCCGGAGTTGCCCAGGAACGCGCGCTTGCCGACCTTGGATTCGCCGATGCGCAGCCAGCCGCCGCCCAATTCGTAACTGGCGACCATGGTGTCGTCGGCCAGGAACGCGCCGTCGGCGACCACGGTGAACTTGGGCAGCAGCAGCACGGTCGAGATCTCCACGCGCTTGCCGACTTTCGCCCCGAGCAGCCGCAGCCAGACCGGGGTCAGCAGGCTGGCGTAGAGCGGGAACAGGAAGGTGCGCGCGGAATCCAGTAGTCGTTCGGTGGCCCAGGCCTGCCAGCCCGCGCGGCTGCGCACGGGGTGATGGCCCTCGTGCAGTCCGATGGCGAGCAGGCGCACGGCCACCACGGTGACTACCGCGTAGACGGCCAGGACCAGCAGCATGGCGACCGGCAGGATGGCGAAGGCGCGGCCGAAACCGGCTCCCAGGGTCTGTGTGTCGCGAATCCACCAGGCGATCAAGAGGCCGCCGCTGCCCAGTGCCGCGATCGGCACGGAGGCCAGCACCATGGAGGTGATGCCGAAGATGGCGACCCAGTGCGAGGCCCGCGCGGGCGTCTCGTCGGGCCAGCGGTGTTGTGCCTTACCGACCTTCACCGCCGGTGAGCCCGCCCATTCCTGTTCGGCCTTCACCTTGCCGGAGACGGCCGAACCGGGCGCGATCTCGGCATTGCGGCCGATCCTGGTGCCGGGCAGCAGCATCGAGCGCGATCCCACGACGGCCCCGGGGCCGATCTGGATCGGGCCGATGTGGACCACGTCGCCGTCGATCCAGTAGCCGGACAGATCCACTTCGGGTTCGACGCTGCAGCCGTCGCCGAGTTCGAGCATGCCGGTGACCGGCGGCAGCGTGTGCAGGTCGACGCCGCGGCCGACGCGCGCGCCCAGCGCTCGTGCGAACGGCACCATCCAGGGTGCGCCCGACAGGTTTTCCGCCCCGCTGGCCTCCGAGAGCCGAACGGTCATCCAGAGCCGCAGATGCGCCCAGCCGCCGCGCGGATAGCTGCCCGCCTCGATGCCGCTGAGTAGCAACCGGGAACCGGCCACGCACAGGGCCATTCGGCCCGGCGGGGAGATGAAGACCACGAACGCGGCCAGCGTCCACCACCACGACAGATGCGGCAGCCAGGGCAGCGAGCCCGACCAGGCGGCGATATTGCCGACGATGGCCAGCCAGGTCAGCCACTGCAGCCCGGTGAGGGTGGTCAGTGGAATGGTGGCCAGCACCTGGAACAGCTGCGCGGGCAGCGGAACCGGGCGCACGTGCCGCACCTCGACCGCCGCGACCGGTGCGGACCCGTCGAGGAACGCGGCCAGCGCACCCAGGCGCGGCTGATCGTAGAGGTCGGCGACGGCGACGTGCGGGTAGCGTTCCCGCAGCGCGGCGACGAGCTGGGCGGCCGCGAGCGAGCCGCCACCCAGGTCGAAGAAGTCGGCGGTGGGATCGGCGACTTCCGCACCCAGGAGCGAATCCCACAGTCCCGCAACCCACTGCTCGGTCTCGGACAGGCCGGCCTCCGCGGTGGCGGCGGTGGCCTTGGGCAGCGGCCACGGCAGCGCGTCGCGGTCCACCTTGCCCGAGGTCCGGGTGGGCAGTTCGGCAACGACCGCCAGACGCGGCACCAGCGGGGCCGGAAGCTGGTCGGCGAGAATGGTTCTCGCGGCGCTCAGGTCGTAGCCCGCGTCGGGTCCGGTGAGGTAGCCGACGAGGATCTTGTTGCCCGCCTTGGTGGTCCGGATCGCGGCGGCCGCGCCCGTGACGCCCGGCAGATGCTGCAGCGCGTTGTCGATCTCACCGAGTTCGATGCGACGCCCGCCCAGTTTGATCTGGTCGTCGGCGCGGCCCAGGAACACCAGGCCCGCGCGATCGTTGCGCACCAGATCGCCACTGCGGTAGGCGCGTTCCCAGCCGACCGACGGCAGCGGCGCGTACTTCTCGGCGTCCTTGGCCGGGTCCAGGTAGCGGGCCAGGCCGACGCCGCCGATCACCAGCTCACCGGATTCGCCCTCGCCCACCGGATTTCCGGCGGCGTCGATGACGGTGAGGTCCCAGCCGTCCAGCGGCAGGCCGATGCGGATCGGGAAGCCGCCGTCGAGCAGGGCCGCGCACGCCACCACGGTGGCCTCGGTGGGGCCGTAGGTGTTCCACACCTCGCGTTCGGAATCCTGGTTGCCCGCAAGCCGTTCGGCGAGCTCCGGCGGTACCGCCTCGCCGCCGAAGATGAGCAGCCGCACCGGGTCCAGCGCCTCGGCGGGCCAGGTGGCGGCCAGCGTCGGCACCGTGGAGACGATGCTGATCTCGCGGCGCACCAGCCACGGTCCCAGGTCAGCACCGGTGCGCACCAGGGCGCGCGGCGCGGGCACCAGGCAGGCGCCGTGCCGCCAGGCCAGCCACATCTCCTCGCAGGAGGCGTCGAAGGCGACCGACAACCCGGCCAGCACCCGGTCGCCGGGGGCGATCGGGGCGTCCTGCAGGAACAGCCGGGCCTCGGCGTCGACGAACGCGGCGGCGTTGCGATGGGTGACCGCAACACCTTTCGGGGTGCCGGTGGAGCCGGAGGTGAAGATGATCCAGGCGTCGTCGGTCGGCTCGGGCGCGCGCGTGGTTGTCGCCTCGGACTCGGATGTCCTTGCGGCCCCGGTCGTTTCGATACCCGAACCGGTCACGATCGCCGAGACCCGGGCCTCACCGAACACCAGTTTGGCGCGCTCGTCGGGGTCGTCGGCGTCCACCGGCACGTACGCCGCACCAGCGTGCAGCACCGCGAGGATCGTGATGTAGAGCCCCCGGGTGCCCGAGGGCATGCGCACGCCGACCCGGTCACCGGCGCGCACGCCGGCCGCGGCCAGGCGTTCGACGGCGACGGCGATCTCGGCGCTGAGCTCGGCGTAGCTGAGTTCTTCCTCGCCGTCGTCGAGCGCGGGTGCGTCGGGGTGCGCCGCGGTGGTCGCGGCGAGAATATCCACCAGGGTGCGGATCGGCGGCGCCGCAGCGGCCCGCAATAGGGGGTCGGCGTCGATCTCGGTCTCGGCCTGCGGTTGCGGCATCAGTCCGTGCTCACCTCTCGTGTCACCATCGGGCGCTTGCGCGTTGGTTGTTTCATACGAGAGTTACCGGCAGGCAAACTCTATGGCGGGCATCCGCTCACGGTACCGGTACGTCCTGGTTGTCCGGTGTTCGGCCAGGGCTAATTGTGGAACCGGGACATGAACTGCCAGATAACGTCGGTAGCGTCGAACTGGTGGCTGACCTTCCCGACCAGGGCCTGGGGCAGGTACTGCGGACCGTCGGGCCACGTGTGACCGCCACCGGCAATCGAATAGAGCTCTACCTGCGCGCCGCCGGAGCAGTCCGAGGAGGTGAGCGTCACGGTGGTGCCGTCGTCGGTATGGGTGGGCAGCGGTGTCGTGGTAGCCGCGTTGCAACCGTCCTGCTGCCGCCAGAACTGCTGGGTCGCGTCGACCGACAGCACCGGGCTCGAACCCGGCCCGTGATGGCCTGAAGTGACCCGCACCACGCCACCGCCGTAGGGGACGATGGGGTCGGAGGTGCCGTGGATCTCCAGCACCGGCATGGGATGGCTTGGGGTGCAGGAGGATTGGTCGGCCTGGGGGAGCGGGCCCGCTACCGGTGCGATGGCGGCCAGCTTGCCCGACAGGCGGCAGCCGAGGTCCTCGGTGAACATGCCGCCGTTGGAGATGCCGGTGGCGTAGACGCGTGCCGGGTCCACGTTGTCGCTCGCGACGATCCGATCGATCACGGCCGCAACGAATCCCACGTCGTCGATATTGGCGGCACTGGCATTGGTGTCGTCGCCGCGGCCGTCATTCCAGGACTTCTCGTAACCGTTGGGGTAGACGGCGATGAACCCGTCGGCATCGGCTTGTTTGTCGAAACCGAAGGCGGAGGCCGTGTTCTGCGCGGTGCCACCGCCGCCGTGGAAGACGAGGACGGCGGGTAGCGGGCCGGTGGGACGGTTGGCGGGGTAGTGGATGACGTACTGGCGTTGCAACCCGCCGAAGTCGATGGTGACGGTCGGATCCTCGGCGGCGCGCGCCAGCGGGTGCCCGCACCCGGCGGCCATCAGGACGGTGGAGAGCAGGACCGTGGCGGCGATTTTCGGTGCGTACACGCAGGTGATCGTAGAGATCCAGCCTGAAGCTGGGCTGAAGCTTCGAATCAGCTGTGAGCGCGGATGGCGGCCAGCGCCGCGGCGGCGACTTCGCTTGGCGGCGGGCCGATTTCGATGCCGACGATGTGCTCGTCGGGACCCGGATTCTCGAGGGTTTCGAGTTGCGAGTCCAGCAGTCCGGGCGGCATGAAGTGGTCCATGCGCGCGGTGAGGCGACGTTGCAGATCGGCTCGGGAACCGGTCAGGTGTAGGAAGGTCAGCACTGCGTCGGGATGGCCGATCATGCTGCGGCGCAGGATGTCCCGGTAGGAGCGTTTGAGCGCCGAGCAGGTGACGATGGCACTGCGGCCGGCTGTCACCTCCCGCGACATCCAGTCGGCGATGGCCTCGAGCCACGGTTCGCGGTCGGCGTCGGTGAGGGCATGGCCCGCGGCCATTTTCGCGATATTGGCGGGCGGGTGCAGGTCATCGCCTTCCAAGAGATCCCAGCCGAGGGTGCTCACCAGCATGCCTGCCACGGTCGACTTCCCGGAGCCGGAGACGCCCATCAGGATCACGATGTGGGGCTCGTCCGTCGCCATCGCTAGATCACCGCGCTCAGCGCGAGCACGCCCGCGAGGCCGGACAGCGAGATCACGCATTCCATGACGCTCCACGACTTCAGCGTCTGCACCACGTTCAGGCCCAGGTACTCCTTGACCATCCAGAATCCGGCGTCGTTGACGTGCGAGAGGAACAGCGAGCCCGACCCGATGGCCAGCACCATGAGCGAGACGTGAGAGTTGCTCAGCCCGGCCGCGACCGGGGCCAGAATGCCCGAGGCGGTCACGGTGGCGACCGTCGCCGAACCGGTGGCCACCCGGATGAGGGCCGCGACGAACCAGGCCAGCAGCAGCACCGGCAGGCTGGAATCGCGGATGGCGTCGGCGATGGTGGCGGCAATGCCGGTGTCGACGAGCACCTGTTTGAAACCGCCGCCCGCACCGACGATCAGCAGGATGCCCGCGATCGGCGGCAGCGCGCTGTTCATGGTGTCGGACAGGCGATCCCGGGTCATCCGCCCGCCGCGGCCGAGCACCAGCATGCCGACCAGCAGGGCGATGCCGAGCGCAACGACCGGGGTGCCGAGCACATCCAGGAGCTTCTTGACCGGGGAACCGGACTTGGGGGACACCACATCGAAGACGGCGCTACCGAGCATGAGCACGACCGGCAGCAGGATGGTGGCCAGCGTCGCGGCGAAGCTCGGTCGCGGCCCGCGCGCTTCCTCGGGCTGGGGTTCGGTGGTGGAGAACAGTTCGGGCACCGGCACATTCACCCAGCGGGCGGCGAGCTTGCCGAACAGCGGACCGGCCAGGATCACCGTTGGCACCGCGACCAGCACGCCGAGTCCCAGGGTCAGTCCCAGGTCCGCCTTCAACGCCGACACCGCGACGAGCGGTCCCGGATGCGGCGGCACCAGCCCGTGCATGGCCGAGAGTCCGGCCAGCGCCGGAATCGCCACCGACAGCAGCGGTAGTCGCGAGCGGGTGGCGACCAGCAGGATGACCGGCATCAGCAGTACCACGCCGATCTCGAAGAACATGGGCAGGCCGATGATCGCGCCGACCAGGCCCATCACCCACGGCAGTGCGCGCGGTCCGGCGCGGCGGACGAGGGTGTCGACGACCTGATCCGCGCCGCCGGAATCGGCGAGCAGTTTGCCGAACATGGCGCCGAAGCCGATCAGAATGCCGACGCTGCCCATGGTCGAGCCGAAGCCCTTGACGAAGGAGGCGACGGTGTCGGCGGCACCGAGGCGGGCGAGCAGCCCGACGGCGACCGCGCCGATGGCGAGCGCGAGGAAGGGATGCAGCTTCAGCCAGGTGATCAGCCCGACGATGAGGGCGACACCGATGAGGGCGGCGGTGATGAGCTGCGCGCTCCCGGCGTGCTGGGTGGCCGCGTCGGCCAGGCTCGGCAGGGCGAGCGAGTCAGGGTTGTGCATGACGCTTCTTCGAGTCGAGGTGGAGTGATCCAGGGCACAGGGACCTAATATGGAGGACTATATCAAGCCGATGCGCGAATAAGTACTACGTATTGCCTAACCATTGCCGATAGGTATGCCTCGGATGTGTGAGACTGAAGCCATGGTCGATCGGTCGGAATCACTGCCGCTGCACGAGACCGTGCTGGATCGACTGGGTTCCGACATCGCCTCCGGGGTGATCGCCCCCGGCGCGCGCATCTCCTCCGACGAGATCGCCACCCGATTCGACGTCTCCCGCACGGTCGCCCGCGAGGTGGTCCGCGTCCTGGAATCCCTCGGCATGGTCGATATCCGCCGCCGCGCGGGCATCACCGTCCTGGACCCGTCCGGGTGGCATGCCCTCGACCCCAAGCTGATTCGCTGGCAGCTGGCCGGTCCGCAGCGTTTCGCCCACCTGGCCTGGCTGGCCGAATTGCGTTCGGGCACCGAACCGCTCGCCGCCCGCCTGGCCGCGACCGCCGCCACGCCCACGCAGTGCGCTGATCTGACGGCCGCGGTGATGGGCATGTCGGCGACCGCGCGCTCGGCCAATACCGCGGCCTATCTGGAGCACGACGTCACCTTCCACGCCACGCTGCTCGCGGCGTCCGGCAATCCGCTGCTGGCGGTGTTCGCGCCCATCGTGCGCGAGGTGCTCACCGGCAGAACCGAACACGAACTCATGCCCACCCAGGCGAATCCGCAGGCCCTGCAGTTGCACGCCGCGGTCGCCGCGGCCGTCCAATCCGGTGACGGGGTCGCGGCCGAGGCGGCCATGCGCGACATCGTGACCGAATCCGCGACCGCCATCGCCTGTCTACGCCCGGCGACCTAGTGTGCTACCTCGGCTGATCGCGCATGCCGAGGACTGCGAGTCGAACCCGGTTGGTGGCACCGGTTTTCGCCATCAGGCTGGTTACGTGTGTTTTGACAGTGGTGATTCCGATGTTCAGGTGGTTCGCGATCTCGGCGTTGGACAGTCCCTCCGAGATCAGCGTGAGTACTTGATCCTCCCGGGCAGTAAGGCCGGGAAAGACGACGGGCGGCGCGTTTCGGCCGCGAGCTTGCGCTGCCACCGCCGAATCCACCACCCGGGCGAGCACATCCGGAGAGAAGGGGCGGTCGCCGGTAGCTGCGCGCCGGATGGCAGCCAGCAGATCGGCAGGCGAGGCATCTTTCAGCAGGAAACCGCACGCTCCGGCAGCCAGCGCGGGATAGAGGTGGTCATCATCGTCGAAGGTGGTCAGTGCCAGCACCCGGGTGGCCGGATGAGCGGCGAGAATCGCTGCGGTGGCGCGAATTCCGTCCATCTGGGGCATGCGCAGGTCCATCAGGACGACATCGGCACCGCCACGAGCCGCGAGGCGGACCGCTTCGGCACCACCGGACGCCTCTCCCACCACCTCGAGATCGCCCGCACTCTCGCAGAGCATGCGCAAACCCGCCCGGACCAGTTGCTGATCATCAACGATCAGTACGCGAATCACGAGGCCGCCTTCGTGGGCAGACGCGCCCCGAGCCGCCAGCCGGTGGCGGTCGGACCAGCGTCGAGGACGCCACCCAGCAGGGCAACTCGCTCCGACAGTCCCGTCAAGCCCAGCCCCGAGGTTTCCGACGTGCCGGGTGGCACCGAAACACCCATATCGCACAACAGAAAGTCCACGCCTTCGTCATACACGGTGATCGCGAGCTCGGCGACCGTGCCGGAGCCCGCGTGCTTGACCACGTTCGCCAGGCCCTCCTGTGTCAGACGCAGCAGCGTCAATGCCGACAGCGCGTCTACCCCGGCGACCTCGCCGATATCCGCTCGCACCCGCACACCCAGCTGACCGGCCCGCTGCACGGCGGCGTCGAGTGCGGCGGGCAGATCCGCCGGGGCGATGAAGGATTCGCCGGACGCTTGCGGGTCCCGCAGAATCACGACCAGTTTGCGCAGGTCGATCAGGGCTTGTTTGCCACTGGCGTGGATATCGTCGAGCACCTTGTCGACTGCCGGTGGAATATCGCGAATGGTGTGCTGTGCCACGCCGACCCGCAACACCGTGGACGAGACGTGATGGGCGATCAGGTCGTGCAATTCCCGGGCGATCGCCGTCCGCTCGGTAGCGCGAGCGGCCGCAACCACGGCGACGTGTCGGTGCTCGGCGTCGCGGGCCTCCTGTCGGACTCGCTCGGCATCCGTGCGCGCGGTGCGCAGCAGGGCGCCGATCGCCACCGGCAGCGCAGCCATGACTACCGCTCGGTAGCCGAGCGTCGCCACGCCACCTACCGGATGCAGCAGATAGGCACCTGCCAGCCCGCCCGCGCCGGCCCACAGGCGCCAATCACCGCGGCGCGCCGCGAGTTCCGCGAGCGCGACGCCCGCGGCCACCTTGGCGACTACCGGCCCGGTGTGCCCGAACTCGAAGCCGAGCGCCAGCACCGCCGTGGTCGCCAACGAGGTCCCCAACGGGAACCACGCACCGCCCGCGGTGAGCAGCACTGCGGTCAGTCCCAGCAGGCAATCGAGCCAACTCGGCGAATGTGCAAGGCACAACAGGTAACCCACCGCCAGCGCCAGCAGCACCCCCAGCCTTACCGCCAGCGAGCGGGGTGACAGCAGCCATTCGGTGCCGCGGACGACACCCGCCTCCGATCGCGGAACTGCCGGATTTCGCACCTGTTCATCATGGTCGGCGCGCCGTGATGACGCATCTCCTCCTCAGGTAGGAGATGCCTCCGACCTCAGGCCGATACTGCGGCCGCTGGAACGATCCGATGGGGGGTGTATTCGGCGAAGGTTGCCTTATGACCGAAGCCGAGAACGTCCGTGACGAACCCGAATCCACACCACCCCGCACGAGCCGTCGCAGACTGCTGGGTGCAATGGCCGCTTCCGGCGTGATTGCCGGCGCGGCCGGGCTCACCGCCGGGGCTGCACTGGGCACCAATGCCTCGCCACCGGCATTCCATCCGTCCGGACGGCGGCGCTTCGAAGACAAGGTGGTCTTGATCACCGGCGCTACTTCGGGCATCGGTGCCGCTGCCGCGCAGCAGTTCGCGGCGGAGGGGGCGAAGGTCGCATTCTGCGGTCGGCGCGTCGAGCGGGGGAAGGACGTGGAGCGGCGGATCCGCGCCGCCGGCGGTGAGGCCACCTACATCCGCGCCGATGTCCTGGTCGAGGACGATGTGCGCCGGTTCGTCGATGCGACTGTCTCGACCTACGGTGGCCTGGATGTGGCATTCAACAACGCGGGCATCACCATTCAGAAGAAGCTGCACGAATACTCCAGCGCGGAGTTCGACCAGGTGGTGAACACCAATCTGCGGGGCAACTTCCTCGCGCTGAAATACGAAGTGCCCCACATGGTCCAAAGAGGCGGCGGCACCATTGTCGTCACCTCGTCCAGTAATGCGCTCGCCACGGATACCGACCGCGCCGCGTACACGGCGAGCAAGCGCGGGGTGGTCGGGCTGGTCCAATCCGCCGCTCTCGACTACGCCGGCAACGGCATCCGGATCAACGCACTGGTGCCGGGCACCACCGACACGGAATTGGTGCGTAACTCCAGCCCGATCGGCAACCTGCCCGACGATGCCTATGAGATCGCCATGAAACAGTGGGCGAGCAGCCACGTTCCGGGCCTCGGCCGACTGGCCACGCCCGACGAGATCGCGGCGTTCGCCCTGGTACTCGCATCACCGGAGTACACCTACCTGACCGGTGCCCAGTTGGTGATCGACGGCGGGAAGACCGCCCACGCATAGCACCGGCCGAAACGGCTACCGCACCACCAGGTACCACTCGGCCCACGGACCCTGCAGCGGCCAGCTGTTGGCGAACAGCTTCGCCAGACCCATCCCCACCCACAGATCCGCCGTCTGGGTCTTTCCCGGAGTGTCGCTGCGCACGTACACCTCTCGCGATCCGAGACCGGCCGATCCGACCCAGCCCAGCACGATGTGGGTGCCGCAGGGCCCGCCGAGATAGCCGAGCGGAGTCACCCGGGCGGTCACGTGCCCGGGCATCCCCGGTGGCGACTCCAGCGCGACGGCGACCGCTCCCGCGCAGAAATTCGCATCCCCGCCGGTGAGGACCACCGACCCGAAGGGGGCGAGCTGGGGGAGCCAATCCGCCCGCGCGGGCGGCGTTCCCACGCCCGTCAGCCCCGCCGCGACCCCCGTCACCGCGATCAACCCCGCCAGTACCCGCCGCATCGTCATCATTCGATGTCCTTCCGGCCGAACGAAACTCGCGAAAAGTTCCAGCCAGAAGCATATCGAATTCGGGGGTATCGCGGCCAGGCCGCTTGACAGGGGGCGGTGTCACTGCTTCGGTGTCGGCGATGCCCGGTATTGTCTGCGGTGCAGGTGGATCGGGAGGATTGGTTGGGTGAGCAGCTCCGGCAGGGAATGACCTTCGCCGGGTATCGGATCGAGCGCCTCCTTGGCGCCGGCGGAATGGGTGAGGTGTACCTCGCCCACGATCGGGATCTACCCCGTTTCGTCGCATTGAAGCTGCTCAACCGCGTGGTCGGGGATGACGGCGAGGTGCGGCAGCGTTTCCTGCGCGAGGCCAACATCATTGCGCGGCTGTCGCATCCGAACATCGTCACCATCTTCGCGCGCGGCGAGGAGGACGGGCGACTGTGGCTGTCGATGGCCTATGTCGACGGCTCGGACCTGGCCGCCGAACTGCTGACCGGACCGCTGGAACTCGCGCGCACCGCCGCCCTCACCGCCGATGTGGCCCGCGCCCTGGACTACGCACACGATGTGGGCGTACTGCATCGGGATGTGAAGCCCGCCAATATCCTGCTCACCGCGCAACCACGAGAATGGGCGCTGCTCACCGACTTCGGCATCGCGGAGTCCAATCACGAAACCCGCGGCATCACCGCCAGCGGCGAGGTGATGGCCAGTTTCCAGTACACCGCGCCCGAACGTTTCCACGGCGAGGCCCGCGTCGACCGCCGGGCCGACGTGTACTCGCTGGGCTGCACCCTGTTCCAGATGCTCACCGGCGCCGCCCCGTTCGCCGACGGCGACCTGCCGCAGCTGATCTACCGGCACATGAGCGCTCCCGTGCCGTCGGTGCGCGATATCAACCCGGCCTTGCCCGCCGCGTTGGATCCGGTGCTGGCGCGTGCGATGGCCAAGAATCCGGACGACCGCTTCGCCACCTGCGCCGAGCTGGCGGCGGCCCTCGCCGACGCCGTGGCCGAGCCGCCGGCGCGCGCCTCACGCTCGCGCGCCACGATTCCGCGCTCGCATACCGCGACCGCGAGTCCACGTGCCTCGGCAGCACGCCCACCGGTATCGACTCCGGGCGCTCGCGCATCCACCGCGGACCCGCACGGCTCGAACAGCGGACCGCGCAGCTCGACGACGGGTCCGCGCGGGTCGGCGACCGGTTCGCGTGGCTCGACCACCGGCCCGCGCGGGTCGACCACAGGTCCGCGCGGCTCCACCACCGGCCCGCGTGCCGCTGCGACAGGCCTACGGGTTTCGGCACCGCCGCAGCGAGAGGCGGGCCGCCACAGTGCGATCGAGCAGCCCGGACCCTGGACGCGATCGCGCGTGTTGCTGGTGGCCCTGACCGTCACCGTGCTCGCCGGTGCGGGGGCGGCCGCCGTCGGACTGCTGTCCTCCCTGCTGGGTTCGAGCCACGACTCCACCACCCCCGAGGTGCTGGCGCGCCCGTCCACCCTGCTCTCGACCAAGCCGCTGCCGAGCACGACGCCCACGTCCATCAGCACGTCCGCCGGGATCGCCGCCGACGGCTGCCCGTCCCGCCGCACCCCGGACGCGGTCTCGGGTATCGATTCCGGCAGCACCGCCAGCGGCCCCGACGCCATCCTCGGCTTCCAATACGCCTACTACGTCCTGCGTTCCGGTACCGCGGCCCGCCAGTTCGTCGCCGAGGACGCCGCCAGCATTGCCGACGCCGCCAAGATCCAATCCGGCATCGACTCGGTGCTGCAAGGCACCCGGTACTGCGTCCAGATCACCCGCCTCGCCCCCACCGACGACGACCACTGGTCGGTCCGCATCACCCAGCAGCCCCCGGGAGAGCTCCCCGACGTCTTCACCCAGACCGTCACCACCCGCACCGCCGACGCCCGCACCCTCATCACCTCCATCGTCGACAGCTAGTGCGTGGGCGCGTGTTTCACGCAGTGCTGTTTCACTGAAGGGGTGGCCGTGCTGACGGGCTGCTAGGGTGCGAAGGTTCGACTCGCCCCGGCACTTCGGGCCGGGGTCGGGTGAAAGCTGTTATTCGATAGGGAGTTTCGGGGTTGGACACAGCAGGATCATGGGGTGGGTCGTCGGGGGCGTCGGGTGGTTGTCCGGTGACGGGCGGGGCGCACAGGGTGGCCGAACCTCGGATCATGCTGGGGACAGAGGAATTCGTGGCCGACCCGCACGGCGCGTACCAGGACATGCGCAGTGCGCACGGGTCGATGGTGCCGGTCGAGCTCGCGCCTGGAGTGCCCGCGACGCTGGTGGTGAACTATCGGACCGCGCTGCGGATTCTCAATGATCCCGAGCACTTTCCGGCCGATCCGCGCCCGTGGCAGGACACCATTCCGGAGGATTCGCCGATCCGGCCGATGATGCAGTGGTATCCCAACGCCTTGCGCAATGCCGGCGCCGAGCACGCCCGCTACCGGCAGGCCTACACCGCGAGTATCGACGGCATCGACCTGCACGCCGTGCACGCCACCGTCGAGGGGATCGCGGGCCCGCTGATCGCGGGCATCGGCGCGGAGGGCTCCGCGGATCTGGTGTCGCAGTACGCGCTGCCGCTGGTGTTCGAGGTACTCAACCAATTGGTCGGCTGCTCAGCGGATATCGGCCAGCGGGTGGCCACCGGCATGGCGGCGTTGTTCGACACGGTGAACGCCGCGTGGGGCATGCAGACCCTCGGCGAGGCGCTGATGGAACTCATCGCCCTGCGCCGCGCCGCGCCGAGCGACGACGTCACCTCCCGCATGGCGCACAACTCCGCGAACCTCAATGACGAGGAGATGCTGTATCAGCTGGTCAGCTTCTACGGCGCGGGCATCGAACCCATGCAGAACCTGATCAGCAACACGCTGCTGCTGATGCTCACCGACGACCGCTTCGGCGGAGATGTGCTGGGCGGCAGCCTGTCCACGCGCGACGCGCTCGACGAGGTGCTCTTCAACGACCCGCCGATCGCGAACTTCGCGACCAGCTTCCCGAAGCAGCCGATCCTCATCGACACGACCTGGTTGCCCGCCAATCAGCCGGTCGTGATCAGTCACGCCGCCTGCAACAACGATCCCGAGATCGCGGGCGGCGACCGCACCGGCAACCGTTCGCACCTGGCCTGGAGCGCGGGCCCGCACGCCTGCCCCGCCCGCTCGGTCGCCTACCTGGTGGCGCAGACCGCCATCGACGAATTGCTGGACGCGCTGCCGGATCTGCGGCTGGCCGTCGGCAAGCACGAAATCTCCTGGCGTCCCGGCCCGTTCCACCGCGCCATGGTGGCACTGCCGGTCGATTTCCCGATTAGCCCCGCGCTGAGCGCGGTGTAAGGAGCAGTTCATGTCCCAGAGCCCGATCGTGCTGGATGTCACCGGAACCGACATCCAAGGCGAATCCGCGCGGATTCGCGCACAGGGCCCCATCGCGCTCGTCGAGTTGCCCGGCGGCGTGCCGGCCTGGTCGATCACCGATCAGGCGGTGCTCAAGAGCCTGCTGGCCGATGCTCGCGTGTCGAAGGATCCGCGTCAGCACTGGGCCGCGTTCCGCAATGGTGAGATCACCGAGGCGTGGCCGCTGCTGCCGTGGGTGGTCGTGGAGAACATGTTCACCGCCTACGGCACCGACCATCGCCGGCTGCGAAAGCTGGTGTCCCCGGCCTTCACAGCCCGCCGCACCACCGCCATGCGGGAGCGCATCGAGGCCATCGTGGCCGAGCTGCTCGACGGCCTGGCCGCGCTGCCGGCCGGTGAGGTCGTGGACCTGCGTTCGCTCTACGCCTACCCGGTGCCGATCCGCGTGATCAGCAGCCTGATGGGGGTGCCCGAGCACCTCGACGCCGCCATCCACAAGTGTGTCGACGGCTTCTTCGACGGTTCGCTCACCGCCGAGGAGTCGATGGCCAACTTCATGGAAATGTACGGGCGGGTGGGCGAACTCGTCGCCTACCGCCGCGAGCACCCGGGCGACGACATCACCTCCGCCATGATCGCCGAGCGCGATGACGAGGACGGCTCGCAGCTCAGCGAGAAGGAACTCGTCGAGACCCTCATGCTCGTCATCAATGCCGGGCACGAGACCACCGTGAACCTGATCGACCAGGCCGTGGTCGCCCTGCTCACCCATCCCGAGCAGCTGGCCGCGGTCGTCGCCGAGAAGGCTTCCTGGAGCGACGTCATCGAGGAGACACTGCGCTACCAGTCGCCGGTCGCGCACCTGCCGCTGCGCTATGCGGTGGAGGACATCGAGATCGACGGCTTCACCATCCCCAAGGGCGAAGCCATCCTGGCCTCGTACGCGGGTGCGGGCCGCGACCCGAAGATCCACGGTGAGAACGCCGACGGCTTCGACGTGCACCGCGAGACCAAGGAGCAGCACGTGGCCTTCGGGCACGGCGCGCACCACTGCCTGGGTGCGCCGCTGGCCCGCATGGAGGCGACCATCGCGCTGCCCGCGCTGTTCGAGCGGTTCCCGAACCTGCGGTTGGCCACGGACGCAACGGAGTTGAAGCCGCTGGGCAGCTTCATCTCCAATGGGCACGTCAGCTTGCCGGTGTTCCTGGCCGCGGAGTAGCAGGCTCGCCGCGGGCCGGTGCACCACCGGCCCGCGGTATCCGGGTCAACCGGCGGTGATCGGCGGTCGCACGGTGCCGAATCCGGTGGCCTGTTCGAAGGCGTGACCCACCTCCAGGACCAACCGGTCGGCGCGGTGGGGTCCGACGATCTGCAGGCCCACCGGCAGCCACGCGGTGGTGAACCCGCCCGGCACCGCCAGCGCCGGAGATCCGGTGGCGCTCACCAGATACGCCGAGCGCATCCAATCCAGATAGGTGTGCATCGGCTCGCCCGCGATCTGCTCCGGATACTCGAGCTCCACATCGAACGGCGGCACCTGGCTGACCGGCAGCAGCAGAATGTCGTAGCGCTCGAAGAACTCCCGCACCCGATGGAACAGGATCGTGTGCAGCACTTCGGCTTCCGCGATATCGCGGCTGGTCAGCGTGAGCCCCTGCTCGATATTCCAGACCAGGGCGGGCTTCAGCCGATCCCGGTGCGCCAGTAGCGGTCCCAGCCCGCACGCGAACTGCCAGGCCCGTAACGTCCGGAACACCTCCTCGGCCCCGGACAGATCCGGGCAGTCCACACTGACCACCGCACCCAGATCCGAGAACACCCGCACCGCGCGCTCGAGCACGTCCCGCACCACCGGTTCGACCGGCACCGCGCCGCCCAGATCCGGTGACCAGGCCACCCGCAGCCCGCGCAACTCCCGCTCCAGCGAGCCCGCGAAGAGTGAGCCCGGCTCCGCGATCGCGATGGGGGAGCGCGGATCCGGCCCCGCCAGCACCGACAGCAGCAGCGCCGCATCGGCCACCGTCCGCGCCATCGGCCCCTGCACCGCCAGCGTCGCCCAGGCCATCGGATCCGGCCAGGTCGGCACCCGGCCCGGCGACGGCCGGAAGCCGACCACATTGCAGAACGACGCCGGATTGCGCAGCGACCCACCCATATCGCTGCCGTCGGCGAGCGGTTGCATGCCGCAGGCGAGTGCGGCTGCCGCGCCGCCACTGCTGCCACCCGCCGACTTGCCCAGGTCATAGGGGTTGAGTGTCGCGCCGAACACCGGATTGACCGTGTGCGACCCTGCCGCGAATTCCGGCACGTTGGTCTTGCCGAGCGTGATCACCCCGGCTGCCTTGAGTCGCTCGATCAGCAGTTCATCGCGCTCGGGCACATTCTCGGCCAGCAGCGGGCTGCCGTAGGTGGTGCGGATTCCGGCCGTGTCGTGGGTGTCCTTGTGCGCCATCGGGATCCCGTGCAGGGGGCCGGGCTCCGCACCGGCGGCCAGTCGCCGGTCGGCGTCGCGGGCCGCCGCGAGTGCTTGTTCGGGGACGAGCGTGACGATCGCGTTGACCTTGGGATTGAGCCGCTCGATCCGGTCGAGATGGGCACGGGTCAACTCCACCGCCGACAGCTCGCCCGCGCGCAGCCACCCGGCCAGCTCCCGCGCCGACGCATAACAGAGATCGGAATCCACAGGCGCTCCTCATCATTCGGACGCGCATTCATGGTCCACCTTCGCGCGCCGGCCCGCGACCGCAACGGGTGATTCGTTGATCTATCGAAAGTGAGCGGATCTCATCAACCGACTCCGGTATCCGTTGCCTACCGGTTACGTCAATCCGGTGTTCACACAGCTCAACCCGATGATCTTCGCGTGCAGGGTGATGTCCGGGAAAGAGAGTAGAAGGTGAGCTCCCGGTCACCTTAGAGTTCGAGAGCCACCGCGGAGACGCGGTAGATCGGAAGGAAGTCGACGATGACAACCGACGGAACTCTCCGGGTGGGCCTGACCGTCTCGGGTCAGCCGATGTCCGCCCCCTTGCAGGACGTCCGCACCGTATCCCGGCAGCTGGTGGGTCATTTCGTGGACCATGTCGTCCCGTGCGGAACCCTGCCGGGCGACCTCATTTCCGGCGAGGTCACGGATGTCACCCGGGTCTGCCTGGAATTCGCGGTGAGCATGCTCGACGGCCGCGACATCCCGGCCAAGTCGGGCCGGCTCGCCGAGGCGGCGGCCGGGTGGGCGCGCGAGAGCGTGCCGATCGACACCGTCCTGCACGCCATCCACGAGGGCTTCCGGATCGGCCTGGACCGGGTGGTCTCGGGCGCGACCGCACGGGATTACCAGCATCTCGTCGACGGCGCGAAACTCGTGGTGAGCCTGCTGGATACGATCAGCGCGACCGTGGCGCGCGCCTACGTGCGCGAGCATCGGTCCGTGGTCGGCGAGCATCACACCGCCGTGCACACCCTCACCTCGGCCCTGCTGGGCGGGCACCCCACCTCGACCATGGCCCGCGAATGCGGTATCGAGATCGCCGACTCGTATCACGTGCTGGCCCTCGCGATTCCGCGACACCAGGACGAGGGGCATCCCATGCTCGACGGCAGGGTGGTCGCGCGCCGCAAGCTGCGCAGACTGCAGGCCGAACTCGCGAACCGTTGCGGCGGGACGGCGCTCGCCCTGCTCAGCGTCGACGGCGGAACCATCCTGATACCGGTCGGCGCCCTGGATGACGCGACACTGGACGAGCTGATCACCGGGCTCTCGGCCGCCGCGCGGGTGGCGGTGACCGCGACCCTCGTGGCCGCCTCCCCGCCGGAGATCCCCGCCGCCACCGACCGGGCACACGAACTACTGGATATGGTGCAGCGGCTCGACTGTGTCGCCGGGTTGTACCGATTCGCCGATATGGCACTGGAATACCAGCTCACCCGTCCCGGTCCCGGTCGCGAAACATTGGGCGCCCTACTGGATCCGCTCGACGCCCATCCGGAACTGTTGCATACCCTGCAATGTCATATCAGCAACAATCTTCATCGTCAGCGGACCGCGCGCGTCATGCACATTCACACCAATACCGTCGATTACCGACTCAAGCGCATCGGTCAGCTCACGGGTTTGGATCCCACCCTGACCGCGGATCTGTGGCAGCTGCGTTCCGCGCTCATCGCGCGGACTTTCGCCGATCACAGCCAGACGGAGCGAAATATGTGAAGTGTCCGAAAATGGCGGCGGCACGGCGGAATACGCTCCCACGGCTCGTAGCCTGAGGCCGAAATCAGGAGGGCGCGTTGAACATACGACAACGACCGAATTCCACCGCGGCCGAGGGGCGAGCCGGCGCGGGCCCACCGACCTTCGCCACCAAACTGGCCGAACTGTTCGCCGGTGACACCGAGGGGCCCGGGGCCGGTGATGTGAACGAACGGGTGCGCGCCTGTCTCGCCCGCGCCGCTCGCGCCCCCGGCGCCCAGGGGTCCGGGTGGCTGGTCGAGGTCGCGGAGTCGGCGGCCGGATTCGCGCGGGAGGGGATCGATCTCGACCGGGTCCTGCTCGGCTATCACGAGGCCATCCACGACGGTCTCGAGCTCGCCGTCACCGACTCTCCGGGCGCGGACGCCACCTCGGCGGGCCGCGCCGAGCTGCTGTTGGCCCTGCTGCGGGCGGTCACGATGGCCACCACCACCGCCTACGTGGACGAGTTCCGGTTCGTGGCGCGCGAACATCAAACGGCCGCACAGACTCTGGTCGCGGCCCTGCTGAGCGGTCACAGCCGTTCGACGCTGGCCCGGCACACGGGCATCTGCATCGCGCACGCGTATCAGGTGGTCGCCCTGCGCATTCCGCCGGCGGAGGCGGAGCTGCGGCCGGTGACGGAGATGACCGCGCTGCGCCGCCTGCGCCGCGTGCAGGCGGCGCTGGGCGCGGTACTCGGCTCGCGGGCGCTGTCGCTGCTGGCCGCCTCGGGCGGGATCGTGCTGGTGCCGCAGGACGACAGTGCGGGCTGGGGATTGGCGGGTGCGTTCGCCATGACGTCGCGGTCGCTGACGGCACTGTCGGAAACGGCCGGGGTCGAGTTGACCGCCGTGGTGCTGTCCGGGCCGACGGCGCGGATCCCGGACCTCGCGGTCCGGGCGCACGAACTGCTGGAAAGGGCGCACGCCCTGCGCTACCCGCCCGGTCTGTACCACCCGGCCGACCTGGGGGTCGTGGTTGGAACGGACGAAACCGAGACCACCGGGCAGGACACGCCGGCATGAACTCCGGGCGGGCCGCGGTCGGGGCGGCCCGCCCGGGTCAGCGGTGGATCGCAGGCGCGAAGCTGACCTCCGCGCTCGCGTAGCCGAAGATCTTGCGGCCCTGCGATTTCGCCTCGATGGCGACGGTCGCGGTGCGGCGGCGCTCATCGCGGGCGATCACCCGGCCGGTGAAGTCGATCTCCGCGTCCGCGAGGCGTGGCACGGTCAGATAGTGGACGTGATTGGCGAATTCGGCCCGATACTTGATCACCGCGGCGGGATCCCGCGTCCACGAGGTGACATAACCCGCGGCGAGCGCCAGTACCAGCATGCCGGGCGCGACCAGCGCCGGACCGTCGCCTCGGGGGCCGGGGGCGGGCAGGCCGTCGGCGGGTGGATGGCCCACGGCGCGTGCGTAATCGGTGAGGTCGTTCGCCTTCAGCGTGGTGGCGGCGGTCGGTAGCCGGGTATCCACGGTGAGCCGGTCGAAGTCGATGCGCGTGCGCGGCAGCCGGGTGTGGCGCACACCGGTGGACACCACCGGATCCGCCGTGCCGAAGCCGGCGTCGGCGACCCGCATCGACGCGTGCTCGTGGTCCCCGGTGCGGGCCAGCAGCGCGGTCGAGCCGCGCTGGACCGGCACTCCGTGCTGGTCGGTGAGCACGGCGACGACGGAAAGGACGTCGAAAGACCGGAAGTGCCGGAAGGATTCGAAGTAGACGTCGCAGGTCAGCACGTCACCCGCCAGGAGTGGACGGCCGATGTCGAGGGTCTGGTCCACGTGCACCACCCGGTCGGTGTGATACCCGGTGATCAGCTGCTCGAGGATTTCACGCCGCGCCTGCTGCCACACCACCGCGGCGAAGGTGGGCGGGGCCACCACCGCGTCGAAACCCAGCCGGGCGGCCGCGGCCTCGTGCCAGTGGGCGGGATGGAAAGCCTGGACGGCACGAGCGAACTCGCGGATACGCATCCGCTCCACGGGGAAGGTCCGCGTGCACCGGTAGTGCCTGCCGACCAGTGCCCGCGCCTGCTCGGCCCCGGCGGCCGCAGTTCGGTGGTTCATGAATATCAATAATTCATCCCGCGAATCCGCCCGCGTGGAATCGGCGGGATATTTGGATATTTCACCGAAATCCGCCGGAAATTCGTGAACTGGTCCAAGGTTCGGCGGCAGCCCTTCTGGCGCGGTCGTGCGGCGGCCTACCTTGAGCGCGGTTTCGATGCAGGAAGGCATGAAATGAGAAGAAACACGCGCCGCAAGACGGTAAGGACAGCAGTATTTTTGGGGGTTTCTCTACTGGCAGTCGGATTCTCCGGTGCGGGCGCGGATGCCGATCCCCAATCCGCGCCGACCGAACAGCAATTGGCGGATTACATCGCGGCGGGCGTGAAAAGCGCGCCGATCGCCGACTCCGGATCGGCGTGCACCTCCGGCAGCGGCGCGGGTTCGGGCAACGGCTCCGGGAACTGTTTCGGCGGCAGCGGATCCAGCTCCGGCTCCTCGGGCGGCTACTCCTCCGACACCAAGGGCTACGGGCCGTCGATGACCTCATGGCTGGCGGCCTTCGGCTACGGGTTACTGAATCCGGACGCGACCCCGCCGGGAGCCAACGACTGGAACTGCAAACCGTCGGCCGCGCATCCGCGGCCGGTGGTGCTGGTCCACGGCACCTGGATGAACGCCTACAACGGTTTCGCGTTCATGGGCCAACCCATCAAGGACGCGGGCTACTGCACCTTCACCCTCAACTACGGCCGGTCCAACCTGATCGAAGGCGGCGGGCTGGGCTCGGTGCTGCCGGGCACCATGGGCACCGGCTACATCCAGGACTCGGCGAAACAACTGTCCGCCTTCGTGGATCGGGTGCTCGCGGCCACCGGCTCGTCCCAGGTCGATCTCGTCGCGCACTCGCAGGGCGGGCCGATGTCGAACTGGTACACCAAGTTCGAGGGCGGGGCGGGCAAGGTGCACAACATGATCACGCTGGGTGCGACCAACCACGGCACCTCGCTCGACGGCATCGGCGCACTCGGCCGGGCCATCAACAACTTCGGCATCGACGTGCTCGGCCTCGTCGAGATCTTCGTGGGGCACGCCGGAATCCAGCAGACCATCGGTTCGGACTTCGTCAACCAGCTCAATGCCAACGGTGACACGGTCCCGGGCATCGACTACACCGTCGTCGGTACCCGCTACGACGAGATCACCAACCCCTACGACCTCACCTTCCTGAAAGCGGGTCCGGGGGCGCGGGTTTCGAACATCACCCTCCAAGACGGTTGCGAGCAGGACGTTTCCGATCACTTGACGATGATGTACTCGCCGCGGGCGCTGTCGATCGTGCTACGCGCGCTCGACCCCGTGCAGCATCCGAACCTCGACTGCACCATCAACCCGTGGCTGCTGGGCGGCGGCGGATCGCTCTGACCCGCCAGGTGTCCGCGACTCGGCCTCGATCCAGGCGGAGAGCATGCGGGCGGTCATGGCAATGGCCTCCTGCCGTTCCTGGCTGCCGACCTCGAGCGCCGAGACCCGCAGCACACTCGCGAACCCGGTGTTGATGAGCACGAAGGTCATCATGTCGTAGCGGTGATCGTCGCCCGGGCCCAGAATCTGGATCAGCAACACCTTGACCAGCAACCGCAGCCGGGGCTCGAACTCGGGCAGGCCACTGCTGTAGAACTGCACGCCCGCCACCAGCGCGCGCACCAGTTTGGCATTGGCGACCAATTCCTCGGTGAAGACCTCCAGCAGTTCGGTGATGAGTTGCTCACCGAGGGAGAACAATCGCGTCGTCGGTTGCCGTGACAGTCCGGAAACCCATTGTGTGAAGCGGTGTTCGATGTTCTCGAGCAGCCTGCCGAGCAGTTCTTCCACAATGACGCCGCGATCGGAGAAGTACCGGTACAGGGTGCCGATGCTCACCTCGGCCTCGGCGGCGATCCGGTTGGTCGAGGTCTCGGCGATGCCGCGCTCGCCGAAGAGACGGGCGGCGGTATCGAGAATGTGCTCGCGGGTCGCCTTGGCGCGCTGCTGGGTCGGACGCCTGCGGTTGCGCACGGCCTTGGACGGCATCCGCAGCCTCCTTGCTGCAATGAAAATGAGCGATGCTCAGCTTAGCCCTCGAAGATCGAAACCGGTCGGGTATGTTGTTGCGTCACAACGTCGTGGAGGATCGCATGGCCCACGAACTGCCCCGTGGCCGCCTCGCGCGCGGCGGCCGTCTCGGGCGGCTGGCCGCGGGGCAGGCCGCCCGCGGGTTCGGGACCCGGCTGTCGATGATCGGGCGACCCGAGCAGGCCCGCCGGGTCCTGGCGGAACGCTCCTCGCTGCAGGCCGCGCAGCAACTGGTCACGGTGCTCGGCAGCATGAAGGGCGCGGCCATGAAGCTGGGGCAGATGCTCTCGGTGCTGGACCTGGACCTGGTACCCGAATCGCATCGAGAACTGTTCCGCGACAAGCTCGCCGAATTGCGCGATCGCGCACCGGCGGTGCCGTCCAGTGCCATGCGCGCGGTACTCGAGCAAGATCTCGGACCGCTGTCGCGGGTGTTCGCCGAGTTCGACGAGACACCGGTCGCCGCGGCGTCGATCGGGCAGGTGTACCGGGCCCGGTTGCGTGACGGTCGGACCGTCGCGGTGAAGGTGAAGTACCCGGGCGTCGACGACGCCGTCCGGGCGGACATGCGCAATCTCCAAATGCTCAGTGGCCTTTTGAGATCCGTGCTGCCCAGTGCGGGTGACGCGGCGGTCCTCGACGAGATCACCGGCAATATCGGGGGAGAGCTCGACTACGTGCGCGAGGCCCGCGTCCAGCATGGGGTCGCGGCCCGGTACCGCGGTCACCCCTACATCGTGGTGCCCGACAGCATCGAAAGGTATTGCACGCACCACGTTCTCGTTACCGAGTACGTGGAGGGGGAATCGTTCGAGGGGATGCGGGCCCTGCCCGACGCCGATCGCGACCATATCGGGGAACTCGTCTACCGCTTCTACATCAGCGCGCTGTTCACCGACTACGAGTTCTGCGGCGATCCGCATCCCGGCAATATCCTGCTGGATTCGAGCGGCCGGGTGGGCTTCGTGGATTTCGGCCTGTACCACCGGATGGCCGCCGTGGATGTGGAATACGAGCGCACCGGACTGCGGGCCGCGTGCGAGGGGCGCGCTGATTTTCTCTACGAGCACTGGGTCGGTCGCGGCATCATCGACCCCGACGCGGGCGTCGCCGCGGCGGAGGTCCTCGACTACGTTTGGGCCGCCGCGGGCTGGCACCTGCTCGACGAGGAGATCACGGCCACGCCGGAACTGGCGACCACCGCGGTGGTCCTCGCCATCGACCCGCGGTCTGCCGAATTCCGGGGGCTGCGCCGGCAGTCGCTGCCACCCGAGCACGTCTTCTCCCGCCGCGCGGACCTGCTCACCTTCGCCACCCTCGGGCAATTGCGGGCCACCAACAACTGGCACCGCATCGCGCGGGAATGGCTCTACGGAGAATCCCCGGTGACCGAGATCGGCCGCGGCATCCGGCAATGGCGGTCCGAACTCGGCGCGTGACGCGCCGCGTGGTGCGGGTCTCCCACACGATCGGGGTCACGGGTTGGACCATGGTGACCAGCGGCGCGAACCAGGCCGCACGTTTTTCCCGGTATGTCGGCTTTCCGTATGTCCGAGGCTCAGGAGGAACGAAACTCATGGTCACCATTCGGAATCAGTGGCGTTCGGCGGGTGTCGTCACGGCCCTGGCGACACTCGGTGCGGCCGGATTACTCACCGCGGCACCGGCTTTCGCCGCGAACTCGATCGCCGTCGACTCGGCCACCGCGTCGTCGGTCGCCATCGAGTACACCTGCGAATCGGGTGCGGGGGTGGCGAGCATCGACGCCATGGTCGGCGACCCGAACGCGGAAGGCCCGGCCGCGACCGGCAGCCAGACGGCGGTCACCTGTGACGGCTCCCAGCACAACGCGACCATCGCGCTCACCGCCACACCCGGGCAGCCCGCCCTGGCCTCGGGCGCGGGCGTGCAGGTTCGCGTCGCGCTGGTGGATCGCAGCGAGACCGTCGTCTCCGGCACGGCCAAGCTCCTCACCCTGGGCTGAACCGCCGGTGCGCGAGTTGCCCGCTGCGCGACAGCAAGTCGAAACCTGCCGTTAGCGGGCAGCTGTCAGACTCGCCGCCGCGTGCCCGATGCGCAGTAGGTCGGGTGCGCGGCGGTCATGACCGTCGCAAGCACAGTCGCCGGGGCGCGCGCGTCCGGCGGCACACGAGAACCAGGACCCCGGACGTGCGAATCCGTTCGATCATCTGCAGCATGGCCGTGCTGGCGGCGGTGGTTCTGATCGCGCTGTCCGCCAGCCCGTTCGATCTTCCGGCCGCCGCCGAACCCGATGTGGCCGAGACCGACGATCCGGCCGACTCGCCGAGTTCTCCCGACGGTTCGACCATTGTGGCCACCCACGTCGTCGACGGCCGCCACCTCGAGTTCACCGTCCACTCGGCCGCCATGAACGCGGACTTCCCGGTCGAGGTGCAACGTCCGGCCGACACCTCCGTGCCGCGACCCGTGCTCTACATGCTCAGCGGCGGCAGCGGGGGCACCGGTGCCGCGTCGTGGGCCCGGCGCACCGACGTGTTCGAGTTCCTGGCCGACAAGAACGTCAATGTGGTGCAGCCGATGGGCGGCGCGGCCTCCTACTACACCGATTGGCGGCAGGCGGATCCACGCTTGGGCGTCATGAAATGGACCACCTACCTGACCGACGAGCTACCCCCGCTCATCGACGCCGCGCTCCGCACCTCCGGCGTGAACGGGCTTGCGGGCGTATCGATGTCGGGCACCTCGGTGCTGCAGCTCCCCATCGCCAAACCGGGTCTGTACCGCTCGGTGGCGGCCTACAGCGGGTGCGCCCGCATCGCCGATCCGATCGGCCAGGCGTTCGTCCGGCTCACCGTGGCCTTCGGCGGTGGCGACGCGGCCAACATGTACGGCGCGCCCGGCGATCCGATGTGGGCGGCCAATGATCCCTACCTGCATGCCGAGGCCCTGCGCGGACTGGACCTCTACCTGTCCAGCGGCAACGGCCTGCCCGGCCCGCACGATCGTGCCGGTGACCGCCACTTCGCCGGTGCCACCGACAGTCTCGTGAACCAGATCCTGGTCGGCGGCATTCTCGAGGCGGCCGTCGACCAGTGCACGCGGGACATGGCCGACCGCCTGACCTCCCTCGGCATCCCCGTCACCGTCGACCTGCACCCGTACGGCACCCACTCCTGGGGCTACTGGAACGACGAATTCCCCGCCTCCTGGCCGATCCTCGCGCACGGTCTCGGCCTGTAAGGGCGCGATTCGACCGGTTCCAGCATTCCGTCTGGTCGGTTCATGTAAGGCTGGTCGTCGGCAAAGCGTGATTTCCACTCACCAGGAGAGTGTCATGAACGCCGTCACCGCACCTGTCGACACCGACGTTCCCATCACCGGCCGTCGCCGCACCGTCGCCCTGATCGTGGTGCTGCTGGCCTACTTCCTCGACCTGCTCGACAACACCATCGTGAATGTGGCGCTCCCACCGATCCAACGCGAGCTGGGCGCACCGCTGTCGAGCGTGCAATGGGTGGCGGGCGGGTACGCACTGACCTTCGCGATCGTCCTCATCACCGGCTCCCGCCTCGGCGACATCTTCGGCCGTCGCCGCCTGTTCCTGATCGGCGTCGCGGGCTTCATCGCCGCCTCCGCACTGTGCGGTACCGCGTACGGTGCGAACCAGTTGATCGCCTATCGGCTGGTGCAGGGTGCTTTCGCGGCACTCATGGTGCCGCAGGTCCTCGCCACCATCCAGGTGATGTATCCGCCCGCGCAACGCGGCAAGGCGATCGCGGCCTTCGGCGGCCTGGCGGGCCTGGCCACCGTCGGCGGCCCGATCCTCGGCGCGCTGCTGACCTCCGGGGACATCGGGGGACTGGGCTGGCGGTCCATCTTCTACGTGAACGTCCCGATCGGACTGCTGGCCCTGGCGGCCGCGTACTTCGCGCTCCCGGAATCGCATGCGCCACAGGCGGAACGGCTCGACATCCTCGGTGTCGTGCTGAGCAGCGTCGCGCTGTTCCTGTTGGTCTACCCGCTGATCCAGGGCCGCGAGGCCGGGTGGCCGCTGTGGACCTACGGATGTGTCGCCGCGTCGGTCGCGGTATTCGTGGTGTTCTTCGCCTATCAGCGGCACCGTGCCGCGACCGTCGGATCCCCGCTGATCGAGTTGCGGCTGTTCCGGTTACGCACGTTCGACGGTGGATTGCTCACCGCAGCACTGTTTTTCGGCGGCGTCATCGGCTTCTTCATGACCATGACGCTGTACTTCCAGATCGGCCTCGGATACAGCGTGCTGCGTGCGGGCTTGACCGGTCTGCCGTGGGGGATGGCGGTCCCGATGTTCGCCGGTGTCTCCGCGGGCCTGCTGGTGCCGAAGATCGGGCGCGCGGCGCTGCAGCTCGGCTTGGTGCTCTACCTGACCGGCCTCGTCGGATTGATCTGGACCGTAAGCCATTTCGGCCCACACGTCACCTCCACCCAATTCATCGTCCCCCTGCTGATCGGCGGTATCGGCATGGGCCTGGTGGTGGCCCCACTGGTCGACTTCTCCCTGACTGACGTCCCCATCCAAGACGCAGGATCCGCCTCCGGCCTCTTCAACACCACCCAGCAATTGGCCTCCGCCATCGGCATCGCCGCACTCGGCACCGTCTTCTTCGGCCTCCTCGGCACCCAGGCCGCCCCCGCCCTCTCCCACATCCAGCCCCAAGTGCACGCCGAACTCACCGCCGCCGACATTCCACCGGACGCCCAGGATCAAATCTTCGCCCAATTCGGTGCGTGCTTCACCGACCGAGTCCGAGCCTCCGATCCTGAAACCGAACCCGCCTCCTGCCGGGCTGCCGGACCGCAATCAGCCCCGCCCTCGCCCGCCATCGAACGTGCGATGGGCACGGCGGCCTCGACCGCGATGGCCGATGACTTCGGTCGTTCGTTCCAGCGCACGCTCTGGGTGGTCATCGGGACCGGAGCGCTCGCTCTGCTTGCCAGCTTCTGGCTACCGCGTCGGCCGACCCACCACGAGGGTTAACTGCAAAGACGAAAGAACAAGAGCCAAAATACAAAAGCGGCCAGGAGGAGGAGTAGGTAGGTGGCTGGGTTGGGCTGGCCTGCCGGCGGTTCCAGCCTGGTTGCGGTGCGGCCGTTCATCGTCTCTGTGGAGTTGTCAAAGAGCCTCGAGATGCCCCCACCCCGAGTTCCTTTCGTCGAGTGGCACATTTCGGAGGGGTTTTGGGTGATTCGTCCTGAAATATGTGCCACTCGGCGGGGTGTCGTTTGTTGTTTTGTCTCGAGTTGGTGATGCGTGCGGTCCGTGGGCTGGGATCGGCGGGTTGCGGCTCCCGGCTCGGCGTCAGCCCAGGTCCGGTAGGGCAGGTGACGTAACCACACTTCTTCTTTTCAGTTTCTGCGTACGCCGGTGTCGGAGGAGCTATTTCGGTGGGCAAGCAACCCGAGGGGCCCCACCTTTGGTGAGGCTGCCACGAGAATTAGGGACGTAACGACCGTTCGAACGCGGCGGTCGCTTGTTCCCCCGCGTGGTGACGATCGTTGACCTGCGGGGTCTGCGTCGGGTCGACAAGCCGGGGTGCGATCCAGCCGATACGCCCGGCATTCTCGGAATCGCGCGGCATGACAACCGTTTTCCAGTTGTCCGGGCCGTCACCCACCAGGGAATGGCAGGCATCGCAAGCGAGCGTGAGGTTTTCGATGTCGGTCGCTCCGCCTTTGGCCCAGTCGGTGACGTGATGGACCTGGGTCAAGGTGGCGGGGGCGTTGCAGCCGGGGCGGGTGCAGCCGCGCTCGGCGGCGATCAACGCCAGCCGTTGCGCCGGGTTGGCGAGCCGGTTCTTCTTGCTGTGGCCCAGGTGCAGGGGGCGGCCGTGGTGGTCGAAGATCGCCAGGAACGGCTTGGACTTCTCGGCCAGGACCAGCGCTTCCTGCAGCGGGACGGTGCCGCCGGAGGCGGTGGTCGCGACACCGGCGGCGGCCTCGACGTCGGCCAGGCTCATGGTGATGATGGTGGAGACGGGCAGGCCACGGTGCTGACCGAGGTTGGTCGGGCCCATTTCCGGACGCAGGAACGCCACCAAAGCGTCGTGCTGACGCTGCGCGGCAGTGCGGGTGTCACGCTTGGCAGCGGCCTCCAGCACTTCAGCGGTGATTCCTTCTGCCTGCCAGGGGCTTTCGGGGTCGGCGGGGTTGCACATGCCGGGCCGTGCCAGGTCGGCGAAGATCGGGTCGAGCAGCGCGCGTGCGGTCGGGGTGAGTTCGCCGCTGATCGTGGACATACCGTCGATGCCCTGCTTACCCAAGACCACGCCGCGGCGGCGCTGACGGTCGGCCTCGGTAGTCAGTTCACCGTCGGGGTCGAGGCGATCGAGGACGCGAGCTCCAGCCTTGGACAGGTCATCAGGGGTAGAGCGGGTCGCGAGCTCCGCCAACTGCGCTTCGGTGACCTCACGCTGCACAGGGTCGGTCTTGTCCGGGATCCGGTCGACGAGCTTGGCGATCACACGAGCGTGATCGGCCGAGATCCGTCCCTGCTCCTGCAGCTCCGCCGTCGAAGCCAGCACCGGCGGCACGACCTGCCCATCCTGCTGGTGGGTGCCCAGCAGTCCGGCCGCGCGCACGCGGGAGGCGGCGTCGGCGTGCCCGAGGTGCAGGGTGGCTTCCAAGTATTTGTCGGTGCGCGCCTTCCAGCCGGCTTTCTGCGGCAGGCAACGGGTTTCGACGCCGTCGATCAGCCGGTGCTCGAACCCCGCGAGGCGACGCTTACCCATCTCGTAGTCGCGCATCACCGCAACGAACTCACCATCGGACAGCGATGCCAGCGACCCCTGCAACAGTGCGTCGGTGGCCTGCGAGAGCATCGCGATCGCGTCTGCGATCGTGATGTCGTCGAGAACCGTTGCGCCGCTGGTCATACCCCCATTCTACTCCCATCGCACACATATTCGAACCGAATTACATTGTGATATAAGGAGTTTCAGAAACAAATCTAGCCCGTAGCTGGGAAATGCTTGAATTCGATTGCCCGCCAAGCATCGAGAGGGTTGGTGAATTCGTTGATCCAGCCCCTGTATTAGGTCATTAGTCCGAATGCGATGTTCCGGCTGTCTTCGACGATTTCCTGGTACAGCGACTGAGATGCTGGCTGGGCACCTCACTGTGAGGGCCGATTCTGCTGTCGGACTGACAGACTGGTGGGCATGAACGATCACCGGCAACCGGTTCTGTACGCGATCGTCACCGGTTCGCCCGCCGCCCGCGACGTCGGCAAGCTAGTGGATCTCGCTCATTCCGACGGGTGGGAGGTATGTGTGATCGCCTCCCCGGACGGCCGCCGGTTCATCGATGCCGACGCGCTCGCCGTGCAGACGGGGCATACGGTGCGGAGCCAGTGCAAGGAACCCGATGCCCCCGATATCCTGCCCCCGCCCGATGCCATGATCGTCGCTCCGCTCACGGGAAACTCGCTGGCCAAGTGGGCGGCCGGGATCTCGGACACGTTGCCGCTCGGGCTGCTGGTCGAAGCAATCGGCAAGCGCCTGCCCGTGGTGGCCGTGCCCTACTCCAACCGGGCGCAACTCAGTTTTCCGGCGCTTCAGACCGCGGTGCGCAACCTGTCCGAGTGGGGCGTGACGATGCTGGCCGGTGACGACGTCTATGAACTGCACGAGCCCGGTACCGGCGCGGACTACATTCATCTGTTCCCTTGGGAGAAAGCGTGGACTGCGGCGCTGGCCCACCCGTGGCGCACGGCTGAGAGCTAGCCGCCTGATACGGGCGCTACCTGAAACGCAGTCATCGCCACCGGAGACCTCGCTCGGTCAATGCGCGAGTTCCACCACTTCGGTGGGGTGGTGCGGGGTCGTGGAGTCTTCGGTGGGCTTGGGCTTGGGCTTGGTCAGCCACAGGCCGGTGAAAACTGCTGTGGCCAAGGTGATTACGCCAGCTGCGGCGAAGGCGGTGTTGAGGCCGGATTCGAAGGAGGCGCCTGCGGATTGGCGGGTTCGGACGATGGCGCCGAGGAGGGCTACGCCGAGTACCGCGCCGATCTGGCGGGTGGTGCTGCTGATGCCCGAGGCGAGGCCGCCCTCCTGGGGGCTGACCGCTTGGATGGCGGCTCCCGTCAGTGGGGACATGGTCAGGGCGAAGCCGATGCCGACGACTCCCAGTCGCCACCAGACGTTTTCGTAGCCGGTGTCGGCGTGCACCATGCCGAGCGCCAGCAGGCCGAGTCCGGCCAGGGCCAGGCCGACGGTGACCACGATGCGGAAGCCGTAGCGGGCGGCGAGCCGGCCCGCGTACGGGCTGACGATCACCATGGCGAGGGATACCGGCAGGGTTTGCAGACCGGCCCGCAGGATCGAGCTGCCCTGGACGTACACGAAGAACTGGGAGAAGAAGAACGACGAACCCATGAGCGCGAAACCCACGACGATCATGGCGGTGTTGGACACGGTGAACAGCCGCTGCCGGAACAGTTGCAGCGGCAGCATCGGTGCGGTACGACGCGCTTCGACGGCGACGAAAGCGGCGAGAATGATTGCGGCGGTGGCGAAGCTGCCCAGGATCACCGGGGAGGTCCAGCCGCGGGCGCCACCCTCGATCAGCCCGTAGGTCAGCACCCCCACCCCCAGCACGGACAGCACCGTGCCCGGGATGTCGATGGCCGGGGCGCTCGGGTTGCGGGTCTCCACGAGACTGCGCCGGCCGACCACCAGCAGGATCAGGCCGATGGGCAGATTCACCAGAAAGATGGCGGGCCAGCCGAAGACATCGGTCAGCACGCCACCTGCCACGGGCCCCGCTGCCAGGCCGATGCCGCTGAATCCGGCCCACAGGCCGATGGCCTTGATTCGTTCTTGCGGAACGGGATACGCGGCGGCGAGCAGGGCCAGTGAGGCGGGACTCAGCGCCGCGGCCCCGATGCCCTGCAGCACCCGGCCGGCGACGAGCCAGCCGAGCGAGGGCGCGAAGCTGCACAGCACCGACGCGGCGGTGAACACCACGACGCCGGTCAGGTACACGCGCTTGCGGCCGAATCGGTCGGCGAAAATGCCGCCGGACAGCAGCAGCATGGCGACCAGCAGCACGTAGGCGTCGACGATCCATTGCAGGCCGGTCAACCCGGTGTGCAGCCGGTGCTGCATATCGGGCAGTGCCGCTCCGACGATCGTGTTGTCGAGCAGGACCATGCATTGGCCGAGGCAGGTCACCGCGAGCAGCACCGCCCGGTTCGATCGACTGTCTTGGGCCGCATGCGATTTCGCCACGGGAATTCCTCTCGATCATTGATCGCGTGGCCGAGGTGGACGCGGACGGCGATACACCTCGGCGAGCTAATGCAGTCCATGACTGCGTTAGACGACCATAAGGAGAGCGCCTCGCAAACGCAAGTGGCAACTGCGTTAAGGTGAGGGCATGGACGAGCAGCAGCGAGGCCGACGCCCCGGCGGGCGCAGTGCCCGCGTCGGCGCGGTGGTGCATCAGGCCGTCACCGACCTGATCAGTGAGCGCGGTTACGGCAACTTCACCGTCGGCGAGGTCGCGGCCCGCGCGGGAGTGGCCGACAGCAGCATCTACCGCCGGTGGGGCAGCCTGGAAAAACTGCTCAGCGACGTCGCGCTCGCCCGCCTCAATGCGCGGTCGCCGATGCCCGACACCGGGAGTCTGGACGGCGATCTGCGCACCTACGCGGCCAACGTGGCCCGCGAGATCACCGGACCGGACGGGCTGGCGGTGGTGCGCCTGGCCGTCGCCTTGTCGGGCAGCGGCCGAGACGGTGTGCAGGCGGGTGAGGACCTGCTCACCGAGCGAACGCGGCAACTGCAGTCCATGCTCGACCGCGCCCGCGACCGTGGCGAGCACCCACCCGACGCGTTAGCCGTGCTGGACCACATCATGGCCCCGATGTACATCCGCGTGCTGTTCGGTCTGGTCCCGCTCACGCCGGACTACATCGACGGTCTGGTCGACCGATTGCTGTGATCGGAGCGGGTATCCCGGCGTATCCGCCGGGCGAATTGTCAACCGGCTAGCCCTCTTCCGGGGGCAGCTGCTCCAGCGCCCACCGTGCCCATTCCCGGTTCGTCGCGGTGATGCGTTCGCCGTATTCGAGGGCGATGCGGCCGTAGCGGGAGAGGTTGCTGTCGGTCCAGTCGACGGCGTGCTCGAGTTCGATCAGCTCCTCGTGCGCCTGATCGGATCGTTCCTGCATTCCGGCCAGGTAGGCGCGGGCCTGGTCGCGGGGGATTACGCCGAGGAAGAAGATGCGTAGCAGGGCCTCGTTGCGGACGTTGCGTTTGGGGCTGGTGGTGGTGAGCCAGGCGCGGAGGTCGTCGAGGCCGGCGGGGGTGAGGGTGTATTCCTTGCGGCCTCGGGGGCCCTGGTCGCTGACTTCGATGAGGCCGGCGTCGGCGAGCTTGGTGAGCTCGGTGTACATCTGGCTCTGGGTGGCGGGCCAGACGTTGGCGAGCGAATCCTTGAAGGTGCGCAGCAGGTCGTAGCCGCTGGCGGGGCCTTCGGACAGCAATCCGAGCAGGGCGTACCGGAGACTCATAAGAATCACTCTACATTCCACTATTGACATGTCGTAACTGGAGGCTCAATCTTGGACATGTCAGAAGTGGAATATCGTGTCGCCGAGGAGTTCTCGAAGTGTCGTACCTGCGCACATTCGCCCCGTGGATCGTCTACGCCGTGATCCCCTCGCAGTACTGGCAGTGGTCGGCGCTCATCGCGCTCGTCATTGCGGTCGCGGGGATCGTGCCGCAACTGCGGGCCGGGCGCAGCCTGGATTCGCTCATCATCGATCTCGGATCGGCAGCGTTCTTCGCCGTGGTCACGGTGCTGGCGTTCGCCGATCCGAATACCGCGTTGCACCCCTACCTGCCCGCACTCTCCAGCGGAGTACTGGCCCTCATCGCCGGTTTCTCCCTGCTGATCCGGGTGCCGTTCACCCTGCCGATCGCCAAACAGACCACACCGCAGGAGTTCTGGGACCAGCCGCTGTTCATCCGAACGGCCTATGTGCTCACCTCGGTGTGGACGGCCAGCTTCGTGGTCGGCGCCATCGCGCTGACCGCGCTCGCCCACGGTTCATCCGGGCTCCGGACCACCGTGCAGGTGCTGGCCTTCGTCATCCCAGTCACCTTCACTCTCCGCTACGTCGCCCACGTCCAGGGCAAGGCCCGTGCCGCGCTCGGCGAGCTCGCGGACTGAGCCAGGAAGTCAGGAAACGATCATGACCGTCCCGTATCTCACCGGCAACTACGCGCCCGTGACCGAAGAGGTCACCACGCACGAACTCCCTTGTACCGGAAGCATTCCCGAGAACCTGACCGGCTGGTACCTGCGTAATGGCCCGAACCCGCATGCCGCCGCCTCCACCCACTGGTTCCTCGGTGACGGCATGCTGCACGGCGTCCGCATCGAGGGCGGGCGTGCCGTCTCCTACCGCAACCGGTGGGTGCGAACCAGCACCTTCACCGACGGTGCGACCGGCCTGGACGCCCACGGGCAGCGCGACTTCACCGCCGGTGTCGCCAACACCCACATCGTCCGCCACGCCGGGCGCACCCTCGCCCTCGTCGAATCCTCGTTCCCCTACGAATTGACCTGTGACCTGGACACTCTGGGCCCGCACGACTTCGACGGCAAGCTCACCACCGCCATGACCGCGCACCCAAAGACCTGCCCGGTCACCGGTGAACTGCACTTCTTCGGCTACGACTTCCGCGAGCCGTACCTCACCTATCACCGCGCCGACGCCTCCGGCACGCTCGAATTCAGCCGCCCCATCGACGTTCCCGCCGCCACCATGCACCACGATTTCCAGCTGACCGCGAAGCATGTCGTATTCCTCGACCTGCCGGTGGTTTTCGATCTGGAGACGGCCATGGCGGGTGGGGGCATGCCGTTCCACTGGAGTGACGACTACCAGGCGCGGCTGGGCGTGCTGCGTCGGGACGATCCGCACGGCGCGGTCCGCTGGTTCGATATCGAGCCCTGCTACATCTTCCACACCCTCAACGCGCACGACGATCAGGACCGAATCGTGTTGCACGCCATGCGCCATCCGGACATGTGGCGGACCGGCTCGGAGGGGTTCGGTGCGGGTGCGACGCTGTGGCGCTGGACCATCGATCTGACCACCGGCACCGTGCGTGAGGAGCAGCTCGACGATCGCATCGCGGAGTTCCCGCGCATCGACGACCGGCTGGCCGGACTGGATTCGCGCTTCGGCCACGTCTCTGTCGCCCGCGACGGTCACGGTGCCCTGTTGCGTTTCGACCTGCACACCGGTGCCAGTACGGCGCACGAGTTCGCCGGTGGTCGGATCCCCGCCGAGGCCGCCTTCGCCCCGGCCGACGAAAACGCCGGCGGCGACGGCTATCTCATGACCTATGTCTACGACCCGGCCACCGACCGCAGCGACCTGGTCATCCTCGACGCCACCAACCTCGCGGCCGATCCGCTCGCCACGATCCACCTGCCCACTCGCATCCCCTACGGCTTCCACGGAAACTGGCTGCCCGACAACGGCTAGGGCCTGTGTCGAATCGAGTGGAGGGTGGTACCGCCGCGCGGTGCCACCCTTCACCCGTCAGTCGATGGTCATCGGCAGGTCGAACAGTTCGAAGATCTCGGTCTGGAGGAACACGAGGATCCGCGCGATCCCGTCGGGGGCGGGGGTAAGCACGTGGAGTGCGTGAACGCGATAGGAACCATCGTCGTGCCGCATGTACAAGGCGACAGCGGGTTGGCCGTTGGCCGAGGCGGCGATCACGCGGAACAGGCCGGGTCCGGTGCGGAACGGTCGGGCGAAGAAGTCGATGATGGTGGCACGGCCGGAGAACCAGGTCGATACGGGCGGCATCTCGAGGGATGCGTCGGCCAGCAGGATTCGCTGTAAGCGCGGAATGTCGGAGTTCGCGAAGGCGGCCATGTATTCATCGAGCGCATGCTGTTGGTCGGGTTCGAGTGTGTCGCTGACGGTTTGCGCCGAGGGTGCGGCTTCCGCCAGTTTGTCCCTGGCGCGTTGCAGTAGACCGTTGGCCGCCGCGAGGCTGATGTCGAGCAGTCCGGCGACCTCCGACGCTCGAAACGCGAGTACGTCGCGCAGCAGCAGCACGGCGCGTTGCCGTGGTGGCAGATGCTGGATCGCGGCCACGAACGCCAGCCTGATGCTCTGCCGTTGTGCGACGGCGTCCGCGGGATCCTGTGGTGCTGACGTCGTGTGTAGCAGAGTGCTCGGAATCGGTTCCAGCCAGGCGATATCCAGCCGTTCGACCATCCGGTCGTCGGTCGGTTCCTGAACCGGATTGCCCAAACCGGATGGTAGCCAACGCCGGTGGCCCTTCTCGAGCTCCCGCAGCGCGGCATTGGTTGCGATCCGGTAGAGCCAATGTCGAAGTTTGGACCGGCCCTCGAAGTCGTCGAACGAGCGCCAGGCCCGCAGATACGTTTCCTGTACCGCGTCTTCCGCGTCGTGCACCGAGCCGAGCATGCGATAGCAGTGCACAAGCAACTCCCGGCGATACGGCGCGAACAGAATCGCGAATTCCTCGCTATCGATCGGCATGGCCACGCTCGCTTCCGGACAGGACTCTCCACGGCTCGAATTCCGTGCCCGCGGTGAGTTTTCGGGATCGCTCGGATCACTACAGCGGACACCGTATCGAGCGTGTCAATGGGTACAGAACGAACTGGAGACGACAATGCGTAAGGTCATCGCGGCTTTCAAGATTTCGGCCGACGGGAAGTACGGCGGGCCGGACGGATACGCGGACTGGGTCGAGAGCTGGCCGGAGGACTTCGGTTCGTGGCTGACGACGCAGATCGACGCGTGTGTGCTCGGTGCGGAGTTCTATCCGATGTACGAGCAGTACTGGTCGCGGGTCGAGGCCGCGCCCAACGAGATTCACCCGTTCAGTGGGCGGGTGCCGACGGCAGCTGATGTCGAATGGTCCGGGTTCGCGGCGAAGACCACCCATTACGTGGTGTCACGCACGCTGGATTCGGTGGCGTGGCCGAACACCCGAATCCTGACGGACCTGGACGCGGTGGCGGCGATGAAGCGGGAACAGGGCAAGGACATCTACCTGATCGGCGGCCCGTCGATCGTGGGCGCCGCCCTCGACGCGGGTCTGGTGGACGAGTTGCGCCTGATCGTCTATCCCTTGATCGTGGGAGAGGGCAAGGCGTTGTTCTCGTCCGCGACGCGACACACGATGGAGCTGAACAAGGTCGAGCAGTTGCCTGATGGTCGGTTGAGCCTCGTGTACGGAATCAGGCGATGACGGAGTTCCTTCGCGACTTCGACACCGGCCTCAGCGAGTTCGCAGGGCCAGTCCCGGATTCTCCTTCAGCACGGTGTCGATCGGCTGGGAGGTGAGGATGTCGCTCGGCACGCACTGATGGTTCTTGCTGGTGCCGCCGCTGATCAGGCCGAGCGCCTTGGTGCCGCTGAGCACCGACCCGCCGCTGTCGCCCTGCACACTGCAGGTGGTGACGGTGAAGAAGCCTTCGACGGTGACCTTGCGGTCGGTGCCGGGCAGTCCGCCCTCCTCGAAGGTCTGATCGACCAGATCGACGGTGCCGCAGGTGTATCCGGTGATGGCGCCGGATTTGCAGGCGGGCATCCCGGTGACGGGCACGGCAACGCCGTCGATGGCGATCGTCTCGGCGGCAGCCGCGGCCGAGAGTGCGGCACTGAACGCGGGGAGGCCGCCGCTGCTGCCCGATGCCAGTCGGTCGGCAGCGGCGGCCGAGCCGCCCCCGGCCGGTGCCGCCGGGGAGGGCGTGGCCTGCTCGGCGGGACCGCCGATGACCCGGTTGTTACGGAACCGGGCGGCTTGATCGGTGTTGATCCGCAGGATCGAGTAGTCGTGCGGCCCGAACGTGGAGCTCGCGAAGTATCCGAGTTCGTCGCCGAGACCGTCCTCGCTGTAGTCGTAGATCTTGTGCGGCTCCGCGGTTTTCGCGGCGGGATCGACCAGATTGTTGGGATCGCAGTGCCCGGCGGTGATGGCGACATCGTGACCGTCGGCATCGACGGCGTTGAACCCGAGCGAGCATTTCGCGAACCGGGTCGCGTCGAAGGCGATCCGGAACGGCTGACCGCCCAGATACGGCTCCCCGGGGGCCGCGATCGTGATCGGCACCTCGGGATCGTCGGTCGGGGGAGCGGTCCGCGGCGGATCCACCACGACCAGTTCCACCGCACCGAGTTCGGCGGGCGGCCGGGTGCTCCCGCTGGTGTAGAGGACAACGGTATTGCGTCCGATATCGACCGCGTCCCCGTGGAAGGTCTGGGCGGCCTCGTGCGGCTGGGTGCCGATCCAACGCCGGATCGCGCCCCGCCGCTGCTGTAGCCCCGCGACGCTCGTCCCGACCCGGATCACCTCGAATCCGGCTTCCTGGACCGCCTTCGTGGCGGCCTCGAGGCTGGTGCCGTCGCTCAAGGCCACCAGCGCCCGGGCCCCGTCCATCCGGACCCCGGCGAACACCATGGGATATGCGGCGCGCGCGACCTTCTCGAAGGCGGCCAGCCGTTGCGCGGTAGCGGCTCGTGCCAGGTATTCCTGCATGTCGATGTGCAGATCCCGGCGGACCGCGGTGGCCAGGTCGGTGGGTGCCGGCTCCGGGCGGGTGGGCGTCGCCCCCGAATCACCGGGTGCCGCAGCCGATATCGGTACGGCGCTGAGCAGTGCGGCGCAGACGAGCACCGGAACGACAGTGGTCCGACCCATGCGCCACTCCCAGCCTGAGATGGTCCGCGGATACCGATTCCGAACTGGTGTTATGCCGAAGTGGAATGGTATGTCACATCGGTCGTCAACCGGATGAAACGGACTACCGGCATGTCGCGAGCGACCTAGGCGTCGATGGCGCAGTCCCCGGCGGCCGCGCAGACACAGGCTTGAACCTGTTCCCCGGCTTGGTGTTCCAGGCCGGTGCGCAGGTCGCGGACGTGCCCCTCGGTCACGGTGACGACGCAGGTCCGGCAGATGCCGACCCGGCAACCGGCGGAGAGATCGACGCCCATGCTCTCGCCGGCCTCCAGGACGGTGGTAGCGCCATCGGTGTCGATCGTGTGCCCGGTGCGGGCGAAGGTCACGGTGCCGCCTTCGCCGATCTCCGCACGCTCCAACTCGAATCGTTCGGTGCGCAGGCGACTGTCGATACCCGCTGCCGCCCAGTGGTTTTCGATATCGGAGAGCATGTCGAGGGGTCCGCACGCCCAGGTCTCGCGGTCGCGCCAATCGGGCTGGAGGCGATCGAGGTCGGCCAGGTCGAACCGGCCCCACTGGTCGGTGAGATGCAGGTACGCGGTGAAGCCGGGGTGCTGCTGATCGAGCTCGGACAGCTCCTCGGCGAACACCACGTCGGCGGCGGTGCGCGCCGAATGAATATGGACGACATCGGAGATGGTCTCGCGGCGGCGCATGGTGCGCAGCATGCCCATGATCGGCGTGACGCCGCTGCCCGCGGTCAGGAACAGCAGCTTGGCGGGCGGCGGCTCCGGCAGCACGAAGCCGCCCTGGGGCGCGGCCAGTCGCACGATGGTGCCCGGCGGGACGCCGTTGACCAGATGCCCGGACAGGAAACCCTCGGGCATGGCCTTGACCGTGACGGAGACCAGCCGTTCACTCCGGCGTGCCGGATCGATCCAGCCGGGCGGACTGGTCAGCGAGTAGGACCGCCAATGCCAGCGGCCGTCGACGCGAATACCGATCCCGATGTACTGGCCGGGTGTGAAGGCGAAGTCGAAACCCCAGCCCGGCTTGATCACCAGGGTCGCGGAGTCCGCGGTCTCGGTGCGTACCTCGACGATTCGGCCCCGCAGCTCCCGCGCCGACCACAGCGGATTCACCAACTGCAGATAGTCGTCGGGCAGCAGGGGAGTGGTGAAGCGCGCGGCAATTCCGCGCATCGTGGTGAGCCGGGTCGGCCCGGCAACGGTGTGAACCATGCGAATGTTCCTTGTCTGTCGGCGTATTCGCGTCAGCTGACGGCCACGAGGTGGCGGCCGGTCACCCGGCGTCGCCCCTCGCGCAGGGCCGTGCGCAGCCCGCGACGGCGGCCCGTCATCGGATCGATGGACGGCCGCCCGCCCACGGCACGCTCGGATTTGGTCTCGGGTGCGTCATCGCTGCCGCGGCGCAGCAGCGCGTTCGGCAGCGAGAGCTTCATGATGGTGCGCCAGGCCTTGCCGTACTGCACGGGCAGCGGACCGGTGGTGTACGGCAGATCGTATTTGTCGCACAGTTTCCGGACCCGCACGGAGGCTTCGGCATAACGGTTGCTCGGCAGATCCGGGAACAGATGATGTTCGATGTGGTAGGAGAGATTCCCGGTCATGAAATGCATGACCGGACCGCCACTGATATTGGCCCCGCCCAGGATCTGACGCAGATACCACTCGCCTTGCGTCTCGTTGTCGGCATCGAATTTGGTGAACTTCTCCGCGCCGTCGGGGAAGTGGCCGCTGAAGATGACGGTATTCGTCCACACATTGCGCACGATGTTCGCCGCGAAATTCGCGGTCAGTGTGCTGAGGAACGCCGGTCCGGTGAGCAGTGGGAAGAGCACATAGTCCTTCGCGATCTGCTTGCCCGCCTTCTTCAGTACCTTCCGCTTGTCCCGATCGAACTGCTCGCGTTCGGGTCCGTTCTTGGGCAACCGCCCGGTGAAGATCCGGCCCAACTGCAGATGCTGCGTCGCTACACCCCACTCGAAGAGCAACTGCAACAGCACGTTGTACACCGGTTGCCCCAGGTGGAACGGCTTCCAGCGCTGGTCGCGGGTCACCCGCAGCACGTCGTAGCCGATATCCCGGTCCATACCGAGCACATTGGTGTACTTGTGATGCAGATAGTTGTGCGTGATCTTCCAGTGCTCGGCCGGATCGGCGATATCCCACTCCCATTTGGTCGAGTGGATCTCGGGATCGTTCATCCAATCCCATTGGCCGTGCATGACATTGTGGCCGATCTCCATATTCTCGATGATCTTCGCGGTACCCAGCAGTGCCACGCCCGCCAGCCACGCGGGTGGCAGGAAGCTCGCGAAAAGCACGGTCCGCCCGCTGATCTCGAGTGCCCGCTGCAGGCGGATCACCTTCCGGATATAGGCCGCATCGCGTTCGCCCAATGATTCGCGAATCTCCCGTTGAATCGCATCCAGTTCGACGCCGATCGCCACTACATCCGAATCACTGAGATGCGCATATTCTTTGACATCCGATATCGCCATAGCGGTTACGGTACCGAAGGTTACGGTCCCGTAGGTTCGGTCAAGCGCGATTTCGGCTGTGGCCTTGAACTCATGACATATGTCCCGGGCTGACCGTGGCAGTGGACGGTGTGTCGCACTGGTGGATCCAGCGGCGTGTTTCGAAGTGCTGCGTGACGATGAAAACTGCGTTAACGACCCAACCCGCGCGCACCGGTGTGGTTTCATGTGATGCAACAGCGATTCACGTAAGAAGACACGGCCGAAGTTGAGGTAGCGCACCATGACCCGCAGTACGGAGTTCCTGATCATCGGAGGGGGACTGGAGGGCCTGGCCATCGCGTGGTCGCTGGCCGAGCGCGGGGCGACCGATGTGGTTGTGCTGGAACGCAATACGCTCTGCTCCGGCATGACCGGCAAGTCCAGTGGCGTGGTGCGCTGCCACTACGGCGTCCCCGCGCTGGCGGCCATGTCGTGGTGGTCGGTGCCGTTCTTCGAGAACGCCCGCGAGATCCTCGGCGACGATCTCGGCTTCCGGCAGTGCGGCTACGTGGTCGGCGTCGGCACGGACAATGTGGACCCGCTGAAGGCGAATGTGGCCATGCAGCAGGAACTGGGGATCGCGGTCGAATTCATCGGCACGAGCGAGATGGCCGAACTGTGGCCGGGCCTGCGCCTGGACGACTTCGCGGCCTTCGCCTACGAACCCCGCGGCGGGCGCGGCGAAGCCTATTTGACCGGAATGGCATTCGGGGCGGCCGCGCGGGAACGCGGAGTCCGCATCCGGCAGCAGGCCGAGGTCGTGGAGCTGCTCGAACGGTCCGGCCGAGTCATCGGCGCACGCCTCGCGGACGGGACCGAACTACACGCGGGCACTGTAGTGCTCGCGGCCGGTCCATGGACGCCCGCCCTCACCGCCCCGATCGGGGTCGATGTGCCGGTGAAAGCCCAACGCGCCCAATTGATCCTGGTCGATCAGGGCACGCCGCTGGCCCCCGTGCCGGTGCTCTCGGACCTCGCGAGCCTGCAATACCTGTGCCGCGAACCCAATGGTGAACTGCTGGCGGGCAACAGCGATCACGCGATCCCCGAATATGTCGACCCCGACGACTTCGTGAACCGGGCCGATGATTCCGCGGTCGAGAAGGTGATCGCGCGGCTCGGGCATCGGCTGCCGGAGATGCCCGACCCGCGCGTCACCGGCAGCTACGTCGGCGCGTATGACGTGACGCCGGACTACAACCCGATCATCGGCCCGGCCCCGATCCCGGGCCTGTTCCTGGCGGCCGGGTTCTCCGGCCACGGTTTCAAGATCTCCCCGGCGGTCGGCCGACTCGCGGCGGATCTGCTGCTGGACGGCCGCACCGACCTCCCGCACGTGGACGCCGCCGACTTCCGCTACGCACGCTTCGCCGAAGGCCGCCCGCTGCTGAGCCCGCACCCGTACGCCGGTGCAGGCGAAATGCGCTGACCCCGAACCACATCCGATCCACCCCGCAGTTCCAGGAGCCGAGATGGCGATAGACGCCGCGACCGTTACCCCGATCACCACCCACCGCACCCTGTCCGAGCAGGCCCGCGCCACCGAGACCAGCTTCATCCTGGCCGTTTTCACCACCCTGTCCGGAAAGCCCTGCGCCAAGCTGGTTCCGGTGCAGGCCGTCGACCAGTTGGCCGAGGACGGCGTGGGTTTCGCGGGATACGCGGCCGGCATGATCGGCCAGCAACCGCGCGACCCGGACCTCATCGCGATCCCGGATCCGGAGACCTTCACCCCGATCCCGTTCGTGCGTCCGGGCCTGGCCATGGTGCATTGCACGCCGCACGTCGAGGGCAAGCCGTGGCCGTTCGCGCCGCGAGTCATCCTGCAGCGCACCCTCGCCCGCGCCGCCGAACGCGGCTACACCGTGAATGTCGGCGCGGAGATCGAATACTTTCTGGTGGACCGGACCCCGCAGGGCTTGGCCCCGGCCGACACCGCCGACGTGAGCCTGCAACCCTGCTATGACGCCCGCGACGTGACCCGCATGTACGACCACCTCGCCGAGGTGTCGACGGCGATGAACGCGCTGGGCTGGGGCAACTACGCCAGCGACCACGAGGACGGCAACGGCCAGTTCGAGCAGAACTTCGACTATGCGGACGCGCTCACCACCGCCGACCGGGTGATCACCGCCCGCTATCTACTGTCGGTGATCGCCGAGAAGCGCGGCATGAAGGCCACTTTCATGCCCAAGCCGTTCACCGACCGCACCGGCACCGGGATGCACCTGCACCTGTCGCTGTGGGCGGGGGACCGGCCGCTGTTCCCCGACGGGGCCGACCCGCGCGGCCTGGGTCTGTCGCCGACCGCCTACGGCTTCCTGGCCGGAATGCTCGAGCACGCCTGCGGTCTGCAGGGGGTGATCGCGCCGACCGTCAACTCCTACAAGCGAACCGGCGCGACCAGCACCGCCAGCGGCGCGACCTGGTCGCCGCGCTACGCCACCTACGGCGGCAACGACCGCACCCACTACCTGCGGGTCCCGGACTCGCACCGGGTGGAGTTGCGTGGCGCGGACGGTTCGGCGAATCCGTATCTGGCCGTCGCCGGGGCGGTCGCGGCCGGGCTCGACGGCATCGACCGGGCGCTGGATCCCGGTGCGCCGGGGGAGCGGCGCGGCGACATGCTGCCGATGACCCTGGTGCACGCCATGGACGCGCTGGCCGCCGACCCGATCGTCAGCGCGGCCCTCGACATCGCCGGTCCCGGCGTCGCCGACTACTTCGTGGAACGCAAGCGCGAGGAATTCTTCGCCTGGCACAACACGGTTTCCGACTGGGAGATCCAGCAGTACCTCACGGCCTTCTGAGCCACTACTTCCCAAGGATTGGAGGACACCATGTGCGGCATCGTCGGCCTGCACCTGCGCGACCCTGCGCTGTACCCGCGCCTGGGCGAACTGCTCACCGGCATGCTGGACCAGATGTGCGACCGCGGACCGGATTCGGCCGGGATGGCGGTCTACGGCGACCCGGTGTGGTCGCCGCCCGGCACCGCCACGGTTTCACTGCTGGACTGCCCGCTGCCGGCGGACGAACTCGCCGAAAGACTCACCGCCACACTGGGAATCGCGGTGACCGCACTGGATCTCGCGCCCACCGTGGTGCTCAATGCTCCGGTGGCGTCGCAAGATCTGGTGGCGGCGGTGCGTGCCGTCGCGCCCGGAGCCCGCGTGATCGGCTTCGGCTCGGATCTGACCGTGCTCAAGGGAGTCGGCAATCCCACCGAACTCGCACACGCCTTCGGCCTCCCCGCCGCGCAGGGCTGGCAGGGTGTCGCGCACACCCGGATGGCCACCGAGTCCGCCGTCACCGCCGAAGGCTCGCATCCCTTCTCGGTGGGCGAGGGCCAATGCCTCGTGCACAACGGCTCGTTCAGCAACCACATGAGCATCAAGCACGAATTGCAGCGGCGCGGCGTCGAATTCGACAGCGAGAACGACACCGAGGTGGGCGCGCGCTTCGTCGCCGACCAGCTGGCCCGCGGCGCGGACCTGGAGAAGGCGCTGCTGCTGGTGAACGAGACCTTCGACGGTTTCTACACCCTGCTGGTCTCCACCGCCGACTCCTTCGCGGTGGTGCGCGACCCGATCGCGTGCAAACCGGCCGTCATCGCCGAGACCGACCGCTGGGTCGCCATGGCCTCGGAATACCGGGCCCTGGCGGGCCTGCCGGGCATCGAGACGGCCCGAATCTTCGAACCGGAACCGGAAGAGGTGTACCTATGGCGGCGATCGTGACCGAGCGCGTCCAACTCGACGCGGCCGCATCCGGCACGCGCGCGGTCAATGCCGCGCTCGGCGCGCCGGACGCCCCGGCGGCGGTGACCATCACCGACCCGCGCGGCGCGCACGCGCTGGCCTGCGGGCTGGACCGGGATCTCGACGTGGTCATCGAGGGGCACGTCGGCTACTACTGCGCCGGAATGAACCAGCACGCGAACGTCACCGTGCACGGCAACGCCGGAGTCGGCGTGGCGGAGAACATGATGTCGGGCACGGTCCGGGTGTGCGGCGACGCGTCGCAGTCCGCGGGCGCGACCGCGCACGGCGGACTGCTGGTGATCGAGGGCAATGCCGGTGCGCGCTGCGGCATCTCGATGAAGGGTGTCGACATCGTGGTGGGCGGCAATATCGGCCACATGAGCGCCTTCATGGGGCAGGCCGGGCGGCTGGTGGTGCTCGGCGATGCCGGTGAGGCCCTGGGTGATTCGCTCTACGAGGCCCGGATCTACGTGCGCGGCACGGTGGCGTCGCTGGGCGCGGACTGCGTCCGCAAACCCATGCGCGAGGAACACCTCGCCGAACTGCGGGAGCTGTTGTCGCTGGCCGGATTCGACGCCGACCCGGCGGATTTCACCCGCTACGGCTCGGCCCGGCAGCTCTACCACTTCCACGTCGACAATGCCGCCGCGTACTGAATTGCCGCCGCGTACTGACCGCAGGAGCGCTTCCCATGACTGATCTACCGACCCATCAACCGCCGCTGCGGGAATCGGCGACCTTCGACCGCCGCGTCATCGCCGAGATCCAGCGGGCCGCCGAGACCGGCATCTACGACATCCGCGGCTGGGGTGCGAAACGCCCGCTGCCGCACTTCGACGACCTGCTCTTCCTGGGCGCATCCATGTCCCGCTACCCCCTCGAGGGCTACCGCGAGCGCTGCGACACCGATGTGGTGCTCGGTGACCGGTACGCGAAACACCCACTGCACCTGGATATCCCGATCACCATCGCGGGCATGAGCTTCGGTGCGCTGTCGGGTCAGGCCAAGGAGGCGCTGGGCCGGGGCGCGAGCGCGGTCGGCACCTCCACCACCACCGGCGACGGCGGCATGACGCCCGAAGAACGCGGGCAGTCCAAACACCTGGTCTACCAGTACCTTCCGTCCCGGTACGGCATGAACCCGGCCGATCTACGACAGGCCGACGCCATCGAGATCGTGCTGGGTCAGGGCGCCAAGCCCGGCGGCGGTGGAATGTTGCTCGGGCAGAAGATCAATGAGCGGGTGGCCGGGATGCGCACGCTGCCGCAGGGCATCGACCAGCGCAGTGCCTGCCGCCACCCGGACTGGACCGGGCCCGACGATCTGGCCATCAAAATCCTGGAACTACGCGAGATCACGCACTGGGAGAAGCCGATCTACATCAAGGTCGGCGCCACCCGCACCTATTACGACGTGAAACTCGCGGTCAAGGCGGGCGCAGACGTCGTGGTGGTGGACGGCATGCAGGGCGGGACCGCCGCCACCCAGGACGTGTTCATCGAACACGTCGGCATCCCCACCCTGGCCGCGATCCCGCAGGCCGCGCGGGCGCTGCAAGAGCTGGGCGTACACCGCAAGGTGCAGTTGATCGTGTCCGGCGGCATCCGCAGCGGAGCCGACGTGGCCAAGGCCATGGCACTGGGCGCGGACGCGGTGGCCATCGGCACCGCCGCACTGATCGCGTTGGGCGACAACCATCCTCGCTTCGCCGCCCAGTACGCGGCCCTGGGCTCGGCGGCCGGTTACTACGACGACTTCCAGGACGGTCGCGATCCGGCCGGAATCACCACCCAGGATCCGGGCCTGGCCGCCCGTCTGGACCCGATCGAGGGCGGCCGCCGGCTGGCCAACTATCTGCGGGTGCTCACCATGGAGGCGCAAACCCTGGCCCGCGCCTGCGGCAAGTCTCATCTGCGCAACCTCGAACCCGAGGATCTGGTGGCCCTCACTATCGAGGCGGCCGCGATGGCACGGGTGCCGTTGGCGGGCACCGGCTGGATCCCCGGAGCGGTCGCATGAGTACCCAAGCAGCCACGGCCGCACCGATATTCGATCCACTGTGGGCGGAGATCGAAGCGGTCGGCCGCGACGGCGGCACCGGTGGTTACCGCCGCTACGCCTGGTCGGACGCTGATCTCACCCTGCGCGAATGGTTCCGGGGCTGCGCGGCGGCCCGCTCGATGGATGTCGAGGAGGACCGCAACGGCAATCTGTGGGCCTGGTGGCTGCCGCACGACTGGGTGGGAGATCCCAAGGGCGCGTTCGTCACCGGATCCCACCTCGATTCCGTCCCCGACGGCGGCGCGTTCGACGGCCCGCTCGGGATCGTATCGGCGTTCACCGCGGTCGACCTGGTGCGCGCGAGCGGCATTCGACCCGCGATACCGATTGCGGTGGTGGCCTTCTCGGACGAAGAGGGCGCACGGTTCGGCGTCGCCTGCATCGGATCCCAGCTCAGCACCGGCGCACTCGCCCCGGAACGCGCGCTGGGACTGCGCGGCCAGGACGGAATCACCTTGGCCGAGGCCCTGATTCGTGCGGGACGCGACCCCGACGCCCTGGGCCCCGACCACACCCTGGCCGACCGGGTCGGCGTCTTCGTGGAGCTGCATGTCGAACAGGGCCGCGCCCTCGACGTGGTGGATCGCCCCTTGGCGGTGGCCTCGGCCATCTGGCCGCACGGCCGCTGGGAATTCGACTTCACCGGCGAGGCCAATCACGCCGGGGCCACCCGGCTGGTGGACCGCCACGACCCGATGCTGCCGTTCGCGTCCACCGTCCACACGGCCCGGGCCGAGGCGGTGGCGCTGGCGGCCGTGGCCACCTTCGGCAAGGTACTGGTCTCACCCAACGGCACCAACGCGATTCCGTCGCGGGTGCGCGCCTGGTTGGACGCCCGCGCCGCCGACCAGCCCACGCTGGAGGCGCTGGTGGACCGGATCGCGACGGCCGCGCGATCGCATGCCGGAGCCGAGGGCGTCGGGTTGGCCGTGCACACCGAATCCGTCACGCCCATCGTCGATTTCGCGCCGGAACCCCGCGCCCGGCTGGCCGCCGCACTCGCGCACCTCGGCGAGATCCCGGTGCTGCCCACCCAGGCCGGGCACGACGCGGGCATCCTGTCCGACCGGGTGCCGACCGCGATGCTGTTCGTGCGCAACCCCACTGGGGTCTCGCACTCACCCGCCGAACACGCCGACGCGGCGGACTGTCACGTGGGCGCGGCCGCGCTCGCCGATGTCATGACGGCCTGGGTCACCACGACCTGAGCCGGCTCAATCCTCGACGTGGTTGTCCGGGTAGGCGGTGATCGCCAGGAACCGGATCGGCAACCGCACCAACTCGCTGGGCCCGTGCGCGCCCTCACCGTCCAGCAGCAGCGAATCCCCCGGGCGCAGTGTGTATTCGGAGTCACCGTGACCGTAGACCATGACCCCCTCGAGCATGTACAGCAGCTCGGTGCCCGCGTGCTGGAACAGCGGGAACGTCTCGCTCGCCTCGGTGAGCGTGACCAGCACCGGCTCCAGCCGCTTGTGTTGTCCGCGCAACGCGCCCAGCAATTCGTAGTGGTGCCCGACGCGAGTGCCGCGGCCCACGATCACCGCACCGTGCCCGGCGGTGGTGAACACCGCCTCGCGGGTGCTGTCCGCACCCCGGAACAACGAGGTCACCGGAACATCGAGGCCCGCGGCCAAACGAGCCAGCGTCGAGAGGCTGCACGAGGTCTGTGCGTTCTCGATCTTGGACAGCATGGCCTTGGAAATGCCCACCCGCGCGGCCATATCGCCTACCGACAGTCCGCTGGCCGCGCGCAGCGCGCGCACCTGCTTGCCGATCACCCGCTCGAGCTCGACCCCGGTCGGCGCTTCGGGTGACACCTCCCGTTGCACCGGGGCCGGATCGCCGGTGTCGCGGTGTTCGGGTCGAGAGCTCATACACCACCTGCCATCGGTCGTAACCCCATCGCCTGTTTCCTCACATTAACCTACGTTTCTCCACACTAGAAAACCGGAGTCATCATGGCCGAGTCAGCCGCCCCCGACACCAGCACCGCCACCCCGTTCCGGGTCACCACCGGATTCTGGAAAACGTTGCCGCCCATGTCGATCGAACAGTATCCGGGCACCGACGCCTACATCGCCGACGTCTACGCCAACCCCGAGGGCTCACCCATGTGCTCGGGCTACTTCGAACTCCGCCACACCGACGCCCCCCTGGACTACTACTACGAATACGACGAGATGAAGATCATCCTGGAAGGCGAGTTCCGGCTGGAGAATCCGGACACCGGCCAGGTGCTGACCGCCAGGGCCCACGACGCGATCTTCTTTCCCAAGGGATCGCGCATCCTGTTCTCCACCCCGGACCGGGCGCTGGCGTTCTACGTCGGCTACCGCACCTTCGCGCCCTAGCCGCCATGCCGGTCAGTATGCCCCACACCAGCGTTCCCCGCTGGTCACCGGCCCTTCCCGTCCCCGCGCACGCGGCCCTCGTCGTGCTCATCGCGGAGTCTCCCGACACCACCGGGCTAACCGGCGAACTGGGGGAGCGGGTCCGGGTGGTGTGCCCGGAGGATCTGGAACCACTCCTGGAGAAAGCCTGTGTGGGATGGCATTTCGTCATCCACGGCACCGACGCCACGGTGTCCGAGGTGCGGGCCCGGTTGCTGGCAGCCGGCGCACTCGATGCCGAGATCACCACCCTGGTGGAGGACTCGGCCCGGCGACGCGTGAGCTGTACCCACTGCTGGGCGGACACCACCGCACACGTCGACGTCGGCGATGTCGTGTCCTGCGCGGGATGCGGTGTGCCGCTGGTCGTCTACCACCACTTCTCGCGGCGACGAGGCGCGTACATGGGTTATCGAGTCGATGCGGAGGAACTGCCATGAGGGAATTGCGACTCGCGACCGCGACCCTGCGCACCCCCACGGTGCGCGAACTGATCCTGGTCGACCCGGTCGGTGCGCCCCTCCCGTCCTTCGCGCCGGGCAGTCACATCGCGGTCGAAGTGCCCGGGGGACGGCGGAATTCCTACTCGCTCACCGGTCCCGCGGTTGCTCCCGGCCACTACGCGATCTCCGTGCGCCGGGAACGGGAGGGGCACGGCGGATCACGGGAGCTGCACGAACTGCCGGTGGGCGCGACGCTGTCGGTGTCCGCGCCGCGGAGCGACTTCCCGCCCGTGGCCGCCGCGCGCCACCACCTGTTCGTGGCCGGTGGCATCGGCATCACGCCGCTGCTGTCGCATGTGCGGGCGGCGGTCGAGTGGGGCCGCTCGTTCGCACTGCATTATGTGAGCCGCCCGGACGACATCGCCCATCTGGACGAGCTGCGTGAGCTGTGCGGTACCCGGCTGATCGTGCACGCGGGCCGGGCGGCGCTGTGGTCGGAACTCGGCCCCGCGCTGCGCGATCAGCCCCTCGGCACCCACCTCTATACCTGCGGACCAGCCGCCCTGATTGACGAAGTGCACGCCCGGGCGATCGAGGCGGGCTGGCCCGCCCAGCGGTTGCACGCCGAACGTTTCGCCGCCGCTTTCACCGAACCGGGCGCGCCGTTCGCGGCCAAGCTCGGGCGCAGCGGGCTGCTGGTGAAGGTCGCTCCGGAGGCGACGCTGCTGGATGCCCTGCTGGCCAAGGGGATTCGGGTGCCCAACCTGTGCCGTCAGGGTGTTTGCGGGGAATGCCGATTGGGTGTGCGCGGCGGCGGCATCGAACACCGCGACCACTACCTCACCGAGGACGAACGCGCCGCCGGCGACGCGCTCATGGCCTGCGTCTCCCGTGCCACGGGCGACCTACTGGAGCTGGAGCTATGACCACCATCGAATACTCGGCAGCGTTGCGCCGCTTCCCGTTCCCGTTCACCAAGGACGAGTACCGCTACAGCACCAACATCGAACCGGCCGGTTCCGTGGCCACCACCGCGGCGGGCTCCTGGGGCGCGCATCAACTCGACATCGACGAGCACTACCTACCCGAACTGGCCCAGCGGACCGCGATTCTCGATCGTGACCCGGGCCGCTACCAGTGCCTGCCGCACATGGCCGCGGCGGCCTGGGACGCCATGCTCACGCTCATGGACCGGCTCGCCGCCGAATACCCGGCGGACATGTCGCTGGCTCGCGACGGATCGCGTTGGCGCTGGCGCAATGACCGCCTCGGCGCCGACCTCTCGTTCACCTACGGCGACGAGGACAGCCTGCCCGCGCCGCCGCTGCGCTTCATCGCCGACCAGGTGCAGGAGGACATCGTGCTGCTCGATCAGCGCGAAGGCGGGCTGTGGGGCGACGCGGGGGTGGTGACCTTCGCCGCGGACTGGTCCATGGGATTCGACTGCGGCATGAGCTTTCTCGAGATCCACGGCCCGGTACCGCGCATCCACACCGAACGGGTGATCACGCGGGCCCACGATTTCCTCCTGCGGCTGACCCCGGAACAGGCGTATCGGCGCACCAATTGGACGCTCACCGTGGACGGCAAGCTCGACACCTCCACCGAGGGCTATCCCGAGTGGGGCCGCGACCGGCGCACCCTCGCCGAGGGCCCGCTCAGCGCGGTGGGCGACCGGTTGTACCTGCGCGTGGAGGTGCAGCATCTGATCCGGCTCGCCAATTCCGGTGCGGTCATGTTCCTCATCCGCACCTATCTGCGGTCCCTGCGCGAGGTGGCGAGCGTGCCCGAATGGGGACGCCGGCTGCACCGGGTGCTGGCCGAATTGCCGCAGGACATGGCCGATTACAAGGGCCTCACCCGCACCCGGGAACCTGCGGTGGCGTGGCTGGGCTCGATCGGAATGGACGCGTAGATGAGCACCGCCGAGCGCTATCGGGTTCATCCCGGCGCGGTCACGGCGGTGCGGGCCGGACCCGGTGATCGGCTCGACATCATCGATCCGCACGGGCGGCAGGTCGCCGAAGTGACCGTGCTCGCGGGGGTTCCGGATGCCGTACCCGAGGTCGCCGCCGACGCCCCGGCCACGGTGCTGGGCGGCCTGCGAGCGGGGACCGATGAGAACGGGTACGCGGCGGGACGCATTCTCGCCCTGCTGGCCGCACGGGGGATCGATGCCCGAGAGGCCAGGGCCACACGGCTTTTCGGCCCGTTCTCGCCCGCCGGCGCCCGGGTCGGGCTGCGCGTCGAGGCTGCTGCCCTCGTGCTGGTCGCCGCGCCCGCCCCGACCACCCGACTCGATCCCGTCGACCCGAATCCGGCCTCGGAACTGCTCCTCGAACTCCGTCGCGCCACCCCGCCGCCACCCGGCCCGCCCGAATTGCCGCCCCCACTGCTCGAACCCGTCCTGGACCTGCGCATCGACGCCGCGACCGCGCGCGGCTACGAAGTCCGTGCGGGCCATTACATTCAGATCCTGGACGTCGCCGGGCGACAGTGCTCGGACCTGCTCGCCTTCGACGCCCGCGCCCTCCAGGACGGTCTCGAATACGGCTTGGACCCGACCACCACCCGCACGATGATCGGTCACGCCTTCCCGAAACCCGGCCTGTCCGGCCGCTTCTTCGACCGCCGCACCCGGCCTCTGCTCGAGGTGGTGCGCGACACCGTCGGCCGCCACGACACCTTCGCGCTGGCCTGCACCGCGAAGTACTACGCGGACATGGGCTATCCCGGCCACCTCAACTGCACCGACAACTTCAATGCCGAACTCGCCCGCTACGGCATTGGCGCGCGCCGCGGGTGGGAGGCGCTGAACCTCTTCTACAACACCGCTTTCGACGCCGATCACCAGTTCGTCGTGGACGAACCCTGGTCGCGGCCTGGCGATTACGTGCTGTTGCGGGCGGCGACCGACCTGGTCTGCGCCTCCTCGGCCTGCCCGGACGATATCGACCCCGCCAACGGCTGGCAGCCCACCGACGTGCACGTGCGCGTCTACGACACGGACAGGAAGTTCTCCGTGGCCTTGGCCTCCCGAGTCACCCCCGACGCACCGGCGGTACTGACCAGCGACAGCGGATTCGCGACCCGCACAAGGGCACTCACTCAGCAGCTCACCGACTATCGTGGGTTCTGGCTGCCGACGGAATTCGACAATCACGGGCCCCGGCAGGAGTACCTGGCTTGCCGTGAACGTGCTGCCGTCATGGACCTGTCCGCGCTACGCAAGTTCGAGATCCTCGGACCCGATGCCGAGGCGTTGCTCCAGGCGACGCTCACCCGCGATATCGGCAAGCTCGCCACCGGGCAGGTCGTGTACTCGGCCATGTGCAACGAGACCGGTGGTATGATCGACGACTGCACGGTATTCCGGTTGGGGGAGAACAACTTCCGATTCGTCGGCGGCGACCCCTACGACGGGGTGTGGCTGCGCGAACAAGCCGACCGGCTCGGGCTGGATCGGGTATGGATCAAGGACTCCACGCCACAGCTGCACAATATCGCCGTCCAAGGTCCCGTCAGCCGTGAACTTCTCGGCCCGCTGATCTGGACGCCACCCACCCAACCGGCCCTGCGCGAGCTGGGGTGGTTCCGGTTCCTGATCGGCCGCCTCGGCGGACCCGACGGCATCCCGCTGGTGGTCTCGCGCACCGGCTACTCCGGCGAGCTCGGCTACGAGCTGTGGGCGCATCCCGACGACGCGCCCGCGCTGTGGGATGCGGTGTGGGAGGCCGGAATCCCGCACGGACTCGCCCCGCTGGGCCTGACCGCGCTGGACATGATCCGCATCGAGGCCGGGCTGGTGTTCGCGGGCTACGAGTTCTGCGATCAGACCGATCCCTTCGAGGCCGGAATCGGCTTCACCGTGCCGCTGAAATCCAAGACCGTCGATTTCGTCGGCCGCGACGCCCTGCTCGAGCGCAAGGCGCATCCGCAGCGCACCCTGGTCGGCCTGCGCCTGGACGGCCCCGAAACCGCCGCCCACGGCGACAGTGTGCATGTCGGCCGCTCTCAGGTCGGCGTCGTCACCTCTGCCGCCCGCACCCCGCTGTTCGGGTCGATCGCTTTGTGTCGCATAGCGGTTCGATACGCGACCCCCGGCACCACGGTAGAGGTCGGCAAGCTCGACGGTCACCGCAAACGACTGACCGCCACCGTCGTCCCCTTTCCCTTCTACGACCCAGACAAGACCCGTCCCCGCTCCTGAGGAGGAATCATCATGACCCGCATCGCCATTATCGGCGCCGGACCGAGCGGGCTGGCCCAGTTACACGCCTTCGAAGCCGCCCGTCGCGACGGCGCAGACGTCGGTGAGATCGTCTGCTTCGAGAAGCAGAGCGACTGGGGCGGCCTGTGGAATTACACGTGGCGCACCGGACTCGACGAACACGGTGACCCGGTGCACGGCAGCATGTACCGCTACCTGTGGTCCAACGGCCCCAAGGAATGCCTCGAGTTCGCCGACTATCCGTTCGACGAGCACTTCGGCGGACCCATCCCGTCGTTCCCGCCGCGCGCGGTGCTCTACGACTACATCACCGGGCGTGCCAAGAAAGCCAATGTGCGCCCGTACATTCGGTTCGACACCGCGGTGCGTGAGCTGGCTTGGGATGCGTCGGGCGAGGAGTTCCGGCTCACCGTCGAGGATCTCGCCGAGGGCGGCCTGACCACCGAGGTCTTCGACCGCGTCATCGTCGCCACCGGGCACTTCTCGACACCGAACATGCCGGAATACCCTGGCTTCGCGGACTTTCCTGGCCGCATCCTGCACTCGCACGACTTCCGCGACGCCGCCGAATTCGCGGGTAAGGACCTGCTGGTGCTCGGCAGCAGCTACTCCGCCGAGGACATCGCGCTGCAGACGCTGAAGTACGGGGCACGGTCGGTCACCATCGCCTATCGGCACGAGCCCATGGGATTCGACTGGCCCGCAGGTATTTCCGAGGTGCCCGCGCTGGTGCGGGTGGAAGGCCGCACGGCCCACTTCGCCGACGGCACCAGCCGCGAGGTGGACGCCGTCGTGCTGTGTACCGGCTACCGGCACCACTTCCCGTTCATCGCACCGGAATTGCGTCTCACCACGGGCAACAACCTCTACCCGGAGGGCCTGTACAAGGGTGTGGTGTGGACGGCCAATCCGAAACTGCTGTACCTGTCGATGCAGGACCAGTACTTCACCTTCACCATGTTCGACGCCCAGGCGTTCTATGCCCGCGACGTGGCGCTGGGCCGGATCACTCTGCCCGACGCCGACACCATGACCGCGGACGTCGCGGCCTGGCGGCAACGACTGGCGGCATGCGACGGACCCGCCGACGACATCGACTTCCAAACCGACTACGTGCGCGAACTCATGACCCACACCGACTACGCGCCTTTCGACCTGGACCTCGTGCGCGAGCACTTCAACACCTGGGAACACCACAAGGTCGAGACCATCACCGGATACCGCGACCGCGCCTTCGCCTCACCCGTCACCGGCACCGTCGCGCCCCTGCACCACACCCCATGGTGGGACGAGCCCGACGACAGCCTCGCCACCTTCCTGGGCGGCTAGCCGTGGAACGCTACGTGGTGACCCTGCGGTGCCGGGACCGGCCCGGCATCGTGCGCGCCCTGTCGGAGGCGGTCTTCGAGCTGAAGGGCAATATCGTCGAGAGTCAGCAGTTCTTCGACGACCGCAGCGGAACCTTCTGCCTGCGTATGACATTCGACAGTCCCGAGACCGATGTGGACGCCGCCCGCACCGAACTCGGCACCCGGCTGGCGGCCTTCGAACCGGCGCTCAAGGTCCGGCCCATCGGGGACCGGCCACGGGTGCTGGTCATGGTGTCGCGCGCCGACCACTGCCTCGAAGACCTGCTCTATCGGCGTCGCATCGGGGAACTGCCCATCGACGTGCCGCTCGTGGTGTCCAATCACGACGGCGCGCGCGGTGAGGTGGAGCGGCACGGCATCGAGTTCGAATATGTTCCGGTGACCCCGGATTCGAAGCCGGCGGCCGAGGCGCGACTGCTGGCACTGATCGCCGAGCACCGCATCGACCTGGTGGTGCTCGCCCGCTACATGCAGGTGCTCAGCGACGACCTGTGCCGGGCCCTCGACGGGCGGGCCATCAATATCCACCACTCGTTCCTGCCCGGATTCAAGGGTGCCCGGCCCTACCATCAGGCGCACCTGCGGGGCGTCAAACTCATCGGGGCCACCGCGCATTACGTGACCGCCGAGCTGGACGAGGGGCCGATCATCGAACAGGACGTGGTGCGGGTCGATCACCACCACGGTCCGGAGCAACTGGTCGCCCTGGGGCGGGATGTGGAGCGCATGGTGCTGGCCCGGGCCGTGCGACTGCATGCCGAGGACCGGGTGCTGCGCAATGGCGATCGGACCGTGGTCTTCGCCTGATCGGAGCGGGCATACGAAAGGGTCCGGGACACTGTCCCGGACCCTTTCCTTCTGCGTAGTGGCTCAGGCTGTTTCGACCGTGGCCGTGTGCTTTACGCGACGGGCGAGGGCCCGGACCGGATCACCCTCGACCAGGCGGCGCAGACGACCGCCGACCGGCTGTTCCATCAGCACCTGCCGGGCACCGCGGCGGTGCACGATACCGGCGATCGCCTTGGTGGCCTTGCGGGTGACCACGATCTGACCGTCGGCCTCCACACCCGCCTTGCGCAGCCCGGCCAGTGTCGAAGCGACCGCCTCCTCGGCCCGGGACCGTTCCGAACGGGTCGGCAGCAGACCGGGATTGGGGAGGCCGAAGGCGAATCCGTGCACCCGCAGGATCGCCACCACCGTGACCGGGCCACCGGCGCGGCGGGCCGCACCGAGCAGTTCGGGGGAGGCCGGGGTATCGGGGCGCAGCACCACGACGGTGTCGCGCGGCGAACCCGGCGGCGGGCCACCCCGCCGCCGGGCCGCACCCGGAAAACCGGACGTCATGCCGCGGACTCCGCGGGCGTACCGGTCAGCACCGCGGCCGCGGGCTGCCGCCGGTCGGTGAGGCGCCGCCAAAGGTGCAGCGGCACATAGGCGGCCACGATCGCCACCCCGAGCAGGAACAGGTCGTGACTGGGCGTGCCGACCACGATCGCCGGACTGTTCCAGCCGCCGAAGGCCCACAGGATCGCGCAGAAAACGCCGAGCGCCAGCGACACCCAGCGCATGAATCCCGGCAACCGGAGCGGGCGCACCGCGTCCGGACGGGTCTGGCGATGCACGGCATAGCTGAAGAACGCCACCGTGACCGCGAACAGGTACCCCATATTGGAGAACACGTAGATCCGCAGCGGACTACCGAACAGCACCACCGCGATCGAGCACACCACATTGAAGGCCATGGCCCGCGCGGGCACCCGGTGGGTGTTGAGCTTGCCGAACCAGCGCGGCAGCATGCCGTCCTCGGCCGCCTGATACAGCGAACGCGCACAACCCATCAGGGCATTGAGTACCGAGAGCATGAGCGCCACGATCAGCGGAATGCCGATCAGATACTGCACCCAGCTGCCCGACTGCCCGGTCACCTTGGAGATCAGGGTGGAGAAGATGGTCAGCGGGTCCACATTCTCCGCGCCACCCAGCACCGCCACCAGGACCACCGCGGTCAGCACGAAAACCGCGAAACCGTAGAGACTTTCGGCGGTGGTGGCGATCTTCGCGTCCCGTGCCGGGTTGCGGCACTCCGGCACGTAGCAGGCCACCGCCTCCATGCCCAGCACCGACCAGCTCATGACGAACATCCAGGACAGGATCAGGGTCGGGCTGCCGGTGACACCGGAGGCGAAATGGAAGCCGGACAGGTTCGAGAGATGCATCGAGCTCGGCCGGGTCAGCGGCAGCACGATCAACAGCGTCAACGGGGCCATCGACACGATGCCCATCACGGTGGCGAAACCCGCGCCCAGGCGGATGCCCAGATACGAGGGCACGAACATGACGAGGATCCCGGCGACGGAAATCAGCAGCACCGCAAGGGAAATGGGGCTGCCGATGGAGCCGAACGGCAGGAACGACCGGCCCTGCGGAATATGGAACAGCTGAGTGATGTAGGCCGAGGCCAGAATCATGTTGATCGGCGCCACCGGAAACCAGCCCAGCCAGTACGCCCAGGCCGAGACGCCACCCAAATGCCGTGCCGCACCGGCGTGCAGCGGCTGCAGCGATTCGGTGGCGTAGGACGGCAGGCCGCCGGTTCGATGCGGCATGGAAGCCGCGAGTTCCGCCACGACCAGGCACAGCAGCACCCCGACCACCGTGGTCAGCGCCAGGATCGGAATGGCGGCGGCCCCCAACGCCTGAATGGCGGGCGGGTCGATCCCGGTCACCAGAATCGGTGCCGCCAACCCGATGACGAAGGCACCCCACCAGTTGGTGCCCTGATGCAATTTCGATTCCCCCGCCGTAGAACTCGCGGTGTCGCTGATTGTCATTGGTCTATCCATCTCACTCGGACCAGGCATCACGTGGACGGTGATCGCCTGCTAGGAAGTAGACGGCCCAACTGTTTCAGCGCAATAAATCGCGTGTAACCATATGAGACGGCGTCGGTGGCTGTCGCCGGAACCGAGCTCGCCTGACCGGCTTCTCTTCACCTGCAAGCCATCCCGGCACTATTCGCCGACCACCCGCAGGATCCGGTCGAGCTTCGGGCGAGGAGGGCCGTCGGAGTATCGGTCTGCGCATCTGGGATCTCGACCCGGACAGCACTCGCAAACGGGACATGCGATCGAAAACCCCTGCCGCTGAACTGATCAGCGGGGGACCGTGACCGGATCGCCGCAGCTCGATGGCAGGTCGACCAATGAGCATGCGGCCGGATCGCGAGTGGGCAGGTAGTCGTGGGGTACGCCGTCGGCGGTGGTGATCTCGCGGTAGGCGGCGACGGCGTCGGTGGGCCTTCGGGTCAGGGTGGGGTCGGTGCGCACCTCTACGCTGTAGAGGCCGTAACGCAGGTCGTAGCTGCCCCATTCGAAGGTGTCGGTCAGACCCCAGTAGTTGTAGCCGATGACATCGATCCCGTCGGAGCGGGCGCGTTGGATCCAGTAGACGGTGTCGCGCAGGTGGTCGGCTCGGTCGTAGCCGTCTTCCCGATAGCCGTTCCAGGACACGATCCCGTTGTCCACCACATACAGTGGCTTGCCGGGATACCGTCGGGCGCAGTAGCGCAACGCGTAAAAGATCGATTCCGGTTGTACCCAATACGCGAGCGGGCTGCTCAGATCATGTGGGGCGATCACCGCGTGTTCCGCGAGATCCGGCAGATTTTCGAGCGATACGCTGATGTAGTTTCCCAGGCCGACGTAATCCACTCGGTCGACAACCTGATCCAGGATCACGCTCTCGGTCACGTCGAAGATGCCGACGTTCATCGACATGCCTACCCGGGCGTCCGGCCGGACCCGGTGGATGTGGTCGTAAATGGCGTTGTGCGCCTGGACGATTCGGGCTGCCATGGCCGGTACGTCACTCAGCGGCATACCGTCCTGCACCTCGTATTTCACATACCCGGCAGGGGTGATGAACGTGATCCACAGCGGATCGCGATCGGCGTAGCGGTCCACCACCTTTCGCGCGTTCGCCACCCACGCGTCGACCACCTGCGGACTGCGCCAGCCGCCACGCTCACCGACCCACACCGGATACACCCACGAATCCAGGACCAGCATCGGCCGGATCCCTTGTGCCGCCATCGCATCGAGGACTCGGTCGTAGAAGGCGAAACCGTCCTCGTCCCACGCGCCGGGTTCCGGCTGCAGCCGCGCCCATTCGATCGTGATGCGATAGACGCCGACTCCCAGATCTGCCGCCAGCCCGATGTCCTCGCGATAGCGAGTGTAGAAGTCGACGGAATCGGGGAACTCCGCGAGTTGCGATCGGGTCAGGAACGACCGGCGCTGGTGGCTGTCGGGCGAGTGGCCCTCACTCTGGAAGCCGCAAGTGCCTACGCCCCAGCAGAATTCCGTGCTCGGCGGTGTGGGGTCGGCGAGTGCGGCGCGGGGGCGTCCGGAGAGCGCACCGGTGACAACGGCCGCGGTCATACCGAGCACACTGCGTCGAGAGATCTTGCGCATGATCCATCTTTTCCGGAAGCGCGCGGACGACGGTACCGTTTCGCTGGTTTGTCCTACCGTGCGCGTTGGACGCGCTTCTCGTCCCACACCGGTGAGTCGCTCTCGTAAACGACTCCGTCGGAACCGAATACGAGGAAGCGGTCGAAGTCGCGGGCGAACCAGCGGTCGTGGGTCACGGTGATTACGGTGCCCGCGAACTCGCCGATGGCCTGTTCGAGGGCTTCGGCGGAGGCGAGATCCAGGTTGTCGGTGGGTTCGTCGAGCAAAAGCATGGTGGCACCGGACATTTCGAGCAGCAGGATCTGCACTCGGGCCTGCTGGCCGCCGGACAGGCTGTCGAAGCGTTGTTCGGCGGACTTGGCGAGACCGTAGCGATCCAGCAGCCGGCTGGCTGCCTCCCGGCCCATGCCGTCGCGATGCTCGTCGCCCATATGCAGAATCTCGAGCAGGGTTCGGCCGTTCAGATCCGGCCGGGAATGGGTCTGCGCGAAATAGCCGGGGCGCACCCGGGCGCCGAGCGCGGCGACGCCGGTGTGCGACACGGGTGCGAGGCCGCGGTCGCCGACCGGGCGGTGCTCGATATCGGGATCGGTGCCGCCGGTGGCGAGCAGCCGCAGGAAATGCGACTTGCCGGATCCATTGGCGCCCAGCACCGCCACCCGGTCGCCGAACCAGATCTCGGTGTCGAACGGCCGCATCAATCCGGTCAACTCCAGCTGAGTACAGACCAGCGCCCGCTTGCCGGTCTGCCCACCGCGCAACCGCACGGAGATGTTCTGCCGCAAAGGAATCGCTTCCGGCGGCCCGGCCACCTCGAACTTGGCCAACCGCGTCTGGGCGGCGTGATAGCGCGCCGCGATACCGTCGTTGAACTTCGCCTTCTCCCGCAACCGCAGCACCAGCGCACGCAATTTGGCGAGATCTTCGTCCCAGCGGCGACGCAGTTCGTCCAACCGCGCGTTGCGATCCTCGCGGGCCTGCTGATAGCCGGCGAAGCCGCCGCCGTGAATCCATGAGGTGGCGCCGTTGACCCCGGGCTCGAGGGTGACGATCCGGGTGGCCGCGTTCGCGATCAACTCCCGGTCGTGGCTGATGAACAGCACCGACTTGCTCGATCCGGCGATCGTGCGTTCCAGCCACTGCTTGCCCGGTACATCGAGGTAGTTGTCCGGTTCATCGAGCAGCAGCACTTCATCCGGCCCGGCGAACAGGGCCTCGAGGACCAATCGCTTCTGTTCACCGCCGCTGAGCGTGCGGACCGCTCGCCATTTCGCGCGGTCGAAATCGACGCCCAGGGCCGCGGTGGTGACCTTGTCCCAGAACGTCTCGATCTCGTAGCCCCCGACGTCTCCCCACCCGGTGAGAGCGTGCGCGTACGCCAACTGGGTTGCCTCGTCGTCGGTTTCGATCATCGCGTCCTCGGCGGCGTCGAGCGCCCGCGCGGCCGCGCCGACCGCCGGTGCGGCCACCGACAACAACAGGTCGCGCACCGTCGATTCGTCATCGATCTGACCGATGAACTGCCGCATGACCCCCAGCGACCCGGTTCGTGCCACCGCACCTTCGTCCGCGGTGAGATCTCCGGCGACGATCTTCATCAACGTCGTCTTGCCCGTGCCGTTCGGGCCGATCAACGCCGCCTTCACACCATCACCGATCCGAAAGCTCACTCCATTGAGCAGCTGTCGTCCATCGGCGAGGAAATACTCGACATCGGAAACGTTCACATGGGCCACGGGACTACAGGCAACCGCACCGGTGCGCGGGATGCAACCGAGTTGCCGTCCGGAAGGGGGTGACGCAACCGACCTTGCCCCTGACCTCGGGGTCTCCGGGAGTTGCGATAAAATCGGTGATTCTTGTGCGTTTCGATGTCGCACATAGCTCAGTTATCGACCCGCCACCGCTGCACCGAGGAGACGCTTGTGATCACCGCGACCGACCTGGAGGTCCGGGCCGGAGTCCGCACCCTGCTGACGGCGCCGGGGTCGGCGCTGCGGGTGCAGGCCGGTGATCGGATCGGGCTGGTGGGGCGCAATGGTGCGGGCAAGACCACGACCCTGCGCATCCTGGCCGGTGAGGGTGAACCTTACGCGGGCAAGGTCATTCGTTCGGGTGAAATCGGTTATTTGCCGCAGGATCCGAAGGAAGGCAACCTCGACATCCTCGCCAAGGACCGGGTGCTCTCGGCGCGCGGACTCGACGTGCTGCTGCGTGAGATGGAGAAGCAGCAGGCGCTCATGGCCGAGGTCGCCGATGAGAAGCAGCGCGATAAGGCGATCCGCAAGTACGGGCAGCTCGAGGAGCGGTTCTCCGCGCTCGGCGGCTATGTGGCCGAGAGCGAGGCCGCGCGCATCTGCCACAGCCTGGCCCTGCCCGATCGGGTGCTCAACCAGCAGCTGAAGACCCTCTCCGGTGGTCAGCGTCGGCGAATCGAGCTGGCGCGCATCCTGTTCAGCGCCTCCGACGGCAGCGGCGGCAAGTCCGACACCGTGCTGCTGCTCGACGAGCCAACCAACCACCTCGACGCCGACTCCATCAACTGGTTGCGCGGCTTCCTGCAGCAGCACGACGGCGGGGTCATCGTGATCTCCCACGATGTCGAACTGCTCGGTGACGTGGTCAACAAGGTGTGGTTCCTCGACGCCGTGCGCGGTGAGGCCGACATCTACAACATGGGCTGGAAGAAGTACCTCGACGCCCGCGCCACCGACGAACAGCGCCGCGTGCGCGAGCGTGCCAATGCCGAGAAGAAGGCGTCCGCGCTCAAGCAGCAGGCCGCCAAGCTCGGCGCCAAGGCCACCAAGGCCGCCGCCGCCCATCAGATGGTCAAGCGGGCCGAGCGGATGCTGAACGAGGTCGACGATATTCGCGTGGCCGACAAGGTGGCGCGCATCAAGTTCCCCGAACCCGCGCCCTGTGGCCGCACCCCGTTGATGGCCACCAACCTGACCAAGCTCTACGGGTCGCTGGAGATCTTCACCGGTGTGAACCTGGCCATCGACAAGGGCTCTCGCGTGGTGATCCTGGGTCTCAACGGTGCCGGTAAGACCACGATGCTGCGCCTGCTCGCGGGCGTCGAGACCCTGACCGCCGGGCAGATCGATCCGGGCCGCGGCCTCAAGATCGGCTACTTCGCGCAGGAGCACGACACCCTCGACGATCGGGCCACGGTGTGGGAGAACATCCGCCACGCCGCCCCCGACGCGGGCGAGCAGGACCTGCGCAGCCTGCTGGGCGCGTTCATGTTCTCCGGCCCGCAGCTCGACCAGCCGGCCGGCACGCTCTCCGGTGGTGAGAAGACGCGTCTGGCGCTGGCCGGTCTGGTCTCCTCGGCCGCGAACGTGCTGCTGCTCGACGAGCCGACCAACAACCTCGATCCCGTTTCCCGCGAACAGGTTCTCGACGCGCTGCGTAGCTACGCCGGTGCCGTCGTCCTGGTGACCCACGACCCGGGCGCGGCCGAGGCCCTCAACCCCGAGCGGGTCATCATGCTGCCCGACGGCACCGAGGACCACTGGTCGCAGGACTACCTGGACCTCATCCAGCTGGCCTGACGGGCTGTCCCCCAGGCGATCTCATCGACTCCGGCCCGGCTCGGGCCGGAGTCGTCATTTCAGGTGGCGGTGCCGGGCCGAGCAACGGCCCACCCTCCAGGCTCCGTCGTCGAGAGCCCATATTCCGGCCGGTCCGAGTTGCCCGTGGCGTGGAAGCGGCTGTGTCTCAACGGAATCGAAGCCGTTGTCGGACCGTGTCCGAAACCCTCCCGGTCGGTGAGATCGTGACCTCCGACCCGATTCTTCAAGACAGTCCGGTTTGTTTGCGGGGATTGCGGTGACTCGGATCACAGCGTTTCGTTGATCACGGAAGAACAAGTCTCTAACCTGGAATGAGGCGCCCACGGCGACTCGGAGGATAGCCATGAGTGACAGGCCCGCACAGGGTAAAGCCGTATTGGGTAAAGGCACGCGCGTCACCGGGAAATCCCGCGATCGCTTGCAATCCCAGTTGAAGAAGCAGTACGAGGCCGGAGCGAGTATCCGGTCCCTGGCCCGGGAAACCGGGCGGTCGTACGGCTTCATCCACAACGTGCTGGTGGAGTCGCATGTGCAACTCCGCAGCCGGGGTGGCGCGAACCGCCGCAAGGCCGCCAAGGCCGGCAAGTAGCGTCATCCCGCTCCGGGAACGGAACGTGAGGTCCCGACCGGCGAAAGTCGGTCGCGGACTTGCGATCACGGACGGATCGCGATGACGCGTGCGCATTGCGTGTATGGCGTGCGCGGGTGTGCCACCTAGGGGATCACGGTCCCGTCGCCGAGTACCAGCAGGTTTGCGAGACTCTGGAACATCGGCAGACCGGTCTTGATCTCGAGGTAGGCGAACTGCCCCTGGGGGTTGACCTCCAGGAAGTAGAACTCGCCGTCGATACCCACCCGCAGATCCAGCACGCCGAAAGCCAGCCCCAGCGCACCCATCAGCGTGGTGAGCGACTTGCTCACCGAGGCGGGCAGGCGGTCGGCGGTGAAGGCCACCGAGGTGTCCAGGCGCGAATCCACCCGTCCCACACCGGATTGCGAATCGATGCGCACCACCCACTCGATACCGTCCACCCAGACGATCCGCAGATCGCTCTCGGCGCGGATGTAGTCCTGGAAGATGGTGGGGGAGTTGCGGATCGTGGCCAGTCGGTCGAAATCCGCCGGGGCGAACAGCCGGGTCTCGGTGAACGCGCCACGACCCGTGCCCGTACGCTTGTAAACCACTGGGCCGGGCCGGGATTCGATGAACGCGCGAGCCTCGTCGGGATCATTGGTGACCAGGGTCTCCGGGACCGCGAAGCCCGCGCGATACGCCGTCTCCAACTGCACGATCTTGCGTGAAGCCGTGCGGTCGGCTCCGGGGTCATTGACCCACAACGCCGGAACCGACCACAGCAGACCCTGCAGGAAGCCATCGCATTCGGCCCTGCGGTAGGTGTCGTCCTCGTCGCTCAGACCGGTCGGCACCTCGCAGGGGTGCGGTCGCCGCCACCACACGGAGGTGACATCGTCGAGCCCGAAGATGTGCGACAGGCTGCGGTAGGAGCCGTCGCCGCCGAGCCGGAAAGTGCCGTTCTCACGCGGGAAGTCGCGCATGTCGAGGCGAATCGGGTTGTGCCCGTGGTGTTTGCGCAAGGTGGCGGCCAGGGCATCGCCGTGCAGGTCCTCGGCCTCGGTGACGATGAGCACCGAACCCATTGTGCGGGCGGGCATGTGCGCCCCCGTCAGTCCAGGCTGTCGCAGGCGATGCCGTCGTCGCTGCCGCGATGGGATCGGGTCTGACAACAGGTCATGGTGGCTCCGCCGACCCCCGGGCGAGTGGTCAGTTCCAGTCCGCGGGCCCAGATTTCGGTCTCGCGGAGCAATTCGTCGTCACCGCGCGCCGGGCTCTGCTCCGGTGCCAGGGTGAGCGGACGATCGGTGACCTCGACCCGGCGGCGTCGCGTGAAATCGGCAGTGGCGCCGGACCGTACGTGCACCAGCACCGGCCGACCCTCACAGCCGGTCTGTGCCGCCGCAGTGTCCCACCGGGTGATGTCGAGGACGTCGGTCCGGTGGAAGGTCCAGGTGCCGTCACCGACCCGCACGCTGATACTTCGCTCGGTGGCTGCGACAAGGTAGCCAGGTAGCGGTGGCGAGGTGCCGACGGCGGCGGTCGATCCGGTTCGGTGCAGGGCGCCGGTCATGCTGAACTCCGATCTGCTCGGGATTTGCTGCGCGGCCGAGCGTGATCTGAATCATATCCCTCGAGGCGCCGGAATCGGTCCGCAACGAAAGATTTCAGCCACCCCGGCAAACTTTGCCGGGGTTTCGGAAACCGCTCCCGCTGAAAGATTTTCGCTGATTAAACGAGGTGCGGTCGGCGCGAGAGCATTCGTTCAGAGACTCAGCACTTCCGGAGACTCGGCAATGGCCCGCAGTGCCGCACCGGGATCCGCAACCAGTTTGCGGGCGTGCAGATCGAGAATGCCGGAGACGACCTCGATCTGCGCCGATACCGTCCCGTCGATTTTCACGATCTGCTGGTGCATCCGGAACGTCTTTCCCCCGGTCCACTCGAACGTGCAGGTCACGCTGACTTCGTCACCCAAATGCAGTTCCCGCCGGTACTTGACGGTCTGCTCCAGCACCACCGGGCCGATGCCCGCGGCGACCATCTTCTCGCCCGGCAGGCCGCTCGCGCGCAACAACTCCCAGCGCGCGTGCTCGGCATACTGCAGATACACCGCCTGATTCAGATGCCCGTTGATATCGAGCTCGTACCCGCGCACGGTGATGGGAACAGAGAAGGCCATGGCACTGTCAACCCGGCTCTGCGCGCTGTCCATTCCGTATTTCCAGTGGTCTACGGCACAACGCCCCGCGATCGCGGGGCTACCGGCCGGTCTGGAATCCGGCAATTGACCGAATAGTAGGTTGCCACGGCGTCGATGATCACCCCGCCACCGTCAGGTTGGCCATCATGGCCATGTCCTCGTGCTCGAGATTATGACAGTGCACGAGGAACCGTCCGGTGTAGTCGGTGAAACGGACGGCGATCTCGAGTTCCTGACTGGCGGGTAGGTGCACCGTGTCCTTCCAGCCGCGATCCGCCGGTCGCGGGTCACAGCCATTGCGCGAGAGCACCTGGAAATGATTCAGGTGCACGTGGATCGGGTGATCGAAGTTGGTCGTCAGCCGCCAGACCTCCAGCTCGCCGAGCCGGGCGGTGAGGTCCGTGCGATCCGGCTCGAAGGGCCGATCATCGATGAGCCATCCCTTCGCCCCGGAATCGCCGGACATTCCTTCCATTTGGGGCATATCGCCCATGCGGAAGTGGAGGTCGCGGCGACGAACCGCGGTTTTCGGATCGAGCCGCTCGAATTCGGCCAGCCGATCCGGAATTCTGGAGGTGTCGGGCTCGGACCGGGTGACCCGTAGCCGCAGCACCTCCACGGTGCGCCCCTCGCCGAGATCGTTGACCACGGTGACCTCGTCACCCGGCCGGTAGCCGGTGAGGTCGACGACCGTGTCCAGACGTTCCCCGGGCGAGAGGTCGAGCGCGTCGAGATGCTGTGGCGCGCCGAGTAGCCCGCCGTCGGACCCGATCTGCACGAACGCGGGCGCGGATCGGTGCGGGCCGTCGAGCCGCAGCCGATACACCCGGGCATTGGAGGCATTGAGCCAGCGCAGCCGATACCGCACCGAGGCCACCTCGTAGCGCGGCCACGGCACACCGTTGACCAGCATCACATCGCCTTGGACGCCCTGCATGTAGTCGCCGGTCACGCCGGGGGAGTGCATCGAGCTGGGATCCGCAGCGGGATAGATGAGTCGGCCGTCGGCATCGAAGGCACGGTCGCACAACAACAGTGGCAGTTCCCGGTCACCGGACGGCAGCCCGAGCCGATCCTCCGCATCGTCGCCGATGAGATGGAAGCCCGCCAGGCCACGCCACACCGCGGGACCGGTGAAGTCCATACGGTGATCGTGATACCAGAGCGTGGCTGTGGGCTGCTCATTGGGATAAACGTAGGTCCTTTCGGTCGCTGGGAGTACGTAATCGGTTGGGTAGCCGTCGGATTCGGCGGGTGTATGACCGCCGTGCAGATGGGCGACGGTCGGCACCCCGAGCTCGTTGCGGTGCGTGACGAACGCCGGACGGCCACGCCGCGTCCTGATCGTCGGCCCCGGGAATTGCCCCTCGTAGCCCCAGATTTCGGTGCGATACCCCGGCAGGATCTCCCGCACGGCTGGTCGCTGGATGATCCGGTAGTGGTCGCCGGCCGCGTCGACACGCTCGGGTGCCAGGACGGCCGGGACTACTCCCGGCATGGTGAACGGATCGGGTAGCCGTGCGGAGCTGTGCAGGGTCGCGCCGAGGGTGCGCGGCCCGGACAACTGCCACGAGATTCCCGCGCCCGTCGCGGCGACGGCACCGACCGCGATCCCGCCCGCACGCAGAAACTGGCGGCGAGACGTGGCGAAGCCGGGCGGGGCGGCGTCCACGGGCGAACTCGAATCTGTGGGCCGTGTGCGAAACAGCAAGGGAATCACCGGACGACGCCCCTGGCAGGCAGCACCATGCCTCGAGCAGACAGAGCTCCGCCTCGAGTAGTCGGGGTTGCGACTTGGGCGGGAGCGGTTGCGACTTGGGTGGGCGGGGTCGGACATTCCGCGGGCGAGGTTGTGACTTGGGTGGGCGAGGTCGTGCTGTGGGCGGACGGTGCAGTGCCCTGGGCGGACGAGGCCGTGTTCAGATTGAGCAGTTTGTCGGATTCGACTGTCGTCTGCCAGGCCCAGGCGGTGAGCAACCCCAGCGTCGCGATGATGCCGACTCCCAGTGGCACATGCAGCTCGAGTAGATTGCGCTGCGCGAACCAGACTTGCGCGCCCTCGGCGGCCACCAGCGCGAGCATCACCGCCGTCGGCCGCCACGGACCGCGCTTGTTGCGGCACCACATGATCACCACGCCGAGCAGCGTGATTGTCAGTGCCGCAAGCACACTGGTGTTGGCGCCGTGCAGTCCGAGCGCGTCGAAGTTCCCGGCAAGGAACCGTCCCGCCAACAGCGCCTGGAACACGCCATCGGCGGCGGTGAGCGTGGCTACCGTGCGCAGGGCCATCAGCAGGATTCGAGTTCGTCTCGGGCTCGGCCAGGAACCTCGCGAATTCGCCGGTGCCGGTGTTGTTTTCATGATCGTCCCCCCCGGTGTGTGGTGCGCGCTCAGGCGCGGTTGGCGTTGCGCTCCGCCGCCCACATCGGTGCGTCTGTGAAGTAGTTGTCGTAGTCCTCCTGCACCGCTTCGAACTCGGCGGGCGTGACCGCACCGGTCGCGAGGCGCTCGAGGAAGCGGAAGTAGCCGTGCCGCTCCACTCCGGGCATGAGAGCGATGAGGATGCGAGCCGAGCTGTCGGGGGAGGCGCCGAAGGCGTGCGTCATCAGCTTCGGCACGACGATCGTGCCGCCCGCGCCGACCGTGACGATTTTGTCGCCGGCCAGCACCTGGAGTTCCCCGTCGGCGACATAGAACAGCTCGTCGGACAGCGTGTGATAGTGCGGCACCGCGCCGTCCACGCCGCGGGCCATGGTGACCTCGACCGTGCTCACCGACCCGCCCGCCTCGTTCGAGTCGATGAGCAGACGCACCGAAGCCTTCTCGGTGCCGAGGATCTCGGCGTCCTGGGCCTGGCGGATGGCGGCGGTGCGGGTGGTGGTGGGGAGGGAAGCGGCGTTCATGACTAGCTCCGAACTATTAGGTCGTTGATAATTCGCTACCGAACTATATGGCATCGAATAGAGTGTTGTCCATGCCTGACAAGAAGATCGATCCGGTGGACGTGATCCAGCAGCAGTGGCAGCGTGAACGACCGGACCTGGACGGCGCGGCCATGGCCATCCTCGGCCGCCTCGGCAGGCTCTTTGCGGTGGCGACCGGTCGGATCGAATCCGTCTTCACCGCACACGGTTTGCAGAGCGGCGAGTTCGATGTGATCGCGGCGCTACGGCGTTCCGGGGAGCCCTATGAGCTCAACCCCTCCCACCTCGCGGACACTCTGATGATGTCGCGGGCAGGCATGACCGGGCGTCTGGACCGCCTCGAAAAGGCGGGCCTGGTCCGCCGCATCGCCGACGCGGGCGACCGCCGCGCCATCAAGGTCGCCCTCACCGACCGTGGCCTCGAGCTCATCGACATCGTCGTCACCGAGCACTTCCAGAACGAAACCCGCATCCTGTCGGTGCTTTCCGACGCGGACCGCGACAACCTCGACCGCATCACCCGATTGCTGCTGGCCGACCTCGAGCGCGACGCCTGACCGAACCCGATCGGCGTCAGGCGGTGGGGTCGGGCTCGGGTCGACCGTGTGCCAGATCATGGAAGACGGACCGCATCAGCGCGGTGATCCGTTCCGGCGGAGCGTCTTTCAAACCATCCAGCTGCAGCAGGTGACGGCCGATCACCACGCCGAGGGTGACCGCACCGAGTAGCCCCGCCCGCAGGTCGGCCTCGTCGGCCGCCAGATGTCCGGCGGCCTGGCGCTGCTGCTCGGCCATCGCCGCGCGCACCCCTTCGGCGGCTTCGGTGTGGGTCAGCATCGATCGAATGGCGGCAAGCGCGTTCACCGGCTCATCCTCGAGCTTGGCCCCCAACGCCGCCAGCAACGACTCGGCCGCCTCCGCGGGCGTCCCCCCGATCGGCTCCCCGGCCCCGACCACCGCCGCCCGCGCGAACAGCTCCTCCTTGGACCCGAAATACCGCATCACCAGCCCCGGATCGGTCTCCGCCGCCGCCGCGACCGCCCGGATCGTGGTCCGGTCGTACCCGGATTCGGCGAAAAGTCGTTCCGCTGCCGCCAGAATCCGAGCCTCGGTATTACGCCGCTGCTGCGCGCGATTGGTGGCTGGGTGCATCGATTCAGTCTACGACCGTTGACCCGGATCGCCCGCCGGCGTACTTTCAGTCTACCGCTGTTGACTGAAACCGAAGAGGCTCCCCATGCTGTCCACGGTCGTGTTCTCCACTCTCGCAGGCGTAATGGGCACCAACGCCCTGCCCCATTTCGTGAAAGGCCTACTCGGCGAGCAATTCCCGAACGTCCTCGGCAACTCACCCCTCCGGAACGCCCTCGCAGGCTGGCTCGGCCTGATCCTCGCCGTCCTCCTCGTCACCGCCGCACACCTCCCCGATCACCCCTGGCCGGGCGCTATAGCCCTCGGCGCAGGGGCACTCGTCATGACGGTGTTCCACGGTCGCCGGGGCGCATTCGGCCTGAATGACGCCCTCCGCCTACCCAATCCGTAGCGTCAGGGGGAGTTCCTGGAACGCTCGGCGCTACGACGGCAGCGGCCGTTTGAGAACGCACAAGACGCTCCATGCGGTGTGCGTGCCGCCTGTCGTGAGATGCGATTGAGTCGTGAAATTGACCATCTCCCACCCTTGTTGCCCCAAATTCGCCGCCCACGCCATCATCTCCTGAATTGCGATATTCAGAGTGTCCCGGCGATTGGCGTGGGGCGTTGTGATGCACATGTACTCCCACCGCGTTGGGTACCACCGACCATCGGGCGCCTGCCACCAACCCGGTCCGGGCGAGGGAGCGTTCATCTCGCCATCGTAGGTCGACCGGGTCGGCGCTTCGATGAGATCGAGGCGGGAACCGAAAATGGTTGGTGGACAAGAGCGGGTGCGGATAGCGTGCTGGTGCGTGACAGGGAAGTTCGAGATCAGGGCCGATTATGACCGCGACAGCATCGTGGTCTACCAGGCGTATCGGGCGGAGATCGCCGACGCTGCGGTGGCGGCGCAGCAGTTCGTGCCGCCGTTCTCGACGGGGCGGATGACGTGGATCAAGCCGTCGTTTCCGTGGCTGATGCAGCGCAGCGGGTGGGGGCGCAAGGCGGGGCAGGAGCGGATTCTGGCCGTGCGGATTACTCGCGCGGGGTGGGAGGAGGCGCTTGCCCAGGCGGTGCTGACCAGCCCCGAGCGACGCGTCTACACGGGAAATGAACAGTGGCGCGCGATGTTCCGGCATGCGGTCGTGCACGTTCAGTGGGATCCGGAGTACTCGCTGCGGGGCGCGAAGCTCGACCATCGCAGCATCCAGGTGGGGCTGTCGCGGCACATTATCGAGCGGTATGTGGAGGATTGGACAGTGGAGATCCGGGACCTGACTCCGATGGTGCGCACCATCTCCGAACACCTGCGCGCTGGCCGCGTCGACCGCGCACGCGCCCTGCTGCCCCCGGAAAGGGTCTACCCGCTCGGTGATGAGCTCGCGCGGACAATCGGAGCCGAAGGCGCCCGAGGGTAGGAAATGCCTGGCGCCTCGGGCCCGGGTACGGTTCGGGCTGCTCATCGACCAGGAGCGGGAGGCGATTCATGACGGCGATTCTGCGATCGGACGATCGGCTGCCCGAGGGATGGAAGCTCCTTACGGCAAAGCTGATATTCGGCGTCGCTCTGGTGACCGGGTTCGCGATCTTCACCGGAATTGTCGCGGTGACCTCCGCGGCCGCGGGCGAATGGGTGAAGGCTGGATTGACGGCGGCGTTCGCGGTGAGCGCGGGACTGCTCGTCTACGGTGTGCTGACGTCATTCTTCTACCGCAGGCACGGGTTCGCGGGCGGGGTGGCGATCGATTCGACCGGACCCGACGGGCCGGGCACGGTGCTGCGCGCCGGGCGGCTCGGCGGTCTGCTCTTCCTGGCGATCCCCGCCCTACCCATCGCACTCGGCTGGTGGGGGATTCTCAAACTGCAGGATCGGCTGCCCTGGTCGGATGGCGGCCTGTTTCATTCGCGCGTGTTCGGTGTCATCGCACTGATATTCGCCGTGTACCCGGTCGTGGTCGGCGTGGAATTTCTGCGGGGCGGGTTCCGGACGGTCCGGATCACCCTGACGCCATCCGGATTGCGCTATCGCGCAATGGCATTCGAAATGTTCATCCCGTGGACCCGGATCAGCGCCGTCGGGCCCGCCGTCGCCGCGCGCCCCGGGACGAACCGGCCGTCGATCATGGTGGCGTTCACCGACGGACCGGACGTGTGCCGGTCGGAATCTTCTCGCCTGGGCCGCAGACTCGACGGCTACCCCCAGCCGGATCCGACCGACGGTACCGCCGTGTTGCGCATCGCGGCCTTCGCCCTCGACATCGGCGGTGTGCGCACCCTGTCGACGCTGACGTTCTACGCCGAGCACCCCGAGGCCCGGCGCGAATTGGGCACCGCCGACAGCATTTCCCGGATCACCGGATAGCTACTGCTTGCGGCGGACCGAGGCTTCCACCAGATCCAGCACGGCCTCGAGGTTGTCGTTGGCGTGCCCCGAGGCGATGCGGGCGATGAGACCGTCGAGGATGAGGTCGAGGTAGCCGAGGATGACCTCGGTGGGGACGTCGTCGCGCAGGGCGCCGGCGGCCTTGCGGCGTTCGAGGCGGGCCACGGTGGCGGCGGTGAGTTCGGTGGAGCGTTCTTCCCAGTTGGCGCGGAATTCCGGGTCGTTGCGCAGGCGGCGAGCGATTTCCAGGCGGGTGCCGAGCCAGTCGAAATCCTCTGGGCGGGCGAGCATGTCACGCATGACCTGGATGAGGCCCTGGGTGGCGGCGACTTCGGCCATGCGGCCCGCGTCTTCCTGGGCCAGCGCCAGGAATAACGCGTCCTTGTCGCGGAAGTGGTGGAAGATGGCGCCCCGTGACAGGCCGGTGGCTTCTTCGAGGCGACGCACGGTCGCGCCCTCGTAGCCGAACTCCGCGAAGCAGCTGCGCGCTCCGTCGAGGATCTGGCTGCGCCGGGCGGCGAGGTGGTCGTCACTGACCTTGGGCACTGGACTCCTCCGAAACGTGTTGTGCGGGTTCTCCTTATCGATCTTGCGACCAAAACGGAGAACCCGCACGAGCGACGAGCGAAGCGACCCGGGAACGGGCCGCGTGGCGGGCGGCGGAACACCGGCTTTCGCCAGGTCCGCTGCCCACCACCACGACTCGGCTTCGAAACAGCCCTTCGAAGTCCGAGCGCTGCGGTTACTAGCCGCGGATCATGTTGCGCAGCACGAACTGCAGGATGCCGCCGTTGCGGTAGTAGTCCGCCTCACCGGGGGTGTCGATGCGAACGACCGCGTCGAAGACGACCTTCTCGCCGTTCTCCTTGGTGGCGGTGACCTTCATGGTCTTCGGAGTCACACCCTCGTTCAGCTTGGTGATCCCCTCGATGTCGAAGGTCTCGGTGCCGACCAGGCCCAGCGACGCGGCGGACTCGCCGGCCGGGAACTGCAGCGGCACAACGCCCATGCCGATCAGGTTCGAGCGGTGGATGCGCTCGAACGACTCGGTGATGACGGCCTTGACGCCCAGCAGGCTGGTGCCCTTGGCGGCCCAGTCACGCGAGGAACCCGAGCCGTACTCCTTGCCGCCCAGCACGACCAGCGGGATGCCCGCGGCCTGGTAGTTCTGCGAGGCGTCGTAGATGAACGCCTGCGGGCCACCGTCCTGGGTGAAGTCGCGGGTGTAGCCACCCGAGACGTCGTCCAGCAGCTGGTTGCGCAGCCGGATGTTGGCGAAGGTGCCGCGGATCATGACCTCGTGGTTGCCACGACGCGAACCCAACGAGTTGTAGTCCTTGCGCTCCACACCGTGCGAGTCCAGGTACTGCGCGGCCGGGGTGCCCGGCTTGATCGGACCGGCGGGGGAGATGTGGTCGGTGGTGACCGAATCGCCCAGCAGGGCAAGCACGCGAGCGCCCTTGATGTCCTGCACGGGGGCCGGGTCCATCGACATGCCGTCGAAGTACGGGGCCTTGCGGACGTAGGTGGAGTTCTCGTCCCACGCGAAGGTGTCGCCTTCGGGGGTGTTGAGACCCTGCCAGCGCTGGTCACCGTCGAACACGGTGGCGTAGGACTTGGTGAACATGTCCCGGCTGATCGCCGACTTGATGGTGTCGTCGATCTCCTGCGGGGACGGCCAGATGTCCTTCAGGAAGACGTCGTTGCCGTTGGTGTCCTGACCCAGGGCGTCGACCTCGAAGTCGAAGTCCATGGTGCCGGCCAGGGCGTACGCGATGACCAGCGGCGGCGAGGCCAGGTAGTTCATCTTGACGTCGGGGGAGATACGGCCTTCGAAGTTACGGTTGCCCGAGAGCACCGCGGTGACCGACAAGTCGTTGTCGTTGATCGCGGCCGAGATCTGCTCCGGCAGCGGACCGGTGTTGCCGATGCAGGTGGTGCAGCCGAAGCCACCCACGTAGAAGCCCAGCTTCTCCAGGTACGGCCACAGGCCGGCCTTCTCGTAGTAGTCGGCGACGACCTGCGAGCCCGGGGCCATGTTGGTCTTGACCCACGGCTTGGACGCGAGGCCCTTCTCGACGGCGTTGCGGGCCAGCAGGGCCGCGCCGATCATGACCGACGGGTTCGAGGTGTTGGTGCAGGAGGTGATGCCCGCGACCACGACGGCGCCGTGATCGAGCACGAACTCACCGCGCTCCGGATCCGAGACCTTGACCGGCTTCGACGGACGACCGGCATTGCCGTTGGCGGCGTTGGGAACCCGGCTGTCGTCGTTGGCGGTGCCCGACGCGACCGGATCGCTGGCCGGGAAGGACTCCTCGATCGCCTCGTCCAGCGCGGTGTGCGGGACCGGATCGTTGGTGTAGGTGCGGATGTCCTTGCGGAACGCGTTCTTGCTGTCCGACAGCAGGATTCGGTCCTGCGGGCGCTTCGGGCCGGCGATGGACGGCACCACGGTGCCCAGGTCCAGCTCCAGGTACTCCGAGTACGCGGGCTCCTTGGCGGCGTCGTGCCACAGGCCCTGCTCCTTGGCGTACGCCTCGACGAGCGCGAGCTGCTCGTCGCTGCGGCCGGTGAGGCGCAGGTAGTTGATGGTCTCCTCGTCGATCGGGAAGATCGCCGCGGTGGAACCGAATTCGGGGGACATGTTGCCCAGGGTGGCGCGGTTGGCCAGGGGAACCTCGGCCACACCGGCGCCGTAGAACTCGACGAACTTGCCGACCACACCGTGCTTGCGCAGCATGTCGGTGACGGTGAGCACGACGTCGGTGGCGGTCACACCCGGCTTGATCTCACCGGTCAGCTTGAAGCCGACGACGCGCGGGATCAGCATGGAGACCGGCTGGCCCAGCATGGCGGCCTCGGCCTCGATGCCGCCGACGCCCCAGCCCAGCACGCCCAGGCCGTTGACCATGGTGGTGTGCGAGTCGGTGCCGACGCAGGTGTCGGGGTAGGCCTGGCCGTTGCGGACCATGACGGTCGGGGCCAGGTACTCGATGTTGACCTGGTGCACGATGCCGACGCCCGGCGGGACGACCTTGAAGTCGTCGAAGGCGCCCTGGCCCCAGCGCAGGAACTGGTAGCGCTCGCCGTTGCGCTGGTACTCGAGGTCGACGTTGCGCTCGAGGGCGTCGGCGGTGCCGAACACGTCGAGGATGACCGAGTGGTCGATGACCATGTCGGCGGGGGAGAGCGGGTTGACCTTGCTCGGGTCGCCACCGAGGGTGGTGACGGCCTCACGCATGGTGGCCAGGTCGACGATGCAGGGCACGCCGGTGAAGTCCTGCATGATCACGCGGGCGGGGGTGAACTGGATCTCGGTGTCCGGCTCGGCGGAGGGATCCCAGTTGGCGATGGCACGGACGTGGTCCGCGGTGATGTTCGCGCCGTCCTCGGTGCGAAGCAGGTTCTCCGCGAGGACCTTCAGGGCGTAGGGCAGCTTCTCGGTGCCGGGCACGGCCGCGAGGCGGAAGATCTCATACGAGTTGCTTCCGACCTCGAGGGTGCCTTTGGCGCCGAAGGTATCGATACTCGTCACGTTCAGCTCCACTCGTCTGTGAATGGGATGGCCACCGGCGGGGCTGTGCCGATGGCTCGTCGGGGCGCTCGGCCCCGTCCGTTTTCCGACATTAACAGTACGCTTGTCCTGTGAGCACATCGGGGGCGTGAATCGCGAGGCGTGGTGAGGTGATACGACAAGTCGTCCCGTACTCTGCGTTCGTGACCGTCTCGCACAACTCGGTTTTCACGCCCTTGCGGGCGGAACTACCGCCCAACACCGACCTGAAGTCCATCATCGCCGATCTCGCCGATGATCACGTCTCCGCCCCCGTCGGGCGCGACCATGAGGCGTTGGCCGCCATCGCCGCTCAGGCGCGCGAGCAGGGCGTTCCACTGGACATCATTGTGGTGCAGGGCAATCCGGGCATCGAGGCGAACCTGCGGGATCTGGCCAACGAGGTCGGCAAGGTCGAGCACGGCACCGTGGTGGTCTTCAGCGACGACTGGGTCGGCACCTACAGCGAGCAGTTCACCCGCGGGCATCTGGAGTGGGCCGAGGACAAGGCCAAGTACCGCGGGCCCGATCACACCACCGAGGCGGCGCGGGTGTTCGTGGATCGGCTCGAGCAGCCGGAGGCGGTGTCGTGGACGGTGATCACGCTGGTGGCGCTGGGTGTGCTGATCGCGTCGATCGGCGGGTTGTATGTGGTGAAGCTCCGGCGCGCACAGTCGGAGGCGGGTCCGCTGACGCCGGTGGCGTGAGCGGTTAGTCGGTTTTCGGAGGCGTTGCCTCCGTGCAGGGTCCGGGTACTTCCCGGGCCCTTTTTTGTGGCTCGTGTCCGTTTCTGTGCAGCGTGTCGCGCGCTGTGTCGCAGGGTGTTTCGCGCTCTACCAGCGAATACATAGCTAATCACTAATTACATCGTTGTGATTGTGGCGTGGCTGAACGATCTAGTCCTTGACGTGCCGTACGGTTTCGCGATGGCACGGTTGGGGATGGTGTGCCGGATGGGACTCCAGGGAGGTGCGATGCGACGATCGGCGAAGCCACGCAGGCACTGGCTGCGGGTCGCTACAGAGTTGCTGGTAGCGCTGATTGTGTTGGCAACGGGGATTGCCAGCGGGCATGCCGTGCCCCCGCCACCCCCGAATCCCAGCGACAGCGACCTCAATGCCGCGGGCGCCCAGGTAGACGCGGGCGTCGGCGAGGTGGGTGCGCTCATCAACCAGGTGGCGTCGGCCGAACAGCAGCTGCAGCAGCTCGACGACGCGGTCGCCACCCGTCGCGAAGCCGTCAACAAGGCACTCGTCGACCTTCAAATCGCCCGGGACGCAGCCGATGCCGCGGCCCGCGCGGTCACCCAGTGTCAGCAGGACCTCACCGACGCGGGCACGAAAGTCGATGGGGCGCACCGCGACTTCGACAAGTACGTGGCCCAGGTCTACATGCGGCCCGGCTCCACCTCGCTGATCAACTACATGGCCGCCCCCACCCCGGAGATCGCGCTCAACCGCGCCCAGGTGCTGACCATCGCGTCCAAGAACCAGCAGCAGGTGGTCGAAGGCCTGCGGCACGCCCAGATCGACCAGGCCAACAAGACCTCCACCGCCAAGCAGGCCCGCCAGGCCGCCGATGCCGCCGCGGCCGACGCCGACGCCAAGAAGGTCCAGGCCCAGAACGCGGTCACCGCCGCCCAGGCCGAACTCGACCAGCAGAACGTTCTTCGCAACGGCCTTGTCTCCCAGCGTGACTCGGCCCAGCAGCGACTCGACTCGGCCCGTGCGAACGTGGTCGGCCTGCAGGGTCAGCGCGACGCCTACCTGGCCTGGGATCAGCGCCGCAAGTCCGAGGAGGCCGCCGCCCGCGCCGCCGCGATCGCCGCCGCCGCCCGGGTGGCCGCCGACCGCGACTCCGCCGACCGCGCCGCCCAAGTCGGCTCGGGCCATCGCCCGCACGTCGTGCAGGACACCACCCCACCGCCGCGCCGCTCCACCGCGCCCGTGCGCCCCAACGGTTCCAGCTCCCAGCTCGTCGAAACCGTCGTCGACCGCGCCATGGCCCAGCTCGGCATCGAATACGCCTGGGGCGGCGGCGACGAGGACGGCCCCACCCTCGGCATCCGCGACGGCGGCACCGCCGACCGCTACGGCGACTACAACAAAACCGGCTTCGACTGCTCCGGCCTGATGATCTACGCCTTCGCCGGCGTAGGCGTCTCCCTCCCGCACTACTCCGGCTACCAATACACCATGGGCACCCGAGTCCCCGTCTCCGACCGAGCCCGCGGCGACATGCTCTTCTGGGGCCCCGGCGGCAGCCAACACGTAGCCCTCTACATCGGCAACGACAAAATGATCGAAGCCCCCCAATCCGGCGACGTAGTCCGAGTCTCGACAGTCCGAGAAGACGGCATAATGCCCTACGCCATCCGCATCATCTCCTGACCGCTTCCGCCGCCGTGGGATCGGGAAACCGATCTACGTAGCGGTCTCGCGCTCGGCGAGGAACTTGTCGAGAAGCGCGAAAAGGGTGTCCAGCACATGCTTCTCCTGTTCCGGCGTGCGGTCCACTCCGAAATCCTGGCCGGGTAGCGCGATTTCCTGGACGTACCCCGGCCACCCGAAGCTGTTGTGCCGAACGACGTAGTTCGCTTTCAGCCACTCGGCGAATCGATCGAGCACCGGTTCAGCGTGTCGGCCAGCCGCAGCGTCGTAGCCGTGGAGAAAGTTCGTGACGCCCCGCAGATCCGCGCGGGCGACGTACATGCCAACGCGTTTGGCAACCTGCGCGAGAAATTCACGTTCGGTGAGTCTCTGCAAATCAACCTCGGCCGTGGGACCGTACGCTGCCGATCGCCTGATGTCGGGACCCGACGACTGATCTGGGTTTTCCTGTACCACGACCTCATCTCACCACAATGGACCCGTGGCTCAGTCCGCCGGCGAATCTTGCCGCGGGTCACCGAATCCGGGGTTGTTGCATTGTCGTGCCGTGGATCCAAGGGTCAGTGGTGTGGCGCAGAATCCAGCTGCGCCGACGGCAGTGCTCCTGTCGATCTTGCGGGCGGGGCGGATGGGGGCCTTCTGGGTGCTCCGTCGGACGGACTTACCCGAGGTCGTCTACGACGCGGTTATTGCCGACCCCAGCCCGGGTGTGCGGAACGAGCTGGCGGAGAGCTGGTATGCGCCCGGTGCACAGCGAGCACGACTGCGGGCCGATCCCGATGCTCGTGTCCGCCGTCGTCTGGCAGACGGCCCGCACCCGTTCCGGCAAAAGGTCGACCCGCTGCCCGATTCGACCTACGCCGATCCCGATCCGGAGGCGGTGGCCGCCGAAGCAGCCAGTAATCCCAACCTGCCGGTCGAAGCGATGCAGGTGATCGTCGCCGACATCGGCATCACGTCGTAGCAGCGCTCTGCAAGTGGGAGAAGAGCGTTGTCTACCACTGTGATTGGGACGATGCGCGGCTGATCAATGCCGCCGGGGAACCTCAGTTTGCGACAAAGTCCGCCAATGGTCATTTGTCCACATAGACTGCCCTGGTTCGTCCAGTGTTAAGAGGGTTTGCAATGCGTGTACCAGCGGTTTCCGGAGCGTCGGGTCAGGGTATCGGGCGTCGTGGGTTTCTGGTCGGTGCTGGTTTGTTGGCAGGGCTCGGTGGGACCGTACGGCTGGGCGGCGTACCGCGGGCGCGGGCGGCATTGCCGATCGGCGGGCTGGAAGACGGTGTGACAGTGCCGATCCTGGTGATCGGGGCCGGGTATGGGGGTGCGGTCGCGGCGTTGCGGCTCGCGCAGGCCGGACAGACTGTCACGATCGTCGAGCAGGGTATGGCCTGGAATACGCCGGGGTCCGACGGCAAGATTTTCTCCGGAACCCTGCCCCCTGATGGTCGGTCGTCGTGGTTGTCGACCATGACCGATCAGCCGACCGACCACCTGCTCGGCGTCCCTATCGATATGCCGGTCGAGCGGTACACGGGGGTGCTCGCCGCTGAACATTTCGAGGGTATCCGGGTGTATCAGGGCCGTGGCGTGGGTGGGGGTTCGCTGGTCAATGGTGGCATGGCGGTGACACCGCGACGCGAGTTCTTCCCCGATATCCTGCCCTCGGTAGACCCCGACGAAATGTATGGCACCTACTATCCGCGCGCTAATTCCATGTTGCGGGTGAACCACATCGACGAGCAATGGTTCGAGAGCGCGGAATGTTATCAGTATGCGCGGGTCGGGCGGGAACTGGCTGCGCGCGCGGGCTTTTCGACCACGTTCGTGCCCAACGTGTACGACTTCGACTATATGAAGCAGGAACAGGCCGGGACGGTGCCGCTGTCGGCGCTGAACCGGGAGTCGTTGTACGGTAATAACTTCGGCAAACAGAGTTTGGATAAGACCTACCTCGCCGAGGCCGCCGCGACCGGTCGGGTGACCGTTGTTCCGCTGCACACTGTCACCAGGGTGGCCCCAGCGCCCGGCGGTTACCGGGTGTGGATGGATCAGATCGGCACCGACGGTCACGTCATCGCCACCAAAACCGTTGTCGCACAGCGTGTTTTCTTCGCCGCGGGCAGCGTCGGTACGAGCAAACTGTTGGTCACGCAAAAGGCGACCGGGGCGTTGCCGGGCCTCCCGGACTCGGTGGGGTCCGGATGGGGCAACAACGGTAATGTGATGGCTGCCAGACAGAATCAACTCACCGATCCGACCGGGGTCAACCAGTCCACCATCACCGCTCTCGGCATCGACAACTGGGATGACACCGCCGGCCCCGCGTTCGCCGAAATCACCTCATTCCCCATCGGCATCGAAACCTTCGTCAATTTGCACCTGGCCATCACGAAGAACCCGAATCGCGGCACCTTCCGCTTCGACCAGGCCACCGGCCGCGTGGACCTGGATTGGCAAACTGCCTGGAATCAGCCGAGCATCGACGCGGCCAAACGTATCCTCGACCCGATCAATGCCAGCGCGGGCACCACGTACCGCAACGACCTGTTCGGTGGCGGCAAAATCTGGGGCGACGATTTCGCCTACCATCCGCTGGGTGGCTGCGTGCTGAACGAATCGACCGACAATTACGGGCGTCTGACCGCGTATCCGGGCCTGTATGTCATTGACAGTTCACTCATTCCCGGCTCGACCACCGTGAATCCGTTCGTCACGGTGACCGCGTTGGCCGAACGCAATATTGCCGCCATTCTCGCCAACGATCTGGGGAATCGGTGATCTACTCGCGTTTCAACCCTTACGATCACCGGGTGAAAGCTGTTGCCTCGGTTCCTCTGGCCGCCATCGCCGTATTGTTTGCCACCGGAATCGCCTCGGCCGCACCGGATATGACGGCGGCATCGGCACGCGACATCGCCTTGACCTACCTGCGGGCGTTGCCCGGTCGCGATGACGACACCGTGCCTTTCGCACCGGATTGCACCCGTGTCGAAAACGGCATTATGACCGGACTTTCCGGCCCCGACCTAGCCAACTATATGGACACCGGCACCCAATCCCAGACCGTGCTGCGCATCTACAACCTCACCTTCGCCGACACCGACGACGGGGTCATCGCGCACTACAACGTCGACGGCGGCATCGCCGGTACACGCATCGCCACCGACGATGTCACCGAGCGCTTCGTAATCGCAAACGGCCAGATCAAATACATCGAAGCGACCAACGTCCCAACCCTCGCCGCCCTCCCCGACCGCCCCGGCACAATCGTGCTCTACCACCGCTGACGATCAGCTCCACCGAAGCCGACGCACCGGCGGACACGCCTACAGTCGGGTTGTGATCGATATCCCCGACGACTTCACCCAGTTGACGGCACGCCGCGAAGGAGCACCAGGCCGGGAATGGCTCGACACGCTTCCCGGCCTCGTCGACGAACTGCTGCAACGATGGTCCTGCACACCCGTCGGGACTGTCATGCACGGCCAGGTCGGAATCGTTGTGCCGGTCCAGCATCCCGCCCTGCCGCCGGCAGTCATCAAGATATCTTTCCCGCACCCGGGCAACGTCCACGAACCCGACGCATTCACCGCCTGGAACGGACGCGGCGCGGTACACCTCTACGAACGCGACGACGAGCACTTCGCGATGCTGCTCGAACGAGCCGGACCGGGCACCCTCGCCGATGTCACCGACTTCGACCAAGCAGTCACCGCGTTGGGCGAACTGTCTCGACGACTGTCGGTCACCGCGCCGGCCGGGCTTCCCCGGATCAGCGATATGGTCGCTGACTGGGAGTGCGAAATCCTTTCCGCCGCAGCGGAACTGGAAAACCCACTGCCTGGCAGGGTCGTGGACGCGGCACTGGACACGCTCCGGGAACTCGGACCGGACCAGCCCGATACCCTTCTCCACGGCGACCTGCACGACGCTAACGTCCTGACTGGCGGCCGCGAACCCCTGCTGGCGATCGATCCCAAAGGCTATGTCGGTGAACCCGCCTACGACAGCCTCACTGTGATCCGCAGCCGCCGTTTTGCCCCACTGCTCTTCGCTGCAGATTCTGATGCCGGACTGCTGCGCGGACTCGATCTCTACTGCGAGGCAGCCGATCTCGACCGCGACCGGGCCCGACGCTGGGCCCAGGTCCGCGCAGTTCGGTCCGCGCTCTGGGGTCGCCGGTACGGAGATCCGGACTGGATCATTCAATCCACCGACCATCTCGCGGCCATCTTCGCCTGACACTGAACGGGAGTCCGAGCAAGATCGGGTGGCCAGATGAGGTCGTGCAAGGTAAATCAGCCGAATCCGGCTAGTGTTCGTTCAACCATTTCAGCTCACTGCCAGGAAGATCGATGGATTCACTTGATGACTCGCTGCTCGTCCGCTTGATCGGTCTCGAGCTTGCCTCGGTGGTATTCGTCAGGAATTACGTTCAGCTCGACTTCGACGGTCCACGCTTGACCTGCTTCGTGTGGCCAACGGTCGAGATCGGCGGTGCGGCGCGGTCGCTGGGGGACTCCGGGTATCGAGATGCGTTGTGTGCCTTCATCAGCCAGACTGTCACGTCGGTCGATGAAGCTGTTGGTACCGGGCTTGTCCTGCGGTTCGCTCTCGGTGCCGTCACCATCGATCCGACGCCCGATGAGGTGGAGGGTCCCGAAATCGCGATGCTTGCCGGATTCCCTGACGAGGCATGGGATCTGTGGCGTCCCGGTGAGAACATCTTCGCCGACATGGGATGAACAGCCACACTCACAATTGCTTTGCCATCAGGGTGCACATCGTCTCGTAGCGATGGATCGATCCGTCCGGTGCTTCCTCGTCCCAGGCATCGGGCTCGCGCCCGTAGGCCACGTACCCGAGTCGCTCGTAGAGAGCGCGGGCGCGTGGATTGCTTTCCTCGACACTGAGTTCGGAGCGCGTCATACCGTGCGCCCGCATCCGTGTCTCGGCGGCGCGCACGAGCATGCTGCCGAGCCCGACCGACCGCAATGCCGGGTGGACCGTGACCTGCCACAGCATCCCCGCCTCGGCCCGATGGTCGATGGCGCCGATCGCCACGGGGAGATCGGCGGGGGTGCAGATCGCCAGATAGTCGGCATCGCCGCGTGCCACCCGCGCCAATTCCTTTGCCACATAACGTAAATGCGTGGGTGTCCCGGACCATGCGCAGGCGGGTAGATCCGCAATCGTCAGATCTCGGACATGAACAGGCACCATGATCGCCTTGTCACCGGTCATGCTGACATCTCAGCCGGTCGGGCCCGGGTTTGCCCATCTTTTTGGTGCTACCGAAATCCGCTGTGTGGACGATGATTGCGTGCGTGAAGCGATTCGTCGGGCCGCACCTTCCGCGCGCTGTGTGGCCGGTGCTGGCGGTATTGGGGGTATTTGCACTGATCGGGTGGGTCGCCCTGCCGCAGAACACTTTCCGGGCCTCCAAGGCCGCGGCCGCGCCCAATTCGTTCGTCCATCCAGGGGTCCTGGTGTCTCGGGCTCAGCTGGACCTGATGAAGGTGCGGGTGGCTACCGGCATGCAGCCGTGGAAGGCCGCCTACGACGCCATGCTGGCCAATGAGTTCGCATCACTGAGTCATGCGGCAAAGCCGCGGGCAGTAGTGGATTGCGGGGCGCGGGATGAACCCAACAACGGGTGCAGCGATGAGCGTCGGGACGCCGATGCGGCATACACGGATTCGCTGGTTTGGTATGTCACCGGTGACGCGCGGTATGCGCGCAAGGCGGTGGAAATCATGGATGCCTGGTCGGCTGTGTTGACCGATCACACCGGGTCCAATGCGACGCTGCAGAGTGGGTGGGCGGCGTCGGTGTGGACGCGGGCGGCCGAGATCGTGAAGTACGCCTACGGGGACTGGCCGCAGGCGGACAGGTTCGGCGAGCTCTTGCGCAACGTCTATCTGCCCCAGGTGATCGTCGGCTCGCGCTCGAACGGGAACTGGGAGCTCACGCAGGTCGAGGCGACCCTCGGCATCGCGGTATTCCTCGAGGATCGCGATAGCTACGACAAAGCGACGGCCATGTTCCTCGACCGCGTGCCCGCTTACATCTATCTCACCTCGGATGGACCGCAACCCAGAACCACCGCCCACACCCCGCCCGACCTCACCAAATTCTGGTGGGGCCAAACAACACTCGTGGACGGCCTCACCCAGGAAACCTGCCGCGACTTCGCCCACACCGGCTACGGCCTGTCCGCCATCGCCCACATCGCCGAAACCACCCGCATCCAGCAGCGCGACCTCTACCCCCAAGTCGCCGACCGCCTCCGAGCAGCCCTCGAACTGCACTCCAAATACCAACTCGGCGAACCCCTCCCGGACTGGCTGTGCTCCGGCCACCTCGACCGCTCCCTAGGCCCGGTCACCGAGATCGCCTACAACGCCCTCCACACCCGCCTGGGCATGGACCTCCCCAACACCGCCCGCCTAACCCTCCAACAACGCCCCGCCGGCGCCGACATGTTCACCATGTGGGAAACCCTCACCCACGCCGACACCCCGATCTGACATTCCAGAAGTCTGTCGAGAAGCGCGATCTCGGCCTCGACAACGCGCGTCCCCGGCGTCATAGGCCCAGGATGGTCCGGTCGAGTTCCTCGGTGATGAGGTTTTGGAGCGGGGTGTGTTGGGGTCCCAGGGTGTGGTGGGGGTCGGTCCAGTTCTCGCGGGGGTAGAGCCAGACCGGCCCCTGGACGAGATCGGCGGGTTCCCAGTCGAATCGGGGCCAGATGTGGGCGTGCAGGTAGGGCTCGTAGTTGCCCAGGATCTCCAGATTCACCCGGCGGAAGGCTGGATCGGTGGCGCGGCAGGCTCGTTCGACCGCTTCGGCCAGCGCGTCCATTTCGGTGAGGAACGCCAGGCGTTTACCTCGGGGGAGGTCCGAGAGGCGCTGGGTGGACGGATCGTCGGTGAGGAGCAGCGAATAGCCGGGGAGGAATTGGGTCTCGCCGATCATCGCGAACCCGGATGTCAGTCTGCGGAGGACCGTGGGGTTCTCGCCACGGTGGGCGCTGCCGATGCGATCGGCTCGAAAATCATCGGTCATCAACGGAATCTAGCGTGGCCGCGCGGCTCAACTGCCGGTATCGACGCTGCCCGGTAGGGTTCGGGTGTGCCAATCATGTTCGACACCAGCGGGTTCAGGCAGAGCGGTGAGGACGTGTGGGACCACCCGCCCACCGGTGACCGGGTGATTTGCCAGTACACCCCCGGACCTCCGATTATTCCGGCGCCCTTGGAGGACCTACCGGCCCTGCGAAGCATGCTGGCCGAGGCCAGTGCCGAGAACGGCTGTCTGGTTGAGGCCCACGTCATTACCTTCGCGGGTTTGCCGACGCTGTTACGGGTCGAGAAGGTTCCGCATTGGAATCGGCCCGGCGGGCTGATCTTCACTATGTCGCTCATCGTGCCCAGGGCGACCGGTGCGGCGGCGCTGCTCGTGCTCTGCGCCGAGAACGGTGTCACCGGTGAACGCGACGCGTTGATCGGGACCAAGCTGGGTAGGGACCACATGTACCCACCGCACCCATATGCCCCGAATATCCGTGGCGTTCTGCCCTACAGCGCAGCCGACGACGCCCAGTGGGACCCGGAATTCCCTGATCACCCGCTGACCCGTGCCCGCCGCTGGTTCACCCGAATCTCCCAATCCGCCAGAATCGATGCGCAATTCGCCGCCCTCCCACCCTTCGCCGGTCCACACTCGCAGTGATTCCAAGATCAGGGAGTACTCAGCGCGGATTTCTGTCCGTTTCCCCGCGCTGAGTACTCCCTGATCTTGTGCGGGGCTGGGCATGCGAGGGGGGTGGGTTCTAGAACGGTGCCAGGATGACGTCGTCGATGAGGCGGGTGAATTCGTGGTCGATGGGGGTGGGGTCCTCGGCTGTGAAGTAGCGGATCAGGAAGCCTTGGAGGGCGCTGAGGCAGAGGGTGGCTCGGGTGGCGGCGGTGGCGGGGGGCATGCCGACTGCCAGGAGGCGGGCTTCGAAATTGTGGATCAGGGTGGTGAGGGTTTCGGTGGTGTAGGTGGCGTAGGGGCTGTTCTGGGCGCAGGAGGCGCCGAAGACCTGCAGCAGGATTCGGACGCCGATCCGGCGTTCGCCGCGGGTGATCGTCGCCCAGTCGGCGAGGAGGTAGGCGCGGAGGTCGGCGAGGGAAGATGAGATCTCGGGGTCGGGGGTGAAGCGGCGTTGCATGTGGGTCAGGACGTCGAGGATCAGTTGTTCCTTGGAGCCGAAGTAGTAGATGAGCATGCGGCCGCTGGTGCCCATCTGGGCGGCCAGGGAACGCAGTGAGGTGTCGACAACGCCACTGCGGGAAAGTATTTCGCAGGCCTGATCCAGCAGCGCTAGGCGCTTGGCGGAGTCGGCTCGGGCGGTCACCGCTTGACTGTAACAAGTGTTTCAACTAGATCTTGCACGGTGACTCGTAGCCTGGAGCGTGTCCCCGTTCGTGTTTCGCAGGACCCCGCGGTCGGCGGTGCCCGCCGGTGGCGTCGAATCGCGGTGGTGGCCGGGCTGATCGGTGCGTTCCTCGCAGTGCTGGTGCCGATATTGCCGGTGAATCAGCAACAGGCGTCGGTGCGGTGGCCGCAAGCGAACGCGGGCAGCGTGACCATGCCGCTGGTGTCGTATTCGCCGGTGAACGTGACGGTCGACATACCTTGCGCCGCAGCGAAAGAACTCGGTTCGAACGGCGGCAACCTGGTGTCGACGGTGCCGCCGGGCTCCGGTCAGGCGTGGCACTACGGCTTGAATGTCGTTGTCACACCCCAGCAGAGTGGGAGCCGGTTGCAGGTGGTGCTGCGCGACCGGACTCTGCTGGACGCAGCGGTCGCGGATCTGCCGTCGGGGTGTGCGGTGTCGATCATGTCCGATGGGGACCACACCGTCGTGGCTGCCGGAGTCGGCGAACCGGTCACGGTGCCAGGGGATTTCCGTCCCCAGGTGGTCGGGATCTTCACCGATCTCCCTGATCCGCGCGGCTCGGGCGTGCGTGCCGATGTGCTGATCGATTCGCGGTTCACGACCTCGCCGACGGTGTGGAAGCTGGCGGCGATCCTCGGAGCGTTGGTGGCGACGGTGCTGTCCCTGTGGGCGCTGCACCGCCTCGACGGTCTCGACGGCCGTCGCAATCGGCGCGTGCTGCCGCGGCGCTGGTGGCGGCCCCGCCCGGTGGACGGTGTGATCATCGGGACCCTGGTGCTGTGGTACTTCATCGGCGCGGGCACGGCCGATGACGGCTACATCCTCGGTATGGCCCGAACCGCCAGGCACGCAGGCTATCTGGCCAACTACTTCGCCTATTTCGGTGTGCCGGAGACGCCGATCGGCATTCCTTTCGACTACTTGTTCGGCGCCATGGCCCAGCTGTGGCCTGCGAGCATCGCGGTGCGACTGCCGGGTCTGCTGATCGCGATCGTGTGTTGGTTGCTGATCAGCCGTGAGGTGGCGCCCCGGCTCGGTGTCGCCGCGCGGACCGAGCGGGCCGCGATCTGGGCGGGCGGCCTGTTGTTCCTGGCGTTCTGGCTGCCCTACAACAACGGTCTGCGTCCGGAACCCGCTGTCGCCCTGGGGGTTCTGCTGACCTGTGTGTCGATGGAACGCGCCCTGGCGACCCGCCGATTGACACCCGCCGCGCTAGCCCTGCTGCCGGCCGCGCTGGCGGTCGTCACCAACCCGTCGGGCCTGATCTGTATCGCGGCCCTGCTGGCCGGGGCCCGCCCACTGGCACAGATCGTTGTCGAGCGTGCCCGCAGCACCGGCTATCTCGCATTGATCGCGCCGGCGTTGGCGACGGGCGCGGTCATCCTGACCGTCGTGTTCGTCGGCCAGCCGATCTCCTCGGTGGCGCCCATGCTCGCCGCCCACCAGGCGGTCGGCCCGAAAATGCCTTGGTACGACGAGTATCTCGTGTACCAGAACCTTTTCCAGCCGATCCCCGACGGGTCGCTGGCCCGCAGATTCGCCATGCTCGCCCTGTTCCTGGCACTGAGCGTGGCGGTGCTGGCGTTGCTGCGCCACGGCGGCCGGATACCGGGGCTCGCGGCGGGGCCGACCCGGCGGATCGTGGGCACCACAATGGCCGCGATTCCACTGATGACGTTCTCGCCCACCAAGTTCACTCATCACCTGGGCGTCTTCGCGGGACTCGCCGGGGCGGTCGCCGTGGTCGCGGGTGTCGCGGTCGGCCCGCGCGTGATCCGGTCGGCGCGTAACCGCGCACTGGTGGCCGCCGCCGTGCTCGCTCTGCTGGCGATGTCGTTCGCCAGCTCCAACAGCTGGTGGTATGTGGCCAGCTACGGGATCCCGTGGTGGGACAAGCCGATCTCGATTCACGGAATCTCCATCGGCACCGTGTGTCTCGTGCTCTCGCTGCTGGCCGTCGTGGCCGCGGGCTGGTGGCATGTGCGTGAACCGTTCCGCCGCATCGAGCGAGCACCGCGCAGGCGTGTCCCGATGTTCACGCTCGCCGTGGCGCTGGTCGTGGTCTTCGAGGTGGCCTCGTTCGTGAAGGCCGCGGTCGACCGATATCCGGCCTATTCGATCGCGAAGTCGAATGTCTCGTCCCTGGCCGGAAGTCCGTGTGGATTGGCCGACGATGTCCTGGTCGAGCCGGATCCGAACGCCGGAGTCCTCCAGCCTGTTTCGGGTGACGCCGCCACCGCGCTGGGAGCAGGATCCAGCGACGGCTTCACAGCGGACGGCGTCAACGTCAACGATCTGGTCCCCGACTCCTCGGATGCCGCGGCCGCATCGGTCGGCCAGTCGCTCGGCAGCTCCGGCACGACGACGAAGTCCGCGACCGACAGTGCGAGCGGTCCCGGCGCAGGCCCCCGCACCGGCATCAACGGCAGCACCATCCCACTGCCGTTCGGCCTGGACCCGGCCACCACGCCGATACTGGGCAGCTACGGAAGCCCCGGTGCCGCCAAGACATTGATCTCCGGCTGGTATCGCCTGCCTGTTCCACGGACCGGTGTCGGCCGCAGCGAGATCATCTCCGTCGCCGCCGCGGGGCGCATCGCCTCGACCGACCTGGACAACCTGCCGGTGGCGGGCCAATCCGTACAACTCGAATACGGTGTCATCGACGCAGGCGCCATCACCCCGCTGGGCCGCGTCACCCCCGACGATGTGAGCGTGCTGCAGCCCTCGTGGCGCAATCTCCGCATCCCCCTGAATCAGCTACCGGCGCAAGCAGATGTCGTCCGGCTCGTCGCCTCGGTCGACAGCACCGACCCACAGCAATGGGTGGCCCTCACCCCGCCCCGCGTCCCGCACCTGCAAACTCTCGACGCCTTCGTAGGCCATTCGACCCCGGTCCTGATGGACTGGCTCGTCGGCCTGCAGTTCCCTTGCCAGCAGCCCATGCTCCACCGCAACGGTGTCGCCGACCTCCCGAAATACCGCATCACCCCGGAGTTCTCGGCCACCATCATGACCACGAACTGGGAGAGCCACACCTCGGGTGGCCCGCTGGGCTACACCGACCTGCTGACCTCCACGCAGGCGATCCCCACCTACCTCCGAGACGACTGGAAGCGCAATTGGGGTGACCTGCTGGCACTCACGCCCTACGTCGGCTCCGCAACCCCGGCGCAGGTCGACACCACTACCGTGCAGCGCTCCGGCCTGTGGACTCCGGGACCACTCAACCTGCTGATCCGCTAGCGCGGGTGGTCGACGGCCCAAGCGCAGATGGCTGCAAGGGGTACCTCGAGGGATTTGCCGAGTTCGGTGAGGGAGTACTCGATGTGCTGCGGGGCGGTCTGCTTGTAGACGTGGCGTTCGACGAGCCCGTCGGATTCCATGCCGCGCAGCGTTTCGGTGAGGACTTTCTGCGTGATGCCCGGCAGCCGGTTTCGCAGCCGCGCCGGGCGTTGGGGGCCGTCGAGTAGGGCGTAGATGAGGAGGATTCGCCACTTGGCGGACAGGCGTTCGAGGGCCTGGCGGGTGGTGCAGGATTCCTCGAGGACGTCCGGGATGACCAGTGACATCTCGCCTCCGTTCGGAAGGGCACCGCGAAGTGCCTTCTATCGGTGGCGGCGGTGCGCGCCTACCGTCATCTCCACCGTAATCGGACGACATCGAGACGAGAGAACGAGATGACAGTCAGCACAGTGCCGTTCACCTTCACCAGCGCGGGCGACCGGCTGGTGGGCAATCTGTACCTGCCCGAGGGCGAGCCGACGGGCGTGGTGGTGACGACCGGGCCATTGACCTCGGTCAAGGAGCAGGCGGCGGGCGTGTACGCGGAGGCTTTGGCGCGGCGTGGGTTCGCGGCACTGGCCTTCGACCACCGGACGTTCGGTGAAAGCGAGGGTGTGCCAAGGCAGTTGGAGGATCCGCTGGGCAAGGCGGCCGATATCAGCGCAGCGATCACCGCACTGCTGGCCGACGAGCGGCTAGCCGGGAAACCGGTGCTGGCGGTGGGTGTTTGCGCGGGCGGCGGGTATATGGCCCGTGCCGTCGCCGACGATTCGCGTATCCGGGCATTCGCCGGTGTCGCGGGGGTCTATCCCGACGCGGCGGCCAACCCGGCCGACCCGGCGGTGGTCGAGCGCGGCCGCTTGGCTCGTGAGCGCCGTCTGGCGACCGGAGAGGTCGAAACCATCCAGGCCGTGGCCGCCGACAACGGTGATGTGGCCATGCCCCTGACCGAGGCGTTCGAGTACTACGGCACCCCGCGCGGCGCGGTCCCCAACTACACGAACGGTTTCGCGGTCGAATCCTATGAGCACACCCCAGGTTTCGACGCCCAGGAGGCGGCCGCGCGGCTGGCGGTCCCGTTCCTGCTCGTACATTCCGAGCATGCCCTGGTACCGCCGTGGGCGCGCAAGTTCTACGGGGCGGTGACCACGGACAAGTCGGAGCTGTGGCTGAATTCGGTCGGCCAGATCGACTTCTACGACGATCCCCGCCTGATCGAACCCGCCGCCGACGCCGCAGCCGAACTGTTCCGCAGCGTGCTGTGAGCGCGACGCGTCGCGCCGGATGACGACGGCCGGGGCCCGGGAACGGTCATTCGACGGTTCCCGGCCCGGTCCGGCGGTCACGCGATGGCGGCGGGAACCTCCGGCTCCGATTCGCTGGGCCGGTACGCGTTGTCGGCGTAGCCGGGCATGAGCTGCCGCAGCGTGGGTTCCCAATCCGAAAGCCGCTGGGGGAAGCAGCGATCGAGGAGCTCGGCCATGATCGCGGGCGCGGTCGAGGCACCGGGGGAGGCGCCCAGGAGACCGGCGATGGTGCCGTCGGCGCCGGTGACGAGTTCGGTGCCCATGGTCAGAACACCGATGCGATCCGGGTCGGGCTTGACGAGTTGGGCTCGCTGTCCGGCCGACACCAGATACCAGTCGGCGGGGTCGGCGTCGGGGTAGAACCGTTGCAGCTGAGCGAATTTGCGGCGACGCGTGGCGAGTAGTTCGCCGATCAGATAACGCACCAGCGGCAGGTTCTGCACCCCCGCGGCGAGCAGGATGACGATATTCGTCCACCGCAGCGTCGTGAACAGGTCCGTGAGCCTGCCGTATTTGAGCAGTCGGGTGCTGAAGGTGGCGTAGGGGCCGAACAGTAAGGATTCCTGCCCGTCGACGACGCGTTTGTCCAAGTGCGGCACGGACATCGGGGGAGCGCCCACCGGGGGTTGGCTGTAGACCTTCACCTCGTGGCGTGCCACCACTTCGGGATTGTCGGTGCGCAGGAACTGCGCGCCGACCGGCAGCACCCCGTAGCCGCGCACCTCGGGCAGGCGTGCGCGTTGCAGCAGCCGCAACGCGTACCCGCCCGCACCGACGAACACGAATCGCGCGCGAATACTGAAGCGCTGCCCGGTGTTTCGATCTCGCCCCGAGACCCTCCACAGGCCGTCGTCGCCCCGCCGCAGCCGCGTCACCTCGTGACCGGTGCGCAATTGCGCGCCGCCGGCGGCGGTCATCGCATCCACCAATGACCCGGTGAGCGCACCGAAGTCGACATCGGTGCCTGCCGCGATGCGGGTCGCGGCCACCGGTTCGGCAGTGTCGCGCCCGTCCATGAGCAGGGGAGCCCAGCCCGCGATGACGGCCGGATCCTCGCTGTACTCCATCGTCGCGAACGCGGGCAGCGCGCGCAGTGTCTCGAACCGCTGCCGCAGGTAGGCGACATCCCGTTCGCCGAACACCACGTCCATGTGTGGTGTCGGTGTGACGAATGCCGTATCGGTGAGCGCTCCCCGGTCGGAGAGTCCGGCCCAGAACTGCCGCGACAGCGCGAACATCGACGCGATCTCGACGGTCTTACCCGGATCGCTCGCGTCCGGCATGTAGTTGAGCTCGCAGTACCCCGAGTGCCCGGTGCCCGCGTTGTGCCACGGGGCGGAACTCTCGGCGGCAACCCGGTCGAGTCGTTCCAACAGCACCATCGACCAATCCGGTTGCAGCGCTGCGATCATCGCGCCCAGCGTGGCGGACATGATGCCGCCCCCGATCAGGACGACATCGAGAACCTCGGTCCCGGCGGATGATTCGGTGGTGGCGGGCTGCGCGTTCATGTGGCTGACCTCCTCGGCTCCTGGTATCCGTCATCGTCACGCCGCCACGATCCATCCGTCCAATGTCGATTCCGGACGAATATGATCCGAATATGGATGAATTATCGTCGTCCCAGGTCGAGGCCCTGATCCCGCTGCTGGCGGCCTTCGATGCGGCCGCCGATGAGGGGCACATCACTCGTGCGGCCCAGCGTCTGGGCGTGCCGCAATCCTCGCTGAGCCGCCGCTTGAAGGCCGTCGAGCAGGCGGTCGGGGTGCGGTTGTTCCAGCCGGTCGGTCGCCGGGTCGCGCTGACGGCGGCCGGGCAGGAGCTCTTCGAACGCACCCGCGGCCTGGTCCGGGCGCTCGGCGACGCGGTCGACGTGGTGCGTGCCGACGCGGACCCCGACAGCGGCCTGGTGCGTTTCGGCTTCCCCTTCACCCTCGGCCCGGTCAGCATCCCGTCGCTGCTGGCCGACTTCCACGCGGGCGCACCGCGGATCAGGCTGCATCTGGTGCAGGCGCACGGCACCGCGCTGGTCGACATGGTTCGCGACGGCCGCCTGGATCTCGCGGTCACCATCCCGGCCCCCGACGATCTGCCGACCATCGTCCTGGGGTTCCAGCGCATCGACCTCTACGTCTCCGACCGGCACCCCCTCGCCGGACGCGCCGAGATCGAGCTGTCCGAGCTCGCCGACGAACCGTTCATCGCCAACCCGCCCACCTACCATCTGCGCAGGCTCTTCGACTCCTGGTGCGCCGCAGCCGGATTCACCCCGAACGTCGGGTTCGAGATCACCGAGTTCGACACCCTGCGCGCCCTGGTCGCCCAGAACCTCGGCATCGCGGTCCTCCCCGCCCCCGAACTGCCCTATCCCGGCCTGGCCCGCGTCCCCCTTACCGGCGACCGCGACCGCAGCATCGGCCTGGTGGCGGGAGATCACCGCCCCACCCCGGCGGTGGAGCGGTTACGCGATCACATTGCGGCCCATGCCATGTCGTATCTGGACCGGGCCCATCACCAGGGCCCGTAGTGCTTCGCCCGACTACGTGCGGACGACTTCGTAACGGGCGGCGGCGAATTCACCGTTCGGCGCGAGTTCGGTGAGCTTCAATTCCAGCCGCCGGGGCAGCAGCGGAGCGCCCGCACCGAGGGTGACCGGTGCGATGGACACCACCACCTCGTCCAACAGTCCTTGATCGGCGAACTGCCCGGCCAGATCACCACCGCCGACGATCCAGATGTCCTTGCCCGCCGCCGCTTCCGCCATCTGCTTGTGCACGACCTCCACCGGGTCCTGGATGAAACGGATATCCGCACCGTCGAGGCGGGGCGGGAAGACCCGGTGCGTGAACACCCAAGCGGGAACGTTGTAGGGCCACGGGTCTTCGGGGGCGTTGTCGAGCAGCCATTGATACGTGCTCGATCCCATGGCGAGTGCGCCGATGTTCGCGATGAACGGGTTGTAACCCATCGGCCCGTCGGCGTCGGTGTCGCGGGTCACCAGCCAGTCCAGCGAATGCTCGGTGGTGGCGATGAATCCGTCGAGGGAAGTGCCGGTGTAGTACACGGTGCGGGTCATGGGTCAGCCTCTCTTGCGGAGCCAGAGAATGGGATCTCCGCTGTCGATTTCGGTGGTGTGGCCGGGTAGTTCGGTGCGCAGCCAGCCGCGTGCCAGCTGTCTGCGATGCGCCGCGAAGGTGAGCACGTGGGCGATCACGCTGCCGAGCACGAAGCTTTCGGGCGGATCGCAGAGCGCGTCGATGAGGGTGTCGCCCCAGCCGCCGCGCCGGTCGATCTCGCGGATCGTGCCCAGCCAGCGCGGTGTCAGTTCGTCGAGTTGCCGGAGCAGCGTGGCCGGGTCGTCGCCGTACGGTGCGGGCGTATCGGTGCCCTCGAGGCATGCCAGCCACACCTCCTTCGACCACACCACGTGATGCAGTGCCGCCGCGATGGAGTCGTCCGGGCCGTCCCACTCCAGCACCGTGTGCGATGCGCGGGGCAACCGATACCGGTCCTCGTCGAGTCCGGCTGCGAGGCCGAGCAATTCGCGCGTGTCCTCCAGATCGTGGTGCAGCAGCAGCGATGTCGGGTCCATGTCGTGCCTGCCTTTCGCTTCGCTCTCCACCCACAGCGCCATCGGCGGATGGAAGTGGATCCCGTTGGCCGCCGGCAGCCACGACGTTCGCGCGCCGGCCGGGGTGCGGCTCGGCGGATGCCCGTAGGCGCGCCCGAAGGCACGGGTGAACCCCTCCAGCGAGTCGTACCCGGCCGCGAACGCCGCCTCGGTGACCGGTGTCCCGCGGCTCAATTGCCACGCCGCCCGCTCCAGCAGCACCCGCCGCCGCATGGCGACCGGCGACTCCCCGGTATTGCGGGAGAACTGCCGCGCGAAATGGAACGGGGAGGAGTGCACGTCCTGCGCCATCGCATCGAGGGTCGCGTTGTCCTCGTCGAGGACGGCGTCGAGGAAATCGCGCAGGCGGTCACGTCCGGTGGTCACGCTGACGAGTCTGCTATGCCACGGACCTGGATCGCTTGACCGTTCTTGCGCAATGTCCGCGCGGTTCAGGAACGGGTGGCGTCCTCGGCGTCTAGGACCTTGCCGGGGTTGAACAGGCCCAGCGGGTCGAGGGCACGTTTGACCGCGATCATCAGGTCCACACCGGAGCCGTGCTCCTCGCGCAGATACTTCTTCTTGGTCAGCCCGATGCCGTGCTCGCCGGTGGCGGTGCCACCGACCTCCAGGGCGTGCCGCACCACCAGATCGGAGAACACCTGCGCGCCCGCGTATTCGTCCTCGTTGTACGGGACGATGGTGTGCACGTTTCCGTCGCCGATGTGCCCGGCGACGGTGATGTTCAAGCCCAGTTCGGTACCCAGCCGGGTGGCGGTGTCGACCGCCCCGGCGATCCGTGAGTAGGGGACCGCGGTATCGGTGATCAGGAATCGGCGGCCCGGATTGCACGCCTTGACCGCGAAATACAGGTTGTGGCGGTCCTCCCACAGCGCATGCCGATCCCCGTGCGTGCGCGCGGTGGCCACCTCGATCGCCCGGTGCGCGTGTGCGATCCGCTGGATCTCGGTCTCGTTGGCCGTCACCGCGGCCGCCGAACTGGACTCGATATCGATGAACAGCGCGGGCGATTCGGCGTACGCGGTACCCCGGAAGGCGTTGATGGCAGCCATGCTCGGCGCGTCCACGAGTTCGAGGCGGCTCACCGGCAACGCCAGACCCAGCATCTCGACGGCGGTGTCGACCGCGTCGGTGACGGTGGGGAACGAAATGCGCAGTGAGTGAATCCATTCCGGAATCGGATGCAGCCGCACCGTCAGCTCGGTGATGATCCCGAGCGTGCCCGCCGAGCCGATCAACAGATCCTTGAGGTCGTAGCCGCTCGACGATTTGCGCACCGCCCGCCCGAGCCGGGTCAGCGTGCCGTCGGCGAAGACCGCCTGCAGGGCGAGCACATTGGCGCGCATTCCGCCGTAGCGCACGGTGGTGGTGCCGCTGGCATTGGTGGCCGCCATGCCGCCCAGCGAAGCGTCCGCGCCGGGATCCACCGTGAACTGCAGCCCGTATTCGGCCGCCGCCGCATTCAACCGGGTGCGAGTGACACCGGGCTGCACGGTGGCGGTGAAGTCCTCCGGCGTGATCGCGAGGATCTTGTCGGCCTGCGAGAGATCCACGATCAACTCGTCTCCGCGCGCCAGCAGATGCCCTTCCAGGCTGGTGCCCGCTCCGCGCGCGATGAGCGGTGTCGCGTGCTCGCGCGCCCAGTCGACCACGGTCACCACCTCGTCGGCATCGACCGGGTACACCACGCCCCGCGGGCGGTGCCCGGGCCGTCCGGTTTCATCGACGGTGAACTGATCGAGGACCACTGGGCGAGTGTCGATCTCGAGCATGTGGACCTCCGCGTTCCCGGGTGCGACCGGTACTACTCCTGGTACGTCATGAGGATACGGCGGACGGACTGGGTGACGGGCAACTCGCCCGTCAGCGGCACCCAGCGGTAGTCGGCGTAGTTGGTCACCCGCACCGGCCCCGCGGTCGCCACCTCGGCGGCGAAATGCTCTCTGCGGACCGGTTTTCCGGCTGCCGAGAGGTACTCGAAGCTGCCGAGGTGCCGCACGATGTCGGTCACCGCCAGCCCGGTCTCCTCCCGGACCGCGCGGACCACCGCGCTGGCCAGCGTTTCCCCGGCCCGCACCACCGTGCCGGGTAGGTGCAGCGGACTGCGCCCCTCGGCATGCTCCTCGTGCTCGAGCATCAGCACCGCGTCATTGTTCGCGACCACGACACCGACGCGCAGCGCCACCTCATCGGTGGTCGCTCGCCGCTGAAGTTCTTCCAACACCGGCTCGCCGATCGATTGCCTGGGCGAAACCTCGAAATCCCACACTGCACACCACATCCCGTATCACCGGACACCGTCGACCGATACCGACAACGCTACCGGCGGAGAAACGGTCGGCGGCAGAGACATTCGCAAGATTAGAAGCATATTCGCCGATCCGATCCCCAACCCGGAAACTTTCTGGGCGTGGCGGGTGCGAAGCTTGACACGGTGCCAGCCGACGAGAGGAGATGCTCGTGAAGGTGTTCCAGATCGGTGCGGCCGGCGGGATCGGCCGCCGGCTTTCGGGGTTGCTGAGCGTGCGCGGTGACGAGGTCAGCGGGATGCATCGCAATCCGGAGCAGGCCGGGGTGATCGTGGCGAGCGGGGCGACGCCGGTGCTCGGCGATCTGATCGCGGATTCGGTGGATGCGCTGGCCGCGAAATTCCACGGTCACGACGCGGTCGTGTTCTCCGCGGGCGCGCACGGCACGGGAATCGACCAGACCAGCCTGATCGATGGCAGGGGGCTGGAGAAATGTGTCGATGCCGCCCGCTTTGCCGGTATTGCCCGATTCATTCTGGTGTCCGTGTTCCCGGAGGCCGGTCGCGATCGCGACACCAGCGCGGGTTTCGAGCACTACATGAAGGTGAAGAAGACCGCCGACGCTTATCTCGTCGCGACCGGTCTGGATTGGCTCATCGTGCGCCCCGGAACACTCCGCGACGAACCCGGAAAGGGTCTGGTCGCAGCCGGACTCGCGATCGAATACGGGGACATCGCCCGCGACGACGTGGCGGCCTTCCTGGATGTCGCCCTGCATCGGCCCGCGCTGAACCGCCTCATCATCGAACTGACCGGCGGACACACGCCCGTCGCCGACGCGGTAGAACTGGTGCTGGAACGCTCCACCACGGCCAGGGAATAGCCGAAAGCCACATTTCACGGCCGAAATTCGCGCGCGGATCGCAACCGGGTGCGGCATATGCGCGAGATACCTGGAATAGTTGGGGCGGAACGCACAAGGACCGAGGCGAAAGCGGGGATGTTGGTGACTTCGACTGACGGTGTGAGCGGGGTAAGCACGGTGAAGGATGCGGTGCCCTCGCCATCGAACACCCTCGAGCGCGATGTCCAGACCCTGGAAAAGGCGATCTACGAAGTCAAACGGGTGATCGTCGGTCAGGATCGCCTGGTCGAGCGGCTGTTGGTCGGAGTACTCGCCAAGGGACACGTCCTGCTGGAGGGTGTGCCGGGCATCGCGAAGACCCTGGCCGTGGAGACGTTCGCGACGGTGGTGGGCGGTAGTTTCTCCCGCGTCCAGTTCACGCCGGACCTGGTGCCTACCGACCTCGTCGGTACCCGCATCTACCGGCAGGGCCGCGAGGAATTCGATACCGAGCTGGGCCCGGTGGTCGCGAACTTCGTGCTCGCCGACGAGATCAACCGCGCACCCGCGAAGGTGCAGTCCGCGTTGCTCGAGGTGATGGCCGAGCGGCATGTGACCATCGGTGGCAAGACCTATCCGATGCCGAATCCGTTCCTGGTCATGGCGACTCAGAACCCGATCGAATCCGAAGGCGTGTACCCGCTGCCCGAGGCGCAGCGCGACCGCTTCCTGTTCAAGGTCGTGGTGGACTACCCCTCCGTCGAGGAGGAGCGCGAGATCATCTACCGGATGGGTGTCACCCCGCCGGCCGCGAAGCCGGTGCTCGATCCCGAGCAGCTGGTGCGCCTGCAGGCCGTGGCCGCCAATACCTTCGTGCACCACGCGCTGGTCGACTATGTGGTCCGCGTGATCGCCGCGACCCGTAAGCCCGCCGAGTTCGGCATGCACGATGTGGCCGGGTGGATCTCCTACGGTGCGTCGCCGCGTGCGTCGCTGGGCATCATCGCCGCCGCCCGCGCGGTCGCGCTGATCCGCGGCCGCGACTACGTGGTGCCGCAGGACGTGGTCGAGGTGATCCCGGATGTGCTGCGCCACCGCCTGGTGCTGTCCTACGACGCACTCGCCGACGAGGTCAGCCCCGACGACGTGATCAAGCGCGTGCTGCAGACCATCGGTCTGCCGCAGGTAGCCGCGCAGGCCAATGTGCCGGCCGGTGCCGCACCCGCCGCCCCGATGCCGGCTCCGGCCGCGCCGCCGGCGATGGGTCCGCACGGCGGTCAGCCCATGGCTGCGGTGGGCGGTATCCCGCAGCCGCCGCAGCAGGGTATCCCGCAGCCGCCCAACGGGCAGCTGTCCGGGGTGCCCGGTCAGCCGCAGGGTAAGTGAGGCCGGTCCCGGAATCGATTGCGCCCGTGACGATCTCACCTCCCAGCGGCTCCACGCACGCCCCGCCCTCGTTCCGGCAGGGGCAGCTGACCGACCCGCGGTTGGCGGCGGCGTTGAAGACGCTCGAACTCACCGTGCGCCGCCGCCTCGACGGCGTGCTGCACGGTGACCACCTGGGCTTGATCCCGGGTCCCGGCTCCGAGCCGGGCGATGCCCGCATGTACCAGCCGGGCGACGATGTGCGGCAGATGGATTGGTCGGTCACCGCCCGCACCACCCATCCGCACGTGCGGCAGATGGTCGCCGACCGGGAACTCGAGACCTGGCTGGTCATCGACCTGTCGGCCTCGCTGGATTTCGGCACCGCGCTGTGTGAGAAGCGGGATCTGGTGGTCGCCGCGGCGGCCGCGGTCACGCATCTGACCAGCGGCGGTGGTAACCGCATCGGCGCGGTGATCTCCAATGGCCAGCAGTTGATCCGCATTCCGGCCCGCAGCGGCCGGGTGCACGAGCAGGCCATGCTGCGCAAGATCGCCACCACGCCGCACGCCCCCGACGGGGTGCGCGGGGATCTGCGCGACGCCATCGAGGCGCTGCGCCGTCCGCAGCGCAAACGCGGTCTGGCCGTGGTCATTTCCGACTTCCTCGGGGATATCGACTGGCAGCGTTCGCTGCGTGCCATCTCCGGCCGTCACGATCTGCTCGGAGTCGAGGTGCTCGACCCGCGCGATCTGGATCTGCCGGATGTCGGTGACGTGGTCCTGCACGACCCGGAGTCGGGCCGGACCCGCGAATTCAGTGTGACCCCCACGCTCCGTGCCGATTTCGCGCGCGCGGCTCAGCAGCACCGTGAACAGGTGGAGGCTGCGCTGCGCAGTTGTGGTGCGCCGGTGATGACCCTGCGCACCGACAGCGACTGGATCGCGGACGTGGTGAGATTCGTGTCGACCCGGCGCCACACCTTCGGCGCCTCGACTGCCGGACGGGTGCCGCGACAGTGACCATTGGCGATTTGACCTTCAGCCTCTCGCATTTCGTCGACCAGAACTGGCTGGCCTTCCTGGTGGTGCTGGCCGCGATTGCCGTGTTGTACGCGGTGATGCAGCGGCGGCGGCGAAAGCACCTGCTGCGCTTCACCAATATGGATCTGCTGGAGAAGGTGGCTCCGGCGCAGCCGCGGCCGTGGCGGCACATCTCGGTGGCGCTGACGCTGGTGGGCCTGATGTTCCTGACCTTCGCCGCGGCCGGTCCGACCGCCGCGAAGAAGGTGCCGCGCAACCGCGCCACGGTGATCCTGGTGATCGACGTGTCGCTGTCGATGGAGGCGACCGATGTGCCGCCGAGTCGAATCCAGGTGGCCAAGAAGGCCGCCAAGGAATTCGCGGACGGTCTGACCCCGGGCATCAACCTGGGCCTGGTCACCTTCGCGGGGACCGCGTCGGTGCAGGTTTCGCCGACCACCAACCGGGAGGCGGTGAAGGCGGCCATCGACAATATGAAGCTGGCCGAGCGCACCGCCACGGGCGAGGGCATTCTGACCGCGTTGCAATCCATCGACACCCTGGCCTCGGTGCTGGGTGGCGCGGAGAAGCCGCCGCCGGCGCGCATCGTGATGATGTCCGACGGTAAGCAGACCGTTCCGGACGACAAGGACACCGAGAATCCGCGCCACGGCTTCACCGCCGCGCGTCTGGCGAAGGAGAAAGGTGTTCCGGTGTCGACCATTTCGTTCGGCACGACATGGGGCACCGTCGAGATTCCGGACCAGGACGGTAAGGGTTCGCAGCGGGTGCGGGTGCCCGTCGACGACGATTCCCTGCGCGAGATCGCGAAACTCTCCGGCGGTGACTTCTATACCGCCTCCACGCTCGAGGAACTCAAGGCTGTCTACGACACTCTCGAGGAGCAGATCGGCTACGAAACCACCATGGGCGATGCCAGCAAGCCATGGTTGTGGGCCGGTCTCGTGCTGACCGCTATCGGCGTTCTCACGGCTCTGCTCTATCGTCAGCGTCTGCCGTAAATCGGTACCGCGCGCCGAGTCCCGAACACGAACAGATAGGTTTGCGTCTATGTCGAACATCACATCCCGGTCGGTACTGGTGACCGGAGGTAACCGCGGCATCGGTCTCGCGGTCGCTCAGCGCCTGCTCGCCGACGGCCACAAGGTGGCCGTCACCCATCGCGGGTCCGGTGCGCCGGAGGGTCTTTTCGGCGTGAAATGCGATGTGACCGACAGCGAGTCGGTCGATCGCGCGTTCACCGAGGTGGAGGCGCACCAGGGTCCGGTCGAGGTCGTCGTCGCCAACGCGGGCATCGTGGACAACACGCTGCTGATGCGCATGACCGAGGATTCGTTCTCGAAGGTCATCGACGCCAACCTGACCGGTGCGTGGCGAGTCGCCCAGCGCGCCAACCGCAATATGCTCAAGAACCGTTTCGGCCGCATCGTCTTCCTCGGCTCGGTCGTCGGCCAGATGGGTTCGCCCGCGCAGGTCAGCTACGCGGCGTCGAAGTCGGGTCTGATCGGTATGGCGCGTGCCATCACCCGTGAGGTCGGCAAGCGCAACATCACCGCGAACGTGGTGGCGCCCGGCCTGATCGACACCGACATGACCCGCCAGGACATGACCGAGGAGATGCGCAAGAACGTCCTCGAATTCATCCCGGCCGGTCGCATCGGCGAGGCCGAGGATGTCGCGGCGGCGATCAGCTTCCTGGTCTCCGACGACGCCTCCTACATCTCCGGCGCGATCATCCCCGTCGACGGCGGTATGGGCATGGGCCACTGAGCGTCTCGCTCAGGCCCGACCCAGAAACCCTCAGCCCCCAGCATTCTTAAGAACGAGGAGAACCGACCACCCCATGGCTGGATTGCTCGACGGCAAAACCGTCCTCATCACCGGGATCATCACCGATTCGTCCATCGCCTTCCACGCGGCCGCGGTCGCGCAGGAGCAGGGCGCGAAGGTGATCATCACCGGTATTCCGGAGCGCCTGCGGCTCATCGACCGCATCGCCAAGCGCCTGCCGCAGGAGGTCCCCCCGGCCATCGGCCTGGACGTGACCAATGAGGAGAACCTCGCCGAGCTGGCCGACAAGGTCCGCGAACTCGCCCCCGAGGGCATCGACGGCGTGCTGCACTCCATCGCGTTCGCGCCGCGCACCCTGATGGGCCCCGAGGCCCTGCCGTTCCTGGACGGTCCGGGCGCCGACGCCGCCAAGGCGTTCGAGATCTCGGCGTGGTCCTACGCCTCGCTGGCCCGCGCCGTGCTGCCGGTCATGAACGAGGGCGGCTCCATCGTGGGCATGGACTTCGATCCGCGCACCGCGATGCCGTACTACAACTGGATGGGTGTGGCCAAGGCCGCGCTCGAGTCGGTGAACCGGTACGTGGCGCGAGAGGTGGGCGAGGCCAAGCGCGTTCGCTCCAACCTGATCGCCGCGGGTCCGATCAAGACCCTCGCCGCCAAGGCCATCGCGGGCACCGCCACCGATGACGCCAAGCAGCTCAACATGCTCAACACCTACTGGGACGGCGCGAGCCCGATCGGCTGGGATGTCGACGACCCGACGGTGGTCGCCAAGTCCGTGGTCACCCTGCTGTCGGATTGGCTGCCGGGCACCACCGGGTCGATCATCTACGTCGACGGCGGAGCCTCGCACAACACCTGGTTCCCGGCCGACGGTTTCGGCGCGAACTGAGCACGACGGTAATTTCGGAGTAAGGAGGAGAGCAGTGGCTGCGGAGCCCACGGCTCATGAAGTGGACGCCCTGCTACTGCTGTCCTTCGGCGGTCCCGAGCGCCCCGAGGACGTGATGCCGTTCCTGGAGAACGTCACTCGCGGCCGGGGCGTGCCGCCGGAGCGTCTCGCCGAAGTCGCACAGCACTATCTGCACTTCGGCGGGGTCTCGCCGATCAACGCCTTGAACCTCGACATTATCAAGGCGATCGAGGCGGAATTCGCCTCGCGCGGCCTCGATCTGCCGGTGTATTTCGGCAACCGTAACTGGCATCCCATGGTCGAGGAGACCGTGGAGCGCATGCGCGCGGACGGAATCCGTTCCGCGCTGGTGTTTCCCACCTCGGCGTGGGGCGGCTATTCGGGCTGCCTGCAATATCACGAGGACATCGTGCGCGCCCGGACCGCGGTCGAGGACGCACCGGACCTGGTGAAGCTACGCCAGTATTTCGACCATCCGCTGTTCATCGCGGCATTCGCGGACTCGATCCGCGCGGCCGTCGCGGAATTGCCCGCAGACAAACGCGCAAGCGCCCGTTTGGTTTTCACCGCGCATTCGGTGCCGAACTCCGCCGACGCCGCCTCCGGCCCGCCGTCCGAAACCAACCTCTACAGCCGTCAGGTCTCAGAGGCGGCCCGTTTGTGCGCGGCCGCAACCGGTTTCGACGACTACGACCTGGTGTGGCAGTCGCGTTCGGGTCCGCCGCAGATCCCGTGGCTGGATCCCGACATCGTCGACCATATCGACGCGCTCGCCGAGCGTGGCGTGGACGCGGTCGTGGTGTGCCCGGTCGGCTTCGTCTCCGACCACCTCGAGGTCATCTGGGACCTCGACAACGAGGCGAAAGAGCGTGCCGCCGAACTGGGTATGGCGTTCGCGCGTGCCGCGACGCCCGGCCCGGACCAGCGTTTCGCCCAGATGGTCGCCGACCTGGTGGACGAATACCGCACCGCTGCGGCCCCTGCTCGCCTCAGCGAAATGACCGGCCTGGGTTGCACCCTCAACGGTGCCCCGTGCGTGGTCGGCTGCTGCGCGCTGCCGCCACGCCGCCCCGCGGTCGCGCCGACGTCCGGCGAATTGTAGTCTCGCCCAGGTGACTACACCCGGACGCGGAACCACCCAGCAACGCCGCCAGCCCGCCGCGAGCGGCAACGCCGCCCGCAAGCGCACTTTCGGCCCGCCGGACATGTTCGTCTGGGCCCCCGTACTGACCCTGTTCCTCACCGCGGGAATCGTCGGCACCATCGGCCAATCCATCATGTACGCCTCGATCTTCGTCGTGGTCGCCGTGATCATGGTCATCGCCGATATGTGGTTCAACCGCTAGCGATGATTTATCAGCAGGCCTACGTTCCACAGCAGCCGATGCCCCAGGCTCCGCCACCGAAGCGCTCGGTGGCGGCGGTGGTAATCGCCTGCGTAGCGGGATTTCTCGCGGTGCTGGGCATCGCGGGGACGGTGACCGGATTCGTGCTGTACTCCGGTGAGAAGAACAAAACAGTGCCCGACACCGACAATGCCCTACGGCAGGCCGCGTGCGACTACATGACGTTGTTCGGAACCTACGACTACACGGATTTCGAGAAGAACAAGGCCGCGCTCATGGACGCGAGCACCGAGGACTTCCGGAAGACGTACTCCGGTATGGTCAACGGCATCAAGGACTCCGTGGTGTCGCAGCAGCTGCACAGCAAGGTGACCGAAAGTCATTGCGGGGTGCTGTCGGTCGGTGATCACCGGGCGCAGGTGCTGGTGTCGACCAAGCAGGCGACATCCAAGCCGTCCGATCCCGACATTCAGACCAGACTCCTGATGATGACGGTGTCGCTCGAGGAGCAGCCCGATGGGCGCTGGCTCGTCGGTGACGTCAAACCGATCGTGTAGTCGCCGGGCCTGTCACTTCAGGACGTTGACCGCGCGGGCGATGACGAGGCTGACGGTCAGCAGGGAGACTGCGGATTGGGTCATCATCAGCGTTTTCGCCCAGCGGGACATCGGCATGACGTCCGTGGGGCTGAATGCTGTTGCGTTGGTGAAGGATAGGTAGAGGTAGTCGGGGAACTGGGGTTCCCATTCGGGGTCGGTGAGGTCGGGGTTCTGCATTTGGACCCACAGGAAGTCGGGGTACGGCTTGCGGGCGTGGGCGCGGGCGGCCGGGCCGCCGCGATCGAATTCCCAATACCAGAGCGCGAAGACGAGGACGTTGGTCAGCCAGATCGCGCCGCCCGAGGTCAGCAGGCCCGCCGCGTTGTTGCTCACCGATCCGTTGATCAGGCCGCGGACCAGTTGGCCCACCGACCACAGCATGGAGAAGCCGAGCAGGCCCATCAGCAGCAGACTGAAGCGCCGCAGGCGCATCTCCTCGCGGTCGAGGCGCACGGGGCTGCCGATCACGAGTACGACCAGCAACACCAGCCCGATCGCCGGTACCAGCCAGCGTGGCCCTGCGGTGAATTGTTCGGGCAGGAAGTACTGGACCACCAGAATCCCGATGATCGCGGCCGTGGCCGCCCAGCGGGCCTCCCCGGCTGTGCGTCGCGCCCATGCGGGGACCGGGTTGTCTGTGCTGTTGTTATCGGCCGTGCTCACGCGAGTGAGTATGCCTTCCGGACGATTGGTGACAGAAGTATGACGCGGGGTTGAGACCGGACTTTCCAACGGGCAGGGTGGGTTGTAGCTGAGGCCGATACAAGGAGGTCAAGTGACACGGGAGTACAACCGCAATCCGGCGGCCGTGGCCGCACTGTCGCCTGAGCAGTACCACGTCACCCAGGAGAACGGGACCGAGCGCGCGTTCACGGGGGAGTACTGGGACAACCACGAGCCCGGGATCTACGTGGATGTGGTGTCCGGCGAGCCGCTGTTCGCCTCGACCGACAAGTTCGAGAGCGGATCGGGCTGGCCGAGCTTCACCAAGCCGATCGACACGGGCACCGTGGTCGAGAAGAAGGATCGCAGCCATTTCATGACGCGCACCGAGGTGCGGTCCAGTTTCGGCGACAGCCATCTCGGGCACGTGTTCACCGACGGGCCGCGCGATGCGGGCGGGCTGCGCTACTGCATCAATTCCGCGGCGCTGCGGTTCATTCACCTCGACGAGCTCGAGGCACGGGGTTACGGACAGTACAAGTCTCTGTTCACGAAGGAGGAAGCGTGACCGACACACGGACCGCGGTCTTGGCCGGCGGATGTTTCTGGGGCATGGAGGATCTGATCCGGCGGCAGCCGGGCGTGCTCTCGACCCGGGTGGGTTACACCGGCGGGCGCAACGACAACCCGAACTACCGCAATCACCCGGGGCATGCGGAGGCCGTGGAGATCGTCTACGACCCCGAGCAGACGGATTACCGTGCGCTGCTGGAGTTCTTCTTCCAGATCCACGATCCGAGCACCAAGGATCGGCAGGGCAATGACGTCGGGACGAGTTACCGCTCGGCCATCTTCTACCTCGATGACGAGCAGAAGGCGGTCGCGGTGGACACCATCGCCGATGTGGACGCGTCGAAGTTGTGGCCGGGCAAGGTGGTTACCGAGGTGACGCCCGCGAGCACCTTCTGGGAGGCCGAGCCGGAGCATCAGGATTACCTGCTGCGCTATCCGGACGGCTACACCTGCCACTTCCCGCGTCCGGGCTGGAAGCTGCCCAAGCGCGCGACCGCGTAGCGACCGCCTGATACCGCTCTGACGGCGGGTCTCACCGGGTTCGTCCCGGTGGGGCCCGCTGTTTTCTTTGAGACGATCCAACGGAACTAGTTGCGGCGAAACTAGTTATGTGGCTACTATTGGGTCCGTGATCGCGAAGGCGATCGAACGAGACTTCTCGGAGGGCAGTAGTTGTGAGCGGCATCAAGACGGCACTGATCATCGGCGGCGGCATCGCGGGACCGGTTGCGGCGCTGGCACTTCAGAAGGCGGGCATCGAAGCGACGGTGTTCGAGGCGTACGAGAATGCTGCAACCGATACCGGCGCCATGCTCACCGTCGCACCCAACGGCCTTGCGGCACTGGGCATCATCGGTGCGGACAAGCTGGTGATGGCGGCGGGCACCCCGCTGCACAGCATGGTCATGGAAACCGGCGCCGGCCGTCAGCTCATGCGAGTGGACACCTTGCCGGGCCTGTCGCCCAGTTGCACCATGCTGCGTGCCGACCTGTTCCGCGCCCTGCATGATCACGCGCTCGCCAATGGCATCGAATTCCGCTACGGCAAGCGGCTGGTCGATATCGAGCAGTCCGAGACCGGCGTGGTCGCCGTCTTCGCCGACGGCTCCACCGCTGCCGGTGACATTCTCATCGGCGCGGACGGCATCCACTCCACCGTGCGCACCCTGATCGACTCCGACGCGCCCGGCCCGGATTACACCGGTCTGATGAGCTTCGGCTTCGGCGAATTCACCGCGGAGGGAACGCTTTCCGGCGGCGGTGACGGCGAGATCGAGGCCATGCACTTCGCCTTCGGCAAGCGTGCCTTCTACGGCTACTGGCGTCAGCCCAACGGCAAGAACGTCTTCTTCAGCAACTACCCGCAGGCCGAACCCATGACCCTCGCCGAAGCCAAAGCCGTCCCCGCCGAAGAGTGGCTGACCAAACTGCGTGCCGCCCACGTCGGCGACACCCCCGGCGAGCGACTCTTCGCAGAGACGAGCGTCGACCAAATGATCGTCACCGGTCCCATGGAACGGATGCCCCACGTCCCCAACTGGTTCCGCGGCCGCGTAGTCCTCCTCGGCGACGCCGTCCACGCCCCCTCGTCCAGCTCCGGCCAGGGCGCCTCCCTCGCCATCGAATCAGCCATCGAACTGGCCCGCTCCCTGCGCGACATCACCGACCCGGCAAAGGCTTTCGCGGCCTACGAGTCCCTCCGCCGCCCCCGCGTCGAAGACATCTCCGACAACGCCGCCAAAACCAACAACGGCAAAACCTCAGGTCCCGTGGCGAAGGCCCTGTTCGGCCTCATGATGCCGATCGCCACCCGCACCTTCCTGAAGCCGGAAAAGATGTTCGGCCCCGTCCACCGCTTCGTCATCGACTGGGACCAGCCGGTCAGCGTCTAGTAGGCCACCAGCCTGCCGATCCCGAATCCGCCGCCGCAGTACACCTTCGCGCTGTAGGGAACATCCACCGTCGCGGGATCGCCGGGGACCGTGGCCCGCAGATACGCCGTCGGCACGGGGCTCTCGTCGAGTCCGTACTTGTTGCAGACCGCGCCGTCGGTGTAGTTGCCGGTCATGACTCCGGTGGAGCCCGCGGGCAGGACCGTGACTCCAGGCGCGCCGGGCGGCAGGTTCGCCCCGGCCGCGTCCGGGTACTGGAGATTGTGGTTCGCATCCACCAGTTGCAGGCCCGGCCCGTAACCGCCGATGACGCAGTCGTGTTCGCCACGATTGGTGATCTTCACCGAGAAGTATTCGCGACTCATGTTGTGCCCGCCGACACTCGCCTGAAACGTCAGATCCGCTGTTCGACAAGGCGATACCGGGGATGGTGCGGTGTCGGCATGGTAGACGGCGGCGACGAGCGGTGTGATGCCGACCGGGCGCTTCTTGCACACCAGCGGTGCGTCGTAGCTCATGGGCGCGACCAGTTCGCCCGTCTCATCCGGAACGCTCACCAGGAGAGCAACCGCCTCCGGGCAACCACCGACCGGCGCATTGACCGACGGTTGGCCGTCGTAGTCGAGCGTGGAACTGGCAATTGCGCCCGGCGGCAGACTGACGCGTTCAGCCACTGCACCGGTCCGATGCCCGGCGGCATCGTGTGCGGCACCGGTCCGGTCGCGCAAGCGCAGTGCCGGATACCCCTGAACCAAGCACGTGCGCGCAGCGGTGTTGGTCACCCGAATCTCCGCGATGACATGGTCCACTGACGGACTCTGTCCGGCACTCACCACATCGGTCCGCACGCTCAGATCCGCCGCGTGACAGCGATCGGCCGCCGGAATCGTGGATTGCGGTGCCGCAACTTTGTCATTCCCGCATCCCGCCAGTGCCAGCACCGCTAACGCCGCGACATATCGACGCCCACGCACCTCGTCCCCTCCCTGTTGATTTAGTATTGCCGGTCACTGCACCGGTATGGCCGGGTAGGTCTGCTCGGCGCAGAACCGTTGCACCACTTCGGCATCGCTGAGGCCCGAGTCTCCCCGCTCGCCCTCATCGTCCACGCCGCACTCAGGGTTGCCGCCGATGGTGATCAGAACATGTGCGACCAGCTCGAGACGTGAGCCGACGAAATGGTAGAACTGCCGATAGTGCTTCGACGGTCCGCTTTTGGACATCGCCGAGACGTATCCGTCGGCGGTTCGCTGTATCGCGATCGGTACATTGGCGATTCCCTGAAGTGAACCGGTGTAGACGAAATCGGGTGCGGCATCCGTGGCCCGGTAGATGTCGAAGCCCGGGCCGCCTGTACCGCCGCCGTTGGGAATCACGAGCTGGTCGCGCCCGTCGTCGGCGAGATTCCGCAGTTCGGGTGGCCCGGGCACTATCGGACTCAGTGTGGTCGTGAAGGACTGGCGCGTGGTGCCGTCGGAGGTGATCACGCTGATAGCCAATGGGACTCCGTGACCCACCGGTTCCGGGCTGCCATACCGCGCGATGAAGGTGTATCCGGAACGGTCGCGCGAGACCAGCTTGCAGTCCCGAACATCCACCCCGCCGGCCCCGCGTTCGAGATCCGCGCACAGCGGTAGCGCGGCATCGGGAACCGGAGTCGTGGCGGTCGCGTGCCCGGTCGTGACGGGTGGGACTGTCGCGGTCGCGGATGCCTGCGGCGTACTCCCGCCCGCATCCCGCCCACAACCCGCGACCAGCAGGCCAAAGCCCACGGCTGTCAACGCCGCGCTCGTCCCCACAAACTCGATCTTCCTCCCCATGGGGCCAGAGCGTAGCGGTCTGCCCCCGGCACGGGGTGTGGCCGAAACACCTTGCTGCCGAGAGAAACCGCACAACCGGCAGTGTTAACGTCCGAGGTTCGCTGTCCTCAGCGGGCGGCCTCCATTACCGTTGTGGCCATGGGACTTTCGGCTGCCGAAGTGTTCGATGGGCTCGGCAAGGATTATGAGCAGGCGTTCGCGGGGCTGACTGCGCAGCGTGAGGAAGTCGAATGGCTGCTCACTCAGCTGCCGGGCGCGGCGAAGGTGCTCGATATCGGGTGTGGGACGGGGCGGCCGACGGCGGAGATGCTGGTGGCGGCCGGGCATGAGGTCACGGGATGTGATGTCTCGCCGGGGATGATCGAGATCGCTCGTGCGCAGGTGCCGGGGGCCCGGTTCGAGGTCGCCGATCTCAGAACCCTGTCGTATCCGTCGGGGGCCTGGGACGCGGTGGTGGCGTTCTTTCCGCTGCTCCAGCTCACCCGCGCGGAAATCGAGGCTGCATTGCGGACATTCGCGCACTGGCTGCGGCCGGACGGGATCTTCTTGTTCGCGACCGTGCCCGCCGATATCGAGGGTCTCGACATCGAATTCATGGGGAAACCGGTCACGGTCAGCAGTTATCCGGTAGTGGAATATCGGCGGCTGCTGGCCGCCGCGGGTCTGCAGATCGTTCGGGAACGGGTGGTCGAATTTCTGCCCGACCATCCGTCGGCGACCACGGAACACGACCTGTTCGTGGCCGCACGCCGTTCAGCGCCGTAGCGACCGGTACCCGGTCCACAGCAGTACACCCGCACCGACCACGACGAGAACGCCGCCCAGATAACTCCATTGGGAGTGCCCGGTCATCGGGGACCCGTGCAGCGACCCGGCGCCCTGCGCAATCCAGATCACCCCGACGAGACACAGCAGCACGCCGACTACGGCGGAAACGATTCGCCCCATGACAACTCCTCGGTAGCGTGTTTTCAGCATAGGAGTTCGGGGTGTTCCCTGCGCGGTCCGGCAGGTTTAAGCTGGACGAAGACCGAGCATCGATCTTCCGGGTACCTGCTGGCAGCTGGTCCCGGATCCCGTGCCACGGTCACGAATCCGCCGGTAGAGCGCAAGCGTGGATGCCACGTCGGTCGAGGGTGCCCCTTCCTGACGCTCTTGTGGCCGTGCCGAAATGAGGTATGGCCATGAACGTTTCCGTGCAGACGCCCGTACGCCACCGATTGGCTCGGGCCTTCGTCCTGGGCTCGCTGATCTTGCTGCCCGTCGGCTTCGCCGCCCCCGCGATCGCCGACCCACTGACCTTGGTGGACAACGACAACGACCACAATTGGCGCCAGGACTGCGACCACAACGGCCAGTACAGCTGGCAACAGGACCGCGGCCAACAACGCTGGAGCGACTGCGACCAGAACCGCGGCCACTGGGAATGGCGCGACAACGACTGGCGCTGGCACCACGACCGCGACGACGCCCCCGCCCCCCAACCCCAACAGTGGAACCCCTTCGGCAGCCTCTGATCGTTCGGCCCGGCCATCCTGCGTGAACCCCTTGGCGGAGGGAGAATTTCGTACGGCCCTCGCCGCTGTTGGGCAGACTGCAGGGATGACGACCATCATTGGCGGAGGCATTGCCGGTATCGCGCTGGCCGCGGCGCTGGCTCACGCACAGCACAAGGTCACGCTCTATGAACGGCAGGACACCGCCGGTGGTGGCGGGGGAGCGTTCCTGTTCCTCGATCAGCGCGGTCATGACGCGCTGATCGGCCTCGGCGTGGATATCGCCGAGTTGCACGCGGCCTCTCACGCCGTCACCGGGTTGGACTACACCAACAGCGCGGGCGTGCACAGCTCACGCCAAGATGGCGGGCATCGATTCTGGCTGCGCCACAACCTCATCCAGGTGCTCACCCGTGCCCTGGACAGCTCCGGCGCCGAGGTGCATCACGGATTCGGGGTCACCGGGATCACGGTGGAGCCGGGCTCCTGCGTGCTGCACCGCGACGGCGAACAACCGGTCACCATTGCCGACGAGTTGGTCATCGGCGCGGACGGGATCGATTCGGTGGTGCGTTCGTGCCTGGAACCCGCGCGGCGGCCCACCTATTCCGGGGACGTAGTGCTCTACGGCATGACCAACACCCGGCTCCGATTGGACACGGTGCCCGACGTATTGCACTTCTACGCCGAGATCACGCCCGACGGACCCGGCAGCACCTTCGGCCACGTCTGGTCCCCGACCGAAGGCACCACGGCGTTGTGGTTTCTGCGGATTCCCCGAGCCCCACTCGACCGCGATGACCTGGGCTTGCGGCCGGTCGAGGAATGGGCCGCCACCGTTCTCGATGCGGCACCGCACAATCGGGGCATTCTGGAAACCCTGCTCGCGCATACCGACTCGATGCACGTGTCCAATGCCCGCGACGTGCTGCTCGACGGAGCAAGTGAGCCCGGAGGGCAGCTGCTGCTGGTCGGGGACGCCGATCACGCCATCACACCTGCCGCCGGGATCGGAGCACGTGACGCGGTCGAGGACGTCCACGCGGTCTACGAGGCCATTCGCGCCGGGCAGGATCCGGCAGTGGCCATGGCTGCGCGTCGCGCGAAGATTCTTACCGATCGAGAAAACGCCCGTCGCGTCAATCCCCGCTCGCGTCCATGAACAGTCGATCCGGTGGAACGCTTGTGGGTTTCGCCTGCGCTGCCGGTACTTTCACCGACAACTCGGTTGGGGGTAGCCCACATGCTTCGGGCGGCGGTCATGCGATGAGCGCTTGGCCGGGCATGCCGCAGGTAGTGGTGGCGCCGGCGGCGGTGAGGCGCTGGCCGAGCCAGTCGAGGGCTGCGGGGCTGCCTGCCACGTTTCCGGTGAGGTGTTCGACGCCTGGGTGTTTGACGTAGGTGACGTTGACGCCGCGGGCGCAGTAGTCGCCGACGAGTTGGTCGGTGTCGGCCATCGGCGCGTCTTCGTCGTTCATCGCCTGGTAGATGTACAGCGGTGCCGACGGTGTGCCGTAACCGCCCGCCCGTAACCCACTGACGACGGCGGCGACCGCCGGGACGTCGAGCAGCCCGCCACCCCCGGGTACAACGGTGTGATCGCCGAGCCTCAGGAACGGGTACGACGTTTCCATCTGCAGGATGCACGAGCTACTGACGGCGTTGCGGAATCCGGCGTCGGGGAAGTAGGACTCGATCCCGAGCTCGGGGTAGGCACGGCCGATGCCGAGCGCTGCGGCCGCGGCGAGGACTCCGGAGAAGCCGCCGTCGAGTGCCCGCGCGGTGGAGGAGATGTCCACGGTCACACCGCCGGCCGCGACACCGCGCAGGTTCAGTTCCGGGGCGTAGGAGGGGGCGAGTTCGGCGGCGAACTCGCTGCCGCGGGCCCCGCCGGAGTACCCGAAGATCGCGGTCGGGGTCGCGGGGCCGGAAAGTCCTGCAGGAGGGAAGTTCTCGGCCGCGCGGATCGCGTCGAGGGTGTCGCGACCCTCCACGAACCCGGCTCCGAACTCACCGTCGGGGCCCAGGTAGTCGGGGACGACAACGGTCCAGCCGCGCTCCAGCGCCCGGCCTAGATAGATCATGTCGACTTCCATCACGCCGGTAGCGGCCTGCGCGGGGATCCCCGCCTGCAGCTGATCCGATGGGAAACATTGTGGCGCAAGGGCGTCGATGATCGCGTCGTAGGCCAGCAGCACGGGCGGTTCGATCCGGTTGGCCGGGCGCAGTACCGTCGCCACCGTCGTCCATGGCATGCCTTGGGTGTTCTGGCTGACGTAGCGCAGCTGCCACGCCGAAAAGGCCGCGCCCGTAGGGATACTGGGGATCGTCACCGGATGACTTTCGACGACCTGGCCCATTCCACCGGAACCGGGCTCGGCGGTCGCGGGGGCGTTGACCGGCGACCCCGCCACAGTGCCGATTCCGACGGTCGCCGCCGTGAGCAAGGCTACGACCGCCAGCGCCCTGACCCTGCACAGCCTTCGGTACCGCATCGACTCCACCTCGTCTCAGGAAAGGGAGCAAGCCAGAAACAGTCGCATGACCGGCGAATCCAGCGCCAACTTATCGGCGAGGCGGCCGCAAGTCATTGGTGACACGCCGCTGAGACGGCCGTTCGCGCGGCCCGGCTACCCGACCGTAGACGTCCGGGGAATTGCCGTCGCCCTCAACTCGCAGCATATGCACAGTAATTCCGGCGAGAATTCTAACTTTTCACATACCGTCGTGAATCGGTGCCCTGTAGGGTCTGTCGCCCAGTGAATCAATGCCATGAACTGCACTGATGTCGATCTTGTCGGATCCTGGAAATTCCTGTGATTTGATTCACCGTCGGCTTCCCCGGGGTGATTGGACGCCTACCCTCGAAATTGCAAATTGCTGGCTCGCTGAATTTCGAAGCTCGATCCCGAAACCATTCACTCCTCGTAAGGAGGGATCAATGTCGTCCATCATCGACGCGACGAAGAAGGCTGCTACCGAGGGCGATAAGCAGAGTTTGAAAGAGGTGCTCGATTTCCTGGTCACCGAGGAGGCGCTCGGCGTCACCTTCGTGAGTGCCGCCATCGAACGCGCGGCGGGCACGCCATCCGAGGCATATCTGCCGGTGCTGCGCAACGCGGTCACGCAGGAGTATCACCACGTCCAGGCGCTCGAAGATGCCGGAGGCAAACCGCTGACCCGGAAGTACTGGTTCCCCGATGCGGCATTCGACAATGGCGGCGTCGGCCTGTTCTCGACACTGGAGATCGTCGAAACGGTGGAGATCAGCCTGTACCTGCTGGGCGTGACCGCCTACGCCGAGGGACGTGAACCGTTCGGCGCTCGCCTGTGCGCCGAAGCCCTCGGCACCGAAGCCGTGCATCGAGCCCTCGTCCGCCAGGCCCAGAACGAATTGGGCCGTGACGTCGGCGTCCCCAATGATGTCGGCTTCGAGAACTTCGACTGGCAATCCGTCGCCAAGGTTCGAGATGCCCTCGAGGGGCTCGGTATCGGCTACGGCGTCGAAACCGGCCAACCCGGCCGCTTCTACGACTACCCGGGCGATCCCCTGGCCTCCGGCATCGGCACCCCCGTCAGCCACATCACCCCGGCCTGACATCGAAATCGCTACCGGCCACGCCGAAGGTGTGAAACCTGTTCCACCGCAGCGATTCCTGGGACACCGTGCGGTGCCCTCATTCTGAACGATGACGACAGATTCTGGCAGGGATCAGTCGTTTGCGAGGCTTCGGGCGATGACCAGGCGCTGGATTTGGTTGGTGCCCTCGAAGATTTGGGTGATTTTGGCTTCGCGCATGTAGCGCTCGACGGGGAAGTCTTGGGTGTAGCCGTAGCCGCCGAAGACTTGGACGGCGTCGGTGGTGACTTTCATGGCGGCGTCGGTGGCGGTTAGTTTGGCGACGCTGGCTTGGCGGGAGTAGGGGAGGCCGGCGTCGCGGCGGCGGGCGGCGTCGAGGTAGGTGGCGCGGGCGGTGTCGACGGCGGCGGCCATGTCGGCCAGGACGAAGCCGAGGCCCTGGTGGTCGATGATGGGGCGGCCGAAGGCTTCTCGCTGTTTGGCGTAGGCGACGGCGTCGTCGAGGGCGCGCTGGGCGATGCCGGTGGCGACGGCGGCGATGCCGAGGCGGCCGGAGTCCAGGGCGCTGAAGGCGATCGGAAGGCCTTGGCCCGGTGCGCCGATGAGGCGTTCGGCGGGCAGCAGCACGTCGTCGTAGGCGGCGGTGGTGGTCGGGACCGCGCGTAGGCCCATCTTCTCCTCGGGCTTGCCGAAGGAGAGGCCCTCGGCGTCGGCGGGCACCAGGAAGCAGGAGATGCCGCGCGAACCCTCGCCGGTGCGGGCGAACAGCGTGTAGTAATCGGCCTTGCCGCCGTTGGTGATCCACGCCTTGGTCCCGGTGATGCGGTAGCCTTCAGCGGTCTCGGTGGCCCGGCAGCGCAGCGCCGCCGCATCCGATCCGGCATGCGCCTCCGAGAGGCTGTACGCCCCGATCAGATTGCCGGACAACATCTCCGGCAGCCACCGCTGCTGCTGCTCGTCGGTGCCGTAGGCGAACAGCGGATGGCACGACAGGCTGTGCACGCTCACCGCCACCGCGACCGCCGCCCACCGCGCGCCCAGTTCCTCGAGCACCTGCAGGTAGACCTCGTAGGGCTGCGCGCCACCGCCGAACTCCTCCGGATACGGCAGGCTCAGCAGCCCGGCCGCGCCGAGCGCCCGGAACGCCTCGGCCGGAAAGCGCTCCTGCTTCTCGTACTCGACCACCGACGGCTCGAGCACCTTGTCGGCGATCTCGCGGGTGAGCTCGAGCAGGTCACGGGCTTCGGACGTGGGCAGCAGGCGATCGACGGGCATGTCGACACATTACGACCGACACCCAATTACATGCAAGGCAGCACGTAAAATTCGAGAACGGCTACACTGACCAGGTGGTTTCCGGTCTACCCCCGAACAAGCATCAGGAGAAAAGTCTCCGCACCCGTGCGCTGCTGCTGGATGCCGCCATCGACAGCCTGGCCGAGGTCGGCTACGCGAGCGCCTCGATCGCGGATATCACCGCCCGCGCGGGTGTCACCCGGGGTGCGCAATTGCATCACTTCCACACCCGGCAGGAACTGTTCGCCCAGACCATCGAGCATCTGACGCAACGTCAGCGGGAGGCCCTGCAGCGGCGGGCGCGGACGTTGCCGGGGGAGTTGGCGGCCGGGGAGGTGCTGGTGGAATTGGTGACCGCGCCGTTCGCGGGCAAGCTGGGCAAGGCCGCGGTCGAACTGTATGTCGGCATCGCCAACGACAAGGAGTTGCGCCGCAACATGTTGCGGGTGCAGCACGACCTGACCGTCGAACTGCTCGATGCGTGCGGCCGCTGCCTCGAGGCGTCGCCCGCGCGACTGGAAACCGCGTTCTGGCTGACGATCAACCTGGTCCGCGGCGCGACCCTCGACGAAATGGTGGGCCGGGATCGCTTGCGCCGCAAGCAGGTTCTGGCCGATTGGGCGCGCCTGGCCGAGGGCATGCTGGCCTGAGCGAAACGCGAACGTTCCCGGTCGCGATAACCGACCGTTGAATGGTTCGTGTGCGCTCGGCCGATCGGAGGCTGCCGGGCGCACCCTTGGGGAGGGGTGCCACTATGGCGATCAATCGTCGAAATCTGCTGCGCGCGGCAGGAGTTGGCGTCGGCCTGGCCGCGTTGGGTGCGTCGACCGGCTGCGATCCGCAGGCGCCGGCGGCGCAGCCGTCGACGGGCAAGCCGACCGTGGAACCGCCTGCGGGACAGGTGGACTGGAACAAGCTGCGGCAAAGCACCACGGGGACTTTGAATCTGCCATCGGATTCGGGATATTCGACGGCGAAGCTGGCCTACAACCCGATCTTCGACACCCGTCAGCCTGCTGCGGTCCTGCAGTGCGCCAACGCCTCCGACGTGCAGGCGGGCGTCTCGGCTGCCGCGGGCGCGCGCATCCCGGTGGCGGCACGCAGTGGTGGGCACAGCTACGCCGGGTACTCGACCCCCGACAACGGCCTGGTGCTGGATCTGGGCGGCATGACCGGCGTGGAGGTGAAGTCCGACGGCACCGCGGTGATCGGCGCGGGCACCCGCTTGATGGACGTCTACTCGGGCCTGGCGAAGGCGGGCCGCTGCCTGCCCGCCGGCTCCTGCCCGACCGTCGGGATCGCCGGGCTGACCCTCGGCGGCGGGGTCGGCGTGCTGGCCGGAAAGTACGGATTGACCTGTGACAACCTGGTTTCGGCGCAGGTGGTCACCGCCGACGGGACGGTGCGGACCGCGTCGGCGACCTCGGAGCCCGACCTGTTCTGGGCCTTGCGTGGCGGCGGTGGCGGCAACTTCGGCATCGTCATTTCGTTCACCTTCCGGACCGTCGCGGCACCGCAACTGGCCGTCTTCCAGGTCCGCTTCCCGGCCGGATCGCTCACCGACGTACTGGGCGCCTGGCAGACCTTCACCGCCTCGGCCCCGGACGAATTCTGGTCCACCCTCGGCATGTCCGCGGGCAGCCCGCCGACCTGCCGGATCAATGGCTGCTATGTCGGATCGGAGAAGGAGATGAACGCCCTCCTGGACAAACTGGTGGCAGCCACCAAGACCCAACCCGCCAATCGGTATTCGCTGTCGAAGGATTACCTGTCGGCGATGATGTATTTCGGTGGGTGCGCGAATTACTCGGTGGAGCAGTGTAAGCCGAACTGGAATGGCGGGGGAGCGCTCGGCCGTGAATCGTTCACGGCCTCCTCGCGAGTATTGACCAGGCCGCTGTCGGATCCGAGCCGGCTGACCGCATTGCTCACCGGACGGGAAGGCATGGATATTCTCCTGGACAGTCTTTCGGGCGCGCCCTCGCGAATCGGGGTAAAGGACACGGCATTCGCGTATCGGGGCGCCTTGGCGACCGCGCAGATCTACGTCGGCGCGACTACCACCGAAGCCCGGAATTCCGTGAACGAAGTGCGCGACAAGCTCGGCGACTTGACCGGGAACACCGGCTTCGTCAACTACATCGACCCCGGACTGTCGAACTGGGCCAGTGCCTACTACGGCGACAATGCTTCCCGACTACGCGGAGTCGCGAAGCACTACGACCCGAACGGAGTATTCGCCTTCGACCAGTCGGCATCGAAGGTGTGAACTCAGAACGCGGCGGGCAGCCGCGCATAGACACCGGGATACCCGGCCAGCGCGGTACCGCGCGCCCACGACGTGATCCCGACCAGCTTCCCGTCGACGAGCAACGGCCCGCCACTGTCGAATTCGCCGGTATCGGCCTGAGTCGAGCCGGCGCACACCATCTCCTGTGCGTCGAACGCGCCCGGGTAGGCGGTGGCGCAGTCGGCATCCGGCACCATCGGCACGGTCGCGCCACGCAGCACGGTGTTGCCGAGGTCCCCGTCTGCGGTACCGCCCCAGCCCAGCACGGTGGCGGCGTTGCCCGAGGGCGCTGCGATCGGAACGGTCGGCCGGTTCTGGGGCTTCGCGAGGGTCAGGATGGCGAGGTCGTGGTGATAGACGTCGACCCCGTCGATGGTGTCGGTGCGGAAGTCCGGGTGCAGCCGGACCGCGGTGACGTTCACGCTGGTTCCGTCGTGCGAGGTCAGATCGTTGCGGTCGAAGGTGACCGTCAGCGCCTGCGGTAGCAGCTGCGCGAGCTCCACGCAGTGCGCGGCGGTGAGCACCTGGTCGGGTGCGATCAGTTCGCCGCCGCAGAACTGGCCGGAGGCGCGGGGGAAGAACAGCGGGGTGCCGACGGCGGCGAGCCAGGGATACTGCGCGGTCGTGGTTTCGGTGCCGCCGACGATGGCGTGCGCGGGAGCGGCGGCCGGCAGTACGCAGCCCAACAGCGCGGCGGTCGTCATCGCGATGCGACGGGAGATCGACATGCGGGCCATTCAAACAGAGATCGGCCGTCTGCGGCGTCCGCAGGTGTCGGTGCCCGGGAGTACGGTCGCCGATATGACGTCCTGGACCGAGTTCGTCGCTGCCGCACCGCGCATCTCGAGCATCTTCACGCGCCGGCAGGCCGCCACCGGCAACCTGTGCATGCTCGCGACCCTGCGCAAGGACGGCTTCCCGCGCATCAGTCCCCTCGAACCCCGGGTGTTCGAGGGCGAACTGTGGCTGGTCGGCATGCAAGGCACCAAGAAATTCGCCGACCTGGCCCGCGACCCGCGCTTCTGCCTGCACACGGCCACGATCGACGGGCAGGTGACTGACGGGGACGTGAAATTGTTCGGCACCGTGCACGATGTGCAGGATCCGGAGCTGCACCAGCGCTGGGCTGACGATCTATTCGCCGAGAGCGGGTTCGATCTACGCGGCCGCACGTTCGAACCGTTCTACGCTGCCGACCTGACCGGGGCATCGTCGGTGGAGATCGTGGACGGGCATATGCAGGTGCTGGCATGGCAGCCGGGTCGGCCGGAACATATCGTCGAGGTGGCCGATCAAGGAGCGCCCGCGGGGGCATAGCGTGCAATATTGCATCGAGTGCAAGCATGCACACCGTGCGTGTGTGCGTGATGTGCCGAACAGAGCTGTGTTTCAGCGCTTTTCGGGGTGAAGTAGGGAGCGATGGTCGATATTCATCCGCCACGAGGCTATCGGGAACGACCCTCGAGCGTCAGCGGCGCCACGCTGTGGACCCGTGCGGGAGTATCGGATTCGGATCTGCCGGTGCTGCCCGACGGCAGTATGGATCTGCTGTGGATGGATGGGCGGCTGTCGGTGGCGGGCCCGGACACCCGGGCCTACCGCCCGCCGACCGGATTCGCCGATCGCATCACCGGCGTTCGCTTCTTCCCCGGCACCGCGCCGGCGCTGCTCGGCGTGCCCGCCCACGAGTTGCGCGACGCGCGAGCCGATCTCGCCGACCTGTGGTCACCCGCCGACGCACGCCACGCGACCGAGTTGATGGCCCGGGCTGCCGACCCGACGGCGGGTCTGGAAGCGATCGCGCGCTGGCGTGCAATCGAATCCGAACCCGTGGAGCCGATGGTGCGTTTCGTCGTGACGTCGCTGCGCGCGGGAATGTCGGTGTCGGCCACGGCGGGTGAATTGGGCACCGGGCCGCGGCGATTACACCGACTGTCCCTGCACGCCTTCGGGTACGGACCGAAAACGCTGGCGCGTGTCCTTCGCATGCAACGCGCATTGGCTTTGGCTCGCCGCGGAACCGGACTCGCCGAGGTATCGGCGATTACCGGCTACGCGGATCAAGCGCATCTCACCCGCGATATTCGTGAGTTGACGGGAATGTCCCCGATAGCGCTGTTGAAGACCGATCAAGCAGAGGCGGCGTACAGGTCGACGCCATTGCCGTCGGGGTCGAGGATCACCGCATAGCGCTGTCCCCAGAATGCGTCGAACGGCTTCAGCTCCGCCTGGTACCCGGCCGCCACCAATTCTTCGAATTTGGCATCCACTCCGGCGGGAGAACCGCAGTCGCAAGCCACGCCGAGGCGGCCGTTGCCGCTCCCGGCCACCCACGAGGGATGGAACGAGCGGACCACGTCCTCGGTGTCGAGCATCAACTTCACCCCGCCACCGAGGTCCGCATCGACGTGCGGCTCCTGCGCGGCGCCCTCGGCGAACTCCACTCCGAGCCGGCGATAGAAATCCACGGACGCGCCCATATCGGAAACGACGATCCCGATCACATTCAGTCGAATAGTCATAGCAGAAACCTTAGGTACCGCAGGCACCGATGGTCTTGAAGAAATCGGACACCGAAGCGTCAGCGGGCGTGGATGGCCGCCAGCCGCGCATCCCGGATCGCGTTCCACAGCGGCCGCAGCAGCGCCTCCTGAGCGGCGACCGCGGTCGCGGAGGTGGGGGCGGAGGCCGGTTCTCGTTCGGCGACGGTCAGTATCGCGGCCACCTGATCGGCGGTATCGAGAATCCGCCGGGCCCGCAGCGGCATGGAATCGGGGTATTGGTGCCGGGTATGCCCGGCCAGTTCGGCCTCGACCAGCTCGCGCGGCCCGACACCACCGGACCCCAGCCGAGTGGTCTGGAGCTGTTGCAGCGCGTCCGCCGCGTCGCGGACCGCCTCGCGCATGGTGTATTCGGCTTCACCCAAGGGCATTTCGGGTGCGCCCGCGAGGGGGATCGGCGTGGAGTAGACACGCCACTGCAGCGCGTCGTCATCGGCCCAGACGGGCACCAGCCCGGTGCCGATGGAGCCGGGTGCGCCGACCAGGATTCCCTCCCCGGCTTCGGTTGCGGCAGCGGCGAATTCGGTGCCCACAGGTATCCCGCGCACATCCCCCGGAATCGGCAGCACCAGCCGGACCTGAGCGTCGGGCCCACCCACCGCCTCGCGGATGAGTTTGAGCAGCACCATGATTCCGGCCCCCGCGACCGCATCCGACCCGTCATCGGCGGCCCACGGCAGCCCGGTGTGTCCGCCGGTGACCGGATCCCCCGCGGCCACCGTCTGCCGGGCAGCCCAGGCGCGCAACGCGTCCAACACGTCGTCAGGGGCGCTGCGGCCGGCCAGCCAGGCTCCGGCCCAAACCGTCAGCGATGCACTCGGGCTACTCATGCATTCGAGGATAACTGGCGGGCTACTCCTGCTCGGTGACGAAATCGATCAGTCGTTCGACGGCGCCGATGAGAGGGGTTTCCAGATCGCGGTAGGAGTTGACGGAGTTGTAGACGCGGCGCCAGCCCTCTTGTGGGGTGCCCCAGCGTAAGCGCTGGCAGATGCCGGTTTTCCAGTCTTCGCCGCGGGGCACGTCGGGCCAGGCGGTGATGCCGACGGCCTTCGGGCGGACGGCCTGCCACACGTCGATGTAGGGGTGGCCGGTGACGAGAACGTAGTCACCGAGGCCGCGGGTGAGGCCGGTTTCCTTGGAGCCGGTGACGAGATGGTCGACGAGGACGCCGACGCGGCGGGTCGGTCCGGGCTCGAATTCGGTGAGCTTTTCCGCGAGGTGATCGAGGCCCTCGAGTTGTTCGACCACTACGCCCTCGACGCGCAGATCGTGTCCCCACACTCGTTCGACGAGGGCCGCGTCGTGGACGCCTTCGACCCAGATCCGGCTGGCTCGCGCGACGCGCGCCTTGTGCCCCTCGACGCGCGTGGAACCGGAGGCGGTGCGCGTGGACTTCACCGGCGCGGTGGCAGTCGGCTTGACCAGCGTCACCGGTTGCCCGTCGATCAGAAACGCGGCCTCGCGCAACGCGAACAGGCGTACCCGTCCCCGGCCGTCCTCGAGTTTGACGAAGTCGCCGTCGTAGCTGCGATCGAAACCGACTACGGCACCGCAGAATCCGGTGGCCGCGTCCTCGGCGACCAGGTCGCGTTCGGCGACCACGCGGGGCACCTCCCGCTTCTGCTTGCGCGTGTGTCCGGAGAAGATGTCGCCGTACCCTTGGTGCCCACTCACCGCGTCGAGGTTACCGTCGGCGTCGGCAAAGCTCCTCGCGCCGCGCCCATTCCGGCCCCCATGCCGCATTCCCGCACTGTAGGTACCCGATACGTCCGGTTGCCGGGAGCAGAGTGATCACGAACAACGGCCGCAACCCGCCACAACGACTACTGTTGGTGGCGTGGCCGCAATAGTTTGGCTGGTCGCGGGGATACTGCTCGCGGCGGCCGAGATGCTCACGGGCAGTCTCGTGCTGATCATGCTGGGGGTCGCCGCACTCATCACCGCGGGCGTGAGTGGGCTGACCGGTTCGTCGGTGCTCGTGGACGCCATCGTGTTCGGTGGTTCCTCGATCGCGCTGCTGGCGTTGGTGCGCCCATTCCTGTTGCGGCGCTACGCGACTCCGCCTCCGCATGCGACGGGGGTGGACGCGCTGCCCGGAAAGACCGCCAAGGTGCTCGAAACGGTCGACGAGCACGGTGGCCGGGTGAAGCTGGGCGGCGAGGTGTGGAGCGCGCGTCCCTATGACGCGGCGGATTCCTACCCCGTCGGTTCGACCGTGTACGTCATGAAGATCGACGGCGCCCATGCCGTCGTCATGAAAGGGCCGTGATGGCAGTACTCATAGTCGCCCTCGTCATCGTGCTCTTGGTCGTCGTGGTGGTGTTCAAGTCGGTGGCCCTGGTGCCGCAGGCCGAGGCCGCCGTCATCGAACGACTGGGTCGGTATTCGCGCACGGTGTCGGGGCAGTTGACGTTCCTGGTCCCGTTCGCGGACCGGGTGCGCGCGAAGGTGGACCTACGTGAGCGGGTGGTGTCGTTCCCGCCGCAGCCGGTGATCACCCAGGACAACCTGACCGTGCAGATCGACTCGGTGGTCTACTTCCAGGTCACCAGTCCGCAGGCCGCGGTCTACGAGATCTCCAATTACATTGCCGCCGTGGAACAGTTGACGATCACCACGCTGCGCAACGTGGTCGGCGGCATGACCCTCGAAGAGACGCTGACCTCCCGCGATCAGATCAACCACCAGCTGCGCGGCGTCCTCGACGAGGCCACCGGCCGTTGGGGCCTGCGGGTTTCGCGCGTCGAGTTGAAGGCCATCGATCCACCGCCGTCGATTCAGGAATCGATGGAGAAGCAGATGAAGGCCGACCGTGAGAAGCGCGCCATCATCCTGACCGCCGAGGGCCAGCGCGAGGCGTCGATCAAGACGGCCGAAGGCCAGAAGCAGGCGCAGATCCTCGCGGCCGAGGGCGGCAAGCAGGCGCAGATCCTGTCGGCCGAAGGTGAACGCCAATCCCGCATCCTGCGCGCCCAGGGCGAACGGGCCGCGGCCTACCTGCAGGCGCAGGGTCAGGCGAAGGCCATCGAAAAGGTTTTCGCCGCCATCAAGAACGGCAAGCCCACCCCGGAACTGCTGGCCTACCAGTACATGCAGACGCTGCCGCAGGTCGCCAAGGGTGACGCCAACAAGGTGTGGCTGGTGCCCAGCGATTTCGGCAAGGCCCTCGAAGGTTTCGCGCGCGGCTTCGGCAAGCAGGGTGAGGACGGCGTCTTCCGCTACGAACCCTCCGAGGACGCGTCCGCGCCGGAGGCCGGGGATGATTCCGAAGAAGTCGCCGACTGGTTCGACACCGCCACCGATCCGGCCACCCAGCGGGCCGTGCGCGCCGCGGAGGCCGATGCCCGGACTCCGGTCGAGCCCCCGACGACCGGGCTGCCGCCGACCCCGACCCGCCCGCCGCTGGAACAGCGTCTCCCGCAACAGCCGGGCCAGCAGCCCAGTCAGCCGCAATACGGTCAGGAGCCGCCCGACCAGCGGTGGCAGAATCCGCCGCCGCGCCCGCCCCTGGGGCGCTGAGCACTGGTGGGACACTGAAGGTTTCGTGCTGGGATTTGAATACTGAAGCGGGCGAGGCCCTCTCGACATTGTCGAG
>NZ_JBHZAC010000009.1:411212-435500 GCF_042753865.1 Nocardia sp. NPDC059240 | reverse complement strand
GTGTGTTGGATTCACAATTACTAGCGGGCTGTTCTTAACCCCCCCCCCGGCCCCCATATCACCCCTTTCCGGCCCCCCCCCCCCCAATATTCGCGCGGGGGCCGGCCCCCCCCCGCCGGCCCCCCCCCCACTGCTGTGTAGCCAGCCTGAGAGCCTTCAGTCGTCGCTCACCACCTCCTTCAGGACATCGGTGGACACGTGATCGTCGCCGCAGTAGTCGGCGATGACCGCGACACTGGAGCAATTGCGCAGGCGCAGCGGCAGAATCGCCTGATAGGCGGCCGAGGTGTGCCAGTCGTTGACCGACTGGTAGTCGGGGAATTCGAGCACGATCGCCACGCTGGATTTCGGTCCCTCGATCACGCGCTGCGTGCCGCCGTGGACGAGGAACCGCCCACCGAACGGCGCCAAGGTCGAGTCGATCTTCTCCAGGTATTCCACGATGTCGGCATTGACGTCGACGTCCCACAGGTGAGCGATGGCGTAACCGGGCATTTCTGGCTCCTCGTTCGGGATTGCCTTACTGCCCTCGATAATTCCGCTCGCCGGGAACGAAGTCGATTACTTGCCGGGTAACGCTGTGCCCGGAATGTGCTTCGCCTCCAGGTGTTCTCGGCGTAGCAGCTTGCTGCCCAGCCAGACCAGCGGGTCGTACTTGCGGGAAATCACCTGCTCTTTAAGGGGAATCAGGGCATTGTCGGTGATCTTGATGTGTTCCGGGCAGACCTCGGTGCAGCACTTGGTGATATTGCAGTAGCCCAGTCCCAGCTCATCCTGGGCGAGCTTGCGGCGATCGAGCACATCGGCGGGATGCATCTGCAATTCCGCCACCCGCATGAGGAACCGCGGGCCGGCGAAGGCGTGCAGGTTCTCCTCGTGGTCGCGAATGGCGTGACAGGTGTTCTGGCACAGGAAGCATTCGATGCATTTGCGGAATTCCTGGCTGCGCTGCACGTCTTCCTGCATCATCCGGTAGTCGCCGGGCTTCATCGCCGGGTCGGGCTGGAACGGCGGCACCTCGCGGGCCTTGATGTAGTTGAACGAGACATCGGTGACCAGGTCGCGGATGACCGGGAACGCGCGCAGCGGGGTGATGGTGATGGCGTCGCCGACCACCGCCTGCGCGGCCTGGCTCATACACATGAGCCGGGGGAAGCCGTTGATCTCCGCCGAGCAGGACCCGCATTTGCCGGCCTTGCAGTTCCAGCGCACCGACAGATCCGGGCACTGGGTGGCCTGCAGCCGGTGCACGACATCCAGGACGACCTCGCCCTCGCTCACCTCGACCTGATAGTCCTCGAGCGCGCCGCGGCCGCCCTCGCCGCGCCAGACCCGCACGGTCACTGTCTTTTTCATCGGTTCACTCCCAGCTGGACCAGTTCGGATTCGGTGAAGTACTTGCGCAGCTCATCCGGCTCGAACAGGGCCACCAGGTCGGCCCGCATGGGCGGTGCGATGCGCCGCGAGAGGTGCACGCGGCCGTCGTAGTCGCGACATGTCAGTGTTACGCCGCGCCAGGAGGGATCCATGGCCGGGAAATCGCCGCGCGTATGACCGCCACGAGATTCGTTGCGCTCCAGGGCCGATCGCGCGACGCATTCGGCGATGAGGGCCATATTGCGCAGGTCGAAGGTCAGGTGCCAGCCGGTGTGATAGAGCCGATCACCTTGCACCCGAACGTTTTCCGCGCGCTCGCGCAGCAGTTCCAGTTCGCCGAGCGCCTTGGCCAGTTCGTCGCCGTCGCGGACGATGCCGACCAGCTCGGTCATGACGCGCTGCAGGGCCTGATGCACCTCGTACGGGTTCTCGCCGTCCTCACGGTCGTAGGGTGCGAGCGCCTCGGCGAGGGACGCTGTCACCGCCTCCTCGTGCACGGACGGGCGGGAATCGCCGAGTGCGGCAATATATTCGGCCGCTCCAGCGCCCGCGCGGGCACCGAAGATGAACAGGTCCGACAGCGAATTGCCGCCCAGTCGATTCGAGCCGTGCATGCCGCTGGCGCACTCCCCGGCCGCGAACAGGCCGGGGACCGTGGTGGCGGTAGTGTCGGCGTCCACGCGCATGCCGCCCATGACGTAGTGCGCCGTCGGCCCGACCTCCATCGGCTCCTTGGTGATGTCCACGCCCGCCAGTTCGGCGAACTGGTGGTGCATGGCGGGCAGCCGCCGCCGGATCTCCTCGGGCGTCATGCGGGTGGAGACGTCGAGGAACACGCCGCCGTGCGGCGAACCCCGACCGGCCTTGACCTCGGAGTTGATGGCCCGCGCCACCTCGTCGCGCGGCAGCAGTTCCGGTGGCCGCCGGTTGTTCTCGGGATCGGTGTACCAGCGATCGGCTTCGGCCTCGTTGTCGGCGTAGATGGCCCGGAACACCTCGGGGATGTAGTCGAACATGAAGCGTCGGCCGTCGCTGTTGCGCAGCACGCCACCGTCACCGCGCACCCCCTCGGTCACCAGGACGCCGCGCACCGAAGGCGGCCACACCATGCCGGTCGGGTGGAACTGGATGAACTCCATGTTCACCAGTTCCGCGCCCGCGCGCAGGGCCAGGGCGTGGCCGTCGGCGGTGTAGTCCCAGGAGTTGGAGGTGACCGTGTACATCTTTCCCAGGCCGCCGGTCGCCAGAATGACGGTCGGCGCGTTCAGTACCACGAAATCGCCTGTCTGCCTGACATATCCGAACGCGCCGGAGATGCGGCCGCCGTCGGTGAGCAGACGGGTGATGGTGGTCTCGTCGAACACCTTCAGCCGGGCTTCGGGATCACCGAACTCCTCGGCATCCTCACGTTGGAGGGTGACCAGTCGCTGTTGCAGGGTGCGGATGACTTCCAGTCCGGTGCGGTCGCCGACGTGCGCTAGGCGCGGGTACTCGTGGCCGCCGAAATTGCGCTGGGAGATCAGGCCGTCCTTCGTGCGGTCGAACAGCGCGCCCCAGTGCTCCAGCTCCCAGATCCGGGTCGGCGCTTCCTTGGCGTGCAGTTCGGCCATCCGCCAGTCGTTGAGGAACTTGCCGCCACGCATGGTGTCGCGGAAGTGCACCTGCCAGTTGTCCTTTGGATTGCCGTTGCCCATGGCCGCGGCGGCACCGCCCTCGGCCATCACCGTATGTGCCTTGCCCAGTAGGGTTTTGGTGATGACGGCGGTGCGCAGGCCACGGGTGCGGGCCTCGATGGCCGCGCGCAGTCCCGCGCCGCCCGCGCCGATCACCACCACGTCGTAGTCGTGACGGATCGGTGTGTCAGAAGAATCGAAGGTCACTGATGACTCCCATCGAGAGCAGGCGGACGTAGACGTCCGTGAACGCCACCCAGATCAGCGAGATCCAGGCCATGCGCTGGTGATGCGGGTTGATCCGGCTCACCCAGGTCCACAGCCGGTACCGGATCGGATGATCGGAGAAATGCTTGAGGCGGCCGCCGATGGCGTGGCGGCAGGCATGGCAGGACAGCGTGTACATCCACAGCAGCGCCGCGTTGACGATCAGCACGACCGTGCCCAAACCCATGTGGCCCCAACGGCCGTCGTAATCACGGAAGGCGATGACGGCGTCGTAGGTGAGCACCACGTTCAAAAGTGCTGCCAGCCAGAAGAAGTAGCGGTGCATGTTCTGGATGAACACCAGCGGGAACTTCGATTCGCCGGTGTACTTCTTGTGCGGCTCGCTCACCGCGCATGCCGTCGGCGACTGCCAGAAGGCCCGATAGTAGGCCTTGCGGTAGTAGTAGCAGGTGAAGCGGAATCCCATGGGAATCCAGATGATCAGGATCGACGGGGTGATCCAGGCGGGCCAGCTCACCCAACCCCAGCCGTGCATGCCGACATCGGTCAGATTCGGCGAGTAGAACGGCGAGAGATACGGTCCCGACGCGTAGTGATCGTTGGCCAGGATGACGTACGCAGCGTAGACGATGAACGCCGACAGGATCGACGCCGTCACGATCGGCTGCGCGAGCCAATTGTCCACTCGCAGTGTGCGTTGCGGAATCTGCGCGCGAGTGCGCTCCCGCTCGGGGGTGGAAGTCACAGCGTGCGCGCCCGCGGTGCGGTCATGTTCTCCGGGCGCATCAGCTCGTCGAGCGCCTCCTGGGTGAGCGCGCCACGCGCCAGCACCAGCTGGTAAACGCTGCCGCCGGTGTTCAACGCCTCCTTGGCGATCGAGGCCGCCTCCTCATAGCCGAGGGCGGGGACCAGCGCGGTGATCAGGCCGATGCTGTTGTTGACCAGCTCCCGGCAGCGCTCACGATTGGCGGTGATGCCGGTGATGCACCGATTCGTCAGCGTCACCGCTGCATTGCGCAGCATGAGGGTGCCCATCAGCAGGTCGTAGGCCATGATCGGCTCGGCCATATTGAGTTCCAGCTGGCTGGCCTCGGCGGCCATGGTCACGGTCATGTCGTAGCCGATGAGCTGGAAGCAGACCTGGCTGACGACCTCCGGGATGACCGGATTGACCTTGCCGGGCATGATCGACGAACCCGGTTGCATGGCAGGCAGATTGATCTCGCCCAGCCCGGCGCGCGGACCCATCGACAGCAGTCGCAGGTCGTTGCAGATCTTCGACAGCTGCACCGCGGCGCGCTTCATGGTCGCCGACACCGCCACGAAATCGCCCGAATCCTGGGTGGCCTCGACCAAGTTCTCCGCCGAGCGGATGGGTAGACCGGTGACGTCGGCCAGCTTGGCCGCGCACAGCTCCGCGTAACCGGGCGGGGAGGTGATGCCGGTGCCGATGGCGGTCGCGCCCATATTGGTCACCAGCAGGTCCTCGGAGATTCGCTTCAGATGCGCGATCGCCTCACCGACCATGACGCCGTACGCGCCGAACTCCTGGCCCAGGGTCATCGGGACGGCGTCCTGCAGCTGGGTGCGACCCATCTTGATGACATCGGAGAACTCGGCGGCCTTGGCCTGCAACGCCTTCTGCAGTTCGGCCAGCGCCTCCGCGGCGTCGTGCAGGGACAGGTAGACGCCGAGCTTCACGGCGGTCGGGTACACGTCGTTGGTCGACTGCGAGCAGTTCACGTCGTCGTTCGGGTGCAGGAACTGGTACTGGCCCTTGCCGTGCCCCATGAGTTCGAGGCCGCGATTGGCGATGACCTCGTTGGCGTTCATATTGGTGGAGGTGCCCGCGCCGCCCTGCACCATATCGACGATGAAGTCGCGGTGCAGTTTTCCGGCCAGGATCTCGTCGCAGGCCAGGCTGATCGCCTCGGCTTTCTCGACATCGAGCGCGCCGAGCTCGTAATTGGCCAGGGCCGCAGCCTTTTTCACGTACGCCAGCGCGTCGACCAGATGCCCGAACTTGCGCAGCTTGATTCCCGAGATCTGGAAGTTCTCCAAGGCGCGCAGGGTCTGCACCCCGTAGTATGCCTCGGCCGGGATCTCCCGCTCGCCGAGCGAATCATGTTCGCGCCGAATGCCTCCCACCGCGCTCTGCGACACCACGGCCTCGGCCAGGCGGCTCGACACCGACTGCAGGCGGGCCGCCACCAACTGTGCGACGCGGGCCACGATGCGGTGGTAGCGCTCGGGTTCCCGGGCCGAGAGTTCCTCGATGGCCTCGCGGGTGACGATGAGCACTTCCGCGCCGCCGGAGGTGCGCGCGGTGGCCATGTGGGTGCCGCCGTCGAGCAGCGTCATCTCCGAAATCATGCCGCCCGCACGGACAGTGCCGAGTGCGGTCTCGTGCCCGGTGAGACCGGTCACCATCTCGATCCGGCCGCGGGTGACGACACCGAACCAGTCGCGCGGGGTGGACTCGTGGAAAATCACCGCTCCCGCAGGGTATTCGCGGTATTGAGCGACCGCCGTGAGGGCCTGTAGGTCCTCGACGCCGATGCCGGTGGCAATCGAGGTGGCCTCGATCATGTCGGACAGGGTGTCCACGTTGACTCCTACTTCGATGGGGCTAATCTCTTCTACGGGAGCAAACCGTCAGCAAAATTATTGATCAAATCGATCTGACATTTCGAGTCGAAGCCGATAGTGAGGGCATTTGTCCCACGACTCATGACAGATAGAGATAATTACCGAGGCGGTTGTCCCAATGATTCAGATGCTTCTCGAGTTAGCGGTGGTGCTCGCCGCGATCCTGATCGGATCGCGCGTGGGCGGCATCGGACTCGGCGTGTGGGGTGCGGTGGGCGTGGTCGTGCTCGCCGGCGTGTTTCGCGTCGCACCTACGTCACCACCGGTCGACGTGCTGCTCATCATCCTGGCGGTCGTCATCGCGGCGGCCACCATGGAAGCGGCCGGCGGCGTGGACTACATGGTGCGCATCGCCGAACGCATGATCCGCAAGAATCCCAAGCGGATCACCTTCGTCGCACCCGTGGTGGTGTTCCTGTTCACCGTCGGCGCGGGCACCGGGCACCTGCTCTACCCGCTGCTGCCGGTCATCCACGAGGTTTCGCGCGAGGGTGGAGTGCGCCCCGAGCGGCCGATCTCCATGTCCGCCATCGCAAGTCAGTCGGCGATCGTCGCCAGCCCGGTCTCCGCCGCCATGGCCGCCGCGGTCGTGGTGCTCGGGCCCGACGGCTGGAGCATGGTGAAGATTCTCGCGGTCACGGTCCCGTCGGTGCTGATCGGCCTGATCGCGGGCTCACTGTCGGTGTGCCGGCGCGGCAAGGACCTCGCCGACGATCCGGAATACCAGCGTCGCCTGGCTTCCGGGGAGCTGCAGCCGGTCAATACGAATCCGGCCGATCGGCCCGAACTGCCCCGTACCGCAAAGCTTTCCGCGCTCATCTTTCTGATCGGCGTGCTGGCCGTGGTCATCTCGGGCGCCTTCCCCGGCCTGCGGCCCCCCGGTGCGGACGGTAAGGCGCTGAGCATGCCCGAGACCATCGAGGTGCTGATGCTCGCCACCTCGGCCGTCATCATCCTGCTGTGCAAGGTGTCGGCCCCGAAGATCCCGAGCACACCGGTTGCCAAGGCAGGCTTGGTCGCTCTGGTCGGCGTCTTCGGGTTGGCTTGGCTAGGGGACAGTTTCATCAAATCCAACGAGGACATGATCGTCGGCAATCTGGGCGATCTGGCCAAGCAGCACACCTGGCTGTTCGCGGTCGTGCTCGCGCTGGTGTCGGCCCTGGTGCTGAGTCAGGCGTCGGCGACGAAGATCATGCTGCCGCTCGGCCTGGCCCTCGGTATCTCGGCACCGCACCTGGTGGCCATGCTGCCCGCCCTGTGCGCGCTGTTCATCCTCCCGGTCTATCCGACCAGCATCGCGGCGGTGAACTTCGACCACTCCGGCACCACGAAGTTCGGCAAGTTGGTGCTGAATCACAGCTTCATGCTGCCGGGCATCGTCACCACCGCCGTGGCCGTGGCCGTGGGATATCCGCTGGCAGCCCTGATCGGTTCTTGACAAAACAACACAATCGGGCATAAAACAACATAAAGCAACAACGATTGTGCGGAGGTTCGGATGTACGCCGAGGAGCGGCAGCAGGCGATCGCGGAGCTGATCGGGCAGCGCGGTCGCATCTCGGTGATCGAACTGGCCGAACAGTTCGAGGTCACCACCGAGACCGTGCGCCGCGACCTGGCCGCCCTGGACCGGCTCGGCCTGGTCCGCCGCGTGCACGGCGGTGCGGTGCCCGCCGCCGCCCTCACCGCCATCGAGCTCGGCACCGGGGAGCGTGAACACACCCGGGCGGCCGAGAAGGATCGGATCGCCAAGGCGGCCTTGGCATTTCTCCCGCCCACCGGCGGCAGCGTGCTGTTCGACGCCGGGACCACCACGGGCCGCATCGCCGCCCAGTTGCCCGCCGACCGGGAGCTGGTGGCCATCACCAACTCCCTGCCGATCGCGACCCGGCTCAGCGGTGCCGCCGGGGTCCGGCTGCACCTGCTCGGCGGGCGCGTGCGCGGCGTCACCCAGGCCGCCGTCGGCGCGGACACCCAGCGCACGCTCGGCGACCTGCGGGTCGACGTGGCCTTCATCGGGACCAACGCGCTCACGGTCGGGCACGGGCTCTCCACACCCGATCCCGACGAGGCGGCGGTCAAACGGGCCATGGTCGCGAGCGCGCACCGCGTGGTCGTGGTCGCCGACTCCAGCAAGATCGGGCGCGAGGACCTGGTTCGCTTCGCCACCATCGCGGATATCGACGTGCTGGTCAGCGACGATCAGCTGCTGCCCGCGGTGCGAAATGAACTGTCCGAGTTCGGTATCGAGGTGGTGACCGCATGATCGTCACGCTGACCGCCAATCCCAGCATCGACCACACCGTGGCGCTGTCGGAACCGTTGCGGCGCGGCGACCTGCAGCGAGCTCGGGCCGCCACCTCGTACCCGGGTGGCAAGGGCGTCAATGTTTCTCGCGTCGTGGCCGGTGCTGGGGCGCGCACTGTCGCCGTCCTGCCGGGCGATCCCGGTGACCCGCTGTTGCGTGCGCTGAGCGAGACCGGCCTCGACTACCAGGCGGTCCCGTGCGGCGGCCCGGCGCGCACCAACATCACGCTCACCGAGGCCGACGGCACCACCACGAAGATCAACGAACCGGGCACGCCCTTGACGGTGGACGAGCGAATTGCCTTGGCCGACTTGCTGGTCGAGCTTTCGCGCGACGCGTCCTGGGTGGTGTTGTCCGGCTCGCTACCGCCCACGGTGCCCGTTGACTGGTATGTCGACCTGTTGCGACGGCTGCGTCGACCAGGACCCGGCGGTATCAAGGTCGCGGTGGACACCTCCGACGGGCCGCTGCTGGCCCTGGCCGAGCATTTCGATTCCACCGCACCGCATTTGATCAAACCCAATGCCGAGGAACTGGCCCAGCTCACCGGGGGCGACCCCGACGAGCTGCAGGATCCCGGCGCGGCGGCCCGAGCGGCGTCGGTGCTCGTGGCGCGCGGCGTCGAAACCGTGCTCGCCACCCTCGGCGCGGCCGGAGCCGTGCTGGTCACCGCATCCGGGGCCTGGCATGCCACCGCACCGGCCATCACCGCGCGCAGCACGGTCGGCGCGGGCGATTCCGCGCTCGCCGGCTACCTACTCGCCGACCTGGATCACCAAGCGCCACCAGATCGTTTACGCCGCGCCGTCGCCTACGGCAGCGCCGCCGCCGCTCTCCCGGGGACCGGCCTGCCCGGCCCGCACCACACCGACCCCAGTGCCGTGCACGTCACGGCCCTGGACCTCCAGCCCCACCACTGAAGGACCCGCGATGTCCGACCCGATCATCACCACCGACCTGATCGCCCTCGACGCCAACCTCGGCGCCGAGCCAGCCGACGTGATCGGGTCACTCGCCCAACGCCTCACCGACGCAGGCCGCGCCACCTCAGCCGACGCCCTGCGCGATGCCGCCCTGGCGCGCGAAAGCCAGTCGCCCACCGGCCTTCCCGGCGGCATCGCCATCCCACACTGCCGCTCCGCCGCAGTCACCGTGCCCTCCCTCGGCTTCGCCCGCCTCGCCCACAAGGCCGACTTCGGTGCCCCGGACGGTCCGGCCGACCTGGTGTTCCTCATCGCGGCCCCCGAGGGCGCGGGCGCGGAACACATGAAACTGCTTTCCGCCCTGGCCCGGGCATTGGTCAGACCCGAATTCCTGGCAGCCCTGCGCGCAGCCGCAACCCCCGCCGAGATCGTCGGCCTGGTCGTGGAGGTCATCGAACCTCAGGAGACGCCGCAACCGGCCGCGACGGAAAAGCCCTCGGCCGAAACGGCCATCCAAGCCGAACCGGTTGTTCCGCAGCAGGATTCGACGACATCGCCGCGTACCGTCGTCGCCGTCACTGCCTGCCCGACCGGTATCGCGCACACCTACATGGCGGCCGATTCCCTGGTCGCCGCGGGCCAGCGCGCTGGAGTCACGGTGCGGGTGGAGACCCAGGGTTCCAGTGGCAGTACGCCTTTGAGTGCGGCGGATATCGATTTCGCGGACGCGGTCATCTTTGCCACCGATGTCGGGGTGAAGGGGCGGGAGCGGTTCGCGGGGAAGCCGGTCATCGAGTCCGGCGTGAAGCGGGCGATCAATGAGCCCGATGTCATGGTGTCCGAGGCGCTGGCGGCGGCGAAGGATCCGACTGCCGCGGTCGTCTCCGGTGCTGCCCGGTCCGAGAAGAGCTCGACCGCAGTGGATTCCGGGTCGCTCGGCTGGGGGACTCGACTACGGCAGATCCTGCTGACCGGCGTCAGCTACATGATTCCGTTCGTCGCGGCGGGCGGGCTGCTCATCGCGCTCGGCTTCCTGCTCGGCGGGTACGAGATCGCCGGGACTGCGAAGACCATCGTGTTGGACAACTCGATCACCGATCTACCGGCGGGCGGCCTGGCCACCTACCTGGGTGCGGTGTTGTTCCAGATCGGTTCGCTCGCATTCAGCTTCCTGGTGCCCGCGCTGGCCGGATACATCGCCTACGCCATCGCCGACCGGCCCGGTCTCGCACCGGGTTTCACCGCCGGTGCGGTCGCCGTCTTTGTCGGCGCGGGCTTCCTGGGCGGCTTGGTCGGTGGTCTCGTCGCCGGTTTCGCCGCGCTGTGGATCGCCAAACTCGGTGTGCCGCAATGGGCACGCGGCCTCATGCCGGTCGTGGTCATCCCACTGTTCGCATCGCTGGTCGTCGGCATGCTCATGTTCATCGTGCTCGGCAAGCCCCTCGCGGCCGTCACCAGCGGGCTCACCCACTGGCTCAACAGCCTGTCCGGCACCTCGGCCATCCTGCTCGGCATCATCCTGGGCCTGATGATGTGCTTCGACCTGGGCGGGCCGGTCAACAAGGCCGCCTATGCGTTCGCCGTCGCCGGACTCAACGTGAATGACACTGCGTCGCTGAAGATCATGGCCGCCGTCATGGCGGCAGGCATGGTGCCGCCGCTGGCCATGGCGCTCGCAACCACCGTGCGCCCCAAACTCTTCACCACCGCCGAACGCGAAAACGGCAAGGCCGCCTGGCTACTCGGCGCCTCCTTCATCTCCGAGGGCGCAATCCCCTTCGCCGCAGCCGACCCCCTGCGTGTCATCCCCTCCATGATGGCGGGCGGCGCAGTCACCGGCGCCCTGGTCATGGCCTTCGGCACCACCCTCAGTGCACCCCACGGCGGCATCTTCGTCTTCTTCGCCGTCGGCGGCATCGCAGGCTTCCTGATCGCCCTAGCCCTCGGCACCGTAATCGGCGCAGCCTGCGTCACCGCCGCAAAGCAACTCCGAAAGACCCCCTCCACCAAAGAATCTCCCGCGGATCTCGTACCCGCCTAACCCTCCCCACCTAAAAGGAGTCGATCATGCCCAGCACCACCGTCGTCGTTGGTTCGTCCGTCGGCCTGCACGCCCGCCCGGCCGCCGTAATCGCCGCAACCGCCGCAGCCGCAGGCGTCCCCGTCACTCTGTCGCTGGTCGGCGGCGGACCGGTGAACGCGGCCTCCGCCCTCATGATCATGACCCTCGGCGCGACCCAGGGCACCGAAGTCGTCGTCACCAGCGATGACCAGGCGGCCTTGGACAAGATTGCCGAGCTGGTCGGCTCCGACCTCGACGCATAAGGGGGTGTGGGGGCTTAGCCCCCACCTTCCCCCCAAATGACTTGGGCCGCACGACCGGAAGGTCGTGCGGCCCAATGGAGTTCTGAGCGTCAGCTCAGGCGCTCGATGATCATCGCCATGCCCTGGCCGCCGCCGACGCACATGGTCTCCAGACCGAACTGCTTGTCCTGGGTCTGCAGGTTGTTGATCAGGGTCGCGGTGATGCGGGCACCGGTCATGCCGAACGGGTGGCCCAGCGCGATCGCGCCACCGGAGATGTTCAGCTTGTCCACGTCCATGTTCAGCTCACGAGCCGAACCCAGAACCTGAACGGCGAACGCCTCGTTGATCTCGTACAGGTCGAGGTCGCCGATGGTCATGTTGGCGTTCTTCAGGGTGTTGCGCACGGCATCGATCGGGCCGAGGCCCATGATCTCCGGGGACAGGCCCGAGACGCCGGTGGCCACGATGCGGGCCAGCGGGGTCAGGCCCAGGGCCTTCGCCTTGGTGTCGGACATGACGACCAGCGCCGCGGCACCGTCGTTCAGCGGACAGGCGTTACCGGCGGTGATGGTGCCGTCCGGGCGGAAGACCGGCTTCAGCTGCGAGATCTTCTCGTAGGAGGTGCCGGCGCGCGGGCCGTCGTCGGTGGTGACGATGGTGCCGTCGGGCAGGGTCACCGGGGTGATCTCACGCTCGAAGAAACCGGACTTGATGGCCTCTTCGGCACGGTTCTGCGAACGCACACCCCAGTGGTCCTGGTCCTCACGCGAGATGCCGGTGAAGGTGGCGACGTTCTCCGCGGTCTGACCCATGGCGATGTAGACGTCCGGGAGGATGCCCTCCTCGCGCGGGTCGGTCCAGGTCGCGTTGGACTCGGCGGTGGCCTTGGTGCGGGCCTCGGCGTCGGCGAACAGCCCGTTGTGGGTGTCGGGCCAGCCGTCGGAGGTGCCCTTCGGGAAGCGCGACACGGTCTCCACACCGGCGGAGATGAACACGTCACCCTCACCGGCCTTGATGGCGTGGAACGCCATCCGGGTGGTCTGCAGCGAGGACGAGCAGTAGCGGTTGACGGTGACGCCCGGCAGGGTGTCGTAGCCGAGCTGCACGGCGACCGAGCGGGCCATGTTGAAGCCGCCCTCACCGGCGGGCTGACCGCAGCCCAGGTGCAGGTCGTCGATGTCGGAGACGGAGAGCGAAGGCACCTTGTCGAGCGCGGCGCGCACCATCTGGGCAGCGAGGTCGTCCGGGCGCATGCTCACCAGAGAACCCTTGCCAGCGCGGCCGATGGGCGAGCGGGCGTACGAAACGATGACGGCCTCAGCCATGAGGACTCCTTTTTTGCTGGGGTGATCCTCTTCGAATTTACGACGGGGGTGTGGCGGGGCGAACATCCGGTGTGCCCGAATCCCAACCAATGAGCTGTGGGATATCGCTCACTCACAACGCGGGCGGGTCAGCCCGGCACGTCGAAGGCGCTCTGCGCCGGGATGTTCGGCATGTCCGTGTAGACGGTGACCACGATGTGGCCCGGCCCGGTGTCCTGGAACAAGGCGTAGTGCTCGCTGCCGTAGAACCCGGCCAAGATCGGAACTCGATATTCGCCCGCGGCCCCGGTGTTCATGTTGTGCCAGGCGACCGTGGCGGTGGTTTCGCACATCGGCGCGAAGCTGTACTCGCCCGGATCGAACCCGCCGACCGGTAGCGCCTGCACGCTGATGATGGCCCGGCCCGGCCACTGCGGACCGGTGTCGGCCCAGGATCGAATGTTGCCGCCGCACAGCACCGCATCGTGGTACATGCTCTGGACCTGCGGAAATTCAATGGTCGCGGCGTGTGCGGGGGCGCTGATGATGATCATGGTCGCGCCCGTGAGACAGGTGAACAGGGAGGCGGCCCTCAGGCTCGTCGGCTTCCTCATGGGCCGATGGTAATTTCCGGCATTCGTGATATGTCCGACGTGCGCGAAGGTGCGCATCTCCTTTCTGCAACGATGAGGGGTATGCGCATCGCTAACCATGTCGTCGATCTGATCGGAAACACCCCGCTCGTTCGGTTGAACTCCGTGGTGGGTCCGAACTCGGGACTGGTGGCGGCGAAGGTGGAGTACCTGAATCCGGGCGGCAGCTCGAAGGACCGCATCGCCGTCAAGATGATCGACGCCGCAGAGAAGGAAGGGCTGCTGAAGCCCGGCGGCACGATCGTCGAACCGACCTCCGGTAACACCGGTGTCGGCCTCGCCCTGGTCGCGCAGCAGCGCGGCTACAAGTGCGTGTTCGTCTGCCCGGACAAGGTCAGCGAGGACAAGCGGAACGTGCTGCGCGCCTACGGCGCCGAGGTCGTGGTCTGCCCGACCGCCGTCGCGCCCGAGGACCCGGACAGCTACTACAACGTCTCCGACCGTCTCGTGCGGGAGATCCCGGGCGCGTGGAAGCCGAACCAGTACTCCAACCCGGGCGGCCCCGAATCGCATTACGAGACCACCGGTCCCGAGATCTGGCGCGACACCGAAGGCAAGATCACCCACTTCGTGGCGGGCGTCGGCACCGGCGGCACCATCACCGGCACCGGCCGCTACCTCAAGGAGATCTCCGGCGGCAAGGTCAAGGTCGTCGGCGCGGACCCGGAGGGCTCGGTCTACTCCGGCGGCACCGGCCGCCCGTACCTGGTCGAGGGTGTCGGCGAGGACTTCTGGCCGACCGCCTACGACCCGGCCATCCCGGACGAGATCATCGCCGTCTCCGACGCGGACTCCTTCGAGATGACCCGTCGCCTGGCCCGCGAGGAGGGCCTGCTGGTCGGCGGCTCCTGCGGCATGGCCGTGGTCGCGGCGCTGAAGGTCGCCGAGCGCGACCCGGATGCCGTGGTCGTGGTGCTGCTGCCGGACGGTGGCCGCGGCTACCTGTCCAAGATCTTCAACGACCAGTGGATGAGCTCCTACGGCTTCCTGCGCTCGCGCCTGGACGGCTCGCACACCGAGGTCCATGTGGGAGATGTGTTGCGCGGCAAGTCCGGTGAACTGCCGGACCTGGTGCACACCCACCCGCAGGAGACCCTGCGCGACGCCATCGAGATCCTGCGCGAGTACGGCGTCTCGCAGATGCCGGTCGTCGGCGCGGAGCCGCCCGTCATGGCGGGCGAGGTCGCGGGTTCGGTCACCGAGCGCGATCTGCTCTCGGCCGTGTTCGAGGGTCGCGCCAAGCTCACCGATCCGGTGTCCAAGCACATGAGCCCCGGCTTCCCGCTCATCGGCGCGGGCGAACCGGTCTCGGCGGCGACCAAGCTGCTGGAGTCCACCGACGCCCTCATGGTCGTCGACGACGGCAAGCCGGTCGGCGTCATCACCCGCCACGACCTGCTGGGCTTCCTCAGCGAAGGCGTCCTCGCCTAGTTATCTGTGCAGTTGCCGCCCGCCGGATCCCTTCCCTTGGATCCGGCGGGCGGCTTGCTTTCACCAGTGTGATTCGCGGCCGATGTGACTTATGGCCTGGGACAAGCCCATCCGGTTCTGAATCGGAGATCACAGTGGGAGCTTCGGCCTGGATAACTGGGGTGTTACCAGAGGTTCATCCGCGCCGGGCACCATTGATTCATATGAGTCCGAGACAGGTGGCGGTATGGGTCGCGTTGCTGGGCGCGGTGCTCGGTGGTGCGAAATTACTGGACCGGATCGGATTTCCCGCGCCGCAAATGATTCTCGCGATCTTCGTGGGTGCCGGATTGGCCCTGGCGGGGAAGCTGCCCGCCCCGCTGCCTCGGCAGGTGAACGTGGGCGTGCAGGCCATGCTGGGCGTGCTGATGGGCAGCTACCTGCAGATATCCCTGCTGACCTCGATCGGCTGGGGGCTGCTGCCGGTGCTCGCGGTCACGGCGGCGACGGTCGTGGTGAGCGTGGGGGTGGCGCTGGTTTTCGCGCGGGCGACGAAGGTGGATCTGCCCACCGCGACGCTCGGCATGCTGGCGGGCGGCTCGGCGGCGGTGGTCGCGGCCGCCGACGAACTCGACGCCGATCCGCGCCGGGTGGCGTTCATGCAATACCTGCGCGTCGCCCTGGTGGCCCTGAGCGCCCCGGCCATTGCCGCACTGCTCGACAACGAGGAGCGCATCCCCTACGGCCCTGGGGCCCCGGGCAATTCGGTGACCGACCCGAGCCTGCCGTACTGGATGATCATGGGCCGCGGCGATCAGCTGGCCGGGCTGTGCATCGCGATTGTGCTGTGCCTCATCGGGATTCGGATCGGCGGGCGCCTGAAGCTGCCGAATGCCGCACTGCTGGGCCCGATGCTGGTCACCGCGATCGTGACCGCGCTGGGTCTGACCCACGGCTACGCGCCCACCCACCTGTTCAAGGATCTGCTGTTCGTGCTGATCGGCTTCGAGGTCGGCACCCGCTTCACCCGGCAGGTGGTGCGGGAGATGGCGCGCATGCTGCCCGCCATGACCGCCGCCGTGCTGGCGCTGTCGGCGATCGTGGCCGGAATGGCTTTGGGGCTGGCCTATCTGGTGGATCTGCAGATGTCGGACCTGTACCTGGCGACCACGCCCGGCGGCATCAACGCGGTGCTGGCGACCGCCGACACCATGGGCGCGAATCTGCCGCTCATCACCAGCGTGCAGACCATCCGGCTACTGGTGATGATGGCGCTGCTGCCGCTGCTCATCTCGCGAATCCGACGGTACGAAACCACCAGAAAGCCGCCAGCGTCCACGCCAGCACAAAGCTTGTGAACACCGTCGCGCCGAGGATCGGCAGCAGCCAGCCCGGCGTCCGCTTCAACCGCAGAGTCAGCATTTTCGAGGCGAAGGCACCGTAGAAGACCACGCCCGCGATCGAATGCGCCATCACCCGGGTGGATGTCGCGCCCTGGCCGACCTGGAAACCGAAGCTGTAGAGGCAGTAGAAGGCCACCGGCAGGCTGAGCAGGAACGCCAGCGCACCGGAGAGACGGTGGAAGATGCGCACCGGTTTCGGCGCATGGAAGCGGTAAATCCAGACGGCCGTGAGCAATTGGCCGATGATCAGCACCCCGACCGCACTGCTCAGATACGCCTTGAAGATCTGCGGTGCGGAGAAGCCCCAGGTGGGCAGGGGCTGGGTGCCGGGCCAGTAGTGAATTCCGGCCATGCCCAGCGCGACCGAGACCGCGGCGCCGGTGAGCAACACCGGCACCGCGATCAGGTTGCGCCGAGAAACGGTGACAACGTCTGTCAGCAAGGACATCTCGACTCGGTTTCAGGTCATCACGGGGTACCACCCGTGTGCGCGGCGATCAGCTTGGCGGTATCGCCATAGGTGCGCAGCCGCGACACCTTGCCCGCGTCGTCGAAGCTCCACAGGTGCACGTTCTGATCGACGATGCGATTGCCGTTGGGCAGGATCACATCCAATTCGATCTCGGCTGCCACCTGGCCGGTGGACCCGATGACATCACGCACCGTGAACTCCTGGAACTTCCACTCCGACAGCAGGGCGAAGAAATCGGCGACCGCGTGCGGTCCGCGCCGGGGCTGCAACTGCGGAACCCCCGCGGCCTGGGCGGTATTGGCGAGCCAATCGGCGTCCCAGGAAACGTCGTCGGCGAGCTGATCGAGGATGAAGGGAATGTCGCCGGTCTCGAACGCGCGGTAGAGCGCTCCGATGGTCTCGGCGTGAGCGGTGTTGGCGGAAGGGGACATTGGAGATACTCCCTGGGGTTACAAGCTGATCGGGTGCATCCAATGTTCGGCCCGGACCCACCCCACCCACATCGGTCGATCGACCTATCCCGGGTATCGACTCAGCCGGGCAGCAGGCCGTGCTCCATGGCGAAGACGGCCGCGCCCGCGCGGGTGCGGCGGCCGGTCTTGTCGTAGATGTGGGCCAGGTGGTGGCCGACAGTGCGTTCGGAGACAACGAGTTCGGCGGCGATGCGGCGGTTGGACAGGCCGCGGGCTGCGAGGCGTAGAACCTCGACTTCGCGTTCGGTGAGTCCGCAGGGGTATTCCGTGCGTGGTGGCCGCAATCCGGCCGCTTCGACCACGGCTGCGCAGGCGTCGCGGTCCAGGCGTCCGGCTGCCGCCTCCGCCGAGAGGTGGGCGGCGGCGTCGCCGGGTTTGTGGGCGGGGCGGTGCGGGCGGTCCTCGGTCATGGCCGCGAAGACGTCGGTGGCGGCGAGCAGTCGTGCGGCCGGTGATTGGTCGTGTACGCGCACACCGCGGTGGTAGCCGCTGCCGTCGAGTCGTTCGTGGTGACCGGCGGCGACCTCGGCCAGATCGGTCAGGCCAGGGCAGCGGCGCAGCACACGGTCGGTCCAATAGCTGTGCAGCCGAATGCGTTCCCAGTCGCCGGTGCCGACCGGGCCGGGGTGATCCCAGATCGCACTCGACACCGCGACGCGGCCGATGTCGTGCAGCAGCGCGGCGGCGCGCAGATCGGCCCGGTCGGTGTCCGAGAGTCCGGTGAGATTGCCTGCGGCATCGGCCAATCCGGCCACGTGGGCCGAATGTCCCAGCAGGTAGCGACCTTTCAGGTCCACCACGACCGCCAGCGCCGCGCACAGGTGGTCGCGTTGTTCGGGCCGGATCACGGCCGGCAGTCCGGGTTCGGCGCTGATCACCGCGGTCAGGAGGTCGGGCTGGGCGAGCACGCTCCAGATGGCGTCCGCGTCGGCGGCGAAGACGGCCACCAGATCCGGATCCAGGTGACCGCCCGCCCGTCGGCGCAACTCGGCCAGAGCGGCCCGGCGATCACGGCCGCGAAAAGCCAGCACGGCCTGTTCGGCCAGGTGCAGGATGCGCCCGGTCAGCGACAGTTGTTCGCCGCCGAGCCGGTCGGGCGCGCCCAGCCCGTCGAAACGCTCCTTGACCTCGGTCAATGCCCGCACGGCCGCCTCGGGCAGTCCTAGACGCGGTCCCAGCGCCCGGCTGACTTCGCATACCGAGCGGACCGCGAACGGCGCTCCGGCGGGCGACTCGGTGGCATAACGACGGGCCAGCGCGGACCGGCTGCCCGGCGCCCAGTCGCCGAAGGTGCTCAGTTGTGCAGCGAAGATCTCGGGGTCGCCCGGGTCGAGGGTGTGGAAGGCCCGTTGGAAGGCGATGTCGTCGACGTAGGACTCGGCGTTCTCCGAGGCCCGGGAGGTGCAGCCGACGGCCGCGAGCAGGGCGGCGTGGAAGACGATGCGGCGGTCGGCCTGGTCGAGGCCCAGCCGGGCGGCGACCGCATCGGCCACCAGGCAGACCGCCAGACCCTTCTCGAATGGCATTCCGGTGGCCAGATCGGTGGTGAGCGAGAGGGCCGCCAGCACCTCGGTGACCCGGATGGATGCCATGTCGGAACCCTAATCCGGCTTTCGTTACATCGCAGGATGATTACGGTGCGTGACAAATGTGACTAATGTGATTTGAGTTAACAATTGTGATTTGTGGGAGCGTTACTTTCGGAATGCGAAACGCCGATGGGTCGTCGGGAAATAGGGCAAATAGACGTATATCGCGATCTTGAGGCTAAATTTCTCTGTGATCTGAAACACTTTGTGTTTCGAATTGAATGACCAGGTCAGCGCTTGTATTAATGCAGGTCCCGAAGCTGCCACTCGGGTCGGTTCACCGTGTGTTCACTTTTGGTTCAGACCGTGTTAACTATGCGCTATCAAGCTGTGACCTTGTCGGAAACAGACCATGAGTCTGAATGGCGCAAGGAGATGTGAACACACATGCGGAACGTGATCACCACATCGGTGCGATGAGGCAATCCACCTCGGTGGGTTAGGGCAGAGCGGCCGGGAGGCCGCGAACGTCTCCGCAGTTCTCCGCGCAGAGCGTCAACTCCATTGACGACGGTGCGCCAATTCCATTGACCCGGACAGGGTTTCACAACAGCAACCAACAACAGCCCCGCAGTGCCTCGGTAAGCGTCGGGAGACGCCTGCCTGGTCGAGCGCTGCCTTCTTCAGGCCCACGGGGCCCGAAACCGAACAGGACGAATTGTTATGACTGCTCTCAGTGACCCCGCTAGACGTAGCAAGGTGATGGCCACCGCTCGCACGGTCGGCACCGCCGCGCTCGCTCTCGGCGTCTTCGGCTCCATCATCACCGCCGCGGGCTCCGCCAACGGCGATGTCGAGCCCGCCGCGCTGAAGGCCACCCTGGTGGCCGCCGCGGCCCCCGTGGCGCCCGCCGCGCCGGCCAACGAGCAGCCCGCCCCGGCCCCGGCCGCCGCGGCTCCGGCCCCGGCGCCCATGCCCGCGCCGGCTCCGGTCCCGCCGCCCGCCCCGGTCTACGCCGACAACCTCGACGGCTGGATCCGCCAGGCGCTGGACATCATGTCCCAGCGCGGCATCCCCGGCAGCTATGACGGCATCATGCGCAACATCCAGCGCGAATCCAGCGGCAACCCGCAGGCGATCAACCTGTACGACTCGAATGCGGCCATGGGCATCCCGTCCAAGGGCCTGCTCCAGGTGATCGACCCGACCTTCAACGCGTACCACGTCGAGGGCACGTCCACGAACATCTGGGACCCGGTCGCCAATATCGTCGCTGCCTGCAACTATGCGGCGCACCGCTACGGCTCGATGGACAACGTCTCCAGCGCCTACTGATCCACTCCCGCTCCACTCCGGCATGAATCCGGACGAATAACGCGATGGCCTGCCGATGAGGGGTGGGTCATCGCGTTTTCGCATTCTCCGGCAAACCATTGGCATTCGATTTGGCAACACTTTCGCAAACGTACGAACTCGAAGATCAACAAGGCGTATAACCACCCCGTGGAGCAGTTCCGGCACTCGGCCGGGACAGATAGCGAAGGGACGGGGTCATGCACACCTCGGTATCGGCTATCGATATCCAGATGGGGCTCTCGGACGCGTGGAGTTCCATCGCGACCTGGGTGCCCAAGTTCGTCGGCTTCCTGGTCATTCTGCTCATCGGCTGGTTCGTGGCCAAGGTCGTCGCCAAGGTGGTGACCCGGATCCTGAACCGCATCGGGTTCGATCGGCTCGTCGAGCGTGGCGGCATCAAGGACATGCTCGCCCGTGGTCGCTACGACGCCACCGGCATCATCGCCAAGCTCGCCTACTACGCGGTGCTGCTGATCGCATTGCAGCTCGGCTTCGGCGTCTTCGGCCCGAATCCGGTGTCCACCATGCTCAATGGCATCGTGGCGTGGCTGCCGCGGCTGGCGGTCGGCATCGTCATCGTCTGCATCGCGGGCGCGATCGCGCGCGTCGTGCAGGACATGGTGTCGAACATGCTGAGCGGACTGGAATACGGCCGCATGCTGGGACGTGTTGCGGCGGTGTTCATCTGGGGCATCGGCATTATCGCGGCGCTCAATCAGATCGGCGTCGGCACCTCGGTCACCATGCCGATCCTGATCACCGTGCTGGCCACCATCGCCGGTGTGCTCATCGTCGGTTTCGGCGGTGGACTCATCCGTCCGATGCAATCGCGGTGGGAGGGTTGGCTCGACACCATCGAAGGCGAGATGCCCGAGGTGAAGGGTCATGCCCAGGCCTACCAGCGCGGTCGTGAGGACGCGGCGCGTCAGCGGCAGGCGCAGGAGGCGGCGATGCTCGCCCAGCGGGCGGCCATGATGGGGCAGCCCATGATGGCCGGGCCGGGGATGGGGCAGATGCCGCCCGGCAAGTGGGCCGAACCCGAGGGCGGTCAAATGGGTTACGGGCCAACGGGATACGGGCAGCAGGGCGGCTACGGCCAGGGTGGTCAGCCGCCGCAGCAGATGCCGGAGCAAGGGCATCCGATGCCACCGAACCAGCATCCCTCACGGCCGGGCGGTCAGATGCCCAGGCCCGGCGCGCAGCCGCCCGAGCAAGGCAATCAGGGCGGGATGATCTAGCGGGACAATCGAAAACAGCCCCGAGGACTACCGGTCCTCGGGGCTGTTTCGTTGTCCGTTTCAGGCGGGGCGGGCCAGCGAGCAGACGGCGGCCAGGCGCAGGTGCAGCCAGTCGGCGTCCTGCCAGTCGAGCGGCGAGAGCGGGATGTCGGCGTCCGCGTCGCGTAGGTCGTCGAGGATGCCGCGGGCGTAACCGGCCAGCAGCACACTGGTCGGGACCACGCTGGAGTTCTCGACACCCAGGTCGAGAATGTCGCGGACGGCGGCGGCGTGCTGGTCGATTTCGGCGCAGACGCCGGGGAACAGCGCCGCGGCCTCGGCGGCGGGGGCTCCGTGGGTGCGCTGCAGACGGTTCAGGGTCTTACGCGCGGAAACGACGAGCAATGCGGAGCCGGGCACAAACACCCGGTGATGCTAGCAACCGGCCCGCACCTGAGGGACCCGCTGTGACAAATCGCGCATTCGCGCGGAATGCCTGGTCAACGGAAGGCTTTCGAGCCTGTGAGTGCCTCGCCGAGGACCAGTTGATGCACCTCGGCCGTGCCTTCATAGGTCAGGACCGACTCCAGATTGTTGGCATGCCGCAATACCGGGTACTCGAGGGTGATCCCGTTCGCGCCCAGAATCGTCCGGCACTCCCGCGCGATCTTGATGGCTTCGCGGGTGCTGTTCAGCTTTCCGGAACTGATCTGCTCGTTGCTGATCTGATGCCGATCCTTCAACCGCCCCAGGTGCACCGCCAGCAGTTGCCCCTTGCCGAGCTCCAGCGCCATGTCCGCGAGTTTGGCCTGGGTGAGCTGGTAGGCGGCCAGCGGTTTGTCGAATACCTCCCGGGTGCGCGCGTATTCGATGGTCGCGGTCAGGCAGTCGCGGGCCGCGCCGAGCGCCCCGAAGATGATTCCGAAGCGCGCCTCCGAGAGGCAGCCCAGCGGTGCGGCCAGCCCCCGCGCCTCCGGCAACTGTGCGTCGGCGGGCAGCCGCACACCGTCCAGCGACAGTTCCGCGGTGATCGAAGCCCGCAGCGACAGCTTGTGCTTCATCTCCCGAGCACTGAATCCCGGTGTATCCGTGGGCACCACGAACCCGCGGATCACATCCCGCTCACCCTCGCGCGACTGCGCCCACACGATCGCCACATCCGCCACCGACCCGTTGGTGATCCACATCTTGGACCCATCGAGCACCCAATCGTCCCCATCCCTGCGCGCCCGAGTCCGCATCCCACCCGGATTCGACCCGAAGTCCGGTTCGGTCAACCCGAAACACCCGATCACCCGCCCCGCCGCCATCTCCGGCAGCCACCGCAGCTTCTGCTCCTCCGACCCGTACTTGTGAATCGCGGTCATAGCCAGCGACCCCTGCACCGAAACCATGCTCCGCACACCCGAATCCACCGCCTCGAGCTCCAAACAAGCCAGCCCGTACGCCGTAGCCGAAGTCCCCGCGCACCCGTACCCCTCGAGATGCATCCCCAACAACCCGAGCTTCCCCAGTTCCGGAGCCAACTCCCGCGCCGGAAAAGTCCCCACCTCGAACCACTCCGCAATATGCGGCCGCAACCGTTCCCCCGCGAACGCACGCACGGTATCCCGAATGTCACGCTCCTCATCACTGAGCAGGGACTCGATCGCGAACAGCTCATCCACGGTGACCATTCGCCCACCCTAGCCCGGTCGTAAACCCCGGAGCGGGGGCTTCATGCGGGTGTCCTTAGGCTGTTCGGCATGAGCGATCAGCTGGGTTTCTCCACACGGGCGGTGCACGCCGGGTTCGATCCGGACCCTCAGACCGGTGCGGTGAACGTGCCGATCTATGCGAGTTCGACGTTCGCCCAGGATGGGGTCGGCGGGATGCGCGGGGGGTACGAGTACGCGCGGACCGGGAATCCGACTCGGACGGCGCTGGAGGCCAACCTCGCGGCGCTCGAATCGGGTACTTACGGGCGGGCTTTCGCGTCCGGGATGGCGGCGACCGACTGTGCGTTGCGGGCGAATCTGCGGCCCGGCGATCACCTGGTGATTCCGAACGACGCGTACGGCGGGACGTTCCGGCTCATCGACAAGGTGTTCACCCAGTGGGGGATCGAGTACTCGGTCGCGCCGGTGTCGGATGTGGACGCGATCGCCGCGGCCATGCGGCCCAACACCAAGCTGGTCTGGGTGGAGACGCCCACCAACCCGCTGCTGAACATCGGTGATATCGCGGCGATCGCCGATGTCGCGCACGCCGGTGGCGCGAAGCTGGTGGTGGACAACACCTTCGCCTCGCCGTACCTGCAGCAGCCGCTGCTGCTGGGCGCGGACATCGTGCTGCACTCGACCACCAAGTACCTGGGCGGGCACTCCGACGTGGTGGGCGGCGCGCTCATCACCAATGACCAGGAGCTGGACGTCAAGTTCGCGTTCCTGCAGAACGGCGCGGGTGCGGTGCCCGGCCCGATGGACGCCTTCCTCACCATGCGCGGCATCAAGACGCTGGCCCTGCGCATGGATCGGCACTGCGACAATGCCGAGACCATCGCGGAATTCCTGTCCAACCACCCGAAGATCGCCCAGGTCATCTACCCGGGCCTGCCCGAGCACCCGGGCCACACCGTCGCCCAGAAGCAGATGCGACGCTTCGGCGGCATGATCTCGGTCCGCGTGCACGGGGGCAAGGAAGCCGCCCTCGACTTCTGCGCCAAGACCAAGATCTTCACCCTCGCCGAGTCCCTCGGCGGCGTGGAATCCCTCATCGAGCACCCGGGCGCGATGACCCACGCCTCCACCGCGGGCTCCGCCCTCGAGGTCCCCGCCGACCTGGTCCGCCTCTCGGTCGGCATCGAGGACATCAGCGACCTCCTCGCCGACGTCGAGCAAGCGCTGGCCTGACTCTCAGCACAAAGAAGCGGGGGCCCCCTCACGGGGCGGCGGGGGGGTGGTGTGTATCAGGGGCGGCGGGGGGAGGGGCCTCCAGCACGAACCGGGGGGGGCCGGCGAACGGAGG
>NZ_JBHZAC010000009.1:0-411202 GCF_042753865.1 Nocardia sp. NPDC059240 | reverse complement strand
CCGCCGTGCCCCCCCTCTGGTTCGCATCCTCTCAAAACACCTCCCCCCCCGCCCACGTGTAGCCCGCGCGGCCGTCAAACACCCAACAACCCCCCCCCCCACAATTGGGGGGGCGCCGCTTCTTTGTTTTCACGACCGATGCCCTCGAGTGGTCACGACCTCCACTCTCGGGCGGGTACTGCTCAGCTGTGGTACGGCTCCGCCGAAACCAGCGTCACCTTCATGACGTTGCCGTTGGGCAGCTGGTATTCGCGGGTCTCGCCGACCTTGGCGTTGATGAGCGCGCCACCCAACGGTGAGTTGGGGGAGTAGGTCTCGAGGTCGGTGTTGCCGAGGCCCTCTTCGCGGGTGGCGATGAGGAAGGTTTCGGTGTCGGACTCGTCGCCGTCGTAGTAGACCTTGACGACCGAGCCGGGCAGCGCGACGCCGGACTTGGTGGGTGCGACGCCGACCTTGGCGTTGTTCAGCAGTTCCTGCAGCTGGCGGATGCGCGCCTCCTGCTGGCCCTGCTCTTCACGCGCCGCGTGGTAGCCGCCGTTCTCCTTGAGATCGCCTTCTTCACGGCGCTCGTTGATTTCGGCCGCGATGACGGGACGGTTGGCGATGAGCGCGCCGAGTTCGCTCGTGAGCCTCTCGTGCGACTCCGGGGTCAGCCAAGTCACGGTCTCAGTCATCTCGATCACTCCCTAGTAGTTGTCCCCGGCAAGCCGGGATTCCCTGATGCCCGCTACCGTGGTCATCCGAAGACGGGCACGGCAACAGTGGACAGCCAGAGCGATCCCTGGGGAGAGTCCCGACAGCGCCGGCCGTCAATGCAGCAAACACGGCTCCGAACTCCGGAACCGTGTATCGCGTCATTTTAGCACGATTCGGAAAGGCGCAGGTAGAAGCGTCAAAGCGGGGCGTGTAACGGACTTTTCACCCTGCTCGCAGGTAGGCCGGCACGTGGTCGCTGCAGCCGTAGACATTGCCCGCGCCGGCCCGGCGGGTGGTCTTGATCGTGGTGACGACACGGACGGTGCCGGCGTCGGAGCCGGGGACCAGGATCTCGCGGCGGCCGACCTCGTCGGTGTCGCCGTCCATGGCCCGCACGAAGCAGACGACCGCTTGGCCCGGATCCTTGCGTGTCACTTTGAAATCCACGGTGGTGGTGTGGTCGTCGACGATCTCGTAGCCGATCCGGTCGGGTTCGATGGCCTGCGGACCGTAGGTGCGGTAGCCCAGGTAGGAGACGCCGAGCCCGGCGAGGAGGACGACCGCGCCGAGGGCCCAGGGCAGCCAGCGGCGGTTCTTCCGAGGCGCGATCCCGTACCGGTCGGCCGGTCTTTCACTCATGTCGGGGACGCTCCCGGGGGGTAGGTCGGAACAAACAACGATCGGATGGAACTATAGGGAATGCATATCCGACGCCCGTGCCTGGACTCGGCTCATTAGCTACGGAGTAAAACGTGATCGGTGAGGTGACTGAGAAGTGAGTGGTCTTCGCCTCATGGCGGTGCACGCCCACCCCGACGACGAATCCAGCAAGGGCGCGGCGACGGCCGCCCGCTACGCCGCCGAAGGCAATGACGTGCTGGTCGTCACACTCACCGGCGGGGAACGCGGCGACATTCTCAATCCCGCCATGGACACCCCCGGCATCAAGGACCGCATCAGCGAGGTCCGCCGCGAGGAGATGGCCGCGGCCGCCGAGGCGCTGGGCGTGCGCCAGACCTGGCTGGGTTTCGTGGATTCCGGTCTGCCGGAAGGGGATCCGATGCCGCCGCTGCCCGAGGGCAGCTTCGCGCTGGTACCCCTGGAGGAGGCCACCGAGGCGCTGGTGCGCGTGGTGCGCGAGTTCCGCCCGCACGTCATGACCACCTATGACGAGATGGGTGGCTACCCGCACCCGGATCACATCATGTGCCACAAGGTTTCGGTCGCGGCCTTCGAGGCGGCGGGTGATCCTGCGAAGTTCCCGGATGCCGGTGCGCCGTGGCAGCCGTTGAAGCTGTATTACAACCACGGCTTCAGCCTCACCCGGCTGGAGGCGTTCGCCGACGAGTACGCGCGCCGCGGTGAGCCGTTCCCCATGCAGGAGTGGATGGACCGCATGCGCAAGTACGCGGCCGAGCGCGGCGACATCATGGGCCGGGTCACCACCCAGATCGAGTGCGCCAAGTACTTCCCGCAGCGTGATGACGCGTTGCGCGCCCACGCCACCCAGATCGACCCGAACGGGGCCTTCTTCGCGGTGCCGCTGGAGATGCAGCAGCGGCTGTGGCCGACCGAGGAATTCGAGCTGGCCAAGACCCGGGTGAAGACCGCGATTCCGGAGACCGACCTGTTTGCGGGAATCGACGATGTAGATACCGAGGACACCGACCGATGACGCTCATGCTGCTCGCCCAGGGCACGAACAATTCCCCCACCGGACCCGAATTCGGCAAGGCCTCGCCGCTGGGTCTGGTCATCGTGCTGGTGCTGCTGGCGGGCACCATCCTGCTCATCATGAACATGAACAAGCACATCAAGCGGCTGCCCGCCGAGTTCTCCCCGGAGCATCCGGAGCCGGATCAGGAGGCCGACGAGGGCACCGAGCGCGGTGTCATCGAGCACGAGGACGACGAGTCCGAGGCTGGCAACGAGTCGAAGCCGGAGAAAGCCAACGGCAACGCTTGAGCCCCTGTGCTTCTCACGACCCCGGTCCCGGTGACCGGGGTCGTTTCGTATCCGGGGGCCGGAACAATTGCGGACCGCGCTGAGTTGGCTCGAGACGAGATCGCAAGACCTGAGCCGAAGGGGAATCACCATGCCGAGCCCGCAGATGCAGGAGTTCATCGAGAATTTCGAGCGGCAGCGCTCGGAGCGGCCCGCCACCCGGCCGTCGCTCGAGCAGATGCGGGCCAACTTCCTGCCCGCGGGGAAGCGCTTCGACATTCCCGAAGATGTTCGGGTGAGCGATGTTTCGGCGGCGGGCGTTCCGGCGCATTGGGTGGATGCGCCCGACGTGTCGGCGGATCGGGTGCTGGTGTATGTGCACGGCGGCGGATTCACCCTCGGCTCGCTGGCCAGTCACGGTGAGCTGGCGGCGCGGCTGGGCCGCGCGGCCGGGGTGCGCGTGCTGTTTCCCGAATACCGGTTGGTTCCCGAGCAGGTGTATCCGGCGGTGCTGACCGACGTTCGGACGGTCTGGAACTGGCTGCGCGAGGAGCAGGGCCTGGCCGCGAGTTCGATTGCGCTGGCGGGTGATTCGTCCGGCGGCAACCTGATCGCGGCGCTGCTGCTGCAACTGCGGGACGAGGGCGCGGACCTGCCCGCGGCGGCCGTCCTATTGTCCCCGGTCCTGGACCTGACCGCCTCCGGCGCTTCGATGACCGAGCGGGAGAGCCAGGACCCGATCTTCAAACCCGTCATGATCCGCGGCATCTTCGCCGACTACCTGGCCGGTGCGGATCCCCGGGAGCATTCGGCCTCACCGCTTTTCGCCGATCTCACCGATCTGCCGCCGACCCTCGTGCAGGTTGGCACGGCCGAGCTGATCCTCAGCGATTCGGAGCGTTTCGCCGAGGCCGCGCTGGCCACCGGTGTGGACGTGACGCTGAACGTCGGCGAGGGCCTGCCGCACGTCTACCAGACGATGCACGGCACCCCGGAGGCTGCCGCCGCCACCGATGAGATCGCGGTGTTCCTGCGCAAGCACCTCGCCTGAGGGAAGGAGTCCACGTGCTACGGCGTGCCGGAGAGCCAACGGCGTAGGCGGCCGGGGGATTTGCGGGTGTTGTGCGGTGGCCTGCGGGTGCGGTCGAGCCAGGCGGGGAGGGGCTCGCGGGCGGAGAGCCAGGTGTCGGGCAGGCCGCCGGGGCCGCCGGTGTGGTTCGCGATGCCGGTGTGGGTGGCGACGATGCCGCCCACGATGGCGGAGGTGGTGTCGGTGTCACCGCCGGCGGCGACGCAGGTGGCCACGGCGGAACGGTAGTTCGCGAGGTGGTTGGCGGCGACCCAGAGGGTGAAGGGCACGGTGTCCTGGGCGGTCACCTGGATGCCGGTGCCGAGTTCGGTGGCGACCTGCTCGTACGGTGCGCCGAGCAGAGCGCGGGCGCGGGCGATGCGGCGGGTGGTGTCACCGTCGTCGAGGCGGTCCAGGACGGTGGTGAGGAATTGTTCCGGGGTGGGCCGGATTCCGGCGAGGCGAGCCTGCCCGGCCGTGGCGGCGGCGACCGCCACCGCGACCGCACCGATGATGCCCTCCGGATGCGAGTGGGTCACCTCGGCGGAGCGGATCGCCTGGGTTACCGCGGTTTCCGGGTCGTCGGCGTAGAAGGCGCCCAGGGGCGCGACCCGCATGGCCGCGCCGTTGCCGCAGGACCCCTGACCGCCGAACGCGGCCGCCGCCACCTCCCGCCAGGGTGCGCCGCGGCCGATGCGGCCCAATGAGTCCACGGTCATGAAGCCGTAGTCGCGCCGGGTGTCGATGTGCGCGGCGAAACCGGCGACCAGTCGATCCGGTTCGATCGCGCCGTAGCCGAGCAGCTCATCGACGACGCCGCAGGCCATTTCGGTGTCGTCGGTCCACTCCCAGCGGCCGGCGGGCAGCGGCCCGTCGCGCAGTTCGCTCAGATCGCGCCGCAGCACCGGGAACTCGGCGCCCACGACGTCCCCGACGGAGAGCCCGTCGAGGGATTCGAGCATCAGATCGACGTGCATCGGTCAGGGCCTTCCGGTGGTGAGGTGGTGGTAGGCGGTGTCGAGGGGGATGTCGACGGCGAACCAGGCCGCCGGGCGGTCGTCGTCACGCGGGCACCAGGCGGTGGCGATGCACAGCCTGGCCACCTCCCCGGTGGCCAGGCCGGGCAGATGCCAGGCGAGGGCGACCCGGTCTCCATAGCGCACACCGTATTCGGTGTCACCGTCATTGCCGTCGGCCGGCAGTTGCTGGGCCCAGGCGGTCGGCATGAGCCGGCCGTCGGCGGCCTGCATGGCCAGCAGTTCGGTGTCGGGTCCGCCGATCGACACCATGAAGCGCTCGTTCTCGGCGCTCACGGCCGCGAGGCATTCGCCGGAGTCGGGGCCGCCGTGCGCGTCGGGCGGCAGGTCGTCGAGGGCGGCGGCGACGATCAGTCCCGGCACCGCGGTGTTGGCGCGCACCTGGAAGATCCCGGCCCACATCGGGACCGGCGCGCCACCGTCCCAGGCGGGCACGTCGATGCGGCCGATCAGCAGATCGACCGTGGCCTGCTTCGGCCGCCAGCGTTGCAGCAGCGTGCCGTTGGGCAGCTCCCAGACCGTTTCCGGCCGGGCCGGTAGCCGCTCCGCGCCCAGCGTGAGGCTGAACTCCACGATGCCCAGCGGCGTGTCGATCACCGCGGGGCGAGGGTCGGTGCGGGCCAGGTCGTCGGTGGGGAGCATGCGCCATATCATGCCCGCTGTAAGATGTAGCGCGGCAAGGTGATAGGTGTTGACAGGGGCGCGCGGTTGATGCGGCTGGATCCGGGAGCGGACTTCTCCGGCTTCGGCATCGAGCGTGTGCTCGGCGCGGGCGGCATGGGCGTGGTGTATCTCGCCCGGCATCCGCGGCTGGATCGCCATGTGGCACTGAAGGTTTTCGGCGGGGCGGTCGGTCCCGCGATGTCGCTGGATTCGCCGGGGCGGGCGCGTTTCGATCGGGAGGCCGCGCTGGCGGCGCGACTCGAGCATCCGGATATCGTGCCGATCTACGATCGCAGCGCACCGGGTGACGAAATCCCCTGGCTTTGCATGCGGTATATCAGCGGCGGCGATATCGCGGCTCTGCTGGATTCGGCGGGCGGGCGGTTGCCCGCGCCGGACGCGGTCCGGTTGATCACCGATGCCGGGAACGCGCTCGATTACGCGCACCGGCAAGGTGTCCTGCATCGCGATGTGAAACCGGCGAACATCCTGGTGGATGTTTCCGATCGCGACGGCGGCCGGGCCGTCCTCACCGATTTCGGTATCGCGCGTGCCTTCGACGACACCCTGACGCTGACCGGCACCACCGCGACGGTCGCCTACGCCGCGCCGGAGCGCTTCGGCGAGGACCCCGCCGACCATCGAGCCGACATCTACTCCCTCGGCTGCACCTTCTACGAAATCCTCACCGGCAGTAGGCCTTTCCCGCGCTCCGACCACGCCGCAGTAATCTCCGCACACCTCACCGCGCCACCGCCGCGCCCCACCGAGCTGTTTCCGGACCTGCCGCCCGCCCTGGACGACGTGATCGCGACCGCCCTCGCCAAGCTGCCCGCCGACCGCTACCCCAACTGCGCTGCGCTGGCTGACGCCGCACACCGCGCCCTCGCGGGCGGCCGATCCGCCCGGGTCACCCCCACCCGGAATCTTCACGCGGACATCACCGTTCGCGCCGGCCGCGCTCTGGACGGCCGTGCTGACGCCGCCGGGGATGCTCACGTGGTCGGCGCTGTAGGCGGTCACGCCGATGACGTTGTGGGCGGTCACGCGGGTGACGTTGTGGGCGGTCACGCGGGCGACGTTGCGGGCGGCTCCGCGCGGGGGACTGTGGGCAGTCCGGCCGAGGGTGGCACAGCTGGTGGGGCTGGGAGTGCCTCGGCGGCGGGGCCTGTCGGCAGTGGTGGTGTTGGCCGTGGCGCGGACAAGGCTGTGGGCGGTCACGTTGGTGGCGCTGGGGATGGCTCTGCGCGGGAGGTTGTGAGCGGTCGGGTGGGGAGTATCGCAGCGACGGGAGTGGCTGGGGTCAGATCTGCGCGAGACGCGTCGTTCGGCGGTTCGGCGGTCGGGGATATTCGGGGGCGGGCGATCGACTTCGTCACGCTGCTGGCTGGATTGGCGGCGGTTGTCGGGTCGGTGTTTTTCACGGCCGGGTTGATCGCGCCGTTCGCGCGGGACGATGATGCCGATCGTTCGGTGGATTCGGTGCTCTTTCACGGGCATTACTTGTTCGTGGTGCTGGCGGTCATCGCGTTCTTTGCGGGGTCGACCACCGGGGTGCGGACGCTGATACCTCAGCTGCCCAGGGATGTCTGTAATTCGCTGCTGGTCGGGGTGGGACTGACCGGGGTGTGGAGTGCGGCGATGTTGTTGCGTCTGAACGCCGTGTGGGTCGGGGGGAACCGGGCCACAGTCGCGGAGTCGGTTCGCAGCGCGTCGGGTGAGCAGATCACCTTGTTCGGGACGTTGTCGCTGGTGCTTGCCGGAATCCTCGCGGCCTTCGCGCTGATGCTGGATGACGGTCCCCATCCGCGTTTCCGGCTCCCGCGGGACGGCTACTCGATCGCGACCCTGCTGCTGTCGCTGCTCGGTTGTGCGGCGGTCGTTTCGGTGCGCCTGCCGTCGGGGGACGACTGGCATTTTCTGGCCGACGACTACACCTGGCTGATCAATTGGCTCGCCGTCACGACCGGTCTCCCGGCCCTGCTGTCGTTCCTGCGTCCGCACCGGGCGGTCCGGGCGCTGGTGGTGGGTTGCGCGCTGGGCGGTCCGGCCGGGGCCGCGTTCCTCTACTCCCAGGGACAGCCCCTCGACGCCGCCGATCTGGCGGTGGACGTCAATTCGGCGGCCACCCCGGCGGGGGTGCTGGCGGCCGTCTCACTGGGTTTGCTGGTGGTCAATTCCGTTGCGCTGACCAAGATCACGAACGCGGCGCGATAATGGTGACAACGACTTCGTAAAGAGATTGCTGGCTGTCGGTGGCCGGGTCTAGCGTGTGGTGGTCGAGCATCTTCGGTTTCCGGGGGGTGGTGTTGATGGCGGCAGATGTGATCGGCAAGTACGCACGGGTGACGGCGGCCATCACACCCGGCCACCTCGGTGAGGTGGTGATCGAGGTGCGGTTCGGTACCGAAAGGTTCATGGCCCGCGCCGCCGACGATGAAGCGACGATTCCCAAGCACGCCCAGGTCCTCGTGGTGAACAGCCTGGGCGGTCGCACTGTCGAAGTAGTTCTCGTGAAATGAAGGTGCACCGTGGACGTCCTGGTCTTTTCCGTGGTCGGGGTGGTAGTCCTGCTGGCAGCCGCCATAACCCTGTTTCGAATGGCCTGGCGGGTCGCCGAACCCGATGAGGCGCTGATCATCTCGGGCTTCAAGGCCGGCACCGGTCCGGGCGGCTCGGGGGAGAGCATGGGGTTCCGCATCGTCACCGGTCGCGGGTGTCTGGTGGCTCCCGGCCTGACGAAGGTGCGCCGCATCTCCTTGGAGGCGCACGAATCTCAGATCGTGGTGCCGTGTGTGAGCCGTCAGAAGATCAACCTGCAGCTCACCGGCGTGGTGATGTACAAGGTGGGCGACGATTACTCCTCGATCGCCAATGCCGCACGCCGCTTCCTGGACCGGCCCGCCGACGAGTTGGAGACCAAGGTCCAGAACGTCTTCATCGGTCATCTGCGCGCGATCGCGGGTTCGATGACGGTGGAGGACATGATCAGTGATCAGGACAAGTTCTCCGAGCAGGTGCGCGATCGCTGCTCGCACGAGATGGAGTCCTTCGGCCTGGTGATCGACTCGTTCCAGATCCAGTCCATTGCCAGCGAGTCGAATTACATTGCCAACCTGGCGGTTCCGCACCAGGTCGAGGTCGAGCAGCACGCCCGTATCGCGCGCGCCCTGGCCGAACGTGAGGCCATCTCCCAGGAGCAGACCGCGCAGGCGCAGGTCGCACTGTCGGTGCGCGACACCCAGATCAAGAAGGCCGGTTACCAGGCCGAGGTGGATCGGGCCACCAAGGAAGCCCAGCAGCAGGGCCCGCTCGCCGAGGCGACCGCCCGGCAGGCGGTGGTCGAGGTGGCGACCCGGGTCGCGCAGCTCGAGGCGCAGCAGAAGGAACAGCAACTGCAGGTGGAGATCCGCAAGCCCGCCGACGCCGAGGCCTACCGGCAGACCACCCTGGCCGCCGCGAGCCGCGACGCGCGCATCAGCCAGGCGGAGGCCGACGCGCAGGAGACCCGCCTGCGCGCGGAAGCCGCTGCGGCACAGACGAAGATGCAGGCGCAGGCCGAGGCGGAGTCGATCAAGCTGCGGGCCGCCGCGCAGGCCGAGGCGACCCGGCTCAACGGTCAGGCGGACGCCGATGCCATTCAGGCGCGCGGTCTGGCCGAGGCCGAGGCGATGCGGGCGCGGATGGCGGCCGAGGCGGCCGGTATCCAGCAGCGGGCCGAGGCGATGAGCAAGAACCAGGAGGCGGTGATCGCCCAGCAGGTCGCCCAGAACCTGCCGGAGATCGTGGCCGCCGCCGCGAAGCCCTTCGAGCATGTCGGCCAGTTCACGGTGCTCAACGGCGCGCAGGGCGTCACCTCGGCGCTGGCCGAGATCATCCAGCAGGCGGGCACTCTCACCTCGATGGCACGGGAATCGCTGCTCCCGGCCCTCAAGGCCGAGCCCGCGACCAATGGCAACGGTGAGGTGAAGCAGCCCTCGTAGGGTCCGACTCCGCCGTTCCGGGACATTTCGCGCCAAACCGACTGATTCGCGGCCGTTTTCGCGGCCTAGGCTCGGCGGATGATCGACGGCACCATCCCGACCCGTATCGCCGCGCTGATCCGAGCCACCGCGTTGCGTGTCGGGGTGACACCGGCCGAATTGGCGGCCCTCGATCCGGCGCTCGACCTGGCATTCCTGACCGACGACCTGCTGCGGGTGCCCACCGAATGGGCTTGGCGGGCGTGGGAATTGATCGATGCCGCGGCCGGGCCCGGATCGGGGCTGCTGGCGACCGCCGCCGCCGATCGCGGCGGACTGCACGTGTGGGACTACCTGTTCACCAGCGCACCGACGCTGGCCGAGAGCCTGCGCACCGTGGTTTCGCTGCGCGGCGTGGTCACCGATCCGGGAGTCGGCTGGGAGGTGGTGGAAAGTGGTGGGCTGCTGACGGTTCGCGAATCGGCGCCCATCGAACCGCCGGTGGTGCTCGCGCCCATCGAGGAGTTCATGCTCTCGATGATGCTGCGTCGCGTCCGGGAGGCGACTCGCGCTCAGCTGATCCCGGTGCGGGTCGCGTTCACCCATCACGACAGCAGTCGATACCGCAGCCTGATCGACGAATTCGGTACCGGGCGCATCGATTTCGGTGCCTCTCATGCCGAGATCACCTTTCTCGACGCGGCCGCCCTGCCGACCGGGGCCGACGCGCAACTCGGCACCATGCTGCGCCATTACGCGGAACTGGTGCTGGCCGGTTCCCGGGTGATTCCGGGCGAGCGGGACTCGGTGCGCGCGGTCATCGCGGCCGCGTTGCGCGACGGGGACCTCACCCTCGACGGCGCGGCGCGACGGTTGTCCATGAGTCCCCGTACGCTGCAACGCCGGTTGGGCGAGCTGGGGACGAGCTGGCGGGCCGAGGTCGAGTCGGTGCGGCACGAGCAGGCTGTCGCCTTGATCCGCGACACCCGCCTGCCCGTCCAATCCGTCGCCACCCGGCTGGGGTACACCGATGCGCGTACCCTGCGCCGGGCGTTCCAGCGCTGGACCGGGCAGTCGCCGGACGAATTCCGGCGTCGCCCAGTGGATTCGGACTGAGCCCAGTGGATTCACCGTGAACGCACAAGGTGTCCGGGGCCACCCCTCGTGGACCTCGGACACCTCGGCAAATCTGGTCAGGAGTTCTCGACGCGCTTCTTCAATGCGGCATTGAGGGCGACGAAGCTCTCCTGGGTGTCCGCGATGGACCCACCGACGAACGGCACGATCACGCCCGAGAACTTCTCGGCCTGAACGACTTCGGTGCCGTCGGCGGTCGCGGTGAGGGTGAAGGAATGCTCACCGTCGAAGATACCGGGCAGCAGCAGACGGCCCAGCCACCGCACCTCGGCGCCGGGTCGTGCCTCCAACACGACCGGCTTGAAGGTGGTCGGCCGGCCGCCGGTCACCGGAAACATGCGCAGGTTCAACGTGTTTCCGACCGCGATCTCCCCGGCGGCCTCCCGGATGAACGGATTCCACTCCGGGTAGGCGCGCAAATCGACCAGGACCTCCCAGACCCGCATCGGCGGTGCCTGGATCACGATGGCGGCGGAGATGGCTTTCATCTCAATCCCTTCCGATGGGATCGTGGCGCAGGCGCGCCAGCTGGGTGACGCCGTTGTAGCCGTAGCTCTCGCCGTCGAGTTCGTAGAGGGCGACGTAGACCGCGTCGGGCAGGGTGCGCAGGTGCCGGGCGAGCAGCCAGTAGGCGCGCTCGATGAATTCGGCCTTCTCGCCGGAGGTGTTGGTGCCGGCGGTGATGCTGACCTCGAGGTGGGCCCCGATGACGGCCGTGTCGAGCGGCTGCCCGCCGACGAACCAGCGGTCCGGTGCGGTCAGGTTGATCTGGACCACCGCATGCGCGGCATCCTTCAACAGGACCTTGTCGAGTAGATCGGTGATTTCGGTGACGAGCAGCGAGCGGGTGTCGTCCGCGATGTCCGCGGCCGCGAGGGTGAGTCGGGCGAAAGGCACGGTGCCGAATCTACGGACCGTCCGGCGCGGTGGACGGGACGAAATCCGCCGAGCCCGGGACATTCCGCGCCAGACCCGATATGCCGGACCCGATACGGAATAGTGCGCGCCCGGACCGGGTTGACGGGCGAACGACGAACTTTCCACGATGAGGTGATGTGAGATGACCGCCCCGGTGAGCACCGTGTCGACGCATGTGGTGGGAGTTCTGGTGGATGCGGCCCGCGCGGCCGGTGCGAGCGAGTCGGAGATCGCCCGCGCGCTGGGCGGCGATCCGACGCTGGTGGTCGACCGCGCGGTGCGGGTGGCGACCACCGACTCCACGCGAATGTGGGCGCTGCTGTACGAGCTGGCCGGCGCCGAAGCCGGCGTACTGGCCGCCGAATACGCCGAACACGGTCGGCTCTACGTGTGGGACTATCTGATCAGTACCGCCCCGACCCTGGCGGAGGGGTTGCGCGCGGCGTCGGTCTACAACGCCACCATCTGCGATCGGCGGGTCGAGCTCGAGGTGCGCGAGGACGGATCACTGCTCACCGCAAGCTATTCCGGCGCGCCGCACCGTGAACCCTACGGTGCCACCCATCGGGAATTCGCGATGGTGGTGACGGCCCGGCGGGCCCGGGAGGGCTTCGGGGACGCGGGAATTCCGGTGCGCGTGGACTTCTCGCATCCCGCGCCGCGCGACCGCGGCTATCTGGTGCGCGCGTTCGGCACCGGCAATATCCACTTCGGCCAGGACCGGGACGCACTCACCTTCTTCGGCGCCGCCGCCCGGCCGAATGATCGCTTCCTGCACGCGATTCTGCGCCGGCACGCCCGGCAGGCCCTCGACGACATCGGCCCGGAGCCGCCGTGGCTGGAGGTCTTCCGCGGTGTCCTGCGCGGCCAGATGTCCGAGTCGCCCGCCGCGAAACTGGAGGACGTGGCCGCTGTGCTGAGCCTCAGCGGCCGCACCCTGCAACGACGGCTGGCCGAGCACGGCACGACGTGGCGCGCGGAGCTGGAGACGGTCCGGCGCGATCTGGCCATCGCGCTGCTGCGTGATCGCAGCGATTCGGTCGGCTCCATCGCCGCGCAGCTGGGCTATCGCGATCATCGGGTGCTGGCGCGCGCTTTCCGTCGCTGGACCGGTCGGGCTCCCGCCGATTTCCGTCGCATGCCACCGGAGTGATCCGGACGCCGCGGTGGCGTCGAAAGTCTCGGGATTGGCACCCCGCGTCCCGCGGTGATCGGTTCCGCGCTTCGTAGATTCGGTTGCGGCCGAACGAGAAAGGCGGGACCGGTGATCATGCGATGTTTCGGCGCGGTCCGTTCACAGCGGGCGAAAGGCGCGGTCCATGCCGGAAGGTGTTGCCGTGGCGGCGATTTCGCCGAGTACGGCGCGGACGGTGGCGACCTGATCGGCACCGACCCGGGCGATCAGGTCGCGCTCGTAGGCGGCGTGGAATTCGCGCACGGTGGCGAGCATGTCGAGGCCGCGGTCGGACAGGTGCAGCAGTTTGGCGCGCTTGTCGGCCGGGTCGGGGCGGCGTTCGACGTAGCCGTGCCGGACCATCTCGTCGACGACCTTGGCCGCACCCTGCGCGGTGATGCCGAGGCGTTCGGCCAATTGGCTTGCGGTGAGCGCGTTCTCGGCCAGTGCGCGCAGCACGAAGCCGTAGGACGCACCCAGCATGGGGTGGCCGCGCTCGCCCAACCGGGCGTGCAACTCCAGTACGAAGGCCGAATACGCCTGGCCGAGCAGGACCCCGAAATCCATCCCTTGACCCCTTCCCATCGATATGTTCAACTGTAGTTGTTCAACCGAAGTTGAACACCTTGGTTGAAGTTTAGGAGACACAGCATGCCACTCGTCAAGTCCGCTGACGCACCCGTCTTCGAAGGCCCTGGAATGACCGCGATCGGCCTGGCCGCACCCAGCCGTGGATCGGTGGAGAACAGCGTCTGGCGCTTCACCCTGGAACCCGGCAATCCGGGCCACGAGCACGCCGTTTCCCGGGAGGAGATCTTCATCGCCCTCGCCGGGCAGGCGCGGATCACCCTGGAAGGCGAGACTCGCGATTTCCGTGCCGGGGATGCGCTGGTGATCCCCGCGCACACCCTGTTCCACCTCTCGGTGCCGGGCGCGGAGCCCTTCGAGGCCGTGGCGATTTTGCCCGTCGGGGCCTACGCCCAGGCTCCCGGCGGCGAGCCGGTCAGCCCGCCCTGGGCGCAGTAGCCCACCCGCACAACAGATTTCAGAGGAGCAGACATGCCGCACATCACCGCCGACACCGCGCCTCGCTTCGAGAACGAGCACGCGAGCTTCCTCGGTCTTGCCGCACCCAGCCGCGGCTCCAAGGAGAACTCCGCGTGGCGGCTCACCATCAAACCGGGGACCGACGCCCCCGCTCACGCCCTCGACCGCGAGGAGATCTTCATCGCGCTGTCCGGGTCGATGACCGTCACCATGGGCGAGGAAACCTTCGCCGTGGCGGCCGGGGACGCGCTCATCGTTCCCGCCCACCAGCTGTTCGCCATGGCCAACCCGGGGAGTGAGCCGTTCGAGGCGATCGTCGTGCTACCGGTCGGCGGCCAGGGGCTCATCCCCGGCCAACCGCCGATCGTGGCCCCCTGGGCCCGCTGACCTATTCCTTGGTGCTCGCCGCGTCCAGGCCGAGCATCTCGAGCAGGTGCGCGCAGTCCGCGGCGTCGAGCGCGTGGCTCGCGACGGTGAGTGCGGCGGTGGCGTTCTGCTTCTCGCAGGCGGCCTTCTCCGCGGCACGCGCGGCGCTGAATTCGCTCTGTTCGTGACGAAGGGTGGTCTGACGTGCAGAGGTCATGTGAATTACTTCCCGCCGGTGGGGCCGGGTGACCGAATCCGAATGATGCGGGCCGACTGCTTCGATCCTCACCCTACGGTGTGCTCGGTGATCTCAGAACATATCGGCGAGTTTCTTGGTGTCGTCGAATAGTTCCTGTAGGGGTGCCGCGGCGATCTGAGAATCCGCCGCGGCGGCCGCTTCGGCACCGGCTCGGTCGGCGTAGATGTTCACCCGGTCGCAATAGACCTGGCGAATTTCGCCGCCGTGCGCCGGTGCGAGGGTGAACCATACGTCCGGGTGTGAGATGTTCTCGAAGCCGGTTGGGGTGACGGTCCACGAAATCCGTTCTCCGGTACGGGGATCCAGCGTGGAAACGTCCGAACGGGCCTTCAGCACCATCGGGAACATCACGATGTCGCAGACGCACCAGTTGTAGAATCGGCGGTCATTGATGGTCGAGATGTGTCCCTTCGACTTTTCGTCCGCGATCAGCGAAATGCCCGCTCCGACAATATCTCCGGCGGCATTCACTTCCAGATCGTAATCGCGGTCGGCGAAATACTTGATCATGCCCCGGGCGCGATCCGCCGGCGTCGGCAGCCACGAATCCGCGAGTTCGACGGGCAGCGGCCCATGATTGATCAGGTGGGTGGTGATCTTCGCGCCCTCCCGGATCAATTCCACGCCGGCGGGCTGTTCCCACTTCCAGATCAACTGCGCGGCTACATCGTGCAGCTTGGCTTCCTGAGCGGTGGTCATCGTGGTCGCGGTCATGACTTTCACGCCCTCTCCGGTGTGTTCGTGTGTGCCGATTCCGCAGGCCGCCGCGGCACCGGCGGCGAGTGCGGTAGCGGTCACGGCCAGAAATCGCTGTCTGCTCATTCGCAAGATCGCACCTCCCGAAGGCACAAGAAAAGCGGCCTCCGTGGTCGGGGACCGCTCTACGTGGCTTCGGTCGAAGCAATCGGGGGTCGGCTCCGACCCGCACTGTCCGTTCTCTAGCAACCTTACCGCAAACACGAAGCGCGTCCGGACTGTGAAACCACCCACATCGTCCGTGAGCGGCGGCACCGCCATCAGTGCGGCAGTCGGTGCTCGGTAGCAGCTCTACTTGGCCAGGGCTTTGCCGCCCGTGGGGTTGACGGCGAACCAGGTGCCGCCGACACCCTGACCATTGAGGTCGCCCGGGGTTTTGTCCTTGGAGAAGTAGTAGACGGGCCAGCCGCCGACGGTGATCTGGCAGGAGCCGTCGGGGCGCTCGATGAAACCGGTGCGGGTCGCGTCGATGCCGTCGACGTAGAGGGCCTGGCCGCGGCTGACCAGCAGGGGCGGCCAGGTGGTGGCGCAGTCGCCGGTGCAGTTCGACTTGGACGGGTCGGCGGTGTCCTTGTCGAAGCGGTAGAGGGAGCGGCCGTCGCGGTCGACGACACGCAGGCCGATCTTGGGGTCGGTGACCACGCGCAACTGCACCGCGTTGACGCCCTGCGGGGCGGTGCCGGTGTAGATGCTCAGCCATCCTTGGGTTTTCGTGGGTGCCGGGGTGGCGACCGTCGAGGTGTCGGGCTGCGCGAACGCGGCCGGGGCGGCGGGCAGGGTCAGGGCCGCGGTGGCGGCGAGGGCGGCGAGCGCGCCGCCGAGCAGGGCGGTGACCTTCGGCATTGTTTGTCTCCCAGCGGATCGTGTTGGCTACGAACACAATTCTGTGGAGAAACGGCGGTCGGGTCTGTCGGCGCGGTGACGGCTGTTGTGTGTCCGCGCCGACACAACGAGGTTCAGGCGTGGGCGCGCATCACGCCGTGGGCGTCGGCGGAGGCGACCAATTCGCCGGTGCGCGTGAAGATCTGGATGCGCTCGTACATCCGGCCGCCGCCCGCGAACGGGCTCTCGCAGCGCAGCAGCAGCCAGTCGTGGAGAGTGAAGGGGCGGTGGAAGGTGATGGTCTGGGCGAGCAGGGCGGCCGCTCCACGGCCGCCGCGGCGGGCGATCTCGGCCTGTGGATACGGGCGCATCGCGACCGGGCCCAGGAAGGCCTCACTGCCATGGGCCAGCAGCGCTCGGGCGGTTCCGGGTAGGTCCGGTGCCTTGTCGCAGCGCATCCATACATCGAGGGTCGGCGAGCCCGACAGCTCCAGTGCTACCGCATCGGCTCCGCCGAAAGTCCTTACCTCCCAAGGGAGCAACGCGCATGGCAGCTCCGCGCAATCCTCCGGCCCGGGGACATCGACCGGTACGACAGCGCCGTGCGCCAGGAAGTCGGGTTCTTCGATGCTCAGCATGGCCAGCACCCGCGCGTGCTCGCGCGTCTCCTGACGGAACGACACCTGCACCGTCGCCAGCGCCCGCCCCGACTGCACGACCTCTACCTCGACATCGACGTCGCGGTCGGCATAGCCGCCGCGTGGGAACACACCGTGCAGCGACTGCACCGCCATGTGCGGCACCGTGCGCTCGGCCGCCACCACCGCCTGCGCGAGCGTTTGACTGCCCAGCGTGGACGGCAGCGTCGAGCTCACGTTCCGCGCGCGGAATCGGCCCGGCCCGACATCATCGAGATCGAGTACGCCGAGCAGATCGTGCAGATCGACCACCGGCCACAATTGGGTTCCACCAGCCACCGCGCCATGCTCGCACACCCGATCGGACCCGGGAACTCCCAGGATCGGTGAGTGGTGACGCCGACGCCGCGTTCAGACGAGGTCGATCGCGTCGAGGAAGCGGGTGCCGAGCTCGGTGTCTCCGGTGAGCGTGACATCGCAGTCGCGCCACGGGGCCCGGGTGGTGGCCCACAGTGGAAATTCGCTGCCGGGCGTCACAATTCGAACCGCCGCGCCGTCCGGGTCGCCGGGCTCGACGCGCAGTGTTCGGCGCGGGTCGGGGTGGATACGCCAGGTACCGCCGCCCGGACCCGTGCAGGTGAGCGCAACGGATGCGTCGAGCCAGGCCAGTCGCTCGCGCTGGGACTGCGCGAGTAGAGCCGTCAACCAGTCCAGGATGGCGGCCATGCGCGGCGCGTCGGTGGGGGGAAGCGGGCGGCCCAGCGCCGTCGCCATGTCGTGGCGCAGGTGGGTGTGGAAGTCGAAGAGGTAGAGCGCCGGGAAGATTCGCAGCGGATAGCGGCCGAGTTCCGCGACGCGTAGCGGTATCCGGGCGATGCCGGGGGCGGTCATGACGGCGAGGGCGGTGGTACCGATCCGGGTCCAGGTCGCGAAGTCGTCGAGGATGGCTTGCGGGGACTGCGACCGCGACGCCGCGACAGCGCGCTCGTTGAGCGTCTCCACATCGTCGGTCCGCATGAAAGCGATCGCCGCCGGGGTGACGAGCGTCCGCATATCGGAGGCCATATGCGCCACCACGTCTTTCACGCTCCAGCCCGCGGCCCGGCTGTCGGCCTGCCATTCGGCGGCGGTGAGATCGGCGCAGAAATCCAGGACGGCCTGCCGCTCGACGCGCAGTGCCGATAGGTGCTCGTTGGTTGGCACTGGTGCTCACTCCCCGCGGTCGTTCGAATCTCCCACGACGATCACACCATGCGCGGCCGCCCCGCACCCGGCCTTCCAGCCGGATGCGGGTGAGGTTCAGCGGTCGTGGTCGTGGTCGTGACTGTCGTTGCCGCCGGGACCGATGCTGTTGTGGTCGTCGTTGAATTGGGTGCAGTCCGGATTGTTGACGTCGGGATACGGGCAGAGCTGGGAACCGGGGTCCGGGGCCGGGTCGTCCGGGTCGGCGTAGGCGACTCCGGCGGTGAGGATCGAGGCGGTGAGGCAGCCCGCGGCCAAGGCCGCGGTGACACGGCCGAGGGCCGCGGTGACAGGGCGAATCCGCATGGTGCTTTCCTCTCGTAGTCTCGGAACGCGAAGAGGTGGAGCGATGCGTTCCGAGCCTACGCCGGCCCCGGGACCTGCGATTTCGCTACTCCCTCCGCTGGACGGCGGCGGCGAGCTCCGCGGTCAGGGACCGCAGGGCGGCGTGACCCGCGGTCTCGTCGGGTGCGTCCAATAGCGCCTTGACCAGTGCGGAGCCGACGATCACTCCGTCCGCGAAGGCCGCGACCTCGGCGGCCCGGGCGGCGTCGGAGATCCCGATGCCGACGCAGACCGGCAGCTCGGTGGCCGACTCGACCCGGCGCACCAGGGTCTTCGCGGACTCCCCGGCCGCCTCACGGGAGCCGGTGACGCCCATCAGTGCCGAGGCGTACACGAATCCGGAAGCCGCCGAAGTGATTGCGTCGAGCCGCTCGGTGGTGTTGCTCGGGGCGACCACGAAGACGGTGGCCAGATCGTGGGCGGCCGCCTGCGCGCGCCACTCGGCGGACTCCTGGACGGGCAGATCCGGCAGGATGCAGCCCGCGCCACCGGCCTCGGCGAGCTCGGCGGCGAATCGTTCGATGCCGTAGCGGGACACGGGATTCCAGTACGTCATCACCAGCACGGGTTTGCCGGTGACGCGGTGGGCCGCGCGGACCGTGCGCATGACATCGGCGATCTTCAATCCGCCGCGCAGGGCGATATCGTCGGCCGTCTGGATGACCGGGCCGTCCAGGACCGGATCACTGTGCGGCAGGCCGACTTCCATGATGTCGGCGCCCGCGTCCAGGACCGTGGTGATCGCGGCGATCCCCGCGTCGACGGTCGGGAACCCGGCCGGGAGATACGCGATCAGCGTGGCGCGGTTCTCCGACGCGGCCTTGGCGAAGGTGTCGTGCAGTAGCTGAATGTTCCCGCTCACTTGGTGTGCTCCTCGCCGTTGCGGCCGAAATACTCTGCGGCCGTAGCCATGTCCTTGTCGCCGCGGCCCGACAGATTGACCAGGAGCAGTCCGTCCGGGCCCAGTTCGCGGCCGACCTCGAGCGCTCCGGCGAGCGCGTGCGCGCTCTCGATCGCCGGAATGATGCCCTCGGTCGCCGATAGCAGTCGAAACGCTTGCATCGCAGCGTCATCGGTGATCGGGCGGTACTCGCCGCGCCCGGAATCGTGCAGGAACGAGTGCTCGGGACCGATGCCGGGATAGTCGAGTCCGGCGGAGATCGAATGCGCCTCGGTGATCTGACCCTCCTCGTCCTGCAGTACGTACGAGCGGGAGCCGTGCAGGATGCCGGGCTCACCCGCGGACAGTGAGGCCGCGTGCTTGCCGGTCTCGATCCCGTGCCCGGCGGCCTCGCAGCCGATCAGCCGCACGGCCGTATCCGGGAGAAAGGCGTGGAACAGGCCGATCGCATTGGAACCGCCACCGACACAGGCGATTGCGGCATCGGGCAGCCGCCCGGCGCGTTCCACCAGCTGCCGCCGCGCCTCCACGCCGATGACCCGCTGGAAGTCGCGAATCATGGCCGGGAACGGATGCGGTCCGGCGACCGTGCCGAAGATGTAGTGGGTGTTGTCGACGCTGCCCACCCAGTCGCGGAACGTCTCGTTGATGGCGTCCTTGAGCGTTCGCGACCCGGAGGTCACCGGAACGACCTGTGCGCCCAGCATTTCCATCCGGGCCACATTGAGCGCCTGCCGCTGCGTATCGACTTCGCCCATGTAGATGACACATTCGAGCCCGAACAGCGCGCACGCGGTCGCGGTCGCCACCCCGTGCGAGCCGGCCCCGGTCTCGGCGATGATGCGGGACTTGCCCATTCGTTTGGCGAGCAGCGCCTGACCCAGCACATTGTTGATCTTGTGTGAGCCGGTGTGGTTGAGGTCCTCACGCTTGAGGAACACCCGCGCGCCACCCGCGTGCGCGGCGAACCGGGGCACCTCGGTGAGCGCCGTCGGCCGTCCCGCGTAGTTGACCAGCAACTCCTCGAGCTCCGCGACGAACCCGGGATCGATCTTGGATTTCTCGTACTCGACGGCGACCTCGTCGACCGCCGCGACGAGCGCCTCCGGGATGAACTTGCCCCCGAAACTACCGAAATAGCCCTCGGCGCTGGGGAATTGGCCCTCCCGGGCCGGGATGAAGAATTCTTCGGTCATGATGGACCCACTCCTGATCCGGGACATGTGCCCCGGTAGTGCGGTTGATGATGGTCACGACAACGCGCCCGTCCGCACCGAAAAGTGGATCGTCAGAAACCGAATCCGATGCGCGGCGCATCGCGCCATCGCATCCCATTGACCTGACCGGGTTCCGACCCGATCACATACCGCACCCGGCGTCCATGCACGCGCCGCGCAGGCGCCCGGCAGCCGCGCGGGCGGCATCCGGGACCGAGTCGGGCAGCGATGGACATACCTCGACCATAACCCATCCCGGCGCGGCGGCCGGTCATCGCCCGGGTGGCCTACCGTGCCCGCCGGTTGCGGGTGTAGCGGCCCGGGGGTTCGCCCTTCCAGGATTTGAAGGCGTGGGTGAAGGCGGAGGCGGTGGAGTAGCCGAGGCGCTCGGCGACCTGCTCGACGGTGAGGCCGGCGTCGAGGAGTTCCTCGGCGAGCAGGCCGAAGGTTTCCTCGCTGACTTCGCGGAAGGTGGTGCCTTCGTCGGCGAGCCGACGGCGCAGGGTGCGGACGCTGAGGGTGAGGTCGGCGGCGACCTCGGGCTGGGCGGCGATGCCGCCGCGGCGGACCAGGGCGGCGCGGACCTGGCCGCTGACGCCGAGGCGTTCGCTGCGGCGCTGCACCAGGTCGGCGCATTGGCGTTCGTACATGGCCGCGATGTGCGGATTGGCTTGGGGGAAGGGGATATCCAGCGCTGACGCGTCGATGATGAGGCGGGGGGCCGGGGCATCGAAGACGATCGTCGCGGTCGGCGCGTAGGCGAGGAAGCCGTCGTAGACGGGATCGGCCGGGAAGGGGAGTTCGAGGCGGCGAACCGGTAGATGGATCGGGATCAGCTCGTGCTGGATGGTGAGGGTGGCCTGGAGATCGCGTTCGGTGTGGAAGCGGCGGACCTGCGGGGGTACGGCGCTGTCGTCGAAGGCGATGACGGGATGCGGGCCTTCGTAGTCGAGGCGGATGCGGGCGAAGGAGAACGACAGTTCGGCGAATCCGACCCCGACCTCGAGCGCGCTGCGCACGTTGGGGCTGCTGATCACGGCGAAGCCCCACACTCCGTGACTGCTCGCGTGATAGCGCGTCCCGGCGGCCAGGCCGAGCCCGGGCCGGTCGCCCAGCTCGTCGATCACGTTGCGGAGCAACGACAATTCCTGGCCCGCGGTGATCTCGGCCATCGGGTCGTGGAGCAGTCCGACGCGGATGCCGGTGCCGCGCAGGGTCCGGGCCGTGGGCACGCCGAGTTCGGCGGCGAAGTCGGCCAGCAGTGCGGCGCTGGTCACCGATCGCAGTTTCGACCACTGATCAACCACGTGGCCCATGCTGCGGGCAAGTGGCCCAACTTCGCAAGTCTATGGCCCGGCATCTGATGGTTCGCCCAGGTCAGCGGCCATACCGTCAGACATGACCGAGACCACAGTGGTGAAGGGATATTCGATGGATACGACCGCAACGGCGCGGGCGCAGGATTCCCGCCCGCCCGGCCGGGTCTCCGTGGCGATCATCGGGGGCGGATTCAGTGGGCTGGCCACCGCGATCGGCTTGAAGCAGGCCGGGGTCGAGGACTTCGTACTGTTCGAGCGTGCCGAGGGTGTGGGCGGCGTGTGGCGGCACAACGAGTACCCGGGCGCGGCCTGTGACGTGGCGTCGTCGCTGTACTCGTTCTCCTTCGAACCGAACCCGGACTGGTCGCGGCCGTTCGCGCCGCAGCCGGAGATCAAGGGGTATCTCGAGCGGTGCGCCGAGAAGTACGGCCTCACCGGGCATTTGCGCTTCGGCACCGAGATCGCGTCCGCCGAGTTCGACGCGACCGCGGGGGAGTGGACGATCGAGACCGCCACCGGCGAGCGGCACACGGCCCGCGTGCTGGTGTCCGCGTGTGGGCAGCTGACCCGGCCCAAGATTCCGAACATTCCGGGGCTGGAAGGGTTTTCGGGAGAGGTCTTCCACTCGGCCGAGTGGCGGCACGACTATGACCTGACCGGCAAGCGCGTGGCCGTGGTCGGCAACGGGGCGAGCGCGGTGCAACTGGTGCCGCAGATCGCGCCGAAGGTCGCCCAGCTCACCGTGTTCCAGCGCAGCGCCGAATACCTGATCCCGAAGCCGGATTACCCGCACCGCAAGCTCGAACATTGGCTGTACAAGCGGGTTCCCGGGGCGCTCAAGGCGTTGCGCGGCGCGTGGTGGGGCATCGGCGAATACGTGAACCCGGCGCTCACCCTCGATATGAGCCCGGCCGTGCGCAAGGCGTATCTCGCGCCCTTCTACTACGCCACCAAGGCCCAGCTGCGCCTGCAGATCTCCGATCCCGAACTCCGGGCCAAGCTGACCCCGGACTATCAGATCGGGTGCAAGCGAATCCTGCTGTCCAGCAACTACTATCCGGCGCTGGACCGGGACAACGCGGACGTGGTCACCGACGCCATCGCCGAGGTCGCGCCGAACGGCATCGTCACCGCCGATGGCACCAAACGCGAATTCGACGCCATCATCTTCGCCACCGGATTCCACGCCAACGGCTTCGTCGCGCCCATGACGGTGCGCGGGCTGGACGGCCGGGAGCTGAACGAGCAGTGGGCGACCGGACCGGAGGCGTACCTCGGCCTGACCGTCAACGGATTCCCCAACTTCTTCCTCATGTACGGCCCCAACACCAATTTCGGTGGCGGGTCGATCGTGTACATCCTGGAGAGCCAGGCTCGGTACATCGTGGACGCGGTCCGGCAGCTGAACCGCAGCGGCGCAGCATATTTCGATGTCAAACGGGAAGCATTCGACGCGTTCAGCGCCGAGGCGCAGCGCCGCCTGGCCGGTTCGGTGTGGGCAAAGGGCGGCTGCACCACTTGGTACAAGAACGAGCACGGCAAGGTCACCAACAACTGGCCCGGGCTGATGATCGAATACCGCCGCCGCACCAGAAAGATCGACCTGCGCAAGTACGAGGTGGTCCGGTGATGACCATCGCCAAGCGGATCGGCTCCGCCCAGAACGACCTGGCCCGGCTCACGATCAACGTCCTGACCCCGCCTCGGCACCTGCCACGCCCCTTCGGGCCGACGTTGCGCGACCGGGTGGCGGGCAAGACGGTGCTCATCACCGGGGCCTCCAGCGGCATCGGCCGCGACCTGGCCGTGCGAGTGGCGGCCGAGGGCGCGATCGTTCTCGTGACCGCCCGCCGCACCGGCGAATTGGAGCAGTTGGTCGCCGAGATCCGGGGCCGGGGCGGGCAGGCGTTCGCGATCACCTCGGACCTGTCCACCGACGCCGGTATCGACAAGCTCGCCGACGAGGTGCTGGCGGAATTCGGCGCACCCGACATCCTGGTCAACAATGCGGGCCGGTCCATTCGGCGCTCGATCGCCAATTCCGAACACCGCCTGCACGATTACGAACGCACCATGCGCACCAACTACCTCGGCGCGGTCGGACTGATGCTGCGATTCCTGCCCGAGATGCGGCGTCGGCGCGGTGGGCACATCATCTCCAGTTCCTCCATCGGCGTGGTCGCCGACCTGCCGCGCTTCTCCGCCTACATCGGCTCCAAGGCGGCACTGGACGCGGTGATGCGGGTGGCCGCGGTCGAATGCCTTTCCGACGGAATAGCTTTCACCGATGTGCATATCCCGCTGGTGGACACCGACATGATCGGTCCCACCGGCTGGGGCGGCTATACGGCGCTGCCCATCGAGGACGCCGTGGAGATGCTGGTCGACGCCATCGTCCGCCGGCCCGCTCATCTGGAGAACCCGCTCGGTGCGCTGGCGTTGTGGATGAACCGGCTCACTCCCGGACTGGCCCGTCGTGGCCTGCACTATTTCCACCGCATGATGCCCGACTCCGACGCGGCGAAAGGGGCTGTGCCCCAGGTGGAATCGGAAACCGATCGACGACAAGGAAGTCGAGTATGAGCAACAAGGACCTCACCGGCAAGAAGATCGCGATCACCGGCGGTGCGCGCGGCATCGGCGCGGCCACCGCCCGGCTGCTGGCCGATCGGGGCGCGGCCGTGGCTCTCGGCGATATCGACGCCGACCTGGTGGACGAGACCGCCGCCTCGATTGCCGCCGCCACCGGTGTGCGGGTGGTCGGGCTGAAAGTCGATGTGACCGACCGGGATTCGTTCGCGGCCTTCCTCGATGAGGCCGACGAGGGGCTGGGCGGGCTGGACGTGCTGATCAACAATGCGGGCATCATGCCGACCGGTGAATTCCTGGACGAGTCCGACGCGGTCACCGACCGGCAGTTGGACATCAATGTGCACGGCGTGATCACCGGTTCCAAGCTCGCCGGTCGACGCTTCGCCGCCCGGGGGTCGGGCCACATCGTGAATATCGCCTCGGTGGCCGGGATTTCGGCTGCGCCCGGTGTCGCGGTGTACTGCGCCACCAAGCATGCGGTGGTCGGGCTCGGTGCCGCGCTGCACCAGGAGCTGGCCCCCAAGGGCGTGACCGTCACGACCATCGCTCCGAGCTTCGTCAATACCGAGCTCATCGCGGGCCTGTCGCCGAACTGGCTGGTGCGCCAGATCGGCCTGGTGCAGCCCGAGGACGTCGGCAATGCCATTGTCGACGCGATCGCGAGGAAGCGCGGCGGCTTCCGGGCTGTCCCCAAGGTCGGCGGGGCGTTCCTGAAAGCCTTGATGCCGCTGCCGGAGAACCTGCGCAACGGCCTGTACGGCGCGCTCGGCCTGCAGCACGTCACCTTGGACTCGGACGAGTCGGTGCGGGCCGCCTACCGCGACCGGACCGAAAAGACCACTCCTGCAAAGGCCGCTGCCAAGGGGCGTTCGTGACCACCACGCTGCCGGTGGCAGCGGATCAACCCGGCGCGGGAGTTCCCAGCGTCACCGTCATTTCGCCGATCGACGGTCGCGTCCTGGACGTGCTGCGCGGTGCGACTCCGGACGAGGTGCGGTCCGCGGCCGACCGGCTGCGGAGGGGACAGTCGGCCTGGGAATCTCTCGGCCTTGAGGGACGGCTGGTCTGGCTAGGCCGTTACCGAAACTGGTTGCTGGACAACGTTGACCGGATCAACGGGCTGTTGCACGCCGAAACCGGCAAGGCGAAGGCCGAAGCGCCCATCGAACTCGGGCTCAGTATCGACGCGCTCAACTATTACAGCGCGCACGCCGCCGAATTCCTCGGCGCGGACCGCCCGTGGCCGCACAGCCCGCTCACGGCGACCAAGCGGCTCGAGACCAACTACCGGCCTTACCCGCTGGTGGGCGTGATCAGCCCGTGGAATTATCCGCTGGCGCTGGCGCTGTTCGACGCCCTGCCCGCGCTCATCGCCGGTGCCGCCGTGCTGTTGAAGCCGTCGTCGGAGACGCCGCTGGCGATCTCGGCGGCCGTCGCCGGCTGGGAAGCCATCGGCGCGCCAACGGTTTTCGCGACCGTGGTCGGCGCCGGCATCGGCGCCACCGTCGTGGACAGCGTGGACTATGTGCAGTTCACCGGATCCACCGCCACCGGCCGCACGGTCGCCCAACAGGCCGCGGCCCGGCTCATCCCGTACGGACTCGAACTCGGCGGCAAGGACGCGGCCATCGTGCTGGCCGACGCCGATCTGGCGCAGGCGGCGCGCGGCATCGCCTTCGGCGGACTGTCGAACTCGGGGCAGATGTGCACAGCCGTCGAGCGCGTCTATGTCGAGAGCAGCGTGTACGAGCCGTTCGTCGCGAAGCTGGTCGAGGTGGTGGCCGCCCTGCGGCAGCGGCCGGGAGCAGCCGACGACGGCAGCATCGACCTGGGTGCGATGGTCACCGAATCGCAAGTGGCCGTGTGCGAGGAGCAGGTCCGCGACGCCGTCGCGAAGGGCGCGAGTGTACGCGCCGGCGGCGAGGGGAGCGGCCACTACTTCGCGCCGACCGTGCTCACCGGTGTGGACCACACCATGAAGGTGATGACCGAGGAGACCTTCGGGCCCATCCTGCCGGTCATGCCGGTGCGCGACGCCGAGGAGGCGGTGCGGCTGGCCAATGACTCCCAGTACGGGCTCTCGGCGAGCGTGTGGACGGGAAACAGCCAGCGCGGCAAGGAGATCGCCCGGCGGCTCGAGGTCGGATCGGTCGACGTCAACGACGTCAACGCGCATCTGGCGTGCTTCCCGCTGCCGATGTCGGGCTGGAAGGAATCCGGTGCGGGCGGCGGTCGTCTCGGTGGTGCGGCGGGCATCCGCAAGTACTGCCGGACCACAGCGGTCACCAGCCCACGCCTCGAAGTCTCGGCCATTGCTGCCCTACTGTGGTTTCCGTACTCGCCGACCAAGACCCAGCTGGTCGAGCGTGCCATGCGGCTGCTCGGCGGGCGGGACATCAAGCGCCGCTTCGGCATGTGAGTGATCTGGAGAACTGGCTATGACGTTGATTCCCTCGGCGCTGATTCCCGCGCCCCTCGCCGATCGCCTGACAAACGCGGCCGAGATGGTGAAAGCCGTTGCACGCCTGTACGACCGCGGCTTCGTCGACCTGCGGCGCCCGGACGGCGTGCTGCGGATGGCCTGGTTGAATCGGAGCTACGGGCCGCAGGCGGCGGCCGTGACCGCCTCCGCCGCAGTATATCCCGACGCGGAGGCGCTGGCCGACGAACGGGGCGTGCTCACCTATCGGCAGCTCGACGAGCAATCCAACGCGCTGGCGCGGGGCCTGCTCCGCAGTGGATTGAGCCAGGGCGATGTGGTGGGCCTGCTGGCCCGCGACCACCGGGGGCTGGCGTTGGCCACGGCCGCGGCGGGCAAGGCGGGGCTGCGGCTGGCACTGATGAACACCGGCTTCGCCACACCGCAGTTCGCCGAGGTCGCCGCGCGTGAGAAGGTGCGGGCGGTGCTGGCCGACAGCGAGTTCGGCGAACTGCTGTCCGCTCTGCCTGCCGACCTGCCGCGCTTCCTGACCTGGGTCGACGAGGGCCACGAACTGCCCGCCGACGCGGTGCGGATCGAATCGCTCATCTCGGCCAACGGCCGCGAATCCCTGCCCGCTCCGGCCAAACCCGCCGGGTTCATCATCCTGACCAGCGGCACCACGGGGCTGCCCAAGGGCGCGCCGCGCACCAAGGTGTCGCCGTTCGCGACGGTGCTGGTGGTGGACCGGGTGCCGTTCCCGAAGCGCGGGGCGATGGTCATCGTGTCCCCGATCTTCCACACCACGGGGATGGGTACGTGGATGATCGGCACCGCACTCGCCAACAAGATCGTGCTGCAACGCCGCTTCGACGCGGAAGCCACCCTGGCCGCCATCGCGGAGCACCGGGCCGAGATGCTGGTGGCGGTGCCGACACAGTTGCACCGCATCCTCGCGCTCGGACCGGAGATCATCGGCAAGTACGACACGTCTTGTCTGCATACGGTTTTCGTGGCAGGTTCGGCCCTCTCGCCCGAATTGGCCACTCGCTGGCAGGACACCTTCGGCGAAATCCTCTACAACGGTTACGGTTCCACCGAAGTCGCCATTACCTCCGTGGCACAGCCGCACGAGCTGCGGCAGGCTCCCGGCACCGTCGGCCGTCCGCCGGTGACCGCGCGGATCGCGCTGTTCGACGAGCAGGATCGGCGCATCACGACACCGAATACGCGGGGCCGCATCTTCTCCCGCACCGTCGCGCCCTTCGAGGGCTATACCGACGGCAGGAACAAACAGATCATCGACGGCTACATGTCCACCGGCGACATGGGTCACTACGACGAAAGCGGCCTGTACTTCGTGGACGGCCGCGACGACGACATGATCGTCTCGGGCGGCGAGAACGTCTACCCGCTCGAAGTCGAGAACCTGCTGGCCGAGCGGCCCGACGTCGACGAGGTCGCGGTGGTCGGCGTCCCCGACGAGGAGTTCGGAAAACGCCTGCGCGCCTTCATCGTTCCCGCCGCGGGTACCCAGCCGGACCCGCAGGAGATCAAGGGTTACGTGAAGGCCAACCTGGCCCGCTACAAGGTGCCCCGCGACATCGTGTTCATCGACGAGCTGCCGCGCAACCCCACCGGAAAGGTGCTGCGCCGCAAGCTCGAGGAGTGCACACCGCAGTAGCGCTCGAGCTCCGCCGAAAGCCGCACACCTTTCGGGTGTGCGGCTGCTCTGCGTCCTCTCGGTGGCGCGGTCAGGCAGTGATCGAGGTACCGGCCGAGATCAGCCTGCGCAGTTCTGCGGTGACCGCGTCGGGGTGCTCGACCGGGCCGCAGTGGCCACCCGCGAGCTCGACCAGGCCTAGCGAATTCCGCGATCGCGCCGCCAGCCGCTGCGACGGAGCGAAGCCCAGCAGCCGGTCGTTGCGGCTGCCGATCACCAGCGTGGGCGGGGTGAGTGCGGCGGCGTTCAAATCTCCGTCGTGCAAGGTGGACAGCATGCGGATGAAGCTGCCGCGAGTGCGCGCCGGAGTCGTGAGGATCAGCTCCTGAATCAGTGCTCGCGCGGCCGGGTGGGCCGCGGCACCGATCGCGATCGGCGACATGAGGGCTGTTCGTAGGGGCAATCGCTTCGGAACGGGCAGCCCGGAGAACCGTTCGAACAGGAACGGGAACAGGTGATCCACGATGGTGGACAGCGGTTTACGCATCCGGCCCTCGGAGAGCGTGGCACCCATGCTCTGCGTGAGATCGCCGGGCGTCGTATTGATCAAGGCGACCGAATCCGCGAAGCGCGCGACATTCTCGGGATGGAGGTGGGCCCAAGCTTGAATCGTGATGCCGCCCATGGAATGACCGGCGATCAGCGCCCGCTCTCCCGGCCGCAACGTGGCACGCAGCACCGCGTCGAGATCGTCAGCCAGACGTTCCACGGTCCACCCGTCCGCGGGCGGTCGCCCGCTGCGGCCGTGACCGCGATGATCGAACGCGATCACCCGGTACTCGGGCGAAAGCGCCGCAATCTGGTTCGCCCAGAACGGGATCGCGCAACAGATCCCGTGCGACAGCACAATCGGGTAGCCGTTCGCCGGGCCGAAAACCTCGGTGTGAATCGGTGTTCCGTCGGCGGAGCGCACCTCGAGCACCTCGCCCTGCGGGAGGTCGTCATACACCCCGAACTCGTCCGTAGCGCGGAGGCGGGCGAGCTCGCGCCGACTCAACGTCTGCCACTTTATCGTCGGCCGACCCATCTCAGCTCGCCCGCTGCGTGGTCGTCGCGCGGGTGACCCAGTCGATGATGGTGTCGGTGATCATGGCGGGGTCGTCGAACATCGGGACGTGGCCGACGCCGGGGTGGGTGTGCCAGGTTGCCGTGGGGGCCAGGGCGCGCCAGGGGGCGGAGTAGCGGGGCGTGGTGAGGAGGCGGTCGTGTTCGCCCCAGGCGATCAGGATTGGGATGCGGAGGTCGCCGTAGGGGTCGGTCTGGGCGATCATCGGGTCGGGTAGGTCCGCCATCAGGGTGCAGGCGAGGGCGTCGTAGCAGGCGACGAGTGCCTGCTCGGTGGTCAGTCGATCGCCGTGCTCGCAGACGATGCGCATCAGGTTGCGGCGCAACGCGGGAACGCGCATGACGGCGGGCAGTGTGAGACGGCCGAGCGTCATAGCGCGCCGCATAGCGTGGAAGATCGCGGGGATGCGCTTCTCGTCCGGGGTCCAGCCGCCGGCGGGGGAGAGGGCCACGACGCTGCGGGCGCGACCGCGACGAGCCAATTCCATTGCGCCCCAGCCGCCGAGCGAATTGCCGACGATATGGGCGGTGCCGAATCCGGCCTCGTCCATGAAGGATTCGACCGCCTCGGCCATCCCGTCGATGGTGAGCGGTCGTACGCCGGGCCGTCCCGCGTGCGCGGGGAGGTTCGGGGCGAACACCTCGTAGCGTTCGATGAGGCTGGGTAGCAGCGATTCCCAGCAGCGCCAGGAGCTGGTAGCGCCGTGCAGCAGCACCAGCGGCTCGCCGGAACCCGCGTGATAGTGCGCCGGGGGTGTCGGCCGTACGCGTCGGTCAGAGTTCGTCATCGTTGACGAGTCCTTTCGATATCTGTTGCCGCCCAGTGTGTTTCGGTTAGGTCGAGGGCGGTCCGGATGCGATGAGCAGGGCCTTGAACAGTCCGCCGATGGCGTGTGCTGTTTCCGCGGGCGGCCCGGAGGGGCGGATCAGATGGCTGAACACGAGCCGCACCAGACTTTCGACGAAGAAGGCCATATCGATGTCGGGCCGGATCAGGCCGCTCCAATGCTGTTCGGCGAAGGCCACATAGAACTGGGTCGCCGCCGCCACGAAGGGTGCGGAACGGGTGGTCACCAGCGAGAGCAACTCGCCCGGCTCGTCGGCAGGAGCGTCCAGTACGGAGCGGACCAGGGGGTCCTCGGCGCTGGCGGTGAGCAGGAATTCGGTGATCACGGTGACCGCGCCGACCGGATCGTCACGGTGTTGCTCCAGGCGCGCCCCGGCCTCACCGAGATAGAGGCCGGTGTGTCGCCACGCCATCGCCTCGAGCACGCCGGCCTTGGACTCGAATTCGTTGAAGACCGTTCGGCGGCTGACGCCCGCCCGCTCCGCGATATCGGTCATGCGGATGCTCTTCCAGTCGGCGGCGCCCGCCAGGTCGGTGGCCGCCACGAGGATGCGTTCGCGCACCAGCTCCCGGGTGGCGGCACGCAGGGAGGGGGTTCGACTGCTCGTCACCGTCGACATTCTTCCCTCCCTTCACGGCGGTAGCGTGTTACCCGTCCATCGCTATTGCACTCTTAGGGGTCCAGAGTGCACTCTTGGCACTATTCAGTCAACAGAGTGCAGAGGATTCGGTAGTGAGCGACACCCTCGCCGGCACGGCGACCACGATGTGTGCGGCCTTTCAAGCGACGGTCCGGCGGCAACCGGACAAGGTCGCGGTGCGGACCAGCGGCGATACCGTCACGCTGACCTTTCGGCAGTGGGATGAGCAGGTGCGCGCGCTGGCCGCCGGGTTCGCGGCGCTCGGGGTCACCCGGGGTGACAGCGTGGCGCTGATGATGGCCAATCGGCCGGAGTTCTATCCGATCGATGTCGCGTTGCAGCATCTCGGCGCGGTCGCGTTCTCGGTCTACAACACCTCTTCGCCGGAGCAGATCCGGTATCTGCTGGGTGATTCGGGGGCGAAAGTTGTTGTCTGCGAGCAGCAATACCTGCCCAGAATCGCGGAGGGCAAGGGTGACTCGGTCATCGTCGCCTGCGTGGACGGCAAGTCGGAGGGTGTCCTCGCGGTCGAAGACATCGCGGCCCAGGGTGATCCGGAGTTCGACTTCGAAAACGCCTGGCGGGCCGTCGAACCCGAGGATGCGCTCACCCTGATCTACACCTCGGGCACCACCGGCGACCCCAAGGGTGTCCAGCTCACCCACGCCAATATCCTCGCCATGGTCGAAGCGACCGAGCGGAAAGCAGGCCTGACCGAGGCCGACCGACTGCTGTCGTTCCTGCCGTCGGCGCACGTGGTGGACCGCTGGTCGGCGCTCTACAACCTGCAGGTTGTGGGTGATCAGGTGACCACCGTCGCCGATCGCACCGGTTTCCTGCCCGGCCTGGCCGATACCCGCCCCACCATTTTCGGTGCGGTGCCGCAGGTTTGGCAGAAACTGCGGGCGGGCATCGAGCAGCGTGTCGCCGAATCGACCGGTGTCCGAGCGGTTCTCGCCAATTGGGCGATCGGCGTCGGCCGGGCCGCCTCCGACGCGCGTCTCGACGGCGGTGCGCCCAGCGCCCTGCTGGGATTGCAGGAACGCGTGGCCGACGCCCTGGTCCTGTCGAAGCTGCGCGCCGCGATCGGCCTGGACGCCGTGCGGATCGCCATCTGCGGCGCGGCCCCCGTCTCACCGGATGTGCTGCGCTTCTTCCACGGTGTCGGCATCCCGCTCTCCGACGCCTGGGGCATGTCGGAACTATCGGGCATGGCCACCTTCAGCCCGCCCGGGCAGATCCGCCTCGGCACGGTCGGCACGATCCAGCCCGGCAGCGAAGTCATGATCGCCGAGGACGGTGAGGTCCTGGTGCGCGGCCCGATCGTCATGAAGGGCTACCTCGGCAAGCCCGCTCAGACGGCCGAGGCCCTCGACCCCGAAGGCTGGCTGCGCACCGGCGATATCGGCGAACTCGATGCCGCCGGCTACCTCACGATCGTCGACCGCAAGAAGGAACTTCTCATCAACGCGGGCGGCAAGAACATGTCCCCGTCCAACATCGAGAACTGGATCAAGGCCTTCTCCCCGCTGATCGGCCAGGCCGTCGCCATCGGCAACAACCGCAAATACAACGTCGCCCTGATCTCCCTCGACCCCGACACGGCCGCCGCCTACGCCGAAAAGTCCGGCCTCGCAGCCGACCCCGCCGTCCTCGCCAAGGACCCCGCCCTCCACACGCTCATCGAATCCGCCGTCACTCAAGCCAACGCCAAACTCTCCCGAGTCGAACAGATCAAGAAGTTCACCATCGTCCCCGACTTCTGGGAACCCGGCTCCGACGTCCTCACCCCCACCATGAAACTGCGCCGCAAACCCATCGACACCCGCTACGCGTCTCTCATCGAAGACCTCTACCGCTGACCGGGTTTGTGACCTGTGTAAACCCGGGTGTGACAGCGGTTTCCAGTCGGGTGTGACAGGCACTCCACTTCCGTTTACAAGGGGTTTCCAGCTGTACTTGCCGACACTCACCCGAATCCTCCAGTGCTGCAGGTTTCGGGTGGGCCCAGCTGGGAAGGGTCAGGTGAAGGCATGTCGATACGCAAGCCCGTCATCATCATCGGCACGATGGTGGTCGTTCTCGCCGCTGTCTGGGCTCTACTGGCATGGCGGGCACCCTCGCCCACCAAGGTTGAAACACCACCGCCCAATCACCTCGTGATGTTCGGCTCGCTGATCGGAGAGACCGTGCCTGCGGTCGAGGAGAAGCTGGGGCTTGCCGATCGCAAGGCGGAGATACCGATCGGCAAGCCCAAGATTGTTCCGGTCCGGGATGGTGCCACTGTCACCGGCATCTCCGACGAGCAACTCGTCGTTCTCGCGGTGTGCGTGCCTGATGCCAATGCCACGCCACTGGATATCTACTTCGGCGTCGCACCCCTATTGGAGGTATCTCGAGCCGATGTCGATCGAGCACGTGCGAACCAGGACGTGATACCCAGCTCACTGGCTGCGGCGACCGGGTGTCGAGGAGCCATGGGCGGCGTCTTCGTCAGTGGAACCTGACCGCCGTGGGACCGGTAGGTCAGGACTTGATGAAGTCGAGGATGTCGGCGTTGAGCTGGGCGGCGTGGGTGATCATGATGCCGTGGCCGGTGCCCGGGTATTCCTTGTAGGTGTTCACGGGGATCAGGTCCTTGGTCTTGCGGCCGCAGATGTCGATGTTCGCGGAGGCGTCGGCGTCACCGTGAATGATCATGGTGGGCACCGTGATTTCGCGGAGTTCGGCGCGGAAGTCCGTGGTGAAGATGGTCTCCATGATCTCGTCGGCCGCCAGCAGTGAGCAGTCCATGCACTTCTGGATCATCCATTCGATGCGTGCGGAGGACACCTGGTTGCCCAGGTGGGTGGCGAAGAACGCCTGCGCGTTCTGCTCCATCCACAGCGGGCGGTCCGCGGCGCGGGCGGCGTTCACCGCGTCGGCGATGGCCTTCGGGACGCCGTCCGGGTTGTCGGCGGTCTGCGCCGGGAACGGCAGGGTGCAGGAGACCAGCATGATCCGGTTGATCCGCTCGCTACCGTGCCGCGTCAGGTACCGGATGAGTTCGCCACCGGACATGGAGTGCGCGACCACCACGACATCGCGCAGGTCGAGGTGCTCCAGGAAGGCCGCCAGATCCTCGGACAGGGTGTCGTAGTCGTACCCGTGCCCGACCCAGTCGGACTTGCCGTGGCCACGCCGGTCGTAGGACAGTGTGCGCAGTCCCTGCCGGGACAGCGGCAGCATCTGCAACTCCCAGGAGGTGCTGCTCAACCAGCCGCCGGCGAGGAACAGCACCGGCTGCCCGGTACCCCAGTCCTGGTAGTGCAGCCGGGTGCCGTCGTGTGAATCGAAGTAGGGCATCGGATTCTCCGGATCTTCCGTGGTCGTTTGTGCTGATGACAACGTTATGGAGATCCGGCGGCCCGGGAATCTGTCGTACTTAAGTACTTTCGACGTGGGGTGCGGGCATCGGGCCGGGCGGGATTCGGTGGCCGGATTCGACGCCGAGGATGGCTTCGGTGATGCGTTCGGCGTGGGTGGCGATGCGGGCCACGGTGTAGGTTTCGGGGTCGCGCAGGTGTAGGCGGACGAGTTCGTCGTAGGCGGCGTGCAGGGTGCGGGCGGTGAGGTCGGTGTCGGTGAGATCGGCTGGGGCGGTGCCGGTTCGGACGAGGTTGACCAGGTAGTCCAGGACCGTGGTGCGGGCCCAGCTCAGGCGTTCGTAGAGTTCGGGCGGTGCGCCCTCGGGTGGGATCATGAACAGCCGCCAGGTGGCCGGGTCCTCATCCACGACGGCCAGGACCCGTTCGACGATCGAGCGGATGGACAGTTCCTCGTCGATCGGGGTGACGGCGGTGGTGAATCCCGCTGCCGCGCTCTCGAATTCACGATCCAGCAGGGCGATCTGCATGCCGAGCAGACCGCCGAACTGGTGGTAGATGACCGTGCGGGTGACGCCGCTTTCGGCCGCGACGGCGTTGATCGTCACCGCGCCGAAGCCCTGTTCGTCGGCCAAGCGGCGGCACACGTCGAGTATCTGATCGCGCCGCTGTGTCGCGGGCATTCGCTCCTGAACCACTTGACGAGTGTAACTTACGTCACGTAATTTAACTTTCACCGTATAAGTTATGAGGAACGGAGGCCTGATGAGCAGGCCCTATCGGCTGATCATCTGGGGACCCGGCGAGGTGGGCGGAGCGGTACTGCGGGCCGCGCACGCGAGCGACGACTTTGAGATCGTCGGCGTCAAGGTGTTCAGTCCACACAAGGACGGGCGTGATGCGGGGGAGTTGGTCGGCATCGGGCCGATCGGGGTGCGGGCCACCCGGTCGAAGGCGGAGATCCTGGCGCTGGACGCCGATTGCGTGATCATGGCCCCGCTGCCGACGGCGATCTTCGAGGGTCTCGATGACGACGTCATCGCCCTGCTGGAGTCCGGCAAGAGCGTGGTGACCACGGCCGCCTACCACAACGTGGCCATGCCGAACTGGTACAACAGCGCGCACTCGCCCAGTGCGCGACTGCGGGCGATGGCCCGCACTCGCGGTGTGGCGCGGTCGAATTCGGAACGGACCGCCCTGCGAGTCGCGCGGGCTCTGACCGGGCTGCGGCGACTGGACTTCCTCACCGACCCCTTTCTGACAGGCCTTGCCGCACAGCGGTTCCCGGCGCGCGCCGGCGCGGAACGGATCGTCCGGGCCTGCGAAACCGGCAACAGTGCGCTGCACGGCACCGGCGTGCACCCGACCTTCATGGTCGAACGCCAGCTCATGCGACTGTGTCAGCCGCTGACCGAGGTGTCGCACATCCGGTTCGTGGAAGCACTGGATTTCTCACTCGCGCCCGAGGGGATGTGGGGTGGCTTGGACTACTTCGGATTCGGGCACGACCCGGCCGAGATCGACGACGAGTGGGTGCTGGCCAAAGCCGGAGACTTCTACTACGGCGATCTCACCGGCAATGTGGCGCACGCGCTCTACGGCGCTATGCCCGAGGATGTTCGGGTCACGCGGTCCCTGCGCGGTATCCCCGCGCGCTCCGATATCCAGGTCGGCTCGACGGTGATCAAGGCCGGATCGGTCGCGGTCATGCACATGACCCATCGCGGCTATCTCGGCGACCACCACTTCTTCACCAATGAGGAGAGCTGGTACCTCACGCCCGAAAACGCGTACTACGGCGACGATCTGCCCTTCGGCAACTTCCCCGACCACGGCGGCTACACCTTCGAGATCACCGGGGAACCGGCCACGATTCGCGGTCAGATCGCGACGTCCACGCTGCGGGGGGCACTGAACCCGATCACCGTCATGTCGGTGAATGCCCTTCTGGCCGCGGTGGGTCCGGCCTGCACCGCCGCGCCCGGTGTCCTGATCGACGACCCGAGTCCGAAGTATCGGAGCATCTCATGACCTACCGAGTCGCCTTGCACGGCAGTGGAATTCTCGCCGATGCGATCGGTGTGCAGATCCTCGAGCGTGCCGACCTCGAACTCGTCACCGACGATGCGGACTGCGTTCTCGTCGCACCCGATCCTCGGGATACGCAGGCCGAGAGCACAATCCTCGAACTGCTGGCCGCCGGGCGCAATGTCGCGACGACCGCCGACCTGCGCACCGACCAGGACACGCTGCTCGACAGCTGCCGTCGCGGGGGTTCGACGCTGTACCGCACCGGGTTCGCGCAGTTCCTCATCCAGCGATTCGTGCTGACCGCGACCCAGGGGATGAGCTCGATCCGGCACATCCGATTCGTGGAATCCCGGTCGGCCGATCCGGTCGAACCCCCTCCCCGGACCGAAACCTACCGTCCGGCAATCGAATCGGTTGCCCGTGAGCTGTATGCCGCCGAGGCCGCCGCCGTTCGCATCGTCAGTGACTTCGAACAACTCTCCGACCGGGTCACCCTGACCGAACGCGCCTACCTGGACGACCATCACTTCCTCACCCTGGAGGCGATTCGATACCCCGCCGCGGGACCTGGCGCGCCCGCCGCCTACACGCTGCGCATCGACGGCGATCCCAGTGATCTCGTCATGCAGTGGGAGATCGAACCCAACGATGACTCCGATGTCCTGGCCGTCGGCTGCGCACACGTGCTCCTCGACGCGGTGGGCGCGATCTGCGAGGCCGAGGCCGGCCTCCTGATCGACAACCCCGACCCGCATTACCAGCACGACGACCGCGTGCACCGATAGTGATCCACCAGGAGTCTCGATGAAGCGACTACATCTCGTCACCGCCGCCGTACTGGCCACCGCCGCGCTGACCGCCGTCCAGCCGGTCTGTGCCACCGCCGCACCGCTGCTGCCGACACTGCCCGGCGCGCCCACGAAGCCCGATCAGGATCCGTTCTACGCCGTGCCCGCCGATATCGGTGACCATCCCGACGGCGCGGTATTGGCCGCGCGACCGATCGACGCGCCCGCCCTCCTGCTGCCGATGTCCGCTGCCGCGTGGCAGATTCGGTACAAGACGGCGGGGGCCGCGTACGTGCAGACCGCGACCGTCGCGACCCTCCTGGTTCCACACACCCCTTGGTCCGGACCGGGACCCCGGCCGTTGCTGTCCTATCAGATCGCCGAGGACGCCGTCGGTACCCGCTGCGCGCCATCGCAGGTGCTGCGCGCCGGATTCGGTGCGGGTCTGGGCAGCGGACAGGCCGAAGCGGTCGCGATCGCCGCCGCCCTCGCCAATGGATGGGCCGTGGTGGTCTCGGACTACGAGGGCCCCGAATCCCGGTTCGTCAGCTACCCCGACACCGCGCACGCGGTCATCGACGGTATCCGCGCCGCACTCGATTTCGCTCCGGCGGGGCTCGATCGTGCGGCGCCGATCGGGCTCACCGGCTATTCCGGCGGCGGCTACGCCTCCATGGCCGCGGCCGAACAACAGCCCGGCTACGCTCCTGAGCTGCACCTGACCGCCGCGGCCGTCGGCGGGCTGCCCGCCGACCTGCCGGTGTTGCTGAATGCCGTCAACCGGGGGCCCTTCGTGGGATTCGCGATCGGCGCGATCATCGGACTGGCGCGCGCCAACCCCGACGCCGGAATACCGGCGCTGCTCAACGACTCCGGCCGCGCCGCGGTCGCGGACAGTGCCACCGATTGCGTCGCGGATCTGCTGGCCGAGTACGCCTTCCGGGACGTCGCCGATTTCGTCACCGTTCCCGATCCGCTGCGGGACCCGAGTCTGGCCGCGCTCCTGCGGGCCAACAGTCTCGGACAAGCGACGCCCCGGCTGCCGATCGCCGAATTCCACTCGCTCGGGGACGAGGTCGTTCCGCTCGGCCAGACCGATTCACTGCTCGACAACTACAGTGCCGCAGGAGTTTCCGTGCAGCGCACCCGTGCCCCCGGCGACCACTTCACCGGATACCTCGCTGCGCAATACCCCGCCTTCGACTATCTCGCCCAGCGTTTCACCGACGCTGCCGCCGCGAGCGACTCGGTAGGGCGGTAACCGTGGCAACGGCATCGCGTCTGCGGTGCGTACGTGCGGAGCTGGACCGTCTCGATCCCGAACGGGACCACGAACGCATGGCCCATCTGCTGCTCGAAGTTCGCTACGGCAACTCGCTTTTCGCCGCGGCGGCCTACACGCTGGCATTCCTGCGGCAGATGTCGATCCCGTCCATCGCGCGCACGGTGCATCGCAGCGGGACGGGCGACATCATGCGGATGACGCGGCAACGCAATGACGACACACTCGTCTTCTTCGGCGAGATCCTGCGCTGCGGATACACCTCTGCGCGCGGGGGAGAGGTCATCGACCGGCTCAACGAGATCCACGCCCGCTACCGCATCTCCAACGATCAGAACCTCTACACCCTGGCGTCACTCAGTCTCGAGGCGCGGCGGATCGCGGAGGTGCTCGGCGTCGAAATCATGTCGGGGCGTGAACTCGACGCGCTGTATTTCTTCTGGCGAGGTGTCGGTGAACGCATGGGGATCACCGAAATCCCGCCTTCCAGCGCCGATTTCATGAACTGGACGCGGCAATACGAAAGGGATAACGCGACATTCACCACCGGAGGCCGCGCCGTCGCCGACGCAATGATCGCCGACTTCGCCGCGCGCTTTCCCCGGCCCTTACGCTCCGCGGGATCAGTACTCCTGCTGTCGATTTGCGACGACGACCTGCTCGCCGCGCATCGGCTGTCACGGCCGACCCGTCGGCGGCGGGCGATCGCACTGAGAGCCCTACGGGCCTACCTGTTCGCGGTACGCGTGCTGCCGGACCCAGGCGACCGGTCGTGGGTGGATCTGTTCGGCCGCACCACCGCCTACCCGGACTTCGGCCGAATCGGGCAGTCGCGTCACTCGGTCGCGCGGGATGCGAGCCAATCAGCTTCCAGTACACCGAGTTCGGTGCGGGGTGGCTCGGTGTAGAACCATTCGCGGGCGATGCGGTGCCAGTTGGCGGCGGCGTGGAGTTTGCCGAGGAGGGCTAGGGTGCCGTATTCGACGCGGCGGGCGAAAGCGTGTTCGGCGGGGGCATATTCGCGACGCCAGTTCTCGAAGTAGCCGCGACGGGGATCGACGAAGGCCAGGAGGGAGTTCGCGGCGGCGTCCTCGGGGATGCGGATCTCGGCGTCGGTGAGGAGCCAGCCGGAGACCTCGTGCAGCAGGCGCAGGCATTCGTCGGGGGTGGCGGGGGAATCCGGTTCCAGCACACCGTAATCCGCCAGCAGGACGCGGAGTTCGGTGCCGCGGTACTCGGCGGCGGCTCGGGCACAAGCGAGTTCGAAGTCGACCGCGATCTCGTCCATGTGTTTGAACAGGCCGAAGTCGAGGAAGGCGACCTTGCCGTCGGGTGCGAGCAGGATATTGCCGGGGTGTGGATCGCCGGTGAAGCGATGCTCCCGAAGCATCGATCCCACGTAGAAGCGCAGCAGGATTTCACCCACGCGGTCGCGTTCGGTGGCGGGCAGGGCGACGATCTCGTCGAAGCGGAGACCCTCGACCAACTCGGTGACAAGTACTCGGGCCGTACACAATTCGGTTTCGATGGCGGGGATGCGAATGAACGGGTGATCGCGGTACAGCTCGGCGATGGTCCGGTGGTGATCGGCTTCGGCGCGGTAGTCGATCTCGTCGGCGAAATGGGTGGTGATCTCCCGCAGCATCGCGTGGTCGGCGAGGGCGGGCGCGATGCCGCGCACCAGGCGGGTCAGCAGGGCGAGATTCTTCAGATCGGCCCGGATGGCGATATCGATGCCGGGGTACTGGACCTTGACCGCGACCGCGCGCCCATCGGCGAGCCGGGCGCGGTACACCTGGCCGATCGAGGCCGCGCCGATCGGCTGTTCGTCGAATTCGCTGAATACCGCGCCGATCTCGCGCCCGTAATCGCTCTCGATGACCGAGCGCATCCGGTCGAACGGGACGTGCGGGCTCTGGTCGCACAGCGCGGCGAGCTTGTGCTGGAAGCGTTCCCGTTGCCGCGGCGGCAGGGTGTCCGCGCCGAAGGCCGCGAGCAGATCGAACTGCGACAGCAGCTGCCCGGCCTTCATGGCCAGCCCCTTCATGCTGCCCAGCACGGTGACGATGTCCTCGGCCGCGTCGGCGAGTGCGCGTTCGGTACGGGCGACGCGTTCGGCCTCGGTATCGGCGACCGTCAACAGCGTGACACTCGCACCTCGAACCGCTTGCCCGGCAATGAGTTTGCCCAGCTCAGCGCCGCGTCGCGCCCGCGAGAGCGGGATGTCCTTCGTCATGGACGACCTCTTTTCGGCGACCGGCCGAGATTAGCAGACATGGCCGTCGACTAATCGGTATCCGCGACTCGGGCCTGGAGACCGGGGGTGAGCACGGCCATCGCGGTGTCGATATAGCGGCGCCGGTCCACCTCGCCGCGGCCCTGCAAGGCGCGCATGACCGGTGGAATGGTCAGTGCCAGCAGCATCCAGCCGACATCCTCGGTGTTCACATCATCGCGGATCGCGCCGGAATCGACTGCGCGGGAAAGGAATCGGTCGACGGTCGCGGCGAGAATGCCGCTCAGTCCGAGGATTCTGGTGTTGAGCTCATCGTCGATGCCGGGTAGCTCGAACAGCAGCGCCCGCATCAGCGCCGGATCGGATTCGGTGATGTGACACATCCGCTCGACGGCCCCGGACCAGGTCCGGATCAACTCGTCGACGGTGATCTCGTGATCCAGGACGGCGGGCTCGAACACGTCACCCGCGATCTCGGTGAGCAGCCGATCGAGGCCGAAGTCGACGACATCGTCGAGAATCGCGCGCTTGCTGTCGAAGTAGCGGTAGAAGGTGCCGTAACCGACGCCGACCTCGGCGGCGATGTCCGCGGCCGAGGCCGCGGCGTACCCCTTGGTGGTGAACACGCGGTAGGCGGCCTCGACGAGTTCGCGTCGGCGGCGCTCGCTGTTGCGTTCGTCGCGTGGCCGGCCGGGTCCGCGGCCGCGCTTGGCTGGTTCGGTCATCCAGCACATCGTATGTGGCTGCCCCGGGCGGGATGTCGACCGCGCGCTGCCCGGATCAACTCTTGCGCTTCTGTCTGAGACGGCTTATTTTGATGACGTACTTGTCCGTTAATTAAGTGCTGATCAGCCACCGTATTTACCAATAGCCTGATCCGGAGACGATCATGAGCATTACTTCGTTCCTGCACACCCAACACGCCGCACGGCAACCGGTCGACGACTCCGTCTTCGACAGCGCCGCCTTGGTTTTCACCATCGAGAGCACCTTCGACGCACCGGTCCGAGCCGTCTGGACCGCCATCGACGACGACCGCGCCTGGAGTTGGCTGCCGTTCCCCCGCCTGGGCGTGCGCTACGACTCCGCGGCGCGCGGCGTCGGCGTGGTGCGGGACATGGGATCGGTGTTCGAGCCACTGCGATTCCTGTGGGTGGAGCGTGAGAAATTCTGGCGCTACGAACCGGATCGGCGCATCACCTTCGGTGTGGTGAGCGGGAACTGGATGCAATACCTGCTGGTGCGCCAGTACGCCGAGGACATGACCTTCGCCGACCTCGGCGCCGACCGGACCAAGCTCGTCTGGACCGTCGCGGTCACCCCGCGACTGCCGCTGCGCTTCTCCACCTGGTTCCCGCCGCTGTGGCGCACGGCGTATCGGATCGGCGGCATCGGTCCGCTGTTCCGGTTGCGGGTCGCCGAGGTCGCCCGCACCGTCGTAGCGCCGTCGATCACCACGAACGGAAACGGCTCGGCCGCACGGGGCAAGCGGCGGACCGAGGAGGATGCCAAGTGACACCGCACTACGAGGTCATCGTGATCGGCGCGGGTATCGGCGGCATCTGCGCCGGAGTGAAACTCCAGGAGATCGGGATCCAGAATTTCCTGATCGTCGACCGGGTCGGCGGGCTGGGTGGCACCTGGTACAGCCACAGCTATCCCGACGCGGGATGCGACATCCCCAGCACCACCTATCAGTTCTCCTTCGCCCGCAAACCCGACTGGGACCGGCTCTTCGCCAAACGCGATCAGATCCTGGAATACCTGGAGCAGGTCGCCGCCGACCATGACCTGCCGCGCCGAATGCGCTTCCACACCAGCGTTGTTCGCGAAGAGTGGGACGACGACCAGGCGCTGTGGCGGCTGCATCTGGCGTCCGGGGAAGTCTTGACCGCCCGGTTCGTCATCAGTGCCGTCGGCGCGTACATCAACGCGAAAACTACCCCGGACATCCCCGGATTAGCCTCCTACACAGGCGTTTCCATGCACCCGGCGGACTGGAACCACGACTACGACTTCATCGGCAAGCGGGTGGCCGTCATCGGCGTCGGTGCCAGCACCATGCAGATCGCCCCCAAGCTCGCCGCGCAGGTCGAACGGCTCGACATCTATCAGCGGACCCCGCAGGTCTACCTGCCGAAACCGGACTTCGTGCTGCGCCCCTGGATGCAGCGACTGCTGGCCCTGCCCGGAGGCTCCGCGGTGGCGAACGGCGTCGCGCAGACGGTGGTCGACACGGCGCTGCGGGTGGCCATTTACACGCCTGCGCCGCTGTGGCGGGCCGGGGCGCGCCTGGTCGACCTCGCCGGTCGCAACGCCTACGCGGGCTGGGTGCGGATCAAGGTGAAGGACAAGGAGATTCGCAAGCAATTGCGGCCGGACTTCGGCATCGTATGCATTCGCGGCGGTGCGGGCGGTGACTACCTGCCGACCCTCAACCGCGACAATGTCGAGCTCATCACCACCGGCATCGCCGAGATCACCGCGAACGGGATCCGCGGCGCGGACGGCGTCGAGCGCGACATCGACGCGCTGGTGCTGGCCACCGGTTACGAAGTGTTCTCCGACCCCGAGAGCTACAAACCCGGAACCGTCATCGGCCGTGCCGGATTCGACCTCGGCGTCTTCTACAACACCGAGGAGCTCAAGGCCTACTACAGCACCTCGGTCTCGGGAATCCCGAACCGCTTCATCATGATCGGCCCGTATTCCTGGACCGGCACCGCATTCCACTACTTCGTGGAAAACGCCATGCGCCATATCGCCGCCGTCATCGACGAAACCCGCCGGCGCGGTGCCGTCGTGGTGGAGGTCCGACCCGAAGCCCAGGACCGCTTCCATCGGGACATCCTCCGCAGTGGCCGAAACCTGGCCTACTACTTGGAAACCCGCTGCGAAGGCTCCAACAGTTACTTCATCAATTCGCAGGGCAAATCCCCGTACATTCGCCCCTGGTCGCTGCTCAAGACCTACCGCAAAGCGGTCCGCTTCGACCGCGAGGACTACAGCTACCGCCCTGCCGTCGAAGTCGACGCCGCCGTCGACGTGCCGTCCCGGGCGACGGCGAGATCACTCACGCGCTGACGTCGGCCGGGTGATCGGAATCATCCGCGGAGTGGCTGGTCCGTGAGCTCACGTTGCGAAACCCGTGAAATGCTCATAGCCTGCGGAAAGAGGTACGAATACGCTGGCCGGAACACAGGATGACCTGACGCCCCGAGGCGGTTTATGACCGACGCTCGATCGCTGTATCGGACCTGGTGGCGCGACCGGGTCGATTATCGCTGGCTGGTCGAAACCCTCCAATCGCACTCCGCGCTACGCGGATTCAAGATCATGCTCGGGGCCGGGGGGATCGTCATGCTCTTGATCGCGGTGCTGGCCGCGGTCGCGCAGGGCGATCTCTCGGGACCGTTGGGCTGGCAGGGCGCGGTGGAGGCCGCGGTGGCCGCGGTGTGGACGCTGCGGTGGTGGTTGCTGCCGTGGCCGCGGGAGATCGAATCGCTGATCTGGATCGCGCTGTTCGACCTGGACACCGCCGCCAACAATCTGCTGGCCCACGATCGCGTCATCGCGGTGCTGGGGATCGTGCTGCTGATGGCGATGGGCGGCTATGTGACCGTGTTCCACGGGCCGCGGGTGCTGGCAGTGCATGTCGCGTGGTCGATGCTCGCGGCGGTGACCCTCGGTGCGCTGATCGCCGCCGGTCGCCTGCCCAGTACCGGGCGTGGCGGGTCGCAAGGCCGATATCAGGATCTGGCCCTCGGTCTCGACATCATTCTGGTGATGGTCGTGGTGGTCGGTGTCATCCTGCCGTTCGTGCAAGTGTGCCACTGGATCGTGCGGGTGGACGCGCTGTCGGATCCGCTGACCACGCTGCTCAATCGCCGCGGCCTCGACTCCTCGCTGGCCGCGCACATCGGCCGCTGCGGCCGCTTGTCCGGGTACGTCGCCTCGGTCGATCTGGACCGGTTCAAGACCATCAACGACACCTTCGGGCATCCGTTCGGCGATGAGGTGCTGGTGCACACCGCACAGCGATTGCGCGCGAGTGTCGAAGCAGACGCTCTCGTAGCCCGCACCGGCGGTGAGGAGTTCGTCGTCGTCGGCTGTCTGCGCGAGGATCCTGCGGCCGTGGGGGAGCGACTGCGGGCCGCCATCGAAACCACACCCGGCCTGCCCGTCACGATCACCGCCAGCGTCGGCGTCGCGATCCTCGATGCGTCGCAACCGGACGCCGAATGGAACGAGGCCGCCTTCCGGCGACTGCTGCACCGGGCCGACTCCGCCATGTATCGCGCGAAACGACTGGGCGGCAACACCTTTGCCGTCGCCGACGGCGACGAGCCGATCACGGACCTGCCACCCCGCCCGGTCGCTCCCGCGCTATTCGGTGGGGGTGAAATGCTCGGTGATGATGGTGCGGGCGAACGCGAGCAGGCGGCGGCGGGAGAAGATCTCGGGCTCGGAGAGGATCATGCGGCCGGCCTCCCAGGCGAGCGTGAAGATGACGCGGGCGGTCATCTCGATATCGGTGCCGGGCGGGATGGGGGCCCCGCGCAGATAGTCCTCGAAGAAGCCGATGACGGCTTTGCGTTGGGCTTCGACGCGACGGCGGAATTTCGGGGTGGTGCTGTCGACCAGGCTGAAGGCGGCACGCCAGCGGTCGGGGGCGGCGAGGACGGCGGTGAGGAAGCCGTCAAGGTATTCCAGTAGCGCGGTCGCCGGATCGTGGGACGCCTGCAGCGTCGTCAGCAGGGGGAGCACCTGGGCGACGGCGGCCGCCTGTTCGCGATCGAGCGATGCGTTCAGGATGTCGTCGGTGTCGGAGAAGACGCTGTAGACGACCGGGCGGGTGACGCCCACCTCGCGGGCCACGGTGTCCATCGACACCTTGTGAATACCCTGCTCCACAATGATTTTCAGGACGGCGTCCAGCAGTTGCTCGCGACGCTCCTCGGGGGACATGCGCGGGGCGTACACCTTGTTCCGTCGTTCCGGTGCGCTCGTCACGCTGCTCCCTTCCTCGACATCGAAGCCGGTCTATCCGCGAATACTACATTCTCTGTAGCTAACCGCTAGTGCCGCCGGGTGGCGGAGGCTACGAGCCGGGTTATGGCGTCGGCGCGGAAAGCCGTGGCCGGGACCGTCGGCCCGGCGTAGCGGAGGACGCCGTCGGCGATGAGCGCGGGGAGCCGGGGTTCTTGCAGGGTTTCGGCGGCGAAATCGTAAGTGGCGTCGAGTTTCGGCACGATCAGGCCGTAGTCGATCATCCGGGCGACGCGGCCCTCCAGAGTGATCACCTGCTCCACGGAGATATCGCCCAATGGGTAGACCTCGGGAAACACATTGCGCAGGTTCAGGAACAACCCCACGGATCGAGTGCGCGGATCGCCGGCCCGGGGCCCCAGCCGGGCGAACCGCCCGAGCAGCAGCCCCGGCCGCTCGATCAGTGCATGCGTGAACAGCATGCGCGCCAGCGTCACATTGATCATGAATCGTTCTGCCGCACACTCGTTCACGGCTAGCTCTACATGGTCGAGATACCCCGACACAACACTGCGATTGTGAGCCCGATACCAACTCGAGGGCGATGGCGCGGCCAGAAACTCCTGCCACCCTCGCGCCCCCGGCGTCGACGCCGTCCCACCCTCGGCGGCGAGGATCCGGCCCTCCATCTTGTCGCGCAACAACCGGTCGTTGACCGCCCGCCACCAGGGGCTCCCCAACTCGGGATGCAGCACGCCACGGGCCAATTCCCAACGCAGGAACGCCAATTCGGCGCGCCCGTAACCCACCAGCGCTGCCGGATAGGCCTCGGCCGCGAGTGCGACCCGCCCGGCGGGATCGTCCCGGACGGCCCTAACGCGCCGTTCCGCCTCATCGGCCGCGAACCTGGATTTCATCACCGCTCAGCCTACCGGGATCCGGATGCGGTTCCGGGTGGCCGAAACGACCCGCCGATCGGTCGTGATGGCTCGAGGTTCTGCGAACTGCGAGACTCGACGCATGGCTCGAACCGTGTTGAGGCTGCCGGAAACCGCGCACACGGCCCGGCCGTGGCGAATTCATGAGATCGCGAGCGACTTCCGCCTCGAGGACGTGTGGGCGCTGCCGACGCCAGGAGGTCCCGACGACTTCCCCCGCCTGGTGCGGCAGCTCTCCGAAGGGGTTGGGGAACATGGTTCCCGGGTGGTCCGTGCCCTGTTCGAGGTCCGCTGGAAACTCGGAGAATTGTTCGGCTGGGACCGTCCCGACTTCGCGGTCGGCGCTGGGGCGCCGACGTTGCGCGACCGGCTGCCCGCCGATCTGCGTGATGCTCCGCCGGGTCCCGACCTCCGCATGATTCCGTTCACCTCGGTGTACCGGACGCACGACGAGTGGGTATCGGAGAGCGCTAATCGGACGGTGCACGCGGTGCTGCACGTCAGCTGGGTGCCGACTGAGGTCCCCGGTGTCTACCGCGGCCAGATGGCCATGTTGGTGCAGCCGAACGGAATACTCGGGTCGGCCTACATGGCCGCGATCGCCCCATTTCGCCGACTTATCGTGTGGCCGTCCATGATCCGGAAGGTCGGGCGCGATTGGCAGAACCCGCCGATTCCCTGATCGTGCAACAAAGTCTTGATTCGTTGCATCGAATCTGAGTATGTTGCATGCATGAGTGGTCTCGGTCACAGCGCGGTTCTCGGTAATCAGGCGGTCGACCTCGCGCGGCGCAAATTCTTGGCCGGTGACCGGCTCGACATGCAGAAGCTCGCGGTCGAGTTGGGGGTCGACCGGTCGACGTTGTTCCGCTGGGTCGGCAATCGGGACCAATTGCTCGCGACCATCCTGTGGTCACTCGCCGAACCGACGCAGCGCGCCGCCGTCGCGGCGACCACGCGTACCGGCGCCGCCCGGATCGCGGATGTGACAGGCGCTTTCGCGCAGGCGCTGATCGATGCGCCGTTCTTCCGGATCTACCTGCGCCGCGAACCCGAACGCGCGCTGCGGCTGCTCACCACCAAGGACAGTCCGGTTCAGCATGAGATCGTCAGCGCCATAGAGCGTTTGGTGCAGCAGGAACTCGACCGCGGGCACCTCATCCATCCGATGTCCGCGCACGACCTGGCCTACCTGATCGCGCGGATCGCCGAATCGTTCATCTATGCGGATCTGATCACCGGGGACGACCCGGACGCCACCAAGGCCGCGATCGCGGTGGCGGCGCTACTGGGCGATCCGGCCTATATACCGAAAGGGATTACCTCGTGACTGTGTGCGGGCAATGCGGCCCTCGATTCGACGCGCTACGAACCGTTTTCGAGCAGCACCTGGCCTCGGGTGAGGAGCTGGGCGCCTCGATGGTCATCGACATCGACGGCGAGATCGTGGCCGACCTGTGGGGCGGTTACAGCGACAGCGGACGGACCCGGCCGTGGGAGCGCGACACCATCACCAACGTGTGGTCCAGCACCAAGACGGTCACCAGCTTGGCGGTGCTGATGCTGGTGGACCGCGGAGTGCTCGACGTCCGCGCACCGGTCGCGAAGTATTGGCCGGAGTTCGCCGCCAACGGCAAGGAACACATCGAGCTGCGTCACTTGCTCTCGCACACCTCCGGAATCTCCGGCTGGGAACCACCTTTCGGTCTCGATGATCTCTATGACTGGGACCTGGCCAGCGCACACCTGGCGGCCCAGGCGCCGTGGTGGGAACCGGGAACCGCGTCCGGATACCATGCCCAGAACTTCGGCCAGTTGCTCGGCGAAGTCGTCCGTCGCGTGACAGCCAAGACGCTCGCGCAGTTCGTCGCCGAGGAGATCGCCGGACCTCTGGATGCCGACTTCCAGATCGGCGCCCGCGAATCCGATTGGCCCCGTATCTCCGATGTCGTTGCCCCGCCGCCACTTCCGTTCGACCTCACCGCGTTCCCCGAGGACAACCTGCTGCGCAGAACCCTCGGCACACCCCCGCTCGACGCCGACGCCGCGAACACCGCGCCGTGGCGGCGCGCCGACCTGGGCGCCTACAACGGCCACGCCAACGCCCGCTCCCTCGCCCGCATCATGTCCGTCATCCCCCGCGGCGGAACCGTGGACGGCACAACGCTGTTGACCCCCGCCACCATCGAGCTGATCTTCGAAGAACAAAGCAATGGACCCGACCTGGTGCTGGGCGTCCCGCTGCGCTTCGGCATCGGATACGGGCTACCCGAACCGCGCACCGTCCCGTACATCCCCGACGGTCGGATCTGCTTCTGGGGCGGCTGGGGTGGCTCGATGGTCGTGATGGACGTAGACCGCCGGATGACCATCACCTATGCGATGAACAAGATGGGCCCCGGCCTCATCGGGTCGCCCCGCAGCGAGGCGTATCTCCGCACGATCTATCAGGCCATCGACGCCTGACCGCGCCGATGTGTCGGGTCAGCCGCCATTCCGGGCCCGCCTAGCGCCAGTCGCGGCGCGTGGCGGGGAGACCCGAGTGGCCTCGGGAATCGGGGACGACGCCGAGGACCTGGTGCAGGCCGAGGCCGCCGTCCTCGAATCCCAGGGCGGAGGCGGCCATGTAGATGCGCCAGACTCGGGCTCGGCCTTCGCCTGCCAGTGAAACCGCCTGCGCCCAGCCGGATTCCAGGTTGGCGACCCACTCGCGCAGGGTGAGCGCGTAATGCTCGCGCAGGGATTCGACGTCGCGGACCTCGAATCCGGCTCGCTCCATTGCCAATACGACCTCGCCGACGTCGAGGAGTTCGCCGTCGGGAAAGACGTAGCGGCCGATGAAGGATCGCGGCCGGATCGTCGAACCACCGATCGAGGAGATGGCGTGGTTGAGCAGGCGGCCTTCGGGGCGGAGCAGGGCGCGCAGCGTGTCGAAATACTCTGCGGCGCGGTTGGCTCCGACATGTTCGAACATGCCGATCGAGGAGATGGCGTCGAACTGTTCGCCGCGCAGGTCGCGGTAGTCGGTCTGGCGGATCTCGACATTGTCGGCGAGTCCGGCCTCGACGACGCGCTTGCGGGCCAGTTCGGCCTGGGCATTGCTGATCGTGACGCCCACGACCTGCGCGCCGTACACCGAGGCCGCATGCATGGCCATCGACCCCCAGCCGCATCCGACATCCAGCAGCCGCATGCCGGGGCGGTCGCCGAGCCCGAGCTTGCGGCAGATCAGATCATGTTTGGCGTGCTGGGCGTCCTCGAGAGAGACGGTGGGGCCCGCGGCGGCTCGGCCGTCGTCGTCCGAGGCGGCGAACCGCGCGCACGAGTAGGTCATGCTCGGCCCGAGCACGAGGCGGTAGAAGTCGTTGCCGACGTCGTAGTGATGACTGATCGCCGCGGCATCGCGGTTCCGGGTGTGCAGCCGCCCACGCGCGGGCGGCGCTTCCTCCGGCGGCGGCTTCGGGCGATGGGTGAGCGCACCCAACTGCCGCGCCGCACCGGCCGCCTGCCAAGCCCCGGCGACACCGAGGCGGGCGTTGCCGGGCACCGCGTCTTGCAGAGCGCGCAGGATCCCGAAGATATCGCCGTCGAGATCCACGGCACCCGAGACGAAGGCGCGCCCCAGCCCGAGTTCCCCTGGGGCCCAGACCATATGGCTCAACGCATCCTTGGACCGGATTCGCATGGTGCCGGGCGGATCGCCGTCCGGCTGTACCGCGCTGCCATCCCAGAACTCGAATCGTATTGGCGGTTGCGCTCCGAACGCGAGACGCAGCAGTGGTGTGAAAGCGTCCGCAACCGTTGCACTTTTGCCCATGCGACCACTATCGCCCGAAATGCACTGCGGGGCGGGGATGTTGTCGGTGGGCCTTGGTATCAAAGGGTATGAGCACCTTCATGCTGATCCCGGGAGCCGGCTGCGATGCTGGCTACTGGCGGCAGGTGGCGGACGAACTGCGCGGCCTCGGCCACGAGGCCGTGCCGGTGCAGTTGCCGAGCGAGGACGACACCGCAGGACTAAGCGAATATGCCGACGTGGTGGTAGCGGCCATTGGCGCGCGTCGAGATGTAGTCCTGGTGGCGCACTCGTTCGGCGGATTCACCGCACCGCTGGTGTGCGATCGGGCGCCGGTCGAGCGAATGGTGTTGGTCTCCGCGATGATCCCGGCCGCCGGTGAGGCCCCGGGCGACTGGTGGGCCAACACCGGACACCGAACCTCCGGCGACGACGACGTGTTCTACAACCAGCTCACCCCCGAACAGTGCAGCGAGGCAGCGCAATACGAGCGTGGCCAATCCGCTACCCCGATGGGTCTACCGTGGCCATTGACTTCCTGGCCCGACGTTCCCACCCGGTTCATCCTGCTTCGCGACGACCTCTTCTTCCCCGCCGACTTCATGCGCACCCTCGTGCACGACCGACTGGGCATCGCGCCGATAGAAATGGGCGGTGGCCACATGGCCATGATGTCCAGGCCCGCCGAACTGGCTCGCCTCCTGGTCTGAACGAAGTCAGGCGGGAATAGCCGAGCGCACCGCCCTGTTCATATGGTTGCCACGTCCACCAAAATCAAGGGAGCAGCTCATGACCAGCACCACCGCCACCGCACTGACCGCCGGCACCTGGGTGATCGATGCCGCGCACTCCACGCTCGGTTTCTCCGTACGCCACATGATGGTGAGCAAGGTCCGCGGCCGCTTCACCGACTTCTCCGGCAAGCTCGTCATCGGCGAAGACGGTTCCGCCGCCGCCGAGGCCGAGATCCGCGTCGACTCGGTGACCACCGACAACCCGCAGCGCGACGCCCACCTGCGCACCGCCGACTTCTTCAGCGCCGAGAACTTCCCGCTCGCCACCTTCAAATCCACCGGATTCCGCGTCAAGGGCGACGATTTCGTCGTCGACGGCGAATTCAGCATTGCCGGCGTCACCAAGCCGGTCACCCTGGATGTCGAATTCCTGGGCGTCAACCCGGGTATGGGCCAGGGCCCGGTCGCCGGCTTCGAGGCCACCACCGTCATCAACCGCCGCGACTTCGGCATCACCATCGACATGCCCCTCGCCGACGGCGGCGCCGTCATCGGCGACAAGATCACCCTGACCCTCGGCATCGAGGTCCTCCAGCAGGGCTGAACGTTCCCCCTGTGATGCGGGACACGGGATCGGTCAGCCATTGCTACGGGCGCGTAATATTCGCTGAACCGCGGTCGTAAATGCTCTCCCATCATTCGAAGGGGTGTAAGTCATGGCGAAAACGGAACCTGTGACCCTGGAATTCGCCGAGTCGGCGCCGTACCAGGTCAACTGCACGGTCGAGGTCGCGACGTCGGCCGCGAACCTCTTCGAGGTGTTGAAGGACAACCGCGGCGGCGAGAAGTGGCTCGGCTGGATTGTCACCAAGGTCGTGCCGACTTCGGACCCCGAACACGGCGTCGGCGCCACTCGTAAAGTCGTCTGGCTCTACGGATTAGGTGGATTGACCGAAACCTTCATCGGCTGGGAAGAGCCGACCCTGTGGTCCTTCACCGCGAATACCGTTCGGCCGGGGGTCTTCTCGAAATTCATGGAGCGCGTAACCGTCGAACCCGTCAGCGCCACGAGTTGCCGGGTCCACTACCGAGCCGGCATCGACTTCTCATCGTGGGCGCGGCCCTTCTCGGGTTTCATCACCGGCTATCTCGGCAAGGCCATCCGACCCGCGCTGGAGGATATGGGCGCCATCGCGGTCGCCAATACCGCAGCCGCGGGCCACATCACCTCGTGAGAACTGCGATGCGACTGCCCGAGTTCAGTCGGCGGGTTTCGGCTGTCGTTCGATTTCGACGGTGTAGGCGAGCACCACGTGCACGAAGAGTTTGGCGCGGCGTTGCCGGAGCTTCTCCTCGTCGGGATCCATCAGGCACTGGATCGCGGTGCCGTCTTCGACCGCCGCCAGCGCCTGACCGAGCTCGTCGCGGTCGACGACACGTCGTCCGGCATGGGCCAGCAGGGTCTCGATCGCAGGCATGAGGGCGGTCAGGTTCTCCTGCTCCTGGGCGACCACGATCCGCCGCAGTTCCGGATCCCGCTGCGCGTGTGCGTTGAACTCGGAGTTGATGCGAAACCACTTCTCGTCCAAGGGAACCGCGCGCAGCGCATGGTCCACCGCCGCGCGCAGATCGCGGATCTTGGTGTCGGGCTCGGCTTCGAGGACCGCGTTGATATCGGTCAGGAGCTGCTGCGAGCGCTGCTCCCACAGGATCAGGAACAGTTCGTTCATCGACGAGAACTGCGAGTAGAACGCGCCACGGGTGTAACCGGCCCGCTCGCAGATCATCTCCGGTTTGGTGCGGCCGAAACCCTCCTCGGCGAAAACCTCGTACGCCGCCGCGAGCATGCGCTGCCGGGTTTCGGCTCGCCGCTTGGTCACCCGTGGTGGCGGGGCGGGCGCAAGGGTTGCGGCCGGATCGGCGGCGCTCGTACTCACACGGAGTTCCTTCTGTCGAACTGTCGAAACTCGATCTGATTCGGAATCGTATCGAACAGGGTTGCGGTGAGGCACGTCACTCCAACTGTCTGGGTCAAAGTGCGAGTACAGAACTGAATCCGATGCAATAGTGCATTCGATTCAAGTTTGCGGCCGGGACCGACCGAACCCGACCGCGCACGTACACAGTGGTGAGGGTGGACATCATGCAGTTGTTCGACATCGGACGTCGTTGCGCGGCAACGACAATGGCGGTCGTGGCGGGTATCGCCGTCGCGACGCAGATCGTGGCGGCCCCGACGGCGGGCGCGTCTCCGGCAGCGGACCCGTTCTACGGCTACGACGCGGCGGCACTGGCCGACATCGCGCCGGGGGCGGTCCTGAAGACCCGGGTGGTCGACTTTCATCTCGCGGGAATTCCCTTGCCGATCAAGGTGACTCAGTTGCTCTACCGCACCACGACGGCGCTCGGTGCCCCCGCGGCCACGGTCACTTCGGTGATGAAGCCGCTCGTTCCCACCGCCCAGACCCGGCTGGTGTCCTATCAGTCCGCCTACGACAGCCTCAGTCCCAACTGTGAACCGTCGTACAACGTGGCTGGAGGCTTCCTCGACGATCCGCTCGGCTCGGGGTTCACCGGCGAATCGGGCGGCGTCATCGCCCTGCTCACTCAGGGGTACACCGTCCTCACCTCCGACTTCGAAGGTCAGCGTCCCGATTTCGGGGTCGGCCCGCAGGCCGGAATGGGTGTGCTCGACGGTATTCGTGCCGCACTGAACTCACCCGAGGTCGGGCTGCCCTCCGACGTTCCGGTCGGGATGCTGGGCTACTCCGGTGGCGGGATCGGCACCGAATGGGCAAGTGAAATGGCTCCCGACTATGCGCCGGACGTCAACGCGCATCTTGTCGGTGCCGCGGCGGGTGGGCTGCCGGTCGACCCGATCCACAACCTGAAATATGCCTCGGGCTCACTGTTCTGGTCGACGGTCATACCCATGGCCGTGGTCGGCGCTTCCCGGGCCTACGGCATCGACATGACGCCGTACCTCAGCGACTACGGAAAACGCATCACCGACACCATCCAGGACGGTTGCATCGACAAGGCACTCCTCAACGGCGGGCCACTGCTCACCTGGCAGCAGCTGGTCAAGCCCGAATACGCACGGCCGGAATCGATTCCGGCGTTCGTCCACGCCGTGAACAAGCTGATCATGGGCACCGGCGGTACCCCGACGGCTCCGCTCTACATCGCACAGGGGACGCTCGGTGAGCTGGAAGGCACGCTGACGAAACCGGACATCGGTCCCGGCGACGGCATCATGGTGGCCGCCGATTCCGCGGGATTGGCCCAGGAATACTGCGACCGTGGCGTCACCGTGCAGTACGAGCAGTATCCGGTCAGCCACGGCATCACCGGCGCCGTGTGGGCCCTGAAGACCCTGGGCTGGATGGCAGATCGATTCAACGGCGTTCCCGCGCCGCAGAACTGCGGCTCCCTGCCCCCGGGCACGCAGCCGCAACCGATCCCCGAATCCTGACGGTCCCGCTTCCGCGAGAAGCTGAATGCGTTGGGGTGGGCCGTGATCGAATGCGGGAATGTCCGTTTTGCCCGATAAGCTCGCGGCTCGTGAGAGTCTTCATCGTAGCTTGGCTCGCTTATGCCACGGCTTTGCTGGCCAGCAGCCGGGACCTGTTCACCAGGATCGTGGTCGAGGAGGGGGACATGGCGTCCGTTTCGATTCAGGTGCTGGCGGCGAAGGATTTCGAGCTGCTGGTCGGCAACTACTCTCGGGTGGGGTTTCATCATCCGGGGCCTGCGTTCATTTATGTGCAGGCCCTGGGTGAATGGCTCTGCTACGACGTATTGCATGTGGTGCCGTCACCCTGGAACGGACAGGCGATCGCGATTCTGCTGCTCAATGCCGCGCTGCTGGCGCTGGTATCGAGCATCGTCCACGACTGGTATCCGTCATCGACGCTCATCATCGGGCTCGGTGGGACGACTCTGCTCTTCCTCACCGCGTATCGCGACTTGATCAGCGGAATCTGGTTCCCCTACGTGTATTTCGCGCCATTCCTGCTACTGCTGGTCGCAATTTCCTCGGTGGTCGCGGGCCGTACTCGGCACCTCTGGATGGTCGCGCTCGCGGGCGGTCTGCTCATTCACGGGCATGCGGAGTTCTTGTTCTTCGTGCCGTTGCTGGGCGGTGCGGCGCTGTATCTCATTCGACGGCGCAAACTGGCTGTCGCCAAGCGTGATTGGTGGCTTTTCGGCGGCATCGCCGCCATCTTCGCCTCGACGATCCTGCTCGACGGGATCCTGCACTTCCCCGGGGAACTCGTGAAATATGTCGGCTACGGCGGCGGCCACGCCATGCACGCGCCCTGGACGGCGTTGTCCTACACGGTGCAATTCTGGGGCCCGAACCGCGTGCTCGGCTGCGTTATCCTCATCGCCCTTTTCGCCCTCGTCAGCCTGTTGGCGCGCGGCGACGAATTCCTGCGTACCGGCCTGGCGTTCTGCGCGGCGACCGTGCCGCTCATATGTGTCTACGCGATGATCGGCATCGACCAGATCGACGAGTCCTACATCGGCTACTTCTCGTACGCCGTGCCGCTGTTCATGTTCATGCTTCTCCTGACCGGTGTCACCCGGCGGATCAGCCAGTCACGAACCGTGCAATGGAGATATGCCGCCATCAGTCTGCTGATCGTCGGCATCGCGGTGAGTGGACTGACGCAATCGCTGGCCAACCGCCGCCACGAAATGACCGGCATCCCCGCCACTTTGGACGCGATGGCACAGGTGGCCGGACCCCGGCCGATCGTCCTGCAACGCCGCCCGCACGACGCCTGGGCCGAGGTGGTCCCCCTCGTCCTGACGGGCGCCCGCACCGGGGTCCGCGTGTGCGCCGCCGACCTGGAACTCCTGGTTACCCCCGCATACGCCTGCACCCCAACCGAATTGGCGACCGGAGCCCATTTCACGGTGGCACGAAAGGACGCCGGTGAACCGCCCGGCCGGATCATCGGCGAGGTGGCCCGCGAGCGCGGCGAACACCAGAGTTGGGCGACAACGCCGAGCTGACCGATCCGGATATGCGAGACTGGCGCTGTGCAGCCCCAGCGTAAGGTCCATTTCGTGGGCAGCCTGCCCGCACAGTTGGACAGTCCGGAGCAGGCGATGGCGTTCGCTGTCGACACGGCCGGTGAATTCCTGGATGGCATGGTTCCGGGCGGTGAAGCGGATCCCTATCGCGCGCAGTGGTACGTCAGACCCATCATCGATCGGCTCGGCGGCATCCCGGCGTTGGCGCCGGTGCGCAGCGGTGACTGGTCGACGCTGCGTTCCCGGGACACCTTTCGGCTGCGGGCAGGTCGATCGCTGACCGAAGCCGATGTCGACGCCGCGCTCGGCTATGCGGCGGAGGCCGAGCGCGCCGGGAAGGCGTTGGCCGAACTGCGCCGAACCGATCCCGGACTTCGCTTGCAGGTAGGCATACCGACACCCTTCGTCATCGGTTTCATCGCCTTCGAGGCGCGCATGCTCAGGTGGCGTCGGGGCTTCCCCTACTACCGCCCGATCGTCGACGCCACGGTCCGGGAGATCGTCCGGATCCATGAGGCGTTGGGGGACAACGTCGTATTCCAGCTCGAACTGGCGGCCGAGACGCTCCTCTGCGCGGCCACACCCCCGGGGCTGCGGCAGGGTCTGGCCACGGCGGCCGGTCGAGCCATCGGACGCCTCGTCACCCGGGCCCCCTACGGTGCCCGTTTCGGGGTGCACCTGTGTTACGGGAGCCTCGACGACAAGCCTGCCGTGACACCGAGGTCGACGGCCGGGGTGGTCGCGCTGGCCAACGCGATAGCGCGATACTGGCCGGCGGGGAGGCAGCTCGATTTCGTCCACATGCCCATCGGCGACGGCAAGCAAGCGCCGGTTCGGCCGCGGTACTACGCGCCGCTGGCGCGCCTCGAATTGCCTGTCGACACGCGGCTTATCGCCGGACTTGCGCATCCGGCGCAACCGCTCGCGCAGGCACGACAGGCGCTGGCGACGGCGGAGTCGGCTTACGGCCGCCGACTGGACGTGGCATCCCCTTGCGGTCTGGGCCGTTATGCGACCGTCGACCGGGCTCGGTCGGCGGTCGCGTGCGCCGTCGCCCTGGCTGAAACAGATCCGAGTCCGATCCGCGAGGGTAGCCGGGAGTAGCCGCTGTCGCCCGGTCCTCGAGTGTTGGATCGTGTTGTGCCGAACCGTGGTTCGCCCATGGCGCGTCGTGCGCCATGTCCGGGCGACGACAGAATTCCGGAGTCGCGTACACCCGGGGTGGCGTTCGGTTACGGTTACACCTGTGGTCGAGGAAGCCGAGGGGCCTGCGTCGGAGCGCGAACGGATACCGCACTCGCTCGACCCTGGTGAGCTGAATTCCGCCCGGGTATACGACTACCTGTTGGGCGGAAAGGACAATTACGAGACCGACCGGGCGATGGCCGGTCGGATGCTCTCTCAGGTACCCGAACTGAAGACCTTGGTCTGGTTCGCTCGGGGTTTCGTGCTCAAAGCGGTCGAGATGGCCGCTGATGCGGGTATCCGGCAGTTCCTCGATCTCGGCTCGGGCATCCCGGTCACGCCGGCCGTGCACGAGGTGGCGCAGAAGCTCGAGCCGTCGGCGCGCGTGGTGTATGTCGACTACGACCCGGTCGTCGTCGCCCACAGCAACGCGCTGCTGGCCGGACCGCCCGGAGTCGCCGCCCTGCTGGGCGACATTCGTTCTCCCAGCGATATTTTCGAGCAGCTCGAGGACAATGGGCTGATCGACTTCGACGAACCGGTCGCCGTCTTGTTCTCCGGCGTACTGCATTACGTGATGGACCACGAACACCCCGCCGATATCGTCGCGGCCTTCCGTGATCGGATGGCACCGGGCAGCTACCTGGTCATCAGCCATGGCTCCCTCGATTCATCCCCGGAGATATTGCGGGTGCTCACCGGCACCGCCGACTCTCCGGCCCAGGTCGCCTTTCGAACCACGCCGCAGACCGAGGCCTTCCTATCCGGTTTCGAGTTGTTCGAACCCGGTGTGGTGCCGGTACAACAGTGGCTCCGCCCCGACTTGCCGGACACTCGGATGGTCATGCTCGGTGCCATCGGCCGCAAACCCTGAGGAAGCAGCCGTGAGCACGAGTACTCTTGAATGCGCCAAATTTGCGCTGTCCCAGTTGATCAGAGGATGAAGAGATGAAGTCCTTCAACGTTGTCGCTGGTGTCGTGTCGTCGATCATGACGGTCGCCGTGGTCGCGACCGGCGCCTCGGTTGTCAATGCTCCTGCCGCCTCCGCCGCTCCCGGCGATTTCCTCATCACCAAAGACGTTCCCACGCTTGATGATCTGCACGACCAGGTGGTGTTCCTGATCGAAACGCCCGGCGTCTCGGATCAGGCCAAGGCGGCCAATATGGAAGGCGGTATGGGGGCGGTCGCGGTCGCGGACGCCCTCTACAACACCGGCCTGTTCCGGGCTCCGTACGGGTCGAATGAGATCACCGGTCCCGAAACCCAGGACGGCATCGTGCACACCGCAATGTTGCGCACCAGGTCGGTCGGCCGACCGGATATCACTGCGCGCGTGGTCTGGAAGCGGATCGATGGTGTCTGGAAACTCTCCAACAGCTCGGTGTGCGAGGGCATTCAGGCCGTGGGTCTGTCGATGTCCTGTGATTTCTGACCGGCTCCGGACACCGTGATCGATATTCGTGACCTCACCCTGAGCTACCCGGGCGTGACCGTCCTCGATGTCCCCGAACTGACCGTGGCGGACGGGGCGCTCACCTACCTGATCGGTCTCAACGGCACCGGCAAAACCACACTGCTGCGGTGTATCTGCGGCCTCATCGCCCCTGCCGTCGGGACCGTCCGGGTCGACGACACCGTGGTTCGAGCCCATCACACCACGCCGGCGACACTCGGAATGCATCTCGACTACCGAGCTTTCGACCCACGCCACACCGCACGCCGGCATCTACGCTGGATCGCTCGGGCACGCGGTTTACCCACCGGCCGGGTCGGCGAGGTCCTCGAGATCGTCGACCTCGTCCGGGTCGCCGATCGCCGACTCGGGCACTATTCGCTCGGCATGCTGCAACGCGTCGGCATCGCCGCCGCACTGCTCTGCGAGCCTCGGACCCTGCTGCTCGACGAACCGCTCAACGGCCTCGACATCGCGGGTATCCGCTGGATACGCGAACTGCTGCGCGAGCTCGCCGATGCCGGGACCTGTGTGCTGGTCGCCTCGCACCTGCTCGATGAGGTCGAACGCAATGCCGACCACATCGTCATCCTCGGAAACGGGCGTGTGCTGGCCGATCAGCCTTTCACTCACCTCATGAGCACGCTCGAGCCGGGCGAGACCGGCCTCGAAGACGCCTATGTGCGAATTGCCGGACTGCCTGACCGTCTCGCGTCCGGCACGGCCCGATGAACAGTCCCGGTCCGGCCACCCTCATCCGCCGCGGCGTCGCCGCCGAATGGGCTCGCACCACCGGTCGTAGTTTCCTGTGGGCCTTCGCTGTCCCGCTCACCTTCGTGCTACCGCTGGCGGTCACCTTCGGAATCGCCGCTGTCGCAGAACGACTCGCCACTCTCCCCGGGCAGCGTTTCGTAACCCCGGTCTCGACCACCAACTCCGTGTACTGGGTGATGACCTTCTCCGTATCGGTCATGATGGTCACCGCCGCCTACGCTCACGGAACCCAACGGCGCGGTCAGACAAGCGATCTCAATACCTTCCTGTTCCCCAGGAGCTGGACGGTCGCATTGGCTCGGTGGATCTACTACGGCGTCATCGCGGCGATATCGACGGTCGTGCTGCTGGTCGTCGTCATGGTCACACTGCCGCACCAGTTCCCCGAACTGTATGGGGCAGTGGATATCACCGACTCCGCTGGCATCCGGTTCCTCTGGACCGTCCCGATCTACGCTTTCGCCGCGTGCGGAGTCGGCATCGCGGTCGGGTCGCTGATTCGCACTCCGTCCGCCGCCGTCGCCGTTCTCCTGTTCTGGGTTTACGTGGCCGAGAGTTCCATGAATCTGCTGCCCCACGGATTCACCCTGCAGGCGTATGCCCCGTTCCTCAACGCCGTGGCCGCGACAGGTCAGCAGGTCGCGTTTCGCCCCCGCTTCGGCCGCACCGGATCGCTGCTCTACTTCATCCTCGTCGCGGTCACCCTCTTCGTCACCGCCGCCGTCCTGCCCATCCTCATTCGCCGGATGTCCGGACTGCGCAGGACGGCACTCACCAAATCAGACCAAAGCTGAGACCGGGCGAACCTCGAGCGGCAGCCGCCGCAACCCGGGGATCGGACCCATGGCCCGCGGCAGCGGCTTGGTCGCGACCGGCTGGAACTCCCACTTCGACAGCAGGCTGTGGAGAGTCGTCTGCATGACCGGCCACGCGAAATTTCGACCGATACACATCTGATTGCCCATGCTGAACGGAACGAAGCTCCGGCATTTCGACCCGGATTTCGACGGCGACCACCGATCGGGGTCGAAGGTGTGCGGCTCGGCGAAAATCTGCGGGTTGCGGTGCACCGCCGCAATGCTGTAGCCGATATCGGTTCCAGCGGGAAATTTGAAACCATCGAGTTCGACCGTGGTGACGCTGCGCCTGGTCTGCAGTAGCGGCGAATGGATCCGCGTCACCTCGTTCAGGAAACAGTTCAGGTAGTCGAGCTCGTCGAGGCTTCCGGGGCTGAATTCTTCCGCGTCCAATATTTCCTGCCGCAGTTTCGAAGCAACCTCCGGACGCTGGGACAACTCGTACAAAGCCCAGGTCAGCGAGGCGGTCAAGGCGTCGATCCCACCGAAGAGAATCGTCACGGCCTGCTCTGCCAGGAACTTGTCGCCCCGGTGCTCGACATCCGGCGAGTTCAGCAGGAGATCGATCAGGTCGCTGCGGCGCTCACCGCTGTCGCGGCGCGCGATGATCAGGTCCCGGCAATAGTCTCGCAGTCGCGTTCCCGCCGACAGGAATCTGCGGTTCACCGGCAATGGCAGGCTCGCCAGTCGCTTCGGCAGCACACTGCCCACGATGGCGCCCCCGCCGATATCCCCGATCAGACTCGAGATGAGTTGCAGCTCACCGCTGTCCGGTTCGTGCGAGAACATGGACCCGAGCAGGTCGGTAATCACCATGTCCAGCAGCGCGGAACGGATCTCGACAATCTGGCCCGGTCGCCACGAACTCGCCAACGCATCAGCGTTTCGCTTGACGACCGGCGCGTAGTTCTCCAACTCTGTTCGATGGAACGCCGGTTGCAGCAGTCGACGAAGATCCCTGTGCTCCTGGCCATCCGCGACAATCAGCGATTCCTCGAAAATGAGACGGATGCGATCGAAGAGGAGCCCACGCTCGTAGGTGTCGGAGTTCTCTACCAAGACCCTGTGGAGCAGTTCGAAATCGGTGATGACATAGACAACGCGATTCCCGATATCGACACGTGCGATTTTCCCGGTGCCGGCCAGATCCACCATGAACTGGACCGGATCACGCCACATCTTCCAACCGTGTCCTAGCACCGGTAAACGTCCGGGTCCGCACGGGACGTCACGAAGATCCACTGCAGGCTGCCTTTCCCTCGGCAAGCTCGATGCGCCCGGCTACGAGAAGCGGTCCTCTGACCAGGTCGATCACCACTGAGGCCCTGTCGTCCATCAACACGTTACGTTAGTCGGGATCATGGACCGATCACCATCTTTTGGCCGAAACGCCAACAACCCGAGCCTCATTCGCAGTAGAGGTGATGGCGCAGAACGCTGCAGCTGACGGCGCACCGGGCCGGCGGCGGGAACCGGTCGGGTGCTGCGGCGCCGGCCGAGGCGGCAGAGCTACCTTTGGTGTCATGTCATGGTTCAGGTCGCCGATTATGCCCATTTCCAACCCCTTTCGGGGTGCGCGGTAAGAATGATTGAAAGTATCCGGATCTTGTTCACATCTTCCGCGACAGTTTCTGGATAAATCTACAAATGGTGCCGAGTGAACCGGTTCGCAGGTTCGGATGAATCGTCGTTTTTCGCGCGTACGCCAGCCGAGTTTAGTTGTCGGAACACGCAATACGGACAGAAGACGGGCACGCATGAGCAAGTTGGTCATTGAAAACGCTTATATCGCACCGGTTGTCGGTGACGAGATTCCCAACGGCTATCTGATCGTCGGTGACGACGGGCGGATCGAAGCTCTCGGCGCGGGACCGGCGCCGACGGTGGTGGGTGCTGACCGCCTCTCCGGCACCGGTTGCCTGGTGACCCCGGGCCTGGTGAATACCCACCACCACCTCTACCAATGGGCCACGCAGGGGCTGTTCCAGGACGCGACGCTGTTCGAGTGGCTGACCGGGCTCTACCGGCTGTGGGCGACCATGGACGCGGAGATCGTGCACGGCGCGGCGCAGGCGGGTCTGGGTTGGCTGGCGTTGACCGGCACCACCACCTCGACCGATCACCACTACATCTTCCCCAAGGGGCGCGGTGACGTGTTCGAGGCGGAGGTGCGTGCGGCGCGTGAGATCGGGATCCGTTTCCACCCGTGCCGCGGTTCGATGGATCGCGGGCAGTCGCAGGGTGGTCTGCCGCCGGATGAGGTGGTCGAGGACCGTGATGCGATCCTCGCCAGCACGGAGGAGATCATCCGCACGTATCACGATCCGTCGTTCGATTCGATGCTGCGCGTGGCCGTCGCCCCTTGTTCACCGTTCTCGGTGTCGGAGGGTCTGATGGTGGAATCCGCCAAGCTGGCTCGCAAGCACGGGGTCCGGCTGCACACTCACCTTGCCGAGACTCTGGACGAGGAGGAGCACTGCATCGAGCAGATGGGTTGCACGCCTGTCGAATACATGGAGAAGCTGGGTTGGCTCGGCGACGACGTGTGGTTCGCGCATGCGGTTCACCTGCACGACAAGGATATTGCGGCCTTCGCGAAGACCGGCACCGGGTCGGCGCACTGCCCGACCTCGAATGCCCGATTGGGTGCGGGGATCGCGCGGGTCACCGACCTGCTGGCCGCGGGTGCGCCCGTCGGCCTCGGTGTCGATGGCGCGGCGTCGGCGGAGCTGACGTCCATGGCCGGTGAGATGCGTCAGGCGCTGCTGTTTCAGCGTGCCGTGCGTGGACCGCGGGCGATGACGGCGCGTCAAGCGCTGGAGGTCGGCACCTTGGGTGGTGCTCGAAATCTTGGGCGGCACAACGAGATCGGCTCGCTCGAGGTCGGGAAGCTGGCTGATATCGCGGTCTGGCGGGTGGACGGCTTCCGGGCCGCGCTCGAGGATCCGGTGTGCGCGTTGGTGTTCGGACCGCAGCCCCCATTGGCCCGGCTGCTCGTCGGTGGCAACACCGTCGTGGCAGACGACGAACTCCGGACTGTGCCGCACGATGCGGTCGGTAAAGCCGGCGTAGATGCCCGCAAGCGCATCATGCGACAGGGGAACCGATGAGCACTCGCTGACAGACGAAGGGCCCCATATCCATTCGCGGATATGGGGCCCTTGCGGTTCAGCGGACCGTGCACACGTCAGTGGTGGCCGTCGGGAATTCGGGTCTGCTCCGGCAGCCGGGCCTCCGCGTCCGAGGCGGCGGCGAATACCGAAGCGCCGGGGCGGCGACCGAACTTCCATTCGTTGAAGGCCAGGTTGAGCAGCACCGCCACGATGGCGGTGGCGCTGATACCGGAGTTCAGGACCACGCCCACCATGTCGGGGAAGGCATCCCAGAACTTCGGGGCGGCAACGGGAATCAGGCCGACGCCGACACCGACCGCGACGATCACCATATTGAGGTTGTCCTGGAAGTCCACCTTCGCCAGGGTGCGGATGCCGCTGGCGGCGACCGAACCGAACAGCACCAGACCGGCCCCGCCGAGCACCGGGTACGGGATGCCCGCGACGACCGCGCCGACCACGGGCAGCAGGCCCAGCAGTACCAGGATCAGGCCGCCGGTCGCCACCACGAACCGGCTCTTGATTCCGGTCAGGGCCACCAGGCCGACGTTCTGGGCGAACGCGCTGCAGGTGAAGGATCCGAATACCGGCGCGATCGTGGTCGAGAGCATGTCCGCGCGCAGGCCGTCGGCGACCCGGCGCTCATCGACCGGGGTCCCCACGATCTCACCGATCGTCAGGATGTCGGCGGTCGTCTCGATCAGGGTCACCAGGATGACGACGGTCATCGCGATGATCGCGCCGATCTCGAAAGTCGGTGTGCCGAAGTGGAAGAGCTGCGGCGGCGCCACGATCTTCGCGGTGCCGACACTCGAGAAGTCGGTCTTCCCCGCGCAGATGGCGACGACCGTGCCCACTCCCAAGCCGATCAGAATCGACAACCGGGAGATCGCCCCCTGGAACAGGCGACTGATCACCAGGATGATGATCAGCGTCAGCCCGGCGAAGCCGATATTGCCCATCGACCCGTAATCGGGCTTGCCCGGATCATTGCCCATCGCCCAACCGAACGAGACCGGCATCAGCGACAAACCGATCACGGTGATGATCGAGCCCGTCACCACCGCCGGGAACAGCCGCACCAACTGGGCCACGAACGACGACAGCACCAAGCCGATCAGCCCGGCCACGATAATGGACCCCAGCACCGGGCGCAGTCCGCCGGTGGAGGCGGTCGCCACCATGGTCGACACGCCCGCGAACGAAATACCTTGCACGATAGGCAGTTTGCTGCCGAACGGTCCGAAACCCAGCGTCTGCACCAGCGTGGCCAGTCCCGACACGAACAGGCTCGCCGTCACCAGCAAACCGATATCGGTGACCGACAGACCCGCCGCCCCGCCGACGATGATCGGCGGCGCGATCACACCGCCGTACATCGTGAGAATGTGCTGGCTGCCGTAGGCGAACAATTGCCAAGGCGTGTGCCTGGCATCCTCCGGCCGCTCGGATTCCTCCGGGGAACGGCTGCGCCTCGTGAAAATGCTCATGGAAACTTCCTCTCCACCGCGGAACTACATTTCCGCCGACCAGCAGAGTGGCACGCATCACTCATGATCAACAGGCAATTCAACTTCATATATTGTGGCCTGCATCACAGGGTTTCAAAGAAAGAAACCTCGCTTGCCATCGTGCGCGAATTTCCATGTTTGAAATCGATAATGAGGCAATTCACAAGCCGATCTACTGTTCGCCGGAGTGCGTAATGCGCACAATTCCCGCGCCCTGATCTCGATGGGGCGTGCTGATTCAGTGAGGACAGTAGATGAGGGATTACCGGAGTGTGGGTGCCGCCGCGGCGGTGACCGCGGCGGTCGGTCTGCTTTCGGCGGGTGCGGCGAACGCGGACGCCTTCGTGCCATTGCCGGACGGTCACATCACCGAACCGGGTGTAGCCATCGACAGCGTGGGCAACAGTGTTGTGATCTCACCGTCGCTGGCCGCCAATGGCGCGGGCCGGGTGGCCTGGCTGTCGTCGCACATCACCGCGAACGTCGATACGCCGACGGGCAAGGTCGGTCCGTGGAACGGACCCGCGAACGGGGCGGGCACCAACGATTCGTCCACGCATGGCGCCTCCACCATGTCGGTCGGTTACCTGGTGGGCTGTCAGGTGGCGCTCGGCAGCCTGTCGGCGGGGATGTCGGCCGGAATCAGCTCGAGCCCTTCGCTTTCGGGCTCGCTGTCGCTGCCGTTGGGGCCGGGCGAGGTCAAGTGGGTCAACTTCGATCAGAAGGACATGGTCGAAAGCGGTGCGTACCACTTCGATCTGCAGGACCAGCAGATCGAGATCCAGGGCTGTGCGGGCTACGCGCAGGCCCGTCAGGTGGTGACCGTGGAAATCGTCGGTCCCGACTATTCCAAGACCACCCTGTACGGCCAGCCCTTCAGCATCGGCTGAATTTCGCTGGCACGCACAGCTTTTCGATTCTTCAAACCTGATATTCGAGGAACACGCACATGAACAACTCGAGCAGTATCGCCCGCCTGGCGGGCTTCGGGCTGAGCGCCGCCGTCATCGGATGCCTCTCGGCCGCCCCCGTGCATGCCGACACCATCGTGCCGCTGCCCGGCGGGCACATTACCCAGACCATCGGCGACGGCACGGTTGTGGATGTCGACCTGACCGGGGAATCGGCCAACATCAATCCCTCGCTGGGTGCCACGCCCTTGCACCGCAACGCGTGGACCAGCGGCCACGGTGCGGTCGATCTGAGCGGTGGTGCGGCGGCCGATCCCGCCACGTACACCAAGCTGAACATCGGCTACATCGTCGGCTGCCAGGTCGACCTGTCGGCGGGCATGACGGCCGGTGTCGATGCCTCGGCCACCGCCGACCTCAGTTCGGGCCAGGGAACGATCACGCCGAGCGGCGGTGCCTCGACCTCGCTGACCTTGGCGGCCGGTCAGGCGAAGGTGCTCAATCTGCTCGATCTGGAAGTCCCGGACGACTACAACAAGGAGAGCCACTACTCGGCGCCACGGGTGTCCGGGCCGCATCAGAGCGTGACCTGGCACGACGAGACCTTCGCGGTGAACGGATGCGGCGGCTACGCGCAGGCGCGGTCGTTCGTCCAGGCGAAGGTGTACACCCCGACCACGGTCGGCATGGTCACCCTGTGGGGCGAGCCGTTCAGCCTCGGCTGACCGGAGGCTGAGCGATCTGCTCCCCGACCAGGGCGCGGCCGATCTGCATCCCCGTCGCATGCAGTGCCGCTGGAACGGCCGTGCGGGTGGTCTCGGTCCGGGGCATCACCACCGACAGGGCCGCGACCACTTCCCGGCCGGGCAAGCGGAGCGGCACTGCGATGGCCGTGGACTCCGGATCGCCCACCGCCGGACGGAAAGCGACACCGGTACGGCGGATCTCGACGAGTTGCGCCCGCAGGGAGTGCAGATCGGACCCGCCGCCGAGGGACACCATCGGCGGCGGGTCCGACAGGAAGCTCTCCTGAACGGCCATCGGCGCGTGCGCGAGCAACACCCGCCCCGGCGCGGACACGTGCAGCGGGAGCCGGTCACCGGGCTCGCGGACGAAGGCCGGGACCGCGGCGGGCGTGGACATCAATTCGACGAAAATAACCTCATTGCCCTGCCGCACACCCAATTGGACATTCTGACCGAGCCGGGCGCTCAATTCCGTCATATACGGGCGAGCGACCCGGCTCAAATTGCGTGTCGGCACCGCGCGGACGCCGAGTTCCCACATTCGCAAACCGAATACCACTCGGCGGTCGTCATCGCGTTGCAGCCAGCCCTGATCGACGAGATCGGAAACCATCCGCGAAACGGTGGGCAAGGACAGCCCGGTTCGCTTCGACAGGTCCGAGACGGTGGCGAACGGCGCATCGTCATCGAATGCTTCGAGGAGGCGGACCAATCGCGAGAATGCGGACTCGCCGTTGGAATATCTGGCCATCAGGACTTGCCTTCCGAACTAAGACTGCTCAGGCCTCACGGCCCATCGGTCATCGAAATCCGTTGCATCCTTGTCGATTACGAGACCGCCGGAGGCGGCGCGTCAGTTTCCGACGGGTTCATAGCCTCCGGGTTCGAATTGTAACCGGCACCGCACCCTCCGGGTCCGTGCAGGGGTGCGAGCGATCGCCGCTGCCACCGCCGGATGTGGGAGGCTGAAGGACATGAACCGTCTGGGCAGCGCCACCTCGCCGTACCTGCGTCAGCACGCGGACAATCCGGTGGATTGGCGGGAGTGGAGCGCCGAGGCGCTGGCGGAGGCGGCCGAGCGGGATGTGCCGATCCTGCTGTCGATCGGGTACGCGAGCTGCCACTGGTGCCATGTGATGGCGCATGAGTCGTTCGAGGATGAGGCGACTGCCGCGCTCATGAACGCGAACTTCGTGTGCATCAAGGTGGATCGGGAGGAACGGCCCGATCTGGATGCGGTGTACATGAATGCGACCGTGGCCATGACGGGGCAGGGTGGGTGGCCGATGACGTGCTTCCTCACGCCCGAGGGGGAGCCGTTCTATTGCGGGACTTATTACCCGAAGACGCCTCGGCATGGGATGCCTTCGTTCACGCAGGTGCTGACCGCGGTGGGGGAGACGTGGCGGAATCGGCGGGATGAGGTGAATACGGCGGCGGCGCAGGTGGGGGACGCGTTGCGGCAGCAGACGGCGGGGTTGCCGGATGCGGAGATACCGCTCGGGGCGGAATTGCTGGCCCATGCGGTGAGTGCGGTGTCGAAGGATGTGGACCGGGAGCACGGCGGGTTCGGGGGTGCGCCGAAGTTTCCCCCGTCGGCACTGCTGGAGGGGCTGCTGCGGCACTATGAGCTGACCGGGGATCTCGGTGTGCTGCAGACCGTTTCGTTCACCTGCGCGGCGATGGCGCGGGGCGGGATCTACGACCAGCTGCGCGGTGGATTCGCGCGGTATTCGGTGGACGCCGCCTGGGTGGTGCCGCATTTCGAGAAGATGCTCTACGACAATGCACAGCTGCTGCGGGTGTACGCGCACCTCGCGCGGCGGGACTTCGACACGGGAGATGCGGGCCGGGAGTCGTTGGCGCTGCGGGTGACTCGCGAGACCGTGGAGTTCCTGCTGGCGGATCTGGGCACCGAGCAGGGGGCGTTCGCGTCCGCGCTCGATGCCGACACGCATCTGGAGCCGGGGAGTCCGGGTGTCGAGGGAGCCACCTATGTGTGGACGCCCGCCGAGCTCAACGGGGTACTGGGCGCGCTCGACGGGGCTTGGGCCGCAGAGCTTTTGGGGGTTACGACGGCAGGAACCTTCGAGCACGGCACCTCGGTCCTCACCCGATACCACGATCCGAAGCCGGTCGACCAGGAACGCTTCGACGGGATCCGGGCACGGCTGTCCGCTGCCCGCGACCGCCGTCCGCAACCCGAGCGCGACGACAAGGTCGTCACCGCCTGGAACGGCATGGTGATCGTGGCACTCGCGGAAGCCGGTGCCGCACAAGGACATCCGGAGTGGGTGGACGCCGCCGCGCGCTGTGCCCGCTACCTGCTCGACGCCCACGTGACCGACGGTCGCGTCTGCCGCGCCTCACTCGGCGGGGTGCCGGGCTCGGCCCCCGGCGTACTGGAGGACTACGCCTGGCTCGCGCTCGGGCTCCTGGCGTTGCAGCAGACGACCGAAGGTGAGTGGCTGCCCGCGGCACAGGCCCTGATCGATGCTGCGATAACCCATTTCGCCGACCCGGAGACCCCCGGCAGCTGGTTCGACACGGCCGACGACGCCGAAACCCTGCTGACCCGCCCCCGCGACCCCTTGGACGGCGCGACGCCCGCCGGCACCTCGGTGCTCGCCGAAGCCTTGGTCACGGCTGCCGCGCTCGCCGACACGGAGGCCGCGTCCCGCTACCGCCACCTGGCCGACCTCACCCTCACCCGAGGCGCGGTCCTGCTGGCCCGCGCTCCCCGCTCCGCCGGACACTGGCTCGCTGTCGCCGAGGCCGCCCTGCGCGGCCCCATCCAGGTGGCCGTGGTAACCGGCCCGGACAGCGAATCCGGCAGTACCGCAACCCTCTTGGCTGCGGCCCGCGCGGCCGCCCCCGGCGGCTCGGTCATCGTCTCCGGCCCAGTCGATTCGCAACCCCTGCTGGCCGACCGCCCCCCGGTCCGCAACACCTCCGCCGCCTACATCTGCCGAGGCTCGGTCTGCGACCTCCCCGTCACCACCCCCGAAGCCATCCGAACCAGCCTCCTCCCACCAGCCTCGGCCTGAGCCACTCGGTGGAGGGGGTCAGGCTCGGCGGCCGGCCGTGATGGCGGCGGGGAGGAAGATCAGCACGGCGATGACGTGGACCGCACGGAACAGGCCGAGCAGCACCTCATTCGGGGTCCACCCGGTCAACAGGTCGCCGAATTGCTGGGCCGAGAAGATCGCGCCGAGCGGTTCCATCACCAGCGAGGCCAGTCCCACCGTGCCCAGCCCGACCACGAGAATCCCACGCGCCCAAAGACTTCCGGTCAGCATGCGGGCAGCGAGCGCGAACACCGTCAGATAGATCGCCACCCGGACCAGCAGTCCGACCGCGATCCCCGATAGGTGACCGTCGGGTGCGTCGATCACGATCGCCGCCCGCCCCAACGTTTCCGCGATCCCCGCGACCAGCGCCGCCACCACGGCCCGATACGCGAGAATCGCCCGCTCCGGCCGCTCCCACACCGCCGCCGACGTCCGCTCGAACGCCCCGATTTCAGTCATCCCTCCACTGTCGGCCCCGACCCCCACCCCCCGAATCCCCCGCAAGTACCACGTCCGTCCAGTCCTCCGGTACGACAACGCGATTCGCGGCGGGGGTTAATGCGTTGCTGCGGGGGAGTCGGCGGTTCTACAGTCCGGGGGTGTTCAGATCATCGTTTTCTGTTGGAAATTGCCAGGTCCGGGCGGGTGCGCGGGTGAGCCTGAAGTGGCTTGGGTGATCAGCGATCGGCGGCCTGGTCGGCCGCGGGTTCCCGGGGTGGGGGTGCGGCCGGCGGCTGGGCGGCCTGCGGGGCACTGCCGTTGCGGCGGGGTGGGGACGGGACGTCGGTCCAGCTGGGCGTCGGCTCTTTGCGGCCGCGGAGCTGGAGAGTGTCGAGGTGGGTCCACTTCGTGCGCTCGGCGTCGCAGGCGGCGTCGATGACGGCCTGACTGGCCAGGATGCGGCGGGGGACTCGCTTCGCCTCGGTGGTCAGGCGGGCGGCCTCGTTCACCGCGTCGCCGATGACGGTGAACTCCAGGCGGGTGTCGGTGCCGACGTCACCGGCGAAGACCAGTCCCCGTGCGATGCCGATGCCGACGTCGAGTTCGGCCAGCGTCGCGACTTCGTCGCGGATGCGGCGGGCGGCGCGCAGGGCGGGGGTGGCATTGTCGTCCAGCGCGATGGGTGCGCCGAAAATGCACAGTGCCGCATCGCCTTCGAACTTGTTGACCAGGCCGTGGTTGTCCTCGGTGGCCGCGACCACGGTGGACAGCAGCCGGTTGAGCTTGGCGACGAAGTCGTGCGGCGCGAGCTCGGTGGCCATCGCGACCGAACCGGTCACATCCACGAAAAGCGCTGTCACAATGCGCATATCGCCGGTCAGGCTGGTGGTGCCGGACAGTGCCCGTTCGGCCACCTCCGCGCCCACGTGCCGCCCGAACACGGTCCGCATGCGTTCGCGCTCACTGAGATTGGCGGCCAGCTCGTTGACCGAATGCTCGAGCCGCCCGATCTCGCTGGTGCTGCCGATGGGTACCCGCACCTCGAGGTCGCCCTTCGCGATCCGGTCCAGTGCGTCCCGCAGGGTGTGCATGGGGCTGGCCACGGCGCGGGCCAGGGCGGCGGTCGCAACGGAACCGGCGGACAGTCCGACCAGCGCCAGATAGATGCCGGTGCGGATGCGGTCGTGGGCCTCCGAAGTCGGGTCCGCCAGCACGGTGATCAGCATGAACAGCGGTACCGCGCCCGTCACCGCGAAGGTGACCAGCACGCGCGCCAGCACCGTGTTGCTCCAGTGCGCGGCCCCTTCCAGCACCTCGGCGATCACCGGAATCGTCGGCCGGATCAGGCGATCCACGATCAGGAAGGTCAGGGCCGCCGATTCCAGGCCGCCGAGGGTGAACATGGACAGCACCACCGGAAAGCTGCGCTGCTCGGTGGCGTGCGCGAAGATCGCCGCGGCCACCACCACGCCGGGCAGCCAAATGGCCAGGGCCCGTAGCGTGATCGACAGCGGCAGGTGCAGCAGCCGCCGCGCCTCCGCCTCGCTGGGTGGGCGGCGCTGATCGAGCCAGCTGAAATAGTGCTGCCGATCCCGGATCGCCAGTCCGATGCCGACCAGTGCGCCGATGGTCGGATAGATCGAGACCTGCACGAATGTCGACATCCAGGCGCCGCCGAGCCGGCTCAGGAAGCCCGACAGCCACAGCTCGATGCTGATCACCGCGAGGCCGCCGAGATTGCACGCCATGACCACGGCCGACAGCCCGCCTCGCGCCCGCAGCGCCCACAGGATGAGTCTGCTGGTCACGTCGCAGACTTTAGAGACCTTTGGGCCTGGATTGCACGTTTGTGGGCAATTACTCGGGGATCAACTTCCGAGATCAGCTCAGCAGCACGAGCCAGATCGCGATGTAGTGGCACAGCGCCGCGACCACCGTTGCGGCATGGAAGAACTCGTGATGCCCGAACACTTCCGGCCACGGATCCGGCCAGCGCGACGCGTAGAGGATGCCGCCCACGCTGTAGGCGATGCCGCCCGCGAGCAACAGCAGCACCGGCGTCCAGCCGACATTGCCGATCAGCGTCCCGGCCACCGGCACGATCGCCCACCCCAACAGCAGATACAGCGGCACCCCGACCCAGCGAGGCGCGGTGGGCCACAGCATCTTCAACGCGACACCGCCCAACGCTCCGGCCCACACCACGGAAAGCAGGATCGTTCCGGCACTGCCGCGCACACCCAGTAGTGCGAAAGGCGTGTAGCTGCCCGCGATGAAAAGGAAGATCATCGAGTGATCAGCCCGCTTCATCCACATGCGCGCCCGCGCGGTCTTCCAGTTCACCCGGTGATAGGTGGCGCTGACCCCGAACACCCCGCACACGGTGATCCCGTAGACCAGCGTCGACCAGGTCGCCGTCGCCGACACCGTGGATGCCACCGACACCAGCACGATCACCGCGATAGCGGCCACACCCACGGCCCAGGCATGGATCCACCCGCGCATGCGGGGCTTGATCAGCACCGGTTCGGCGGGGACGGATTCGAGGACATCCGCCACCGGGGCGGAGGTCGGCACAGCGTCGGACATAAGTTCCTCCTCGGTAACCTACGGTACCGTAGGTTGTCGCGTCCGAGCCCGTCGAGTGGGTGTCGTCACGAAGTGCGCCCGGTGTTTCGCTCTTGTGTCCCGGTCGCTCCGCGCTTCGCTGCGGGAGCGTAGGGTTGCGGCCGTGAAGCTTGCGGTTCAGGTGCGTGGACTCCCATATCGCATATATGAGGCGCGGCTGGCCAAGCAGCTGGCGGATAAACAGCATCCCAGGCATGTCGCCGTGATGTGTGACGGCAATCGGCGGTGGGCGCGGGAGAACGGGTTCAGCGATATCAGCCACGGCCATCGGGTCGGTGCGCTGAAGATTGCCGAGCTGGTCGGCTGGTGCGGCGATTCGGGCATCGAGATGGTGACCCTGTATCTGCTGTCGACCGAGAACCTGCGCCGCGACTCCGATGAGCTGACGACCCTGTTCGAGGTCATCACCGATGTCGTCGACGAACTCTCTGCGCCGGAACAGGATTGGAGCGTCCGCATCGTGGGCGCGCTCGATCAGCTGCCTGCGGAGATGGCCCGGCGGTTGAGCGAGGCGGCCAAGAGCACCGAGGGCCGCACCGGCGTGCACGTCAATGTCGCCATCGGCTACGGCGGCCGCCAGGAGATCGCCGACGCGGTGCGCTCGCTGGTCCGCCAGGAGATGGATGCCGGGGAGACCGGCGAGGATCTGGTCCAGTCCATCACCGTGGACGCGATCGGCCAGCACCTCTACACCTCCGGTCAGCCCGACCCGGACCTCGTCATCCGTACTTCCGGCGAGCAGCGGCTCTCGGGATTCCTGTTGTGGCAGAGCGCGTATTCGGAGATCTGGTTCACCGAGGCGTACTGGCCGGAGTTCCGACGCGTGGATTTCCTGCGGGCGCTGCGTGATTACGCGGCCCGGCACAGACGTTTCGGGGTCTAGAACACGGCGAACCAACGGTTCCGTTGCAGTGCAACCGCTTCCGGGTTCGCCAAGTCCTTGCTCGCGTACCGTCGGAGCGTATGAGCGAGCTGTACGAGGGGCAGGGTGGCCCCGCGGAAACCCAGGTCGTGGCGGTGCCGTACCTCAGCTATGAGGAGTTCGGCCGTCGTTTTCTGGAGTATGCCGCCTCCGCCGATCGCATTGCCGGAGCGTTCGAGAAGCTCACCGGGGAGGCGTTCGAATTCGGGCCGATCGGGGCGGGGCCGGGCAAGCTCGCGAAACTCTCGGCCACCGTGCGATTGGGGCAGCCACGCTTGAATCGCGAAGTGGACGACACCATTTCGTTCGATCTGGTGATCCCGCTCAAGGTCGATCTGCTCATCGATCTGTCGGTGGACCGCTATCCGTTCCGCGTGGACGGCACCATTCACCTGCATCTGACGGTGCGGACCGCCGAACCGCTGCGCGTGCTCATCGAGATCGCCGAGCCGCAGCCGAGCAATGTCCGCATCAATGTCGCCAGTGCGACCCGGCGCGGCGAGCTACTACGCATCCTGGCCAGCGTCGATCATGAGATCCGGCGCTTCGTGGCCCGCTATATCGCCACCGAGATCCGCAAGCCGAATATCCAGGCCGCCACCGATATCGACGTCGGAGGGCGCCTCGATGCCGCCTGGAAACTCTAGAGCTTGCGCAGCCGCAACCGGTTGATGGTGTGGTCGGAGTCCTTGCGCAGCACCAGGGTCGCGCGCGGCCGGGTCGGCAGGATGTTCTCCACCAGGTTCGGCCGGTTGATGTTGTGCCAGATCTCCTTGGCCTGGTTGACGGCTTCCTGCTCGTTGAAGTTCGCGTAGTGGTGGAAGTGCGAGTCCGGGTTCTGGAAGGCGGTCTGCTGCAGCGACAGGAACCGCTGCACATACCAGTTCTCGATGTCCTCGATGCGGGCGTCGACGTAGACCGAGAAGTCGAACAGGTCCGACACCATCAGTCGCGGACCGGTCTGCAGCACATTGAGGCCCTCGACAATGAGGATGTCGGGCTGGCGCACGCAGTGGTATTCGCCGGGCATGATGTCGTACTGCAGGTGCGAGTACACGGGCGCACAGACCTCGTGCGCACCGGATTTCACCTCGGTGACGAAGCGCAGCAGCTTGCGGCGGTCGTAGGACTCCGGGAAGCCCTTGCGGTGCATGATGCCGCGGCGGGTGAGTTCGGCTGTCGGGTACAGGAATCCGTCGGTGGTGACCAGATCCACGCGCGGATGGTGGTCCCAGCGCGCCAGCAGGGCTTGCAGCACACGCGCGGTGGTGGACTTGCCGACCGCGACCGAGCCCGCCACGCCGATGACGAACGGCACCTGACGATCGGGGTGGGTCTCGCCGAGGAAGGTGGCGGTGGCGGCGAACAATCGCTGTCGCGCCGCGACCTGCAGGTGGATGAGACGGGCCAGGGGGAGGTAGACCTCGGCGACCTCCTCGAGGTCGATCTGCTCGCCGAGGCCGCGCAGGCCGATCAGTTCTTCCTCGGTGAGCACCAGGGGAGTCGACTTGCGCAGGGTGCGCCACTGCTTGCGGTCGAATTCCACGTAGGGGCTGGGCTCGCTCATCCGTGCCATTACTCGGGTCCCCACATTCGCGCGCCACGACAACAGCTCTCGGAAAGCCGCATCGTCGCCGTGCCCGGCGATCCGGCCAACACTCCACGCATAGCCGAATTGTGCTCGGCCTCAACATCGGGGTGAACACCAGGTGTTGCTACTCGCCGGTAACCGGAGTGGGATGGGCCACATCACAGTAGCCGGGCGTGTCCGGTGAGCCTGCGCGACAGGCTGATCCGGGCCGCTGACGGGGATCCGATCGCATAGGGTCGAGGGATGGCAGCGCATCCACTCGTGACCGATTATCTGCGGCTGGGACTGGCCTTCGACCGGCTCGAAGAAGGGTTCGTCGACGCCTTCACCGGTGATCCCGCGCTGCGGCGCGAGGTGGAGAACGCGCCCGCGCCGGACCCGCGCGACCTTGCGCATCGAGCCTCCGCGCTGCGCAAGGAACTTCCCGACGCGGGCCTGACCTCCGAGCGCACCGAATTCCTGGACGCGCACCTGCGCGCCCTCGAATGCTCGGCTCGGAAATTCGCGGGTGAGGACATCTCCTTCATCGATGAGGTGGCCGCCTACTTCGATGTGGATATCGCGCCCGGCGATACCGAGGACTACCGCGAGGCGCACCGGCAACTCGACGAGACACTGCCCGGCGAGGGCGCGCTGCTCGACCGCATCACCGCGCACCGCCGGCAGGACGAGATTCCGCCCGAGCGGCTGCAGGAATGCGTGGACGCGTTCTCCGGCGCGCTGCGCGAACTCGTGCGCGAGCGGTATCCGCTGCCGGACAACGAGCATGTGGAATACGAAGTGGTGGGCGACAAGCCGTGGTCGGGCTTCAACTACTACCTGGGCAACTATCAGTCCCGGGTCGCCATCAACTCCGACCTCAAGCAGCACATGTCGCAGTTGCCGCACCTGATCGCACACGAGTCGTACCCGGGGCACCACACCGAACACTGCCGCAAGGAAGCCGGACTGGTCGGTGCCGGCCAGGACGAGCAGACGCTGTTCGTGGTGAACACCCCGCAGTGCTTGATGGCGGAGGGCCTCGCGGACCTGGCGTTGAAGTCGATCGTCGGGCCGGGCTGGGGTCGCTGGGCGCAGGAGATCTACGCGGATCTGGGGCTGCGCTTCGATGGCGAACGCGCCGAAAGCATTTCGGCCGCGTCCGGGAATCTGCTGGGTGTGCGCCAGGACGCGGCGCTGCTGCTGCACGATCGCCACAAGGATGCCGACGAGGTAGCGGAATTCCTGCAGCGCTGGAGCCTGGTGACGCCCGAACGGGCCCGTCAATCCCTGCGGTTCCTGTCCTCGCCGCTGTGGCGGGCCTATATCTCTACGTACGTGGAGGGCTACCGCCTGCTCGGCGGCTGGCTGAATCACGCGGTGGATGCCGAGGACCGGTCCGAGCGGTTCCGTCGCCTGCTCGACGAACCCCTCACACCTGGTGCGATCCGCCGCATGTGAAGACGCGTCGCCCGCCACGATAGGATGGCCGGACCGCGACTGGCGCACTCGAGGTGGAATCAACCACCGGGAAGCACCGAAGTCCGGCACCGCGCGCCTGGGTGCCTGGCGATCCCCGACAACTTCGGGGTACCCGAAAGCGGAGGTGTGCCATGAGCGACACAACCAACCCCTCGATCGGCGCGGCGGCAGCGGCCAATACACTCGGCGGCGTGACCCAGACGAGCGCCTCTGTCAACAGCCAGTCCCTCGCCGAACTCGACCCCGAGGTCGCCGCCGCGATGGGAGGGGAGCTCGCTCGCCAGCGCGACACCCTCGAGATGATCGCCTCGGAGAACTTCGTGCCGCGCGCGGTGCTGCAGGCGCAGGGCAGCGTGCTCACCAACAAGTACGCCGAGGGCTACCCGGGCCGCCGCTACTACGGCGGCTGCGAGAACGTCGACATCGTCGAGGATCTGGCCCGCGCCCGCGTCACCGAACTGTTCGGCGCGGATTACGCCAACGTGCAGCCGCATTCGGGTGCGCAGGCGAACGCGGCCGTGCTGCACGCGCTGATGACCCCGGGCGAGAAGCTGCTCGGCCTCGACCTCGCGCACGGCGGCCACCTCACCCACGGCATGCGCCTGAACTTCTCCGGCAAGCTGTACGAGGTGCACGCCTACGGTGTCTCCAAGGAAGACCACCGTGTCGACATGGACGAGGTGCGCAAGCTCGCCAAGGAGACCCAGCCGAAGGTGATCGTCGCCGGCTGGTCCGCCTACCCGCGGCAGCTCGACTTCGCGGCCTTCCGTGAGATCGCCGACGAGGTCGGCGCGTACCTGTGGGTCGACATGGCGCACTTCGCGGGACTCGTTGCCGCGGGCCTGCATCCGTCTCCCGTGCCGCACGCGCACGTCGTCTCCTCCACCGTGCACAAGACTCTCGGCGGCCCCCGCTCCGGCCTGATCCTGGCCAAGGAGGAGTTCGCCAAGAAGCTCAACTCGGCCGTGTTCCCGGGCCAGCAGGGCGGCCCGCTCATGCACGCCATCGCCGCCAAGGCCGTGGCCTTCAAGATCGCCGGCACCCCCGAGTTCGCGGAACGCCAGGCGCGCACCATCTCCGGCGCGAAGATCCTCGCCGAGCGCCTGACCCAGGCCGACGCCAAGGCCAAGGGCATCACCGTCCTCACCGGCGGCACCGACGTGCACCTGGTCCTGGTCGACCTGCGCAACTCGCAGCTCGACGGCCAGCAGGGCGAGGACCTCCTGCACGAAATCGGAATCACCGTGAACCGCAACGCCGTTCCCTTCGACCCCCGCCCGCCGATGGTCACCTCCGGCCTGCGCATCGGCACCCCGGCCCTGGCCACCCGAGGCTTCGGCGACGCCGAATTCACCGAGGTCGCCGAGATCATCGCCGCCGCCCTCACCGGCTCCACCGACCTGGACGCCCTGCGCCAGCGCGTCGCCAAGCTGGCCCAGGACTTCCCCCTCTACGAGGGCCTGGAAGACTGGCGCCTGCTCGGCTGAGTTTCGGCCGAAAGACCAAGAGCCCGCCCCGATCTCAGGATCGGGGCGGGCTCTCGTCTGTGGCGAGCCGGGGCAACCGAAACTCGGATGCTGCCGGATTGCATGACTGATAGCTTGACCTCGGGGCATGGAGTAGCTCAGTTGGTAGAGGTCTCACTGGCAGTGTGAAGGTCGCGGGTTCGATCCCCGCCTCCATGCCCCGCCACATCCTCAACAGTGCGGCGGGTTCTGCGGATACCGCGGGCTACAAGCGGGCCAGGCGGGGGATGGGGCCGAACTTGCCGCGGCGGAAGTCGAGGTAGGCCTGTTCGATGTCGTCTCGGGTGCCCATGACGAAGGGGCCGCCGAAGACGATGGATTCGCGAATCGGCCTGCCGGAGAAGACCATCAAGGTGGTGGGGCGATCCGGGTCGGTGCCGACCAACTCCAGGCCGGTCGGGTCGGTGACGTTCATCGGATCCGACCAAGCCACCTGGCCGTCCGTGACGGGGGTGCCGCCGACGGTTGCGTCGCCTTGGATGGCGTAGACGAAGGCGCGGTCCTCGGGGGCGAGGAGCGGGGTGTAGCGGCTGCCGGGCTCCAGGGTCACGATGAGACCCGTGATGGGCCACTGGTTTTCGGCCGGGCCGGTGATCTCGGATTGGCTGCCGGAGACGACGCGGACCAGTACGCCGGGTGCCTCGATCCGGCCCTGATCGGCCAGTCGCAGGTCCTGGTAATGGGTTTCGGTCATGCGCTGACCGTTGGGGAGGTTGAGCCACAGCTGCAGGGTGTGCGCGAATTCGTTGTGGTAGGCCAGTTCTCGATGGATGATGCCGCGGCCCGCGGTCATCCACTGGACGTCACCGGGTTCGAGCGAACCCGCGTGGCCGAGGCTGTCGCCGTGTTCCAGCATGCCGTCGAGGACGACGGTCACCGTTTCGAGGCCGCGGTGCGGATGCCACTCGAAACCCGGTGTGGAGAACCAGTCTTCGGCCATGAGCAGGAACGGGTCGGTGCGGGTGACGTCGTCGGGGGCGATGATCAGCGCGTTCTTGTCGACCTGATCGGTCGGCCCGCCCATGGCCTTGGTGCGGACGCGATCGACCTTGCGTGCGACGGCTGTGGTCATGCTCACTCCTCTCAGCGGCCGGAGGGGCTCCGGATTTTGGTGACACATCAACCAACTGAGTAGGGGGTGGGGGTATTCCCAGAGTGTGGGAACGCCGGGTCAGAACGCGAAGAACCGCTTCCGGCCGCCGGTGAGCGACGGAGCGTCGGCGCGCACGGTCGCGATGAGCTGCTTCGGATCCGGGTTCACCCAGTTCCGCTCGGTGGAACCGTCGCGCAACACCACGGTCGGCACCGTCTCGTTCCCGTCGGCGACCGAGCGGACGAAGGCGGCCGCCTCGGGGTCCTCCCAGATGTTCACCTCCCGGTGCACGATGCCGTGACGGTTGAGCGTATTGCGCATCCGGGCGCAGTACGGACACCCGGGGCGGCGATAGACGACTAGTTCCGGGACGGCATCGACGGTCATATCGGGAGTCTACGTCCGGCGCGAAACCCGCTGCCGGATAACCGAATCAGGCGTGCTTGGCCAGGTAGTCCACGTACATCGGCCGCAGCACCTCGCCGATCTGGCCCTCGCCCGCGTGCACGTAGTCGTCGAGCATGGGCAGCACGTACTTGATGTCGGCCTCGCTCTCGCCGAGATCCCCGGCGGCGGCCTCGGCGGCCGGAATGGACTTCAGCAGCTCCCACAGGAACTTGATGTCGCCGCGGCGGGCCGCGAGCTTCACGGCGCGGTCATGCAATTCCTTGGTGGAGAGGCTGTCCAGATCCTGAGTTTCGGCCATGCCGTCGACTCTAATGGAGGGCATGACACCGCAACCGAACTACCGGGTCAAGCGCGTGTACGACGCCCCCGACGCGGACGACGGCCGTCGCGTACTGGTCGACCGGCTCTGGCCGCGCGGCATCAGCAAACAGGCGGCAGGTATAGACGAGTGGGCCAAGGATGTGACCCCCACTACGGAGCTCCGCAAATGGTTTCATGCCGATCCACTGACACGCCGTGCCGAGTTCGAACGGAGGTATCGAATCGAACTCGCCGACGACGAGCATCGGGAGGGTTTGGCGCGTTTGCGTCAGGAGGCCGCCGAGGGCCCGTTGACCCTGGTCACGGCAACAAAGGACCCCGAGCACAGCCACCTCCCGGTACTGCTCGATGAATTACGCGAAACACGCAGAGCGGACAGGCGTTAACGCGATCTTCACCAATGTGCCCGACAGTCGGGCAGCCGGATCGCGATTTCGCCGGTAGCGTCGGGAGTGCGGGCCGCGTAGGTGTGGCTCGTACGGGAGGTCCTGATCGTGACTGAGCAACTCAGTGCGAGGGGGCCGGCACCCGGCCCTCGGGTCGCAAGACCCCAAGGCTGACCGGCCCAGCGAGAACGCTCGCGCGGTGTCGCGCGAGTGGCAAAGGAGCCCACCGTGACTGATGCACGCTCCGTCATTGCTCCCGCCCGGGACGCAGGCACTCAGCAGAGCCTGCCCACCAAAACGCAGGGAGTTCGCGCCTCGCAATCGTCCGAATCCGGACCGGCGAAAACATTTGTTGTCGATACGTCGGTGTTGCTGTCCGACCCCTGGGCCCTGATCCGCTTCGGCGAGCACCATGTGGTGCTGCCGCTGGTGGTCATCAGCGAACTCGAGGCCAAACGTCACCACCACGAACTCGGCTGGTTCGCGCGCGAGGCGCTGCGCATGCTCGACGACATGCGTTTGGCGCACGGTCGGCTCGATCAGCGGGTGTCGGTCGGCACCCAGGGCGGAACACTCCAGGTGGAGTTGAACCACACCGACCCCACGGTATTGCCCGCCGGATTCCGCACGGACAGTAACGATTCCCGCATCCTGGCCTGCGCACTCAACCTGGCTGCCGAAGGGCAGCGGGTCGTGCTGGTGTCCAAGGACATTCCACTGCGCGTCAAGGCGAGCGCGGTGGGCCTGCGGGCCGAGGAGTATCACGCGCAGGACGTGGTCACCTCCGGATGGACCGGCATGGTGGAGCTCGAAGTCGACACCGCCATTGTCGACAAGCTCTACGCCGAGTCGATCATCGATCTCGATGAGGCACGGGACATGCTCTGCCACACCGGGATCCGGATGCTCAGCCCGCGCGGCAGCGCGCTGGCGCGAGTGACTCCGGACAAGCGGGTGCAACTGGTGCGCGGCGACCGCGAAGCCTTCGGGCTGCACGGCCGCTCGGCCGAACAGCGGATCGCACTGGATCTGCTGCTCGACGAGAGCATCGGCATCATCTCGCTCGGCGGCCGGGCCGGCACCGGTAAATCGGCGCTCGCGCTGACCGCCGGACTCGAAGCCGTGCTGGAACGGCGCACGCATCGAAAGGTGGTGGTGTTCCGTCCGCTCTATGCGGTGGGTGGACAGGAGCTCGGCTATCTGCCGGGCTCCGAAGCCGACAAGATGGGGCCGTGGGCGCAGGCCGTCTTCGACACCCTCGAGGGGCTGGCCAGCCCCGAGGTGATGGAGGAGGTGCAGGCGCGCGGCATGCTGGAAGTGCTGCCGCTCACCCACATTCGCGGCCGCTCACTGCACGACTCTTTCGTGATCGTGGACGAGGCGCAGTCGCTGGAACGCAATGTGCTGCTCACGGTGCTGAGCCGATTGGGCAGCGGGTCGCGGGTGGTGCTCACCCACGACGTCGCCCAGCGCGACAACCTGCGGGTCGGACGACACGACGGCGTGGCCGCCGTGATCGAAAAGCTCAAGGGCCACCCGTTGTTCGCACACGTCACCCTCACCCGCAGTGAGCGCTCGCCGATCGCGGCGCTGGTGACCGAGATGCTGGAGGAGTTCGGGCCCAACTCCTGAGGCCCCTGTAAGTAGGACCCGCCCGGCCGGAGAGCGACTCGCCCTCCGGCCGGGCGATCTTTCAGCGTGTGTTTCAGTTCCCCGGCGGCGGGGTAGTTTTCGGTGAAAATACCAGCTCGGCCGCACTTTTCGGGAGGATGGAAATGAACCACTTCGCTCGACGCACGGCTGGCATCATCGCGGCGCTCGCGGTCGTAACCGCGCTCGGCGCGGGTTGCGACAAAAACAAGGACAGCAACTCGGCGTCCGCCACGACCACCACCACGGCGGCCGCGGCCGCGGAAACCACTACCGCCGAAACCAAGGTCTCCACCCCGAACGGCGAAATCGCGCTCAGTGGAGCCATTCTCGACAAGTACAACCAGATGGGCGGTGCCACCAGCCCGCTCGGCCTGCCCACCGGCGCGGCCAAGGAAGCGCCCGACGGCGGCTGGGTGCAGGAATTCGACGGCGGCGCCGTCTACGCCAGTTCCGCGCACGGCACCCACGTGGTGTGGGGCGAGATCCGCAAGGCGTGGGAGGACAACGGCGGCGCCAGCGGCAAACTCGGCTACCCCACCAGCGACGAATACGACATCGCCGGCGGCAAGCAGAGCGACTTCAGCGGCGGCTCCATCACCTGGACCGACAACAAGACCACGGTCACCGAGAAGTAGCAGGACCGGTCCGGGGCAGCGCGCCCCGGACCTCTTTCGGTCATAGCGGATGTGAATACCTGCGAAGATCCCCACATTTGCCCGATTGCCGCTAGGTTGTTCCGGTGCAGAATGCTTTGTCGGATCGGGACCTGCTGGTATCGCTCGCGTCGGACGTGGAGGCGAACCTTGATCGCCACATCGCCGTGGCCGCGGAGTGGCAGCCCCACGATTACGTGCCGTGGGCCGATGGCCGCAACTTCGAGTTCCTCGGCGGAACCGACTGGGAGCCCTCGCAATCCGAGCTGAGCGAGGTCGCCAAGACCGCGCTCACCGTGAGTGTGCTGATCGCCGACAACCTGCCCGCGTACCACCGCGAACTCGGCAAGTACCTCAACCGCGGCCCCTGGTGGCGCTGGGTCGGCCGCTGGACCGCGGAGGAGAACCGGCACGAGATCCTCATCCGCAACTACCTCATGGTCACCCGCGCCGTCGATCCGATCGCGCTGGAGCGGATGCGCATGGCGCACATGACCACCGGCTTCCGCCGCCCCGGCATGCACCTGCTCGACGTGCTCGCCGCCGTCGCGTTCGAGGAGACCGCCGCCGCGGTCCGCCACCGCAATACCGCGCGCGCCGCCGACAACGTCATCGTCGCCACCATCGCCGACCGCCTGGCCGCCGACGACGAACTGCAGGCCGTCTTCTTCGCCAACCTGGTCACCGCGGCCCTCGACCTGGCCCCCGACCAGACCGTGCGCGCCATCGCCGACCGCATCGCCGACTTCCACGTCCCCACGGTCGAACTCGCCGACGGCCGCAACAGCGACGACGTGCTCGCCGAAGCCGGCATCTACGACCGCGCCGACGAGCCCGCCCTCGTCTTCACCCCGCTGCTCGACGAGTGGAAGATCTTCACCCGCACCGACTTCAGCGAGGAAGGCGAAAAGGCCCGCGCCGAGCTGGCCCACCTCCGCCCCACCGCATAACCCCAGACCAAAATCCCGCGCTACTGAGCCCCGATCGGGCCCCTCTTGCGTGGTTCGATGCCGACGCCCGCCGCGAATCTGCCGGCGGGCGTCGCGCTGTCCCGCCTTCCCGCGACTTCAGCGCCGGACTGGGAGCCGTCGGCGTTCTGCATGCGGGCCGGCGGTCGCGTGCCGAAACAATCTTGGACGTACCCGGGGAGTTACCCCGATCGGCGCGAAATCAGTTGTCCTGCCGACATTCGGCTATCGCTGTGGGAGGACCGAGCGGACGAGGCCGACGATGGTGCCGCGTAGGAAGTTCTCCCAGCTGAAGTGGTCGTGCCACAGCACGATTCGGCCGTCGCGGAAGGCGAAGGTGCCGCAGACCCAGAAGGAGATCTCGAGGGGGCCGACGCGCAGGTAGTCGGTGCGTTCGGTGAGGACGGTGCCGTCCTCGGTGGCCGCGATGTGGTGCATGTCGGCGCGGAAGCCGTAGCGGGGGCTGTTGAGGGCGTTGAGCACCCAGCGCACCCGATCCACGCCCTTGATGTCGGGAAGCGAGGTGTTCTTCCAGACGATGTTCGGGTCGACCAGCTCCAGGGCCTCGCCCACGATCTTCATCTCCATCGCCGCGAAGAACTCGCGCACCGTGGTGACCGGATCCTGCTTCAACTCGGGTAGCTCTGACATGAGCCGAGCGTAAGCCGAAAGCGGCCCCCGGCACAGGGGTCTCAGGTGAACTCGTGTCGCGTCTCGATCAGCCCTCGCGTCGCGTTTCTATCAGCGCGCCCAGACCGTCGAGGATGCGGTCGATGCCGAAGGTGAGGGCATTGCCCGCTTCGGGATCGGGCTTGGCGCCCACTGCCGCAGCGAGGGCCGCGATGGCATACGGGAAGCGTTCGGCCTGCGCCGACAGCACCGTGCCGAGTTCGCGAGCCAGCTGCTCCTCGGCCGGGTCGTCGCTCGCGGTGGCCGCGACCTGCTGGGCGACCTGGCGGGCGTGGCCCAGCAACAGCGCCACCGAGTCGAACTGCTCGTCGAAGTTCAGTCCGGTGTCGGCCAGCACGCTCAAAGCCGTGTCCAACCAGGCCAATTCATTGGGGCCCATGGGGCGGATGCCGGCGGTCAGCTCCCCTGACCACGGGTGCACGATCACCCGTTCGTAGAAGGTCTCCGCCCACGGCCGCAGGTAGGCGCGCCACGGCTGCGGCGAATTCGCCTGCGCGGCGGTGATTTCCGGTGGTCCGCCCAGGGCGGTGTCGATCATGAGCGCGGTGAGCTCGGTGCGGCCGGGGACGTAGCGGTAGAGCGCCATCTTGGCGCAGCCGACCCGTTCGGCCAGGCGCGCCATCGACAGGTTGGCCAGTCCTTCCGAGTCGGCGATCTCGATGGCGTCGGCGACGATGCGCTCCAGCGTCAGGGATGGTTTCGGGCCACGTCGGGGGCGGTCGGGGGTGCCCCAGAGCAGTTCGAGGGTGGTCGGTGCCGGCATGGTCGCCATCTTTCCGGATTTCGGGGTTGACAAGAAACTGCGTCCACCATACGCTCTTAAACATCAACAGCGTCCGCCGGACGCAGTTACCGAAGGAGTCACCGATATGCGCACCACCACCGTCCTCATCTCCGGAGCCAGCGTCGCCGGTCCCGCCCTCGCCTACTGGCTCAACCGCTACGGCTTCCAGGTGACCGTGGTCGAGAAGGCCCCCGCCCTGCGCAGCGGCGGCCAGGCCGTCGACTTCACCGGTGAGACCCACATGACCGTGCTCGAGCGGATGGGCGTGCTCGACGACATCAAGCGCCGCCAGACCGGCAAGACCGACTGGGTGCTGGTCGACGAGGACGGCACCGAACAGGCCGTCATGGCCGGCGAATTCCTCGGCGGTGACATCGAGATCCTGCGCGGCGACCTGGCCGAGATCCTCTACAGCCGGACCGCCCCGGAGTGCGAATACCTCTTCGGCGACACCATCACCGGACTGCGCGAGACCGGCGACGGCGTGGTCGTCGAATTCCAGAACGCACCCGCGCGTGTCTTCGATCTGGTCTTCGGCTGCGACGGCATCCACTCCCGGGTGCGCAAGCTCGCCTTCGGGCCCGAAGCCGACTTCGTCACCCACGACGGCTACTACTACGCCATCGCCGGCGCGTCGGTCTGGAAGGACATGCCGGAGGGCGACCGCGGCCGGGCCCGGTCCCTCGGCTGCAACACCCCGGGCCGCTTCGCCATGAACGGCGGCAACAAGGCCCAGCAGATGTACCTGTTCGCCTCGCCCGAACTCGACTACTCGCGCGACGATTTCGATCAGCAGCGCGGCATCGTCGCCGACCGCTTCGCCGGAATGGGCTGGGAGGTGCCGCAAATGCTCGCCGAGCTGCCGCACCTGGACGACTTCTACCTCGACGCCATCGCCAAGGTGAAGATGAAGAACTTCAGCAACGGCCGGGTGGCCCTGGTCGGCGATGCCGCGCACGGGCACACCCTGAACGGCTTCGGCACCGGCTCGGCGATCGTCGGGGCCTACGTGCTGGCCGGGGAATTGGCGGCGGCCGACGGGGACTACACCGTAGCGTTCGCGCGCTACGAGGAGATCATGAAGCGCCTGCTGCGCAAGGCCGAGGAGGCGGCCCCGGGCCGGTTCATCGCGCCGCGGACCGCGCGTGGACTGCGCTTCCGCAACTGGTTCGTGCGCTCCCGCGGCTTCAAGATGATGGTGAAGTTCGGTGAGAACGCCAAGAACGACATCGAGCTCATCGATTACCCGGGGCAGGTGGGCGCGTCTTCGCGTGAGGCGCGGTGAATTCGTGCGGCCGGGTGGATCACACATCCCACATGGATATGGCGGCCAGGGCCGCCATATCCATGTGTATGGAGCTCAGAGAATTCCGAGGATCGTAAAGATTGTCCCGGCTGCGCCGGCGAGACCCAGGGCGGCGAGGAAGCCCGCGAGTGCTAGCAACATGGTTCTTTCCTTTCATGGAACATCCGCGTTTGCGGACACTCAGCTAATCGCAGGCTATGAGTGATCCGTTTCACAGTTTGTTTCAGAAAAAGAAAATAGGTTGCTGACCGGGCTCGGTTCTCGAATTACTACTCCGGGTCGTCGACTTTCGCCATCGACAGGACGTCGAGACGGCGGTCGAGTTCCTCGACAGGGAGCTTGTCGCTGATCAGGCCCCGATCGATGACCGTCTGGCGGATTGTTTTCTTCTCCTTCAGCGCCTGCTTGGCCACCGCGGCGGCCTCCTCGTAACCGATTACCGAATTCAGCGGAGTCACGATCGAAGGCGAGGATTCGGCCAGCTGACGCAGGTGCTCGACATTAGCGATCAGCCCCGATACGCACTTATCAGCGAACAATCGGGAAACATTGGCCAGCAGTCGAATCGACTCCAGGACATTCCGGGCCATCACGGGGATATAGACATTCAATTCGAAAGCGCCGTTACCGCCGCCCCAGGCAATGGCAGCGTCATTTCCGATGACCTGCGCGGCCACCTGGGTAACCGCCTCCGGGAGAACGGGATTCACCTTGCCCGGCATAATGGAGGAACCCGGCTGCAGATCCGGCAACTGCAATTCGCCCAGACCGGTCAGCGGACCCGACCCCATCCACCGAATATCGTTGGCGATCTTGGTAAGACTGATGGCCACCGTCCGCAACGCACCCGACAGCTCCACCAGTCCGTCGCGGGCAGCCTGCGCCTCGAAATGATCGCGGGCCTCGGACAGATGATCCACGCCGGTCGACTTCACCAGCTCCGCAACGACTTTCGCGCCGAAACCGGCGGGCGCGTTCAGGCCCGTGCCGACCGCGGTCCCGCCGATCGCCAGCTCGCCCACCCGCGGCAGCGTCGCCAGCAGCCGTTCGATGCCCGCGCTCACCTGCCGGGTGTAGCCGCCGAACTCCTGGCCCAGCGTCACCGGGACCGCGTCCATCAGATGGGTGCGACCGGACTTGACCGTGTACTTCCACTCCTGCGACTTGTCCAGCAGCGCCAGCCGCAGATGATCCAGCGCCGGGATCAACTCCCGGATCACCGCCTCCGCGGCCGCGAGATGCGTTGCGGTGGGGAAGGTGTCGTTGGACGACTGCGACATGTTCACATCGTCGTTGGGGTGCACGGTGACGCCGTCGCGGGCCGCGATGCTCGCGATCACCTCGTTGGCGTTCATGTTCGAGCTGGTGCCGGAACCGGTCTGGAAGACATCGATGGGGAACTGGTCGTCATGCTTACCGTCGGCGATCTCGGTCGCGGCGGCGATGATGGCATCCGCCTTCGCCTTGTCCAGCAGCCCCAGATCCCGGTTCACCGCGGCCGCCGCCGCCTTCAGCAGGCCGAGCGCGCGAATCTGCGCGCGCTCCAAGCCACGTCCGCTGATCGGGAAGTTCTCCACCGCGCGTTGCGTCTGCGCTCGCCAGAGGGCATCGACGGGGACGCGCACCTCGCCCATCGTGTCGTGTTCGATCCGGTACTGGGTCTCGGTCATGAGTCCGACCATAGGCCCGCGCACGACGCCGTGGGGGTGCCACGCCTGAGGGAATCAGCACACCACGCGCCGGGAATAGCGCGGCCCGCCGCAACGCGAAAGCAACCGCCCCGGTGGATGGATCCACCGGGGCGGCAAGCTGTTTCGATGCGCTGGGATCAGGGCAGCGGCGGGGTGGCGTGCTCGTCGCCGACGAAGTCCACCGACGCGTACTCGCGCAGCTTGGTCAGGCGGTGGTAGGCGTCGACCAGTCGGACCGTGCCGGACTTGGCGCGCATCACGATGGACTGGGTGTACGCGCCGCCACCGTAGTAGCGCACGCCCTTGAGCAGATCGCCGTCGGTGACACCGGTCGCGCTGAAGAAGACGTCGTCACCGGAGACCAGATCGTTGGTGCCGAGGATGCGGTCGAGATCGTGGCCGGCGTCGATGGCCTTCTGCTTCTCGGCGTCGTCCTTCGGGGCCAGCTTGCCCTGCAGCGCGCCACCCAGGCAGCGCATGGCGGCCGCGGCGATAATGCCCTCGGGGGTGCCGCCGATGCCGATCAGCATGTCGACGCCGGATTCGGGACGGGCACAGGCGATCGCGCCGGCCACGTCACCGTCGGAGATGAGACGGATGCGGGCGCCCGCGTCGCGGACCTGCTTCATGTAGTCGGCGTGGCGGGGGCGGTCCAGGATGCAGACGGTGAGGTCGGAGACCGAGGAGTTCTTGGCCTTCGCGACCCGGCGTAGGTTCTCCGCGATCGGGGCCGATAGGTCGATCACATCGGCGGCGTCGGGGCCGACGGCGATCTTCTCCATGTAGAACACGGCCGAGGGATCGAACATCGCGCCGCGCTCGGCGACCGCGAGGACCGAGATCGCGCCGGGGGAGCCCTTGGCCATCAGGGTGGTGCCGTCGATCGGGTCGACCGCGAAATCCAGTTCCGCGCCGGTGCCGTCGCCGACCAGCTCGCCGTTGTACAGCATGGGCGCTTCGTCCTTCTCGCCCTCACCGATCACCACGATGCCGCGCATGGAGACGGTCGCCACCAACTGCCGCATCGCATCGACGGCCGCGCCGTCGCCGCCCTCCTTGTCACCCCGGCCGACCCAACGGCCCGCGGCCATGGCCCCGGCCTCGGTGACACGGACCAATTCCATCGCTAGGTTGCGGTCCGGTGCCTCACGGCGGCTGGATGCGGTCATGACGAGAGCCTCCTTGTTTCGTCTAAATCTGGGTAAATTGTCGCATTGCGGTTTCCGGTGCTCGGCACGTACTTACGTTTCCCGCCACCGTGAGCTCGGTCGCAGCTGTGCCCCATGGATACTGGGTGCGTGTCGTACCAAAAGCCGCGCAGTCAGAACGACTACAAGGACCTCATCTGGTCGCTCGCTCCGCTGGTGCTGATCTGCTTGGTCATCGCGGGCATCGCCAGCCAGTGCTCGTTCTCCACGGGCGGCCCCAAACAGGGCCAGATCCCGAACTTCGACGCGAAGGCGGCACTCACCGACGACGCGCGGCTCATGCCCTTCCCGATCCGGCTGCCGGCACTGCCCAATGACGGGGACGACAAGTGGACCCCCAACTCCGGCAGCCACTTCACCATCACCGGAACCGGTGGCGGCGACGTCAGCACGGTGGGCTACATCACGCCGCAGGGCACCTACATGCAGTTGAGCCAGTCCAACGCGACCGCCGATGCCATGGCCAAGAAGTACGCACCCACCCCGAAGGCCACCGGCACCCAGCAGCACGGCGACCACATGTGGAGCGTCTACGCCGAACAGGGCTCCGAGTCCGCCTGGATCGCCGACTTCGGTGACGTCCGAGTCCTGATCAAGGGCGCGGGCAACGGCGACGCCTTCGACACCCTCGCCACCGCGGTGGTCCGGGCGCAGCCGCTGCCGCGCGGCTGATCACTCGGCCGAAGTACGGTGCGCCAGCGCGTCCTCGACGCGTTTGCGCGCACCGGCCAGATGCTGTTCGCAGCGGGTGGCCAGGGCCTCGCCGCGCTCCCAGAGCGCGAGCGAATCATCCAGATCCATGCCGCCCTGCTCCAGCATCTTCACCACATTGACGAGTTCGTCACGGGCACGTTCATAGCCGAAGGTGGCGATCTCGGCGCGGTCGTCGGTCATCAGGAATCCTTTCGGGGGGTCAGGGATTGGGCGCCGAGGGCGGCGGCGGAGATCGCACCGTCGGCGACCCGGATACGGAGCTGGGTGCCGGGCGGGGAATCCTCGATGGCGCGAACCACCTCGCGGTCCTTGCCGTTGACGCGCTGCACCACCGCGTAACCGCGGGCCAGGGTGGCGGCCGGGCCCACCGCGGAAAGCTTTTCGCGCAGGTGCCGGGTGGTGGTGGATTCACCGGTGAGCCGATGATCGACGGCACGCTGCGCGCTGGTGCGCAGGCGTTCGACCTCGTCGTGACGCTGATCCAGCAGGCGCAGCGGATCGGCCAGCACGGGGCGCGAACGCAATTGGGTCAGGGCCCGGGATTCACGATCCACCCAGCCGCGCAGCGCGGCCGCGGCCCGGGATCGAAACTCCTGCAGCAGCGCGGTTTCGGCGGCCGCGTCCGGGACGATGCGCTTGGCGGCATCGGTGGGGGTGGCGGCGCGCAGGTCGGCGACGTAGTCCGAGATCGGATTGTCGGGTTCGTGGCCGATGGCGCTGACGATCGGGGTGGTGGCGGAAACGATCGCGCGGCACAGGGTTTCATCGGAGAACGGCAGCAGGTCCTCGACGCTGCCGCCGCCGCGCGCCAGCACGATCACATCCACCTCCGGATTCGCGTCCAGGGCGGCGATGGCCTCCAGGATCTGCGGCACCGCGGTCGCGCCCTGCACGGCGGTATTGCGGATCTCGAAACGCACCGCGGGCCAGCGCTGGGTGGCGACCGTCACCACGTCGTGCTCGGCGGCACTGGCGCGACCGGTGATCAGGCCGATCCGATTGGGCAGGAACGGGATCGGACGCTTGAGCCGCGGATCGAACAGGCCCTCCGCGGACAGCAGCGCCTTCAACCGCTCGATGCGGGCCAGCAGCTCACCGATGCCGACCGGCCGAATCTCGGTCACCCGCAACGACACCGTGCCGCGGCCGGTGAAGAACGACAGCTTCCCGTAGACGACGACCCGGCTGCCCTCCTGCAACGGCACCGCCGCACTGCGCAGCAACTCCGGATCGCACGTCACCGACAGCGACATGTCCGCGGCCGTATCCCGCAGCACCAGAAACGCGGTACGCGTACCCGGGCGCACATTCATCTGGGTGATCTGACCCTCCACCCACACCGCACCGAGCCGATCGATCCACTGCGCCACCTTCACCGCGATGGTCCGCACCGGCATCGGGTTCTCGGCGGAGGAGCTCGGCGGCTTCGCGGGCGTATCGGTGGTCACCGAACTGATTCTGTCAGTGCCCACCGACTGCGCTCACACAACGCCCCGACACGGACTTTCGTGTGGTGCCCACGCACACGAAAGTCCATGAAAGAGATACGCCGACCGATCGGGTGCGTGCACCCGATCGACCGGCGTTGGTCGAAAAGACTTTCTTACTTGGCCTGAACGGTTGCGATCCGGTTCGTCAGCATGGTGACGAAGGGGGCGCGGTCGGTGGTCTCCTGCTCGTAGGCGAGGAGGGTGGCCAGGTCGTCGACCGACAGCTGGCGCAGACGCGCGCGCAACTGGGCGATGGACAGGTTGGCGTAGCCGAAGCGGGCCGCAACTTCCGGCTCGGTCACCACGTGGCCGTTGTGGCCGTTGGTGGAAGCCTTTGCGGGGGCCGGGGTTTCGGTGGCCTCCGGTTCGGCAGCCTCCTGCGCGGCCGACTCGGTGACAACCGGTTCCGGTTCGGCGGCTACCGGCTCGGGTTCGGCGGCAACGGGTTCGGCCACAGCCGCAATCGGCTCGGCGACGGCCGGTTCCGGCTCGGCGACGGGCGCGGCGGCCGCTTCGGTGGCCGGTTCCGGCTCCGTAAAGAGGTCGAAACGGCTCTGTCGTACCGATTCGGGAGCGAAGCTCGGCGTTTGCTCGTCGGCCTCGTCCTCATCGAAGGTGGCCCACGCCGGCTGTTCTTCCGGCTGGTTGATCAAACGGTCGAAGACGGCGTCGCCCTTGAGAGCGAGGCTGGTCACGAACTGCTGGAGGTGCATGGTCGTCTGCAGCATCTGGCTGATCGCGGTGATCGGGAAATTGATTGCGTTGGTCGGTAGCCGACGAGTTTCCTCGAGGGCATAGACGGCAGCCCCGGCGGCGACCCGGGCCAGGAACGGAGGTCGGAACATGCCCCTAGCCTGCCCGAAACGCCGTGTGATGCAAAGGTGAGAAAGCACAAAAGGTGATTGTGACCCTAGCCTCCGCGCGAATGGGCCTCGGGCCGCACACGTATTCTGTGGGGCATGTCCTCGGCAATCCCTTTGAACGTCGGAATCGTCCGGTCGGCGGCGGGTGATGTCGACGCGCCCAAGCGAGTACTGCTCGCGGAACCGCGCGGCTACTGCGCCGGTGTGGACCGGGCGGTCGAAACAGTGGAGAAGGCGCTCGAAAAGCACGGCGCCCCCATCTATGTCCGCAAGGAGATCGTGCACAACCGCCACGTCGTGGAGACGTTGCGCGAGCGCGGCGTGATCTTCGTCGACGAGACCGACGAGGTGCCCAACGGCGCGCTCGTGGTGTTCTCGGCGCACGGCGTCTCCCCGGCCGTGCACGAATCCGCGGCGGAGCGGAACCTGCACACCATCGACGCCACCTGCCCACTGGTGACCAAGGTGCACCAGGAGGCGAAGCGGTTCGCGCGCGACGACTTCGACATCCTGCTCATCGGCCACGAGGGCCACGAGGAGGTGGAGGGCACCGCGGGCGAGGCACCCGACCACGTGCAGCTGGTGGACGGTCCCGATGCCGTGGATCAGGTCACCGTGCGCGACGAGAACAAGGTGATCTGGCTCTCGCAGACCACGCTGTCGGTGGACGAGACCATGGAGACGGTCAACCGGCTGCGGCTGCGTTTCCCCAAGCTGCAGGATCCGCCGAGCGACGATATCTGCTACGCGACCTCCAACCGGCAGACCGCGGTGAAAGCCATGGCGCCCGAATGCGATCTGGTGATCGTGGTCGGCTCCCGGAATTCGTCGAACTCGGTGCGGCTGGTCGAGGTCGCGCTGACCGCCGGGGCGCGGGCGGCGTATCTGGTCGATTACGCGCGTGAGGTCGACGCCGCCTGGCTCGAGGGTGTGCGCACCGTCGGCGTCACTTCCGGCGCGTCGGTGCCGGAGATTCTGGTGGAAGGCGTGCTGGAACTGTTGGCGGAGCACGGTTTCGGTTCGGTGGTGCCGGTCACCACCGCCAATGAGACCCTGGTCTTCTCCCTGCCGCGGGAACTGCGCACCGCTCGCGCATAAGTGCCGAAACGTATTCGCGCCCTCCACATTCGTTGTGGGGGGCGCGAATTGCTATTCGGATGAGGTTATTTCGTACCGGATATCCCGATTGCCGGAAATCTACGGTGTGTGTCGCTCGTATGTCGCCGAGCCCGAAAAGGGCTCAGCGTTCGATGCGGCCGGAATCGCGTTCGCGATAGCGCACATTCGGGCGCGGGTGCGGCGGCAGCTCACCCGGCTGGGCGCGACGGCGGCGACCACCCTCACCCGGAGCCGGATTGCGTTCGGGGGCCGCGGCGTGGCGTTCGGTACCGCGTCCGGCCGCCTGTTCGGGGGTCTGCGCGCGGCGGCGGCGACCGCCCTCGGCCGGAGCCTGATCCGGTGCGGGTGCGGGGGCCGGTTGGGCGGCACGGCGACCGCCCTCGGCCGGGGCGGCCCGACGCTCGCCGGTGCGGGTGCGGTCGGTGGGGACGGCGCGACGCTCGCCGGTGGGCGGTGCCTCGGGCGGCACGGCACGGCGTTCGCCCGTGCGCGGTGCGTCGGTCGGGACCGCGCGGCGTTCGCCCGTGCGGGGCGTCTCGCCGTACTGGGCGCGGCGACGGCCCTCGGTGGCGGCCGGGGCGGCCTGCTCGGGGCTCTGCGCGCGGCGGCGGCGACCACTCTCGGCGGGCTGCCGGTTCGCGCCTACGCGGGGCGGCCCGGCGGCGACCCGGCCGGTCGCACCGCGGCGCGACGAGCGAGTGGCGTCGGTCTCCGGGGCATCGGCTTCGGGGTCGGTGTCCGCGGCGGCACGGGAACGGCGTCTGGCCGGATCCTTGGGATCGGCGGAGCGGGTCCGCTGGGCGCGGGCCCCACCCGCGCGGCCGGCCCGGGCACGGGCCTTGCGCGGCTCGGCGCTCGAATCGGCCTTGCTCTCGCGGCGGTGCAGGGCGATGCGGATCGCACCGATGATCAGCACCAGCACGGTGGCCAGGGCCATGGTGGGGAAGCGGTTCACCAGCGGGATGGCCAGATTCAGCAGGATCTCCCGCACCTTGAGACTGGCGGACCCCATTAGGAGTTGGTAGAACACCGGCACCGCGAGGAAGAGCAACAGCGGCGGTAAGACGAGGGTGGTGAACAGTCCCCGGTAGCGGACCACGAGGGTCGCCAGCACGCAGCCGATCACATAGAAGGCCGCGAAGGTGTGCGTGAGGTCGTCACCGCCGTTGGCGTCGATCAGAAACCCGATGAACGTGCACGTCACGGCGATGAGGACGGCAACTCCCGCCGGGACGCCGGGAACCGACGGCAGGATCGAACGGTGCGACGGGGGCACCTCGGTTCGCTCGCGTTGGGTAACTGCCACGTCAAGCACACTAAGGCATATCCGTGTTTCGCGAGGCAGGCGACATCACGCGGGTATGCGGAATCGCATGAACCCGGCGATAGCTATGGCGTCGGAACGCTAAGACCAAGCGGTTGCTCAGGCATCACCGCCTTCCATCCCACGGAAGTGATGTTCGACTCCGTCGAAGCCGACCGCACGCGGCCAGGATTCGACGCGGCGGACCTCCGGGACCGGGGCATCGGCGATCTCCAGCTCGTGCAGCTTGCGGGCGGTCACCATCACCCGGGACTCCACCGAGGCCACCGTGTGGTTGAACGCGTCGACCGCCTTCCCGAGCTGCGAACCCAGCCGGTCCAGGTGGCGGCCCGTGGTGCCGAGCCGGGTGTAGAGCTCCCGGCCCAACTGCTGGACCACCGCCATGTCCTCGGAGATCGCCTCCTGCCGCCAGCCCAGCGCGACCGTGCGCAGCAGGGCGATGAGTGTGGTGGGAGTCGCAAGGACCACATTGCGACCGAAGGCGTATTCGAGCAGTCCCGAATCGGAGGTCAGCGCCGCATCCAGGAACGGATCACCGGGTACGAACAGCACCACGAACTCCGGGGACGGATCGAAGGCGGCCCAGTACTCCTTGGCGGCCAGCTGATCCACGTGATTGCGCAGATGCCGGGCGTGGCGGGCCAAATGGCCGTCGCGTTCGCGCGGCTCCTCGGTGGCGGCGGCGTCCAGGTAGGCGGCGCAGGGCACCTTGGCGTCCACCACGATCTGCCGACCGGCCGAGAGCCGCACCACCAGGTCCGGGCGCACCACGGTGTCGCCGCGTCGGGTCACCTGGGTGTCGAAATCACAGTGCTTGGCCATGCCCGCCAACTCGACCACCCGCTCCAGCTGGATCTCGCCCCAGCGGCCACGCACCTGCGGCGCGCGCAGGGCGGCCACCAATTGACCGGTTTGCGTGGACAACTGGTGTGAGGTCCGCTGCATGCCCGCGACCTGTTCGCGCAGGCCGGAATACGCGTTGATGCGGTTGTGCTCGACCTCCTGGATGTGGCGGTTCAGATTGCCGACCGCCTCCCGCAGCGGCTCGACCAGCGTGCCGATGGCATGCGACTGCCGTCGGGCCGCGTCCTCACTGGCCGCGCCGAGTGACTGCCGCAACAATCGTTCGTTGTCCCGCATGGCGGCCAGCCGCGCCTCGGCCACCGCCGCCCGCTGTCCCGCGCGCGCGGCATGCCCGAGCCAGCCCAGGGCCAGCCCCGAAACGAACACCAAAAGCAGCGCGAACAGCATCGGTGCGGTCATGGCACGAGATAGTGCCCTAACCCACCGACAAGGTGGTGAATCTGGCACCGGTGCGGCGCTTTTGGTGGTGTGGTCGCGGTCCGGGGGTGCGAAGTTGTCCGGGATCCATCGAGGCCATGTGTAATTGTCGGCGCAATCGCCTAGCGTTCTTCGGCATGCGGATCCTGCACACCTCCGACTGGCATATCGGGCGCACCTTTCATGGCGTCGATCTGCTGATCGATCAGGAGTGTTCGCTGCGGGCCATTGCGGAATTGGTGACGGCGCAGCAAGTGGATGTGGTCGTGCTGCCCGGGGATGTGTACGACCGTTCCATTCCGAGTGCGGATGCGATTGCGGTGTGCAATCGGGGATTCGAGGCAATTCGGGCGGCGGGCGCGACCATTGTCGCCACCTCCGGCAATCACGACTCGCCGACTCGACTCGGCGCGCTCGGGAGTTTCGCGGCGGCCGGCGGATTGCATTTGCGCTGCCGGATCGCGGATGTGGCGCGACCGGTGCTGCTGGCCGACGAGTTCGGCGAGATCGCCTTCTACGGCATTCCCTATCTGGAGCCGGAGATCACCCGGGTGGAATTGGGGGTGCCGCAGGCCCGTTCGCACGCGGAGATCCTGGACGCGGCGATGGCCCGGGTGCGCGCCGATCTGGCACAGCGGTCGGAGACGCGGTCGGTGGTGCTCGCGCACGCCTTCGTGGTGGGCGGTGAGGCCACCGGGTCGGAGCGGTCCATTTCGGTGGGCGGGGTGGAGACCGTGCCGCAGTCGGCGTTCGACGGCATCGACTATGTGGCGCTCGGTCACCTGCACTCCCCGCAGACGCTGTCGGAGTCGGTGCGCTACTCCGGTTCGCCGCTGCCGTATTCGTTCGGGGAGCGCTCGCATCGCAAGGCGGTGTGGATCGTCGATCTGGACGCCGCGGGGCTGTCCGCCGTCACGCGCCACGATCTGCCGATCGTGCGCAGGCTGTCGCAACTCAGCGGACCCCTGGAAACCCTGCTGGAATCGCCGGAGCACGCCGAAGCCGAGTCCCACTACGTGTCGGCCACCCTCACCGATGAAGCTCGCCCCGTGGACGCGCTGCGCCGCCTGCGTGATCGCTTCCCGCACGCCGTCCACGTGGAATGGCAGCGTCCGGAAGGAAATCCGGAACTGCACTACCGCGAACGCGTCCACGGCCGCCGCGACACCGAGATCGCCGAAAGCTTCCTCGCCGACGTCCGCGGCACCCCCACCCCCGGCGAAATGACCTGGCTCGAACGCGCCCTCTCCGCCGCCACCCACGAAAAGGAAGGCCCCCTACGCATTTCCGCGCAGCAACGGTCGGCCCAGCCCGCCGAGGTCGGCACAGCGGCCGCACTCGCACAGGTCGGCGCACTTGGTGGATCGGCCGAGGTCGTTGTTTCCGACAGGGTCGCCGAACCGGCGGTCGTGATGTCCGCGGAACGCGAGGGTTCATTGTTCGCGGTTTCCGAGGCCGCGATGCCCAAGGGAGCGGCGGTGTCCAAGGTCGGCGGAAGCTCGATTGCCGGCGAGGTCTCTGTCGCCGCTGAGGTCTCCACTGCCGCGGAGGCGGCGCGGGTGGTCAGTGCGGCCGGGTTCGATGGGTCGGTGCGTGGGGTGGACGCGGCGGAGGCGGATGCGGCGCTCGGGTTGTTCGATGTGGCCGAATTCGGGCTGGAGCCGGGCGAATCGGATGAGTCGGCCTCGGGGATGACCGCGTGAGTGATGCGGTGCGGGGCGGTGGCATGGCGGCACACAGCGTTAGAGGCATCGCGGACACCGGTGTTTCTGGCGTTGCGGCACAGAGTGTTTCGGCGTGTCGTGCCGGTGTTGGGGTGGGCCGGGTTGTTGGATGGGTTGTGGCGTTGAGGAGAGGGGGCGTCGGGTGCGGCTGCATCGCTTGGAGCTGACGGCGTTCGGGCCGTTCGCCGAGACGGCCGTGGTGGATTTCGACGAGCTCGGGGCAGATGGGCTGTTCCTGCTGCACGGGCAGACCGGGGCCGGAAAGACCACGGTGCTCGACGCCATCGCGTTCGCGCTCTACGGCAAGGTGCCGGGGGCGCGGGCGGAGAGCAAGCGGCTGCACTCCGATCATGCGGACCAGCAGACGCCGCCACGAGTGCTGCTGGAGGCCACCCTCGGCGGCCGTCGGCTGCGTCTCATCCGCTCGCCCGAATTCCAGCGGCCCAGCAAGCGCGCCAAATCCGGCTTCGTGAACGAGAACGCGGCCGCCACCCTGGAGTGGCTCGACGGGCGCGGGCAAAACCTGTCACGCATCCCCGATATCGGCGACGAGGTACTGCGCCTGCTCGGCATGAGCGCCGACCAATTCTTCCAGGTCGTGCTGCTGCCCCAGGGCGACTTCGCCCGATTCCTGCGGGCCGACAACGAAGATCGCGAAAAGCTGCTCGAAAAGCTCTTCGACACCGAACGTTTCGGCACCGCCGAACAATGGCTGGTCGACAAGCGCAAGGCGAGCACCGCCGACCTCGAGTCCCGCAAGCACGGTATCGACCGCTTGGTCGCCCAGGTTGGTGTCGCCGCCGGGCTCGCCACCACCGGCTCCACCGGATCACTCTCCTCCACCGGATCGCTCGGTCCCGCTGGATCGCTCGGTCCCGGCGGGGCGGTCGGTTCCGCTGGATCGCTCGGGTCTGCCGACTCCGTCGGCTGGTCGCAGTCGCTGCTGGCCGCCGCGCGCACCAACCGCACCGACACCGCCGCCGAACTGACACGGCACCAACAGGATTCGACCCGGGTGCGCGCCGCCGCGGAGGCCGAGCGCCGCCGTCACGAGCTGCTCCGCCGCCGTACCGCCGCCCGAGCCCAGCTCGCCGACTTCACCGCCACCGCAGAGGCCCGCGCCGCCCGCCAGACCGAACTCGACCGCGCCCGCCGCGCCGAACCCGTCGCCACTGCCCTCTCCGAGGCCCGCACCGCCGCGGTCACCCTGCGCCGCCGCACCGACGAAGCGACCCGCGCCGCCGAACAACTCGCCGACCGCCTCCTCGAACCCGCCACCGCCGAACTCCCCGGAACCACCTGGGCCGCAGCCGATCTGGCCGAGTCCGAACTCGCAGGCACCAACCTGGCCACGGATCTCGCCGATATCGAAACCCTCGATACGGGTCTCGATCAGGTCGAATCCGCCTCGGACGGTGACCACCGCGCGCGGTCCGAGCGCGGAGCGGGTCTGGAGTCGGCTGTCCAACGCTGGAGTGCGCAGGTCGGGGCGCTGGATGAGGTTCGGGCCGATGCGGATTCGGCTACTCGATTGACGCGGGAGCTGGCGGGGCTGCGCACCGAACAGGCGGAGCTGGAGGCGCGGGCGGGCAAGCTGTCCACGCGGCTCGCGGAGCTGCCGGAAACTGTTGCCAAGGTGGAGGTTCGGTTGCGTGGGGCTGGCGATGCGGCGGCCGCGCTGCCCGGGCTCGAGGCGGAATGTCAGCGGTTGCGGACGTCGGCCACCGCGGCGGTCGAATTGGACCGTAAGCGTGACGAGCTGACGCGCGCCGGGGCGGCGTTCGAGAAGGCGCGGGCCGCGCACGAGCAGGCATGGCGACGTACGCAAGCACTGCGTGAGCAGCGCATGGCCGGAATGGCGGGGGAGCTGGCGGGGAGCCTGGTCGAAGGGGAGCCCTGCACCGTGTGTGGGTCGCTCGCGCATCCGGATCCGGCGCGACCGGCCGAGCATGCCGTGTCCAAGGCCGATGAGGATGCCGCGTTGACCGCCGAGCGGAAGACCGAGGCGGCGCGAGAACACGCCGGGCAGTCGGTGGCCGAGCTGGAGCGGGCCGTCGAGGTGCTGGTCGAGCGCGGCGGCGCGGTGGATCGGGCGGAACTGGCTGCCGCGCTGGATGATTCGACGCGGCGGTACACCGAAGCGCAGCGGGTGGCAGCGCTGGTGGACGGTCTCACCGCCGAGCTGAACACGCTGCGGGCGGATCAGGTCCGGTTGCAGGACGAGGCTCGGGAGTGTGAAAGCCGCAGTAGCGCAACGCTGGAGCGGATTGTCGCCACTGATCGGCGGCTGGCCGAACTCACCGAGCGGCTGCTGGCGGCGGCCGGAGCCGACGGCACCGTGGAGAAGCGTCGAGCGCGGCTCGCCGCGTTGGTCGAGGAGGCGGGCGCGGTGCGCGCGGCCCGGGTCGAGGCCGTCACCGCCCGCGAGCAGGTCGCGGGGGCCGCCGTGCGTGTCGAAAAGCTTTCGTACGAAGCGGGTCTGGTGGATTCCGCGCCGCCGGTGATGGGGGAGTCCGGGCCGGATTACACGGTGCTCGGCGAATACGCTCGCGCGGTCGACGCGGCGTCGCGGACCTCCGCGCAGCAAGCGGCTCTCGAAGAGGAATTGGTGGCCGCCGATCGAGCGCGCGCCCATGCCGAAGCCGTCCTGGCCGAGCCGGACATCCGCGCGATCGGCGAGGCCGAACCCGGCGACCTCGGTGCGCTGGAAGAGTCGGTGGCGCAGGCGGAGTCGGCACTCAACCGCGCTGTCGCCGCACACGCCGAGGCCACCCGCCGGGCGGACGACCTGGAGGGCCTGTGCGCGCAGTTGGGCACGGCCGTCGACCGTGTCGCGCCGCTGCAGCGCGCCCACGAAGAACTCGCCCGCCTGGCCGAGGTCGTCGCCGGGCGAGGGGAGAACAACCGCCGCATGTCGCTGCGCTCGTACGTCCTGGCCGCCCGCCTCGAAGAGGTGGCGCTGGCCGGTTCAGTGCGCCTGCGCCGAATGTCCGGTGGCCGTTACGAATTCGTCCACACCGACGTCGCGGGTCCGCGCGGCCGCCGAGGCGGTCTGGGCCTGGACATCCGCGACGACTACACCGGCGCCATCCGCCCCGCCAAAACCCTCTCCGGCGGCGAAACCTTCATGGCCTCCCTGGCTTTGGCGCTGGGCCTGGCCGACGTGGTGTCCGCCGAATCCGGCGGCCTCGTCATGGACACCCTCTTCATCGACGAGGGCTTCGGCAGCCTCGACGCCGACACCCTCGACGCCGTCATGGGCGTCCTCGACGAACTCCGCTGCGGCGGCCGCGTAGTCGGCGTAGTCAGCCACGTCGACGAAATGCGCCAACGCATCCCCAGCCGCCTCCACGTAATCCGCGGCCGCACCGGCTCCCGCCTCGAAACCTCGGTCGGCGCCTAGAGTGACGGTCCGCGGTTGAGCTAACTCCCTTGATCCGCCGGCCGGTCATGATCGGCACGCAGGCTCGCGTCGGCAGCGTGGATCTGCTGGATTGTCCAGGCTTCGATCATCCGTTCCGGGGCGGCGTGAAAGACCTCCCCGAGGCTCTCCAGCAGTTCGGCGTGTTCGCGCGACAGCTGGATCGTGTACTCCACCTGCGATTGTCGCCGGGTGCCAGGCACGGGCGTCAGCGCGGGGTGAAGCGGATTTGGGCGCGGGCCTTGGCCTTGGCGGCTTCGACCTCGCGGTCCTTGGGTGGGGCGGTGGTGGTCAGGCCGTTCAGAAGGCGCGCGGTGGCGGCGGTGATTTCTTCGACGGCTAGGTCGAAGGCGGCCTGGTTGGCTTGGGAGGGTTTGGTGGTTCCGCTGATCTTGCGGACGTATTGCAGGGCGGCCGCGTGCACCTCGTCCGGGGTGGCCGGCGGCTCGAAGTTGTGCAGGGTGTGGATGTTGCGGCACATGGGTGCCACGGTACGCCCGGGCACCGACGGGCCCGGGTGGACGCCGGTCGGGGGGAGGTCGTTCAGGCGGTCTCGTGGTCGATCAGCCAGCGTTTGATCGGCAGGCCGTAGCGGAAGCCGCCGAGGGTGCCGTCGGCGCGCAGGACGCGATGGCAGGGGACGAACAGGGCGGCGGCGTTGCGGGCGCAGGCATTGGCGGCGGCGCGGGTGGCGGCGGGGCGGCCGGAGACGACCGCGAATTCGGTGTAGGTGATCGGGTTTCCGGCCGGGACCTTGCGCAGGATCTCCCAGGCGTGGGTGAGGAACGGGCCCGAGACCTGCCGGACGGTGACGGCGTCGATGGCGGTCAGGTCGCCCTCGTGATAGGCGGTAACCGCCCGCGTGATCGCGCCGAGGGAGTCGCGTTCCCGCAGCGTGGCGGGGCGGATGGTGGGGTGGATGAGCGCGCGCAGCGCTTCGGGGTCGGCGATCCAGCCGGAGGCCAGTACCGCGCCGTCGCCGTCCACCAGCGCGGTGAACGGTCCGGCGGGTGTGTCTATGGTCGCGAAATCTGCTGTGGTGGCGTGGTTTCCGGTGTTCACTGCGGTGTCCTCCGGGTCGGTGTGGATGGCGTGGCGGTGCGTGGCTCGGCCGGGTGGGCGAGCGCGTACTTCCACAGGTGCATGGTGAGGTAGGAGCGCCAGGGCGCGAAGCGGGCGGTGTCGGTGAGATCCACGCCCAGCAGGCCTGCGCCGCGGCGCACGATCAGGTCGGAGTGCAGCAGTACGTCCGGGTCGGCGAGCAGCCGCATGGTGACGTAGTCGGCGGTCCAGGGGCCGACGCCGTCCAGGGCGAGCAGGTCGCGGCGCAGGTCACCGGCGGTGCGGCCGGAGTGCAGCACCAGGTCGCCGGTGGCCAGGGCCTTGGCCGCGCCGACAATGGCGTCGACTCGCCGTCCCGGCCCGGTCAGCACTTCGGACCCGTGCTCGGCGATGGTCTCCGCGGTGGGGAACAGGTGCGGGATCGGCCCGTCGATGGCCTCGCCGAGCCCTTGGACCAGTCGTGCAGTGTGGGTGTTGGCGGCCGCGACGGAGATCTGCTGCCCGATCATGGTGCGCAGCAACAACTCCGGTCCGTCCACGCAGCCCGGCACCCGGATGCCGCCGGGGAGTACCGGAATGCCCTGCTGCGGTGGGGTTTCCGCCATGCCCGCGGCCAGCGCCTCGTCGATGCCGATCGGGTCGGCGTCCAGGTCGAGGAAGTGCCGGATGCGCGCCACCGTGGGCGCGAGATCGCGCATGTCCTGCAGCGCCAGCGAGGCGCGCACGTGCCCAGGCTGCACGGACAGTCGAACGGTGGTGTGGCCGTGCGGGGTTCGCAGGCTGCGGGTGTAGATGCCGTTCTCCCACAGTTCCAGCCCCGCGACGGCGTGCGCGGACAGGAACCATTCCAGCCAGGACTTGTCGAGCGGCTCGCGGTAGGGCAAACGCAGCGTCAGCAGGCCGTTGCTGGCGGGCATGGTGTCGCCGTTGCGGCGGCGCGATTCCTCGCGCAGCGTGGTCGGGCTGACCGCGAACACTTCGCGCACCGTGTCGTTGAACTGCCGGATGCTGGCGAATCCGGCCGCGAACGCGATGTCCGACATGGACAGTCGCGTGGTCTGGATGAGCAACCGCGCGGTGTGCGCGCGGTGCGCCCGCGCCAAAGCCAGTGGGCCCGCGCCGAGTTCGCTGGTCAGCACCCGGGTCAGCTGCCGCTGCGAGTAGCCGAGGGCCCCGGCCAGTGCGGGCACGCCGCCGCGTTCGATGACGCCGTCACCGATCAACCGCATGGCCCGCGAGGCCAGGTCGGCGCGGGTGTTCCAGAGCGGTGACCCGGGTGCGGCGTCGGGCAGGCAGCGGCGGCAGGCCCGGAAGCCGCTCTGCTGCGCGGCGGCGGCGGTGGGCAGGAAGGAGACGTTGGTTCGTTTGGGGGTGATGGCAGGACAGGAAGGGCGGCAATAAATTCCGGTGGTGCGCACCGCGGTCACGAAATGCCCGTCGAACCGAGCATCCCGGGTCGCCACGGCGCGGTAGCAACGCTCGAAATCCAATTCGTTCGCACTCACGGATTCCACCTTGTCAGCCGCCGCGCCCCGCCGCTAGCGGGAATCCGCCATGAGCGTCGGCGGAAAATCGCCAGCCGGCCCCGGGCCTGGTCAGAGGTTTCCGGTGCCGGTCGGATCAGCAGCAGCGGTTGCCGGGATTCTTGGCCGCCGCGTCGTGGCGATCGCGCCAATAGTCGCGCTCGGACGGGATCTCGCAGCCGGGGTGCTGTAGCCGCAGGTGCTGGACGTAGCGCTGATAGTCGTTGCCGCCGAGGATCGAGTTGAACCACCAGGCAATGGCTTTCAGGGCCCGCAACAGGGCGAGCCCCGCCGACCGCAGGAGACCTGCGGTCGACGGGGCGTCGGGGGTACTCATCACGTCAGTGACTCTGTGCTCATGGAGTCAGTGACTCAGCGCGCCGGCTGTGCCCGGGGCACGGATTTTGCCTTCGGCGACCAGGGCGTCCCATTCCTGCTGGACTTCCTTCTCCGCCTTGGTCGCGACGAACCCGCTCGGACCGAAGATCTTCGACGGCTCCTCCGGGCTCTCGCTGGTATCGCCGCCGCCGGCCCGCAGCGCCCGGGCGCAGGCCCACGCCCCGACCACGGCCACGATCAGCACCAGCACGGCGAAGATGATCGACAGCGTGCCCTGGATCCAGGTGTTGCGGACGATCTTGTCCATGTCCGAGGCGGTCTTGGCGTTGGAGCACAGCTTGCCCGCGCTCTGCGCCGTCACGCACAGGTGGTGCAGCTTCCAGTAGCCGATCTTCGGGTCGGCGGAGAAGATCTTCTGCCAGGAGGCGGTCATGGTGACCAGCAGGTCCCAGACCAGCGGGAGTGCCGGAATCCAAGCCCATTTCACCAGGCCCTTCTTCACCACGATCACCAGCACGACCGTCAGCGCGATGGCCGCCAGCAACTGGTTCGAGATGCCGAAGAGCGGGTACAGCGTGTTGATGCCGCCGTTCGGATCGGTGACGCCCATGAGCAGCACCGAACCCCACAGCGCCACCACGACGGCGGAGCAGATGATCACGCCCGGCCACCACGACGGATCCTTGAACTTCTTGGCGCCCGGCAGGTTGCCGATGGCGTCCGAGAGCATGAATCGCGCGACGCGGGTGCCCGCGTCGATGGTGGTGAGGATGAACAGCGCCTCGAACATGATGGCGAAGTGGTACCAGAACGCCTTGAGGCCGCTGCCGCCGATGAGCTTGTGCATGACCTCCGACATGCCGACCGCCAGAGTCGGCGCGCCACCGGTACGGGAGATGACGCTCTTCTCGCCGACACCCGACGCGACATCGGTGAGCTGCTGCGCGGTGATCGGATCACCCTTGAGGCCAAGGCCGTTCACGTAGGTCGCGGCCTTGTCCGCGGTGCCGCCGGTGAGGCCACCGGCCGCGTTCATGGCGAAGTACAGGTGCTGGTCCAGGATGCTGGCCGTGATGATGGCCATGACCGCCACGAACGACTCCATCAGCATGCCGCCGTAGCCGATCATGCGCGCCTGCCGCTGCTTCTCGAGCAGCTTGGGTGTGGTGCCCGAGGACACCAGCGCGTGGAAACCCGACAGCGCGCCACACGCGATAGTGATGAACAGGAACGGGAACAGGCTGCCCGCGAACGACGGACCGTTGGAGTTGCTCGCGAACTGGGAGACCGCCGGGGCCTTCAGCACCGGCATGGTGACCACGACGCCCACGGCCAGCAGCGTGATGGTGCCGATCTTCATGAAGGTCGACAGGTAGTCGCGCGGGGCGAGCAGCATCCACACCGGCAGCACCGAGGCGATGAAGCCGTAGATGATCAGCATCCACGAGATGGTGGTGCCCGACAGGGTGAACCAGTCCTGGCCCCAAGCGGATTGGGAGACCGGGTTGCCGAGCAGGATGGCCAGCAGCAGCAGCGCGAAGCCGATGATCGACACCTCGCCGACCTTGCCCGGCCGGAGGAAGCGCAGGTACATGCCCATGAACAGGGCGATCGGGATGGTCATCGAGATGGAGAAGACACCCCACGGGCTGCCGCCGGTGAGCACGCCGGTCTTCGGATCCGGGGTTGCCGCAAGGGCGTTCACCACCACGATGCCGAGCACGGCGAGCAGGATCATCATGATCACCAGCACGGCGACGATGGCCGCGATGCCGCCGACCAGGCCGAGTTCTTCGCGCGCCATCTGGCCGAGGGTGCGGCCGCGGCGCTTCACCGACGCCCACAGCACCAGGTAGTCCTGGACCGCACCGGCGAACACCACGCCGATGATGATCCAGATGGTGCCGGGCAGGTAGCCCATCTGCGCGGCGAGCACGGGGCCGACCAGCGGGCCCGCGCCGGCGATGGCGGCGAAGTGGTGGCCGAACAGGACGCGGCGGTCCATCGGCATGTAGTCGCGGCCGTTCTCCATGGCCTCGGCCGGAGTGGCGACGTCATCGCGCGGTTTGGTGATCTTGTATTCGATGAGCCGGGCGTAGAACTGGTACGCGAGCACATAGGTGCAGAGGGCGGCGACCACGATCCACACCGCGTTGACGTTCTCCCCGCGCATGAATGCGAGGACCGCCCAGGCGATCGCGCCGATCACGGCAATGGCAAGGAAGATGCCCTTCTTCGCCGAGGACAAGGGCGTCCGGTCCACGACGCCTACCGGGGGTAGGTCGGGGTCCGTGCGGAGTAATTCGATGGTCGCCATTCGACAACTCTCCCGTGCGGTACTGCGGTTCTCACTGAAATCGGTCTCAACGTAGCCCAACCGACGCGCGCCTGAATCGGCTTTGACCAGCCGTTCACCTCGTGTCGTACCGTCGGGTACGGGTGGCCCGGGGGACGCTGCGGACGGTTCGCGGGGGTACTGCGGGCCGACCGAAAACCTGCGATTTCGCGTGTTGACCGCGTGTCGCAGGTAGCTCCCCGTATGCTGCCATGCTGGTTCGAGATCTGCGTCACTGTGGTCCTTTAGTTCGTTTAGTTCACGGAGATATATCTTTGGCGAGCGACTCGGCGGCCCCTCCTTTCCGCATCGATCGGCGTACCCTGTTGCGCTCCGCATTGGGCTGCGGTGCGTTGGCCACGCTGCCGGCGGCCGGGGGTTGCGCGAGCGGGGACGATGACGCGGTCACCTTCTTCTTCCAGGCCCGGCCCGAAGAGGCGCGGGCGCGACTGCGGATCATCGACGAATTCCAGCGGCGGCGACCGGATATCCGCATTCGCACCATCATGTCCGGGCCGGATCCGTTGCAGCAGATGCTCACCTACTGCGCGGGCGGCAAATGCCCGGACGTGCTGATGGCGTGGGAGCTGCTCTACGCCGGGCTGGCGGATCGGGGCGTGCTGGTCGACCTGCGCGAATTCCTGGACCGGGACCCGGAATATGCTGCGACGCTGCGGGATGACGGGTACACGACGCTGCGCGACACCTTCGTGTGGGACGGCGGGCAGTACGCGCTGCCGGAGCAGTGGTCGGGGGTGTTCCTCTACTACAACCGGAAACTGTTCGACGAGGCCGGGATTCGGCCGCCCACCAGCTGGTCGACCGCGTGGACCTTCGACGAATTCCTCTCGGCGGCGCAGGCTCTGACTCATCGCGACGCCGATGGGCGGACCCGGCAGTGGGGGTTTGTGGACGCGTGGGTGCCGTACTTCTCGGCCGCCTGCTTCGGCATGAACAACGGCACCGAATGGTTCAGCCCGCCGGTGCGGCCGGTGCGCACCAATCTCGGGGATCCGCAGTTCGCGTCCGGACTGCAGTTCTACGCGGACCTGGCCGTGCGACATCGCGTCGCGCCCAGTGTCGGTGACCGGCAATCGGTTTCGGCGCAGGACCTGTTCCGCAGCGGGAAGGCCGCCATGCTCATGGGCGGGCACTGGCTGTACTCGGAGTTCACCGGGCGCGACGGGCTCGACTTCGATGTGACCGTGTTGCCGGTCGGGCCGCACGGCGGGCCGGGCGCGATCACCGATATCGGCAGCACTGGACTGGCCATCGCGGCGGCGAGCCCACGGCGCGAACAGGCCTGGGAATTCGTGAAATTCGCGACCGGGCCGGAAGGACAGGCCATCATCGCCGAGTCGGGGCTGTTCGTGCCGGTGCTGCGGTCGGCGATGCGGTCGCCGGGATTCGCGGCGGCGCATCCCACCCTGCGCAACCTGGAGGTCTTCACCGAAGGGCCCGAGCATTCCCGGCAACTGGCGGTGACACCGTTGTGGGGCAAGGTGGAAGCGCTGCTCGAGCGTGGGTGCAACAAGGTGTTGCGCGGTGCGGCGACGGCCGAGTCGCTGGGCGGGCAGACCAGCGCCGATATCGATCAGCTGTTGCGGGCGGCGGTATGAGGCTGGAGCGGCGGCGGGCGCGTGCCGGAAGACTGTTCGTGGCACCGAATCTGGCTGCCATTCTGGTGTTTCTGCTGTTCCCGCTGGGGTTTTCGCTGTACCTGAGCTTCCATTCGTGGGATCTGTTCAGTCCGCCGCGATTCGTCGGGGTCGCGAACTATCGACGGCTGTTCACCGATGACCCGCTGTTCTATATCGCCCTGCGCAATACGGCCGTGTTCACGGTGTTGACGCTGCTGCCGACGGTGGTGATCAGTCTCGCCGTGGCCGGGCTGCTGAACCGAAAACTGCGGGGGATAGGGGTGTTCCGGACCTTGGCGTTCCTGCCGCTGGTGGCATCGACCGTGGCCATGGCGGTGGTGTTCCGGTTCATCCTCGCCAGCGATGACGGGCTGGCCAATACGATGCTGGGCTGGGTCGGGCTCGGCCCCGTGCCGTGGCTGACCGATCCGGCCTGGGCGATGGTGTCGCTGAGCCTGGTCACCGTGTGGAAGTCGGTGCCCTTCGCCACCGTCATCCTGCTGGCCGCCATGCAGGGGGTGCCCGAAAACCTGTACGAGGCAGCGAAAATCGACGGTGCGGGTGTGTTACGGCGTTTCGCCTCGATCACCGTGCCGCTGATCAGTGGTGCCCTGTCGTTCGTCCTCGTGATCACCGTCATCAACTCGGTGCAGGCCTTCGATCAGGCGTACGCCCTCACCGGCAGCGGCGGGGGACCGGAGACCGGCACCTACGTGCTGGGAATCATGCTGTTCCAGAACGCTTTCCGATTCTATGAAGTGGGCTACGCGTCCGCCCTCGCCTGGGTGATCTTCGCAATCCTGCTGGCCTTCACCCTGATTCAGCAATGGCTGGCACGCCGAGCGGAGACCGAACTGTGAGGCGTCGCCTGACCGCCGCCGTACTCGGCTACCTCGCCCTCGCCCTGGTGGCCTGGTGCGCCCTGACCCCGATCCTGTGGTCGATCTCCGCCTCCCTGAAGGGCGAAGGCGAAATGAGCGGCACCGCCCCCCTCCCCGCCCATCCCCAATGGTCCAACTACCGCGAAGCTTTCGACGCCATCCCCCTGGGCCGCATGCTCCTCAACACCGTCGTCTACGCCGCCTGCGTCACCGCAGGCCAGGTCTTCTTCTGCTCGCTGGCCGGCTACGCCTTCGCCCGCCTCCGCTTCCCCGGCCGCGAATTCCTCTTCATCGGCTACCTGGCCACCCTGATGGTCCCCCTGACCATCACAGTCATCCCCCAATTCCTCCTGATGCGAGCCTTCGGCTGGATGGACACCCCATGGTCCATGATCGTCCCCGGCCTCTTCGGCAGCGCCTTCGGCACCTACCTCATGCGCCAGTTCTTCCGCACCCTCCCAATCGAACTGGAAGAAGCCGCCACCCTCGACGGCTGCACCCCCTGGCAAATCTATTGGCGAATCCTCCTCCCCCACACCCGCCCCGCCCTCATGGTCCTGGCAGTCCTCACCTGGATCACAGTCTGGAACGACTTCCTCTGGCCCCTGATCATGATCCAACGCAACGAATACGCCACCGCCACCCTCGGTTTGGTGCGTCTACAAGGTCAGTACAGCACCAACTGGCCCCTACTAATGGCCGCCGCCACCGTCCTCCTCCTACCCCTCCTCGTCATCTACGCCATAGCCCAACGCGCCTTCGTCCGTGGGATTGCGCTGTCGGGCGTAGGCGGTCGCTGACCGACAGTGCCCCTGATCTTGAACGGGTAGCGGGGGCGGCGATGCGCGAGTGTGCAACGCGCCTTCGTTCGCGGGATCGCCCTTTTCGGGGTCGGGGGTCGCTAAATTGGTAGGGGTGGCCAACTACTTGGGTCGGCAGGCTGGGCGGTGGGGGCTTGCCGTCGTGGCGCTCATTGCGGTGATGTCGGTTGCGCCGGGGGTGGGGCGGGCTGAGGATCGATCGGCGGAATCAGAGGGTGGGCTGCCGCCTGCGCTGGTTGCCGCGATTCGCCGCGATCTGAATATGGATGCCGCTGAGTATCTTCGGCGGGTGGATTCTGTTCAGCGGCAGGCTGTTTCCGCCGTTGACATGAGGACACGCTTGCCCGGCGGGGATTCCGGGGTTCCGCAGGTCACCGGAGGAGACCGCTTCCTCACCGAAGCCGGGTACGCGTGTTCCTGGGCATTCAATGCTGTTGACTCCGACGGCAGTCCCGCCGCGATCACGGCAGGTCATTGTGACGCCGCCACCGAGAAGGAGGATCAGCCTGCCACCCAAGGGCAGACGTTCGACCTCACTCCGGCACTGAAGCAGGGCGATCAGACCGGGTCCTTCGAGAAATCGGTGATGGACGGTGTCCGCGATTACGCCGTCGTCCGGATCGCCGGACCTTTCCAGGATTCGTTCCGTAACAACCTGATTCGCGCCGCCGACGGTACCCTCCCTATCACCGGCATCGGCTACCCGGTCGTCGGCGAGCCGGTCTGTAAGGCGGGTGCCACCACCGGATTCACCTGCGGTGTCATTCTCAGTGTCGACCAGCCCGACCCGTCGCGCCCACCGATCCGCTTCACTCACACCGCGCTGTCCCTCCCCGGTGACAGTGGCGGCGCAATCTTCTCCGGCACCCTCGCCATGGGCATCGTCAGCCGCGGCGGCTACACCGATGACCCCGCCCAATACCCCACGGACAAACCGGATCCCGTGAATGCCGCACTCCCCGCCCCGCTCGACCAGCTCGCCAAACGCCTACTGGCCGGTGACGGTCGGCAGGCCTTCGAGCAACTCTCCCCCCTGATCGACGCGGTCCTCCGCGCCTACCCGCAACTCACCATGATCGCCCAATCCATCGCCGATGTCGTCATCGAAAACCCGGGCCTCCATCTGCGTACCGAATGAACCCGATTTCAGGTCAGCAGAAGGTGATCAGGGTGTTATTGGCGAGGGATACGCGGGCGTTTTCGAAGAGGGTCAGCCAGACGAGGCGTTCGCGCCAAAGCGGGTTGTCTTCGTCTTCGGCCTCGAACAGCGCGGTGGCGTCAGTATCAGGCAATTGGTCGTCGACCAGAGTAATGCCGAGATACGGTGCCACATAGACGAGTTCGCGCATCAAACGGGAACTGGACCCAAGCATGCCGCCGGGCAGGCCGTCCTCTTCGTCCGCGAACAGGACGTCCTCGAAATCGATGGGGACGTAATAGCCTTCGCAGTCGGAGTGGCAGATCAGATGGCAGTCGAAGAGACAGCTGACCTCATCGACCAGCGGATCTCCGGCGGCGCGTTCCGACTCGGGCACCGGTGTCACGGGCTGTCCCGGATTGGTCAGGGCATGCGCGTAAGCGCGCCGCAGATAGTGCACCATGCTGTACGGAAAGCTCGACACATGAGCACGTGCGGTCGCCGCCCCATAGCCCTGCGGCTCCTCGTGTGCCGGCAGCCCATTGTCGATCAGCAGCTTGTTGATCACGTCGAGATCGGACTCGAAGTCCTCCTCCCCGTTGGCAATCGCGTAAGCAAGCGCGTGTGTCGTCACTCCCAGTCCCATGGCGGCGAGCGTACGTGCGGCCACAGACAAGTGTGGTCGGCTTGCCGCGATCCTATTGCTTCTAGGTTTAGGCTCAGGAGTGCAGCGGAGAGGAGCGGTATGTCGCCACGGGTTGGGTTGACCAGGGAGCGGGTTGTCAGTGAGGCGGCGGAACTCGTTGATGAGATCGGGTTCGAGAAGCTCACGCTTTCGGCGCTCGCGCGACGGGTCGGTGTGAAGGATCCGAGTCTCTATGTTCATGTCCGTAATCTGCATGATCTGCGGGTTCGGGTGGCGTTGCTGGCGAGTGCGGAGTTGAACGAGCGGATCGGGGCGGCGGTGGCTGGGCGGTCCGGTAAAGATGCGCTGGTGGCGTTTGCGGATGCGTATCGCGGGTACGTGCTCGACTATCCGGAACGGTATGCCGCAACTCAGATTCGGATGGATCCGGCCGAGGTCGCCGGTGAGCCTGCACTGTTGCGCAGCATCGAGCTGACCGCGGCCATCTTGCGCGGGTACGGGCTGGGGGAGTCCGAGGGGTTGGATGCGGCACGCCTGCTGCGCAGCACTTTTCACGGCTTCGCGACGCTCGAGGCCGCAGGCGGTTTCGCTCACTCCCGTCCGGCCGCCGACACTTGGCCCCGCATTGTGGACGCCCTTCACCAAACCCTCTCGAATTGGCCCTCCTACTAGATCGGGCGGCTGTTAAGGTCCGGTCATGTGGTGGGGACAAGTACGGGAAATCGCCGAGCGTGGACGCCGGTCGACGGGGCACTTCGCGATCGCATCCGTTGACCCGGAAGGTATTCCGAACATCACCCCGGTAGGCACGGTGTTCTTCCGCGACGACAGCACCGCCTTCTACTTCGACCAGTACACCTCCGCGCTGGCCCGCAACCTCGACGCCAATCCGCAGATCTGCCTGCTGGCAGTCGACCGCGGCTCCCTGTTCTGGTTCCGCTCCCTCCTGCGCGGCCGCTTCTCCGCCCTGCCCGGAGTGCGCCTGTACGGCACCGCCGGACCCCGTCGCCCCGCCACCGAAGCCGAACTGAACCAGGTCCGAACCCGAGTCCGCCCCATGCTCCTCCTCAAAGGCGGCCGCCTCCTCTGGTCCGACTTCACCCACGTCCGCGACCTGACCTTCACCACCGCCCGCCCCGTCCGCTACCCGATCATGATGTCCCACCTCCCCCAGCAAGATTCGCTCCAACTCTGACCTCGTGACAGCGCCTCACTGCGAAGTCGCGGCCGCGTAGCGGTGGGCGAGGGTTTGGATGTGGGTGACAAGTTCGGGGGGTGAGTCGACTCGGAAGTCCATCATGAGCATGCTCAGGTAGATGGCGATGGTTTCGAGGCGGTCGGCTCCGGTGAGGAGGAGGCAGGAGGTGTCGTCTAGGGGTTCTACGACGCCGACTGTGGGGTTGATTCGGGCGATTACGGTTTCTGCGGGGGCTAGGACTGTTACTCGGGCGTGGACTTGCCAACCGGTGGAGGCGATTTCGCGGAGGACGAAGGCGACCAGGTCGGCGTCGGGGAGCGTGCGGGGCGCGAAATGGCGGTCGCCGGGGGTGATTTCGGTGAGGGCGGCTACGGGGAGCGCTTGCCAGGTGTGGGATTCGAGGCTGTAGGCGACCAGGTACCAGCGGCGTTGCCAGCTGATCAGGCGGTAGGGCTCCAGGTCGCCGCCGGCGTGGATGGTGGTGGCGGCCCGGATGGCGGTGGCGAGGGTGGCGAGGGTTTCGGCGGGGACGGGGGCGTCGGGTTCGCGGGAGCCGGTGACGGCGGGGCCGATATCGGTGACGGCGCGCAGGGCGGTCACCTTGCGCTGCAGGCGTTTCGGGAGGATCCGATCCATTTTCGATTGGGCGCGTTCGAGATTGGTGTGGATATCGGCGATGCCGGTGCTGCCGTCGGCGGCGATGTTCATGGCCACCGCGACGGCGACCGCCTCGTCGTCGTCGAGCAGCAGTGGCGGCATCGTCGCACCCTGGCCGAGGCGGTAGCCGCCGACCGGGCCGCGGGCGGCGTGCACCGGATAGCCGAGTTCGCGCAGGCGGGCGATGTCCTGACGCAGGGTCCGGTCGGTGACGGCCAGGCGTTCGGCCAGGTCACGGCCGGTATGGGTGCCGTCCTGCAGCAGCGACAGCAGGCGCAGCAGACGGGTTGTGGTGGAGGTCACAACTAGCTCCTTCGATCGCCTCGCTTATTAGGAAGAAAACCAGCCTAATCGGGTCATACCTTTATCTCAACGGATCGAAACGACCTGAGAGGCAAGAACAATGAGCATCAACCCGCAGACCGCCACCCCCGCCGCCACCCTCGCCCCGGTCTGGCGCGACGTCCTCGCCGCCTCCCACCGCGCCCTCGCCGACGTCGTCGCCGGTGTCGGCGACGACCAGTGGAACAACCCCACCCCGTGCTCGGAATGGACTGTGGCGCAGGTGGTTCAGCACGCGGCAGGCGATCAGCTGGCCTTCGCCAAGTTCCTCGGCATCGGCGACGGCCCCGCCTACAACCCCTTCGAGCCGTCCGGCAGCATCGACGGCAAGGCCACCGAATTGGTTTCCGCCGCAATCGAACCCACCGCCACCGCCTGGGCCACGGTCACCGACGGCACCGAGACCGTTCCCACCCCGCTGCCGCACGGTGAGCTGCCGACCCCGGTCGCCGCCGTCATGTGCGCCCTCGACGCCGCCGCGCACGCCTGGGACATCGCGATCGGCACGGGCCAGCCCTCGCCTCTCACCGAGGAACTGGCGGGGCATCTGCTCACCGCCGCCAGTGGACTGATCGAGCCGCTGCGCGACTACGGCGTCTACGCCGCGGTCGTCACCGATCTTCCCGCGTCCGCCACCCCGGTCGCGGACGAGCTGCTGGCCTACCTCGGCCGCACCCCGCGCGGCTGACCCCCGGCAACCCGGTAGACCAGGGGTGACGGCGTAGGCCGGCGGTCCGGGTAGACTCCACTTCTCGTGAGTCTCACCCTCGGAATCGTCGGCCTGCCCAACGTCGGAAAGTCGACGCTGTTCAACGCTCTGACACGCAATGACGTGCTTGCCGCGAACTACCCGTTCGCCACCATCGAGCCGAATACGGGCGTGGTGCCGCTGCCCGATCCGAGGCTGGCCGTGCTCGCCGAGATCTTCGGTTCCGAGCGTCAGCTCCCGGCGGTCGTGTCGTTCGTCGACATCGCGGGCATCGTGAAGGGCGCCTCCGAGGGCGCGGGCCTGGGCAACAAGTTCCTGGCCAATATCCGTGAGGCCGACGCCATCTGTCAGGTGGTGCGCGTCTTCGCCGACGACGACGTGATCCACGTCGACGGCAAGGTGGACCCGCTCGCCGATATCGAGGTCATCGAGACCGAGCTCATCCTCGCCGACATGCAGACGCTGGAGAAGGCGGTCGTGCGGCTGGAGAAGGAAGCCCGGGTCAAGAAGGACCGCAAGCCGGTCGCCGACGCCGCCAAGCAGGCGCAGGAGATCCTCGACGCCGGCCGCACCCTCTTCGCCGCCCGCAAGGAACTCGATGTCGAACTGCTGAAGGAGCTTTCGCTCCTGACCATCAAGCCGTTCCTCTATGTCTTCAACGCCGACGAGTCGGTGCTCACCGACGAGGCCAAGAAGGCCGAGCTGAAGGCCGCCGTCGCCCCCGCCGACGCCGTCTTCCTCGACGCCAAGGTGGAATCCGAGCTCATCGAACTCGACGACGAATCCGCCGCCGAACTGCTGGAGTCCATCGGCCAGACCGAGCCCGGCCTGCACGCCCTGGCCCGCGCCGGCTTCCACACCCTCGGCCTGCAGACCTACCTGACCGCCGGTCCGAAGGAATCCCGCGCCTGGACCATCCACCAGGGCGACACCGCCCCCAAGGCGGCCGGCGTCATCCACACCGACTTCGAGCGCGGCTTCATCAAGGCCGAGATCGTCGCCTTCAAGGACCTCGTCGAGGCCGGTTCCATGGCCGCCGCCAAGTCCGCGGGCAAGGTCCGGATGGAAGGCAAGGAATACGTCATGGTCGACGGCGACGTCGTGGAGTTCCGCTTCAACGTCTGAGTCGGTGAGGAATCGGCATGCCCGGCGGGACCATTCCGGACGATCTCGATATCGCTAATCTGCGCGCGGCCGTCGCCATTGCGCGGCGGGCGCGCGAGCGAGGTAATCACCCTTTCGGGGCGCTGCTCGCGGCGCCCGATGGAAGGGTGTTGCTGGAGGCCGAGAACACGGTGGTCACCGGTCGGGATGCGACCGGTCACGCGGAAACGAATCTGGTGCGGGCGGCGACGGCCGTTCATGATCCCGAGTTTCTGCGTGGCTGCACGCTTTACACGAGTACCGAACCGTGTGCCATGTGTGCCGGGGCCATCTATTGGGGGAATATCGGGCGGGTCGTCTACGCCCTGGGCGAGGACCAGCTTTTGGCGCTGACCGGTGCCGATCCGGAGAACCCGACGATGGCGCTGCCGTGCCGCGCGGTATTCGCGGCGGGGCAGCGCGCGTTGCCGGTGATCGGTCCGGTCGAGCTCGACGAGGCGCGTGCGGTGCACGCGGGCTTCTGGAACCGCAAGCCGGTGTAGAAATACCTTCCGGCGCATAGGTATTCGGATAAAGGCAGCTCCCGGGGGAGATCGCCACGTAGTTGCGGATACCCTCGCCGGGCACAGCTGAATGACACCTGTGAATCAACCGTGCGACGCGCGGTAGAACGCATGAAATTTACACGCCGCCTGCGGCGCGGTGCGCTGGTGTTCCGCTATCGTTCATCCCACTATCCGATGCTGCTACTGGCGTGCCAGGGTTGGTTCGTCGATTCCGGAGTGTGTGGCCGGGGCGGCCAATGCCTGACGCGACCCCCGACCGACTCTGAAAGATCGAGGGAACGTGCCCGTACCCGTAACTCTGACTGGCCGTCTGGTACGGCTGGAACCCCTTGCGCCGCAGCATGCCTCGGGTATTGCGGAGGCCGCAGCGGGGAATCGCGACGATTATTCGTTCACGCCTGTCCCACACGGAGTGGACGAGGCGCTGGAATATGTGGCCCAGGCGCTGTCGGGGCATGCCGCGGGAACGTCGCTGGCGTTCGCCATCATCGCCGTCGCCAGTGGACGGGTGCTGGGCTCGACCCGGTTCACCCGTTTCGACTACTGGCAGGGCCCGGTGGTGTGGCCGCTGGTGCACGGCATGCCGAGCGGGGATCCGCTGTTGACGGTGCCGGATGCCGCCGAGATCGGGAACACCTGGCTGTCCCTGGAGGCGCGCGGCGCGGGCATCAATCTGGAGTCCAAGCTGCTGCTGTTGCAGCACGCCTTCGAGGTGTGGCGGGTGCGTCGTATCGCGATGCGGGCCGATGTCCGAAACCTGCGCTCCCGCATGGCCATCGAGCGGCTCGGGGCCACCAGCGACGGGGTGCGCCGGGCGCATTCGCGCGGGCTGGACGGCGAGGTGCGCAGTACCGCCTTCTACTCGATCCTGGATGAAGAGTGGCCGACTGTCCGGGCCACCATCGAGGGGCAGTTGGCGGCGCAGCCGACCCGGCAGCGCGGCCGCAGCCGACTGGTCGGGGCGTAAGGCTCCGGAGGGTTGTCCTGATCGGACCGATTGAAAGACCGGTCGGTCCGATCAGCCTTTCGCGACTATAATTCCGGGTGTTGCACCGGTCGGGCGTCGAGGAGAGATCTGTCCGAGTCTGGTAACTCGGCGAACCGGCATGATTCGGATAGCGAAGCCAGCAACCCCTCCCCGGTAAGGAGCGGCGCATGCCCGACCCCATGCGCACCAAGGTCTGTCTCTCGGACAGCATGTCCGGATCGCCCGTGCTCAGCCTGTTCCTCGTCCCCGAACCCCGCGTCCCCGGCGCCAGCGTGCTGCACCTGTTGGAGCAGACACCGTTGTCCGCCAGGTCGATTCCGCGCCCCAACCCGCACCTCATCGACTGGCTGCAGGCGCACGGCTCACCCGCCATCCGCACCCGCTTCTACGCGCTACACGGCGGGCACCCCGAGCCGCGCGATGTGCACGCGGTGCTGCACGACCACTTCATCGTCGACCCGGGACCGATCGGACTCGACGCCGACGACCCCGACGAGCTGACCCGGCTGTCACTGCTCCCGGAACACTGGCTCGGCCGCCGCCGCATCGACGACTTCCACGATCACGCCGTGCGCACGGCCATGCTCGCCGTCTACCGGCATTTCGGCGTGGATCGGCGCATTCCGCTCATGTACCACGGCTTCGCCGAACCCGAGGACGGCTGGTTCGAAGAACCCGCGGCGCAAGCCTGATTCAGTCGAACGGCACCACCGTCAACAGCCACCACGGCCGCCGCGGTGACTGGAACTCGAAGGTCTGCACATACATCCGGCGCTCCTGGCGGGTCACCGGATCGTTCATCAGCACCGTCCGCTCCCGGGGGTCGAGCAGTGGCACCTCACCCGCCCACAGCCGATCCCAGTCCGGGGAGCGCCGGGCCAGATTGACGATCTCCTCGACCCGCTCCGGATTCAGCTCCGGCGTGGCCATCCGGAACGCCGAGACCATCACCTGCGCTTCGGCCTCCCAGTCGCCCAGCCGGTAGCGGGCCATGGGTTCCAGCAGGATCGCGGTCATCAGATTGGCGCCGGGACCGGTGCCGGGGAACAGCTTTCGGAAGGCATCGTTCGCGGCGACCACATCGTAGCCGCCGTCGTGCAAGCAGGCCGGATGCGGAAGGCTGTGCAGCACCGCGAGATCGGGCTCCGGGGGCGGGGTGGTGTCGGACACCCTGGGCAGTGTGCGGGACAACTCTTGCCGCCGACTTCGTATCGAGTTAAGCCAGATCACAAGACAGGGCACTCTCGCAGTTTTTCTGCCATATTGAGAGGATCCTGTTTGGTTTTATTCGAAGTGGGTAACGGGGGCATGGCGCTCATAAGGATCGGGGTGCTGGGCCCACTGCACATCAGCATCGACGGACAACGCGTGCCTCCGGGCGCGCCGATGCAGTGTGCGGTGCTGGGCCGGCTGGTCGCGGCCGGTGGCCGGGTGGTGCCCACCGAACGGCTCATCGACGACCTCTGGCACGGTGACCCGCCCGCCAAAGCCGTTGCCGCGCTGCAGGTGTACATCCACAACCTGCGCCGGGTCTTCGAGCCGGACCGGCCGCGGCGCGCGCACTCGCGGGTCATCGTCTCCGAATCGCACGGCTACGCGCTCAATCTCGAGCCGTCCCAAGTGGATTCCTGGCACTTCGAGCAGCTGCTGCACGGGCACGAGGCCGCCATGCGCGACCCGGCCGGGCGGCCCGAACCGCTCGAACAGGTGCGGGTGCTGGACGCCGCGCTGGCCTGCTGGCACGGCAGCGCCTTCGAATCCTTCCCCGGAATGCCCTGGGCGGCACAGGAGGCCGCCCGGCTGCAGGCGCTGCGGCTGACCGCGGCCGAACTGCGGGCGCAGGCGGCGCTGGAGATGAACCGTCCGGCCGAGGTGGTGCTCGCGCTGCGGCCCATCCTGGAGGAGCATCCGGGGCGCGAGGAGTGCGCGCGGCTGCTGGCCGTCGCACAGTACCGTCTGGGACAATCACTGGACGCGCTCGCCACCGTGCGCCGCAGCCGCGAATTCCTGACCCTGGAATTCGGGGTGGACCCCGGTCCTGGACTGCGGGAGCTGGAGACCGCCATCCTCACCCACTCGGTCGACTCCGCGCCCCCGCCCGCACCGGCCCGTCCCCCCACCCCCGTCCCCCGGGCCGAACCGGAACCCTTGCCGGACACCGGATATGCCCCCCAGCGCGCCGCCGTCCTGGCCGCCGCCGAGGCCGCCATCGACGGGCACGTGCGACTGATCTGGCTCTCCGGCGAGGCCGGGGCCGGGAAGACCACCCTCGCCACCGCCATCACCCGGCACCTGGGCGAGCGCGGCTGGACCACCGTCTTCGGCCGCTGTCCGGAGGTCGAGTCCGCGCCACCCGCCTGGGCCTGGGCCGAGGTGCTCACCGGGCTGGACGCGGCCGACCCCGAAACCTTCACCGCCGCCGACGCTTTCACCCTGGCCCGGCGCGTGGTCCGATCCTGCCGCGAGCATTCGGCGGGGTCGCCCGTCGCCGTCGTTCTGGAGGATGTGCACGGCGCGGACACCGCCACCCTGCAGGTGCTGCGCCAGGTGGTGAACTGGCTGCGCGACTGCCCGATCCTCATCGTCGCCACCCTGCGCGGCACCGAGGCCGGGCCCGGCGTCCGCGATACCGCCGCGGCCCTGGCGCTTTTCACCGCCGACCGCATCGAGCTGGACGGGCTCGACATGGCCGGCACCCGTCGCGCCGCGGCCGCGGCCGGGCTCACCGACCTCGACGATCGCACCGTCGAACTGCTGCGCCGCCGCACCGGGGGCAACCCGCTGTTCGTGCGCGAACTCGCCAAACTGGTCGCCGCCCAGGGGCTCGCCGATGTGCTCCCCGACAGTGTCCGAGACCTGTTGGGCCGCCGCATCTCCCAGCTCCCCGCCGAGGTCGTCGACCTACTGCGGCACCTCTCGGTCTGGGGCGAGGACAGCGACGTCATCACCCTCGCCGCCTCCCTCGACCGCCCCGCCGACACCGTCATCGACCTCATCGCCACCGCCGAATCCGCCCGCCTGCTGCGCACCGACCGCGCCGGCCGCGTCACCTTCGACCACGCCCTCGTCCGCGAGACCGTCTACTACGACCTCCCCACCCTCCGCCGCACCCGAATGCACTGGGCCGCCTTCGAATACCTACGCCACGACCCCGAAACCGCCCCTGCCGGGAAGTCGCCGGGGGTGCTCGACGCGCTGTGGGGGGCCGACTATCTGGTCGCCGCCCTCCTCGGCTCACCACGGCCTGCCCCCGCGCCCCGCGACAACCGCGCGCTCACTGCCTTGCGTGGGGCCGATGAGGTTGCGATGGCGGACAGCCTCGCAGCTCCGCGAGCCCCCGGGCCTGGCACTGCCGCACCGGGTTCCGTGCGCGAGGAGGTCCGGGTCCCGCGTGGGCGGGATATCGATGCGCTGGCGCATCACGCGGCGCTCGGAGCGGATACCGAAACCGCCACCATCGCACTGCCTTACGTGCGGGCGGCGGCGCGGCGGTGCGTGGAGCGGCGGATGCGGGCGGACGCGGTGCGGCGGTGGCGGTCGGTGCTGACGCTGCATGATCTGGCCGGGCATGCGGAGGCCGGGGCGGCGGTCGCGGATCGGCTGGCCGTGCTGGAGGCGCGGTGTGAGCTGGTGGTGGCGCTGGCCTACGACGGGCAGCACATCGCGGCGCGGGCGGCGCGGGAACAGGCCTTGGATCTGGCCGAATCCATCGGGGGGACAGGGCTGTTGGCGCAGTCCGCGACCTGCTGGCCGACCCCGCTGATCTGGTCGGTGCACGACTGGCACACCCCGGATCCACGGCTGCGGGAGCCGTTGCGGCTCGCGTCGGCCGATCCGTCGCTGCCGCTGCGCTGCCGAATTCACCTGCAGGTCACCGCCGTTTTCGATCGGGCCATCGAGGACCCGTCGGCGGCGCGCATCATCGCCGCCACCGCTATGACCATGGCCGAACCGCTGGACGACCCGGATCTGCTGTGCACGGTCCTCAACGCGCAGGCGTTCGCGGCCTTCGCCGCGAGCGGCTTCCTGCGCGCCCACGACCTGAAAAGGCATGCGACCCAACTACTCGAGGTGTCGACCGAGGCGGAGCTCACCGAATTCCGGGCACTGGCCCACTATCTGCTGTTCCGCGCCACCCTCGCCGACGCCGATCTGGTGGCCGCGGCCGGTCACGCCCGCGCCGCCAGTGCGTACGCCACCGACGGGCAGCTGCGGCACCTGCTCGACGCCATCGCGCCGTTCGGGATGGTGCTGGAGTTGTTGCGCGGCAACACCGACGAGGTGCTGCGCCTGCTCGCCGAGGGGTCCGGGGAACTGGATGAACTGGTGGCGCACTCCGGGGAGGGCGCGGCCGAACCGACCCGCGACACCAACGCCCTGCACGTCGGCATCGCCGTCTCTATCGGGTGGCTCCGCAACGACATGTCCGAATACCTGAGCGACCTGCGCGAACGCACCGCCCTCAAACCGGAGCTGTTCATCCACGGTTACGCGCTGGCCCTGGTGCACTCCGGCCGCGCGGAGGAGGCCCGCCGGGTACTGGCCGCCGCGCCCCCGTTGGCACCGCAGTTCTGGTCCACCTTCACCGCCGTGAAGGCCCGCCTCGTCATCGCCTTCGACGATCCGGCGGGCGCGCTCGTCGTCTACCGGCAACTGCTGCCGTACGCCGGCACGGTGTGCGGGTTGGAGACCGGCGCCTCGGTGATGGGTCCGATGGACTACGTGCTCGCCGAGCTGGCTACCTACCTGGGTGATCACGAGCAAGCGGCCCGCCACCGCTCGGCCGCCGAAATGCTGCAGGCCCGGCTGCAGGCCGAACTGGTCGAACTCGCGCCCCCGGGCGTCGGTCTCATGCAGGCCAGCCGGTTGGGTCCGATGGGCCGCAGCCGCCTGGTGCGCCGCACCCCGGGGAACTCCGTGGTCGGATGAGACGTCCTACTTGGTAGGGCCGAAGGACGGCCGGGACCGGGGAGGGACCGAATGACAATCGAACTCGAGCGCGCACCACGTCGGCGACGACGCGGACTGATATCGGTTGCCGTTGCGCTGGTGGTGGTTTCGGCACTGGCCGCCGGGGGAGTGCTCGGGGTGCGGTGGTGGCAGCACGGCCGGCACGAGGAATCCTTCGGCCCGCGCGTCCTCGACGGGCGCCTGCTGCACGATTTCCCGGACGTCGATACCGCGGCCCTGAGTCCGGAGCAGACGCGTGTCGCGGATGTCCTGCGTGCGCAATTCGAGGAACAGAGCGGTCGGGACAAATACTCCGAGGGCATTGCCGAACCGTGGTGTGCCGACTTCGTCAGCTGGGTGATGCGTACGGCGGGGCAGCCTTTGAGCAATCCGAATTCCGGCTCCTGGCGGATTCCCGGCGTCTACACCTTGGAGGAGTACTACCGGGGTCAGCATCGTTTCGAAGAGGCGAACAACGGCTATCTACCGCGGGTGGGCGATGTGGTGATGTATGCGGATTCCAGTGTCTTCCATCAACACACGAATATTGTGATTGCCGTAGATTCGGATACCATCACCACGGTAGGTGGCAATGAGGCCGGAGAATCCGGTGGTGTCGCCATCCACAAATTCCGCCCATCCGGCACATCGGGGCTGGTCGGATTCGGGCGATTGGGAACACGCTGATTCCACATTCTGGAAACACGCGGGGCGGGGTGTACTTCTGGGCGCATCTTCCGCTTACGATGGGTTTCGGTAGCGCCCGGCAGCGCTGCCGATTGATCCCTGTCCTGCTGCCCCCTCATCGGCAGGACAGGGATCCCCGCCCGAGGAAAGCAGCTGGATGACGTTGTCCGACGAACCGACCTGGATCGATTACGCCGAATTCGGCGAACGTTTCGTGGCGGCGGCGGTGACGGAAGCCCGGATCGAATCCGCGGTCTCCAGTGTGGCCGGGCGTGGCATCACCATCGGCCCCTTCGGTATCGGCCCGGCCGGACTCGCCAGGTTCGTGGCCAAGGGCAGCATCGGCAAACCCACCGTCATCCGGCGCGGGCCGCACGTGCACTTCGACGTCATGCTCCCGGTGAAACTGCGGGTCGACGTCACCCTGGGCGGACAGCGCCTGCGGCTGGAGGCGGTCGTGGAAATCGACCTCACCATGCACGCGCGCACCGCCGACCCCCTGCTCATCGTCATCGACATCCCCCCGGTCACCGGCCGCGACGTCAGCTTCGTCATGCGCGCGCAGGCCATCGGCACCGCCTGGGAGGTCCTGCTCAACCCGATCGCGCAGCTGGTGCAGCGCGAGGTCGCGGGCCGCATCAACGGCATTCTGGCCGACCCGGATTCGCAGCGTGGCCGCACCTTCGACGTCGAGGCCATCCTCAACGGCACCAACTCGCCCTATCGCGGGCGGCCCACCCACGAGTGGATCGGCTACGACGAGTTCGGTCGCCGCTTCTTCACCCGCATCGTCACCGCGGAACGGGTGCAGGAGGTGGTCGAGTCGATGGCGGGCAAGGCCATCGAGGTCGGCCCCCTGCGCACCGGACCCGGCAACAAGGCCGAGGTGTGGGTGCAGGGCAGCGTGCGGCTGCCCAGGGTGGCCGAGGCGGGACCGGTCACGGTCGCCGCACCGCCGGAGCCCCGGATCGCCGAATTGCCCACCACCGCGGCCGAATCGGCGCGGGCGGCGGCGGCAGCGGCCGGCGCGAACCACCATGATCCCGCCCTGGTCCGCTTCGACCTGATGATTCCGGTGAGCCTGGACATCTCGGTGGATGTGCTGAAGACCAATCGGTACCGCGCCGAGGTGCAGGTGCCGGTCGCGCTCACCGCGCGCGCCGCCGATCCGTTGCTGATCGTTATCGACGCCGTGCCGCCGCGCGCCGGGGACATCGATCTGGAGATGACCGCGCAGGGCTGGCGCGCCGCCGCGCTGGGCAAGCTCGCGGGCATGCGCAAGCAGATCGCGGCGCAGGTGGCCGGTGTGGTGCGCGCCGAGGTGGCCGACGTGTCGCGCCGGACCATCGATGTGGGCGCGCGTCTGGACTCCACCCGGGTCGGATAGCTGCAGGTTTACTGTCTTGCCGGGGTCACCCGGTTTCGCCCGCATGTGACATATGGTGCCGATGTGCCCGGTGAGTCTGGCGATTCCAATGTGAATATGGTGAAATGAGGGCGCGTTAGGGCTCCCGGCGCACGGATGATCTTGTTTGTCATCGGGGAAGGTGCGCCGGGCACGCCGCATGTAGTTGTTCCAACCGGTCAGATGTGAGGCAGGGCCTCCGTCGTTCTCACACCGGCAAGTTCGACCAGCGAGTGTGTGCGAAGGAGCCCCGTGATGCGTCCTGCCCATGTCAATCGACGGAACTTCCTATCCGGCGCAACGGCTCTGGCCGCCGGAATCACCGCCGGACTGGCCCTCCCGCCCGCTACCGCGCAGGCGAAGAAGCAACAGCTCGGCACCCTCCTCGATTACGCCGGCGGCGTCCCCTCGCCCCAATCCATCAGCGACGACGGTCATCTCGGCGTCATCCGCTACGTCTCCGACCGGCGGCCCGGCGCGGAATGGATGGCCGGCAAGCCCCTGCTGGCCCGCGAGGTCGACGCGCTGCGCGCCGCGGGCCTGTCGGTGGTCTCCTGCTACCAGTTCGGCAAGGGCCCGACCGCCGACTGGCGTGGCGGACTCGAGGCCGGATTGAAGCACGCCGCACGGGGATTGATGCTGCACAAGGCGGCCGGTGGCCCCGACAGCGCGCCCATCTACGCCTCCATCGACGACAACCCCAGCGATCAGGACTTCGAGTCGATGATCGGCCCGTACCTGCACGGCTGGGAGACGGTCCTCGGACGCGAGCGGGTCGGCGTCTACGCCAATTCGCCCACCATCGACAACATTCGCGATGCGGGCTTGGGTTCGTTCTACTGGCAGCACAATTGGGGCACCCCGAAGGGCTACGTCCACCCGTCCGCCCACCTGCACCAGTTCGAGATCGACAAGCGCGAGGTGGGTGGCATCTCGGTGGACGTCAACTCCGTACTGGCACCGCAGTACGGGCAGTGGTGGTAATTACGTCTGGCAGTGGCAAGTCGGGTCGAAGGCCAGATCGGGTTCTTCCGGGACCACGCGCAGCGTGAAGTGGTGGTCGGTTGGCTCGTCGTCGCGGCCGTCGCTGAACGCTTGACGATCACCCGCCCAAGAGAACATCGACCAGCGCGACAGCCCGGAGAAGGCCGAGCCGAGGCTGCCGAACGAAGCCGACGAGATAATGGAGCCGAAGGAGCCCACCGACCCGATCGACAGCACCGAACCCACGCTGCCGATGGACAGGATCGAGTAGGCCGAGCCGATCGACAGGATCGATCCCTCCGAACGAATCGAGAGGATCGATCGGCGCGAATGCAGTCCCCGCACAGGGTGAGTCACAGCGGCCATGGTGTCGGGTCTACCACACAAATCCGGCCTTGCCTACGAAGCCGCCCGCGTCTTCCCGAGGGAAGACGCGGGCGGAAATCTTCGCTACCGGCGAGTGATCGCTAGGTGACGGTGAAGAAGCCGATGGTCGGCAGGAAGTTGCAGCTGATCGGCTGCGACTCCGGGTCGGCCTGCGTGGTCAGCGAACCCGAGACGATCGCGACCACACGGCCCGAGCCGGTGTTGGCGATGGCCGAGAGCGTGGCCGGGCCGTCCGGGTTGATGTGCTGCTCGTTGGTCAGGTTCATGGTGCCGGTGGCGCGGGTGTCCAGGTTCAGCCACTGCACCGTCATCGGGGTGGGCTGCGCGTCGGTGGGCTGCTTGGTGCCCAGCGCGGTGAACACGAAACCGGCCTGGCCCTGCGCGGGTCCGGGCGGGGGCAGCTGCGCCGGGCCGGGGACGGCCAGCGCGGTGCCCACCGAGTCGGCGGAGGAGGAGATGCAGCCCTTGCCGATGGTCGGCCACAGGAACTGGGCGATGACCGGGCCATCCTTCGGAATGTCCGGGCCGCCACCGCCGCTGCCGTCGAGGAAGGTGATGATCGCGAGCAGCGTGGTCTTCACCGTGTCGGGCAGGCTGCTGGCCTCGAGCAGTTGCTTGGCCTGGGCGAGGATGGCGTTCTTGGGACCGGCATCGGCGATATCGGCGGGACCGGCCGCGGCGCCGATGATGGCGGGCACCAGCGAGGCCAGGGCGTCGACCGGAACCCCTTCGGGGATCATCGGAATCGACGAGATGTTCTGGACCGGCGCGGGCTTCGCGTACGCCGTCGGCACAGCGACGGTGGCGCAGGCCGCCAGGGCCACTGCGGACATTGCGAACCGCGATCCTCGGGTGCGAAGCACTGGTGTAGCCGTCCTTACCTTCAGGGACCATCTAGCGGCGATGGAGCCATCGCTCCGCGCCACTCTAGGTACCGGGCTGCCGACTTGTACAGCCACGGCGCGATCTTGGCGAACTAGATCAGCTGACGCTATCGAACGAGCGACCAGAAAGCCTGTTACTGGAGTGGTCGGTGATGCAAATGTTATCGCGTGGGGCCGGTGCCCTCGATGCCGACACCGCGGTGATGAGCGGGAGATTCCACGGTGCGACTACGCTTGTCGCGGTCCGCAATCCGCCATAGCGAGGCCCGCAACGCCGCATTCGCCCGCCGTGAACTGCGGCCGGTGACCCACCCGAGCCGAAAGTCCGTGCCGTGAATCGACACCTCCGCCTGGCTGCCGCGGCACTCGGCATCTCGGTGCTGGCCCGCCTGTTGTGGGTACTGGTCCTGCCCAATGGCATGAACTTCGTGGACCTGCACGTTTATGTGGACGGCTCCGCGAATTTCGGCGGCGGGCACCTGTACGAATACACCGATTCCAGTAAGACACCAGACTTTCCGCTGCCGTTCACTTATCCGCCGTTCGCGGCGCTCGTCTTCTATCCGCTGCACTTTCTGCCCTTCGGCGTGGTAGCCATCGGATGGCTGCTGGCCACCGTCGCGGCGCTGTTCGGGGTGGTGTGGCTGTCGCTGGAGATGCTTTTCGGCAAGGACGCCATGCGTGAACAGCGGTGGCGCACGGCCGCGCTGGCGTGGACGGCGGTCGGCATGTGGCTCGAGCCGGTGCGATCCACCTTCGACTACGGCCAGGTGAATGTCTTCCTGGTGTTGCTGGCGATGCTCGCGGTGCGCAGCGCGACCTGGTGGGTGTCGGGCGCGCTCGTCGGCGTGGCCGCGGGCATCAAGCTCACGCCGGCGGTCACCGGCCTGTATTTCGCGGCGCGCAGGCGGTGGTTCACGGCGATCTGGTCGGCGGTCGTCTTCGCCGGGACGATCGGGTTGACCTACCTGATCTCGCCGGGGGAGACCAACAAGTACTTCCGTGAGCTGCTCGGCGACGCCCGCCGCATCGGGCCGGTCGGTTCCTCCTCCAATCAGTCCCTGCGCGGCGCGCTCAGTCGCCTGCTCGGCCACGACGTGGTGTCCGGGCCGGTGTGGATCGCCGCGGCGCTGGTCACGGCCGTCCTCGCCTTCTTCGCCTGGCGCACATTGGCTTCCGACGATCGGCTCGGCACGCTGCTGATCGTGCAGCTGTTCGGGCTGATGATCTCCCCGATCTCCTGGTCGCACCACTGGATCTGGCTGCTCCCGGTGATCCTGTGGCTGCTCTACGGTCCGCTGCGGCAGGCGGCCGGGGCGCGAGTGCTGGCCGGTTACTGGCTGGTGGTGACGCTCATCGGCGTGCCGTGGGTGCTCGGCTTCTTCCAGAAGTCGATCTGGACCATCTCGCGGCCGGGCATCCTGTCCTGGCTGGGCGCGGTGGACGTGATCGGCGTGCTCGTCTTCTACGTCTGGATCATTCGCGCCGGACGGGCCGATGCGCGGCGGCCGGTCGATCGGTCGCACGAGCAGGAGCCCTGCGATCGGTGAGGTGAGGATCGAGTACTCGATCTGAAACGCCGATGCCCCAAAAGTTGGTGCCACGGGTGTTGGTGCCGTGGACATTTGGGCCGCGCGCGAAATTCGCTGGCGTACTTACTGTTACGGCGCGCCGCAAGGCGTTCTCGCCAGCCGTGAACTCCGGTCGGTGATCCATCCGGCTCGAAAGTTCATGCGTTGAATCGACGTCTCTGGCTGGCTTCCGCCGCTCTCAGCATCTCGATACTGCTGCGCCTGTGGTGGGCATTGTTCTTCCCCAGCAACCTCATCCTGGTCGATCTGCACGTATACGTCGAAGGGGCCGCGAACCTCTTCGGCGGAAATCTCTACGAGTGGACCGATTCCAGTCGTTCCCCACAATTTCCATTGCCGTTCACATATCCACCTTTTGCGGCATTGTTGTTGTATCCGTTGCACTTCCTGCCCTTCGACGTCGTCGCCGTCGGCTGGCTGCTGGCGACGGCGGCGGCGCTGTTCGGCATCGTGTGGATCGCGCTGGAGATGATGGTGGGCCGCGCGGCCATGCACGAACAGTCCTGGCGCACAGCCGCGGTCGCGTGGACCGCGGGCGGATTGTGGCTGGAACCGGTGCGATCGACGCTCGACTACGGCCAGGTGAATGTGTTCATCGTGCTGCTGGCCATGCTCGCGGCGCGCAGTACGCGGTGGTGGCTGTCGGGTCTGCTGGTCGGTGTGGCGACGGGGATCAAGCTGACCCCGGCCGTGACCGGGTTGTACTTCGTGGCGCGGCGGCGGTGGCTCGCCGTGATCGCCTCCGCGGCAGCCTTTTTCGGGACGATGGGCCTGACCTACCTGCTCACGCCGCGAGAGACCGAGAAGTACTTCGGGCAGTTGGTCGACGATCCGCATCGCATCGGGCCGGTCGGTTCGGTGATCAATCAGTCGCTGCGCGGCGCGCTCTCCCGCATCGCCGGGCACGACATCGGATCCGGCCTGGTGTGGAAGTCGGCCGTGCTGCTGACCGCGGTGCTCGCGTTCTTTGCTTGGCGCGCACTGCGTTCCGACGATCGGCTGGGTCTGCTGCTCATCGTGCAGCTGTTCGGCATGATGGTCGCGCCGATCTCCTGGTCGCACCACTGGATCTGCCTGGTGCCGCTGGTGCTGTGGCTGCGCTACGGTCCGCTGAGCAAGGCCGTCGGTGCGCGCCTGATCACCGCGTTCTGGCTGTTCAACACCATCGTCGGGATTCCGTGGATGCTGGGTGTGCTGCAGAAGTCGATGTGGGACGTCTCGCGTCCGTGGTACCTGGCCTGGGCGGGCGCGTCCAACGCGATCGGCGTGCTGGTGCTGTTCGCGTGGATGATCGCGGTGGCGAGGTTCAGCCCTGCGCCCGCAGTCGATCGATCTCTCGAGCGAGAGCCATATCCAGTGCCGTGAGGCCGCCCGCCGAATGCGTCGAGAGCGTGAAAGTGACTCGCCGCCAGCGGATATCGATATCGGGATGGTGGTCGGCGGCCTCGGCCGCGGCGGCCACCCGGCGCACCAGATCGACGCCGCCCAGGAAGGAGGCGGCCTCGACGGTGCGGCTGATGCTGTCACCGCTGCGGGTCCAGTCGGGCAATTCGGTGAGGGCCTTGGCGATGTCGTCTTCGGAGAGCAGCGCGCGACTCATGACTCCGGTGTACTCCGCGATCACGCCGCGCGGGCGGCTTTGAGGCACTTCTTGAGTTCCTTGCCGCAGCAGCCCGCGGACTCCGCCTTCTTCATGCGCATGATGACCACGGGGCATTTCACGCACCGCGTCTTCTTGCGGCAGCATTTCTTCTTCGGCTTCAGACCCGAAACGTCCTTCGCCTTCACCTTGCCCATGTTGGTTAGCTTAACCTAACCTCAGCCCATTAAACGTGTGACTTGGTACTCCAGGTAATCTGTAGCTTGCCGCATGCCCGGTTGGGGTTCGCCATGTCTCGTAGTAGGCAGCCCCACGCATGAGACCCATCCGGGTCGGCAACAACTTTTCACCAGGAGGAATCAAACGTGTCGTCTGTCGAGTTCCGCAACGTCGCCATCGTGGCGCACGTCGACCACGGCAAGACAACACTGGTCGACGCCATGCTCCGGCAATCCGGTGCGTTCGCCGAACGCGCCGAACTCGTCGACCGAGTGATGGACTCGGGTGACCTCGAGCGCGAGAAGGGCATCACCATTCTCGCGAAGAACACCGCTGTTCACCGGCATAATGCCGACGGATCGGTCACCGTCATCAATGTCATCGACACCCCCGGCCACGCCGACTTCGGTGGTGAGGTCGAGCGCGGTCTGTCCATGGTGGACGGCGTCGTGCTGCTCGTCGACGCGTCCGAGGGTCCGCTGCCGCAGACCCGCTTCGTGCTGCGCAAGGCGCTCGCCGCCTCGCTGCCGGTCATCCTGGTGGTCAACAAGACCGACCGCCCGGACGCCCGCATCGAAGAGGTCGTCGAGGAATCCCACGACCTGCTGCTGGACCTGGCCTCCGACCTCGACGACGAGGCCTCGGAAGCCGCCGAGCTGGCCCTGGACCTGCCGGTCCTCTACGCCTCCGGCCGCGCGGGCGTCGCTTCCACCAAGCGCCCCGAGAACGGCACCGTGCCGGACGCGGAGAACCTCGACGAGCTGTTCGAGGTCCTCATGAAGTACGTCCCCGCCCCCAAGGGCGACGCGTCCAAGCCGCTGCAGGCCCACGTCACCAACCTCGACGCCTCCCCGTTCCTGGGTCGTATCGGCCTGGTGCGCATCTACAACGGCACCCTGAAGAAGGGCCAGAACGTGGCCTGGATGCACGGTGACGGCGTCAAGACCGTGAAGATCACCGAGCTGCTCAAGACCGTCGGCGTCGAGCGTCAGCCCGGCGAAGAGGGCGTGGCCGGCGACATCGTCGCCATCGCGGGCATCCCGGACATCATGATCGGTGACACCCTCGCCGACGTCGACAACCCGGTCGCGCTGCCGAAGATCACCGTCGACGAGCCTGCGATCTCCGTCACCGTCGGCACCAACACCTCGCCGCTGGTCGGCCGGGTGTCGGGCCACAAGCTGACCGCCCGCATGGTGAAGTCGCGGCTGGACCAGGAACTGGTCGGCAACGTGTCGCTGCGCGTGCTCGACATCGGCCGCCCGGACGCCTGGGAGGTCCAGGGCCGTGGTGAGCTCGCGCTCGCCATCCTGGTCGAGCAGATGCGCCGCGAGGGCTTCGAGCTGACCGTCGGCAAGCCGCAGGTGGTCACCAAGCAGGTCGACGGCAAGACCCACGAGCCGTTCGAAGAGCTGACCGTGGACTGCCCGGACGAGTACCTGGGTGCCGTCACGCAGCTGCTGGCCGCCCGCAAGGGCAAGATGGTCCAGATGAGCAACCACTCCGCCGGGTGGGTGCGCATGGAGTTCATCGTGCCGTCGCGTGGCCTGATCGGTTTCCGCACCGACTTCCTCACCGAGACCCGCGGCACCGGCATCGCCAACGCCGTGTTCGACGGTTACGCGCCGTGGGCCGGCGAGATCCGCGCCCGCCACACCGGTTCGCTGGTCTCCGACCGCGCGGGCTCGGTCACCCCGTTCGCCATGATCCAGCTGGCCGACCGCGGTCAGTTCTTCGTGGAGCCGGGCGCCGACACCTACGAGGGCCACGTCGTGGGCATCAACCCGCGCTCGGAGGATCTCGACGTCAACGTCACCCGTGAGAAGAAGCTGACGAACATGCGGTCCGCCACGGCCGACGTGTTCGAGACCCTCGCCAAGCCGCTGCAGCTGGAGCTGGAGTCGGCGATGGAGTTCTGCACCGACGACGAGTGTGTCGAGGTCACCCCGGAGATCGTGCGTGTGCGCAAGGTCACCCTGAACGCCAACGACCGTCAGCGCGAGATCTCCCGCCGCAAGGCGCGGGACAAGGCTGCGCTGTAAGCAGGACTTTCGGGGCCTCGGTCCCGGAATCTCAACCGCCCACCCGGTCCGACCGGGTGGGCGGTCCAGTCTCGACGGACGTTGCCGAGGCCCGACCGTCGGTAGCCGGGTGGCGCAAAGGGGATCCAGTAGAGTGCCGAACGTGAGAGCGGGTGCCCGGAGGCGCGCATCGTTGCGTGTGGTGCTGTTGTTGGTGGCGGCGCTGTTGACCGTCGCGACCGGCTGCACCGCGAATCCGCCGCCGCCTATCGAGTCCACCGACAGTCCCAAGACGCAGCCCGCCAAGCCTGGCAACAAGTCGGTCGTGGTGGCTGTGGACGACATCGGGATCGGGTTCAATCCGCATCTGCTGTCGCAGTTGTCACCCGCTACGGCGGCGGTGGCGTCGATGGTGTTGCCGAGTCCGTTCCGGCCCACCCCCACGCCCGGTGTGCCCGGCGGGACCGACTGGAATCTGGATCCGGCGCTCATGGTGTCGGCGGAGGTGACCTCGCAGGAGCCGTTCACCATCACCTACCAGATCAAGAACGAGGCGTCCTGGTCCGACGGCCCGCCGATCGCGGCCGAGGACTTCAAATACCTGTGGCAGCAGATGATCTCGCAGCCCGGTGTGGTGGATCCGGCCGGCTACCGGCTGATCTCGGATGTGAGTTCGTCGGTGGGCGGCAAGACGGTGACCGTCACCATGACGCAGCCGTATCCGGCCTGGCATCAGTTGTTCGCGGATCTCCTGCCGCAGCATCTGGTGAAGGACTCCGGGTTCGAACAGGGGCTCATCGACACCATCAAGATCTCGGGCGGCCAGTTCCGCATCAAGCAGGCAGATCGCGGCCGCGAGGAGATCCTGCTCGAACGCAATGACCGCTACTGGGGTTCGCCCGCGCAGCCGGATCAGATCCTGTTGCGGCGCGGCGGAACTCCCGCGCAGGTGGCCGAGTCGCTGCGGGTCGGGGACGCGCAGATGGCGCTGGTGCACGGCGGGGTGGCGTTGCAGTCGCAGCTGGCGGCGATCCCGTCGGTGCGGACGGCCATGATGGCACAGTCGCGCGAGATGCAGCTGGTGCTCAACGGCCGCAGCGGTGATCTGGCCGATGTCCGGGTGCGGCGCGCGGTGCTGGGTCTGCTGGATCCGGTGCTGCTGGCCACGGTCGGCGCGCAGACCGGTAGTTGGGTGGAACCGGTACGCGCGCAGGTGCTTTCGCCGTCGGATCCGGGTTATGTGGCGACCGAGCCGCCGCGACTGAGTCAGGAGGACGCGTTCGGGCTGCTGGCCGAGGCCGGATTCGCCCGGGGCGCGGAGACTCCCGCCGCGCAGTCGGCGACTTCGCCCGCGCCGCAACCGCGTCCGCTGGCCAAGAACGGTAAATCGCTGACGGTGCGGATCGGCGCGGTGGACGGCGACACCACCACGCTGGCGGTGGCGAATACGGCGGCGGACCAATTGCGCAGTGCCGGAATCGATGTCATCGTGCGCAGCGTGTCGGCCGCGCAGCTCTACGGCAAGGAACTGACCGATGTCGGGGTCGACGCGGTGGTCGGCTGGGAGCGCACCGGGCAGGATCCGGCGACCGTGCTGGCCTCGCGTTACGGGTGCGCGCCCGTGCCACAGCCCGGGGACGGCGATTCGGCGGTGGCCGACGGCGTGAAGAAGTCGCCGTCCAATCTGTCGGGCGTGTGCGATCCGACTTTGCAGGCCGCCATCGACACCGCGCTGCGCGGCATCGATGTGGGCAAGGTGATCGGGGACGCCGAGCCCAAGCTGTGGGATTTGGCGACCGTGCTGCCGATCGTGCAGGACACCCAGGTGGCGGCGGCAGGTCCGCGAGTGGACGGGGCCTCGCTCAGCGGTGCGATCCAGACCGGCATCTTCGCCGACGCCGCCAACTGGCGGAGGGTGCCGTGAATCCCGTGACGCATCACCCGGGCACCGCCACGCACGGTCTGCTGCTGGTGCACGCGCATCCCGACGACGAGTCCATCACCACCGGCGGCACCATCGCCCACTATCGCAAGCGCGGCCTGCCGGTCACCGTGGTGACCTGCACGCTCGGCGAGCAGGGTGAGGTCATCGGGGACGAGTACGCGCACCTGGTGGCCGATCAGGCCGACCAGCTGGGCGGCTACCGGATCCTCGAATTGACCCGGGCGCTGGCCGAATTGGATGCCGGGGCCCCGCATTTCCTGGGCGGCGCGGGCCGCTGGCGTGATTCCGGGATGGCCGGGACGCCCTCGGCGCGCAATCCCCGCGCCTTCGTGAACTCCGGCAATGCCGCGACCGACGCACTGGTGCAGGTGATCCTGGAGCTGCGCCCGCGCGTGGTGATCGGCTACGACCCGCGCGGCGGCTACGGGCATCCGGATCACATTCGCGCGCACGAGATCACCATGGCCGCGGTGGACGCCGCGTCGGATTGGGGCTGGACGGTCCCGAAGCTGTACTGGACGGTCACCGACGGAACCGTGCTGGCCATGCACACCGAGGCGCTCAAGCGCCGCACCGTGGATCAACTGCCGGGCGCGTTGCCGCGCGGCTGGCGGCTCCCGAATACCGGCGAATTGGCGTGTGTCCCTGCGGATTCCGTGACCACCACGGTGGATGTGTCGGATGTGCTGGCCGCCAAGCGGGCTGCCCTGCGTGCGCACGCCACTCAAGTGACGGTCGCCCCCTCGGGCCGGGAATTCGCGCTCTCGAACGACATAGCTCAGCCGGTACTGCCGGAGGAGCATTACATTCTGGTACGTGGTGAGCGCGGCCCGCTCGGCCCCGACGGACGCGAACACGATCTCTTCGCCGGGCTGGAATGAGAGACTGATGAGCCATGTATAACTGGGATCTGCAAAATGCCATCGCGGCGTTCGTCGAGAGTCAGCGACCCTACTTCGAGTGGCAGCACGAGCTGTATCTCTCGGTGCTGTACGGCTTCGTGGACATGCAGAGTCAGCTGCTGACCCTGCTCGGTTTCCCGCCGGTGCCGTGACGGCGGCCGTCGGAGCCCGCACGGGCGATGCGCTGACCGGTAATTCGCCGGTGCGCACGGTGTTCAATGCGGTGATCATGGCCCTGCTGCTGGTCGACGCGGTGATCACGCTCGGGTTCGAAGTGTTGTTCCTGCCGCTGTACGCCGGTCAGGCCCATCTGCCGGAGACCACGCCGGTGCTGGCGGCCGGACCGCTGGCGGATGCCGCGACCGCGGGTGCGATTCCGCTGCCGTTCACGGCACTGGCCGCCGCGGTGATCAACGTGCTGCTCGTGATGGGCATGGGTGTGGTGACCAAGCGCTTCGGCGTGATGGCCCTGCCACTGCTGGTGTGGGCATTGGGTTTCCTGGTCTGCGCCGGTTTCAGCCCGAGCGGTTACGCGCTGCTCATGGGTGATTGGCCGACCATGCTGCTGCTCATCTGCGGTCTGCTGCCCGCGGGCATGTACCTGTACTACCGGGCCACCGCCCGGCTGGCCGCTCCGGCTGCCGCCGACAAGGTGTGACGGAGCCCATAACGTCACCGCCGCTCGCCGGTGTCACAGTTCGTCGTACTGTCTCGTCCTCTTGATGAATCGCACTGAAGATCAATCACCGAGATGACGACGAGCGAGGGATGACGATGGGATTCGACGAACTGCGCACCACCGTTCGGGGCCGCGTACTGGCTTCCGGCGACGCCGATTTCGAGCAGGTCGCCCGGCCGTGGAGCCTGGCGGTCACCCAGCCGGTGGCCGCGGTGGTCGAGGCCGCCGATGCCGAGGATGTCGCGGCCGTGGTCCGCTTCGCGCAGGCCGCGGGCCGTGCGGTGGTCACCCAGCCGACCGGTCACGGCGCCGCCGCCGGTGTGGACGAGGCGATCCTGCTGCGTACCGGAGCCTTGAACGGGCTGGAGATCGATCCGGTCGCCCGGGTGGCGCGGGTCGGTTCGGGCGTGCGCTGGGGGCAGGTGCAGACGGCCGCCGCCGAGCACGGCCTGACCGGTCTGGCGGGCAGCAATCCGGTGGTCGGGGTGACCGGATACACGCTGGGCGGCGGCAAGGGCTGGTTCGCCCGCAAGTACGGCTGGGCCTCGAATGCGGTGCACGCCTTCGAGATTGTCGACGCGGCGGGGCGCGCGGCCCGGGTGACCGCGGACAGCGACCCGGACCTGTTCTGGGCATTGTCCGGCGGCGGTGGCGATTTCGCCGTGGTGACCGGGCTCGAGTTCGAGCTGTTCCCCGCGCCCGGCCTGTACGGCGGTCGGATCACCTGGACCGCGGACCGGCTGCTCGAGGTGTGGGATGCCTTCCGCGAGTTGACCTCCGCGGCTCCCGACGAACTGTCGGTGTGGTTCAACCGCTTCCAGTTCCCCGGAGCCCCGGAGATGGTGGGCGTGGACCTCGCCTATCTCGGTGACCCGGAGCAGGGCCGGGCCCTGGTGTCCGTACTGGACCGGATCGGCGGCGCGCTCACCGACACCCGATCCGCCATGTCGGTGGCGGACCTCGGCACCATCACGCAGGAGCCGACCGACCCCAGCCCGGCCATCACACGCGGCGAGCTCCTCGGCGAGCTGTCCCCGGAGGCGGAGAAGATCATTCTCGGCACTTCGGTCGCACCGCTGGTCAGCCTTCAGGTCCGCCACCTCGGTGGTGCGCTGGCCCACCCCACCTCGGGTGCGCGCGGTGCGCTGTCCGACGGCTACCTGATCTCGACCCTCGGCCTGGGCCTGCCGCAGCTGCGAGATGCGGTGCGCGCCAAGACGACTGCGCTGGTCGCGGAGTTCGGTGCGCTGCTGCCGGGCCGGAAGCCCTTCACCTTCCTGGCCCCGGGCGAATCCGCGGCCGCAGCCTTCGACGCGGCGACCCTGGACCGGCTGCGCGCGATCAAGCGCGAGCGCGACCCGCAGACGGTGATCCGGTCCAACTATCCGGTGCTGGGCTGATCGCGTCGGCCCAACTGTCCGGGCGTGACCGCCTCGATCAAGGCCCACGCCTGGTCGAACGGTAGATCGATGACGTGGTACCGCTTCTTGCCCGCGGCGGAGGCGGCCACCACGGTCGCGACCCCGGCTCGGCGCTGGAAGAAGGTCTGACGGACGGTCCAGCCGATGACGCCGGGCGCTTCCAGGCAGTCGCGGTCGCGGTCCAGGGAGCCACTGCGGGTGATCAGCCAGGTGGGGTTGCCGTTGACCGCGGGGATGACGGCATGGCCCAGGCCGCGATAGCGATCCCAGGCCAGCGCGACAGCGATCGGCACGGTGACCGCCAACACGATCCACAGCCAGATCGGGATGTGGCCGCCCGCAAGGGAAATCACGACGAAGGCGGCCGCGATCACCGCGAGGGGGCCGAGGGCGCGGGTGTAGCGGCGGCGCTGCGCGGCGGGACCGTGGGCGCGCAGCGGTGTATCGATGAGCTCGGCGATCTGGGCCTGTCCCACGCCGGGCAGGGCGGGAATCTGCACCGTCGCAAAGGAATCCGCGCCATCGGCGGCCACCGCGCGCCGCGCGGAGCCGGTGCCGAGCAGATGGGCCAGGGTGCGGTTCACGGCGCTGCGCGGGGCCTGCGGCAGGATCTTCTGGCGCGGGCTGGTGCCGACCATGATCGCCTCGAGCTCGGCGGCCCGGGCCAGGCGCAGCAGCAGGGGTTCGTTCACGGTCGCGCCGCGCAGCCGGGCCAGGTCGAGGGTGGTCTGGCGGGTGGTGAACAGGCCGTGGCGGATGGTGAGGGTCTTGCCGTTGTCGTGGACCCGCAGCCCGAACCAGGTCATCAGGTAGCGGGCACAGGCGGCCAGGCTGACCACGACGACGAGTCCGACGGCCAGTAGCGCGACGACCGCGGCGATGACGCTCGCGCCCCGGTGGCCGACATCCTGCAAGGTCCCGGACTTCAGGAACAGCTGGGCGAAACCGTATTGGAAGGCCAGACCCACGACCGGCGCGATGATCGCGAAGCCGGTCAGTGAGAGCGGCGCGTAGCGCACCCAATCCGCTTGCCAGTGCGCAATTTCCACGCCGGGACGTTCGTCGGCCGGATCGGGCGCCAGGCCGTCGGGGTCCGTGATCGACTGGGCGGCAGCCGATTCCGAGCCTGCGCGGGTGTGTGCCAGTAGCGCGGTGCGCAGCTCCGGCACCAGCTTGGCGTCCAGCGCATCGAGTTTGAACTGATCCTTCTTCTCCGCATGCTGCCCGGTGCCGATGGTGAGCACAGCCAGTCCGAGCGCCCGGTGCAGCAGATCGGCCTGCACGTCCACCGACCGCACCCGGTTGCGTGGCACCGAAAGTCGTTTGCGCTGAACGAGTCCGGTGCGCAGTTCCACGTTCTCGGGAGTGATCCGGTAGGTGGTGGTGAACCAGCGGGTGAGCGCGAACGCCACGATGACCGCCACCACTCCCAGGCTCCAGGTGGGATTGTCGCTGCGCGCGCCCGCGAGCAGCGAGGCGATCAGGATCGGGATGTAGCGCACGAGCTCGGTGACCGGGTGCACCAGCAGCATGCGTTTGTCGAGCCGCTGCCAGGACTGCGTGTTCTCGGCATTCGGTCCGGGGACCGGTGAAAGTACTTCTGTCGGATAGGAATCCGGGAAGGCGTCCGGATCGCCGGGCTGGTTCACGTCGCATCCCCCCGATGCTGTGCCGCGATGGCGGTGAGTTGGGCGACGGTGTCGCGGGCGTCGGCGAGGGCGAGCGCACTGATGTGCACGGCCCCGGCCGAGGAGGCGGTGGTGACGGTGACGGTGGCCAGCCCCAGCAGCCGTTCCAGCGGTCCACGGTAGGTGTCCACGGTCTGCACGCGGGTGATCGGCGCGACCCGGCTCTCCTGGGTGAACCAGCCGGTGCGGGTGTACACGGCCTCGTCGGTGATCTCCCAGCGGTGCACGGCGTAGCGCCACAGCGGGATGGCCACGATGCTGAATACCGCTGCCAGCAGCACGATCACGAGCACGAGCGCCTGCACGCCGCGCCGGTGGCTGTCGAACAGCGCCCAGATGCCCACCCCCAGTACCGGGACCACCCAGGACAGCGCGGCGCTCAGCGCCCACAGCAGTTTGGCGCGTGGGCTGGGACGCCGCGACGGATCGGCCAGGATGCCGCCGGGGGCGATGGGCTGGGACATGCTGCCCATGCTTGCATGAATCCGCCCCCGGAGGCGGTTGTTACGGGACGAGGACTGGACGCCCCGGTTCCCTACTTCGGGGTGATCCGGTAGAGCCCGGTCGTGGTGCCCTGGTACTGGATTCGCCCGGGCGCGATGGTGCCCACCATCTGCAGGGTGTCGTTCACCGTCGTCGCGCCGACGTATTGCTCGGTCTCGAGCTTGCCGGTGTTGGCGTCGATCACCGCGAAGTTGTATTTGTCGCTCACTCCCGCGCTGCCACTGGCGCTGCCACTGCTGCTGCCGTCGAAGATCCCGCCCAGCAGCCCGCGCCGGGTGAAGGTGTAGAGCTTGCCGTCCGCCACGGACAGTCGCGGCACCGCCGAGGAGGGCACGGTGTTGGTCCACACCACGGTGCAGCCGGAGCCGGTGACGTCGATGCGGGTCATGCCGCCCGAGATCGGTGCGCTCGCGGGCTGACTGGGTCCGGCGTTGGCCGGCAGCGCCGGGTACGGGTAGCCGTAGGTGCTGGCCACGAACACGCTGTTGCCGGAGCCGATGGGGGAGTTCTCGGTGCCGTCGATGGCGGGAATCGAGCAGACCTGGTTGCCCGAGACGGTGTCGAAGACGAGCAGATTCTCCTTCGTCGCCGCGTTGTCGGTGATGGTCAGGTATTCGGTGCCGTTGCCGGGCCCGAAGAAGGTGGGCGTCGCGCCGGTGCCCCAGCTCAATTGGCCGGGCTTGCGGGCCGGGCCGCGGTCGTAAGCTTGCCGCCACGCGATCTGCGGGTTACCGCTGCCGTCCACGGTGAGCAGGTACAGCGCGTGGTCGGTGGCCACGGCCATGCCCTGGGGCGCGGTGGCGATGCTGTTGGCGACGATCTCGCCGGGCGCGAGCACGATCGAGTGCGCGGTGCCGTCGGTGTTCACGAACCCGGCCGCGGCATTGTCGGTGGCGAACCACACCCGGCCCTGATAGTCGGGGGACACCGAGGAGACCTCGTCGCAGGTGCCGCCGCCGCAGTGCCCGGCGACCGCCTGCGTCACATCGGTTTTCGCGGCGATGGCCAGCGACCACGAGCCGTCGGAGCCGCGCTGGTGCGCGATGCGCAGCAGGCTGCCGGAGCCGTCGACGGTGACCAACTGGTCGTGATTGTCGAGGTAGGCGTAGACCCCGCCGAGCAGACTGCCCTTGGTCAGATCGAGGTGGGCGAGGGTGTTGCCGTTGCTCGGATCCAGCAGCAGCACTTCCGGTGCGCGGTCGGTGATCTTGGTGCACAGTGCCTGCGGGAGACCGTCCGCCCCTTGCAGGATGGTGGGGCAGGCCGCGCCCTCCTCGTGGAAGTCGACATTGACGCCGCCGCTGCCGACGCCCGGCAGGGGCGTGGTGTCGGAGGCCTCGGAGTCGCCGTGCATGGTCGCGGTGCCCTCCGGTCCCAGGTAGGGGTTGGCGGGTGGCACCGGCCCGAAGGCGAAGGCGGTGCTGGTGGCGATGGTCAGCAGGGCGGTGGTGCCCAGCCCGGCGACGACGGCGGCGCGGCGGATTTTCGCGAGCACGAAGGTTTCTCCCTCTTCTTCAGCGAAGCGAATCGCCCGAGGTTATTTCACCGCGACTGAAAATTGAACCGTTGATCTCAGTGAGTACGAATACTCGCATCGGGGCCTTGGAATAACGGCAGGGGGTGCAAGGTTTGCCCGTTCCATGGCACCCGAGTCGGATAAGTCGGATGGATGGCGCATGATCGAGGGCGTGACGGATCTTGCGAACCCGAGCCTGCCGCCGAACCCGCCCAACGCGTCGGCGATGCGCCGCGCTTTGCGCCGGGCCCGGGACGGCGCCACGCTCAACCTCGACGAGGCCGTGGTGCTGCTGCACGCACGGGGTGCGGATCTCGAGGATCTGACCACCTCGGCCGCGCGGGTGCGCGACGCCGGGCTGCGTGAAACCGGGTACGCGGGGGAGGTTCTCCCGATCACCTACTCGCGCAAGGTGTTCATCCCCATTACGCATCTGTGTCGCGACAAGTGCCACTACTGCACCTTCGTCACCGTGCCCGGCAAACTGCGCGCGCAGGGCAAGGGCATGTACATGGAGCCCGACGAGATTCTCGAGGTCGCCCGCCAGGGTGCCGAACTCGGCTGCAAGGAAGCGCTTTTCACGCTCGGTGACCGTCCGGAGGAGCGCTGGCCGGAGGCCCGGCAGTGGCTCGACGAGCGCGGCTACGACTCCACCCTGGACTACGTGCGCGCCATGGCGATTCGCGTGCTCGAGGAGACGGGCCTGCTGCCGCACCTGAATCCGGGCGTGATGAGCTGGGAGGAGCTGTCGCGGCTCAAGCCGGTGGCGCCGTCCATGGGCATGATGCTGGAGACCACCTCCACCCGGCTGTTCACCGAACCCGGTCAGGCGCACTACGGTTCGCCCGACAAGGATCCGGCGGTGCGGCTGCGCGCGCTGACCGACGCCGGTCGGCTCTCGGTGCCGTTCACCACCGGCATCCTGGTCGGCATCGGCGAGAACCTGGTCGAGCGCGCCGAGTCGATCCTGGCGATTCGCAAGGTGCACAAGGCGTTCGGTCACGTGCAGGAAGTCATCATCCAGAACTTCCTGGCCAAGCAGAACACCGCCATGCGCGACACCCCGGACGCCGATCTGGAGGAGTTCCGGGCCACCATCGCGGTGGCCCGGCTGCTGCTCGGCCCGAAGATGCGCATTCAGGCCCCGCCGAACCTGGTGTCGCTGGAGGAATGCCGGGCGCTGCTCGCGGCGGGCATCGACGACTGGGGCGGGGTCTCCCCGCTGACTCCCGACCACGTGAATCCGGAACGGCCCTGGCCGAATCTGGAGACCCTCGCGCAGGTCACCGCCGACGCCGGCTACGTACTCACCGAGCGCATCACCGCGCACCCGAAGTATGTGCTCGCGGGCCACCCGTGGATCGATCCGCGCGTCGCCAAGCATGTTGCGGCCCTGGCGGATCCGGTGACCGGTCTGGCCGCCGACGTGAAGCCGTCGGGCCTGCCCTGGCAGGAGCCCGACCACGACTGGGAATCGGTCGGCCGCATCGATCTCAACACCGCCATCGACTCCGAGGGCCGTCGCACCGAATCCCGCAGCGACTCCGGGATTGCCGATGATGCGCTGGGGGCCTTCGGTGACTGGGAGTCCATTCGCGAGCAGGTGCTCGAGCTGGCCGTGGCCGCGCCCGAGCGGTTCGACGCCGACGTGATGGCCGCCCTGCGTGCCGCCGAGAAGGATCCGGCCGGCCTGTCCGACGACCAGTACCTGGCCCTGGCCACCGCCGACGGCCCGGCCCTGGAAGCGATTACCGCACTGGCCGATCAGCTGCGCCGCGATACCGTCGGCGACGATGTCACCTACATCGTCAACCGGAACATCAACTTCACCAATATCTGCTACACCGGCTGCCGCTTCTGCGCGTTCGCGCAGCGCAAGGGCGATGCCGACGCCTTCAGCCTGAGCCCGTCCGAGGTCGCCGACCGCGCCTGGGAGGCGTGGGTGGACGGCGCGACCGAGATCTGCATGCAGGGCGGCATCGATCCGGAGCTACCGGTCACCGGCTACGCGGATCTGGTGCGCGCCATCAAGGGCCGCATCCCCGAGATGCATGTGCACGCGTTCAGCCCCATGGAGATCGTGAACGGCGCGTCCCGTGGCGGCCAGTCGGTGCACGACTGGCTCACGGCGCTGAAAGAGGCCGGGCTGGACAGCATTCCGGGTACCGCCGCGGAAATCCTCGACGACGAGGTGCGCTGGGTGCTCACCAAGGGCAAGCTGCCCACCTCGGCGTGGATCGATGTCATCACCACCGCGCACAAGGTGGGCATCCGCTCCAGCTCGACCATGATGTACGGGCACGTGGACAACCCCAAGCATTGGGTCGGCCACCTGCGGGTGCTGCGCGGAATCCAGGACGAGACAGGCGGTTTCACCGAGTTCGTGCTGCTGCCGTTCGTGCACCAGAGCGCCCCGCTCTACCTGGCCGGAGCCTCCCGCCCCGGGCCCACGGTGCGTGACAATCGCGCCGCCCACGCCCTGGCCCGCATCATGCTGCACGGCCGTATCGAGAATATTCAGACGAGCTGGGTCAAACTTGGTATCAAGGGAACCCAGCTCATGCTGAACGGCGGCGCCAACGACCTCGGCGGCACGCTGATGGAAGAGACGATTTCCCGCATGGCCGGTTCCGAGCACGGATCCGCCAAGACGGTCGAGGAACTGACGGAGATCGCGTCGGGAATCGGCCGCCCGGTCCGCCAACGCACCACCACCTATGGTGTACCCGCGAACCGCGCGCCCCTCGGGTCGCTCGCGCTGGGATAGCCGGTTGTATGCGGGCGCAGTGTCGCGTCCGCAAGTTAGGGCAGGCTTGCAAGAGTAATGTTGGCTGGCCGGGATAGGGTTTTCGCCGTAGCGGAGTTCATCCCGCATGTCAGGACAGACTAGGAGAGCGGCAGTGCCGTACATCATCGCTGAACCGTGCGTTGACGTGAAGGACAAGGCGTGCATCGAAGAGTGCCCCGTGGACTGCATCTACGAGGGTGGCCGCATGCTGTACATCCAACCGGACGAGTGCGTGGACTGTGGTGCATGTGAACCGGTCTGCCCGGTGGAAGCCATCTTCTACGAAGACGACACCCCGGATCAGTGGGCCGGTTACGTCAACGCCAACGTCGACTTCTTCGACGACCTCGGTTCCCCGGGTGGGGCCACCAAGGTCGGCAAGGTCGACTACGACCCGCCGTTCATCGCCGCCCTGCCGCCGATGGCCAGCGAGTAGGTCGAGCTTTTGACCGCGCGTGGCCGGGTGAGCGCTCTGCTACCCGATTTTCCCTGGGACACCATCGCTTCCGTGAAGGCGAAGGCCGCTTCGCATCCGGACGGCATCGTCGACCTCTCGGTCGGGACACCGGTCGATCCGGTGGATCCGCTGATCCGCGAGGCACTTTCGTCGGTGGCGGGGGTGCCCGGTTATCCGACCACGCACGGAACGCCCGAACTGCGCGAAGCCGTTGTCGCGGCGCTGAAGCGGCGATTCGGGATCACCGGCGTGGATCCGGCCGCGGTGCTGCCCGCCATCGGCACCAAGGAGCTGATCGCGGGTCTGCCGCGACTACTCGGGCTGGGCGCACAGGATCTGGTGGTCATCCCGGAGGTCGCCTACCCGACCTACGAGGTGGGCGCGCTGCTGTCCGGCTCGCGCTACGTGCGCGCCGACGGCACCACGCAACTCGGTCCGGAGCGCCCGGCGCTGATCTTCCTCAACTCGCCGTCGAATCCGACCGGCAAGGTGCTGGGCGTCGATCACCTGCGCAAGGTGGTGCAGTTCGCCCGTGAGCGCGGCGCGGTACTGGCGTCGGACGAGTGCTACCTGGGCCTGGCCTGGGAGGGCCGCGCGGTCTCCATCCTCGATCCCGAGGTGTGCGACGGCGACCACACCGGGCTGCTGGCCATCCACTCGCTGTCGAAGACCTCGAATCTGGCGAGCTACCGGGCCGGTTTCGTGACCGGTGATCCGGAGTTGGTGGCGGAGCTGCTGGAGGTGCGCAAGCACTCCGGCATGATGCTGCCGTACCCGATCCAGGCGGCCATGACCGCGGCGCTCGGCGATGACGCGCACGAGGTCCAGCAAAAGGACCGCTACCGCGCGCGGCGGGTAGTGCTGCGAGATGCCTTGCAGCGCGCCGGATTCCGCATCGACGATTCCGAGGCGGGTCTGTACCTGTGGTCGACGCGCGGCGAGCCGTGCCGCACCACCCTGGATTGGCTGGCCGAGCGCGGCATTCTGGCGGCTCCCGGCGAGTTCTACGGCCCGCGCGGCAACCAGCATGTGCGCATCGCGCTGACCGCGACCGACGAGCGCATCGCCGCCGCCGCTGATCGCCTGACCAGCTGATTTCCCGTTACTGACGGGCCCGTGATAGGTTCTACGACGTTGCAAGGCCCAGTGGCCGAGTGATTGTATGGCCCTGTGGCGCAGTTGGTTAGCGCGCCGCCCTGTCACGGCGGAGGTCGCGGGTTCGAGTCCCGTCAGGGTCGCAGTCTTGAAAGCCCCCCGGTATCCCGGGGGGCTTTTTCGATTTCCGGGGTTTTCCCGCTATTTCTTCGAGTCTCGAAAACCCTTCCGGCCCCGGGCGTTGAACTCGATCTTTGCCGAAACTGACCCGTAGGTCTTTCACACCGCCTATAACAGGTTCTCATCGCGTCTCGATGAGGAGTCTTTCAGTGCGTGGTCTTTCTTATGAAACCCCCGGCAAGAGTGTCTTTGGCAGCAATGTCAGCCGGCGGGGGTTCCTAGCTGCAACAGGTGTCATTTTGGGGGCGGCCGCACTACTACCGAAGATGCCATCGGCGCGGGCTCTACCCACCGGGTCCATCAACGACGGCGACACCATGCCGATCCTGGTGATCGGCACCGGCTACGGCGGCGCGGTCGCCGCGCTGCGGCTGGCGCAGGCCGGGCAGAGCGTCGTCATGGTCGAGAAGGGCATGTCGTGGACCCAGCCCGGGTCCGACGGCAAGGTCTTCTGCAACATGCTCAACCCGGACGGTCGGTCCTTCTGGCTGCGCACCGAAACCGTGCAGCCGATCAACCACTTCATGGGCGCGCCCTACGACAAGTCGATCCCGAGCTACACGGGTGTGCTGGATGCCGAGCAGTTCAGCGGGATTCGCGTCTACCAGGGGCGTGGTGTCGGCGGCGGATCGCTGGTCAACGGCGGCATGGCGGTGACGCCCAAGCAGGAGAACTTCGCCAGCATCCTGCCGTCGGTGGACGCGGCCTCGATGTACAGCACCTACTACCCGCGCGCCAATGCCGGGCTGAAGGTGAACAACGTCGACCAGACCTGGTGGCAATCCGCCGACTGCTACCAGTTCGCGCGGGTCGGCAAGAAAACGGCCGAGGCTTCCGGGTTCTCGACGACCTTCGTGCCCAACGTCTACGACTTCAACTACATGAAGCAGGAGCAGGCCGGCACCGCCACCAAGTCGGCGCTCAACGCCGAGGTCATCTACGGCAACAACTACGGCAAGAACTCCCTGGACAAGACCTACCTGTCGGCGGCCTCGGGCACCGGCAAGGTGACCATCGTGCCGCAGCACGTCGTCACCACCGTCGCACCGGCCAATGGCGGCGGGTTCACGGTCACCATGAACCAGATCGACACCAGCGGCAACACCGTGAAGTCGAAAACCGTTACGGCGCAGAAGGTCTTCTTCGCGGCGGGCAGCGTGGGCACCAGCAAACTGCTGGTCACCCAGAAGGCCACCGGCAAACTGCCCAACCTGCCCGACTCGGTCGGCTCCGGCTGGGGCAACAACGGCAATGTCATGGTGGCCCGGCAGAACCAGGCCTGGGACGCCACCGGCAGCCTGCAGTCCTGCATCCCGACGCTCGGCATCGACAACTGGGCCGACAGCGGCGGCCCGGCCTTCGCGGAGATCTCGCCGTTCCCGGCGGGCATCGAGACCTTCGCCAGCCTGTACCTGGCCATCACCAAGAACCCGAACCGCGGTGTCTTCTCCTACAACTCGGGTTCCGGTGGCGTGGACCTGAACTGGCAGACCGCCTGGAACCAGCCCAGTATCGACTGCGCCAAGCGCATCTTCGATCCGATCAACAAGAAGCAGGCCACCATCTACCGGACCGACCTGTTCGGCGAGTACAAGACCTGGGGTGACGACTTCGTCTACCACCCGCTGGGCGGCTGCGTGATCAACGTGTCCACCGACAACTACGGGCGGCTCAGCTCCTACCCGGGCCTGTACGTCATCGACGGCTCGCTGATCCCGGGCCTGACGACCGTCAACCCGTTCGTCACCATCACCGCGCTGGCGGAACGCAATATCGAGAACATCATCGCCAACGACTTCAAGTAGCAGTCCTCTCGACCTGAGGAGGGGGTTTGGGGGCTAGGCCCCCCAAACCCCCTCACGGCCGGGGCGTGTTCGTTCAGGCCGGGCCTCTCCCAGCGCGTTAGCCTGGGGCATGGACGCTGTCACGGTTGTCCCTGCCCCCGGCAACGAACCGGTGCACACCTACGCACCGGGTAGCCGCGAACGCGAGCTGCTGCTCGGCAAGCTCGCCGACCTCTCCGCCTCGACCCTGGACGTGCCGCTCGTGATCGGCGGCAAACATCAGGCCGGGAGCGGGAAACGGCTGAATATCGTGATGCCGCACCGGCACCGGCACCCCCTCGGAACCTTTACCGATACCACCCACGACGAAGCCCGGGCCGCCATCGCGGCCGCCACGGCCGCCGCCCCCGCCTGGCGGGCGCTTCCCTTCGAGGAACGGGCCGCCGTCCTGCTGCGGGCCGCGGACCTGCTGGCCGGTCCCTGGCGTGAGACCATCGCCGCCGCCACCATGCTGGGCCAGTCGAAATCGGTGCAGCAGGCCGAGATCGACGCACCCTGCGAACTGGTGGACTTCTGGCGCTTCAATGTCGCCTTCGCCCGGCAGATTCTCGAGGTGCAGCCGGAATCCGGTGCGGGCGTGTGGAATCGGATGGACTACCGGCCGCTGGAAGGGTTCGTCTACGCCGTCACCCCGTTCAACTTCACCGCCATCGCCGGGAATCTGCCCACCGCGCCCGCGCTCATGGGCAATACCGTGGTGTGGAAACCCTCGTCGACGCAGACGCTTTCGGCGTATCTCACCATGCAGCTGCTGGAGGAGGCGGGGATGCCGCCCGGCGTCATCAATATGGTGACCGGGAACGGTGCGAAACTGTCGGAGGTGGCGCTGACCGATCCGAGGCTGGCGGGCATCCACTTCACCGGATCCACCCGCACCTTCCAATCCCTGTGGCAGAGCGTCGGATCGAATATCGGCCGGTATCACGGGTATCCGCGCCTGGTCGGCGAGACCGGCGGCAAGGACTTCATCCTCGCGCACCCCTCCGCCGACCCGGATGCCCTGCGGGTGGCCATGGTTCGCGGGGCCTTCGAGTATCAGGGTCAGAAGTGCTCCGCGGCGTCGCGCGCCTATATCCCCAGGTCGGTGTGGCAGCGGATGGGGCAGGACTTCCTGTCCGAGGTGGAGTCGCTGACCTACGGTGATGTCGCGGATCTCGCGAATTTCGGTGGGGCCGTGATCGATTCCCGTGCCTTTCTCAAATGCGAGGCCGCCATCGAGCGGGCGAAGACCGCGGGGATCGAAATCCCGGTCGGCGGCCGCTGCGACGACAGTGAGGGCTGGTTCGTCCGCCCGACCGTCCTGCTCGGCGACGATCCGGGCGACGAAGCGTTCTCGACCGAATACTTCGGTCCCCTCCTGTCGGTCTACGTCTACGACGACAGCGCCCCCGACGCCTTCACCGACATGCTCGACATCGTCGACTCCACCTCGCCGTATGCCCTCACCGGCGCGATCTTCGCCCGCGACCGCCGGGCCGTCGAATCTGCCTCGACCGCACTGCGATTCGCGGCGGGCAACTTCTACATCAACGACAAACCCACCGGCGCGGTGGTCGGGCAGCAGCCCTTCGGCGGCGCGCGGTCCTCCGGCACCGACGACAAGGCGGGCTCGCACCTCAACCTGCTGCGCTGGGTCGCGCCCCGCACGCTCAAGGAAACCTTCGTTCCCCCCACCGATTACCGCTACCCCCACATGGAGGTGCGATGAACCCGCTCCGTCCGGCGATCCTGGCGGCGGCCGGATCGTCACGCATGAAGGACGCCATTACCAAAGTGCCGGCGACCGCCGCGGTGGTGCGGCGGTTCGTGGCGGGGGAGACCCGGGCCGAGCTGGCACCGGTCGCGCGGGCACTGCTGAAGAGTGGCCGCTCGGTCAGTGTCGACTTCCTCGGCGAATACACGACCGACCGTGCCCAGGCCGATGCGGCTGTCGCCGAGTACCTTTCGCTGATCGACGCTCTGGCGGAGGCTGACCAGGAGATCCCGGGTGTGCCGTCGGTTGTTCCCCGGGTCGAGGTTTCGCTCAAGCTGTCCGCCCTGGGCCAGTCCTTGGGGCAGGACGGCCCGGCCATCGCCGCCGAGAACCTGCACAAGCTGTGCGCCAAGGCGGTGGAGCGGCACGTGTGGGTGACTGTCGACGCCGAGGATCACACCACCACCGCCGACACCCTCGAGGCGGTCGCGACGGCCCGCGCCGAATTCCCTTGGCTGGCAGTCGCCTTGCAGACCTATCTGCGCACGGCCGAGGACAATGTTCGCGACCTGGCCACCGACGGCACCCGAATCCGCCTGTGCAAGGGCGCGTATCAGGAACCGGCCACCGTCGCCTACCAGCGCCGCGCCGATGTGGACGCCTCCTACCTGCGCTGCCTGGCGGTGCTGATGTCGGGCGGCTGGTATCCCATGATCGCCTCGCACGATCCGGCCATGATCGCCGCCGCCCTCACCCTCGCCACCGAGAACAACCGGGTACCAGGCGATTACGAGTTCCAGATGCTGTACGGCATCCGCGACCCGGAACAGCGCCGCCTGGTCGACGAGGGTCACGCCCTGCGGGTCTACATCCCGTACGGCACCCAGTGGTACGGCTATCTGATGCGCCGCCTGGCCGAACGCCCCGCCAACCTCGGCTTCTTCCTGCGGGCCCTCTCCGAGCGTTAGCCAGGCGGGCCGACCGCTAGACGAGCGGGCGGCCGAAGCGGCGACGCAGGCGCATGTCCGCGAGATAGACGTTGAAGGGGAACAGCCGGATCACCGTGGGCATGCGGGTCCACACCGCGGCCAGCGCCCGCAGGCAGCCGCCGAAGATGCGTTCGTCGCGGGCGGTCCAGGACATGCCCATCTGGTTGCGCAGATGCGGGGGCAGCAGGGCGGTGACGATGAAGCGGTGCAGGCCGCCCAGGGCGATCTGCAGCGGCCAGGCCAGCATCTTCAGATCGGTGAGGGCGTTGAAGTAGGTGCGGGTGGCCTCGTCGATGGTCTTGGTGGCGAGGTTCTCTTCCCAGTAGACGTAGAACTCGTCCCGGGTAGCGGGCCACATTTCCTCGCGCATCTGCAGGGTGGTGCCCAGGCGGGCACAGTGCCGGTAGAAGGCTTCGGCCACTTCGGGATCCATCGGGCCGCGCATGCGGTGGTAGACGTCGTCGAAGCCCCAGTAGATGCAGGCCGCCACCCACAGTTGCAGCTTCGGGTCGAAGGCGTTGTATTTGACCGGGCTGCCGGGCTTGGTGTGGATGGTCCGGTGCGCGCCGTTGACCGCTTCGCGGTAGGCGCGGCGGTCTTCGTCGTCACCGATCATGGCGACGGCGAGGTAGGTGATGGTGGTGCGCAACCGCTTGAAGGGGCGCACCATGATCGAGCCGCTGTGCACCTCGGATTCCATGACGCCGTAGGCCACCGGGGTGAGCGACAGCTGCATGATCACATTGGCGGCGCCGCCGAGGAACGCGCCGACACCGTCGATCAGTTCGCGAACCTGCTCGATGGTCATCGGCTCGGGGCCGGCCGGTTCGTACTCGAACTTCTGCAGCGGTGCGGTCATCGTTGACTCAGCTCCTCGTCGTCACTCCTCGCCCGTGAGGAGAGTGTGAGAAAATTCGCTTGTCACCTTCTCATCGCCGGGTGGCGGTGTCAATGTGCGAAGATTGGTGCCTCACCGTTTCTTTGCGACCGGAAAGGGCTCGGACCCATGGCCAAGCTGGCCAAACTGCTGCCGCTCGTGCGCGGATCCGGTCCCGAGGACCGCAATCAGGCCAAGGTACTCGACGCCGCGCTGCTGGCCTTCCTGGACTTCGGTATCAAACGCACCAGCATGGTGGAGGTCGCGCGGCGCGGCGGGCTGTCGCTGGCCACTCTCTACCGCCGCTTCGCGGGGAAGAACGATCTCATCCAGGCCGTCGGCCTGAGCCAGGCCCGCCAGCTCGTCGACGATATCGACGCGGCCGTGCGCGAACCGGTCGAGCGCGATGCCAGCGCCGAGGAGCAGATCACCGTCCTGTTCGTGGCGTTCATCGAGGCGCTACGCGGCAACCAGCTGCTGGACCGGCTGCTCAAGACCGAGCCCGAGATCATCCTGCCGTACCTCACCGTGCAGGGCGCACCCGTCATCGAGCTGGGCCGCGACTATCTCGCCGAGTTCATCGCCCGGCTGCAGGCCGAAGGCAAACTGCCGCAATATGATCCGCTGCCGCTGTCGGAGATGATCGCTCGCGCGGCGCTGTCGATGGCGCTGACACCGCAGACGGTCATCCCGGTCGATGATCCGGTGGCGCTGCGGCAGTTCGCCCGCGACCACATCATTCCAGGCTTCCGTATCCTCTGAAATTCGCTGAGCCGCAGCGTTTCTCACACCAGCCGCAGGCCCAGCCTACGGCGCAGGCGCATGTCGAGCAGATAGGCATTCAGCGGGAACGACCGCACCGGTGCGGGCACCACGCCCTCCGCCGTGCCCACCACCCGCAGCATCCGGGCCAGTACGCGGTCCTGGCGCGGGCTCCAGGTCATGCCCATCTCGTCCCGAAGGTGTTGCGGCAGTAGCCCGGTCACGAAGAAGCGGTGCACGCCGCCGAAGGCCAGCTGGAACGGGCGCGGCAGCATCTTCAGGTCGATGAGGTCCTCGAAGTACGCCTTGATCTTGGGATCGATGCGGGTGAGGGCGAGGTTCTCGGCCCAATACTGTTCGAAGGCTTCGCGATCCGCGGGCCACATGTCCTCGCGCACCTGCAAGGTGGTGCCCATCCGGGCCGAGTGGTAATAGAAGGCATCGGCGTCGTAGTCGTCCATCGGGCCGTGCATGCGCTCGTAGAGATCGCGTGCGCCCCAGTGCAGGCAGGCCGCCACCCACAGTTGGAGTTTCGGGTCGAAGGCGTTGTATTTCACCGTGCTTCCGGTACGGGACCGGACCTGTTTGTGCACGGAGTCGATGGCTTCGCGGTAGGCCGCGCGGTCGTCCTCGGTGCCGAGCAGGGCGACGGCGAGATAGGTGAGGGTGGTGCGGAGCCGCTTGATCGGGTGGATCATGACGTTCCCGGATTCCACGGGACTCTCCACCACGCCGTACCCGACCGGCCGGTTGGAGAGTTGCATGATCACATTCGCGGCGGCGCCGAAGAAGCCGGCCGCGCCGTCGAGATACTGCCGGATGTCGACGCCCGGCTCGGTGGTCGTGGCGTCGACGGGATCGTGAAGCGGCCTGGTCATCGTTGGCCACATCCTCATGGTGAGAAGGTTGTATAGAAACTTTCTTACCCACTCGGGCTGCCTGTCAACCGACTTGGCGGCTTCGCAAGCGATTCGTTGCCGACTCCGTACCCCGGGGGAGCGCACCCCCTCCGGTAGCGTGAGCCCGTGTCGCCGCTGTTGCTGAGTTCGCTGAATCCGGCCGCCATCGCCGCCGGAGCCGATATCCCCGATGCCGTCACCATCGACGGCGAGACGCTGTCGCGCGGTGATCTGCTCGGCGCGGCCACCTCCGTCGCCGAGCGCGTCGCGCAGGCCCGCCGGGTGGCGGTGCTGGCCGAACCGACGCTCACCACCGTGCTCGCGGTGGTCGGCTGCCTGATCGCCGGGGTGACCGTGGTGCCGGTGCCGCCGGATGCGGGCAGTGCGGAACTGGCTCACATGCTGAACGATTCGGGCGCGCAGGCGTGGCTGGGCAAGGCCCCCGAAGGCTCCGAACTGCCGGTGATCCCGGTGCGCAAGCACGCGCGCTCCTGGCATCGGTACGCCGAACCTGCCGGTCAGGCAACGGCTTTCATCCTCTACACCTCCGGCACCACCGGCGCGCCCAAGGGGGTGGTGCTCAGCCGGGACGCCATCGCCGCGGGTCTCGACGCCCTCGCTGACGCCTGGGGCTGGACCTGGAAAGACACTCTGGTGCACGGGCTTCCGCTGTTCCACGTGCACGGCCTCATCCTCGGCGTACTCGGCCCGCTGCGCGTCGGTAGCCCGCTCGTGCACACCGGCAAGCCCACCCCGGCCGCCTACGCGCAGGCGCCCGGCACCATGTACTTCGGCGTGCCCACGGTCTGGTCACGAATCGCCGAAGACCCGAACGCGGCAAGGGAATTGGCGAAGGCGCGCATCCTGATCTCCGGCAGCGCACCGCTGCCCGTACCGGTGTTCGAGCGGCTGACCGAGCTCACCGGGCATGCCCCGCTCGAGCGCTACGGCATGAGCGAAACCATGATCACGCTGTCCACCCGCCCCGACGGCGAACGCCGCCCCGGCTGGGTCGGCACGCCGGTCGCCGGGGTCGAGACCCGCTTGCGCGACGAGGCCGGGCAGCCGGTCCCGCACGACGGGGAAAGCGTTGGCGGCCTGCAGGTCCGCGGCCCCATGCTGTTCGACGGTTACCTGAACAAGCCCGAGGTCACGGCCGAGAATTTCACCTCCGACGGCTGGTTCAAGACCGGCGACGTGGCCGTCATCGACGCCGAAGGCTTCCATCGCATCGTGGGCCGGGAATCGGTCGACCTGATCAAGTCCGGCGGCTATCGCATCGGCGCGGGCGAGATCGAGACCTCGCTGCTGGGGCATCCGGCGGTGGCCGAGACCGCGGTGGTCGGCGTGCCCGATGACGATCTCGGGCAGCGCATCGTCGCCTACGTGGTGCTGCGCGACGGTGCGGGGGAGGCGAGCACCGAATCCCTCATCGCCCATGTGGCCGGCGAACTCTCGGCACACAAGCGCCCACGCGAGGTGCGGGTGGTCGAATCCCTGCCGCGCAATGCCATGGGCAAGGTGCAGAAGAAACTACTGGCTTGACCTCGACCTTGGTCGAGGTTCTACGGTGATCACATGACCGCAGCGCTATCGCCCGCCCAGATCGAGTACCTCAACAGTCAGCGACTCGGGCGGCTGGCCACCATCCGCCCTGACGGCTCGCCACAGAACAATCCCGTGGGTTTCCGCTACAACGTGGCCCTGGGCACCATCGACATCGGCGGCCTCGATCTCGGGGCCAGCCAGAAGTTCCGCAACCTGTTGAAGGAGGAGCGGGTCTCCTTCGTGGTGGACGACATCAAATCCGTGCAGCCCTGGGAGGTGCGCATGCTTGAAATCCGGGGCACCGCACAGGCTTTGCGTGACGTCGAACCCTTCCACGCGGGCATGTCCCGGGAGCTCATCCGCATCACGCCGGAGCGGATCATCGCCTTCGGCATGTGACACCGGAATTCCGGTGCCGGAGGTTTCGGGGTCTCGTGGCGGGACCGAGCGAACATCTAGTTTCTGGGAGACGAAAGTTTCACGCTTCCAAGGAGATTCGCTCGATGCCTTCCGCTCTGCGTACCACCGTGGCGGCCGCCGCCGTTTTCGCCGGTCTGCTCGCACCCGCCGCCGTGGCGAGCGCCGACGCCCTGCCCCTCACTCCGATGGGGCAGTCCGCCGATCCGGTCGCGGCACCCAACACCGGCGGTACCGGATCGGTGAACTTCGGGGCCACCGGGTCCTTCGACCCGTCGGCGGCCGGTTCCTCGAACCTGATCAAGGCGTTCCAGACCGGGTCGGGCCAGTGCAATACACCGGTGCTGCCGATGTATGACGGATCCGCCAATCCGCTGTGCTCCCTGTACCACTGAGCCTCGAAAACAGAAACCCCTGCGGCGCAAAGGCCGCAGGGGTTTCGTCGGTTTCGGGTCAGTCGTTCGCGTGCAGCGCCGCGTTGAGCTCGATGCCGGTGCCCTTGCGTGCCCGGACCTCGACCGTGCCGGTCACCGAGTTGCGGATGAACAGCAGGTTGGACTGCCCGGACAGCTCACCGGCCTTCACGACCGTGCCGTCCGGCCCGGTCACCTTGGTGCCCGCGGTGATGTAGAGGCCCGCCTCGACCACGCAGTCGTCGCCGAGCGAGATGCCCAGGCCCGAGTTCGCGCCGAGCAGGCAGCGCTCGCCCAGCGAGATGACCTGCTTGCCGCCGCCGGACAGGGTGCCCATGATGGACGCGCCGCCGCCGACATCGGAGCCGTCGCCGACCACCACACCGGCCGAAATACGGCCCTCCACCATGGAATTGCCGAGCGTGCCCGCATTGAAGTTCACGAAGCCCTCGTGCATGACCGTGGTGCCCGAGGCCAGGTGCGCGCCCAGCCGGACGCGGTCGGCGTCGGCGATGCGGACACCCGAGGGCAGCACGTAGTCCACCAGGCGCGGGAACTTGTCCACGCCATACACGGTGACCGGGCCGCGGGCGCGCAGCTTCAGCCGCGTCAGCTCGAACTCCTCGGTCGAGCAGGGACCGTGGTTGGTCCACACCACATTGGCGAGCAGCCCGAACTGTCCGTCCAGGTTCGCGCCGTGCGGGCGGATCAGCCGGTGCGAGAGCAGGTGCAGGCGCAGGTAGACGTCGTGGGTGTCGACCGGCGGGGCGGACAGGTCGGCGATGACGGTGCGGACCACGACCACCTCGACCCGGCGGGCCTCGTCGGTGCCGACGCCGTCGGCGAACTTGGCGTATTCGATGTCGGAGGCATCCAGGCGCTTGGAGCCGGTATCGCTGAATTCACCCAGTTCCGGATACGGATACCAGGTGTCGAGCACCGTCCCGTTCGCGGTGATGGTGGCGAGGCCGACTGCTGATGCTCCCTGAGTACTCACGTCCCATTACGTTACCGTGCTGTGAATTCATACCGCCCGCGGTGCCGATTTGTGCCAACGCAGCCACCGTGCGGAGAACGGAGGCGTTTCCTCCTTTAGGGTGGATGAAATGACCCTCCTCGATCTGAGTGCCGACCCCATATCACTCACCGCCGCGCTCGTGGATATTCCGAGCGTGTCGAAGAACGAGAAGGTCATCGCCGACATCGTCGAAAAGGCACTGCGCGAGCAGACTTCCGGATTCGAGATCGTGCGGCACGGCAATACCGTGCTGGCGCGCACCGATCGCGGGCTGCCCACCCGGGTCATTCTGGCCGGGCACCTGGACACCGTGCCGATCGCGGATAACGTGCCCAGCCACTTCGAGACCACCGCGGACGGGGAACGGCAGCTGTGGGGCTGCGGCACCGTCGATATGAAATCCGGTGACGCGGTGTTCCTGCACCTGGCCGCCACCGTCGCCGACCCGGTGCACGATCTGACGCTCATCTTCTACGACTGCGAGGAGATCGCCGCCGAGTTCAACGGGCTCGGCCGGATCGAACGCGAATTCCCGGATTGGCTCGAGGGCGATCTCGCCATTCTCGGTGAGCCGTCCGGCGGCTGGATCGAGGCGGGCTGCCAGGGCACCCTGCGCGTCCGGCTCACCACCTCCGGCGTGCGCGCGCATACGGCGCGAGCCTGGCTGGGGGACAACGCGATTCACCGCCTGGCCCCGATCCTGCAGCGACTGGCCGACTATCGGGCCCGCGAGGTCGAGATCGACGGCTGCACCTACCGCGAAGGCCTGTCCGCGGTCCGCGTCGAGGGCGGCGTCGCCGGCAATGTGGTGCCCGACGTGGCCACCGTGGACGTGAACTTCCGCTTCGCTCCCGACCGCACCCTGGATCAGGCCACCGAGCACGTGCGCGAGGTGTTCGCCGGGCTGGAACTGGATTTCGAGCGCACCGACGGCGCCCCCGGCGCACTGCCGGGCCTGTCCAATCCGGCGGCCAAGGACCTCATCGAGATCGTGCACGGGCACGGCAGCGGCGGGGTGCGCGCCAAGTACGGCTGGACCGATGTCTCGCGGTTCGCCGCCCGCGGCATCCCGGCCGTCAACTTCGGCCCGGGCGACCCGAACCTCGCGCACAAGCGTGACGAGCATCTGCCGGTCGATCAGATCACCCAGGTGACGTCGATGCTGCGCAGTTACCTCACCGGGGCCAAAGCCTGATCAGTTGTTCAACACCGCGCTGATCAAGCGACCGGCGGCGGTTACGGGCGACATGTACGGTTGGCTGCATGTCTGCTGACGAAGAGGTGCGTTCGCCTAAGACTCCACGATTCCGGGGCCCGATCATGTTGCGGCGGGATCGGAAAAAGGGGATAGGGACCACGGATCAGCATTTACTGGACGAGCGCGGCGGCGCGGATTGGGTGCACACCGATCCCTGGCGCGTACTGCGCATCCAGGCCGAATTCGTCGAGGGCTTCGGCGCGCTGGCCGAGGTGCCGCGCGCGGTCGCGGTCTTCGGTTCGGCGCGCACGCCCGCCGACTCGCCGGAGTACCAGGCCGGGATGGCCGTCGGAAGTGCCTTGGCCCGAGCCGGTTTCGCGGTCATCACCGGTGGCGGCCCGGGTGCGATGGAGGCCGCCAATCGGGGCGCGTCCGAGGCGGGCGGCTATTCGATCGGGCTCGGCATCGAGCTGCCGTTCGAGCAGCACCTCAACGAGTGGGTCGACCTCGGCATCAACTTCCGCTACTTCTTCGCACGCAAGACCATGTTCGTGAAGTACGCCCAGGCGTTCGTCTGCATGCCCGGCGGTTTCGGCACCCTCGACGAGCTCTTCGAGGCGCTGACCCTGGTGCAGACCCACAAGATCACCCGCTTCCCGATCATCCTGTTCGGCACCAAATACTGGGCGGGACTGATGGATTGGATGCGCGACTCGCTGCAGGGCTCGGGCAAGATCGCGCCGGGCGACCTGGGGCTGCTGCACCTCACCGACAGCGTGGACGAGGTGATCGAGATCGTGACGCGGGCCGCGCAGGCCCGGCACGAGCAGGACCAGGCCGGCGTCGTGGAGGACCAGTGGTGAACGAACCGTACGCGGTCTGCGTGTATTGCTCCGCGTCCGTCGACGATCCGCGGGTGCTGGAACTGGCCGCCTCGGTCGGCGCCGAAATCGGCCGCCGCGGTTGGCAACTGGTGTCCGGTGGCGGCAATGTCTCGATGATGGGCGCGGTCGCGCACGCGGCGCGGGCGGCCGGGGCCAAGACCGTCGGCGTCATCCCCAAGCAGCTGGTGCACCGTGAGGTCGCCGATATCGACGCCGACGAGCTGATCGTCACCGACTCCATGCGCGAGCGCAAACAGGTCATGGACGACCGTGCGGACGCGTTCCTGACCCTGCCCGGCGGCATCGGCACGCTGGAGGAGTTCTTCGAAACCTGGACCGGGTCGTACCTGGGCGTGCACGAGAAGCCGGTGGTGGTGCTCGATCCGCAGGGCCACTACGACGGTCTGTTCGCCTGGATCGAGGAGCTGGGGCGGGCCGGGTACGCCGGCCGCGAGGCGCTGGACCGGGTGCTGGTGACCACGGAGCTGGAGACCGCCTTCGAGGCATTGCGGCCGACCGCCTGAAGTGGAACTATCTGGTTCCACTCGACAAGATCGGGTGAATCGGTAAGGGTGGGCGTGAGCACGACCTGTGAGGAGCACAGCGAAGTGAATACGGATGCCCGTTCGACCGTGAGCCTGTTCGACCTGGCCCGCAGCCTGCCCGGCATGGCAGTGTCCGCCCCCGGAATGATCCGCAATGTCGTGCACCTGCTGGTGAAATCCGGCGACCAGGCATCGATCGGACTGTTCTTCCAGCGCGGCGCGGCCAAGCATCCGGACCGGCCCTTCCTGAAATTCGAAGGCCGCCAGTACACCTGGGGCGAGGCCAATGCCGAGGTCAACCGCTACGCGAATGTGCTTGCCGCGCACGGGGTGAAGCGTGGCGACGTGGTCGGCATCCTGATGGCCAACCGGCCCGAGGCGCTGCTGACCGTGCTGGCCACCGTGAAACTCGGTGCCACCGCCGGGTTGTTGAACCACAATCAGCGAGATGTGGTGCTGCAGCACAGCTTCGGGCTGCTGAACTCGGTCATCGACGTCATCGGTGAGGAGTCCGCCGACGCGCTCGGCACGCTCTCCGAACCGCGGCCCAACCTGATCTGGTCCGAACAGCTCGCCACCGAGGCCCGCACCGCCGACGCCTCGAATCCGGCTGTCACCGAACAGATCACGGCCAAGGAACGCGCCTACCTGATCTTCACCTCCGGCACCACCGGCCTGCCCAAGGCCAGCGTCATGACGCATCAGCGCTGGACCAAGTCCATGGCCGGCATCGGCGGGCTCGGCGTGCGACTGACCGGCAAGGACACCCTCTACTGCTGCCTGCCGCTCTACCACAACAACGCCCTGACGGTGGCCCTGTCCTCGGTCATCGCGGGCGGCGCGACCTTCGCACTGGGGCGCAAGTTCTCGGCCTCCCGCTTCTGGGACGAGGCCATCGCCAACGAGGCCACCGCGTTCGTCTACATCGGCGAGCTGTGCCGCTACCTGCTCAACCAACCGGCCCGGCGCAACGACCGCATGCACCAGGTCCGGCTCTGCGTCGGCAACGGCCTGCGGCCCGAACTGTGGGACGAGTTCCAGCAGCGCTTCGGCATCAAGCGGATCGTCGAGTTCTACGGCGCCAGTGAGGGAAACGTCGCCTTCATCAACGCCTTCAGCATCGACAAGACCGCCGGCTTCACCCCGCTGCCCTTCGCCATCGTCGAATACGACGATGCCACCGGCAAGGCCCTGCGCCACGCCGACGGCCGGCTACGCCGCGTCCGCCCCGGCGGCGTCGGGCTGCTGCTGGCCAAGGTCACCAACAGCTCCCCGTTCGACGGCTACACCGACGCCTCGGCCACCGAATCAAAGCTCGTGCGTGACGGTTTCGCGAACGGCGACTGCTGGTTCGACACCGGTGACCTGGTGCGCGATCAGCGCTTCGGCCATATCGCCTTCGTCGACCGGCTCGGCGACACCTTCCGCTGGAAGGGCGAGAACGTGGCCACCACCGAGGTCGAGGGCGCCTTCGACGGCATCGACTCCGTCACGCAGGCAGTCGTTTTCGGCGTCGACATTCCCGGTACGGACGGCAAGGCGGGCATGGCCGCGGTGACCCTGCACGACGGCGCGGTCCTCGACGGCAAGGTCGCCGCCAAGGCCCTCTACGACCACCTGCCGACCTATGCGGTACCCCTGTTCATCCGTGTGGTCCCCGAACTCGAGCAGACCTCCACCTTCAAGAGCCGCAAGGTGGAGCTGCGCAAGGAGGGCTACGCCCTCGACGACCAGACCTCGCTCTACGTCCTCGCGAACCGCACCGACGGCTACATTCCGGCGTATCCGGAGTACGCCGCCGACGTGGCGGCGGGCCGGGCGCCCGGCAACTGACCAGCAGCCGGTCGGGACACTGTTCCGGTCGGCTGCCCAGCAAGGGCCGCACAGCGCTCGGTACAGTCGGGGGCATGTGTGCGCCGTTGCCGACATTGTGCGGAAAGCCGGTGGCGACGGATCGGGCGCTGGTGATGGCGATCGTGAACCGGACGCCGGATTCCTTCTACGACCGGGGCGCGACGTTCACCGACGAAGCCGCCATGAACGCCGTGGACCGGGCGGTCGCCGAGGGCGCGGATCTGGTCGATATCGGCGGGGTGAAGGCCGGGCCCGGCTCGGAGGTGGACGCCGCCGAGGAGGCTCGGCGGGTGGTGCCGTTCGTGGCGGAAATCCGGGCGCGCTACCCGGAGTTGTTGATCAGTGTGGACACCTGGCGGGCCGGGGTCGCGCGGGCCGCGGTGGCCGAGGGCGCGGATCTGATCAACGACACCTGGGCGGGAGCTGATCCCGAGCTAGTGAGCGTTGCTGCCGAGTTGGGCGTAGGAATCGTGTGCTCCCACACCGGGGGTGCGATTCCGCGGACCCGTCCGCACCGGGTCCGGTACGCCGATGTGGTGGCGCAGGTCACAGAAACCGTGGTGACCGCGGCCGAAAATGCTGCGGCCGCAGGGGTGGCCAAGGACTCGATTTTGATCGACCCGACCCATGATTTCGGCAAAAACACCTATCACGGGCTCGAATTGTTGCGGGCGCTAGACGTTCTTGTGAAAAGCGGATGGCCCGTCTTGATGGCGCTGAGCAATAAGGATTTCATCGGAGAGACTCTTGGTGTCGGGTTGTCCGAGCGATTGGAGGGCACATTGGCAGCGACTGCTTGGTCGGCCGCCGCGGGCGCTCGCGTCTTTCGCGTTCACGAGGTAGCCCACACCCGCCGGGTGGTGGACATGATCGCCGCCATCCAAGGTCACCGCCCACCCGCCCGTACCCTGCGAGGTCTCGCATGAAAACAGACTGGGTGAACACCAACACCTACGACCGTCCCGACTGGACCGTCCAGGAACTGATCGCGGCCAAGGACGGCCGCACGGTTTCCGTGGTACTACCCGCCCTCAACGAGGAATCCACCGTCGCCGCGGTGGTGGCCAGCATCCGGCCCCTGCTCGGCACCCTGGTCGACGAACTCGTCGTCCTGGACTCCGGCTCCACCGATGCCACCGCGGCCCGCGCACAGGCCGCCGGAGCGACCGTGGTGACCCGCGAACAAGCCGTCCCCGAACTCGACCCCGTCCCCGGCAAGGGCGAATGCCTGTGGCGTTCGCTGGCCGTCACCACCGGCGACATCATCGCCTTCGTGGACTCCGACCTCATCGACCCGGACCCGAACTTCGTGCCGAAGCTGCTGGGCCCGCTGCTGACCGTGGACGGGATGCACCTGGTCAAGGCGTACTACCGCCGCCCGCTGCGCACCGGCGAGGCGGTCGAGCACCACGGCGGCGGCCGCGTCACCGAACTGGTGGCCCGTCCGCTGCTGGCTGCTTTGCGGCCTGAACTCTCGAATGTGCTGCAGCCCTTGGGCGGTGAGTACGCGGGCACCCGTGAACTGCTGGCCTCGGTGCCCTTCGCCCCCGGCTACGGCGTCGAGATCGGGCTGCTGCTCGACACTTACGACATGCTGGGCCTGTCCAGCATCGGTCAGGTCAATCTCGGCGTCCGCCAGCACCGCAACCGCCCGCTGGCCGACCTGGGCGTCATGAGCCGCCAAATCCTGGGAACCGTCCTGGGCCGCAGCGGAATTCAAGACTCCGGCGCGGCCCTGACCCAATTCCCGCTGGTGGCAGGCGAATTCATCGCCAACACCACGGAAGTGTCGCTGGCGGACCGCCCGCCGATGAACACGCTGCGCCCGGAAGAGGCCGCCGCGTAACACCGCACGGTCATCCCGGACGATCGCTCAGCGATCGTGCCGGTAGATCGGTGTCAGCAGGTCCGCTTCGATCGGTTCACCCGTGGACCGGTCGTAGCGGACCCCCACCACCGCCGAGAACGGGTGGGTGGCCGCGCGCTCGTGCAGGGTGGCGAGTCTGGTTGCCAGCAGCCGGATCGCGCCCAGTGAGGCGGGCGGGTGCAGGCCGTCGATGACCAGCACGCTGCCCTTGCCGTCCGGGCGGGGTAGCCGGGCCAGGTAGGCGATGTCGTACGGCTCGGTGCCGCCGGGCCGGTAGACGCGGCGAGCGGCCCGATCCTCGATGCCGCGGCGCACCCGGCCCGCGCGGGCCACGGTGCGGCGTAGCCGGGGGTCGGCGGCCACCAGATACCGCAGACTGGGCGACAATTCGGGTCCGCCGAGCACGATCAGGCCGTCACGGTCGAGATCGAGCGGGCGGCCGGGCAGGAACCGCTGGACATTGGCGGTGAACCCGAGTTCGCGTAACAACTCCACCAAACGGTGCGGCGCGGCGGGATCCGGCGCGCCGACCAGGGCGATGGAGCGGGTGGTGCTGCGAACGTCGGGGGTCAGGATGGTCAGCGGGCCGTGACCGAAGAACAAGCCTTCCGGAACCGGTCCCTGTGTACTCACCTGATGGATGCGGGCGCGGGAAAGTCCCGCGGCCGCACCGATTCTCGCGAACGTCCAGCCTTCGGCATGTAGTTCGCGAATGACGGCGCGACGGATGCGAGTCAGCTCATTGATCTGCTGCTGCGCCGCCGCGACGCCCTCTGTGGCGGCTTTCAGGCGTTCGACCTTGTCCTCGATCGCGAATACCCGGGCCACCTCGTCGGCCGACATGTGCGCAGTCTAGATAGCTGGACAGCATCATGCGTCAAGTCCACTAAACGACTTTGATCTCAGGTGGCGTCCGGATCCACCGGCGGACGTTCGTTGCGCTCCAGCGGTTTTTGTTCCTTCGGCATCGAAATCGGACCGGAACCGGTGTTGGTGGAACCGTTTCCACTGTTCGCGGAGCTGACCGGCTTGTCGAAATTGGTCAGGTCATTGAAGCTGTTCAGGATCGAATCATCGCCGTCGAGCAGGTGTTTGGTCACCATCGAGCGCGGATTCATACCTCGCAGTTCGTTCAACTGCTCCAACGGTTTCCGGATCTCGTCGAATTCCGGCCCGAGTTCATTCCGCAATTGCTGAGTTGCGCCAGTGGCGTAATCGCGCGCCTGTTTGAGGGCATGCGCCGTCCAGCGAACGGCCTCGGGCAAACGCTCGGGGCCGAGAATGACAAGTGCGGCGACGAGCAGAATGAGCATCTCGCCCCAGCCGATATTGCTGAACACGAGTACAGGCTACCTTTCTACGACTTCTTGTCCGTTTCCAGTGTGACTGGAATGTCCACCTCGCGGCCGTCGCGGATCACCTTGATGTCCACGGTCTGGCCGATCTCGTGGGACTGCACCGCCACCGTCAGCTCCTCCGGGCTCGTCACGTCCCGGTCGCCGACCTTCACGATGACGTCGCCCTCGACGATGCCCGCCTTGGCAGCCGGGCTCCCGGCCTGCACATCGGCCACCTGCGCGCCGCTCATCACATCATTGGCGACGATCTTGGTCTTGGCGCTGACACCCAGCATCGGATGCTCGACCGCGCCGTCGCGGATCAGCGCCTGCGAGATCCGCTTCACCTGATCCACCGGAATCGCGAAGCCCAGACCCACCGAACCGCCGCTCTCGGACTTGATGGCCGAGTTGATGCCGATCAGCCGGCCCTGCATATCCACCAGCGCGCCACCGGAATTGCCGTGGTTGATGGCGGCGTCGGTCTGCACGGCGTCCAGGGTGGCGTCGGTATCGGTGCCCTCGCCGCCCACCTTCACCGGGCGGTGCAGCGCCGACACGATGCCGGAGGTGACCGTCTTCTCCAGGCCCAGCGGCGAACCCAGCGCCAGCACGTCGTCGCCGACCTGCACGTCACCGGAATTGCCGAGCTGGATCACCGAGAGGTTCTTCACATCGACCTTGAGCACCGCCAGGTCCGACTTGGTGTCGCGCCCGACGATGCGGGTCGGCACCTTCTGGCCGTCGGAGAACACCACATCCAGCTTGGCCTTGCCCGACTTGTCATTGGCGGCCAGCGAGATCACGTGATTGTTGGTGACGATGTAGCCCTGCCCGTCGATCACCACACCCGAACCCGTGGAACCGGTGTCGCCCAGCCAGGCTCGGACGGTGACCACCGCGGGCATGACGGCATTGACCACCTTGGTGATCTGATTGTGCGAATCCCCGCCGCCGGGCGCGGACTGCAACGTCACCTTGCGCGAGGTGAGCGCGGACGCCGAGGAACCGGTGAAGGCCCCCACGAACCCGCCCAGTAGGCCGATGACGAGCGCGACGATCGCCAGCAGCCCCAGTGCCGTCCACGACACCCGGCCACCGAACAGCACATCCCGCGCACCCAGCCGCGAGCCCGCGGTCAGCGGTGCGGGTTGCGGCTGCGCCACCGCCGGAGTCCCCAGGCGCGCGGCCGAATTCGGATCCCGCCACGGATCGGCGGGCGCGGCCGGGGCGGCCTGCTCGGCCGTCGCCTCCGGATCCCGCTGCAGCACTTCGGTCGAACCCTCCGGGCGACCGAAAGCCTCCGCCAGCACCGCATCCGGCGGGCGATTGGCGATCTCGCCAGCTCCCTGCGCCACCGCCACGGCACCGGCCGGGCGGGTCGCGAAGGAGCCTTGCGCGCCGTTCGGGCGGCGGAAAGCGCGGGCGGTGTGGTTGTCCACGTGCGGCCGATGGACCGGGCGCGGACCCAGCACCGGTGCGTCCGACGGCCGCAGGTTCCCCCGATCGGCTGCCGAATCAAATTCCCCAGACCGCTCGGGCGCCGGGCCCGTGTTGTTCGATTCGGTGGTCACGCTATGGACTCTACTTGCGCCACCATGAAGTCCACCGTCTGCTGTCGAACGAATCCTGATGGTTGCTCGCGCATTCCTGAATGAGGGAACGCGGAATCCGGCTCAGGGTGTCGTGCAGACTCAGGGGCGCCGAGATCTGATCCGAGGACTGCCGCAGCGCGATTCGCGCCTGCTGCTGGGCATCCACCTCGGCGGCGCATTCGCGGCACACCGAGATGTGGTGCGCGGCACGAAGATACGCGTTCATTCGCAATTCACCGTCCACGTAGGCGGCGATGGCCTCACTGGCCAGATGCTCGGTGGGGGCGAAACGCGGGGGACGACGGGGCGGTCGGTCCTCGCCACTCATACGCTGCACACCCTTCCGGACGATTCGAGCTGCTCGGGTGGGACGGGGGCCCGACCTGCGGGACCCGTATCTCACCCGACCTTGTCGGAGGCGGCGAAACGCCGCTCCACCCCATTATGCTCGAGGTACTCGCGCAGTGCCTGGCGTCCTCGGTGGATCCGGCTGCGCACGGTGCCCAGTTTGACGCCCAGCGTCGCACCGATCTCCTCGTACGACAGACCTTCGATGTCACACAGCACGACCGCGGCGCGGAACTCCGGAGCCAGCGAATCCAGCGCGGACTGCAGGTCGGGGTCCAGATTGGCGTCGTGATAGGCCTGCTCCGGGCCGGGCCCCTCGGACGGGACGCGGTCGTAGTCCTCCGGCAGCGCCTCCATGCGAATGCGGTTGCGGCGGCGGACCATATCCAGGAACAGGTTGGTGGTGATGCGGTGCAGCCAGCCCTCGAAGGTGCCGGGCTGATAGTTCTGCAGCGAGCGGAAGACCCGGATGAAGGTCTCCTGCGTCAAGTCGTCGGCGTCCTGCGGATCACCGGTGAGGCGGTAGGCCAGCCGATACACGCGGTCGGCGTGCTCGCGGACCAGTTCGTCCCAGCTCGGCATCACGGCACGATCGCCGGTGGCGTCGAACGCGGCGGTCCCGGTCAGGGCGGCCTCGTCGTCGGCGGCGGACAGGAGCAGCTCGCCGTCCAGCGTGGTGTCGCTGTCCAGCGGCTTGATCTGCGGGTGCAGAGTGTTGGCGGGTTCACGCGCCGCGTCGACCATGTGGATGGGATTACCTCCTACTCGGGACCGTGAACGTCGGTATCGGTGACAACCAATCGGTTGGATCAGCTGTTCCCGACCCCGGGCCCGCGGTCGCTGGCCTGGCGTGAGGATTACTTTCGTCGGTCGTGATGTGGCATCAATATGTGGACGCTGAGGGACACCTGAGAAAAATCGCCACACCCGGCCCAGCACCACCACGCCTTACCGGTGTATCGCCGTTAGCCTCTATTTCGTGAGCCAGACCCCCGCGGCACCGAACCTGCAGCGCAACCTCGCCTATGTGGAGGAATCCGTCGCCGAGGACGACATCCTCGTCGGCGCGCGCGAACGCGCCCTCGAACTGGGGGCGGCCCCGGTCGCGCCCAGCGTCGGTGCGCTGCTCAGCATGTACGCCCAGTTGCTGGGGGCGCGGGCCGTGGTCGAGGTCGGCACCGGTGCCGGGGTGAGCGGGCTGTGGCTGCTCGACGGCATGCGCGAGGACGGCACCCTGACCACCATCGACTCCGAGCCCGAGCATCAGCGCGCGGCCCGGGAGGCGTTCCGCTCGGCCGAGATCGCGCCGGCCCGCACCCGGCTGATCAACGGGCGCGCCCTGGATGTGTTGCCGCGCTTGGCCGATGGGGCCTACGACCTGGTGTTCATCGACGCCGCACCGCTCGAGCATCCGCAGTACGTGGTGCAGGCCGTGCGCTTGCTACGCGAGGGCGGCGCGATTCTGCTGCACAACGCGCTGCTGGGCGGGCGGGTCCCGGATCCGGCGCAGCGCGATCCACAGACCATGGCGGTGCGGGCGGCGACCCGGGCGATCGCCGAGGATCCGGACCTCACCAGCGTGCTGATTCCGGTCGGCGACGGGCTGTTGTGCGCCTCGCTCGGCTGAAGAATCTGTTCCGTGCGCGGATGTTCCGCGTGACAATATTCGCAGCCGATCAGCTTTCCCGCGTGCAGTAATCCGCGGGGTTGCGGGCTTCGCAACGTCGAGTGAAGAAGTCGGTGTGGGCTCTTGCCTTCGGATTGAACGAGTGTTTAATCTATTAAACATGCGTTCAACCGAGGATCTGACCACCCGGGCACGAATTCGCGACGCAGCGATCACCGTGTTCGGAGAGCAGGGGTTCGGAGTCGGCGTCCGAGCCATCGCGGCCGCGGCCGGCGTCTCACCCGGGCTGGTCAACCACCATTTCGGGTCCAAGGACGGACTGCAGACCGCATGCGACGAATGGGTCCGGGACACCATCCGGGCCGCCAAGATGGAGTACATCGAGAATCCCTCGCCGGGCGGGCTCATGCGGCAACTGGCCGAGATCGAGGAGTTCGCCCCGCTGATGGCCTACCTGATGCGCAGCTTCCAGGCGGGCGGAACGCTGATGAAGACCTTCTTCGAGCACATGGTGGAGGACACCGAGCAGTACCTCCGGGCGGGCATCGCGGGCGGCAGCATCAAGCCGATGCGCGATGTGAAGGCCATGGCACGGTATGTCGCGACCAACAACGGCGGCGGCATGATGATGTTCCTGCAGCTCTACGCGGACGAACACCCGGGGCCGATGGATTTCCGGAAGGCCCTGCGCGACTACGCCGACCAGATGATGCTGCCCGCCCTGGAGCTCTACACCAACGGCATGCTCACCGATTCCACCGCGCTGGACACGGTGATCGCCGCTCAGACCGAGCAATAAACCATCCAACGTCGTTTTCCTACAAGGAGACTCGATGAACGTCCCTGTGAGCCCGGTGATTCAGGTCCGGGACCTGCACAAGCATTTCGGGCAGGTGCGCGCCCTCGACGGCCTCGACCTCGAGGTCGCCGAGGGGGAGGTGCACGGCTTCCTGGGGCCCAACGGGGCGGGGAAGTCCACCACCATCCGCGTCCTGCTGGGCATCCTGTCGCGCACCTCGGGCGAGGCCCTGGTGCTGGGGCGCGATCCCTGGTCCGACGCGGTCGCGCTGCATCGCGATATCGCCTATGTCCCAGGCGATGTCACGCTGTGGCCGTCGCTGTCCGGCGGCGAGACCATCGACCTGCTGGCGCGCATGCGCGGCGGGATCGATCAGGATCGCCGTGCCGAGTTGATCGCGCGCTTCGAGCTGGATCCGAGCAAGAAGGCGCGCACCTACTCCAAGGGCAATCGGCAGAAAGTCGCTCTGGTGTCGGCGTTTTCGTCGAATGCGCGGCTGCTCATGCTCGACGAGCCGACCTCGGGCCTGGATCCGTTGATGGAGCAGGTGTTCGGGGAATGCGTGGCCGAGGCGGTGGCCCGGGGCACCACGGTGCTGCTGTCGAGCCACATCCTGTCCGAGGTCGAGAAGCTGTGTCAGCGGGTGACCATCATCCGGGCGGGCAAGACCGTCGAGACCGGCACCCTGGCCGAGATGCGGCACCTGTCACGCACCTCGATCACCGCCGAAATGGTCGGCAGCCCAGGCGATCTGAGCCGGATCGCGGGTGTCGAGGACATCAGTGTCGAGGGCAATACCCTGCACTGCCAGGTGGACAGCGAGCACCTCGGTGAGCTGATCCGGGTGCTCGGCGACGCCGGGGTGCGCAGCCTGATCAGCCAGCCGCCGACGCTGGAAGAGCTTTTCCTGCGGCACTATTCGCTCGACGGACAGACTCCCGCCGATGACCGCGAGAAGGTGTCGAAATGACCGCCGTCACCGCGACGGCGCCCCGCGCATTCGAAATGCCGTCCTTCGCAGCGGATTTCACCGGCACCGGGCAGTTGCTGCGGCTGTATCTGCGGCGTGATCGGATCATCGTGCCGCTGTGGGTGCTGCTGCTGTCGCTGCCGCTGGGCAGCGTCTACATCAAGAGCCTGGAGAAGATCTACCACACGCCCGCCGACTTCACGGACTACGCCAACGGCATCCTGTCGAATCCGGCCGAGCTGGCCATGTACGGGCCGATCTACAACACCAGCCTCGGCGCCTCGGGTGTCTGGAAGGCCGGGATGTTCTTCACGCTCATCGGCGTGGCCACCATCCTCACCGTCATCCGGCACACCCGCGCCGACGAGGAGACCGGGCGCACCGAGCTGCTGGCCTCCACCCGGGTCGGGCGCTTCGCCGGGCTCACCGCCGCGCTGATCGTGGCCTACGGTGCCGCGCTGGCCACCGGATTGGTCGGATTCGCCAGTATCGCAAGCACTTCCGTGCCGCGCTCCGGCTCGCTGGCCTTCGGGCTGGCGCTGGCCGGGTCGGGCATCGTGTACGCCTCGGTCGCCGCGGTGGCCGCGCAGCTGTCGGCCAGTGCGCGGGTGGCGCGCGGCATCGCCTTCGCGGTGCTGGGTGCGACCTTCACGCTGCGTGCCGTCGGTGACGTGCGGGCCGCGGCCGGGCCGACCAGTCCGCTCACCTGGCTGTCCCCGCTGGGCTGGTCGCTGCAGGTGCGGGCGTTCGCGGGCGATCACTTCGCGGTGCTGCTGCTGCATCTGGTCACCGCGGTCGCGTTGACCGGGCTCGCGTATTACCTACTGGCGCACCGTGATATCGGTGCGGGGTTGATCGCCGAACGGCCCGGTGCGCCGACCGCGGGGCCCGCGCTCAGCGGCCCGCTGGGGCTGGCGTGGCGACTGCAGCGCGGGACGCTGGCGGCCTGGACCGTCGGACTCGGGTTGTACGGGTTGATGATCGGCAGTGTGACGCACGGCGTCGGCAAGCAGCTGGGCAGCAGTCAGACCATTCGCGACATGATCACCCGCATGGGCGGCTCGGATTCGCTGGAGAAGTCGCTGATCAGCTTCGCGTTCACCATGGTCGCGCTGGGTGCGGCCGCGTACGCGGTGTCGGCGGCGCTGCGCTTGAACTCCGAGGAGAGCACCGCGCACGCGGAAACCGTCCTCACCGGCGCGGTCTCCCGAATCCGTTGGGTGGCTTCACATCTGACATTCGCGCTGCTGGGTCCGGTGCTGGCGCTGGCGGTGTCCGGACTGCTCGGCGGGCTGGTCTACGGCCGGGCCGCCGGTGATGTCGGCGGCAAGACCGGGCAGGTGCTCGCGGCGGCGTTGGTGCAGGTCCCGGCGGTATGGACCTTCGTCGGCATCACGGTGCTGCTGTTCGGTGTGCTGCCACGCTGGGCCGCCCTGGCCTGGGGTGTGCTGGTGGCCGCCGTCGCGGTGCTGCTGCTGGGCTCGCTCGCCGGTTCCCCGCAGTGGTTCCGCGACCTGAACCCCTTCGAGCACGCCCCGAAGGTGCCCGGCGAAGCCTTCACCGCCACTCCGCTGCTCATCCTGCTGCTGGTGGACGTGGTCTTGATCACGGTGGGGCTCATGGCATTCCGTCGCCGAGACCTGCGCTCCGCCTGAGGCGAAATCCCGGCGAACGGCCGCCCCGGAGCATCCGGGGCGGCCGTTCGCATTACCTGTGATGCGGGTGGGGTGGGAGTGAATTCGCTTGGGGCGGAGCGAATCGCCGGTTGCCGGTGGCGGGGCGGTGTGGGCGGTGCAGGGGCAGTGGTGAGGGGTGGATTCGGGTGCTCGCGGGTGGTAACCCAATAGGGAACCGATTTTTACGAGGAGGTGGGGGGTATGTACGAGGGGCTGGCACTCGGGATACACCTTCCTGCGGGATGGCTGTGGCCGACACTGATCTTCTTCGGGCTCATCATCTTCGCGGCACTGCTGGTGCTGCTGCTGGTGAGCGGTGCCCGATTCGACGACGGTGCGTCGCATTACGTGCCCACGACGACCGGCACGTGTGAACCGTTCTGCGGTGCGCGCACTCCGGTACCCGGATATCCGAACTGAGTGAGCACGCCGGGGAATTGGTACCGAGAGGTTTCCGGGCGGCGCGGGCGGATACTCCACGGGAATAGTTCGACGAGTGGGGGTTCCCATGGGGCAGCGGATCCCGGCCGTGGTCGGGTTGTACTTCCGCGATGCCGGGCAGTGGCGGTCTACGGCGCAGTGGCGGCGGATCGCCGAATTCCGGCTGACCGCCGACGGTCACGCCACCTTCCGTGCGGTCGATCCGATCGAGGGCCTGGTGGCACGGGTCTGGTATCACCAGGGCGTCGAGCTGCTCGGCACCGATCGTCGGGTGCTGCCCGCGGACGGCGCGGCCTTCCTGCGAGCACTGTTGCAGCCCTTCGGATTCCGCGACTACTGGTTCCGCGACGACAGCTCGCCGCGCAGCGGGCTCACGCGCACCCGGCACACGGTGTCGCGCACCGGACCCATCGAGGGTGAAAGCGACTGGGCGACAGCGGATCCGGAGTGCGACCGCTGTGGGGAGACAGAATCGGAGGACGTCGAGACCGGACGCCACCCCGCGTCCAGGCCCGCCGCCTGGCGACTCCTGGACGCGGACGTCCTCCGATTCTGACGCTAGAGGCTGTTGGCCAGTAGCGCGTACTGCGCGGCCGCCTTGCGCTTCGCCGTCGCCAGGTCGGTGGCATAGACGACCGCCATATACCGGCGATAGCCGACATAGCAGCGGTACGGCTTCTTGCTCGAGAGATCGGCCCAGTGCCCGCATTGGGTGCCCGGCACCTTGTCCACCGCGCCATCACCGGAGTACGTGGTGCCCAGCAGGTTGGTGAATCCGTTCATCAGGTCGGTGCCCGCCGCGGCATCGCGAACCCGATAGATCTCGTTGTCATCGGCGTAACCGAAGGCATCGGTGCCGGTCTTGTCCAGCAGAGCCTGCTGGGGCGACTGGTCGTCGGAGTTGTCGAGGAGCCAGTTCGGGTGCCAGACCACGAAGTTGTCGGGATCGGGGGCGCGGCCGGCGTCGCGCTTGTCGACGAGCACCCGGGACAGCAGGTTGTCCGGATCCGGTTGCAGCGTATCCAGTTTGTCGGTGGGTGTTTCCTGGAAGGCGTCGATCGTGGGCACGTCGGCGTCCAGGGTGCGCTTGGCCAGGCTCAGCAGATCCCGCTGATCGGCGCTGGGCCGGCTGGCGAAGATGTCCAGGACGAATTCCTTGCGCGCCATGACCACGCCGATGTTGTTGATTCCCGGCCGGTAGTGGGCCATCGCGTCGGGGTATTCGGCGATGGTCAGCTTCACGTTCTGCTGCAGCGCCACCGCGAAGTCGGCGTCCTCGATCTCCCGGGCCGCCAGCTTGGCGTTGTCGGCGGAGGGGAAGCGCATGAGCACGATGGACACCGAATTGGCGTTCGGGTCGGCCGGGCCCGTGTCCTTGGGATCGGGCCGGTCCGAGCCGCTGGTCGCGAAACTGACGATGAAACCGCGCTTCTCCAGAATCGGTTCGGCCACGCCCGGCATACCGTCGTGCTTCACCAGGTCCGCGATCTGGGTGTGCACGGAGACGCCGCGCCCGATATCGAGGCTCTGATCGATCTTCATCGACGGCGCGATGGCCGCCGCCATCCGAATGCCTTCCAGCACATCGCCGTGCCCGTTCGCGGAGGTGTCGTAGTGGAAGCGATCCACCGCGCTGCCGCCGACATCCAGTGTGCGAACATCCATTTCACCCGCCATCGGGTGTCCCGACTGCGCGCAGCCGGTCAGCAGCCCGGCCACGGCCAGACAGATCGAGACGACAACCGTTGTGCGCCTGGCGCTTCGGCTCATGATTTCCCTCCCCGCAAAACTCTGCCCCGCAATCTTCAGCCGAACCGCTTCCGCTGTCCAGATCTCGCGCTACAGGCTGTTGGCCAGCAGCGCGTACTGCGCGGCCGCCTTCTTCTGCACGTCGGCATCGCTGGTGCCGTTGACCACCGCCACGTACCGCTTGTAGCGGACATAGCAGCGGCTCGGTGTCTTGTCCGAATTGCGGTGCGTGCAGACGGCGTCGGGCACCTTGTCCGGCGCGGTGGACTTCGGCTCCTTCAGGTTGCTGATCATGCCGGTCACAAAGTTGCCGCCCGCCTGCGCATCTCGCACGCGGATGAGGAAATTGCCGTCCGCGACCGACGTTTCGTCGACGCCGGTGTCGGCCACCAACTTGGTCCAGTAGGCCATGTCGTCGGCGTAGAGGACCAGCCAATTGGCCGGGAACACCGCGAAGTTCTCCGGATCGACCGTCTCCTTGTCGCGGTCGGTCACCAGGGTGCGGGCCAGCAGCCGATCCGGATCGACCGGCAGTTGCGCGATCTGGTCGGCGGCGGTCTCGTTGAAGGAGTCGATCAGCGGCACCTCGGCGTCGAGGCTCTTCTTGGCCCAGGTCAGCAGGTCCTTCTGGTCGGCGCTGGGCCGCACGATGAACAGTGAGATCACGAAGTCCTTGCGCGCCATGGTGACTCCGATATTCGGCACGCCCGGCCGCCAGTGCGCGTAGGCATCCGGGTAGTCCGGCAGCGTCAGCTTCTGATTCACGTTCAGGGCGACGTTGAAATCGGCGTCCTCGAGTTCCCGGGCCGCCAGCTTGGCGTTGTCGGCGGACGGGAAGCGCAGCGCGCGGGTGGTGATGGTGGTGCCGTTGGGATCCGGATTGTCACCGATGTCCGCGCGGTCCGAACCGCTGGCGGCGAAACCGGCGATGAAGCCGCGATTGGTCAGCACGCCCTTGACCGCCGTGGACAGGTGGCTGACATTGAGCACATCGTCGACGGTCGAGAGCACCACGCCGCCGCGGCCGATATTCAGCTTCGAGTCGATCAGCGAGGTGGGTGCGACGGCCGCGGTCATCCGGACGCCCTCGAGCGTCGCGCCCTTGCCGCCGTTGGCATTGTCGTAGGAGTAGCGGCTCACCGGATAGGACCCGGTGTCCAGGGTGCGGACGTCCATCTCGCCGGGCACGGCGGTACCCGATTGCCCGCACCCCGCCAGGAGTGCGGTCAAGGCGAGACAGGTGACGGCGGTGACGACTCGTGCCGGACGGCTCATGATGATCCCTCCCGCGCGGCCCGGGTGCGGCGGCGCTGCGATGTTCAGATTTTCCGGCCGATATCGGCCGACTGTCCACTCTTATCCGTGTCGCCCTGCACCTGTTCCGTGTCGGCTCATACCCAGACACCCTTGCCGACGGTCACCACACCGCCGTTGCTGACCGCGAAACGGTCGCGGTCGCGGTCCAGATCGACGCCGATGATCTCGCCCTCCGAGACCACCACGTTCTTGTCCAGAATGGCGTGCCGCACCACCGCGCCGCGGCCGATCCTGGTGCCGGGCATCAGCACACTGCCCTCCACCGTCGCGCCATCCTCCACCAGCACGTTCGAGAACAGCACCGAATTGCGCACCGTCGCCGCCGACAGAATGCTGCCCGAGCCGATGATCGACTCCTGGGCCAGGCCGCCGCGCCCGAACTTGGCGGGCGGAAGGTTCTCGGCCGCACCGCGAATCGGCCAATGCTTGTTGTAGAGGTCGAACACCGGGTCCACCGACACCAGATCCATGTGCGCCTCGTAGAAGGCGTCCAGGGTGCCGACATCACGCCAGTAGCCGCGGCTGCGATCGGTGGTGCCGGGGACGATATTGGTGTTGAAGTCGTAGACCGCCGCCGCGCCCGCCCGCACCAGGCCGGTGATGATGTCGCCGCCCATATCGTGATCGGAGTCGTTGTCGTCGGCGTCGGCGCGGATGGCGTCCACCAGGACCTTGGTGGTGAACACGTAGTTACCCATGGACGCGAAGGTGACGTTCGGATCGTCGGGGGTGCCCGGCGGATGTACGGGCTTCTCCAGAAAGCCGGTGATGCGGCCGGATTCGTCGGAATCGATGCAGCCGAAGGCGCTCGCGGAACTGCGCGGCACCCGGATGCCCGCCACCGTCACGCCCGCACCGGACTCGATGTGCGCCTGCACCATCTGTTCCGGATCCATCCGGTACACGTGGTCCGCGCCGAACACCACGATGTATTCGGGGTCCTCGTCGTAGATCAGGTTCAGCGACTGCATGATCGCGTCCGCGCTGCCGGTGTACCAGCGCGGGCCCAGCCGCTGCTGCGCCGGGACCGGGGTGATGTACTCGCCGCCGAAACCCGACAGCCGCCAGGTCTGCGAGATATGCCGGTCCAGCGAATGCGACTTGTACTGCGTCAGCACACAGATGCGCAGGTATCCGGCATTCACAAGATTGGACAGCACGAAGTCGATGAGCCGGTACGCGCCGCCGAACGGGACCGCCGGCTTGGCGCGGTCCTTGGTGAGCGGAAAGAGTCGCTTGCCCTCGCCACCGGCGAGCACGATCCCGAGTACGTGCGGCTGGCTCCTCACACTGTTGAAACTACCGGGTTATGGAGAACCCGGAATGTCCAGCATGTGCCGTGTTCATCGCGATCTTGCGGGCCCCGTCGATTGGTTAGCGGGCGGGCTAACGTTTAGTTTGAATCGGTGAGCGACCGCGCCACCGGCACCCGCGGACTGCGAGTGGCCATGATGACCCGCGAATACCCGCCCGAGGTGTACGGCGGGGCAGGCGTGCACGTCACCGAGCTGGTCCCGCGACTACGCCAGCTGTGCGACGTGACCGTGCACTGCATGGGGGTGCCGCGCACGGATGCCGTGGTGCACCAACCGGATCCGATGCTCTACGCCGCCAACTCGGCACTGCAGATGATGTCGGCGCAGTTGCGGATGGCCGATGCCGCCAGCTTCGCCGACGTCGTGCACTCGCACACCTGGTACACCGGGCTCGCCGGGCATCTGGCCGCCGAGCTGTACGGGATTCCGCATGTGCTGACCGCGCATTCGCTGGAGCCGCGGCGGCCGTGGAAGGCCGAACAGCTCGGCGGCGGATACCGGCTCTCGTCCTGGTCGGAGCACAATGCGATGACCTACGCCGACGCCGTGATCGCGGTCAGCGAGGGCATGCGGGCCGATGTGCTCGCCGCCTACCCGGACATCGATCCGGCGAAAGTCCATGTGGTGCACAACGGTATCGATCCGGACGTCTGGCATCCGGGCGGACCGGCGCTCGGGGTGCGCGACGTGCTCGGCGAACTCGGCGTGTCGCAGACCCGGCCGATCGCGGCGTTCGTCGGGCGCATCACCCGGCAGAAGGGCGTCTCGCATCTGCTCGCCGCCGCCCGCCACCTGGACCCGGACATTCAGCTGGTGCTGCTGGCCGGAGCCGCCGACACCCCGGCCATGGAGTCCGAGGTGGCCGCCGCGGTGCGCGCGCTGCGGGCCGAGCGGGACGGCGTGTTCTGGATCAAGGAGATGCTGCCCACCGAACTGGTGCGCCAGGTGCTCGCCGCCGCAACGGTTTTCGTGTGCCCGTCGGTGTACGAGCCGCTGGGGATCGTGAATCTGGAGGCCATGGCCTGCGGGACCGCGGTGGTGGCGTCGGATGTGGGCGGCATTCCGGAGGTGGTGGTGCCCGGGGAGACCGGACGCCTGGTCCACTACGACCCGGCCGCGCCCGCGGCCTACGAACAAGCCCTCGCCCGCGCGGTGAATCAGGTTGCCGCGGACCCGGTCGCGGCCGCGGCAATGGGAATCGCCGGGCGCGAGCGGGCCATCAGCGCCTTCGACTGGAACCGGATCGCGGCCCAGACCGCGGCCGTCTACGACCGCGTCCGCAAGGACTAGTCCAGCGGATAGCGCATGAACACGTCGGCCCGGTCGTACGGGCTCGGCGGCAGCTCCGACGCGGGGACGTGCACGAAACCCAGGGACTCGTAGAGGTGCACCGCGGGCGCGAGCCGGGCATTGCTGGCCAGGAAGAACTCCTTCGCACCCAGCGCGCGCACCCGCGCGATGGCCGCGGTCAGTACCACCCGGCCGATGCCCCGGCCCTGAAAGCGCGGCGACACCGCCATTTTCGACAGCTCGAAGACGCCGGGATGCTCCTGCACCAGGGCGACGCAGCCGACCGGCTCGCCGTCGATCCGAGCGATCAGCACCTCGCCGCCGCCGTCGACGATCTCCTGCGGGTGGTCGAGGGTGGCGAGGTCGGCGGCTTCGACCGCGAAGAAGGATTCGATCCACTCCAGATTGAGGTCTCGGAAGGCGCGCGCGTCGGCGGCGGAGGACATGGGAGCGACCGTGATGGCTTGCGTCTGCTGAGGCACCCCAAAAGCATGTCGGACGTTGAATCATAACGTCCAATACTTGATAGCTGCGATCAATATCATGAACTTATGGACTGTGGAGTGGAGCCGTGAATCCAGTGAACACCGGCGTAGAGCTGCGGCACCTGCGCTATTTCCTGGCTGTCGCCGAGGAATTGCACTTCGGCCGGGCAGCAGTCCGCCTGCACATCGCGCAGCCCGCCCTCACCCAGCAGATCCAGCGCCTCGAAACCCTGCTCGGCGCTCGGCTTTTCGACCGCACCTCCCGCACCGTCGCCCTCACCCCGGCCGGGACCGTGCTGCGCGAGCGCGCCACCGCCCTGCTCGGCCACGCCGATCGCGACCTCGCCGAGGTCACCCGCATCGCCCACGGCAGCCAGGGCACCCTGCACCTAGGCTTCGTCCCCTCGGTGCTGCCGCTCGAACCACTGCGCGGCGTGCGCGAATTCCGCGACCGCTTCCCGCTGGTCGAGGTCGACCTGGTCGAAGGCTTCACCAGCCACCTCATGCAGCGCCTCGCCGACGGCACCCTCGACATGGCCATCGTCCGCGACCCCGACGACCAACCCGGCACCACCACCGAACCCCTCATGACCGAGCCCTACATGGCCGTCCTCCCCGCCGACCACCCCCTCGCCGACCGGGATTCGATCACCGGCGCGGAAATCGCCGACCACCCCCTGGTCTTCTTCCCCCGCGCCGCCGGCAGCCTCGCCTACGAAAAGAACCTCGCCCCACTCCTGGAATCCGGCCGCCGCCCCCGCATAGTCCAGGAAGCCACCAACTGGACCATCCTCCTCTACCTCGTCGCCGCCGGCCTCGGCGTCACCATCGCCCCCCGCAGCGCCACCTTCACCGCCCCCGCCTCGGCCCGCATCATCCCCGTCGCCGAAACCGAGGCCAGCACAACCATCTACATCGCCACCCGCACAGGCGAGACCCGCCCCCTGGTCCACAACCTCCTCGAGTTACTCCCGAACCGTCCGGCCCCGCCAGCAGCCTGACGCGTGGCTGCCGACGCCCCGATGCGCCCGGGACAGCACAGCCAGAATGCCCTAGATCGCCATGGCCACCGCGCTGTCTCCCCGCGAATATCAATGTGCCCGACGACATCGAGCGAGCGGCCGAAAGTCTTGGCTCGGCGCTAGATCAGCGCGCCCGATATACCGCGACTGTCACCGAAGCGGTAACCGCCATTGGGTTCGGCAGCGCTGCAATCCCTTCCGCCCGCTGCTCGGCCGCGTGAAACGCCGACGGCCCCATGGCCACCACGTTCGCCACGTCCTCGTGCGAGAGCCGCATCGTGTACTCGACCGCCGCGCTGCTCACCTGCTCGAACCGCTCCCCGAGCGACTCGGCCAGCCGATCCTGCTTGGCCGCATCCACATTCACCATCCCGAGCGGCCCGATCAACTCCCCCAAATGCCGCGAAGTCGGCGTCACCACGATGAACCGCCCGTTCCCGTCCAGCACACGCGCAACCTCATCGGCATTGCGCGGAGCGAACACACAGATCACCGCACTCATCACGCCATCCGGCACCGGCAGCCCGCGCCAAGCGTCGGCCAACACCGACCCGGCGCGCGCATGCGCCCGCGCCGCCCGCCGCGCCGCCGCCTTCGACACATCCAACGCGACGCCCCGCCCCTGCGGCACCGCATCCAGAACCGCCCCGAGGTAATACCCCGTCCCGGCTCCGATCTCGAGCACAGTCGGCCCGGCCACCGCATCCTCCACGCGCATCGGCCCGCCGTCCCGCGCCGCCGGATCCGACCGGTGGCCGGAGCCGCAAGCCCGGTCCGAGGACACAGTCGGGGACGCGCCCGCCGTGAGTGGTCGGCTCCGCCCGTCATCGCTATGCACGGCGGAATAAGGAGAAGCGGGCGGATTTCTGGTCGGCGCAGCCGAATCCGTCGCGAGCGCCTCCGTCAACGGCCGGTCGATCCGGGTGCCAGGAGTGGCTCGGCCTACTCCCTCAGGAGCGCTGACCGCCCTCCCGGTTCGGCGGCCATCAGTCGGCGCAGCCGAATCCGGCGGTGTTGACGGGGCTGAGTTCGGGCGTGTCGACAGGAGTGTTGCGGCGAGTCGGGCCGCCGAGGCTGCCGAGACGGACGTTCCGGGGGCCACCGGGCTCGTCCGACCGGCGCGTCGGGAGTCTGCCGCGCAGAGGCTGTCGCTGGCGTGCGCGGAAGCTGGGCGACGTTCGGGCCCGGTGGCAGCCGCGGGTGATTCCGCTCCGAATACTGCTGTGGCGAGATCGGTTCCGGGGCGTCCGGCGCGGGTCTGGGTCATCGCGGTTGCGACCGCTGCGGCGAGGGCCTCGGCTATCGGGGTGAAGTGGCCTGCGGATTGGAAGGCGGCTCGGGCGTCGAGCATGGCCGGGGTGTCGCCGGTCATTTTGGTGGAGGCGCCGGTGAGGAGGCTGACGTAGCCCTGTTTGGCCAGGTCGAAGCTATGGCTGTGCGGGCAGCGCAGGGTGCGGGGCGGGGTGCCGGTCGCGGGGTCGGCGACGGGAGCCTCGAGGGGGTTGCCGCACTGCGGGCAAGCGAGTAGGTCGGCGCAAGCGAGGAGCCGTTCCGCGGGGGAGGGCTCGGCCGGGCCGACATCGGGGGGATATGGGGTGTTGTTCACCGTGGTTCCGGTAGGCCGGGGGAGGTCTCGGAAATCTCGGGGAATTCGGGGTCGAATTCCCCGAGACTCCCGAGTGCTGGGCCTACCGGCACGGGCGATTCGAGTTGCTAGCTGGTGACTTTGACGAGTTCGTCACCGAGCGCCGCAGCTTCATCCGGCGTGAGCTCGACGACCAGACGCCCGCCACCCTCGAGTGGAACCCGCATGACGATTCCACGCCCTTCCTTGGTTGCCTCGAGGGGACCGTCCCCGGTGCGGGGCTTCATGGCCGCCATCCTCTGCTCCCTCCAGATCTGCGCGGTCTGCTGCGCACTTTCATGGAACTCCAGTTGTCACCAACCAGGCAGCCCGCCGGCATGTGGCGGGCTACACCTAGCCCATTCTTCCCTATCGCGGATCGGGGCGGGTACCTGAGTTCCAAAAACCGACCGACGTGGCGTTCAGCGAGTACTCACATTCACCCAGCAATCGGTGATGTGATCGTCTACCATCCCCGTCGCCTGCATGAGTGCGTACGCCGTCGTGGGTCCCACGAATTTGAACCCGCGACGCTTGAGTTCTTTTGCGAGAGCGGTGGATTCGGTCGTCACAGCGGGCACATCGGACATGCTCCGCGGCCGCTTTCGGGGGGCCGGAGCGAACGACCAGAGCAGCGTGTCGAGGCTCTCACCTAGATCGCGGGCAACCCGCGCATTGTGGACGCTGGCCAGTATTTTGGCACGATTGCGAACAATGCCCGGATCCGCCATGAGGCGTTCCACATCGGCGTCCCCGAACCGCGCGACCCGCTCGATCACGAACCCCTCGAATGCCGCCCGGAACGCGGGCCGCTTGCGCAAAATCGTGATCCACGCCAGGCCCGACTGAAACGCCTCGAGGCACATTCGTTCGAATAGCGCGTCATCGCCGTGCAGCGGTTGTCCCCACTCGAGATCGTGGTAATCCCGATAAAGCTGAGAACCCTCCGACCACCCGCAGCGGATTCGGCCGTCGCCGGATTCGACGCTCACCGCGCGCCCGGCTCTTCGCCGCGCTCGGCCGGGGCCGTGGATGCGGCGGGCGGGGTGGCTTGCGCGGGCGTGGCCGGCCAGGCCGGCACGACCGGCCCGGTGGGTACGGCGGGTGCGGCGACCGGTTGCGGGACCGGAGCCTCGCCGGGGAGAACGCGTGGGAGGACACCGTCGACGATCCCAGCCAGCGGCCCGGGGGTCGCCGCTTCGGACTCCGGCGCGCCGGCCGGGGTCTCCGCCTCCGGCTCGCCTGCCGTGACGCGCGCGAGTTCCCCCTCGAGCTCGTCGATGCGGGCGGCCAGCCGGGTCAGCGCCCAGTCCACCTCGCCCGCCTTGTAGCCGCGGAACACCTGCTGGAAGCGCAGCGCGCGCACATCGCCCCCGCTGATCCCGGCGGTGGGCAGCACGGTGGCGGTCGTCCCCTCCGGTAGCGGCCCGAGCTCCTCGGAGCGCCCGAAGATCGCACTGGCCACCAGGAACAGCAGTGCGGCGACCAATCCGACGATCAGCACGTACAGCAGCATCGTGAGCATGCCGTCGAGCTTAGGGGGAGGGCGCGCACTCGCGCGTCCGTGCCCCAGCGGAATCCGGACGTCGAATTCCGCTGGGCGCTGAGGATTTACGTCAGAGGTGGCGGGTGGTGTCGATGGACAGCGACATACCGGCCAGGCCGCGGCGGCGGACCGCGAGTTTGTCGGAGATCTCCAGCAGGGCCTTGCCGGAGGCGCTCTCGGGGTCGCGCAGCACGATCGGGGTGCCCTCGTCGCCCGCCTCGCGCAGGCCCTGCTCGATCGGGATCTGGCCCAGCAACGGCACATTCGCGCCGATCGCCCGGGTCAGGTTGTCGGCCACGGTCTGTCCGCCACCGGAGCCGTAGAGCTCCATGCGGGAGCCGTCGGGCAGATCCAGCCACGACATGTTCTCGATGACACCGGCGATGCGCTGGCGCGTCTGCAGGGCGATCGAGCCGGCGCGCTCGGCGACCTCGGCGGCGGCCAGCTGCGGGGTGGTGACGACGAGGATCTCGGCGTTCGGAATCAGCTGGGCCAGTGAGATGGCCACGTCGCCGGTGCCCGGCGGCAGGTCCAGCAGCAGGATGTCGAGGTCGCCCCAGAAGACGTCGGCGAGGAACTGCTGCAGCGCGCGGTGCAGCATCGGGCCGCGCCACACCACGGGCGTGTTGCCCTGGGTGAACATGGAGATCGAGATGACCTTCACGTCGTGCGCGATGGGCGGCATGATCATTCGCTCGACCTGGGTGGGCCGCTGCTCGGTGCCCAGCATGCGCGGCACCGAGTGGCCGTAGATGTCGGCGTCGAGGACACCCACCGAGAGGCCCTTGGCGGCCATGGCGGCCGCGAGATTCACGGTGACGGAAGACTTTCCGACGCCGCCCTTGCCGGAGGCGACCGCGTAGACGCGGGTCAGCGAGCCGGGCTGGGCGAACGGGATGACCGGTTCGGCGGCGTCGCCGCGCAGCTTGCGCCGCAGTTCGGTGCGCTGCTCGTCGTTCATCACGTCGAGTTCGACGGTGATGGCGCCGACCCCGGGCACGTCGTTGACGGCCTTCGTGACCCGTTCCTGGATGGCGCTTTTCATCGGGCAGGCCGACGTCGTCAGGTAGATCACCACGTGGACACTGCTGTCCGCGCCGACCTCGACACTCTTCACCATGCCCAGCTCGGTGATCGGCTTCCGGATCTCCGGGTCGTTCACCTTCGCGAGCGCGCCCCGCACATCCGATTCCGCAACTACTGGCATGCGGCCAAGTCTAGGGACGCCCGCGGGCGTCCTCAGATGCGGGGGAGCGCCCCGGCGCCGGGCGAGACGCCCGAGCCGTACGCGGTCTCCCACGCCATCACGTTCGCGACGTAGGCCATGGAGTTGTTGTAGCGGAGGATGGCCCGGGTCTGCTGGCCCGGATCACGCATGTCGAGGCCGCCCGAGCACAGGTACTTGCCCGCGGTCAGCGTGGCGTCGTAGATGTTCTGCGGATCGGCGATGCCGTCGCCATTGCCGTCGGCCGCGTACTTGCGCCAGGTCTCGGGCAGGAACTGCATGGGCCCGACGGCGCGGCGGTAGCTCCCGGACAGGCCGTCCAGGTCGCCGCCGTCGTTGGTCGCGACCACGTTGTTGCCGTACAGGCTGCCGTCGAGCACCGGTCCGTAGACGGGCTGGATCGGGTAGCCGTTGTCGTCGATCTTGCCGAAGCCGTGGGTGGATTCGACGCGGCCGATGCCGGCCAGCATGTTCCACGGCATATTGCAGGTCGGATTCTCCACGGCCAGAATGCGTTCCGCGTTCTGGTAGGCGTCGTAGGCGACGCCCGGCATGCCGAGCGGTCCGGCCGGACGCGAGGACGGCACCCGGCCGTCGGGCTGCGCGACCGACTTGATCTCCGGAGGACCAACGGGCGCAACCTGTTTGGCTTCCTTCAACAGCGGTTCCGGGGCGGCGACAGGGGGTGCCGCCTCGGGTCTGGGTAGGTGTTCTTCGCCGTCGTTCGACATCTGGTGCTGGAAGGTAGCCGTGACTTTGTCAGCGAGGCTGCCGTCTCCGGCTCCGGTAACTGTGGCGAGACCTGCGGGCACGAGCCCGGTTAACGCGATGACCGATCCACGGCGAACTTTCGGGACCGGGGGTTTACGGTGACGACCCACTGTGTGGTGACCCTCCATTGCCATCGGTTGGTACCGGGGAGATGCAGTGAGGGCTACGTTACCGTATCCGAGACCTTCTTGTTACCTCTTCGTGACTAATTCTCAGGTTTTGAAGGAAGTGCTAGTCAGACGCGAGTTTCGGAGCGCCGCTCCGAAACTCGCGAATCACACATTCGTTACGGAGCGGGCGCGGGGGCCGGAGCCGGCAGCGGAATCGTGATGCCGAACGGCAGCGTGATGGCCGGCGCCGGAGTGGTCGCCTCGGTGCTGTCCGGGGTGCCGTCGGCCGGGGCCATGGCGTCCGGCGTGGGCGCCGCCGAGGGCGTGACGGTTTGCTGAGGCTGCGGTTGCTGAGCGGCCTGCTGCGGCTGATCCTGCTGTACCGCCGGGGTAGTGCAGCCGGCCGCCTGGTCCTGGACCATCGGCTTGCCGTCGGGGCCGAAGATGATCGGCTTGCCCTCGGCGGTCATGATCGGCTGACCGTCGGTCCCCAGTACCTGCTCGCCGGGCTGACCGCTCTCGGGCAGCTTCTGATCCGGCTGCGCCGGAACCGCCGCCTGCTCACAGGGATTCGCGGGCGCGGCCGGGGCCGGGCAGAAGATGCCACACGGGATCGGCGGCAGACCCGGGATGGTGATCATCACCTGGGTCGGTGTCGGCGTGGTGGTGACCGGCTCGGTGGTGGTCTGCTCCGGCGTGGCCGGAATCGTGGTGGAGGCCACCGTGATATCCGGGCCGCTGACCGGAGAGTAGTTGTTGGGCACCAGATCCGGCGAGATGTTCACCGCCTGCGGGGTGCCGCCGGTCTTGTACGCATTGGCCCAGCTGAGCACGTTGGCCGCGTAGGCGACCGAGTTGTTGTAGCGCAGCACGGCCCGCAACTGCTGTGCCGGATCGGCCAGATCCATGCCGCCCGAGCACAGGTACTTGCCCGCCGCCAGCGCGGCGTCGAAGACATTGTTGGGATCCGGTGTGCCGCTGCCCTTTCCATTGGCGGCGTACACCGACCAGGTGCTGGGCAGGAACTGCATGGGCCCGACGGCGCGCACGTAGTTGCCGTCGGCGGCCTTGATGACCTCGTTGCCGGGCAGCGTACCGTCCAGCGACGGGCCGTAGATGGGCGAGACCGTGGTGCCCGCGGCATCGGTGCGGCCGTTGTCGGCGTGATTGGACTCGATGCGGCCGATGCCGGCCAGCAGGTACCAGGGCAGGTGGCAGTTGGGGTCCGAGGACTGCAGTGCCAGTTCGGCATTGCGGTAGGCGGCCAGCACGATCTCCGGAATGCCGAGCACGCCGCTGCCGCCGGGCAGGGCGACGTCGTGCAGCGGGACCGTGCCGCCGAAGAGCGGGACGCCGTCCGCGGGCGGCGTCATTGCGCTGAGTTTGCGGGGGGCCTCCGGAGCCGCCGGAACCAGCCCGACGGTCTGATCCGAGGGCGTGTCGGCGGGTGTGTTGACGCTCGCGTTGTGCGCGGAAGCCGCCGCCAGCAACGCGTCCGGCGCGGCCTGCGGGGCCGCGATGTGAACCGTCGTATTGGTGGACGAACCGGCGGTGACCAGGCCCGCTATCAACAGCGCCGACGCTGTCACCGGTGCAGATATTCTCTTCGCCACCACACAATCCCCTCAGTCGTGCGGCCGGTACCCCGTGGCGACACTCATACTGCGGCAGTGTCTGGGTCGGTCGCTCGGAACAACGTGATCCAGGTTACCCATGAGTCAGCTCAGACGGAACAACTTCTGTGGTCAGTCGCCATCATTTTGCGCCGAAATTGCGACCTCGGGGGTATTCCGATCGGTACTCTTCTTTGCTTTCTTGGCCTTCAGGACCTCGCCGCCTACGGCCAGTTTCTCCAATCTGACCAGGGTTTCCTTGATGTCGTCCAGTTCTCGGCGCACGTAGTCGCGCGTGGCGACCTCGCCCACCGCGAGCCGCAGCGCCGCCAATTCCCGAGCCAGGAACTCCGTGTCGGCTTTCGTCTGGGCCGCCCGGGTGCGGTCCTCCTCGAGCGACACGCGGTCGCGATTGTCCTGTCGGTTCTGCGCCAGCAGGATCAGCGGTGCGGCATAGGCGGCCTGGGTGGAGAACGCGAGATTCAACAGAATGAAGGGGTAGGGGTCCCACTGCAGACTCACCGCGAACACGTTGAGCGCGATCCACACGAACACGATGACGGTCTGGATCACCAGGTAGCGGCCGGTGCCCAGGAACCGGGCCACCCGTTCGCTGGAGCGGGCCATCGCCTCGGGATCCCAGTCCAGGCCGCGGAAGCGGTTCTCCAGCGGCGTCTCCAAACGCTGCCGGGCGCTGAGTTTTTCGAGCCGTTCGCTCATGCGCGGCCTCCCGTCCCCTCGATCACGGGCACACCGTGTACATCGTGATGGTCTTCGTCCTGCTCCCGCCAGTCCTCGGGCAGCAGGTGGTCGAGCACGTCATCGACGGTGACGGCTCCCAGTAGATGATTCTCCGCGTCCACCACCGGTCCGCACACCAGGTTGTAGGTGGCGAAATAGCGGGTCACGGCGGTGAGCGGGGCCTCGGGCCGCAGCTGCACCAGATCCGTGTCGACGATCCCGCCGACCAGGCTGGCGGGCGGTTCCCGCAGCAACTGCTGGAAGTGCACGCACCCGAGGTAGCGGCCGGTCGGGGTGGCGGTGGGCGGGCGCACCACGAAGGCCATCGACGCCAGGGCCGGGGTGAGCTCGGGGTCGCGGATGCGGGCCAGCGCCTCGGCGACCGTGGTGGAGGCGGTGAGCACGATCGCGTCGGGGGTCATCAGACCACCGGCGGTGTAGGGCGCGTGCTCGAGCAGGCGGCGGACCGGCTCGGAGTCCTCCGGATCCATCAGTGCCAGCAGCGATTCCGCCTCGCCGGCGGGCAGCTCACCCAGCAGGTCGGCGGCGTCGTCGGGGTCCATGGCCTCGAGCAGGTCGGCGGCACGTTCCACGCCGAGCTGCTCGAGCAGTTCCACCTGGTCGTTCTCGGGCAGCTCCTGGACCACGTCGGCGAGGCGTTCGTCGTCGAAGGCCGAGGCCACCTCGATGCGCCGCTTGCGGGGCAGTTCCCGCAGCATGTGCGCGACGTCGGCGGGTCGCATGCCCTCGAACTGCGCGAGCAGCTGGGTGACGTCCTGGCCGGGCATATTGAGCTCGGTCTGGGTGAGCCCGCGTACCTGCGCCCAGTCGACCACGTGCACCGCGCCGCGCCGCCCGAAACCCACGCCGAGGCGGCGGCGTTCGCGCACCGCGACCCGCGAGACCACCCAGTCGCGGGTGCGGCCCTGCTCGATGCCCAGATCGACGACCGCCACGTCCGCGTCCGCCAGCTGCGGCAGATTGGGATCGGTGACCCGGACCGCGGAGTCGAGAATCTGTGCGATGGCCAGCAACTCGCCCGGCCGCTGCTCGAAGCGGCGCACGCTGATCGTCCCGGTGGTCAGGGTGATGGAGCCCGGTTCGACGGCCTGCACCCGCAACATCGGCACGAAAATCCGTTTCCGAGTGGAGAGTTCGACGAGGATGCCCAGAACCCGTGGTTGCTGGCGGTCATAACGTATCGAGATCACGATGTCCCGGAGGCGGCCGATAGACTCGCCGTCCGGTCCTAGTACCACCAAGCCCGCCAACCGGGCGGCGAAAACCTTCGTCGCTGCCATGTTTGGTAAGGCTAGTGGGTCGAGCGCGTCCGAATTGTCGCGCCACGTGAAGGAGTGAGCCATGACATCCGCGGGATCGACCTCTCGAGTGCGCCGATCGGTGCTGGCCGTGCCCGGCAGCAACCCGCGCATGATCGAAAAGGCCAAGGGGCTGGCGGCCGACGAGGTGTTCCTGGACCTCGAGGACGCGGTCGCCCCCGCGGCCAAGGCGGCGGCCCGCGCCAATATCGTGGCGGCGCTCAATTCGGACGGCTGGGGCAACCAGATTCGTGTGGTGCGGGTCAACGACTGGAGCACCGAGTACACCTACGCCGACGTGATCACCGTGGTGGAGGGCGCGGGCTCGGAGCTGGACGCCATCCTGCTGCCCAAGGTGATCGACGCCGCGCAGGTGCAGGCATTGGATCTGCTGCTGACCCAATTGGAGAAGGCCAACGGGTTGCCGGTCGGGCGGATCGGGATCGAACCGCAGATCGAGAACGCGCTCGGGCTGCGCAATATCGACGCCATCGCCACCGCGAGCCCGCGGGTGCAGACCCTGGTGTTCGGGCCCGCCGACTTCATGGCGTCGATCAATATGCGGACGCTCGTGGTGGGGGAGCAGCCCGAGGGTTACGAGCCGGGTGACGCGTATCACCACATCTATATGACGATCTTGCTGGCCGCCCGCGCCCACGGGTTGCAGGCCATCGACGGCCCCTATCTGGCGGTCCGCGATATCGACGGTTTCCGGCGCAACGCGTCCCGTACGGCCGCACTGGGATTCGACGGCAAATGGGTGCTGCACCCGGACCAGATCACCGCCTGCAACGAGATCTTCAGCCCACGTCAGGCCGATTACGACCACGCCGAGGAGATCCTGGACGCGTACGCCTTCCACACCTCCGTCGAGGGTGGAGCGCGGGGGGCCGTGATGCTGGGCGACGAGATGATCGACGAAGCCAGCGCAAAGATGGCGCAGGTCATAGCAGATAAGGGCCGGGCCGCTGGAATGGTGCGTACCACGCGTTTCGTGGCCCCGACTGTCGGCGCGAAATAGCATGATGGAGTCATGACGAATCCCATGGGGAATGCGAACCGGGGCCGCCCGGGTCTCCCGACGCCACCGTCGGGCTGGCCGATCGGTTCCTACCCGACCTACGCCGAGGCGCAGCGGGCCGTCGACTACCTCGCCGACGGCCAGTTCCCGGTGGAGGGCGTGACCATCGTCGGTGTCGACCTGATGCAGGTCGAGCGCGTGCTGTACCGGTTGACCTGGGGCAAAGTCATTGGCGGCGGCATGGTTTCGGGCGCCTGGCTGGGCCTGTTCCTGGGTCTGCTGCTGAGCATGTTCACCTCGGGCGGGGCCATCGGCCCGCTGGCGGTGGGTCTGATCGGCGGCATCATCTTCGGGCTCATCTCCGCGTCCATCCCGTACGCGGCGACCCGGGGCCAGCGCGATTTCGCCTCCACCATGCAGTTGGTGGCCGGCCGCTACGACGTGCTGTGCGATCCCAAGACCGCCGAGCAGGCGCGCGACATGCTCGCCAGGCTGGCCATCTGATTCCATGGATGTTCTCGACAAGGTCCGAGCCGGGGTGCTCGGGCATTTCGGCGTGGAGTCCGCGGATGCCGCCTCGGTCACATTCCTCGGCCTGGAACCCATCGATATTCTGCGCATCCCCGACGGCGAGTTCGTGCACTACGCCACGCTGGGCGGTTCCCGGCATCCGATGACGGATCCGGCCGCGGCACTGGCGGATCCGGTGCGCGGGCCGCGCGCGGAACTGGTGCTCACCCTGCGGGGCGGGGCGGGCGCGGGCTCCGGGCTGACTCGCACGCTGGGCGTGCTGGTGGCGGCGCCCGCCGTGGAAGGCGTTGTGCTGCAAGCGGATGGGCTGCTGGATCTCGGAGAACCGTTGTGGTCCAACGCGCCGTTCACCGCGGTGCTGCTGAGCGACAGCGAGATTCCGGACGTGGCATTGCCCGAACCCGCTGAGCCCGTGCGATTTCTGACGGTCGTACCCATCACCGCCACAGAGGCGGCCTGGGTGCGCATTCGGGGGGCCGCCGCGCTGCGTGAGGCCTGGACCGAGGCGGGCATCGACATCCGCGACCCGGGCCGGTCGGCAGCCTCGCTCTGACTGTCCACCAACCGATCCGGCGACGACGCCGCGGTCGAGCGGGTGCTCAGAGCCAGTTGTTGCGATGGAAGTTCGCGTACAGCCCGAGGCACAGCAGCAGCATGATGGCGATCACGATGGGATAGCCGTAGGTCCACGAAAGTTCCGGCATGTGTTCGAAATTCATGCCGTAGACGCCCGCGATCATGGTCGGCACGGCGGCCATGGCGGCCCATGCGGAGATCTTGCGCATGTCGGTGTTCTGCTGCACGCTCACCTTCGCCAGCGCGGCATTGATGAGCGCGGAGAGGGATTCGTTGAAGTCGATGATCTGCTCGGTGACCGCGGTGTGGTGGTCGGTGACGTCGCGCAGGTAGCGGCGGATCTCCTTGGGCAGCGGCAGAGTGGTGTCGTGGGTGAGCAGTTGCAGCGGCATACCCAGCGGTTTGACGGCCCCGCGCAGTTCCACCACTTCGCGTTTGAGCTGGTAGATGGCCTCGATCTGGAGTTGATTCGCCGGTGTGAAGACGGCCTCCTCGATGGCGTCGACATCCGCCTCGATGGCCGCGGTGACCTGTACGTAGGTGTCGACGACCCGGTCGGCGACGGCGTGCAGGACCGCGCCGGGGCCGAGTGCGAGCTGGCTCGGGTCGGCCTCGAGATCCTTTCGGACACCGCGCAATTCGGTGTGGTCGCCGTGCCGGACGGTGATCGCGAAATCCGGTCCCAGGAACACCATGATCTCGCCGGTGTCGACGATCTCGCTGACCGTGCTGAGTTCGTGCTCGACGTAGCGCACCGTGCGCAGCACCAGGAACAGGATGTCGTCGTAGCGTTCGAGTTTGGGCCGCTGCGCCGCCTTGACCGCGTCCTCGACCGCGAGCTGGTGTAGCCCGAAGGTCTGCGCGACATCGGTCATGAGCGCGGTGCCCGGCTCGAGCAGCCCGAGCCAGACGAAGCCTTCCTTGCGCTCGCGCACTTCGGCGAGCGCGTTCTTGTAGGTGCACTCGTCCCAGAGCCGCTGCCCGTCCACGTAGACGGCGCAGTCGACGATCCCGCCCGGATGGGCCGCGGGTTTCGGTTCCGGGCGCGCGCCCGTCCGCCCGGGCCAGTGGAAGGACGGCAGGTTCGAGGACACATCAAGGATGCTAATCGGGCGGCGCATGCAATATTGACGACGTGCGCATCGATCTCCACACCCATTCCTCCGCTTCCGACGGCACGGACACCCCGGCCGAACTCATCGGTAAAGCGGCCGCCGCCGGCCTCGACGTGGTGGCTCTCACCGACCACGACACCACGTCCGGCTGGGCCGAGGCGGTCGCCGCCCTGCCGCCGGGTCTGACGCTGGTGCGCGGCATGGAGATGTCGTGTGTGGGTCAGGGCGAGGACGGGTACCCGGTGCCGGTGCATCTGCTGGCCTACCTGTTCGATCCCGAGAACGAGTCCTTCGCGCAGGAGCGGGAACGCCTGCGCGCGGAGCGGGTGGTCCGGCTGCGGGCCATGGCCGAGCAGATGGCGGCCGACGGCCTGCCCATCGATCCGGACGCGGTGATGGCCTCGGTGGGCCCCTCGGCGGGCCGTCCGCATCTGGCGCGTGCCCTGGTCGAGGCCGGGGTGGTGCCGACGGTCGACGCGGCCTTCACGGATCTGCTGGCCCCGCACGGCCGCTACTACGTCGAGAAGGCCGACACGCCGCTGCGACGGGCGATCGAGATGGTGGCCTCGGCGGGCGGGGTGAGCGTGGTCGCGCACGCTCGGGCACGCAAGCGCGGTCGGCTGCTGGCCCTGGACCACATTCGGGAGCTGGCCGAGATCGGGCTGGGCGGGCTGGAGCTCGACCACCCGGATCACAGTGCCGCCGACCGCGAGGTGCTGGCCGGACTGGCGGGCGAGCTGGGTTTGCTGACCACCGGTTCCTCCGATTACCACGGCGCGAACAAGACCATCAGGCTCGGTGAATTCACCACCGACCCAACGCAATTCGAGGAAATTGTGGGCAAAGCCAGCGGGGTGCCGGTGATCACCGCGTGAGGGTCCTCCGGGGTCTGAGCGGAATCATCGCGGGGGGCACGCTGGTGCTGGCGGCCACGGTCGTCGGCACGGCGATCGTCGGTGCTCGCCGTGGGTTTCCGGGCCCCGGATGGCTGGATGTGCTGTGGCATGTGGCGGCTGCTGCCGGAGTTCTGACCGCCCAGATATATGCGGATAAACGACAGGGTTTCGCCGCCTTTTTCGGATGTGTGGTCGTTTTCGGAATAGCCGGATATCTGCTCTGGGCGCAGTGGTGGAACTGAAATACGCATAACGGTTGCGAGTAGTTGAACTGTCGTCGAACATTTGTCGATATGACCGAATTCGACGCCGATGTGCTGGTGCTGGGAGGTGGCCCGGCGGGAGCCTGGGCCGCCCTTGCCGCGGCTGCCGCGGGCGCGCGGGTATTGGTCGCCGACAAGGCCCGCTGTGGATCCAGCGGCCCGACCGCTCGCGGCGGGGTCACGCTGTGGAATCTGCCCTCGGGCGAGGCGCGCGAGGAGGCGGTGCGGCAGACCCTGGCCCACGGCGGCGGACTGGGCGATCCCGACCTGATGTTCCGGGTGCTGGAGGAGACCCACCGGCGTGTCGGCCAGCTGGTGCGGGGTGGCTTCCGCTTCCAAGGTGAACACGCGGAGCGCCCGGCCCGGGTCTATCTGGACGGTGCGAAGTATCTGGGACGGCTGCGGCGCAGCATGGTGGTCGCCGGGATACGGATTCTCGATTACCACCCAGCACTGCAGCTGCTCACCGATGGCGACGGTGTCGTGTCGGGCGCGTCGGGCGTGGCGCTGCGCGGCGACTGCCGGCGCTGGACGGTCCGGGCCCGCGCGGTGGTGCTGGCCACCGGCGGCTGTGCCTTCCTGTCCGGCGGCGCGGGCACCGATGTGGACACCGGTGACGGGCTGCTGATGGGTGCGGAGGCCGGGGCCGAACTGTCGGGCATGGAGTTCTCCAACGCGTATTCGCTGGCGCCGGTGGCCGATTCGCCACGGCTGGGCGGCCCGCCGGTGGCCGCGGTGTTCGCCTCCGATCAGGTCATGCACTTCGCCACCCTCTACGACGAGTCGCGCGAGGTGCTCTGGGGGCAGGGATGTGGTTCGCGCGCACAGGCTTTCGCGGCCATCGCGGACGGCCGCCGGGTCTACGCGGCCCTGGACGAACTGCCCGAGTCGATGCGTGCCGAACTGCGCCGCCACCATCCCAGTCCGACCGGCCGGGTGCCGCTGTGCGCGGTGCTGGAGGGCACGGTGCGCGGCACCGGTGGGCTGCGGCTGGCCGGACCCGATTGCGCCACCACGGTTCCCGGCCTCTACGGCGCGGGCGATGTCACCACCCGGGAGCCGGTCACGGGCGCGGTCAGCGGTTTCGGCGGGCAGAACGGGGCCTGGGCGATCTCGTCCGGGGTGTGGGCGGGTTCGGGCGCAGCGGGTTTCGCGATTGCCCGCAACAAGATCGGTAAGGCGCGTCCGGTGCCGGGGGCGGGCTTGGGCGACAAGACTCGACTGGATCCGCGGGCGGTGGTCGGACTGGTCCAGGAGCACACGCTGCCGCTGCGGCGCAGCTACTGGCGCAGTGACGGCAGTCTGCGTGACAGCATCGCCGAGCTGGACGGCCTGTGGCCCGGCGTCGAATTGGCGCTCGGCGGAAAGGGACCCGACCGGCTGCGCGCCCGCCAGGCGGCCGCGCTGCTGGCCGTGGCGCGCTGGACCAAGTATTCGGCCCTGGCCCGCACCGAGACCCGTGGCATGCATCGCCGCACCGACCACCCGGGCGCGGTAAGTGACTGGCGGGTACGGTTGCTGACGGGTGGACTCGAAAGTGTCTGGGTCCGGCCCGACCTCACAACCGTCGCCGCCCGCCCGGCTTGACAGCTCACCGCCGCGCCCGCGACCGCGTTGTGACAGTTCTCCGAGTTCAGGTCCCCACCAGCGAGTTTCCGTTCATCCGGACGTGATCCGGCTGCTTTACGCTGCAACGATGGTGAGGCGACGCGACGGCCCCTGGGGGCGATTTGGCAGGCCGTCGCGGCGACTGGCAGAATGGGCCGATCCTGTCCGAAGCCACCGCCCGGCACGGGACACTCGGTGACCACGGAACCCCGACTCGCGGGTTCGCACGAGGTCACCCCGGCCCTATCGCCCGGACACACCCCTCCGGTTCTCGCTCGACGATCTGCGCTGCCGCGACACACTTCCCGCATTGCCGTAATACTTTGTCTGCGTTGCCACGATGAGGTGGCAGGGTTTCTGCGAAGTGGCTCGGAAGTGCTGTCGACGTCGCTGAAGGCGACCGCGGCAAAAGATATATGAGCACCGAAACCATAAATTCAGCTATTACCGAACGGTAACCGTCAAGCGGTTGAGTCCAAACCGATCAGGAGTGAAATCGTGTCACCCGTGACTGAAGCAGTGAATGCCACCGTGGCCTCCGCGAATGCCGATGGGGCTCCCGCGTCCAATGGGGCGCTGGCCGACATCACCACGGAAGAAATTTTCGCCGGGCACCTTGGCGGCAAGCTCTCGGTCGAACTCACCGCACCCTTGGAGACGCAGCGCGATCTGTCCATCGCCTACACCCCGGGTGTGGCGCAGGTCTGCCGCGGCATTCACAAGGACGAGTCGCTGGCCAAGACCTACACCTGGGCCGAGCGCCTGGTCGTGGTCGTCTCCGACGGCACCGCCGTGCTGGGCCTGGGCGACATCGGCCCGCGCGCCTCGCTGCCGGTGATGGAGGGCAAGGCGGCGCTGTTCAAGAAGTTCGCCGGGCTGGACTCGATCCCGCTCGTGCTGGACACCAAGGACGTCGACAAGATCGTCGAGACGCTGATCCTGCTGCGCCCGAGCTTCGGCGCGGTCAACCTGGAGGACATCTCCGCTCCGCGTTGCTTCGAGATCGAGAAGCGCGTCATCGAGGCGCTGGACTGCCCGGTCATGCACGACGATCAGCACGGCACCGCCATCGTGGTGCTGGCCGCCCTCAAGGGTGCGGCCGCGGTGCAGGGTCGCGACATGAGCGGTCTGAAGGTCGTGGTCTCGGGTGCGGGCGCCGCCGGTGTGGCGTGCACCGACATCCTGCTGGCCGCAGGCGTTTCCGACATCGTGGTGCTCGACTCCAAGGGCATCGTGAGCCGGGATCGCGGCGACCTGAACTCGGTCAAGGTGGACCTGGCGGCGCGCACCAACCCGCGCAACGTGACCGGTGGTCCGGCCGAGGCGCTGGCCGGTGCGGACGTGTTCCTGGGTCTGTCGGCGGGCACCATCGACGAGGCGTTCATCGCGTCCATGGCCCCCGAGTCCATCGTGTTCGCGATGTCCAACCCGGACCCGGAGATCCACCCCGATGTGGCGAGCAAGTACGCCGCCATCGTGGCGACCGGCCGCAGCGACTTCCCGAACCAGATCAACAATGTGCTGGCCTTCCCGGGCGTCTTCAAGGGCGCGCTGGATGCCGGTGCGCGCCGCATCACCGAGGGCATGAAGGTGGCCGCGGCGGAGGCGATCTTCAATGTGGTCGCCGGTGAGCTGGCCGCGGACAAGATCATCCCGAGCCCGCTGGACCCGCGCGTCGCCCCGGCCGTGGCCGAGGCCGTCGGCAACGCGGCCCGTGCGGAGGGTGTGGCGTAAGCCTGCATCCCCTGATAGACCTCGGCCCCCTCGCAGTTGCTGCGAGGGGGCCGAACTATTTGTCGTGCGAATCAGGCTGCGGCCGAAATCTTTTCGGCATCCGGCGCGGCGGCATTCTCACTCCATCCCGGCGGGCCGAAGATATATCCGATTCTCCCGCGCCAGGTCTCGGCATGCCGGACATCCCGGACCAGATCCACCAACTCGGTGTAATTGACCTTGATCGGATTATCGGTCTCGATGTCCTTGGTCAATCCGTAGCGAATCGGTTCGGATTCCGCGGCGAAGCTGCCGAACAGGCGATCCCAGATGATCAGTACGCCGCCGTAATTGGTGTCCAGGTACGGCTGGTTGGAGCCGTGGTGGACGCGGTGGTGGGCCGGAGTGTTGAAGAGGAATTCAATGGGCCGCCACAGAGTTTTCACCCGCTGGGTGTGGATCGGGAACTGGTAGAGCAGGCCGATCGACTGCAGCACGAAGATCATCCACGCGGGGAAGCCCAGCAGGGCGGCCGGTACCCAGCACAGGCCACGCAGGATGTTGGCGGCCGGATGCGCCCAGGGCAGCCGGATGGCGGTGGAGAAATTGAAGAACCGGCTGGAGTGGTGGACGCTGTGCGAGGTCCACAGCAGCCGGATGCGGTGATCGGCGCGATGCGCCCAGTAGTAGCAGAAATCGGTGACGATCAGGCCCGCCACCCACACCCACCAGTGCTTCGGTGACAGGTGCAGCGGGGTGAAGTGCGCAGCCAGCACCACCCCGGAGAAGGGGATCACCTGCGCCATAATCGGTTTGGCGATGCGGCCCAGCACGAAGGTGGCGATGTTGGAGGTGGTGTCGCGCCGGTCGATGCCGTTGGCCGGGCGGTCCGGATCGCGGCGGTTCTCGATCCACTCGATCACCATCAGGAGCGCGAACGCCGGCAGCGCGTAGATGAACAGGTCGGACATGATCTCGACGCTAGTTGCGCGGCGAGCTCGTGGCGTCGCGCCGACGAGGGATTTCGCGTCCCCCACACGGGGGATCGGGGGTCCCCGAGGTAGCGTGCGGCCATGGATGTGACCAGGTCGCTGGCCCGGCAGTCGCTGCTGGTGGCCGCCGTGGCGGCGGTGCTGGACGGCGCGCAGATGGTGATGTGCGGGGCCTTCGGGCTGGCCCCGGTGCTGGCCACCATCCTGACCGTGGCCACGGTGGCGGCGGATCTGGCGCTGGCCGCGCCCGCGTCGACGGCGGCGGCCGTGGTGGTGGCGCAGGTGGTGGTCAAGGTGGCGGTGGCGGCGTTCGCACACCATTACGGCATCACCGCACGGGTTTTCGATGTGGGTTACCTGGTCGCCGGGTATCAGGCGGGGGCGTGGCTGAGCGGGATGGTGTCGGTGGCGACGGTATTGCTGCTGGCAGGCGGCTCGCTGACGGTGAACGTGATGGCGGCGATCGCGGGCACCAACCGGCCGGTGCGGCTGGTCGTCTTCGCGATGGGCGCGGGCGTGGTGCCCTGGCTGGTGGGCCGGTACACGGCCGCGCGCGGGGCCTACATCGCGGAACTGGAACAGCGGGAACGATTACGGCAGCAGGAGCAGCGGGCGGCCTTGGATCGGGCGCTGGCCGATGAGCGCGAGGCCATCGCGCGGGACCTGCACGACGTCATCTCCCATCATGTGAGCGCCATCGGGATTCATGCGGGTGTCGCTCGAATGGCCTTGTCGCGCACCGATACCGCGGCGGCGTCGCGGTCGGTGACGGCGGTGGAGTCGAGTAGTCGCGCGGCCATGGTGGACCTGCGGCGGCAATTGGATCTGCTGCACGGCCGCGACGACGAAGGGCAGCGGCAGCCCGGCCTGGCCGATATCGAGGAGCTGGTGGCGCGGGTCCGGGACGCGGGATTGACCGTGCGCGTGACGGTTTCGGGCGAAGCGCCGGTGCTGCCGGAGTCGCTGGACGTCATGCTCTACCGGGTGGTCCAGGAGATGCTGACCAACGCGCTCCGGCACGGGCGCGCCCCCGCCGAGCTGGAGATCGGTTACCGGCCCGGCGCGGTGACGATCCGGGAGACGAATCCCGTTGCGGCCGTGGTGGAGAGCTCGGAGGTGCATCGCGGTCTGGACGGCATCCGCCGCCGGGTCGAACTGTTCGACGGCACCGTCAGCCACGGTGTCGATTCCTCCGGAAACCAGTGGGAAATCACGGTTTCCGTGCCCGTTGTGACCGCATAGCCGATCGGAGTCGCATGACCATCACCATCCTGATCGCCGACGACCACACCGTGTTCCGCTCCGGCCTGCGCGCGGTGGTGGACGCGCATCCCGACCTCGAATGCGTGGCCGAGGTCGGCGACGGCCGCTCCGCCATCGAGGCTGCCGCCCGCACCCGCCCCGACGTCGCGATCCTGGACGTCCGCATGCCCAAACTCGACGGTCTCGCCGCCACCGAGGCCATCGTGGCCGCGGGCGGCACGCGGGTTCTGGTCCTCACCACCTACGACAGCGAGGCCAACCTGCACCGCGCATTGTCCGCCGGTGCCAGCGGGTTTCTGCTGAAAAGCCTTCCGCCGGAAGAGCTCGTGGCCGCCATCCGGGTGGCCGTCCGCGGCGACGCCGTCATCGACCCCTCCATGACGCGCCGCCTGGCGAGCAACCTCATCACCGGCATCGCCCCACCTGCCGAGCCTCCGGAACTATCCCACCTCACCGCCCGCGAACGCGAAGTGCTCCTGCTGGTCGCGGATGCCCGCTCCAACAACGAAATCGCCATCGCCCTCGGTGTGGGCGAGGAAACCGTCAAGACCCACGTCTCCCGCATTCTCGCCAAACTCGCTGTGCGAGACCGCATCCACGCCGTCGTCTACGCCCACCAGCACGGCCTGGTCCACCCCGGCTGACGTGCCGAGGCCACCGCGGAATCGCGGTGGCCCCGGGGAACCCGCATCAGATGACGAAGAAGCCTACGACACAGCCGATTACGGCACCGGCGACGAGGCCGATGAACAGGCCGGGGATCGCGCCGACGATGAGCGCGATCAGGCCGATCACGGTGCCGATGACGCCGAACAGGCCGGCGCCGACCGCGCCACCGGCGATACAGCCGATGACGCCGATGTCCTTGAGCTGCGCCTGCTGCGCGATCTCACGCACGCCGTCGTTGTAGGTGCTCTCGCTGACCGGGCCGCGGCTGTCGGTGGGCCACACGGTCAGGGTGCTGTTGTCGGCGTCGACCTCGGCACGCAGTCGGACCGGCTGGCCGCCCAGCTCGTAGTCGGTCGGAATCTGTTCGACCACGGTCCCGTCCGGCGCCACCACCGAGACCAGCGACTCGTCCGCGGACATTTCGAACGTTCCCGCGCTGAGGTGGGTGACCACGCCCTGGTGGTCGTCGGACAGCGTGGAGGTGTAGCTCAGCCCGTGGTCCTGACCGCCCACGATCAGGGGCCGTTCGGCTTCACCGTGTGCCGTCGCGGCGGTCATCACGGTGGCGGCGACGGTCATCATCGACATCGCCGCAAACTTCTTGAACTGCATGCGCACGCCTCTCATTCGATGCGGAGTGCCGTGACTGTCGGCCTCGGCACTGCCATGAATTGGGGACACATAGCCAGATCGAGTGTTCGGGTATTGACTAGCACATAACCAACCGGTTGGTCTCTGTTGGCGTCGCGACATGCCGACAGGGCCCGGAATCGTGTTGAGGTGGACGGGGTCTAGCGCGGAGGTAGGCCCGCCGCGGTGGCGAGGAGTGACAGCGCCTCGTCCAAGGCGCTGAGCTGGGCGGGGGTCAGGCCGGCGGTGAGGGTACGGTCCAGGGTCGCGGCTTCCTGTTCGCATCGGGCGAGCAGGGCGCGGCCGTCGTCGGTGAGGACGAGGGTCTGGCGGCGGCGGTCCGACGGATCACGTTCGCGCCGAAGGGCTCCCAGGCGTTCCAGATGATCGGCGAGGGCGACGACGAGACTCGGGACGACGCCGAGGCGGGTCGCCAACTCCTGCTGCGACAGGCCGGCCGCGGATTCCAGGGCCGCGAGCAGGCCCACGTGTTTGGGCTTGAGATCCAGTGCCGCGATCGCCGTCGCGAAGCGGTTCTCCGCGATGGCACCCAGTACTCCCAGGCGGTAGGAGACCGTGCCGGGGATTCTCGTGCTGCCGTTGACATCGTTCACGGTGAGAAGTATACATATTGAGAATGCTTCACAGACTGAACGATTCGAGGTAAGAATCAATGCTTGCAGTGCTACTCCTGAACGCGGCGATCGCGGTCGTCTCGGGGGCTTCGTGCCTGGTGGGACTCGTGCGGCCGCGGCTGGCCCTGCCCGCCGGCGAGCTGCCGAGCGCCGGATCGATGTTCTTCCTCGGCGCGTATGCCGCGCGGGCCCTGCCGCTGAGCCTGGTCACGCTGACCGTGCTGGCCGTCGGTTCGACCGCGGCGATCGTGCCGCTGCTGGTGGTGTCGGGGGCGGCGCAGCTCTGGGACGCCGCACTCGGTGCGCGGCAGCGCAACTGGCCGATGGCCGTCACCTGCGTCGGCTTGGCCGCCGTCCACCTGGCCACGGCCGCATGGCTTCCCTTCCACTGATCACCCATCACCGCAGCCGATCACCCATCACCGCAAAGGAATTCACGATGACTGCCACCTTCCCCGTCGCCGCACCCGTCTCCGCCGACCTCGAGCCCCACGCCCGCAATGGAATCCGGCCGTTGGTTGCGGCGGCCGGATTGACCTTCCTGACCGCCTGGATCGTGGGCTTGTCGGTCTGGCCCACCAACCTGTCGGTGTGTGCGACGGGTACGCAGATCCTCGATGCGCTCGCCGGGCATACCGGTGTCGCGACAGTGCAATTCGTTACCTCGCAAGGCATCGCGGGCCTCGCGCTCGCGGTGGTGCTCACGGCGCTGGCCCGGCCTGCTCGGATGACGGGTGCCGCGGCGGTCGCGGTTTCGCTCACCCAGTGCGCCTTGGGCGTTCACCTCGCCGGGTGGATCGCGCCGGAGGGCCATGCCGGGACCGCCGCCACCGTCTACGGATTGATCGATCGCCTCGACGGCGTCAAGATGCTGCTGCTGGCCGCTACCGCGGTGCTGGCCTCGATCCCCTTGCTGCGCAACCGGACCCGGCCCCGCTTCCTGCCCTACCTCGGCCTGCTGCTGGCCGCTGCGATCGCAGTCTCGGGGATCGGTTACCTCCTGCTGAGTACCGCCCTCGCCCCGGCCGCCTACGTCTCCGGAGTCCTGCTCCTGATCTGGGTCCCGGCCGTCGCCCTGACCGCGCGCCGCTGACCCGACCGCATCGTGCCCTCATACTCACGTGTGAGGGCACATTGTGCGTTCACCCCGGGGAGTGATGGACCCGCAGCGGTGGTCGGCGGTGAGCTTTCGAGGTGATGACAAAGACTCGCAGTGTGGGTGCCGTCCTGCTGTTCGGGGCCTCGATCCTGGTCACCGGGTGTACCAGCGCATCGGGGCCCGCGGACGTGGACGTCGATCGGGGACGGCTGGTGAGTGTCGAGCACCTGCGCACCTTTTCGGCCGACGAGGTCCGAGCGGAGTTGACGAGCAACGAGTTCGCCATCGACGCAGTGCAATTCGGTGTCGATACGTACCGCCTCAACTACGAAACACTGGGCATCGACGGGCGTTCCACCACGGCCAGCGGCTTGCTCGCCTTGCCCCGCAACGACATACACGACCTGATCACCGTGGCCTACGAGCACGGCACCCAGCCCACCAAGTCCGCCGCGCCATCGGTGGCGGCGGATGGCGGGGACCTGGCCGCGACGCTCACCTACGCGTCGGCAGGGTTCGCGGGGGTCGCGCCCGACTACCTCGGATTGGGGTCGGGGCCGGGCCCGCATCCGTATCTGGATCTGCCGTCGGAGACCACCGCATCCGTGGATATGTTGCGGGCCGCCCGAACTCGGGTCTCGACCCTCGATCGCAATTTGCGTGAGGAGGTCGACATCGTCGGGTTCTCGCAGGGTGGACCGGCCGCGATGGGACTTGCGCGAGCGCTGCAAGGCAACGCGGACAAGGACTTTCGGGCCACCGCCGTCGCCGCCATCGGCGGGCCGTTCGACCTGAAGAACGCCGAGCTGTCCGCTCTGTTCGACGGCACGCTCGACCCGGGCGCGGGTTCCTTCTACAGCGCGTACCTGCTGGTGTCGTGGAATCGCCTGCACGGCTTGTACAGTTCGCCCGCCGAGGTATTCCAGGCACCGTACGCCGACACGGTGGAGCAACTCTTCGACGGCCTGCATTCCATCGAAGACATCGTTCCCGCCCTGCCCCCGGACATCGATCACCTGCTGACCCCGCAGGGAATCGAGCTGCTGCGCAACCCGACCGGGCCCTTCGCCGCCGCCATGACCGTCGCCGACAGCGCCTGCAGCGACTGGACACCCCACCTGCCGGTCCGCCTCTACACCGGCAGCCAGGACCGCGATGTCTCCCCAGCCAACAGCGCCAACTGCCGAACCGCCCTCCTCACCCACGGCGTCGACGCCCCGATCACCGATGTCGGCCCGGTGGACCACAACGGTTCCGGCATCCGCGGCACCGCCCAGGCCGTGCACTGGTTCCTCGAACTGGCCACCGCCGCCTGACCGATCGCCGAGGATGCTGATATGACCGTGCTCGTCAGAGCCGCCGATGTCGGCGATATCGACTCCGTCGCAAGCGTGTTCGCGGCGGCATTCGACAACGACCCTTTCATCGGGTGGCTGCTCCCGGACTCCGAATCGCGGCTAGCCCGAGCCACCCGAATGTTCGCCGCCCTGACCGCTCATCACCTGCGGAACGGTTGTGTCGATGTCGCGCTCGACGCCACCGGCACCGTGCAGGGCGCGACCCTGTGGTCGCCACCCGGCCACTGGCGGCACACCATTCGAGCCCAAGCCCGCCTGGCGCCCGCCCTCCTACGCGCCTTCGGCCCACGAATTCCGTTTCTGGTCTCAGCCGATTACCAACTGCAGTACGCCCACCCGCATGAGCCGCACTGGTACCTACAAACGATCGGCACCTCGCCCGATGCGCGCGGCCTGGGCCACGGCCGCGCCCTACTCCAATCCCGTCTCACCCCCGACAGCCACGAAAGCTCCTACCTGGAAACCCACAACCCCGAAAACCTCCCCTACTACGAGCGTTTCGGCTTCACCATCCGCGCCGAGTTCACGATGCACCTCGGCGGCCCACCGGCCTGGTCGATGTGGCGTCCCCCGGAGAGTTGACCGGCGGGCGGACCGAAGTGGCACAGGTTGCGGAGTATGACCAGGTACCAGGTATTTCGCAGGGCGCGCAGGTCTGGATATGTGTTCTGGTGGGTCTTCATCGCGGCGATCATGGTGGCGGGCGGCATCTCCTGGTTCGACAGTGCCGGAGAGGACGATTTCGGCTGGACGGCGTATGCGCCGAGAGGCGGCCTGTCCAACGGGGACATCGTCCCTCTGCCGTCGGACGCCTTCGACATCACCCCCGGCATGACCTTCCTCGCGTTCTGCCTGCTGGTCCTCGCCCCGATCCCCGTCCTGCTGCTGATCCTGATGGCAGTAGCGGTCAGGGAGTACTCAGCGCGGAAAATTGTCTGGATTCCCGCGCTGAGTACTCCCTGATCTTGTTATCGGGGGGTGAGTTGTCGGGCGGTGGTGAGGATTTCGTGGAGGAGGGTGTCTATGTGGGTGGGGGTGGTGCGGTGGTTGCAGATGCAGGCTCGGAGGACTGTTTCGCCGTTGTAGTCGACGGTGGCGAGGTAGGCGCGGCCTTGGGATTGGATGGCTTCGGCTAGGGCGGTGTGAGAGGTGAGGTCGCGGACTCGGAAGCAGACGACCGGAAGGGGGCCGCAGGGAAGGAGTTCCAGGTCGGGGTGGTCGGTGATGCGGGCGCGGAGGTGGTCGGCCATGCGGTCGTAGTGGTCGAGGAGGGTGGCTACGCCGGAGCGGCCGAGTTGGTGGAGGGTGGCCCAGAGGGTGAAGGCTCGGGTGCCGGGGCGGGTCAGTTCGAAGGTGTACTCGGACATCCAGGGGAGGTGTTCGTCGCTGTCGAGGTAGGAGGCGCGGAAGCCGAACGCGGCGCGGAGGCGGGTCGGGTCGGTGACCAATGCCGCGCCGCAGCCGACGGGGACCGAGAGGGTCTTGTGGGGATCGACTGTGAGGGAATCGATTTCGTCGATGCCCTGGTACGCGGGGGCCCACTTCGGGACCTGGATGCCGAGGCCGCCCCACGCGCCGTCGGCGTGATGCCACATGCCGTGTTCGCGGCAGACGGCGGTGATCGGTGCGGGGGTGTCGATGGCGCCGGTGGGTGTGCTGCCCAGGTTCGACACCACGCAGAACGGGAGCAGTCCGGCTTCGCGGTCGGCGCGCACGGCGTCGGCCAGCGCGGTCACGTCCATGCAGCGGTCTGGGGTGGTGGGGATGACGCGGACCCGGGAGCGGGGGATGCCGATCACCGCGCACGCCTTGGCCACCGACATGTGGGCCTGCGCGCCGCAGTAGGCGATCAGACGGCTGTGTGCCGCATCGTATTCCGGCCCGTCGGAGGCCCCGCGCTGCTCGAAGAACCAGTGCCGGGCCGCCGCCAGGCACAGCAGGTTGGCCATGGAGCCACCGCTGGTCAGCACCCCGGAGGTGGATTCGGCCAGGCCCGCCAGCCGGGCCAGATCCGCGATCACGCCGCGCTCGAGATCCATCAGCGCGTGCTCGCCCATCCCGCAGGTGGCATTGATGGCGGTGGCGAGCAGCTCGGCGACAACCCCGGCGGGTGACGGCGGAGAGTTGATCCAAGCGAAGAACGCCGGATGCCCATTCCCCGTCGGATAAGGCGCAAGCGACTCCTCGGCGAAATCGAGCACCTCGAATAAATGCCCACCCTCCTCACCCATCCCCCCGGCATGCAACCGCCGCCGCAATTCCCCCGGCAGCTGCCGCGTAACCGGCCCCCGCTCCACCTGCTCGAGATAATCCGCCGCCCACTGCGCACTCGAAACCAACTCATCCCGAAACACCCGAGCATCCACCCCCAACACCGATCCCCGCTCACCCAAACCCCGCACCGGAACCCCAGCCACCATCGCCGCCCACACACCCTCTACTCGAAGTTGCCTGCTCAGGACACCGCGAATGGTAGGGGCCGACCCCACCCCCCACCCCCGCGCCGCACGGAAAACCGACAAATTCGATCTTGATCAGCGGTGGGCCGGTCGAAGTGACATAGGTTGCGATGTATGACCAGGTACCAGGTATTTCACCGGGCACGCAGGTTCGGATACGTGTTCTGGTGGGTCTTCATCGCCGCAACCATGGTGGCGGGCGGCATCACCTGGTTCGACGGTGCCGAACCGGACGATTTCGGCTGGACGGCCTACACGCCGCGACCGGGCCTGCCACGCAGATACGCGGACTACCTGCCGTCGGACGGGTTCGACATCACCCCGGGCATGACCTTCCTCGCCTTCTGCCTACTGGTCCTCGCAGCTCTCGCCGAGGCCGTCGCCCTGCGACGCGCCCTCGCCGGAATCATCACTGTCGCCGTACCTTTCGTCGCCACGGCACTGATCTGGTCCGCCATGCCCCGCGGACACTCGAACTTCTTCCTCACCCCGATCCCCGCGCTCCTGGCGATTCTCGTGGCAGTAGCGGTCAGGGAGCTCTCAGCGCGGAAAATTGTCTGGATCCCCACGCCGACAACTCCCTGATCTTGCTATGGGGGTGCGTTTCTTGCATTGGCGAGGATCACATCGATGTGAGTTGGACATTCCGGGGGCCTCGGGTCAAGATCGTGACTGCTTCGTTCCGGAGCTGGTCTTGGAGGGGAATTCTCGATGTCGATGTTGTTGAAGGCTGCCGTGATCGCTTCGGCGGCAGTCACTCTCACGGTGCTGGGTGGGCCGGTCGCAGGGGCCGAGCGTGGCCCGGACGGTAAGTACTACGGCTCGATCGCGTACGCCCACAAGGTGGAAGACATTGGCGGCTGGGGCGTGGCTTGGAACTATCCGAGTCAGGACAGCGCCGACCGCGACGCGGTCAACAAGTGTGGAGGTTCGGTCGACTGCCGGGTCGAAGTTCGCTGGACCGATGGGTGCGCGTCGTTGGCGCAGGCGAATGACACTCGTCTCATGATCGCCACCGGCGTGGGCTCCACCGTTGCGGACGCCGAGCAGGCCGCGCTGAACGAGCTTCACAAGTCGACCATCCTTCCGCCCGCGGGGAGCTCGCAAGGTCTGCACGACGAGGGGCACATCGTCACTACCCAGTGCAACGGCTGAGTTTTCGATTACCCGCCGGTGGACAGCGTGCCCATGAGGCCGTAGTCGGTGCGGATCAGGCCGCCTTCGGAGCCGAATTCGGCGCGGAATTCGTACAGGCCGAAGAGGGCGCCGGTGAAATGGGGTTCGCCTATGTACAGCATTGCGGTGTTGTGGAATTCGAGGAAGCCGGTGACCAGGGAGTGCATTGTGGGGTAGCGGTTGTGGGTGCGGGTCAGGGGGTGGAGGAGGTCGGCGGCGTCTTCCAGCACGCCGCACGCGTGATCGGGATCGGTTTGTTGCAGCGCGACTCGGGGATCGGTGATCGCGAGGGCGTGGCGACCGGCACCGTTCGACAATTGCAGCCAACCCACCGCGCCACCTCGATGTGCTGCCGCTGCGGACAGCAGTGCGGCGAGGTTGTTCGGAGCTGTGGACTCGGTGAGCGAAACCTTGTCGGCGGCAAGATAATTGTTGCCGTGCTCGGCGGCCAGGGCGCGGACCGCGGCGATTCCGGCGAACCCTGAATCCGACCACTGCCACAGGTTGCTGACCGGGTGGAAGTGGCCGATCTCGGTCGCTTCGAATCGTAGATCGGGGCGTTGCGCGAAATAGAAGTGCTGTGTCGTACGGTCCCAGGTGGAGGTGAGTTCGGGCACGGCGTCGAGATCGGGTTCGGCTTCGAACAGTCCGCCGCGCATGCCCATCGCGATCGCTGCGCCGGGAGCAAGCTCGGCCAGCAATGAGTCCGCGAGGAACGCTGGCCCGCCGTCGGCGGGGGCCGGGCCGCCGGTGTTCACGGTGCGGTCGATCTCGCCGGCCAGCAGTTGCGCGGCGGCTCGCTCCCAGACGTCGATCCGGCCGGGTACCGGTGCGGTGACCGGCACCGTGGGGTCATCGATCGTGACGTAGGTGTAGGCGCGGCCGCCGTGGTTGAACTTGGTCATCCCTCGAACATCCAGGACGGCCATCGCGATGAGGGCCAGCTGATCGGCGGCCAGCCAGGGGTCGTCGAACTCGCTCAAATCCACTACGGCGGTGGTGAGTTCGGGCACGTCGTGCCGGGTTCCGATCTCGCGCAGCCGGTTCGCCCACTCGATGCCGGGCCGCCCGTGCAGGAAGTCGTGGGCCCAGGCCCACATGAAGGTGCGGTCCTCGGCGAAAGACCCCAGGTTCCCCGATCGCGCAAATACGCGATCGCCGATGCGCACTGTCGCGGATTCAGCGAAAGCTCGGGTGTGTCCAGGAGTAATAGCGGCGGAGAAGGCTGCATATCGTTGCATGGCTCCCGGCAGCGTCTCCCGCACCAGAGCTGTCAAGTTGTCGCTGAAGATCCTCACGCTGTCGGACGCTATCAGCGGCATACGGCACTCGGGTGCCGGCGAACTCGCGTTAGGGCCTCGGTGTGGGACTTGGTGTTTCACAATGACGGGTGTGTCTGCGCAGCTCGAGGTCAGCGATCGGTCCAGGAGTCGGGTGCTGGTAGTACTCGGGGTCAGCTTGGTGATCCTCACCGCCTATTGGGTGCTCTGGTTTGCCGCCCGCGGCGCGGTCGCCAGCAACAACCGCGACGCCTACATCGAATTCGAGAACGCCTTTCCGCTCGCCGATGCCTGGCTGGCGGTGTGCGTGCTCGCGGCCGCCGTCGCCTTGATCAAACGGCACCCCACAGCGCTGCTCTGGTTGCTCGCGGGCGGCGGGTCGGCTATCTATCTGTTCTGTATGGACGCGCTCTATGACGTCGAGAACGGGATCTGGTGGCGTTCGGGGGCGGGGGGATTCATCGAACTCGGGATCAATGTGGTCACCCTGGTGGTGGGGGTGGGGTTGCTTCGGTGGGCTTGGCGTCGGCGGGTGGCGCTGGGTGGGGTCGCGAACTGACCCCACACCAGACGGAGGGCACCGATCGCGGTTACTTGTGGCAGTTCTGGCGGAAGGTGATTACTGCGGAGCGGGCGTCGCGGAGGGCTTGGGCCTGGTCGGGGTGGGCCTGCTTGTAGGTGGTCCATTCGGCCTTGCGCTGGTCCTTGGGGAGGCCCTTGATCTTGGTGAATTCGGCTTGGAGGTCGGGGTGGGCGGCGAGGAGGGCCTGGACCTTCGGCTTGGCGTCCTGGTGGGCCGCGGTACGGGCGGCCTGGCTGCAGTCGGGGCCGTCGGCCGAGGCCACGCCGGGGACGGCGAGGGCGATCGTGGCTGCTCCGGCGGCTGCGGCGAGGGTGGCAGCGAGGACGCGCTTCATGTTCACTCCGTATCGATGGGGGGTGGTTCCCCATCGAATTTGCCCGCGATTGCTGAAGGTGGGCTGAAGCGGTCAGCCATCTTCAGTCGATCTTCAGACTCGCGCTTCGGTGGGCAGGCGCAGCACGAAGACGGCTCCGGTGGTGCCGGGGGCGGGGCAGGTCAGGTCGCCGCCGTGGGCGCGGGCCAGACCGCGGGCAATGGCCAGGCCGAGGCCTGAGCCGTCGGGGCGGTTGTCGCGGGCGTGGTCGAGGCGGACCAGGCGGTCGAAGATGCGGTCGCGGTCCGCGGCGGGGATGCCGGGTCCGGTGTCGGTGACGGTGAGTTCGACTGTGCCGCCGCCGGATTCGCGGATGTCGACGGTCACGGTGCCGTGATCCTTCATGGCCTGGCAGGCGTTGGCGAGCAGGTTGGTGAGGATCTGGGTGATGCGCTCGGCGTCGATGTGGATGGTCACGGGTGCACCGGTCAGCTGGAATTCGGTGTGCGGGTGCAGCATTCGCATGCGGTCCAGGTGGGTTTCGACCAGTGCGCGCAACTCGACGGGCTCGCGGCGCAGATGCAGTCCGGCGTCGATGCGGGCCAGGTCGAGCAGGTCGTCGACGAGGCGGCCGGCGCGCTGGGTCTCGCGGACCAGGAGCAGCAGCATGCGCTGGCGATCCTCGGGGTCGGTGTCGGCGGGCTGCTGGAACACCGCCTCGGCCAAGGAGCGCACCCCGGTGATGGGGGTGCGCAGTTCGTGGGCGGCGTCGCCGACGAAGACGCGGATCTGCTGTTCGGAGGCGCGAGCGCGGGACTCGGCGGCGGCGGTGTCGCGCAGCGCCCCCTCCAGGGCGTCCAGCATTTCGTCGAAAGCCGCTGCGGTGCGGCCGAGTTCGGTATCGGTGCGGGACGGGTTCAAGCGGCGGCCCAGGTGCCCGTGTGCGATATCGCGGGCCAGCCGGGTCATGGTGTCGAGTGGCGCGAGGGCGCGGCGCACCAGGAACCACAGGCCGACGACGATCACCGCGATCGCCCCCGTGGTGGCCAGGATCAACAGCAATCCCAGCCGGGACTGCACCCGGGCCAGCAGCGGGGTGTCTATCTGCAGCGTGAGGCGGGCGTCGTTGAGCGTCCCGGGCCCGGTGAGCTTGACTACGCGGTTCTTGGTGCTGCTGTCCTCCGAGAGCCGATTCGCGAGGCTGCCGTAGGTGTGACCGTCGGTCAGCACGAGCCGCACCCGCACCGAATGCGTGTCCACCCGGGACACCAGTTCCTCCGGTGAAACACCTTGCTGTGACAGCTGTTTCGCCAGTTGCGCCCGATCGGTGAGCACCGTGTTCTCGCTGCGGGTCATCACCACCCCGAACAGCCCGTGCACCAGGACCGCCACCAGCACCAGCACGATCCCGGAAACCAGTGCGGCCGTGAGGGTCACGCGCCCGCGCAGCGACACCGTCTTCACCGCGGCACCCGCAGCGTGTAGCCCAGCCCGCGCACGGTTTGCACCACCCGGTCCCCGTGCTCCTCGAGTTTGCGCCGCAGCGCGCTCACATGCACCTCGACGAGATTCGGGTCGTAGTCCTCGTATCCCCAGACGGCGGTGAGGATCTGGGTCTTGGTCACCACCCGGTCCCGCTGCCCGGCCAGGTAGGCCAGCAGTTTGAACTCGGTGGCGGTGAGGGTGAGTTCGTGTCCGGCGCGGTGTGCCCCGCCGGCGTCGATATCCACCTCCAGATCACCGATCACGATGCGGGACCGCAGTTTTCCCATCCGGCGCAGCAACGCCTCCACCCGTGCCACCAGTTCGACGAGGTCGAAGGGCTTGACCACATAGTCGTCGGATCCGGCGCGCAGTCCGCGCACCCGGTCCTCCACGCCGTCGCGGGCGGTCAGCATGACCACGCCCGCCGCCGAGCGGGCCCGCACGGATTCCAGCAGTGCGAATCCGTCGCGCCCGGGCAGTGTCACATCGAGCACCACGACATCGGGCCGGAATTGGGCGAGGTCCTGTTCCAGTAGCCGGCCGTCGCCGCGCTCGAGCACCTCGTGCCCGGTGGCTGACAGCCCGGCTCCGACGGCGGCTCGAATGGCCTCGGCGTCTTCTATGACAAGAATGCGTCCCGGTTGCACCCGGCAATTCTCGGGCCTGTGGCTGTGAATCCGCTGCGAACCAGGCGGTATCTATTCGGTCGGGGGCTCACGCCCGGCCGGTGAGACGGCGCAACCGCCCGGTGCCCGGCACGCTCAGCCACACCACGAACGCCAGCAGTCCATCCAGCGTCAAGGCCAGCGCGGCCACCAGGATCGCGCCGACCAGCACCTTGTCGTAGCGGTAGAGGCTGATGCCGTCGAAGATGTAGCGGCCCAGCCCACCGAGATTCACGTAGGCGGCGATGGTCGCGGTGGCCACCACCTGCAGAGTGGCCGCGCGCAGCCCGCTCAGCAGTACCGGCAGCGAGTTGGGCAGTTCGACCTGCAACAGCACCCGGGATTCGCTCATCCCCATGGCCCGCGAGGCGTCCACCACGGTCGGATCCACATTGGCGATGCCCGCGTAGGTCCCGGCCAGCAGTGGCGGGATGCCGACGGTGAGCAGCGCGAGCAGCGGCGGCGTGAGACCCAGACCGAGCAACAGCACCACGAAGGTGAGCACGCCCAGCGTCGGCAGCGCGCGCATGGAGTTGGCGAAGCCGACGATGAGCGCCGACCCGCGTCGCGTGTGCCCGATGAGCAGCCCGATCGGCACCGCGATCACCGCCGACAGTGCCACCGCCAACAGGCTGTAGTAGAGGTGTTGCAGCAGCCGCATCCCGATTCCGGTGGGACCCGACCAGTTCGCGCCGTCGGTGAGGAAGTGCCAGGCGTCGATGAAAAGGCTCATGCCGCACGACCTTTCAGCCAGGGCGTCGCCAATCTGCCCAGCACGTACAGCAATCGGTCCACCACCAGCGCGAGCACCAGCACCACGATGATGCCCGCGATGATCTCGTCCGGATAGTCGCGCTGATACCCCTGCGTGAACAGCTTGCCCAGCCCGCCGACCCCGATCAGCGCGCCGACGGTCACCATCGAGATATTGGTGACCGCGACGACCCGCAGGTTGGCGACGAAAACCGGGAGGGCGAGCGGAAAGTCGACGGTGAGCACCCGCCGCAACGGCGTGTACCCGATGGCGTCGGCGGCGTCGAGGGTGTCGGCGGGCACCGAATCCAGCGCGGTCGGCACGGCTGTCACCAGCAGCGCCACCGAGTAGATGGTCAGCGCGATCACCACGTTCAGCTCGTCGATGACGCCGATGTTCAACAGCGGCGGCAGGATGACGAACAATGCCAGCGAGGGAATCGTGTACGCGATGCTGGCGGCGGTGGTGATGCCCCGGCGCAGCCAGCGCGCCCGATGCGCCAACGCCCCCACCGGAATCGCGATGAGCAAGCCCAGCAGCAGCGGTTCCAGGGCCAGCCGCATGTGGGTGCCCGCGTAACCGGCGATCTCGTGAAAGTTGTCGTTGAGATACCTCATCGGGATTCCTCGAAGAAGGCCCGGTTGCGTTCGGCGTCCTCGGCGGTGCGCTGATTGTGCAGTTGTTCGAGCACGTCGCGGGCGTAGATCGCACCCACCGCGGCACCGGAACCGTCCACGGCCACACCGATTTCGGCGGGGGAGGAGATGACGGAGTCGAGGGCCTGGCGCAGGTCGCCGCCCGGCGGGAAGAGGGACCCGCCGGCGGCCACGCTGTCGGCGAGGTCGTGTCCGGCGCGTACCCCTTCCACGCCGGTGGTGTCGATCCAGCCGATCGGCTTCTTGTCCGGGGTGATGACCAGTCGCCATTCGCCCAGCTCCAGACGGACTTCGGCGACCTGGTCCGGGGTGACCGTCGGAAGTTCGTGCAGTGGAACGGTTTCGGCGGTCCGGAAGGACAGCTCCCGGTAGCCGCGGTCACGACCCACGAATCCGGCCACGAAATCGGTGGCGGGCTGCGCGAGCACGGTCTGCGGCACATCGTATTGCTGCAGGTAGCCGCCGGGCCCGAAGACCGCGATGTGGTCGCCGAGCCGGATCGCCTCGTCGATGTCGTGGGTGACGAACACGATCGTCTTGTGCAGTTCGGCCTGCAGCCGCAGCATTTCGGCCTGCAGTTCGGTGCGCACCACCGGGTCGACCGCGCTGAACGGTTCGTCCATGAGCAGGATCGGCGGGTCGGCGGCCAGCGCCCGGGCCACGCCGACACGCTGCTGCTGCCCGCCGGAGAGCTGCGACGGATAGCGTTGCGCCAGACCGCGATCCAGGCCGACGCGCTCCATCACCTCCAGCGCTGCCTTGCGGGCCGCGGCGCGCGACTGCCCGCGCAGCACCGGCACGGTCGCGACATTGTCGACGACCGTCCGATGCGGCAGCAGTCCCGCGTTCTGGATCACATAGCCGATGCCGAGCCGCAGTTTGACCGGGTTGATGCGCGAAATATCGTGTCCGCCAATGGTGATGCCACCGGCGGACGGACTGATCATGCGGTTGATCATCCGCATCGAGGTGGTCTTGCCGCAGCCGGACGGCCCGACGAACACGGTGAACGACCCGGACTCGATGCGCAGGTCGAGGTGGTGGACGGCGGTGGTGCCGCCCGGATACGTCTTGCTGACGCCGTGGAATTCGATATCGGACACCGTGTTCCCCTCCGCTATGCGATCGGCTTGTCGAGCCCCTGCGCGGTCACCCACTGCTTGGCGGCCGCGGCGGGCTCGGTCTTGCTGCTACCGGACACGGCGGTGTTGAGCGAGATGAGTTCGGCCGTGGTGAGTTTCGCGGAGACGGCGTCGAGCACCTTGCTCAGCTTGTCGCTCTTCTTGCCGGCGTTGGAGAGCGGCACCACGTTCTGCGGCGGGAAGTTGTGCTTCGGGTCGGCCAGCACCACCAGGTTGTTCTGCGCGATGGCGGGCGAGGTGGTGAAGATGTCGGCCGCGGTGACCTGACCCTCGGTCAGCGCCTTCACGGTGGCGGGGCCGCCGCCGTCGGCGATCGGCACGAAGTTGGCCGTCGAGATGTCGAGGCCGTAGTTCTTCTTCAGACCCGGCAGGCCGCCCGGCCGCTCCGAGAACTCCGCGGGCGCGGCCAGTTTCACCTCGGCCGAATGCGAGGCCAGATCGGCGATGGTCTTCAGATTCCACTTGTCGGCGGTGGCCTTGGTGACCACGACCGCGTCGGAGTCCTCACCCGGGGCCGGGGTGCCGATGGCGAGCTGATCACCGAGCGCCTTGGTCAGCGCGGCGTTCACCTCGTCGGGCGAGGTGGCGGTGCTCGACTTGTCGAGGTACTGCAGCAGGTTGCCGGTGTAGTCCGGGATCAGGCTGATCGAGCAGTCCTTCAATGCGGGCACGTACGCCTCGCGGCTGCCGATGTTCAGCTTGCTGTCGATGCTGAACCCATTGGCGCGCAGCGCTTCCGCGTACACGTCGGCGACGGTCTCGGATTCCGGGAAGTTGGCCGAGCCGACGGTCAGCTTGGTGGTGTCGCCGCCGCAGCTGCCGCCACCGCCGCCGAGCGGATTGGACTTGCTGCCGCCGCAGGCGGACAGCGTCATGGCCGCGGCGAGTGCGACGGAGGCGGCGAGAATCCGGAATACGGTCCGGGAGATGCGCCTGCCGTCGGCGCGCGTGGTGATGAGCGAGTGCACTGTCGTCCTTCCGAGCGGGGTGCCTGCGGCGGGCGGGGCGAAACAAACCACCCCGAAACAGACCTAACTGTCCATATTGCCCGCTCTGTTCCGCGAACGTTGCCTACCTGGGGTCGGTTTCGCTATCTGGCGGATGCGGCCGAGTCATCCTCCCGGGCGCGCCGACCCTCCGGAAGCCCTGCGATCAGGCTGCGGCAGACTGTTGCGCGTGTCCGCCGCAACCGCTGCCCTAGTGCGCCGCCTGTCGCGTCCGCTGCTGGTCGTCGTGGTGGCCGCGGTCGCCGTCGCCTGCGGAAACCAGGAATCCGGGCCGGTACTGACCGTCGGCGCGGGCAACTCGCCGGAATCGATGATGGTCGCCGAACTCTATGCCGGGGCGCTGGCGCGGACGGGACTGCGCACGCAGACCAAGGAGCGCATGGGCGAGCGCAAAGATCTGCTCGCCGCGCTCGACTCCGACACCATCGCGCTGTTCGGCGATGTCAGCGGCGATCTGCTCACCGCGCTGGACGCCACCTCGACCGTCACCAAACCCGATGCCGTCAATCCGGCGCTGTCCAAGGCACTTCCGGAAGGTGTGGTCGACTCCGATCCCGCCGAGGGAACCGATCTACGCCCGACCGTGGTCGTCGCCGCCACCCGGATCGCGGAGTACCCGGCCTCGCTGAAGGATCTCGGGTCGCGCTGCGACGGCTTGACCGTCGGCATCACCACCGGTCCGCCGCTGGACGCGCTGCGCGCGCCCCTGGACCCCCAACGCGATGTGCTGGACCCGCTGCGCACCGTCTACCACTGCGATCTCGCCCACCCGGTGACCTTCACCAACGACACGGACCTGCGAAAGGCGCTCTCCGACGGTGAGATTCAACTCGCCGTGCTGGCCGGCCCGCCCGCCCTGCTGCCCGACGGCGGCGTGGACCTGTCCCCGCTCGCCGATCCGGACTACGCCTTCCGCGCCGCCCAGGTGCTGCCGGTCATGCGCAAGGCCGCGCTCAGCGACGAGCAGATCCGCAAACTCAATTACGTGGCGGGCGAACTCACCACCACCGATCTGGCCGACATGATCCACCAGATCCGCGATCAGGGCGCGATCCCGTCCGCGGTGGCCCGTGACTGGCTCGACGCCCACTCGTTGTAATCCGGCCACGTCAACCCGGCATGTCGAAAAGACGGGGCGCGTAGTCTGATTTGTCTCATGCCGTTCCCGTCAGCCAGGGAGGGCGAGGCATGTCGATTCGCATTCCGGTCTGCAAATCCGTTGCGCTGTGCGCACTTTCGCTGGCCTTGGTCGCCGGGTGCGGAGTGTCGGCGAAGGAACCCAAGACCGCTCACCCCACCGTGACCGCCGTCGCCGGGGATCCCGCGCTGACGCGGGCGGTCACCGACGTCTATCAACGCTTCTTCGACGGCGCGAGCTCCGCGGACCAGAAGATCGCGCTGCTCGAGGACGGGCAGAGCTTCGCCGACACCATTCGCGCCCAAGCGGATTCGGCCATCGCCAAGGGCACCAAGGCGGCCGTGTCGAGCGTGACGGCCGTGGGCACCGACCACGCCGACGTGGTGTTCACCATCTCCTTGAACGGCACGCCCGCCCTGCAGGATCAGCCGGGCAGCGCCGTGCTGATCGGTGGCGGCTGGAAGGTGGCGGCCGCGACCTTCTGCAACCTGCTCTCGCTCGAGACGCAGGGAAAGCCGCCCGCGCCGTGCGCCACCGGGTCGGTCACGCCGACAAGCTGAGCTGCGGGGAATCGCCATGCGCGCCACCGGAACCGCGCGCCGACCGGGCGTCGCGCTGATCACCGTCACCGCGGTGCTGTTCGTGACGTTCCTCGACACCACCGTCGTCAGCGTCACCCTCGGCGACATCCAGTCGAGCCTGCACGCGGGGGTGGTGTCACTGCAATGGGTGGTGAACGCCTACACGCTGGTGTTCGCGAGCCTCATGCTCACCGCCGGATCGCTGGGCGACCGGTGGGGCCGCAAGCGGGTGATGATCGCCGGGCTGGCGGTGTTCACCGCGGGCTCGGTGCTCTCGGCGCTCGCGCCGACGGTGGCGGTGCTGATCGCGGGGCGCGCCGTCATGGGGCTCGGGGCGGCGGCCTCGGAGCCGGGCACGCTCTCGGTCATCCGCCAGGTGTTCCCCGACCGCTCGGAACGCGCACGCGCACTGGGGGCTTGGGCGGCCGTCTCGGGATTGGCGCTGGCGTCGGGCCCGGTGCTCGGCGGGCTGCTGGTCGGGGTGGGCGGCTGGCGTTCGGTGTTCTGGTTCAACTTGGCGGTCGGCGTGCTGGTGCTGGCCGCCGCGCTGCGCTACGTGCCGGAATCCGCCGACCCGCAACCCGGTCCGGTCGATGTGGCCGGATTTCTCACCGGCTCCGCGTTTCTCGGTTGCGTGATCTACGCGGGCATCGCGGGGGAGGAGTCGGGTTACGGTGCGGCCGTGGTGATCACGCTGTTCGTGATCGGCGGGCTGGCCGGTGCGGCCTTCCTGGTGATCGAATCACGCGCCCGCAATCCCATGTTCGATTTCCGCTACCTGAAACGGCCGATGGTGCGCGGCGCGTTGATCGTGGCGTTCGCCGTCTACTTCGGCATCTTCTCGATCTTCTTCTTCACCGCGCTGTATCTGCAGGAGGTGGTGGGCTATTCGGGCTGGCGGACCGCGGCGGTGTTCGCGCCGATGGCCGTCGCCATCATCCTCGGCGCGCTCGCGGCGGGCTTCTGGGTGGCGCTGCGCGGTTCCCGCACACCCATGATCACCGGCTGCGTGCTGGGCGCGGCGGGAATCCTGCTGACCCGCGAAAATCTCGGCATCGCACCGGAATTCGGCACTTTGGCGTTGTCGTTGACGCTGGCCGGACTGGGCTTCGGCATCGCGGTCGTACCGCTGACCTCGGCGGTACTGTCGGGCGTCCCGGCCGAGCATTCCGGCATGGCCGCCGCCGCGACCAACACCATGCGTCAGGTCGGCGCGGTCGTGGGCGTGGCGGCCCTGGGCTCGCTGGTCAACTCGTTCCTGAACGCGGATCTCACCGACCGCCTCGACCAACTCGGCATCCCCGCCAACTTCCAATCCATCGTCATCGACGCCATCGAAACCGGCAAGGTCCCGGCCGGTGGCGACGCCGCCGCCTCCGCCGCCTACGGCCCGATCGTGAACAACGTCATCACCGCCACCTACGCCGCCTTCCACCGCGGACTCGAAGTGGCCCTGCTGGTTTCGGCGATCATGATCCTGGCCGCGGCGGCCGCCACCGCCGTCTCATCGCGCGGCGACCACTCCGGCTACGAGTACGAGACCTAACCGGGTTGTCCCTCACTGTCGGCCGGAGCGCCCAGCAGGGTCCGGGTGAGACCCGAAGCGGCCTCGTTCATTTCGGCCAGTGCGGCGCTGATGTCCGTGTCGTCCACGGTCACCGACTGTTCCTGCGGCCGTGCGGCGATGGCCCGCAGCGCCGCGCGCCGCAGCAGTTCCTTGATGAACGAGGCGGTCTGGCCCGCCGTGGCCGTCACGATCGGCCCGAGATCGGCGGTCACCGCCAATCCGCTGCTGTAGAGCGCCAGCAGCGCCGCGCGGCCGCGCGCGTCCGGGCGCGGGATCTCCACCGCCAGGTCGACGCGGCCGGGTCGATCGGCCAGTGCCGACTCGAGTTCGTCGGCGCGGTTGGTGGTGAGCAGGAAGGTGACGTCGGAGTCCCCGCCGATCCCGTCCATGGCGTCGAGCAGGCTGAACAGCAAGGGATTTCCGGTCGGACTGTAACTGCGATCCTTGGCGACCAGATCGACGTCCTCGACCACCACCACGCTCGGTTGCAGCCGCCGCGCCAGCGCCGCCGCGGCCGAGATCATCCGCATGGCGGTGCCGCTGATCACGATGACCGTGGTGTCGGGTAGCCGTCCCATGAGATAGCGGACCGTATGAGTCTTGCCGGTGCCGGGCGCGCCGTGCAGCAGCAGACCACGTTTCACGTGCTGCCCGGCCGCCAGCAGCCGGGCGCCGTGCTCGGCGATGCCGACGGTGTGGCGTTCGATCAGATCCAGCACGCCGTCCGGCAGCACCACGTCCGCCGCGTTCAAGTGCGGCCGGGGCAGGAAGGTGACCAGCTCGTTGCCGCGATACTCGCTGAGGCCGAACGACAGCACCTGACCCCGGTACACGTCGTGCTCGACCATCAGCGCCTCGATGCGCTCCCGGGCCACGGTGGCGGTGACCCGTTCCGCCGCAAGCACTGTCAGCTGGCAGGACTGGGTATTGCCGAAACGCATATCCGGTCCGCGCAGGCACAGCACGATGGGCGCGCCGTCGGGTGCGGTGGTGTTCACCAGCCCGAGCTTCACCGCCTCGATCGACTTCTCCGGTCCGACGGCGACCGCCGCGTAGTCGACCGTGCCGAGCTCGAACCAGCGATTGTGGCGGGCGTTGGTCAGCAGCCCGATGAAGTCGTCACCGGAGCGCTGTGCGCCCGCGATCCCGAACCAGTCGGGTTCGGAACCGCATTCGGCGACGTAGGCGTCCACGCCGCGCTGCACATTGGCGTGCTCCCAGCTCTGCCACTCCTGGGTGACGGCCGTGACCGCCGTCGGTTCCACCCCCAGATGTCCGAATACCTTTTCCACCAGCGGATTCACCTGGCCGTCGGCGGAAACGGCATCCGCCGTGGCCTTGATGATGCGTTGCAATTCCGCCGCGAACTCCCCGGCGTCGAAACCGTTACTCCCCATCCCGCCAAGCATCCTCGCCACGCATCTGTGCCGCAACGACTTCCGCTCGCTACCGTGGAGGATTCGGGGGCAGTTTCCATCTGCGGTACGGAACTGGATACGACTGTGAACTCATATGGTGGCGGGCATCTGGATGATTGGCCTTGGCCCACGGGGACTTTCATGGAGCGACTCAGCGCGCGGTCGCGGCATGATCTGCTGCAACTGGGCGCGCAGACCTACTGCCCGCCCGGCACGATCTTGATGCGGCAGGGTGATCCCGGGTCGATGGTGTATCTGCTGCGCTCGCGGGACCGGACGGTCTCGGCCTGCGTGAAGATCACCTCGTCGGACGGCAAGTTGTTCGCCATTCGGGTGAGCGGGGACGTGATCGGGGAACTCGGTGCGCTGGTGCCGGATTCGCGACGCTCGAATACCGCGACGGTGTGCACCGCCACCATCGCGCACCGGATTCCGGGCCCGGTGTTCATGAACTTCCTGGAGCAGCATCCGGGCGGCCTGCTCGCGCTGTGCCGTTCGCTCGCGGATCGGCTGGCCTGGTCGGATCAGCGCCGACTGGATTTCGGCGGGTGCCCGGTTCAGATGCGGCTGGCGCGGCTGCTGCTGGAGTTCGTCGAATCCTGGGGGCGCGGCACCGACGACGGCTGGGAGATCACCGTCCGGCTGTCCTACGAGGAGCTCGGCAGTCTGGTCGGGGCCGGGGTGGACGCGGTGGGATTGGCCATGAAGGAGCTGCGCACCGCCGATCTGGTGGCCCCGAGGAACCGGCACGTCATTGTAAGAAACCGCGAAAGTTTACGGCGATTCGCAGAATTGGATAAGTAACTCTTGAAAGCTCGCCGTGAAACCTGATTTTTCCGGCGCACTCGCATTCCGGTCGTGTCAGGCTCGAAATGTCTCCCCGCCATTGGGGTCTGGGGCAAAACCCTCGGGAGGTGTGACCGATGTCGGCACCCGAATTATCGTCCGGATGTGCAACGGTCGACGAGCTCTACCGCGAGCTGATCAGCACGCACAGTCCGCTGGCCGCGGCGTTCATCGCCCACGCCGCCACCGGGGAGTGGCCGCATCCGGTCCTCACTGTTGAAGTGCCGCAGCGAGATCGGCGTTCAACGCGAGGGCCGGCAGCGAGGCGACGAGCATGTCGACCAGTTCCTCCCGGGTGATCGGTTCCTCGCGCAGCCAGGTGAGGACCACCTCTTCGACGAAGGAGATCCAGCCGCGGATGGCCAGCGCCAGCCGCGGCCGGTCGGGGTCGTCGGCCGGGATCGGGGCCTCGGCGAGGATGCGTTCGGCGGTGGCCTGGCGGGCGTTCGCCACCATTTCCGCCATTTCGGGATTGGTGCTGACCGGGCCGCGCAGCAGCGCGTGGTAGGCGGCGCCGCTCTGGCTCACGTAGTCGATGTAGCGGTCGATGGAGTCGCGCAGCATCGAGTACAGATCCAGATTGCGATCGGGCGCGGTGCGTTCGAGGAAGTCCACGTTCGCCTGCTTCACGATGGCGAGCTGGAATTCCTGTTTGGAGGAGAAGTAGTGGAACAGCAGACCGCGCGAGATGCCGGCGCGGTCGGCGATCTCGGTGATGGAGATGTCTTCGAGATCGTGTTCGCGCAGCATCTCGACGCCGAGTGTGATGAGCTGCTGGCGGCGCTCGGCCGGGCTGAGGCGCACGCGCTTGCCGGAGGTGCCGGTATCCGGTCTGCTCACGCTGCGCTCCTTGGTCACGGGTCCACTTTACTGAACGCGAGTCAATACTGTTGACTCCCGCTCAATAAGACCCTAGTCTCGCATATATGAGTCGCAAGGTTACAGACAAAGCTGTCGGCAACCGGGAAGCCCGGCATGCGCACGTGATCATCGTCGGCAGCGGATTCTCCGGCCTGGGCCTGGCCATTCGCCTGAGCCAACAGGGCCGCACCGACTACCTCGTGCTGGAGCGCGGCAGCGATGTCGGCGGCACCTGGCGCGACAACACCTATCCGGGCGCGGCCTGCGACGTGCCCTCGCAGCTGTACTCGTACTCCTTCGCGCTCAACCCGGAGTGGTCGCGCTCGTTCTCCAAGCAGCCGGAGATCCAGCGCTACATCCAGGGCGTCGCCGACAAGTCCGGCGTGCGCGACCATCACATCTTCAATTGCGAGATGATCGGCGCGCAGTGGAATGCCGCGGACGCGCGCTGGGAGATCCAGACCAGTCAGGGCGCTTTCACCGCCGACATCCTGGTCTCCGCCGTCGGCGCGCTGTGCGAGCCCAACCTGCCGGATATCAAGGGCATCAACGACTTCCAGGGCGAGATCTTCCACTCCGCCCGCTGGAACCACGACTCCGATCTGACCGGCAAGCGCGTCGCCGTCATCGGCACCGGCGCCTCCGCCATCCAGATCGTTCCGGCCATCGCGCCGAAGGTCGCGCAGTTGGACGTCTACCAGCGCACCGCGCCCTGGCTGCTGCCGCGCGGCGACCGCGAGTACTTCGGCCCGGAGAAGTTCGCGCTCAAGCACGTTCCCGCACTGCGCGCGCTCTACCGCGCGGGCATCTACGCCGCCCGCGAGACCCAGGTCGTCGGCCTGGCCAAGTTCCCGCCCGCCATGCTCGCGCTCGAGGCCGTCGCCCGCGCCAAGCTGTTCGCCGAGGTCCGCGATCCCGCGCTGCGTAAGAAGGTCACCCCGAACTTCCGCATCGGCTGCAAGCGCATGCTCATCTCCAACGAGTACTACCCGGCGATCAGCCGCGACAATGTCGATGTCGTCACCGACGGCATCAAGGAGATCCGCGCCAACGCCGTCGTCACCAAGGACGGCACCGTGCGCGAGGTCGACGCCATCATCGTCGCCACCGGCTTCCACGTCACCGACTCGCCGGTCTACGACACCGTCTCCGGACGCGACGGCCGTACCCTGGCAGAGGTTTTCGACGCCATCGGCCAGCAGGGCTACAAGGGCTCGGCCATCCACAACTACCCCAACATGTTCTTCATGCTGGGCCCGAATGTGGGCCTGGGCCACACCTCGATGGTGTTCATGATCGAATCGCAGATCAACTACATCGCCGACGCCGTCGAGCAGATCGACAAGCTGGGCCTGCGCACCGTCGAGGTGCGCAAGGACGTGCAGGACGAGTTCAACGTCGAACTGCAGCGCAAGCTGCAGGGCGCGGTGTGGAGCACCGGCGGCTGCGCCTCCTGGTACCTCGACAAGCACGGCAACAACACCACGCTGTGGCCGGACTTCACCTTCCGGTTCCGCGGCCTGCTCGAGAACTTCGACGTCTCGGCCTACGAGACCACCAACGAGCCTGTCGCACAGGCTGTTTGAGCCCCCAACCTCCACGACAACCGAAAGCGGTAACCGTGAGCAACGATGCTTACTTCAAGGACAAGGTCTGTGTGATCACCGGTGCGGGCTCCGGCATCGGCCGCGCCCTGGCGGAGAACCTGGCCAAGCGCGGCGCGCACCTGGCACTGTCCGACATCGACGCCGAGGGCCTCGCCGAGACCGTCAAGCGCTGCGAGAAGTTCGGCGTGAAGATCAAGTCCGATCGCCTGAATGTCGCTGAGCGCGAGTCGGTTCTGCTGTACGCCGACGAGGTCAAGAAGCACTTCGGCAAGGTCAACCAGATCTACAACAACGCCGGTATCGCCCACCACGGCGACGTCGTCGACACCGCGTTCAAGGACATCGAACGCATCATGGACGTCGACTTCTGGGGTGTCGTCAACGGCACCAAGGCGTTCCTGCCGTACCTCATCGAATCCGGTGCGGGCCACGTCGTGAACATCTCCAGCCTCTTCGGCCTGATCGCCGTCCCCGGCCAGAGTGCCTACAACGCGGCCAAGTTCGCGGTGCGCGGCTTCACCGAGGCGCTGCGCCAGGAAATGCTGATGAGCGGCAAGCCGGTCAAGGTGACCTGCGTGCACCCCGGCGGCATCAAGACCGCCGTCGCCCGCAATGCCACCGTCTCCGAGGGGCTCGACCAGAAGAACCTGGCCGCGCTGTTCGACGCGAAGCTGGCCATGCACACCCCGGAGATGGCCGCGCAGACCATTACCGAGGGCGTCGCCAAGGGTCACGGCCGGGTGCTGATCGGCTGGGAGGCCAAGGCCCTCGACCTGTTCGTGCGCACCACCGCCTCGTACTACCAGCGGATCGCCGCCGTAGTGCAGAAGCGCATCCTGCCGTAAGACAACTGAAGGACACCCGGTCATGCCCGATGTGACACTGCCGCTGCCCGTCGTTCGCGCCGCCCTGAGCCCGATCTTCAAGATCATGCTCAATGCCCGGCTGCCGTTCAGTGTCCAACGGGCACTCATGGATTGGGGCGCGGTGGCACAGCGGCCGCCGCGCGGCACCCATGCCGAACAGATCCGGCTGGGTGGCCGCCCCGCCGAACGCGTGACCGTGGGTACGGTCTCGAACTCCGCCACCGTGCTGTACCTGCACGGTGGCGGCTACACGGTCGGCTCCCCGGTCACCCATCGCGCGCTCACCGGCTTCCTGGCGCGCGAAATCGGTTGCCCCATCCATGTTCCGGACTATCGACTGGCTCCCGAACACCCGTTCCCGGCGGCCCTGGACGACGCCGAGGCGGCCTTCCTCGAACTCGTCGCCTCCGGGTACAAGCCCGAACGCATTGCGGTGGCCGGGGATTCGGCCGGCGGTGGGCTCTCGCTCGCGCTGGCCGAGCGGCTGCGCGACCGGCACGGTTTCGTCCCGGCCGCGCTCGGGCTGATCGCGCCGTGGGGCGACCCCAACGAGGTGCCCGAGCGAGACCGCGATCTGGTCATCAACAAGCCGTGGTCGCGGGCCTGCGCCGCCGCCTACCTCGGCGGGGGCGACGGCTCCGACACCGGTTACGCGCCGCTGCTGGGCGACCTGCACGGGCTGCCGCCCACGTATGTCCAGGCCGACGTGGACGAGTTGCTGCACGACCAGTGCACCCGGTTGGTCGCGGGCCTGAGATCGGCCGGTGTACCGGTCGAGTTCACCGAGACCGAGGGCCTGTGGCATGTCTCGCAGCTGCAGGCGAGCCTGGTCGCTCCCGCGGCCCGGGTCACCACCGAACTCGGGCAATTCCTCCGGCAGGCGCTGCGACCGGCGCAAAGCAGGTCAATAGGATAGGGACAGAACACAACGCGGGGCCCGTTCGAGAACAGGTTCGGACGGTCCGCGGGGAGTTACCTGCGAGCGTGGCGTAAATTACCCGCCAGTAAACCCACTGTGGAAGGGCAGCGATGCGAGAGTTCGAAGTCCCGGCTACCTACACCATCCCGGAAAACTCCAATATGTCGGACGGCGCGTTCCGGCACGCGGAGCAGACGCCGAATCTGGTCGTCTTCAACACCCCGGACGGCAAGGGCGGCTGGAACGACGTCACGGCGACCCAATTCGCCAAGGCCGTGACCGATGTGGCGAAGGGACTCGTCGCCTCCGGCATCGAACTCGGTGACCGCGTCGCCATCATGGCCGCCACCAGCTACGAGTGGGTGGTGCTGGACTTCGCCATCTGGGCTGCCGGTGGCTGCACCGTCGCCATCTTCGACAGCTCGGCCGCCGAGCAGATCCGTTGGATCCTGTCGGACTCCGGCACCAAGCTGATCGTCGTCCAGAACGACAAGCACCGGGCCGCCGTCGCGGAAATCGAAGGCGGACTGGGCGATCTGAAGGAAACCCTGCAGATCGACAAGGGTGCCATCGCCGACCTCGTCGCCCGCGGCAAAGACCTCGACGACAGCGTCGTGCACGAGCGCCGCGCCCAGGTGAAGGCCGCCTCCCCGGCGACCCTCATCTACACCTCGGGCACCACCGGCCGCCCCAAGGGCGTCATGCTCTCGCACTCCAACCTCTACGCGGAGTCCGCCGCCGACCGCTCGGCCATGAGCGAATTCCTGCGGCCGGGCCGCAAGTCGCTGCTGTTCCTGCCGCTGGCCCACGTCTTCGCCCGCGCCGTCGCGCTGGCCGCGTTCGACGCCGGTGTCACCGTCGCGCACACCTCCGACTGGTCCACGCTGGTCGACCAGTTCGGGCAGTACAAGCCGAACTTCATCCTCTCGGTGCCGCGCGTATTCGAGAAGGTGTTCAACGGCGCGAAGCAGAAGGCGCACGACGGCGGCAAGGGCAAGATCTTCGACTACGCCACCGAGATCGCCATCCAGTACAGCCAGTCGCTGGAGAAGGGCGGCCCGAACATCGTGCTCAAGCTGCAGCACATGGTGTTCGACAAGCTGGTCTTCGGCAAGCTGCGCGAGGCCATGGGCGGCCAGTGCGAGTCGGCCGTTTCCGGTGGCGGACCGCTGGGTTCACGCCTGGGCCACTACTTCCGCGGCGCCGGCGTCACCATCTACGAGGGCTACGGCCTGACCGAGTCCACCGCGGCCGTCAGCGTCAACACCCCGCGCTTCATCAAGGTCGGCTCGGTCGGCCGCCCGCTGCCCGGACACGGCGCGAAGGTCGCCGAGGACGGCGAACTGCTGATCCGCGGACCGGTCGTCTTCGGCGGCTACTGGAACAACCCGGAAGCCAGCGCCGACGCCTTCGACGCCGACGGCTGGTTCAAGACCGGTGACCTCGGGGCCATCGACGACAGCGGCTTCATCTCCATCACCGGCCGCAAGAAGGAAATCCTGGTCACCGCGGGCGGCAAGAACGTCTCCCCGACCATGCTCGAGGACTCGCTGCGTCAGCACCCGCTGATCAGCCAGGTCATGGTGGTCGGCGACGGCGAGCCGTTCATCGGCGCGCTGGTCACCCTCGACCAGGACACCCTGCCGGGGTGGCTGGAGCGCAACGGGATCGGGGCCGACACCCCGATCGAGCACGTCATCGACAACCCGGCCCTGGTCGCGGAGATCAATGACGCGGTCGCGGCCACCAACAAGCTGGTCTCGCACGCCGAGGCGATCAAGAAGGTGCGCATCCTGCCGGTCGACTGGACCGAAGAGGGCGGCGAACTGACGCCGAAGCTGTCGCTCAAGCGTGCGGTCGTCATGAAGAAGTACGCGGCCGACGTGGACGCGATCTACAACTCCTGACAGCAGAAGCTTTGGGGCTCACGGGTTTTCCCGTGGGCCCCTTCGCTGTTTCCGGGCGAAAAAGCCTGGTGGATAACGAATCTTCGTGATGTGGCGGGGTGGTGTTTACCGGAATCGTGGAAGTCGAGAGAGGAAGTAGGATCCGAAAGACTAGTTGCGCAGAAACTAGTTGTCTGGATACTATTGCCGTCATACCGACCGAGGAGCCCGCGATGACCATCACCGCCCCAACCCCGACCCTCACTTCCGCCTCCCCGGCCGCGCCCGCCCGGCGCTGGCTCGGGCTGTCCGCGATCATCGGCGCGACGCTGATGAACATGCTCGACACCAATGTCGTGAACGTCGCGCTGCCGATGATCCGGCGCGATCTGGGCGGCAGCTACGCCACCATGCAGTGGATCGCCGCCGCCTACACGCTGGTGCTGGCGGTCGGGCTGCTGACCGGCGGCCGCCTCGGGGACATGTTCGGCCGCCGCCGCATGTTCCTCGGCGGCACAGTCGGATTCGTGCTCGCCTCGGTGGCCTGCTCGCTGGCCGCCTCGCCGGAAGCCCTGATCGGCGGGCGGATCGCGCAGGCCGCCGCGGCCGCCGTCATGGTGCCGCAATGCCTGGGGATGATCCGGGATCTGTTCCCCGACACCGCCGAACAGCCCAAGGCGTGGGCGGCATTCGGCACCACCCTGGGCGTGGCGAGCATTCTCGGGCCGATCGTCGCCGGCCTGCTGATCAAGGCAGATCTATTCGGCACCGACTGGCGTGCGATCTTCTGGATCAATGTGCCGCTCGGCCTCTTCGCGCTGATCGCGGGCATCGCCGCACTGCCCGAGCATTTGGGTGACCGCACCGGCGGACTCGACCTGATGGGCGTGATCCTGGCCGGTTCCGGTGTCGGCATGCTGGTCTACCCGCTCATGCAGGGCCGCGAACTCGGCTGGCCCACTTGGAGTCTGGCCATGCCGGTCGCCGCCGTCGCGATGCTCGCGGTGTTCGTCGCCCAGCAGCGGGCCCGGACCGCCGCCGGGCGGGTGCCGCTGGTGCGACTGAGCGTGTTCGGCCGCCGGTCCTACAGTGCCGGAGTGCTTTTCGAGACCGTGTTCTTCGTCGGCATCATCGGATTCTCGCTGGGCCTGGGCCTGATGCTGCAGCTCGGCTTCGGCTACAGCCCGATCGGCGCGAGCATCGCCATGGCGGCCTGGGCGCTCGGCTCCTTCTTCGGATCCGCCATCGGCGCCGAGGCGCCCAAGCTGGGACGCAAGGTGCTGCACCTGGGCGTCGGCGTCATGACCGTCGGACTGGCCGGGCTGTATGTGGTGCTGCGCGTGGTCGGCACCGGCCTGAACGCCTGGGAGATCGCCGGCCCGCTGCTGGTCGTCGGATTCGGCATGGGCATGGTGTTCGTCCCGATGTTCAGCATCATCATCGGCGAAATCCAGGACCACGAGGTCGGTTCCGCCTCGGGGTTGCTCGAATCCGTGCAGCAGCTGGCCGGTGCGCTCGGCGTCGCCGTGCTGGGCACCGTGTTCTTCGACCGGTTCACCCACTCCGGCGGCAGCCTCCGCGGCAATGCCCTGGCCGGAATGGAACAGGTCACGCTGGTCGGCATCGGGCTCGGCGTCCTGGCCTTCGGCCTGGCGTTCCTGCTGCCGCAGGCGGTCCGCGAGAACCACTGAGCCGCACGCTGTTCAGCGATGGGCCCCGCCTCGGCGGGGCCCATCGTCATGCGAGCGGTCGGGCTCTCAGGCGGGCAGCCGGTCGAGGAAATCGGCGATGAGCGGGGCGATTTCGGTGACGTGGGTTTCCAACGCGAAGTGGCCGGTGTCGAACAGGTGGAGTTCGGCGTCGGGGAGATCGGCCAGGTAGGCGTGCGCGCCCGACTCGGGGAAGAACATGTCGTTCGCGCCCCAGGCGATCAGGGCCGGGGGAGTGTACTTACGCAGCCAGGACTGCCATTCGGGATAGCGGGCCACATTGGACTTGTAGTCGAAGGCCAGGGCGACCTGGGCCTCCTTGCGGCCGGGCAAGTCGAGGTAGTGCTGATCCAGGGTCCAGGCATCGGGGTTCAATACGGTCGGATCGGGGACGCCGCCTTCGTACTGGCTGCGGGTGCCCTCGGGGGTGAGCAGGCCGCGCACCACGTCCTCGTCGCCCTCGTGATCGGCGCGCAGAGCCACGAAACCCTGTGCAGCCTCGGACAATCCGGCCTCGTAGGCATTGCCGTTCTGGACCACGAGACCCGAGATCCATTCCGGATGCCGGGTGGCCAGGCGCAGGCCGATGGGTGCGCCGAAGTCGAAGATGTACATGGCGAAGCGGGTCAGGCCCAGCTGCTGGACGAATCCCTCGGTGATGTCGGCCAACCGGTCGAAGGTGTAGTCGAAGTCGTCGGGCGCGACCGTATTTCCGAAGCCCGGGTAGTCGGGCGCGATCAGCCGGTAGTGGTCGCCGAGCGCGTCGATCAACCGGCGGAACTGGTGCGACGCGGTGGGAAAGCCGTGCAGCAGCAACAGGACCGGCGCGTCCGCGCGGGTGGGGACGGACTCGCGGTAGAAGACCTCCACGCCGTCGACGTCGATGCGGCGGTGCTGGACCAGGGGAAGTGCGCTCATATCTCCACATGCTTTCTGGCGGCGATGTTGCATTAGTTCTACGGCATGCACTTCTAATGTGTCAACCGGTAGGAGTAGCATTAGTCTCGTGGCTGATCTGGAACCGTTGATCGGTGAACCCCTCGCCCTGGACCTGGTGAACACCCGGCCCTCCGGCGGCGACCTGCTGGAAACCCCCGAGTCACTGGCGGATTGGCTACGACTCGAGGCCGACCGCCTGCCCGAACCACCCCCGCACCACCTCACCGCCGACGATCTGGCCGCCGTCCGCGCCGTGCGCGAACACACCACGGCCGCCGTCGATGCTCTACGCCACGGCCGTCGCCCGCCAGCCCCCGCTCTCGAGGGCTTGGTCGCCGCGCAGTCGGCCGCGCCCGCCATCCGCGTGCTGGACTGGGACGGTGACGGCGTCACCGAAAAGGTCGCCCGCATCGGTGCACCGGGCCCGCGCCTGGCCGCTCACCTGGCCGACGCGGCCGCCACCCTGCTCCGCGACCCGGCTGTCGGCCGCATCCGCGAATGCGGCGCCGAAGACTGTGTCATGCTCTTCCTTCCTGCCCACCCCCGCCGCCAGTGGTGTTCACCCGAGCGCTGCGGCAACCGCGTCCGGGTCGCCCGCTACTACCAGCGGCACAAGGCCACCGACTGATTCATCGCGCCGATGTGACTCACTCCGGCATGCCGAGCCGCTCGGGTGTGAAGCTCTCGGCCGCCAGTTCGCGAAAGCGCCTGGCGGCCAAGGAGAGATAGGCATCGGTGCGCCAGACCAGCTGCAGGGTGCGGCGGCAGTAGACATCGTCGAGATGCAGCCACGCGACCGGCGGACCGGCGTAGTAGCGTGCCATCGCCGGGAGCAGGCCGATGCCGAAACCCGTCGCGATCAGGCTGCGGACGGCCGAGGGTTCGTCGCCCTCGCAGACGATGTTCGGCCGCAGTCCGGCCCGGGTGAAGACGCGATCGAGCACGGTGCGCGACCAATAGTCGGGCGAGGTCGTGATGAACGGTTCGGCCGCCAACTCGGCGACCGCGACCCGCTCCCGGCCGGCCAGACGATGGCTCGGCGAAACGGCCAGCAGCACTTCCTCATCCAGCAGTTCCAGCCCGGCCAGACCGGGCGCGTCGAGCGGCAGCGACACCACCCCGAGGTCGATCTCGCCCGCGGCCAGCCGGGCCGAGATCTGCGCCGCGGTGCCCGAGAACAATCGCACGTGCACCTCGGGATGCGCCTGCAGGAAGTCCGCGAGCACGTGATGGACCACCTTCAGGTTCTCCGCGCCGATCGCGAGCGCGCCCCGCTCCAGCCCTGCCAGATCGTCGAGCTCCCGGCGGGCACCGTCAAGCTCGTCCAATGCGCGATCCACCCGGGCGAGGAACGCGGCCCCGAAGGCGTTGAGCCGCAGTCGCCGCCCGTGTCGATCGAACAGCGGCACCCCCAGTTCGGATTCGAGCCGGGTGATGGTCCGGCTCAACGACGGCTGCGCCACCCGCAGCTCCTCCGCCACCCGGGTGATGTTCTCGGTGCGGGCCACCATCCGGAAATAGCGCAGCTGTAGCAGATCCATGTTCATAACCTTAAAGGCATTGCCGTATAGCAATTTTGGTCGTGGCAGGTATGATCGGGCGGTCCTACCTTCAGGTTATGACCGCTGCACCAGTCTCCGCCCCACCCGAAACCGCAACCGCCGCAACCAATCCGTGGGTCACCCTGGTCGCGGTGACCGGCGGTCAGTTCCTGGCCGTGCTGTCCACCACCGTGATGAGCGTGGCGCTCCCGGCCATCGGCCGCGACCTGCACGCCGACGCCACCGCCGCCGAATGGATCGTGAACGCCTACGTCCTGGTGTACGCGAGCCTGTTGATGCTCAGCGGCGGGCTCGGCGATCGCTTCGGCCGCAAGGGCGTCTTCCTGCTCGGCATGCTGGCCTTCGCCCTCGGCGCACTCGTCGCGGGCCTGGCCCCGAACATCCCGATCCTGCTGGTGGGCCGCGTCATTCAAGGCATCGGTCCCGCGCTGCTGGTGCCCACCAGCCTCGCGGTGGTGCGGGCCGCCTTCCCCGATCCCCGCGAGCGCGCGGTCGCGATCGGGGCGTGGTCGACCTCGTCGGGTCTGGCGCTGGCGGTCGGACCCATCCTGGGCGGTCTCCTGGTCACCGGACTGGGCTGGCGCTGGGTGCTGCTGCTGAACGTGCCGCTGGTCGCGGTGTTCGCGACCGTGGCCGCGCTGATCGTGCCGCGGGTGCCGCGCACCCCGGCGGTCGGCCGATTCGACTGGCAGGGCGCGATATTGACCGCGACGGCCATTGCCTCGCTCTCCTTCGGGCTGATCGAGGGCAGGGCGCAGGGCTGGACCTCCGCGTCGATCCTGGGCGCGTTCGCGGTGGCCGTGATCGCCGCCGTCGCCTTCGTGAACTGGGAACGGCGGCACAGTGATCCGCTGGTGGACCTGGCCCTGTTCGGCAATCGCGCCTTCGCCGCCGCGAATCTGGCCGGTGCGGTGGCGTTCTTCGCCTTCGTCGGCCTGATCGTCTACCTGAGCGCGTATTTCCAGCAGGTGCAGGGACATTCGGCGATCCGCGCCGGAATCGACGTGTGCGCGGTCGGGGTCGCCTTCGCATTGGCCACCCCGATCTCCGGGCGGCTGGTCGGCCGCTACGGTCCGCGCCTGCCCATGGTCACCGGGCTCACCCTCGCCGGGCTCGCCATCACCGGCCTGCTGAGCGTGCGGACCGATACCGGCATCGGCTCCTTCTGGTGGATCCTGGCGGTCGGCGGCTTCGGCCTCGGACTGTGCCTGACCCCGATGACGGCGACCGCGCTGGCCGCCGCGCCCGCACACCGCGCCGGGATGGCCTCCTCGGTGCACAATGCGCTGCGGCAACTCGGCCAGGTGCTCGGGGTCGCGGTGCTGGGCACCCTGGTCTACGCCGGTTCGGTCCCGAGCATCGCGGGACTGCATCACGCCTTCCTGGTGGCCGGCGGCTCGCTGCTGGTCACCGCCGGGATCGCCGCGGCGGCGCTGAGAAGATCGCCGGGCGTCACGCTTCCGTAATTGTTCGACCGCTCCATGAGCCGACCCGCGCAGTAGGGTCGGTTTTGTGGCGGATCGCGGATTACGAACAGCCTGCGGAATCGTCGCGGGCGGTGTCACCCTGGCTACGGCGGAACTGGTATCGGTGCTGGTTAGTCCCGACAGCACCCCGCTGGAAGCGGTCGGCGGCTGGATCGTCGACCACACCCCGGACGGGTTCCGGGAATGGGTCATCGGCCTGGTCGGCACCAACGACAAACTGCTGCTGTTCGTGTGCATGGGTGTGGCCGCGGTAGTGCTGGCTGCGGTCGCCGGACAGCTGGAACGCGAGCGACGGCCACTCGGGTCGATTCTGTTCGGGCTCTTCGGTCTGCTGTCCACGCTGGCCGCGCTCGGTCGCCCCAATGCGTCATGGACCTGGGCGATCCCCTCGATTCTCGGCATGATCGCCGGAATCCTGCTGCTGCGCAGCCTGATCGAACGGGTCACCCGGTACGGCGAACGGGCCGCGGCCGCCGCCGACACCGAAACGCCCGAGTCGCAGCGGCTTTCACCCGCAGAACTGGCGGTGGAACGGCGGCTGGTGGTGCGCGGCGTCGTCATCGCGGGCGTGGCCGCAGCGGTCGGCGGGATCGCCGGGCGGATCATCGGGCTGCGCTCGCGGGACGTGTCGGCCGAGCGGGCCGATATCCAGCTGCCGACACCTGCCACGCCGGAGCCGTCGGTCGAACCCGGTGCGGACCTGAAGATTCCCGGCCTGACCCCCTATCTCACGCGCAATGCCGACTTCTATCGCATCGACACCGCTCTCACCGTCCCGCAGGTCAGCAAGGACGATTGGTCGCTGCGCATCCACGGCATGGTCGATCGTGAGATCCATTTGAACTACGCCGATCTCACCGCCAAGACCCCCATCGAACGGCTGATCACCCTCACCTGCGTCTCCAATCCGGTCGGCGGCGATCTCATCTCCAATGCCCGCTGGCTGGGGTACCGACTCGACGAGATCATCGCCGCCGCCGGACCGCACCCCGACGCCGACATGGTGCTCTCGCGCAGCGTCGACGGCTTCACCGCGGGCAGCCCGCTGGCCACCCTGCTGGACGGCCGCGACGCCATGCTCGCCGTCGGCATGAACGGGGAACCGCTGCCCACCGCGCACGGGTATCCCGCGCGGCTGGTGGTGCCCGGGCTCTACGGGTACGTGTCCGCCACCAAATGGGTGACCGAACTGGAGATCACCAGATTCGATAAGGCCGAGGCCTTCTGGACCAAGCGCGGGTGGGCGGCGAAGGGGCCCATCAAGACCGAGTGCCGCATCGACACTCCCCGCGCGCACGGCACCTTCAATGCGGGCAGGCTGACCGTCGCCGGCGTCGCCTGGGCGCAGCATCGCGGCATCCGCGGCGTGGAAGTCCGTGTCGACCAGGGGGACTGGCAGCCCGCCCGGCTCGCCGTCGCCCCGTCGGTCGACACCTGGGTGCAGTGGGCCTTCGACTGGGACGCCGCCGGATCCGGCATCCACACCCTGTGGGCGCGTGCCACGGACAACACCGGCGAGACCCAGACCGACCAACAGGCCGACGTCGTCCCCGACGGCGCGAGCGGATATCCCTCGCTCACAGTGCGAATCAACTGAGCGCGCCGCAACCGGGCCGCGCCCCGCCCGGACCGGTCGGTCGCGCGGCGCGCCGATGTTGCGCGGGCGAAAGATCCGAACGGCCTTTTTGTCAGCGTGCGCGGTTTACGATCGGCGCGGCAGTCGTCGCCCAGCCCGTCCGATCCAGGAGTCTAGGGAGCGCGCATGACCGGAGTACTGGAATGGGCGCGGGCGGAAAACCTGCAGCCCGAACCGATCACGCTCGACGTCTGGAAGAAGCTACCCCGCGACTTCTGCCGGCTCGTCGAAGTGGTCAACGGCGATGTGGTGCGCGCCGAGAACCCGCCACTGGCGCAGCGCAATGCCGCGCGCCGGCTGGCCTCCATGCTCGAGGCCGCCGCCGAAACCCATATGAGCCGCTACAACGACGGCTGGCTCTACGTCGGCGTCGACCAGGACGTACTGCTGTGGGAATCCCCGCGGCTCACCATTCGACGACCAGACGTGGTGCTGTTCGCCTGCGCCCCAGCCGATGTCGGGCCGATCCAGGCGCCCCGGGTGAAGATCGCCATCGAGGTGGTGTCCCCGGCCACCGAACGCGTCGACACCACCGACAAGCAGGCCGAATACGCGCTCGCCGGAATCCCTTGGTACTGGCTGGTCTACATGGACCGTGACCGCGTGCACGCCATCCAGACCCACGTGCTGGTGCTCGGCCACTACCGGCCGCACCGCCGCCTGCACCCGTTCGTCGGCGAGACCCTGATGGACATGCCCATCGAGATCCGCATCGACTGGACCCGGCTCATCGGACTCATCCTCTGACTGTTCCCAGATAAAGAAGGGCGCCGCCCTCCGGGAGAACCCGGCGGACAGCGCCTTTCGATACACCTCGGATCAGTGCGCCCCGATATTGGCCTTCGCCATATCGTTCTGCGGACCACCGGCTTTCTTGCCGTGCCCGATGAACAGCGCCGAGGCGGCGACACCGATCAGCAGGATCAGGGCGGGCAGATACATGGTCTGGCTCAGCGCCGTGCTGATCTTCTCCAGCAGCGCCGCCTTCTGCGCCGGATCCGGGATGTGGCTCATACCGCCGCCACCGCCGCCCTCACCGATCGGTCCGCTCGGAAGTCCCTGCGCCGCAATGCGGGAGGACAGCAGCGCACTGATCGCGGCCGAACCCAGCACCGACCCGACCTGACGGGTGGTGTTGTAGACGCCCGCGCCCGCACCCGCCTGCTGCACCGGCAGGTTGTGGGTCGCGGTGGTGCCCAGCGGAGCCCAGATGCAGGCATTGGCGATACCCGCGAGGCCGCCGACGATCATGAACACCGCGATCGAGCCATCCGGCTTCATGAGCCCCGCGAACCCGAACAAGGTCGCCGCGAACAGCGCGAAACCGATGGTCGGGATGATGCGCGGCGGCGTCTTGTCCGAGATCTTGCCGATGATCGGCGCGAAGATTCCGGTCAGGATGGCCATCGGCGCGAACACCAAGGCCGAGCGGGTGGGCGTCAGACCGTGAACCTGCTGCAGGTAGAAGTAGGCGGGCACGAACACACCCGTCACCGCCGCACCCATGGACGCGATCGCCACATTGCCCAGCGCGAAGTTGCGGTCCTTGAACAGGCTCAACGGCACCAGCGGTTCACCGGTATTGCGTGCCTGGTTGACCACGAACAGCGCCAGCACCACCAGACCCGCGACGATCATGGTCCAGATCCAGGCATTCCAGTGGTGGGTATTGCCCTCCTGGATGCCGAACACCAGCAGGCCCATGCCGACGGCCGAGAGCGCCACGCCGACGAAGTCGAACTTGTGCTGATGGGTGGGCAGCGACGGCACCAGCCAGACCGCCAGCACGAACGCGATGATGCCGATCGGCACGTTCACGTAGAAGATCCACTGCCAGCCCTGCCAGTCGACCAGCACGCCGCCCAGGATCGGGCCGACCAGTGTGGCCAGGCCGGCCACGCCGCCCCACAGACCCATGGCCGCGCCGCGCTTGTCCGGCGGGAAGGTGCGCATGATGACCGCCATGGTCTGCGGCGTCATGAGTGCCGCGCCCAGGCCCTGCACGGCGCGAGCCGCGATCAGCATGTCGACGGTGTTCGACTTGGCGCACCACAGCGAGGCCAGGGTGAACACGGCCAGGCCGACGAGGTAGACGTTCTTGGGACCGTAGCGATCCCCGAGCCGGCCGGTGACCAGCAGCGGCACCGCGTAGGTCAGCAGGTACGCCGAGGTCACCCAGATGACCTTGGAGACATCGGCATTCAGGTCCTTCATGATCGCCGGATTGGCCACCGCGACGATGGTCATATCCAGCAGGATCATGAAGAACCCGACGACCAGGGCGTATAGCCCCAGCCACGGATTGCGTTGAGTACTCATGGATTCCGATTCCTGTCTCGGAAGGGCGGCCGCGAACGGCTACCGGGAAAGATGATGTGGGGGAACCGCTTCGGGCGGTGGTGAACTATTTGGCACCACCCCTCCGGACGACGGCGATGTCCTCGTCGGTCAGTCCTGCACCCCAGTCGGCCCCCATGGTCGCGGCGGGCGGCTCCCGGCGCTCGCCGGTCTCGGCGCAGAAGTCGTCCCAGATCAGTTCGCCGCTCGCCAGTTCGGCGATGAAGCCGCGCAGCCATTCGACCTCGGCGGCCTGGACGGTGCGGATGTACTCGATCTCGATCCAGAAGCGGCGTGGCACCTGCCGGGACAGGACCATGCCGCGGAGCGCGTCGAGTTCCGCGATCCGGCTTTCGATCCAGGTGACGCGTTCGCGCACGAGCGCGACGACATCGTCCACGGGCAGATTGTGCGCCTCGGCCAAGGCCACCGGGAACACCGGGTACTCGTTCACCGGTTGCCGCAGGATCTCCGCGACCCGGCTACGCAAAGCCTCGCGACCAGCGGTTCTGATGCGGTAGATGGTGCGCTCGGGCCGGTTCCCGGCCCGGTCGGTGCCCTCGGCGACGACCAGTTCCTGCTCGGCCAGCCGCGCGACGGTGTGGTAGAGCGAACCAGGCTTGATCTTGACCAGTTCATCCTCGTGCCGGTGCAGCAGCACCTGATACATCTCGTAAGGGTGCATCGGCCCCTCTTCGAGCAGGGCCAGCACCGCGATAGCCAAGGGCGTCAGCATGGGTACCGCCTGCCGCTTGTTCACCGTCGCCTCCTCCGCGCCAAATATTCCACGTGGAATATACGACGTGGAACATGTCGAATGCAACCCATCCCGCCCACTCCACCGCACCCGAACGAAAACGTCTCGGTAGCATCAACTTTCGCGATTCCCCTGCGCAGCAGGCGGATTCGGCCGGCGAGTAGCCCGCTGCGGGTACCCGGCGCCGAGCGGCCCGCCGAGTAACGCTCGGCAGGCCGGTTCGGCCATCGCCGGATTGTGTCTGCCAGGGACTATAGGATCGAGCTGTCAATGCCGGAGTGCGAGGAGCACGCCATGTCTGAAGTGCTCGATTGGGCGCGGGAAGAGAACCTGCAGCCAGCGCCGATCACCGTTGAGATCTGGAAGAAGCTACCCGAGGACTTCTGCCGCCTGGTGGAGGTGGTGAACGGCGAAGCGGTGCGGGCGGAGGCTCCGACCAGGCCACATCAGAAGGCCGCACGGCGAATCGCAGACATGATCGAAACTGCGGCGGAGTCGCACATGGGCCGCTTCAACGACGGCTGCCTGGATGTCGACACGGATTTCGATGTGCTGCTGTGGGAACTGCCTCGAGCAACTATTCGGCGGCCCGATGTGGCGTTGATCGAATGCGCTCCGCCGGACCTGCGACCTCTCCCCGCGTCGATGGTCAAGCTGGTCATCGAGGTCATCTCGCCCGGCACGGAGCGTGTCGACACGGCGGACAAGCTCGCGGAGTATGCACTCGCTGGAATCCCTTGGTATTGGATCGTCTACATCGCAGACAACGCGGTATCGGCTGTTCAGACGTATGTGCTCGACCACGTGCTGAATCAGTACCGCCCCCACCAGAAATTGGAGTGGTCAGAGGAGCCCGCGGTGTTCGACGTTCCGATCTCCATCACAGTGGACTGGGCTCGGCTGAATCAGCTCGTGCGCTGACCCTTGATCTGCCCTTCGCTGGGAGAGCTGCTCATGGGCATTGGTCGCGGTACGCGCTGAAACGGCGGCGGGGCCGGATCTCGGTGAGAGATCCGGCCCCGCAACGTTGTTCGGGAGGGTTAGACCGTCGGGGCGAAGGCCTCGTTGACGATCTCGGCCTGCTCCACCGCGTGCACCTTCGACGAACCCGAGGACGGGGCCGACATGGCGCGGCGGGAGATGCGGCGCAGCTTGCCGAAGCGAGCCGGGAGGATCTCCGGGAGGTTCAGGCCGAAGAAGGGCCAGGCGCCCTGGTTGGCCGGTTCCTCCTGGACCCACGCCAGATCGGTGGCGTTGGGGTACTGCTCCAGGGCCTCGTTGAGGCGGAACTTCGGGATCGGGTACAGCTGCTCGACGCGCACGATCGCCACGTCCTCGCGGTTGTGCTTGTTCTTCTCGGCGACAAGCTCGTAGTAGATCTTGCCGGAGGTGAGCAGCACGCGCTTGACCTTGGAACGGTCGCCGTTGCCCGACTCGTAGGTGGGCTCCTCGAGCACGGTGCGGAACTTGTTGTCGGTGAAGTCCTCGACCTCGGACACGACAGCCTTGTTGCGCAGCATGGACTTCGGGGTGAACACCACCAGCGGGCGGCGGATGCCGTCCAGGGCGTGGCGACGCAGCAGGTGGAAGTAGTTCGACGGGGTGGACGGAACCGCCACCGTCATCGAACCCTCGGCACACAGCTGCAGGAAGCGCTCGATACGACCCGAGGTGTGGTCAGGGCCCTGGCCCTCGTGACCGTGCGGCAGCAGCAGCACGACCTCGGAGAGCTGACCCCACTTGGCCTCACCGGAGGAGATGAACTCGTCGATGATGGACTGCGCGCCGTTGACGAAGTCACCGAACTGCGCCTCCCACAGGACGAGTGCGTCCGGGTTGCCCAGCGAGTAGCCGTACTCGAAGCCGACCGCGGCGTACTCCGACAGCGCCGAATCGTGCACCGCGAACCAACCCGGGTTCTTGGACCCGATGTTGTGCAGCGGCGTGTACTCGTCACCGTTCTTGCGGTCGATGATCACCGAGTGCCGCTGCGAGAAGGTGCCACGACGCGAGTCCTGACCGGTCAGACGCACGGCCTTGCCCTCGTCGATGAGCGTGCCGAAGGCCAGCAACTCGGCCATGGCCCAGTCGACCTTGCCCTCGTACGCCATCTCGCGACGCTTCTCCAGCACCGGCTTGACGCGCGGGTGCACGGTGAAGCCCTCGGGCACGTTCACGAACGCGTCGCCGATGCGCTGCAGCACCGTCTTGTCCACGGCGGTAATGAGGTTCGGCGGCAGCTGCTGCTCTTCCTCGATGGACTCCGACGCCTCCGGCGGGAACTTCTCCAGCTCGCGCACCTCGTTGAAGATCCGCTCCAGCTGACCCTGGTAGTCGCGCAGGGCGTCTTCGGCTTCCTTCATCGAGATGTCGCCACGACCGATCAGCGACTCGGTGTACGCCTTACGCACCGAACGCTTGGTGTCGATCACGTCGTACATGCCCGGCTGGGTCATCGACGGGTCGTCACCCTCGTTGTGGCCACGACGGCGGTAGCAGATCATGTCGATCACGACATCGCGCTTGAACTTCTGCTTGTAGTCGACGGCCAGCTTGGCCACCCACACACAGGCTTCCGGATCGTCACCGTTCACGTGGAAGATCGGCGCACCGATGAACTTCGCGATATCGGTGGAGTATTCGGTGGAGCGCGAGAACTCCGGCGCGGTGGTGAAACCGATCTGGTTGTTCACCACGATGTGCACGGTGCCACCGGTGCGGTAGCCGCGCAGCACCGACAGGTTCAGCGTCTCGGCCACGACACCCTGACCGGCGAAGGCCGCGTCGCCGTGCAGCATCAGCGGCACGACCGAGAACGAGCGCGCCTCCTCACCGAGGGTGACGATGTCTTCCTTGGTGAGCAGATCCTGCTTGGCGCGAACCAGACCCTCCAGCACCGGGTCGACGGCCTCGAGGTGCGACGGGTTGGCGGTCAGCGAGACCTCGATCTCGTTGTCGCCGAACATCTGCAGGTAGGTGCCGCGCGCACCGAGGTGGTACTTCACGTCGCCGGAGCCGTGCGTGGCCGCCGGGTTCATGTTGCCCTCGAACTCGGTGAAGATCTTCGAGTACGGCTTGCCGACAATGTTGGCCAGCACGTTCAGGCGGCCGCGGTGCGGCATGCCGATGATGACCTCGTCGAGGTTGTACTCGGCGCACTGGTCGATGACGGCGTCCATCATCGGGATGACCGACTCGGCGCCCTCGAGCGAGAACCGCTTCTGACCAACGTATTTGGTCTGCAGGAAGGTCTCGAACGCCTCGGCCGCGTTGAGCCGCGACATGATGTACTTCATCTCGGCGACGGTCGGCTTCGCGTGCTTCTGCTCCACGCGTTCCTGAATCCACTTGAGCTGCTCGGGATCCAGAATGTGGGTGTACTCCACACCCACGTGGCGGGCGTAGGCGTCGCGCAGGATGGACAGCACGTCGCGCAGCTTCATGCGCTCCTGGCCGTGGAAGCCCGCGACATTGAACTCGCGGTCCAGGTCCCACAGGGTCAGACCGTGCTGGGTGACATCCAGATCCGGGTGCGAGCGGAACTTGTCCTTGACCAGCCGTAGCGGATCCGTATCGGCCATCAGGTGGCCGCGGCTGCGGTAGGCGTTGATCATCTCCTGCACGCGGGTCGACTTGTCGATGCCGCGTTCCTGAATGTCCTTGCGCCAGCGCACCGGCTCGTAGGGGACACCCATGCCGTGGAAGATGTCGTCGTAGAACTCGTCCGAGATCAGCAGGTTGTGGATCGTCCGCAGGAAGTCACCGGACTCCGCGCCCTGGATGATGCGGTGATCGTAGGTCGAGGTCAGGGTCATCAGCTTGCCGATGCCCAGCTCGGCCAGCTGACCGTCGCTCATGCCCTGGAACTCGGCCGGGTACTCCATGGCACCCGCGCCGACGATCGCGCCCTGGCCCGGCATCAGGCGCGGCACCGAGTGATTGGTGCCGATGGTGCCCGGGTTGGTCAGCGAGATGGTGACGCCGAAGAAATCGTCGTTGGTCAGCTTGCCGTCACGCGCGCGGCGCACGACATCCTCGTAGGCGCTGTGGAACTGCGCGAACGTCATGCCCTCGGTGTTCTTGATGGCCGCGACCGCGAGCGAACGGCTGCCGTCCTTGCCCTTGAGGTCGATGGCCAGACCGAGGTTGGTGTGCGCCGGGGTGACCGCGTTGGGCTTCCCGTCGACCTCGGCGAAGTGCCGGTTCATGTTCGGGAAGGCCTTGATGGCCTGCACGATCGCGTAACCCAGCAGATGGGTGAAGGAGATCTTGCCGCCGCGGGTACGGGCGAGGTGATTGTTGATGACCAGACGGTTGTCGATCATCAACTTTGCCGGGATGGCCCGCACCGAGGTGGCGGTGGGGATCGCCAGCGACGCCGACATGTTCTTGACGATGGCTGCGGCCGGACCACGCAGCACCTTCGTCTCGTCCTCGGCGGCGGGCTTCGGACCGCCGGAGGTCGGGGCCGCGTTGGACGCGGGCGCGGGGGTGGTCTGCGGGGCTCGAACCTGCGCGGGGGCCGGAGTCGGCGCGGGCGCGGGAGCGGGGGTGGGGACAGGAGGAGCGACGGGGGCGACGGGGGTCGCGGCGGCTACTGCCGGAGCGACGGCGGCGGCCGTCTGGCTGTTATTACCAATCTCGGCCGTGTTCTCCGGCGTGTAATCCGCCAGGAACTCGTGCCAGCTCTCATCGACGGACGAGGGGTCTTGCTTGTACTTCTGGTACATCTCGTCGACAAGCCACTGGTTCTGTCCGAACTGGTCTGTTGAGCTGCTCACAGCAGGTGTTCGCCTCATTTCGTTCTTCGCGCTGCGACGTTTGTGACGTGCCCGGCACGGGTAATCGGCGGATGCGCGCCGATGCGCCCCCACTGAGGATATGCCCACCCTGGTTCGCCGTCGGGCATGGCTACCACCGAGCGGGCACATTCTCTCGTGGCGACTCGTCCTCGCTCGAGAATATTCCTTCCATCGCCTGGGCCGCAGCCCAGAGCCGGTGATACGCGCCGCGCGCCGCGAGTAGTTCTTCGTGCGTGCCGATTTCGCTGATGGCGCCGTGCTCGACCACGGCGATTCGGTCGGCCTGCGCGGCCGTCGCGAGCCGGTGCGCGACGATCACCGAGGTCCGCCCGCGTGTCACGGATTCGCTCGCCACCAGCACCGATGCCTCGGCGGCCGGGTCCAGCACGGCGGTCGCCTCGTCGAGCAGTAGTAGGTCGGGGTCGACCAGCTGGGCTCGGGCCAGCGCGATGAGCTGTCGCTGCCCGGCCGAGAGGCCGCGACCCCGCTCACCGACCGGCTGGTTCATTCCTTGTGGGAGTGCCTGAATGGTTGCCAGTGCGCCCACCGCGGCGGCGGCCGTTTCGATCTGATCCGGTGTGGCATCCGGTTTCCCAAATGCAATGTTGCTGGCGATGTCGCCGGTGAACAGGTGAGCTTCCTGAGGAACCACGCCCAGCCGGGCCCGGAACTCGCCGAGGCGGTAGTCACGGATATCCACGCCGTCGACGCGGATCACGCCGGAGTTGTCGTGATTTCTGTCACCCGACAGGCCTTCTCGTGGCATGTCGTAGAGCCGGGCGAGCAGTTTCACGATGGTCGACTTGCCCGCACCGGTCTCACCGACCAGTGCCAGGCTGCCGCCGGCCGGAATGGTCAGATCCACGCCCGCGAGGGCGGGTTTGATCGCGCCCGGGTACTGGAAGTGGACATCCTCGAAGTCCACCCGGCCGCGCAGATGCCCGTCGATGACGGCCGGCTCGGCCGCGTCCGGCGCGATGGACGAGCGGGTGCGCAGCAGTTCCCCGATGCGCCGCAACCCGACCCGCGCCTGCTGATATCCGTCGAACAGCTGCGACAACTGCATGATCGGGCCGAACAGCAGCTGCAGGTAGAGCACGAACGCCACCAGCGTGCCCGGCGTGGTGGACCCATGTGCCACCGCCCACGCACCGGTGAACACCACCGACGCCAGCGCCAGGTCCGCCCACATGCCGACGAAGGCGAAGAAGGTGGCGATGGCTCGCTGCGCCCGCATCCGGCTGACCCGGAAATCGTCGGAGTAGCCCGCGAACCGGCGCGCCGCGTCCGCCTCGTGCCGGTTCGCCTGCACCACACGCAGACCCGAGACGTTCTCGGCGAAATCGGCATTGACCGTGGCCGAATGCTCACGCGCCGCGCTGTAGGCGGCATCGGACACCTTGCGGAACCACCAGGTGGCCAGCAGCAGCGGCGGCAGCGTCACGAACACGATGGTGGCCAGTTGCAGGTCGATGATCGTGAGCGCCACCGCGATTCCGGCCACCGTCAGCAGTGCGACCAGCGCGTCCGGCAGACCGGTCTGCATGAAGGTGGAGAGCGCGTCGATATCGGTGGTCATCCGGGTCATGATGCGGCCGGACAGTTCCCGCTCGTAGAAGTCCAGTCCCAGCCGCTGCAGGTGCGCGTAACTGCGCACCCGCAGGCCGAACAGCACCCGCTCCCCGGCCCGATTGCTCCACAGCAGCGAGGTCGCCGCGACCAGCCAGCCGAGCGCGACGAGCCCGATGCCGATCACGGTGGCCTGCACCAGCGCCGACCCGTGATGCTTGCCGACGCCCGAGTCCACCGCGTATCGCACGATCGACGGGAAACCCACGCCGACAAGCGCATCCAGCGCCAGCAGCAGCATGGTCCCGGCGACCAGCCACTTCACCAGTCGCAGCGCATGGGTGAGCTTGAAGCCCGGATCCGGCTCGCGCAGCTCGGCCGCGTCCAGCCCTGGCTTCTCGGTGGCTGCGGGCAGGTCCCCCAGCACCCGCCGAACCTCTTCGGGTGTGTCCCGATCCAGCTCCGCATCCTGCCCCGTCGACCCCGTCATTCCGGGATGACGAGTGTTGTCCGGTGCCGGGAGCCGGATCACCCGGTCGGCGTGGGCCAGCGTCGATTCGCGGTGGGCGAGGATCAGGGTGGTGCGGCCGGAATCGGTCGGCAGCGAGGCGAAGATGGCGGACTCGGTGACGGCGTCCACGGCCGAGGTGGCGTCGTCGAGGATGAGGATGCGAGGGTCGGCGAGCAGGGCGCGGGCCAGGGCGATGCGCTGACGCTGACCGCCGGAGAGCGTCAGTCCGCGCTCACCGACGACGGTGTCGTAGCCGTCGGCGAGACCGTTGATGAACTCGTCTGCCGCAGCCTGTTTGGCGGCCGCCTGGATCTCCGCCTCGGTGGCGTCGGGCCGTCCGAGCGCGATATTGGCGGCGATGGTGTCCGACAGCAGGAACGCCTCGTCGAAGACCACGCCGACCGCTTCCCGCAGCTCGGCGGCCTTCAGGTCCGCGATATCAACGCGGGAGTCCTTGCCGTAGAGGCTGATCCGACCCGAGTCGGGGCTGTAGAAGCGCGGCAGCAGCAGGCTCAGCGTCGACTTGCCCGACCCGGCGGGGCCGATGATGGCGACCGTCTCGCCCGGCGCGATCTTCAGATCGAAGTCGCGCAGTACGGGCCGATCCGGCTCGAATCCGAAGTTCAGCCCCTCGATGTCGATGCCCAGCGGTCCCTGCGGCACCGCCACCGGATGCTCGGGATCGATGTGTTCGGGCGCGCTGTCGATGACCTGGTGCACGCGATCGGCGGCCGCCCGGGTCAACTGCGCCATGACCACCACGTAGGACACGATGCGGGTCGAGTTGGTCATGGTCGACACGTAGGCCGTGAAGGCCAGGAAGGTGCCCAGCCCGATACTGCCGTGGAAGGCCAGCAGCCCGCCCACCGCGATCACCGCGACCAGCCCGGCCTGCGGAATGGTGGCGAGTGTCGGGCTGAAGCGGGCGTCGATGCGGGCCGCGCGCATGCGTTCGGCGTACAGCTTGCGTCCGTGCTTTTCGAGCACGTCGACCATGCGGGCTTCCTGCCCGAATCCCTTCACCACCCGCACGCCGGTGACGGTCTCCTCGACGTGCTGGGCGAGGTCGGCGGCGCGCTGCTGCGCTGACCAGGTGGCCGCGTACAGCCGCGGCCGCACCCGGTAGACGACCAGCGCCAGCACCGGCACCACCAGCAGCGCGGCCAGCGCCAAAACCGGTGAGAGCCACAGCATCACGCCCGCGGCCAGCACGAACTGCAGGGCCGCCACCGCCGACCAGGGGCCCATGGACAGCAGACCCTGCACCAGCGAGAGATCGCTGATCGACCGCGAGATGACCTGTCCGGTGCGGAGTTCGTCCTGCCCGGGACCGTCGAGCCGCTGCAAGGCGCCCAGCAGATCCACCCGCAGTTCGTGCTGCACGTCCAGGGCCAGTTGCCCGGCGAGCATGCGCCGTCCGAAGGAGGCCAGGAAGCGCCCGACCGCGAGCACGCCCAGCGCCCCGGCCATGGCCGCGATGATGCCGGTGTTGCCGGCGGTCGCGCCGTCGAGCGCGTGCTTGGCCAGCAGCGGCCCGGTCACCTCGACCAGCGCGCCGAGCAGGATGGCCAGCCCGAGCCCGGTCAACATCCACGGGTGCCCCTTGCACCGCTGCCAAAGGCGGCGCAGCCAGCCGCGATCCTGTGCTTCAGCCATTGCATTCATTCCGGAGAACACAATCCCCCCACCCCCGACTTTGTTCCCGCTTCCAGCCTTCCAGTGTGCCCGCAGGGTGCGACAGTGAATTTCCGTGTCGGGACGGTGCCTTGTGTCGCGGCCACCGGCGTGGTCGGGTGGAGGAATGCCGATTCAGCGTCTCAATCACGCGGTCCTGTTCGTCTCCGACGTGGAACGCTCCGCCGCCTTCTACTGCGACGTCCTGGGCTTCCGGCGGCTGCAAGGCTTCCCGGGCGCGGTGTTCCTGCAGGCCGAGGGTTCGGCGAACGATCATGACCTGGGCCTGTTCCGGTCGCCGGACCCGTCGATCGCGCACCGCACCGGCCGGATCGGCCTCTACCACCTGGCGTGGGAGGTGAACACCCTGAGCGAGCTGGCCCGCGTCCGCGACGCATTGGAGAAGGCAGGCGCGCTGACCGGCGCGTCGGATCACGCGTCGACCAAGGCGCTCTACGCCGCCGACCCCGACGGCATCGAATTCGAGGTCTGCTGGCTGGTTCCCGACGCCGCGGTGGAGGCCGAGCTGGCCTCCATGACCGCGCCGAGCGTGCCGCTTGACCTACCGGGTCTCATCGCGAAGTACGGTGCGGACACGCCCGGCGGCCCGCGCACCGATCACGAAATCTGGCGGCGGCTCGCCGACCGCACCTGATCAGATATCCCGGCGGGTGAACAGCCACCACGCGCCCGCGCCCGCCCCGACACTCCACAGCACCAGCAGCGCCATGGCCGCCGGGGTCGGTGCGATGAGCGCGCTCTTGGCGTAGCGCCCGCCGCTGATGGTGCCGACGGTGGCGGACACCGGCAGCATGGCGGCCACCCCGCCGAATCCGATGGCGCGCAGCGTGATCCACACCAGCGGTTCCAGGATCGCCCAGCCCAGCACGGCGGCCAGTGCCAGGGTGGGGGAGCGCAGCACGAAGCCCAGCGCCGTCCCGATCACCGCCCAGCACACCGCCGCCACCGCGACGCCGATCAGCACGCCGTAGAAGCCGCCGTCCAACGGCACCCGGGAGCCGCCGGCCAAGCGCATGGCGGCCCCGCCCAGCACCTCCATCACGACCACGGTGCCGAGCGAGAACACGCCCGCCACGGCCAGTTTCGAGCTGAGTAGCAGGGTGCGATCGGGAGTGTAGAGCGAGGTCAAGGCGAGCGATCCGGTGCGGAATTCGGTGGCGGACCCGAGCGCGCCGAAGGCGGCCGCGGCCGCGACGGTCAGCACCAGCACCCAGGTGGTCAGCAGTGCGGCCCACCCGGATCCGGAGCTGAAACCCTGCGCGTGCTCGCCCCCGGGCCGGAACCCGGTACCCAACCCGACGAACGCCAGCACCCCGGCCGCGACGACCCCGCCGCCGATCAGCCAGTTCAACCGCACCGAGGTCACCTTGCGCACTTCGGAATTGGCGGCTCGAGCCACCAGCGGCGGCACCGTCAGGTTCATTCGGGGTCCTTTTCTTCTACAACGTCGCCGCGGCGCGGTGCCTTCACCGGTAGGTCCCGTAGACGGCGGAGGCGGGGTAGTTCGGGGCGGGCGCTCCGGTTTGGGTGAGCGCCGCCAGCACCTGATCCGGGTGAATGTGTTCGGGGGTGATCTCGGTGAGCTGGACCCGCGCCGTGGAGGCGGCCGATTCCAGTTGTGTCACCGAGGCTTCCGCGATCGCGAGCCGCCCGTCGGGCCGCATGACCGCGTCGGTGAAGCCCTGTGCGGCCAGCGTGGTGGCCAGCGCGATCGGGCTGGAGGCCTTGACCAGCAGGCGATCCGGGTGACTGCGCCGCAGCCGCGCCGGGCTGCCCTGGTAGGCGACCCGTCCCCGGTCCAGCACGATCAACTCGTCGGCGACGGGCAGCACGGTGCTCAGCGTGCGCGAGGTGAGCAGCACGGTCCCGCCGCGGCGGGCGTGGCCGCGCAGGAAGTCGTTGAGCCAGGCGGTTTCCCGCAGATCGAGGCCGGTCGTCGGATCGTCGAGCACCAGCAGCGGCGGGTCGCCGAGCAGGGCGATGGCCAACGCCAGCCGGGTCTTCATACCCTCGGGCAGGCCGCCGATGCGTTGATCGGCGACGTCGGTGAGCCGGACCAGGGCCAGCAGCTCTTCGGCCCGGGTGTCGGAAACGCCTGCGGCAGCGGCGAACACACCCAGCTGGGCGTACACCTTGCGGGCGGGATGCAGCCCGCGCGGGGTGAGTACCGCGCCCACCACCGGACGGCCGGCCCGCAGGCCCGCACCGGGGCCGCCCACGGTCGCGGTGCCGGAGGTGGGGGTGAGCAGGCCCAGCAGCATGCGCAGCACGGTGGATTTGCCCGCGCCGTGCGGACCCACCAGGGCGGCCACGGTGCCCGCGGGCACCACGAAACTCACATCGTCGACGATGGTGCCGGACTCGAGGGTCTTGGTGAGCCCCCCGGCCGCAATGGCGAGCGGGCGCGTCACGGCTGCTTGTTCCAGGTCGGGGCTTCCACGGCGGGCAGCGGGTCGGCGTCGATGATCAGCGGCTGCGGCCAGACGATCGGCGGCGCGCCGAAGGCCTTGCGGGCATTGTCGATGATGCCGTGGCCCAGTGCCCGGTTGCCGAAACCACCGATGGCAGCGCCGATTCCGGCCGGAATCACCTTGCCGACCATGAGCGCGCTGCGCTTGGCGATGAACTGCACCAGGAACTTCTTGAGCAGGGAGTCGTTCATGGCGCCGATGCCGGGGATCTTGGTCGCCATCAGTCCGCCCCAGTTCTTGGCGGAGTGCCCGACGCTCTTCTGCACGATCTGCATGCCGGACTCGCCGAGCACCACGGCCAGCACCAGTGCGCGGCGGCGTTCCTTGTCCTCGGGCGCGACCCCGTGCACGGACGCGACGGCGAGGGTGAACACCGCGGAGGCTTCCAGGAAGAACGCGGTCTCCGCGCTCATGGCGGCCAGAGATGCCACGGTTCCGACGCCCGGCACCGCCGCGGTCGCGCCGACCGCCGTGCCGGAGCCGGTGACGGCGTTGAGGTAGAGCTTCTCGATGCGCGTGATGATCTGCGCGGGCGACTCTCCCGGATGTGCGTCGCGCAGTTTGCCCACGTACTTGGCGACAGCCGGAGCCTGCACCTGCGCCCCGTTGTCGAGCAGCGAGACGACCGCCTTCTCGAGCCCGGCCTTGAACATCGCAAACCCCTTTTCCGTGCGCGGTCCTCCGACCCAAACCATATGGCACCCCGACAACGATTCGCGAGATAGACCGGTTCCGGATGGGAGGGTCCCGCCTTCGTGCCCGGAGGGTCCCATACCGCGCAAGATCGGCCTAGGGTGGACGGCGTGGCAGGCGTCTCGGAAGGCGCGTCGGGAGTCCCCGATCCCCGGTTGCGCGCCTACGTTCACGGGTACGAGGGTTATCTGCTGCGCGGCTTCGCTCCGGGCACCCATATCGGCATGCCGGGTACGGGACTGACGGTGATCATCACCATCGACGAACCCATCGAGGTGCCGGTGTCCCCTCAGTCCGGGCAGCCCGGCGGGCGCTGGGACATGCTGGCCAGCGGGCTCACGGTGCGTCCGGCGGTGATCGCGCACAACGGGTTCCAGCACGGGGTGCAGCTGAGTCTGACCCCGCAGGGTTGCCGGGCGCTGTTCGGGATGCCCGTGGCGGCGCTGGGCTCCTGGCTCGTGGACCTGTCCGATGTGCTCGGTCCGCGCGCGGTCGAATTGCGGGAACGGCTCTCGCTGCTGCCCGATTGGCCGGGACGCTTCGCCGTCATCGACGAGATCCTGCTGCGGCAGGTGGATCCGGTGCGCTGGGACGCCGAGCTGGCGCACGCCTGGACCCTGCTCTCGGGTCCCGACCCGGCGGTGCGGGTGGGCGCCGTGGCCGAGGAGATCGGCTGGAGCAGAAGGCACCTCGGCAACCGTTTCACCGCCGAACTGGGGATCACCCCCAAGGATGCCGCCCGGCTGTCGCGTTTCGGGCGCTCGCATCGGCTGCTGCGCGATCCGCTGCTGCCGCCGCTGGCGGAGGTGGCCGCCGTCGCCGGGTACTACGACCAGGCGCATATGGCCCGGGAATGGCGGGAGCTGGCGGGCATGCCGCCCTCGGCCTGGCTGGAACACGAAGAGTTCCCATTCGTCCAAGACCGGCAACCCGCCGACGCGGGAGGGTGAACACATGAGCGAAACGACAACCCCTGTACAGACCACCACCGTCGTCTGGCCGACCCTGGTCTACCGCGACGCGGACGCCGCGATCACGTTCCTGCAGCAGGCCTTCGGCTTCGAGACCACCGCCCGCTACGGCGAGGGCGACACCGTCCACCATGCCGAACTCGCCTGGCCGGGCGGCGGCGCGATCATGCTCGGCGGCGTCCGCGAGGGCATGTCCCTGGACTGCCAGCCGCCGGGCGTCGGCTCGGTGTACATCGCCATCGACGACGCCGATGCCCTCTACGCCCGCGCGAAAGCGGCGGGCGCGAACATCACTCGCGAACTGCGCAACGAAACCGACTATGAATCAAGGGGTTTCACCTGCCGCGACCCCGAAGGCGTCTACTGGAGCTTCGGCACCTATCGGGGCGCGGCGGGGGAGTAGATCCGGTCAGGCGGGCGTGTGCCCGGCGGGCACACGTTCGGCCTCCCGCGGCGGGGGCGGCGGGGTGCCGTCCCCGAACGGCCTGCCGCCCAACGCTTCCCGGCCGTGCGGGGTCAGCCAGTTGCCGAGTTCGGGGCCCTTGGGCACGATCCGCGTCGGATTGATGTCGGTGTGCACGATGTAGTAGTGCTGCTTGATCTGCGTGAAATCCACGGTGTCGCCGAAACCCGGGGTCTGGAACAGGTCACGGGCATAAGCCCACAGCACCGGCAGTTCGGTGAGCTTGTCCCGATTGCACTTGAAATGCCCGTGATACACCGGGTCGAAGCGGACCAGCGTGGTGAACAGCCGCACATCGGCCTCGGTGATGGTGTCGCCGACCAGATACCGCTGCGTGGCCAGCCGCTCCGACAGCCAGTCGAGCGCGGTGAACAGGCGATCGTAGGCGGCGTCGTAGGCCTCCTGCCCGCCCGCGAAACCACACCGGTACACGCCATTGTTGACCTCGGTGTAGACCCGGCGGTTCACCGAATCAATCTCAGCGCGTAGGTCTTCCGGGTATAGGAGTGGTGCGCCCGGCCGATGGAACTCGGTCCACTCGGTGGAGAAATCGAGGGTCATCTGCGCGTAGTCGTTGGTGACCACCGCCCCGGTCCGCTCGTCGACGATCGCGGGCACGGTGATGCCACGCGGATAGTCCGCGAACCGCTTGAAGTAGGCGTCCTGCAGGAAGTGGATCCCCAGCACCGGATCCACCTCGCCGGGATCCAGATCGAAGGTCCAGCTGCGCTTGTCATGCGTGGGCCCGGCCAATCCCATCGACAGCGCCGACTCCAGCCCGAGCAGCCGCCGCACGATGATCGTCCGATTGGCCCACGGACACGCCCGTGCCGCCACCAGCCGATACCGCCCGGGCTCAACGGGATACCCGTCCCGCCCGTCCGCGGTTATCCGCGTCTCGATGTAGTTCGTGTCCCGCTTGAATTCGCCGGGTTCGACATAACTGCCCGGCTCGGATTTCGAGGTGGTCACTCGGCCAGTCTGTCAGATGAAGTCCGTGCCGGGTCTGGAGAGAAAGTGAGCAGGCGCATACATTCAGGCCCATGACTGACTCGAAGCCCACCCGCCTGGAACGTGCTGTCACCGCCGGCGGCGCGGACATGGCGATCCTGACCATCGCGCACGGACCGCTGAACCTCTTCGACAAGGCCCTGCTGGACGCGCTGGCCGTGGATCTGGCCGAGCTGTCGGCGAATCCGCCGCGGGCGCTGCTGGTGCGCGCCGACGGCAAGCTGGTCTCGGGCGGCGTCGATGTGCACGTCTTCGACGGGCTCTCCGAGCAGGAGGGCGCGCAGCTGTGGCAGACGCTGTTCGCGCAGATCATCCACCCGCTCGAGGCGCTGCCCTGCCCGGTCATCTTCGCCGCGCACTCGCTGACCCTGACCGCGGCCTTCGAGATGGCGCTGGCCTGCGACATCATCCTGGCCGCGCCGAAGGCGAAGTTCGGTCTGGTGGAGACCGTGGTCGGCCTGACCCCGTCGATGGGCGGCCCGCAACGGCTGGCCGAGCGGGCCGGTTCCGGTCGCGCGCGCGAGTTCGTCATGACCGGTGACACCTATCCGGCCGCCACCATGGCCGAGTGGGGTGTGGTCAACGCAATCCACGAGGACGTCGACACCGCGGCTCGCGCGCTGCTGGCCCGGTTGGCCGACGGCCCGACCCGGGCGCACGCCGCCACCAAGGCGATCATCGAGGCCTGGCGTTCCGGTGGTGTGGCGCATGCGGATTCGGTGACCCCGGAGGTGTCCGGGCAACTTTTCGGCACCGAGGATCTGAAGAACGCGGTGGCGAGCTTCCTCGAGGTCGGGCCCGGAAAGGCCACGTACACAGGCAAGTAGACGGCTATCGTCGCGGTCCGACGGCCCGGGTGCTGGGGTGTGCCCGGGTGTGTCGGCCCGCGCCCGGGCGTGTCACTGCTCTCACCTGCAGGGGTGGGTGATTGGGGGGAGACCGAGACTCTCCGATGGGGATTTCCGGTGTGAATGTGCGAAGGGCACTGCAATTCCGACGTTTCCGCAGGCTCGCCAGGGGAAGTCCGGTTTCACAAGGGGGTGGTCTGTTTCCATCCGGTCAAAGCCTGACATCCGTTTGCCGACAATCCGCCCAAGTCTGTGATCTGCATCATATAGTCACTGATGCCTGGCAGGGCTTACGAGGCACTCGGAGGGACGATGTCGCAGTTACTCGTGGAATACCCGCACACCCGAAACGGCTGGTGCGCCAACCCGCTTGCGCGCGCGGCGGACGGCATCCTGCGCTACGGCAACCTCACGCCGGCGCTCACCGAACTACTCGACATCCAGGTCCACACCTTCGCCGCCCGGGAGGCCGTGGTGGAGATCGGCGGCCCCCGGCTCACCTACCGCGAACTCTGGTACGCGGCTTCCCGGATCGCCGGCGGGCTGCAGGAACACGGCATCGGCTACGGCGACCGGGTCGCGGTCCGCATGCCGGTCGGCGCGCGCTGGGTGCAGGCGTTCCTGGGCGCGCTGCTCTCCGGCGCGGTACCGGTGCTGGTCCACGACGGCCTGCCGGACGCGGCCGCGGAGCGCGTGATTCACGATGCCTGCACCGACTTCGTGCTGGACGGCGGCGGCCGCGCGGCCGGTTACGCCGAGGCCCTGCCCGACGGTGCGGCCTTCATCGACGATGGCGCGTCCCTCGGGGAACTGGCTCTGCTCTGCTACACCACGATGGGCCCCGGCGCGGGCTCGCGCGGTGTGGAGCTGACCAACGAGAACCTGCTCTCCGCAATCTGTTCCGTGGTCGGCGCGCTGGAACTGCCCACCGACGGACTGCGCAATCTGCTGTTGCTGCCGCTCGCGCACGCCAGCGGCTGTGTCGATCAGCTGCTGCCGACCTTCGCGGTCGGCGGCACCGTGGTGCTGGCCCCCGACCGCTCGGCCGTGCCGGAAATCCTTGTCGCGGAACGCATCGACATGGTCGCGGCGACACCGCGCATCTTCGCCGGACTGCTGCCCGACCTGGCCGGACTGCGGGTGGATCAGGTGCGCCAGGTCTGTAGCGCCGGGCATCGCGCCGAACTCGCGGTCACCGATCCGGCTGCCGCCGAGGCGGTTTCGGTCACCCTGCGCAACGTCTTCCCGGAGGCCCGGCAATGGTCGGTGTGGGGTGCGACCGAGACCTCCGGCATCGGCCTGGCCCGCGACGACACGGCGGCGAACGGCGGCGACCCGGGCCGTGACGTCCTCGGATTCGCCTTCGGCGGTACCGAACTCGCGCTCTGCGGCCCGGACGCGGACGCGGGCCACGGCGAACTGCTGTGCCGCGGCCCCAATGTCACCCCGCGCTACTGGAACGACCCGCAGACCACCGAGTCCCGCTTCACCGGTTCCTGGTTCCACACCGGGAACCAGGTCAGCATCGACGCGGACGGCCTGGTCCGCCAGGCCCTGGTGCACGAGTCGGCGTTGGCGGAATAGCGCTCAGTCGAGCAGCCGCGCGCGCAGCTCGTCGCGCAGCTGCGGGGTGATGCCGATCTCGGCGAGGTAGCCCTCGAGGCCGCCGTACATCTCGTGCATCGAGGCGGTGGCCGTCTCCAGGTATTCGGGCTTCACCCCCAGCAGATCGTCGGACAGCTCCTCGTTCATGGCATCGGTCATGAAGGCGCGCAGGGTGGGGACGGCGTCATTGCTGAGCAGGTAGTCGGCGTAGATGTCCTCCTCGGTGACGTCGACCGCGCGCAGCAGGGTGGCGATGGCCCAGCCGGTGCGGTCCTTGCCGGCGGCGCAGTGCACCAGGGCGGTCCCGGCGAGCACGGATTCGGCCAGCGTGCGGATGGCGTCGTGCGCCTCGGGCAGGGCGGGGAAGGACCGGTAGACCTCGAGCATGTGCGAGCCGGCGGTGACGGAGCGGCGGGCCTCGTGCGGTGGGGTCTCGCCCATGCGCGAGTCGAAGGGAGTGACGCGCAGGCGAACCCCGTCCGGCACCACGTCGTGGCCGATGAAGTCGATCTCGGCGAACCCGCGCAGGTCGTGTACGTCGGTGACGCCGAGCTCGGCCAGTTTGGCCACGCCCGCCTCGTCGAGGCGGCTGAGCTGGGCGGACCGTAGCAACACGCCCTCGCGGACGGTGCGGCCCTCGGTGGTGCGGGCACCGCCGAGGTCACGGAAGTTGAAGGTGCCGGAGATCAGGAACTGGTCGTGGCGCGCTGAAGTCACTCCGCCAGGCTAGCTGCGGGCGAGTATCGCCACGGTGTCGGCGATCGATCGGATCGGCGAATTGTGTGGCCCGCGCGGGGCGGCTATCGGCGTGGCGCGTGTGGGGTCGCGCACACACGCTATGTTTCGACGCACAACCGTCCGTAATATACCGAATGGTCCTATCAACGTCGTTACCAGGCGATCGTTCAATTTGATCATTCCCGTAGGGTCGCGGGCCTGTTCCAATTAGGTAACAAAACATTCTTGAGGTACGGAATCGGCTATCAAAGCTGGTTACCGGGCCCAAAAACGACGTAACATCGATACCCGTTGAACGGGTACGCCGGTGTACTGGCCGGAAAGATCAAAGTCGATCCGCCGCCCGTTGAGCGAACTGCGCAAGTGCTGTGGCCACTGGTCGCGAGCGCTGTGCGCGAGTTCTTTCGCCAAAGGGAGCCGTCGTTGAGCGCAAGTGGAGAAATCACCCAGGTCGGACTTCGTCCGGCCATGACCGAGGCCATCGAAAAGACGGCCGGGTCGCTCGACTTCAGCGGTAATCGGGCACTGCGCATCCTGCTGCACGCGGGTGTCAGCACGCTGTGGCCGATGTTGAAATCCTCGCCCGACCGGCAGATTCGGGCCTATGAATCCACCCTCGCCATGTTGCGGGTGCGCTGGGAGAACCAGGCCGCGTGCGTGCCGGACCCGGTGGGCTCGGCCATGTTCCGGGACCTGGACGCCGACGTGACCGCCTTCCTCGATCTGTGCGCCCGCCGCTCGGGCACGCAGTGGCTGGAACCGGTCGATGCCATCGCCGCCTACCTGCTCGCGGTCATCCAGGGCATGGTGTTGCGCTGGCTGGCCGACTGCAATGACGAGATCTCGCTGGTCGTCCTCGACGATCTGGTGTCCTACCTGTCGACCAAGGCCGTCGACGTGCCCTGAATTCGAGTGCCCTGCGCTCCGAATTCGATATCGAAATTCCGAAATACTGGACGAGTGACCAAGTTCGTGGTCGAATGATCAGGTGACCGATAAGTCGCCGATCAGCGTGCTGCACGCGGCCACCGCCGAACTCGACCCCCCGCTCGCCGCGGTCGATATGACCGCCCTGCGCGCCAATGCCGCCGATCTGGTGAGCCGCGCTCGCGGCGTCCCGATCCGGGTGGCCAGTAAATCCGTGCGCTGCCGCGCGGTCCTGGAAGAAGTGCTGGGCCCCAAGCTCACCGCGTCCGGCGGATTCGCGGGCGTCATGGGTTACTCACTGCGCGAAGCCATCTGGCTGGTCCGCGAGGGCGCGCGCGACGTGCTGCTCGGCTATCCCACCGCCGACCGGCACGCGCTGGCCGAACTCGCCGCCGACCCGCTGCTGCTCGACTCCATCACCCTCATGGTCGACGACACCGACCAGCTGGACCTGATCCGCGCCGCCGTCGGCAGCGAAAAGGTCGCTCCCCGTGTGTGTCTCGATGTGGACGCCTCCCTGCGCATCGGCCCGCTGCACCTGGGTGTGCGCCGCTCGCCGATCCGCACGCCCGAGCAGGCCGCCGCCCTGGCCGCCGAAACCCGTTCCCGCGGTTTCCGAGTCGTGGGCATGATGACCTACGAGGCGCAGATCGCGGGCCTGCCCGACACCAATCCCGCTGTGCGCCTGGTGAAGAAGCTGTCGGCCGACGAGATCCTGAAGCGCCGCCGCCGGGTGCTGGACGCGATCCGCGCCACGGTCGGTGAGCTCGAGATCGTCAACAGCGGCGGCACCGGGTCCATCGAGGTCAGCATCACCGATCCGGATGTCACCGAGGTGACCGCCGGTTCCGGGCTCTACCTGCCCACGCTTTTCGACGGCTACCGCAATCTGGCGCCGCGCCCGTCGATGTACTTCGCGACCTCGGTGCTGCGCCGTCCCGCGCCCGGCATCGCCACCGTCTACTCCGGCGGCTACATCGCCTCCGGCCCGGCCGGTGCGTCACGAGTTCCGAAACCGGTGTGGCCCTTGGGTTTGAAGCTGATCGGTACCGAAGGCGCGGGCGAGGTGCAGACCCCGCTGACCGGCGCGGACGGCCTGCGGATCGGGGATCGCGTGTGGTTCCGGCACGCCAAGGCCGGGGAGCTCTGCGAACGCTTCACCGAGGTCCATCTGGTCGACGAGGACGGCCGCCGCACCACCGTGCCCACCTATCGCGGTGAAGGACACTGCTTCGGCTGACCGCTAGACCCGGTCGAGTTGCAGCACCGCGGCCAGATCGGAGAGTTCGGCCGCGGTGGCCGGGAGGTATTCGGTCAGCAGCGGCGAGCGCACGATGATCGCCGACCACATGGCGCGCGAGATCGCGCTGGTCAGCCAGTGCCGCGACAGCAGCGCGCCGATACCGTGCGGCGCGTCGTCCGGGGCGGAGGTGGTCATCGAGACCAGCACCACCGCGGCCTCCCGGCCCTGGAAGTGATCCGGGGTGCCGACCAGCACGTCCTCGATCCGGGCCCGCGACAATAGGGTTCGGATGCGCGCCACCTGCGCGTGATACGGGGCCACCACCAGAATGTCGTGCGGGTGCAGCCGCCGGGTGAGCGCCCCGGTGTGCCAGGGCAATCCGAGCAGCGTGCGCACCTGGCGCACGATTTCCCGTGCCTCCTCGGCGGATTCGGTGCTGTTGCCGTGATGCTCCACCGTCACCGTGCGCACGCCGGGCGGGATGCCGTCGAGTTCCCGTGCCAGGGTGACGGTTTCGTTGGAGCGCAGCCGATTGTCGTAGCGCAGCCGCGATACCGGCCCGCACATGCGCGGATGCATGCGCCAGGTGCGATCGAGGAAGTAGCCGTAGGCGGCGGGCAGCGTGCGATGACCGCCGAGCAGACGGCCCAGCACGGACTCGGCGATGGGTTCGGGATGGGTGCCGCGCGCGTGCGGCGGCGCGGGATCGCCGACCAGCAGCAGATTGCGGGCGGCCACGGCCACCGCCGTCGCCTCGGCGAGCGGGAACTTCCCGGCGTCCACGATGACCAGCAGGTCCAGGCCCGCGCGCGCGATGCGCTCGGGATCGACGAAATCGCTCGAAAGTCCGCCCACCACACAGCCGTTCACGGCATTGTCGAGAAAGCGCGGATAGCGCGCGGCCTCGATGGGCAGCCATTCCGGGGCCACCGAGCGGGCGTCGGCCTTGGCCACCAGCTCCGGCAGCACACCGACCTGTACGACGGCGTCCAGCACGTGCTCGACCACCTGGTGCGAGCGGGCGATCACGCCGACGCGCCACTTGTACCGGGTGACAAGCCTTTCCACGGCGCGGGCGGTGGTCTCGGTCTTGCCGGTGCCGGGCGGGCCCTGCACCGCCACATACGAATTATCCAGGCCGAGCACGGCCGCGGTGACGGCGGCTGCATTGTCGCCGAACACCTCCGGCAGCGTGTCCCCCGCGCGCAGCCGGGGCGGGCGGCGGCACAGGATGTCGAAGATGGCGGTCTCCGGCACCTGCGGCAGCGTCACCAGCAGCTGATGTGCGGTGTCCTCCAAGGCTTCCGACAGATGAATGTCGAGACCCGGCGGGCAGGGCGCGATGGCGGTGGGCAGATCGGCGTAGGGGTCGCAGCCTTCCGGCAGCGTCTCGACGACGCGCACCACGTCCTCGAAGTTGGTGTCCAGGGCGCAGCCGAGCACGGTGGCGTGCGCGGTCGCGCGCAACCCCGGGGCCGCGATCATGCCCGGTACGGCGCGGTCGTAGAGGGTGAGCACCGGGGTGCCCGGCGGGGGCGCGTTGCCGGTGCCGAGCCGTCCGACCAGTGTCAGGTAGCGGCGCAGCGGCCGCTGCCCGGTGCCGTGCCAGTCGGTGTCCACCGATCCGGAGTCGGCCACGAGAACGCCCGCGGTGTCGGCCCATTCGGCCAGCGGATGGTCGAGCCGGTCGTCGTGCGCCCAGCGCAGCGGACGGCGCTCGCGCCGGTGATAACCCAGCGCGGCCGCGGCCAGCCCGGCCGCCTCCTGCGCGGGCCCGCGCTCGTGGTCGTCGCTCTCGGCGAATTCCCGCAGCGCCGCCTCGATCTCGTCCGGGCCGGAATCGGCGTAGTCGTAGGACCAGCGCCGCTCCGCCCGCACCCCGTGCTCGGCGGCGAGCTCCAGCAGCCAATCCCGCAGTCGCACCACGGCTTCCGCCCCGCCGTCGCTCTCCTCCTGATTGGGCGGCAACTGATGCAGGTCGTAGGACCGCTCGCCGACCACCAGCGCCGCCCGCACCACCGGATACAGATCCATCAGCGCGGGCAGCAGCTCCGCCACCACATCCTCGCCCTCGGAATCGCGCTCCCCGATTCCGTTCAACAGCGCCCGCAGATCCCCGCGGTAATGATGAATCCGCAGTTCCGAACACTCCCGCTGCCGCCGCACCAGAAACTCGAGCAGCGCATCGGCATCATCGTGGTGCCGCCCGCCGTTCTCGCCGTCCCGGTCCTCGGCGCGAATCACGAAGGTGTGCTCGGTTTTCGGGAGCGCCGGAGTCGGCACGAACCCCAACGCGACGGTTCCCGCCTCGGGTCCCGGCACGGTGGTGGCTATCGCGGCTCCGGTGAGATTGACCGCGTCGCTACCGGATTGCGATGCGGGAGTACCGGTCTCGGTGTGGCCTTCGGCTGTCGAGCGGGCGCTCAGCGAGACCGGACCGGCCTCGGAACCAGGCGCTGCCATGGCCGCATGATCGGCGCTGGAGTGCGATGGCGCCGGATCGATTTCGGTGAGATCGCCGGTGGCGGCCTCGAATCCCGCCGTGGCGTTGGACAACTGGGCGGCGGTAGCCGGGGACCGGGGGTCCGACCGCCCGGCGCGGGGCGTGCCGGTGTGGATGTGCACGATGAGATCGCCTGCGGTCCAGGTGATTCCGGCGGCGCTGTGCGTGACGGCGGTGGGTACCGGTGCGGTGGTGACGCTCACGAAGAGGTCGCCGTCGGTGGGTTCGGGTAGCGCGATCAGGGCGGCCGGGTCGATCAGCGCGTGGACCGGGCGGGCGGTGCGTTCGCGCAGGATCTGGACCTCGGCCTGGCGGCGCAGGGTGGTGAGGGTGGCGGCGGGGATGCCGGTGACGGTCGTGTCGGTGACCGCCAGCCGGTCCAGGGTGGTGATGCCGGCGTCGCGTAGGTGGGCGCGGGTGGCCGGGCGCATGCCCGCCACCAGGAGCAGGTCGCGGCGGGTCTCGAGTTCGGCGGTGCAGGTGGGGCAGTGGCCGCAGGCCAGGAATCGCCGATCGCCCCACTGCACCGGCAGTAGTTCGCCGAGTTTGGTGTCCACGATGAGGTTCAGTCGCGACCTACGGGCCTGGTACACCACCGCCATATCGGCCAGCGGATGCGTGTGCGCGACCCCGTCCGCCCAGATCCGCGCGTGCGGTGCGGCCCGGAACCCGTTGCCGCGCAATGCCTCCGCCATCGCGGTCAAGCCCAGCAGGGTTGCGATCCGGTTGCGTCGCCCGGCCACCCCCGTCACCACGTAGTCGTGGGTCTCCGGTGAATGCTCCCGGGTCAGGAACGCGCAGCGGGCCGCGAAGTCGCCGTCCAGGACGACGGCCCCGGCCACCGCCTCCGCATCCGCGCGTAGCGCCGTCAGTGTCTCGGTGTGTGCGGCCCGCAATCCGGTCATGGCCGCATCGCGCAGCTCCTCCGCGATCACGGCGGCCGGCCCTTCGGTGCCCGTCGCGGCCTCGCCGAGCGCGGACGCGGCGGGCGGGGATAGCCGGATGCGGGTGACCGCCGCACCGTAGCGGTCGCGCAGATCGGCCAGGCGGTGCTCGACGGCCGGGTCCGGGGCGCGACTCAACGCGCCGGGGGACCGGTCCTCGACCGGCGCCACCAGTCCCAGTTCGGCATCGAGCGCGCGCAGCAGCGCGAACTCACAGCGCGCCGCCGTCACCAGGTCTCCGGTGCTGCACACGACACGATCACCGAACAGCATCAATCGCGGCCCTCCTGTGCCTCTCCTCCGCCGACACCCGCCCCCGGCCGGGAACAATTCCGCGCGAGACAGTCATCGCGTGGCCGAGTCGCGCCATAGCGTAATGACTGGGGGCGGTGTGATGTGCCGCCAGGTCGGGCCCGCGCGCCCCGCCGCACCGGCCGCGACCCGCCCACGTCAGCGCGCGTTTGCGGGCGATGTTGGGAGACAACGCGACTCGCGCGCCGCGTCGGCTCCGGCCACGGTCGCGGGGCCGGTCGGCCGCGAGAATTCGGATCGCGATATCGGCGTGTCGCCCCTAGTGTGGACAGGTCGAAGGGAGTTATCCGTGCAGAACGGTGAACCGAGCCGTACCGCCCTGGGCGCAGCCCGCTACCGCGCCGACCATCAGAAACTGGACGGTGCCAGCATCTTCCGGGATCCGCTGGCGGCCGCGGTGATCGCGTCCACCGGAGAGTCCGCCGACCGGCTGCTCCCCTCGGACGGATTGGACGACGGCGCGCGCCGCCGCATGCGGCTGTTCATCGCCGCCCGCTCCCGCTACACGGAGGACGCGCTGGCCGAGGCCTACCGTGTGGGTGTGCGCCAGGCCGTCATCCTCGGCGCCGGACTGGACACCTTCGCCTACCGCAATCCGCATTCCGGGCTGCGCGTCTTCGAGGTCGACCACCCCGACACCCAGGCCTGGAAGCGGCGGGTGCTGGCCGAGACCGGCATCGGGATTCCGCCCTCGGTGAGCTACCTGGGCGTCGACTTCGAGGTCGACACCCTCGAAAGTGCCTTGGCTGCCGGCGATTTCAATCCAGAGCAGCCGGTCTTCGTCATCTGGCTGGGCGTCACCGTCTACCTCACCCGCGCGGCCATCGCCGCGACCCTGCACACCATCGGTGGGCTCGCGCCCGGCAGCGAACTGGTCTTCGACTACGGCGTCCCGTTCCCCGCGCTGACCCCCGAGCAGCAGGCCGCCGCCGACGCGCGCGATCGCCGCCTGGCCGCCATCGGGGAACGCTGGATCAGCTTCTTCACGCCCGAGGAGATCGCGGTGGAGTTGAAGCAGGCGAATCTCGAGGTGCTCGAGGACCTCGGCCCCGCGGCCACCTCCACCCGCTACCTGGGCACGCCGCCCGGACCGGAACGGCACGGCCCGCACATTCTGCGCGCGGCCGTGCACTGAGCCGATTCCGGTGCCGTACCGCCGCGATCTTGGTCGGCACCGGGTTCGCTAACTACTCGCCAGTCGCCTTGTCGGAGCTCCCCCACGGGCGGCCCGGGTCTGTCACAATCTCCCGATGTTCTACCTCGCGGGCGCTCGCGGCCGCCTTCACTACCGTCGATGGCAGCTCGACAACGCGCACTCCGTGCTGGCCCTATTGCCCGGAATCGGTCAGCACAGCGCGCACTATCACCGGTTCGCCCGGGCGCTGGCCGCCCACGGTGTCGAACTCTGGGCCTTGGACACCTCCGGGCACGGTCTCAGCGAAGGAGATCCGGAGCGGCCCGGCACCATCCACGAACTAGCGGCGGATGCCAGGTTGTTCCTGGATCGGGTTCACGCGGAAGCGAATTCGGCTCCGTTCCTGATGGGTCACTCGCTGGGTGCGGCCACCACGCTGGCCGTGCTGCGCGAATCCGAGCCGGGTGAATTCGCCGGGCTGGTGCTGTCCGGAACGCCGAAGGCGGTGCTGGAGGGGCGTTCCCCGAAGTCCGCGCGCGGTGCCGGGGGACCGGGTTCGGTTCGCGCCCACGGCAATTCCCGTTCGCGGGCGGCGCTGGCCACCGAACAGTCCTCGGACTGGCCGGGTCCCCGGCTACCGGAGGACCTGTCGGTGCTGATCGTGCACGGTGAGGACGACCGCCGCGCCCCGGTGGATCCGGTCCGCGACTGGTCCGCACAGGTCGGCGCGCGCTTCCACACCTTCCCGAACGCCGGTCACGACCTGCTGCACGAACCCGTGCACACCGAGGTCACCGCGGAGATCATCGGTTTCGTGCACGACCACTCACTGGTCTGAACACCGAATTTCACTGATCCGCGCCGGATGGGGTGGGGTGCAACAGCTCCACCACTTCCGCGTCGGTGAGCTGATGGAAGTCGCGATAGGCCGCACCGACCCCGCCCAGGGACGGCGGTACCAGCGGGCACGTGACTTCGTCGGCGACCGACCGGATCCGGTGCAGCGCTTCGACCGAGGACACCGGCACCGCCACCACCACCCGCCGGGGTTCGTGCAGCCGGGCGATCTCGCAGGCCGCGGCCACGGTCGCGCCGGTGGCCATGCCGTCGTCCACGATCACCACGGTCCGGTCCTTCAACGGAATCGGAGGCTGTGCCCGCAGCACCCGCCGGCGGCGTTCCAGTTCGATCCGCTCCAGCTCCTCGACGGCCGCCAACTGTTCGGGCGTGACCTCGCTGTGCCGCATCACGTCGTAGTTGAGCACCCGCACGTCGTCCTCGCCGATGGCGCCCATGGCCAACTCCGGCTGCCACGGCACCCCGAGCTTGCGCACCAGCAGCACATCCAGATCCCCGCCGATCACCTCGCGCACCGCCACGGCCACCGGAACCCCGCCGCGCGGCAACCCCAGCAGCAACGGATCCGCCACTCGCAGGTGCCCCAACTTCTCACCCAGCGCGTGCCCGGCAGTTCCCCGATCCGGATAGATCATTGCTGCTCAGTCTAGTTCCGCGAGGTCACGCTCACGGGCGGCTTACTCGCCGCGGATGGTGTAGCGGCGCAGGGCCAGGCTGGGGTTGGTGGTGCGGACCTCGCCGAGGTGGGCCAGGTCGATGCGGGCGGTGGCGATGCCGGGCTGGTCGCCGAGTTCGGCGAGAACCGCGCCGGTGGGGGAGACGATCATCGAGGTGCCGGAGCCGCGCGGGGCGGCCTGGTCGGCGGCGGCCACGTACATGGTGTTCTCGATGGCGCGGGCGCGCAGCAGGGTGGTCCACTGATCGACCTTGCCGGGACCGGGAATCCACTGTGCGGGCAGCAGCAGCACGTGCGCGCCGGCGGCGGCGAGCCGTCGAATGCCTTCGGGGAAGCGCAGATCGAAGCAGGTTTGCAGCCCGAACACGACCCCGTCGACGGTGAAGGTCTGGCACTGGTCGAGCGGACCCGCGATGAGCAGATCGGATTCCCGCGAGCCGAACGCGTCGTAGAGATGCACCTTGCGGTAGATAGTGGCGAACCCGGCATCGGGGGTGGCGACGACGAGGGTGTTGTAGACATGCCCCGCGGGCTGATCCGGCCCCCCGGATTCGACCACCCCGGCCACCACGTGCACCCCGAATTCGGCTGCGATGCCCCGCAATCCGGTGACGAACGGGCCGGTCAGCGGTTCGGCCGCGGCCAGCACCCGGTCGTCGAGGCGTTTGGTGGCGAACATGGAGTACTCGGGCGCGACCACCACCTTCGCTCCGAGTTCGCCAGCGGCCTTGACAGCCGCACGCAGGGCGGTGAGATTGGCCACGGTGTCGGTGTACGGATCGAACTGCACCACCGCCACGTCGACGGTCCCGGCGGCGGCCGACACGTCGGGGAGATCCGCCTCGGCCGCGGGCTCGTGCACCGCGGTCGCCACGCCGCTCGAGCTGCCCGGTTCGCTGGTGGCCAGGGTTCCGGTGACGTAGTTACGGACCGGGGCGGGTTCGCTATTACCCAACCCGGAGGGCGAGATCGGGGGTGTCGTGACGGAGGGCGCGGGCGAGTTGTCCGGATGCACGACTCTCAGGGTATTCACCCGATGGTCAACCCCGCAGCTAGCAGGCAGTAAAATCCCTGGCAATGAGTACCTCACCGGCCGACAGCGTTCCCACTGACGACGAGAGGGACGTTTCCGGCCCGTCCTTCGCCGATCTCGGCCTCGATGAGCGCATTCTGCGCGCCATCGCGGATGTCGGCTACGAATCGCCGTCGCCCATCCAGGCAGCGACGATTCCGCCGCTGCTGGAGGGCCACGACGTGGTGGGTCTGGCCCAGACCGGTACCGGCAAGACGGCCGCGTTCGCGATCCCTGTGCTGCAGGGGTTGAACGAGACCGGCAAGGCGCCGAAGGCGCTGGTGCTGGCCCCGACTCGTGAACTCGCGATCCAGGTGGCGGAGGCGTTCGGCCGGTACGCCACCCATATGCCCGGAGTGCACGTGCTGCCCATCTACGGCGGGCAGAACTACGCGGTCCAGCTGTCGGGTCTGCGGCGTGGCGCCCAGGTGGTGGTCGGCACCCCGGGTCGCGTCATCGATCACCTCGAGCGCGGCACCCTCGATCTCACCGAGCTGCAGTACCTGGTGCTCGACGAGGCCGACGAGATGCTCAAGATGGGCTTCCAGGAGGACGTGGAGCGCATCCTGCGTGACACGCCCGCCGACAAGCAGGTCGCCTTGTTCTCGGCCACCATGCCGACGGCGATCCGCAAGATCTCCAAGCAGTACCTGAAGGAACCGGTCGAGATCACGGTCAAGACCAAGACCTCCACCAACACCAACATCACCCAGCGCTGGGTGCTGGTGTCGTACCAGCGCAAGCTGGACGCGCTGACCCGCATCCTTGAGGTCGAGCCCTTCGAGGCGATGATCATCTTCGTGCGCACCAAGCAGGCCACCGAAGAACTGGCCGAAAAGCTGCGCGCGCGGGGGTATTCCGCGGCCGCCATCAACGGCGATATCGCGCAGGCGCAGCGTGAGCGCACCATCGGCCAGCTCAAGTCGGGCGTGCTCGACATCCTGGTCGCCACCGACGTGGCCGCCCGCGGCCTGGACGTGGAACGCATCTCGCACGTCGTGAACTACGACATCCCGCACGACACCGAGTCCTACGTGCACCGCATCGGCCGCACCGGCCGCGCGGGCCGTTCCGGTGACGCGCTGCTGTTCGTGGCCCCGCGCGAGCGTCGACTGCTCGACGCCATCGAGCGCGCCACGCGTCAGCAGGTCACCGAGATGCAGCTGCCCAGCGTGGACGATGTGAACGCGCAGCGTGTCACCAAGTTCCACGACGCCATCACCGAGAACCTGAACTCGGACAATGTGCCGCTGTTCCGCAAGCTGATCGAAGAGTACGAGCGCGAGCACAACATCCCGCTGGTCGACATCGCGGCGGCCCTCGCGGTCGGCGGCCACGAGGGCGACACCTTCTTCATGGAGCCCGATCCGGAGCCCGCGCCGCGTGAGCGTCGCGAGCGCGACCGGGACCGTGCGCCCCGCGGCTTCGACGAGCGTGGACCGCGTGAGCGCCGCGAGCCGTCGCAGCACCGCCAGACCGGTGCGGAGCTGGCCACCTACCGGATCTCGGTGGGCAAGCGGCACAAGGTCGCGCCGGGCGCGATCGTGGGCGCCATCGCCAATGAGGGCGGCCTGCGCCGCAGCGACTTCGGGCATATCAGCATCCGCCCGGACCACTCGCTGGTGGAGCTGCCCGCCGATCTGTCGGACGAGACCCTGAACGCCTTGAGCCGCACCCGGATCAGCGGTCAGCTGATCCAGCTGCAGCTGGATCAGGGTGCGCCCGGGGCTCGCTCCATGAGCCGGGGTGCCCCGCGTCGCGAGTTCCGCGACAGCAAGCCGCGTTTCGAGCGTCGCAAGCCGCGCTCGTAACCAGGATCTGAAACCACGAACGCCCGCATCCGGAAGGGATGCGGGCGTTCGTGTTTCGAGAGCTAGTTGGCGGGAGCGCCGGAACCGGCGTCCGGGGCCTGCGCCGGGGTGGGATCGGTGGCGGCCGGTGCGCCGGAACCGGCGTCGGGCGCCTGGGCCGGGGTGGTGGGCGCGGCGGGAGTGGTCGGTGCGGCCGGGGTGGTCGGCGTCGTCGAGGTGCCCGGGGTGGACCCGTCCGGCTTCGGGGCGTCGGGGGTGGCCTGCTGCGCGGGCGGGATGTCGCTCACCGAGAACAGCCCGACGGTCGGCAGCACCACGCAGCGCGCCTGCGGGTAGTCGATGGTGCCCCACAGCGAGGCGATGACGGTGCCCGCGCCGGTGTCGGCGGTCTTGGACAGCGCCGGGAGGTTGTACTCGGTCTGATCGTCGAGCGGCATGATGCCGCTGCGGCCGTTGTTCACGTTCAGCCAGGCCACGCTCAGTCCGGAGGCGAGCGGAAAACCGTTCTGCTGGGCCATCACCTGGAAGCTGACCGTGCCGCCCGGCAGTGAGACGGGGCCGTTCTGGGTCGAGACACCGGTGACGGCCATGGCCTGGGTGAGGCTGAAGGGCATATTGAAACCGCAGCCCAGCGTCGGCGCCTGATACGAGAACGGCGTGAACAGCACGTTTTCCAGCTTCGCGGCCGTGACCAGGTCGGAGGCGCGGGCGATGTTCGCGACCGCGGTCTTGCCCGCGACGCCGTCACCGACAGCCTGGGTGAGCTGGTCGATGCCGAGTTGCGCCGGCGTCTTCGGTTGGTCGGCGGTGCCGGGAGCGGCCAGAGCCGTGGCGCCCGCGCCCAAAGTGGCTGCGGCAGTTAGGGCGGCGACCGCCAGGCCGCGCCGGGACAGGGTCCAACCGTTCACTCGTGCTGCTCCTGCATCGGTACCGGATTTCCCCGCAACGTACCAGGCTTGCTCGAGAGTCGCGCCGCCGAGCCTACTGCTAGGTGTGATCCGGCCGACACCGAAGTCATTACCGGGGGGTAAGTTTATTGGCGACATCACAGCGACGCTCGGGAGAAGCAATGAAGCTGGCCCTATCACCCGATGAGGTGAAATTCCGGGACGAACTGCGCGAGTTCTACCGGACCAAGATCCCGGCGGAGATCCGCGACCGTGTGAAGTACGGCCGCGAGCTCTCTCGCGATGACATCGTCACCACCCACCGCATTCTCAATGAGAACGGTCTGGCCGTCACCAAGTGGCCGGTGGCCTGGGGTGGCCGCGACTGGACGCCCATGCAGCGCCACCTCTGGGAAGACGAGATGCAGCTGGCCTCGGTCCCGGAGCCGCTCACCTTCAATGCCCAGATGATCGGCCCGGTCATCGCCCAGTTCGGTTCCGAGGAGCTCAAGGCGCGCTTCCTGCCGCCGACCGCCAACCTCGACATCTGGTGGTGCCAGGGCTTTTCCGAGCCGGACGCCGGTTCCGACCTGGCCTCGTTGCGCACCACCGCGGTCCGCGACGGCGACTCCTACATCGTCAACGGCCAGAAGATCTGGACCACCCTGGCCCAGTACGCCGACTGGATCTTCTGCCTGGTGCGCACCGATTCGACGGTCAAGAAGCAGGAGGGCATCTCGCTGCTGCTCTTCGATGTGAAGACGCCTGGTGTCACCATCCGCCCGATCAAGCTCATCGACGGCCATCACGAGGTCAACGAGGTCTTCTTCGAGAACGTGCGGGTGCCCGCCGATCAGCTGGTCGGCGAGGAGAACATGGGCTGGACCTACGCCAAGTTCCTGCTCGGCAACGAGCGCACCGGCATCACCGGCGTGGGCCGCACCAAGGTCAAGCTGGGTGTCGCGAAAGAGTATGCGGCGCAGATTCGTTCGGGCAGCGGGACGTTGCTGGAGGATCCGGTGTTCGCCGCCCGGATCGCCGAGATCGAGAACGAGCTGCTGGCGCTGGAGCTGACGCTGGTGCGTGTGGTGTCGAATTCCACCGGCGACAAGCCGAATCCGGCGTCCTCGGTGTTGAAGCTGCGCGGTTCCGAACTGCAGCAGGCCGCCACCGAACTGCTGCTCGACATCGCGGGTCCCGACGCGCTGCCGGTGGGCGCCGACGATATCGCCTCGCCCGGCTGGGCGCAGCGCAGCGGTCCCGGCTACCTCAACTACCGCAAGACCACCATCTACGGAGGCTCCAGCGAGGTGCAGCGCACCATCATCGCCTCCACCATCCTCGGATTGTGAGCCGCCGCCATGGATTTCGAACTCACCGATGAACAGGTCATGCTGCGCGATACGGTCCGGGACCTGCTGGGCCGCGCCTACGACCCGGAAACGCGCCTGAAGGTCACCGACACCGATCTCGGCTGGAGCCGCGACGTGTGGCGGCAGCTGGCCGAATTGGGCGTCCTCGGACTGCCTTTCGAGGAAGAGGACGGCGGCGTCGGCGCCGGACCCGTCGAGACCATGGTGGTCATGGAGGAGATCGGCCGCCGCAACGCGCCCGAACCCTTCCTCGACGCCGTGCTGGTGCCGGGCGGGCTGGTGGCGGGTGCCGCGACCGCCGAGCAGCGGCAGCGGGTGCTGCCCGCTCTGACCGCAGGTGAGATATTGCTCGCCTTCGCCCACGAAGAGCCCGGCACCCGTTGGCCCGCAGCCGATCTCGCCACCACAGCCGTCCTCGACGGCGGCAGCTACCGGCTGACCGGCGTCAAGAACCCGGTGCCGCACGGTGATTGCGCCGACCAGCTGGTGGTCAGCGCGGCGCTGCCGGGCGGTGGCCTGGGACTGTTCCTGCTCGCCGCCGCCGACGACGGCGTCACCCGCACCCCGTACCGCACCTTCGATGGTCGACGCGGCGCGCAGATCGAATTCGCCTCCGCCGCAGCCGAACTTCTCGGCGACGGCGGTGACTCCCAGCCGGTGGTGGAGGCGGTGACGGTGGCCGCGCAGGCGAGCCTGTGCGCGGAATCCGTGGGCGCGATGGAGGAATCGCTGCGCCTGACCACCGAATACCTCAAGACCCGTAAGCAGTTCGGGGTCACGCTCTCGAAGTTCCAGTCCCTCACCCAGCGGGCCGCGAACATGTACGTCTCGCTGGAACTGGCCCGCAGCATGAGCCTCTACGCCACCGCCGCCGTCGCCGACGGCTCCGCCGACCGGGTCGCCGCCTCCCGTGCCCGCCTGCAGGTCGGCCGCTCGGCCCGCCACATCGGCCAGGAGTCCATCCAGATGCACGGCGGCATCGGCATCACCTCCGAATACCCGGTCAGCCACTACGTGGCCCGCCTCACCGCCATCGCCCGCACCCAGGGCGGCGACCTCGAGCACCTGCGCGTCCTCACCGACCGCGTCGGCGACTACACCCTGGTCGAGTTCTGACCTCGGCCCGCAACCCCGCGCGACGCTGCGCGGGGTTGCGGAGTCCGTGGGGTGCGAAGTTGAAATTCCGCTTTCGGCAAGGGGATTGGCGGGCGTAGGGTCGCGGGCATGGGCGGGGATACGGTACGACTGGACGGAAACACCCTCATGCTGCCGGGTGGGGTGGGGGTGCGATTCATCCGCACACTGCGGCTGCCCGAGCAGGGCACGCATGCACTACCGCCGGGGCTCGGTGATTTCCCGCTGCGCCGGGTGGCGGATTACGCGGACCAGGTGCCGTCGGAGTGGGCACAGCGCGGCGGCGTCATGCTGCCGATCTACTTGCGCGAGGCGCTGTGGCTGAGTTTCACCACGAAAGAGCCTGCGGCACTACAGGTCGGCGTCGGCAAGGTGTGCGCGGTCTCCGGCAAGCCGTGGAGCGACCGGCTCGCCCGTGACCCGCAGAACTATGTGGTCCTGCCCAGGCAGCCATGGCTGGACGGCATCAACTCCGGCGCCGGCACCATCCGCCAATTCGTCGCGGTCCCACTGGGATTGGGTGCGACGGTGGAGGGTCAGGTCACCGGCGAAGAGACCTGGGGCGGCATCCAGCTCCAGAACTTCGAGCTGAACCCCACCGAACTCGCCCGCTGGCGCGCCGCGGAAGCGGAGCGGCGTCGGGCGGAAGCGGAACGACATCGGCTGCAGGTGGAACGGGCTATGGAAGAGGAAGTCCGGGCGGTACGGCAGAAATATCACGAGGAAGAGGAATGGCGGTTCGAGGCTCCGGCCCCTGGCTCAGCCCCCGGACAGGTATACGCGTCGCCCCGTGATCCCGGTAGCAGTCCGGGTTACTCCGGCCGCATGTTCGCCAAGCGGTCGCGTGCCGCCAGGCCGATGGGGCTCGGCGTCGGCGGCACCATGCGGCAGGAGATCTTCCAAGACGAACGCGCGCCGTCGGATTGGGCTGTCGAGCGGTCCGGGCGCGTCTTCGTGCATCTGGTCACCCCGCCGGACTGGCAGCGCATCACCGGTGAGGCGGCCCCACAGTCGCCTGCCGATCGTGCCGCCTACACCAAGGCGGGCTTACCGTGGTTCGACTATTTCGATTCGGAGGCAACGGATCTCGCTCCCGCCGATTCGCTGAGCGGGGTGGCCCCGGTGGGCGACTGGCTCGGTGACGACCACGAACCCTGGCAGGAACCCGCGCCCGGTCAGATCCATGAGCTCGGAGGCAAGAAGGGTGCTCCGGTTCAGGACGGCGAGTGGTGACCGATCCGGCGTCAGTTATCCGAGGCCGCGTGATCGGTCGACGGGACGGTGGTCTCCGGCGCGGTGGTCGCGGCCGGGGATTCCGTTGTGGGCCGCGGGCTTTCGGTGGTCGGACGCGTCGTGGTGGTCGGCCTTGACGGGGTGGTGCGGCTGCTCGAGCTCGGGTCGGCGGCCGGGTCGTCCGGGGTGGCGGTGATGGTGGAGATGGGGGCCCGGCGGGACGGCATGTCGGCGGCTACGCGCCAGGAGGGGGACGGGGGGATCACCACGGCCGGGGTGGGGGTGGCGGTGCTCTTGCTCGAAGTCTCCGGGGCCGCTTGCAGATCCGCGTTGATCGGCGGGGGAGCGACGTAGGTGTCGTTGTGGCCGATGCCGCAGGCGCCGAGCAGGATGAGGCAGGCCGAGACGACGCCGACCGCGGCGGCGGCACCGACCACGGGCTTGGGCAGGTGACGCAGCGGGGTGACCGTGCGCTCGTCCGCGCCGGCGTTGCTGCCGTCCATTGGTGGCACTCCTGTTTCGTGTCGAGTGGGCTCACCTTAACGGAGGCTGTGGGGTACGGCCAGGCGGGTGGTCGGTTCGATAACGCGACCGCGCGGGCCATTGCCAAAGCCTCGGTAATATCTCAAACAGCCATGATTCGGATTACGAATTAGTAAAGTCAGCGCGTTTTGCGTATGTGTCGTATGGACTTTCCGTTGCCGGGCCGTAATGTGTGTCCAAAGTTACACGTGAGACGCTCGAAATTAGCCGAGGGACGCGCCGAAGTATCGCGAGGCCCGGCGGGCGTCATCGAGGAGTGGATGATGGGTGCATTCTCGACATCTCCGCTGCGCGCATCGGTGCGCTCGGGAGAGCCCGCGGCCCCGGGGGGCCAACGGATGTCGGCGATCCTGTCCCGGATCGTGGCCTGGCTGATCTTCGTCGGCGGACTGGTCGGCGCGGTGCTCGGCATCGCGGGGCTACGGGTCGAAATCACCGTCGCGGGACTCATTCTGGCCTGCACTGCCGGTCTGGTTTTGCTCAAGTTGCGCGCCGACGCACAAGCTGGCTAATTTTCCGCGAATTTATTCGCCGGTGCTGATTACCCATTCGAATGCTTCGGCTTTTGATCGCGCGCCCTCGATTGTGCGGGAGCGATTGGGTTCGCCGAGTTCCGTCAGCAAATTTTCGGATATCTTTGCCAACTCCGACAATGCGGGCGGCGTAAACCATTCCGGGCGGGTGGCGAACAGCAGATCCTCACTTGAGGTATTGCCGGACGCACCCGGCGCGAACGGGCAGCCACCCAGTCCGCCGAGCGAACCGTCCACCACCGCCGCGCCCGCCGCCAGCGCGGCCAGTGAATTCGCCACCCCCATGCCCCAGGTGTCATGGCCGTGGAAGACGATGCGGCGCTGCGGCGTACCCCAGCGCCCGGTCGCGGCCACCGCACCGATGAGCGCGCCGACTTGACCCGGATACGCCTGGCCCAGGGTGTCGGCGATGACGATGTCGGCGGACCCTTCGGCGCGTGGATCGGCGGCGATGGCCAGCACCCGCGCCGGATCCACCGGCCCATCGAACGGGCAGGTGAAAGCCGTTGCGAGGCACAGCTGGATGCGCCCGCCCGCCTCCTCGGCGATCCGCACGGCCTCCGGCATGGCGGCCAGGCTGGCCTCGGTGTCACGCCCGATATTGGCGCGGTTGTGCGCGTCCGACACCGAGAAGCAGTACTGGAAGTTGCGCACCCCCGCCTCGGCCGCGCGGGCCACATGCCGGGGCGTGGCCACCCACACCCAGCAGTGTTCCAGCTCCTCGGGCGTCAGCCGGGACACCAGTTCGAGGGTATTGGCCATGGGCGGCACCAGATCCGGGCGCGCCATGGACCCGATCTCCAGCTCCGGCACACCCAGCGCCAGCAGCCGGCGCGCGATCTCCACCTTGCGCTCGGTGCCGAGCACCTTGCCGGTCAGCTGCAGGCCGTCGCGCAGGGTCACATCCCGCAGACTCATGAGTTCGCCTCCAGCGCATCGATGTCGGCGGCGGTCATGCCGAGCAGGCCCGACAGCACCTCGCGGGTGTGCTCGCCCAGGTCGGGGCCGACATTGCGGATCGGCAGGGACTGGCCGCCGATGACCGGGACGATGCCCGGGAAGCCCACCACCTTCGGTTCCGGCTCACCCACATCGACCGGGAAGGGCTGGATCATGTTGCGCGCCCGGTACTGCTCGTCGGTGACGATGTCGGCGGCGGTGTAGATGGGACCGCACGGAATGGCCGCGGCCTCGAGGATCTGCAGCGCTTCGTCGCGGGTCTTGGTGCGGCTCCAGTCGGCGATCGAGGCGTCGAGCCGCTCGCGATTGCGCCAGCGCCCGGCATTGTCCTGCAGCTCCGGGTCGGCGGCGAGATCCGGGCGCTCGATGACCTGCATGTACCGCTGGAAGATGGCATCGCCGTTGCCGCCGATGATGATGCTGTAGCCGTCGCTGGTCGGGTAGGCGTTGCTGGGCGCGATGCCCTCCATGCGCCCGCCGACCCGCTCGCGATTGATGCCGTAGGCCAGGTAGTCGGGGACCAGCGATTCCATCACCGACAGGATGGACTCGTTGAGCGCCACGTCGATGATGCGCTGCTCCAAGGGAACCCGCGTCACCCGCTCGCGCTGGAACAGCGCCATGACGGTGCCGAAGGCCGCGTAGATGCCCGCGATCGAATCACCGATGGACACCCCCACCCGCACCGGCGGCCGATCCGGATCGCCCACGAGTTCGCGCAGCCCGCCGACCGCCTCGGCCACCGCCGCGAAGCCCGGCCGCTGCGACAGCGGCCCGGTCTGCCCGTATGCCGAGATTCGGGTGATCACCAGATTCGGGTTGACCTCGTCGAGCACGTCGGGCCCGAGCCCCCACTTCTCGAGCATCCCCGGCCGGAAGTTCTCCAGCAGCACATCGCACTGCTCGACGAGATCCAGCACGATCTTGCGCCCCGCCTCGGTCCGCAGATCCAGCGTGATCGACTTCTTGTTCCGATTGACCGTCCGGTACAGCATCGAGGTATCCCCGCCGTACAACCGCCAATTCCGCAGCTCATCACCGGTTTTCGGCCGCTCGACCTTGATCACCTCGGCCCCGAAGTCCCCGAGTATCCGCCCGGCCGTCGGCGCGGCGACGTAGTTGCCCAGCTCCAACACCCGCACGCCATCCAGCGGCCGAATCTCCATGCCCACATTTTGGCCTAGGAGTCGACCGCCCGTGACATACACCTAGAGGTTCGCGGCCGTCTCGTTCTGGACTGAGCGGAGCGGGGGAGCGAAGCGGAGGAGCGGAGGGAGGGAAGAACGAGACTTCCGGGCCGCGAACCCGCCCGGAGCGAAGCGGAGGGCAAAAGACAGAGCCGGTACGACGGGCGAGAGAGGTTGGTGCCCGTCGCACCGGCCGAGTCGACGGGTACGGGTGAGTGGCAGCACCCGAGCCGTCGCGTATCGCGGTCTCCCGCAAGCGGATCAGGCTGCGCGGGGTGCGACCTCTTCGACGATCGAGTAGTGCTCGGCGTTGCCGCTGATGATGGTGCTGGCATCGCCGTTCACGCCCACCGGCACGTCTCCGGCCAGGGTGATGCGGGTGAGGCGGCGGGGCTGGCCGTCGTAGTCGTCGATGGCGTAGTGCTGGGTGGCGCGGTTGTCCCAGATCGCGACGTCGCCGAGCTGCCAGTTCCAGCGGGTGGTGTTCTCGAGGCGGGTGACCCGGTTCTGCAGGAGCTGGAACAGGGTCTGGGATTCGGCGGCGGAGAAGCCGACGAAGTTCTTCACGAAATGGCCGAGCAGCAGGGCGCGTTCGCCGGTGACGGGGTGCACGCGGACGACGGGGTGTTCGGTCTCGTAGTAGGTGGACTCGAATTCCTCGCGGTACGCCTTGATGTTGGCCGTCACCTCGGAGTTCTCTCCGCGCGCCACCTCGGTGCGGTCGGCGGCGTAGTCGTAGGCGTTGGTGTGCCGCGCCCGCAGGTTCTCGACCAGCGCCTTCAAAGGCTCGGGCAGCGAGTCGTAGGCGGCGACGGTGGAGGCCCAGGTGGTCGACCCGCCGTAGGGCGGCAGGTGCACCGCGCGCAGGATCGACGCCTTCGGAATCCGGTCCACGAAGGTGACATCGGTGTGCCAGCTGTTGGCGCGCCCGTACTCGGAGTCGATGGGCAGCGTCTTGACGCCCTTGGAGGTGACGGTCGGGTGCGGCGTGGTGGGCGCGCCCAGCAGCTGCGCGAACTCGTGCTGCCCGTCCTCGGTCAGGTGCTCCTGGCCGCGGAAGAAGATCACCTTGTGCTTGTGCAGCGCGTCCTGGATACCGGCCACGGTGACCGAGTCCAGCTCGCCACCGAGGCGGACGCCGTCGATGCGCGCGCCGATCTTGCTGCCCAGCTGCACGACAGTCAGGTTGGAAGTTGCGTAATCGACGGACATACAAAGCCTTTCGCCCGGATGGAAGGCCCGGATTCGGGCCCCCATCAGGACACCAGCGACCCGCCCGCCGAAACAGGTTCAGGATCAGCCGGATCGAAACGCGTCAGCCGACGTGCTCACGCAGGTAAGCCAGATCCTCCGCGACACCCTCGCCGGGCGTCTCCAGAATCACCGGCGCGTCCGCGGTCCGGCACACCTCGGCCAGCAGCTGCGGATCGATGGTCCCGTCCGCGAAGTTCGCATGCCGGTCCGCACCCGAATCGAAGGCGTCCCGCGAGGAATTCAAATGCACCAGATCGATGCGCCCCGTGATGGCCTTGATCCGCTCCACGATCCCGACCAGATCCTCACCCCCGGCCCACGCATGGCAGGTGTCGAGGCAGAACCCGGCCCCGAAATCGCCCACCGCGTCCCACAGCCGCCCGATATCGTCGAAATACCGTGCCATGGCGTGGTTTCCGCCCGCGGTGTTCTCGATCAGGATCGGCACCGCGAACCCGCCCTTGTCCTGCTGACGCTCGAACAGCTTGCGCCAGTTGACGAATCCTTCCACCATCTCAGCGTCGGAGCGCACATGCCCGCCGTGCACCACCAGCCCGAACGCCCCCAGCTCGGCGGCGGCCTTGGCCTGCTGCGCGACCGCGTTGCGCGAGGGCATGCGCAGCCGGTTGTTCACACTGGCCACATTGATCTGATAGGACGAATGCACCACCACATCGATCGCGCTGGCCTTGATCTCCTCGGTCAGCGGATGCGGTGTGGGCTTGTCCCAGCTCTGCGGATCCACCACGAACATCTGGATGACGTCGGCCCCCAGCTTCTCGCCGAAGCCGATCGGGTCGCTGTCGGAACGAACGTGAGCTCCAATACGCATGCGGCCAGCCTATAACCGACCCCCGACAGCGCCGGGCCGGTCTGCCCGGGACTGCAAGCAAACGTTGAGTGTTGCGTTAGGCGGGCTTGCGTAGATAGTTCGGTAGGCCGCGAATCGGCTACAGTTTCGGTGTTTTCGCGTCGGCCCTCGAACGATCACGCCGATCTGTAGTACCTCGCGCGCTGGTGGGTCCCGGCACGTGGAGTGGAGAGTGGGAGATCGTCATGCTGTCCGAAGGTGACGTTTTTGCCGAGTATGTCATCGAACGGCAGCTCGGCCGGGGTGGCATGGGTTCGGTGTATCTGGCGAAGCATCCGCGCTTGCCGCGGTTGACGGCGCTCAAGCTGCTGAATCGGGAGATGGTCTTCGACAAGGAGGTCCGGGCTCGTTTCGAGCGCGAGGCCGACCTGGTGTCGCAGCTGGACCACCACAATATTGTCACCGTCTACGACCGTGGGCTCGAGGACGGCCAGCTGTGGATCTCCATGCAGTACATCGACGGTGTCGATGCCGCGAGCGTGACGCCGCAGACGCTGCCGGCGGAGCGGGCCGTGCAGATCGTGGCCGAGACCGCCGACGCCCTGGACTACGCGCATCGCAACGGCGTGCTGCACCGGGATGTGAAGCCCGCCAATATCCTGCTCGCCCGGTCCACCGGCGGTAAGGGTGAGCGGGTCTACCTGACCGACTTCGGTATCGCGCGGTTGCGCGACGACAGCGGTCATCTCACCCAGACCGGGACGTTCACCGCGACGCTGGCCTATGCCTCGCCGGAGCAGCTGACCGGTTCCGCGCTGGACGGTCGCTCCGACCAGTACTCGCTGGCCTGCACCTTGTTCTGGCTCTTCACCGGGCACGGCCCGTTCTCGACCACCAATCCGGCCGCCGTCATCCAGGGCCACCTGCAGAGCCCGCCGCCGCCGGTGAGCAGCGCGCGCCCCGGCCTGCCGCCGGGCCTGGACATGGTGATCGCCAAGGCCATGGCCAAGCGTCCCGAGGACCGCTTCCCCAGTTGCAGCGATTTCGCGGCCGCGGCCCGCCGTGCGCTCGCGCAGCCGAGCGCGCCCGCCATGCCGCTGGTCGGCCGGACCGCCCCGCCGATGCCGGTGATGCCGCAGCCGATGACCGGCGGCCAGCTGCCGACCGGCATGCCGATGTACACCGGTGGCGCGATGCCGCATCCGCAGACCGGCCCGGCCACGCCGTATCCCACGCCGACACAGGTCAATCCGACGCCCGCGCCGATGACCCAGCCGCCGATGACCCAGCCGCCGATGCAGCACCATCCCGCGCCGCCCAAGCCGGTGACCGGTAACTACACCGCGCGCGCCACCAACCAGTACACCCAGCCGCCGTCCTACGCCTACCAGGCTCCGGGTCAGCCGCAGCGTCCGCCGGTCGCGCCGACCGGGACGCATCGCTCCGCGCCGCAGAAGTCCAATACGGGCTTGATCATCGGCATCATCGCCGCCGTGGTGGTGCTGATCATCGTGGTGGTCGCGGTGGTGGCGGCCGCGGGTAACAGCAAGTCCAGCCCCGCCAAGGCCGCCGATCAGACCTCCGCGGCGGTGGCTCCGGCCGCGGACAAGCAGGTCGACTGGTCCACCGCGGCGCAGGCCTTCCCGAAGTTGTTGCCCGCCAGCAAGACCGGCGGCAAGGGCTTCAACGGCGCCACCTGCTGGGTGGCCGATTCCCTGGTGGCCTCCGATGCCACCGACGGCACGCCGGACTTCGGCCAGTACGCCGTGCAGTGGCGCTGCTACGGCGGCAACAACAATTCCGATCCCTTCTACCGGATCTTCGGCTACTCCTCCGCCGACGCCGCCCAGACGGTGGTGAGCGGGCTGTCGGCCACCAAGGCGCAGGCCACCAATGGCGGCAAGTCCTACGCCAACTATCAGTTCACCGATGACGACCACCCCCGCGTGGTCACCGCGTTCACCGGCGATCACGCCCAGTACCTCATGTACACCGACGGTCTCTCCGACAGCATGGACACCGTGCTGCAGTGGTGGAAGAACGCACCGCTCAGCTGAGGTTGACCTGGGCATATGACAGCCCCGCGCCGGGCACGTAGGGTCGCGAACCGAAGGAGTCGGTTGAAAGGGTCTTTGTGCTGCGAAGCGGAGAAACGTTCGCCGGTTACGAGATCGAACGCGAACTCGGCCGCGGCGGAATGGGATCGGTGTATCTCGCGCGGCACCCCCGACTACCTCGACTGATCGCGCTGAAACTGCTCAGCCGGGACGCGTTCGGCGATATCGAGGTGCGGCGACGCTTCGAGCGCGAGGCGGATCTGGTGGCGCAGCTCGAACATCCGAATATCGTGCCGGTCTACGACCGCGGCATCGACGGCGATCAGCCATGGATCGCCATGCGCTACATCGACGGTCCCGATGCCGCGCAGCTGGAGGCGGCGAAACTGGCTCCGCGCCAAGCCATCCGGATCATCGCCGAGACCGCGAAGGCGCTGGATTTCGCGCATCGCCGCGGCGTGCTGCACCGGGATGTGAAGCCCGCCAACATTCTGCTGGAGTACGCGGACGGCGAGGAGCGGGTGTTCCTGGCGGACTTCGGCATTGCCCGTCTGCGGGACGACGCCACCAAGCTCACCCAGACCGGTTCGTTCACCGCGACGCTGGCCTTCGCCTCCCCGGAGCAGCTCTCGGGTCAACCGCTGGACGCGCGCTCGGACCAGTATTCGCTGGCCTGCACCATGTTCCGGCTGCTCACCGGCGACGTGCCGTTCAATGCCGAGCATCCGGTGGGCATCATCCACGGCCACCTGAATCAGCCGGTGCCGCCGGTGAGTACGCTGCGGCCCGGCCTGCCGCAGTCGCTGGACGCGGTGCTGGCCCGTGCCCTGGCCAAATATCCTGATGGCCGGTTCGATTCGTGCACGGACTTCGCGAATGCGGCCCGGCAGGCGCTGGAGAATCCGGCGGCGACGACCCGGGTCATCCCGCATTCGCCTTTCGCCGCACCGGTTTCCGCGCCGGCCGCGCCGCTCCCGCCGCCCCCGAGCACGAGACCGGCCACCGCCGCCTACACCCGGCAGGCTCCGGCGCCGACCGTGAGCGCCCCGCGTCCGACGGCCCGTCCGGTCCCGCCGCCGCGCCCCCGCAAGAAGAAGCGCCTGCGCGGCTGCCTGCTGACCGTTGTCCTGGTCATGGCGCTGGCGGTGGCGGTGATCGGCGGCATCGTGGCCATTCTCGACGAGAACGGGAGCTCGAACTCCCCGGCCACCACGGCCGCGCCGCTGCCGCCCACCGACGATCCCGATCCCACAGTGACCGAGACCACCGATCCCGCGGCCGGACTGCCCGAGCATTCCGGAGCCGACGCGGCGGTGCTCTCCGAGCGTTTCCCGCAGATGCTGCCGTCCTCGGATCCCACCTCGGACTCGAATTCCGGCACCGGTTACCAGGGCGCGGCCTGCACCACCTACCAGCACTCCGCGCCCCCGCCCGATACCGGCGCGGGCGATCCCGACCTCGGCAATTGGGCCGTGGCCTGGGATTGTGCGGGCAGCGTGGGCCATCCGGCCTTCCGGTTCGTGATGTACCGCTCGGTGGCCGACGCCGACGAGGCGCTCAACGCGCTGTCCGCCAATCGCTCGGACATCCGGTTGCACGGCACTCGCTACACGAACTACCAGCTCAACGGCAGTACGCTGCTGCGCCCGCGGCTGGTGACCGAGTTCCACCAGGGTCAGGACAAGCAGGACAAACAGTCCAAGCATGCCTTCCTGATGTACAGCACGGCCCTGCTCACCACCGATGATCAACTGTTGCAGTGGTGGAAGGCCGCCCCCATCAATTGAGGGCTGGTAGCCGCTGGAAATTGTGTGGAGTCTGTGAGGACGCACCCATCCGGGACATCCCGGATGGCATCCATCCTCGAACCTCGACACACTGGACATCATGACTTCGAACGTCTCGGATCCCGTCACTCTCGAACCGGGTGCGGCCGCGGTCGCCGCTCGGGCGACCGACTTGGTGAAGCTTTACGGATCGGGCGATATGCAGGTCCGCGCGCTGGACGGGGTGACGGCCGAGTTCGCGAAGGGCGAGTTCACGGCGATCATGGGTCCCTCGGGCTCCGGCAAGTCGACGCTCATGCACTGCCTGGCCGGCCTGGACGCGGCCACCGGGGGCACAGTGCACATCGGTGAGACGGATCTCACCAGGCTCTCCGACAAGCAGATGACCGCGCTGCGCCGCGATCGCATCGGCTTCGTCTTCCAGGCCTTCAACCTGGTACCCACGCTGACCGCGCTGGAGAACATCACGCTGCCGCTGGATATCGCGGGCCGCAAGCCCGACGAGGAGTGGCTCTCCACCGTGACCAAGCGGCTGGGCCTCAACGATCGCCTCACGCACCGGCCCAGCGAGCTGTCGGGTGGTCAGCAGCAGCGCGTGGCGTGTGCCCGCGCGCTGGCGGGCAAGCCGGACATCATCTTCGGTGACGAGCCGACCGGCAACCTGGATTCGCATTCCTCGGGCGAGGTGCTGAGCATCCTGCGCGCCGCGGTCAACGAATTCGGTCAGACGGTGGTGATCGTGACCCACGATCCGCGCGCGGCCTCCTACGCCGACCGGGTCGTGTTCCTCGCCGACGGTCAGATCGTCGACGAATTGCGGGAGCCCACAGCGGAATCCGTGCTCGACAAGATGAAGTCGCTGGAGACGCTCTGATGGCTGCGAATCCGATGCGCAAGGTCGCCTTGCGCAATCTCGCCGCGCACAAGGTGCGGTTGTTCCTGACCGTGCTGTCGGTGGTGCTGGGTACCGCGTTCGTCGCGGGCACCTACATGTTCACCGACACCCTGCAGCGCGCGTTCGACGATATCTTCGCCGGTCAGGCGGCCGGTGTGGATGTGCGGGTGCAGCCCAAAGAGGGCCAGTCCCTGGACAATCCGTATCAGCAGTCGGTCGGTATTCCGTATGCGGACGTCGACAAGATCGCGGCGCTGCCCGGGGTGCGCGCGGTCGCCCCGGCCACCTACGGCCCGGTGGTGCTGCTGAAGCCGGACGGCAAGGCGGTCCAGGTCGGCGGCGCGCCCACGGTCGGCAATTCGTATCTGCCGCCGGACAAGGCGGTCGGCGTGCCGACCAAGTTCCTCGACGGCGTGGCCCCGACCGCGCCCGGTGATATCGCCATCAATCAGGGCGGCGCGAACCGGGCCGGATTGCATGTGGGCGACAAGACCAAGGTGCTGATCCCGTCCAAGGGCAATATCGATGTCACGGTGACCGGCATCTTCGATCTGGCCTCCGACACCGGCGGATTCATCAACCTGCTGTTCGACTCCGATCAGGCGCGTGAGCTGTTCACCGACGGCAAGCATGTCGCCTACGTCGATGTGGCCGCGCAATCCGGGGTGAGCGCGAACGCTTTGCGCGACGAGATCGCGAAGGCGTATCCGGACGACAAGGTGCAGAACGGCGATCAGGTCCGCGCGGATCTGAAGGCGCAGATCGCGGATCGGCTCAAGTTCCTCAACTACTTCCTGCTGGCCTTCGGCGCGATCGCGGTGCTGGTCGGCACGTTCATCATCTACAACACCTTCTCGATGCTGGTGACGCAGCGGCTGCGGGAACTCGCGCTGCTGCGCGCGGTCGGTGCGAGCAGCCGTCAGGTCGGCTGGTCGGTGGTGTCGGAGGCGGCCCTGATCGGATTGATCGGCAGTGCGATCGGTCTGCTCTGCGGTATCGGTCTGGCCTTCGGAATCTCGTCGGCGCTCAAGGCCTTCAATGTCGGCCTGCCCGCCGGGCACATGTCGGTGGAGCCGCGCACGGTCGTGATCGCGCTGGCGATCGGCGTGGTGGTGACGATGGTCAGCGCGTGGGCTCCCGCCCGTCGCGCCGCGACCACGCCGCCGGTCGAGGCCATGCGTGAGGCGTCCGCGCCGAGCACAGGTGCCCGGCGTCTGGGTGCGCCCGCTCAGCGGCTGGTCGCAACGCTGCGCAAGGCGAAGCTCACGGGTGCCGCCGAGGGCGCGCAGGCCGTACTCAGCTCGCGCTGGCTGCGGCCCGGATTCGGTGTGCTGCTGGGCATTGCCGGTGTGGTGCTGGCGGTGGTCGGTGCGCAGGGCAGTGGCGGTGATGCCGCCCGCACGGTCGGATTCGGCGCGCTGGCCCTGATTCTCGCGGTGCTGCTGGTCTCGCCCGCCCTGTCCAAGCCGGTGCTGACGGTGCTGGGCGTGCTGGTGCGGCCCTTCGGGACGACCGGAAAGATGGCGCGCAGCAATGCGATCCGCAATCCGAATCGCACGGCGGCGACGGCGTTCGCGCTCACCCTGGGTCTGCTGCTGGTCTCGGCCATCGCCATGCTCGGTGCGTCGGCCAAGGCCAGCATCGGCGACCTGGTCGACAAGGGCGTGAAGGCCGACTACATGCTGGCCGGTCCGCCGGGCGGCATCATCAGCGTGCCGCTGGCCGCCACCGCCGCCGTCAAGAACGTGCCGCAGGTGCAGGACGTGGTGGCCTTCCACGGCATCGCGCTCAAGGTCGACGGCAAGCAGGTGATCGGGACCGTGCCCGAGGGGCCGATGAGTTCGGTCCTCAACTATCACGTGCAGCAGGGCACCGACAAGCTCGGCGACGACGACGTCATGGTGTCGGAAACCTTTGCCTCCGATCACAACTGGAAGGTCGGCGACAGCGTCAACGTCGACACCGTGGACTTCAAGAAGTACAAGGTCAATGTCGTCGGCGTGTACAAGGACACGACGCTGCTGGGTGCGCTGGTCGGGCCGATGAACCTGTACGAGAAGGCCGTTCCGCCCAACTTCCAGAGCAGCTTCCTGGTGGCCTTGAAGGCGGATCCGGGCGCGAATCTGACCACCATGCGCACCAACCTGGAGAAGGCCGTCGACCCGTTCGCCATCGTGCAGGTGGAGGACCGCAACGACTTCAAGGGCGCGCAGGGCAAGCAGATCGACACCCTGCTCGCGGTGCTCTACGCGCTGCTGGCGCTGGCCGTCATCATCGCCATCCTCGGCATCGTGAACACTCTCGCGCTGTCGGTGGTGGAGCGCCGCCGGGAGATCGGCATGCTGCGCGCGGTGGGCATGCAGCGTCCGCAGGTGCGGCGCAGCATCTATCTGGAGTCCATGCTGATCGCCGTGTACGGCGCGGTGGTGGGTGTGGTGCTGGGTATCGGCCTGGGCGTCGGCTTCCTGAAGACCCTCGCCGAGTTCGGCATCGCGACCATCGCGGTGCCGTGGAGCCAGATCGTGCTGATGCTGCTGGCTTCCGGCGTGGTCGGCGTGCTGGCCGCGCTGTGGCCCGCGATCCGTGCGGCCCGGACACCACCGCTGGCGGCCATCGCGGATCTGTGAGGCGGACCCGGGTGAACGGTCGAGTTGTCACCGAACGTTCACCCGGGACGCCCGAATCGGACAGAATCGCTGCATATTGTCAGCCGCCATGTTTGCTGTGGCTGGGACGGGAATCGGGACACGCGTTGTCCTGGCGAATCTGACCCGTACCTATCCCGACGGAAGCGGTTTGCTGCCTACCGATCTGGTGATCGAGCCGGGTGAATTCCTGTCCGTGCTGGGTCCGTCCGGCTGCGGGAAGTCGACGCTGCTGCGCCTGCTGGCCGGGCTGGATCGGCCGCTGCAGGGGCAGATCAGCTTCGGTGACGATGTGGTCTGCGATGTCGAGCGGGGCGTGTTCGTGCCGCCGCGCCGCCGGGGCCTGGGCATGGTGTTCCAGGACCTGGCGCTGTGGCCGCACCTGACCGTGGCTGCGAATGTCGGCTTCCCGCTGCGGGTTACCGGGATCGACCGTGCCGAGACCGACCGCCGGGTGGGTGAGGCGCTGGCCCGCGTCGATCTGGCGGGGGCCGCGGCGAAGATGCCGCATCAGCTCTCCGGCGGCCAGCAGCAGCGCGTCGCCATCGCCCGCGCGCTGGTGGCCCGGCCGAGCCTGCTGCTGATGGACGAACCGCTCTCCGCGCTCGACGCGGCGCTGCGCGAGCAGCTGCGCACCGAAATCCGCGCGCTCACCACCGAACTCGGCGTGACCACCGTCTTCGTCACCCACGATCAGGCCGAGGCCATGAGCCTGTCCGATCGCATCGTGGTGATGCGGGCGGGCCGCATCCTGCAGCACGGCAGCCCGGAGGAGCTCTACCACCGGCCCGCCGATCTGTTCGTCGCCGAGTTCGTCGGCACCTTCAACCCGCTGCCCGACGGCGGCGGGGTGCGGGCCGAATTCGTTCGCGTCCTGGGTGATTCGCCCGCCGGGCCCGAGGAGCTGACCGTGTCGGGGACGGTCCGTTCACTCGTGTTCACCGGCGGCGCCTATCACCTGCACTGCGAGATCGCCGGGGTCGACCGGCTCTGGACCGTGCCGGACCGGCGCGCCCACGCCATCGGCGCCGAACTGCGACTCGCGTTGCGCGCGGACGACGTCTTCACGCCCGCCGCCTGAACTTTGCTTCTATCAAGCCTTTTCGAGAGGAACCCCCGAAATGACTCTGTCCCGCCGCGCTTTCGCCGCCGGTGCGCTCGCTTCCGCTCTCGTCCTCGCCGGGTGTGGCTCGGCCACCGATGACAGCTCGAAGGCCCAGGTGTCGAGCACCTGGACCGCCCCCGCGGGCCTCTCCGGTGAGCTGACCCTGTACTCGGCCAACCCGCAGGAACTCACCGACGACCTGGTGTCCGCGTTCACCAAGGCATCCGGGGTGAAGGTCCACGTGTTCGCCGGTGAGACCGGCAAGGTCACCGCGAAACTCGATGCGGAATGGGCGAATCCGCAGGCCGACATCGCCTACCTGGCCTCCTGGACGCCCGCCGCCAAGTACGCCGCCGACGGCCGCGCCCTGGCTTACCGCCCGGCCGAGTCCGACAAGATCCGCGACGGCTGGGCCGGGAAGGGCGATCTGTTCACCGGTCGCGACGGTTCCGCGCTGACCCTGGTCGTCAACACCAAGGCGATCTCGGTGAAGCCGCAGGACTGGGCCGATCTGACCGGGCCCGACTACAAGGGCAAGGTCGTCATGCCCGACCCCCGCGAATCCGGCACCGCGCGTGACCTGATCGCCGCCATGACCGCGGCCTGGGGCAAGGACAAGACCTGGGAGCTGTTCGACAAGCTCTTCGCCAACGGCATGTCGGTGCACGGCGCGAACGGCCCGGCGCTCGACGATGTCACCGCCGGTTCGCATGCCGTGGTGCTGGGCGGCGTCGACTACTCCGCCTACGACGCCATCGCCAAGGGCGAACCGCTGCAGGTGATCTCGCCGGCCTCGGGCACCACCGTCACGCCGCGCCCGGTCTTCATTCTGAAGGACTCCAAGAACCCCGTCGCCGCGAAGGCGTTCCTGGACTTCATGTTCGCCCAGCAGGGTCAGCAGATCTCGGCCGCGCACAAGATGATTCCGGCCCGCCCGGAGGTGGCCGTCGCCGACGGGACCCGCAAGTTCGAGGACGTCAAGCAGCTCGCCTTCACCTGGGACCAGGTCAAGTCCAGCGGCTCCGACGTACTCGCCGAATTCACCAAGCGCTACCTGGGCGCGGCGTGAGCCTGGAGCTCGACAAGCCGGCAGTGCCGAACCAGCCCGCAAAGGCCCGCCGCCCGCGTCAGGGTGGCGGCGCCTATGCCCTGCTGGCGCTGCTGCTGATCGGCGTGGCCGCGCCCCTGGTAGCCGTGCTGATCCGCTCGGTGACGGGCTACGACGGCAGCCCGTCGGCCCTGGGCCAACTCACGAGGCCCGCGAATCTCCGCATTCTCGGCAACACCGTGTGGCTGGGCATCCTGGTCGTGGTCATCGCCACCGTGATGGCCGCACCGCTCGCGTTCCTGATGTCCTGGACACCGCTGCGGCGGCACCGCTGGATCGATATCGCCGTCATGGTGCCGTTCCTGACGCCGCCGTACGTGGCCGCCATGGCTTGGCTGGACTTCACCCGCGTCAACGGTCTGGCCGAACGCTGGCTGGGCCCGTTCGGCACGGTGCTGCGCGACATAGTGGAGACCCCGTTCGGCATGGCCGCCATCATGGCGTGCGAGATCTTCACGTTCCTGTACCTGTTGCTGCGCAACCGGCTCGACACCATTCCCGCCAGCGCCGACGAGATGGCCGCGGTGGCCGGCGCCTCGGCCGGGCAGCGGCTGCGTTTGATCGTCGCCCCGCTGCTCACCCCGACCTACGCGCTCGGCGCGCTGATCGTGTTCATCCGGGCCGCAGGCGAATTCGGTACGCCGGTCACGCTCGGCAACCGGATCGGGTTCCCGGTGCTGGTGTCGGAGATCTACGGCAATGTCACCATCGATCCGCTGAATTTCCCTCGGGCCGCGGCATTTTCGACCCTGCTGCTGGCCATGGGGATGACGGTGTGGGGTCTGCAGCAGTGGGTGAGCCGCCGCGAAGTGTCTTTCGGCGGCCGCGCTACCAGGCGAGCCGGACTTACCGGCGGCTGGACCCGCCTGGCGATCCTGTGGCCCGCGCTCGTGCTGCTCGTCTCGGTCGTCGTCCCCTACATCTCGATCATCTTGGGGGCCATGACGATTCTGCGCTCGAAGCCGCCGACCCCGGACAATCTCACCTTCGATTACTTCACGAAGGTGCTGCGTCCCGGCCGTGGCCTGGAAGCGCTGCAGAACAGTGTCGAACTGGCGCTGCTCGCCGCGACCGTGACCACCGTGCTGGCCGTCGCCTGCGCCCTGGTGATCATTCGGCGCGGCCGGGATCCCGAGGCGCGCAACAGCTCCGGCCTCCGCCGCACCGTCGACCTGCTCGGGGTGGCTCCCGATACCGTCCCGACGATCGTGCTGGTCATCGGCTTCATCTTCCTCTGGAACGCCCCCTGGCTGCCGGTCACGCCGTACAACACGCGTGGCATGGTGGTGCTCGCCTACGTCGTCATCACCCTGCCGATGGCTCTCCAGCAGGTGAAGACCGCCTACGCCGCCATCGACGACACCCTGCTGGAGGCGGCCGCCGCCGCGGGCGCGAGTACCTGGCAGATCCTGCGTCGCATCACGATTCCGCTGCTCATGCCCGGGCTGGTGGCGGGCTGGCTGCTGGCCTTCCTGCTCGGGGTGCGTGAGGTGGTGGCCTCCTCGATGATCCGCCCGTCCTCGCTGCCACTGCTGTCGCCGTGGATCCTCGGGCAGTTCGATCAGGGGCATCGAGCGGAGGCCATGGCCATGACCGTGATCGGGGTGCTCAGCTCCACCGCGGTCCTGGTGGTGCTGGAATGGTGGCGGCACCGGGTGACCGATCGGGTGGGCCGATGATCCGGCTGGCTCATCTCGCCGACATCCACCTGGGCGCCCGCCTGCGCGCACTACCGGAGTACCCCGGCTGCCCGGTCATCGACCCGGTGCAGACGGCCTACGACGCCTTCGACGCACTGCTGCAACGGATTCTGGCCGAACGCTATGACGGCGTGCTCATCGCCGGTGACCTGTTCGACCGTCACGAGGCCGACCCGCGCACCCTCGCCGCCGCCCAGCGCGCCCTGGACGACCTGCACGACGCGGGCGTCCCGGTGGCGCTGGCCTGGGGTAATCACGACGCGGAATCGCCACTGCCGCAGCAGCTCCGGCCGCCACCCGGCTGCTGGATCGCGCCCGCCGGCGCGCCAGGCACCCACCGGTGGCCCGAGCTCGGCATCGCCCTGCACGCCCGCTCCATCGCCGCCCGCGACGAGCACCGCGACCTCGCCGCCGACTATCCCGCACCGCTGCCCGACGTCACCAACATCGGGATCCTGCACACCAGCCTCACGGGCGAGCGCAGCCGACGGCCCTGCGCCCCCACCACTTCCGCCGTCCTCGACGCCCGCGGCTACGACTACTGGGCACTCGGCCACATTCACCAGCGCACCTGGATCGGGACCGCGGCATACGCTGGCAGCCCGCATCCGGCCCGCAAGTCCGAAACCGGTCCCCGCGGCTACCTCGAACTGCGCCTCGGCGGCACCCTCACCTCGCATGCCGTCGACACTTCTCCGATCGTCCGCGAATCCCTCACCGTCGCAACCGAAGACGAGATCTGGAAGCAGTTCGACAACTATCCGGTCGCCGCTACCACGGTGATCTGGACCCTGCACGGCCCCGACCACCTGCTCGAACCCGCCCGCGAGGCGGCCCGGCAGCACCCCGGATTCACCGTCGGAAAGCCGTGATCCGGCTCCCTCTACAGTGACGGGATGAGTGCAGACGCCCGCCTACTGTTGATCGCCGCCGCGGAACAGCTCGTGGCACAGCACGGGTTCGCCGCGCTGTCGTTGCGGCAGGTTGGCGTGGTCGCCGGGCAGCGCAACAACTCCGCGGCCCAGTACCACTTCGGCACCAAGGACGGGCTGCTGGAGGCGATCCTCACCACCCGTTCGGAGCGGGGCGAGCCGCGCCGCCGCGAGATGCTCGCCGAGCTGGATCCCGCGACCGTCACCGTCGAGGAGATCCTGACCGCCCTGATCCTGCCCGCCGCCGAAACCCTCGCGGCCGCAGGCTATCCCAGCTGGATCGCCCGCTTCACCGACCGCATGATCAACGACCTGAGCCTCGGGCTGATCGAGGCCCGCTGGGCAGCGCACTTCGTCGGTGCGCTGCAGGCCGGACCGCTGCTGCAGCAGGCCCTGCCGGATCATGATCCGGCGCTCATCCGGCAGCGCCTGTCGCTGTTCGTGGTGCTCGCCGCCCGCGCCTTCGCGCATCTCGAGACCCTGCACGATCGCGGCGAGGGGCAGGGGGTGGCGGGCATCCACCGGACGGCCGCCGACCTGATCGCCATGGGCACGGTCCTGCTCGACCGGCCGGAATGACCTAGCGGGGGAACACCCCGAGCAGCCCGGTGTCGGTGCCGACGTACGCGGACCCGTCGGGTCCGATGGTCATGGCCGAGTAGGTGCTGTCGAAGCCGGGTCCGGTGCCGGTCTTGGTCTTGAACACCGTCTTCCCGGTGGCCGCGTCGATGGCGGTGAAGTACCAGGTACCCAGCCCGACCGGGTCACCTTCGCGGGTGTAGGTGTAGAGCAGCCCGGTCGCGTAGGAATGCTTGGAGACCACCGAGGGCACCGAGGCGTCGTTGGTCCATGCCACGCTGCACCCGCTCCCGTCGGGCGCGATGTCGATGCGCGCGACCCCGGACCGGCTGTCCTTGCTACCGCCGTCGACCGCGAGCTGGGTGCCGTAGTTGTTCTCGACGATCAACCCGTTGTCCACCGACACCAGCGAGTTCTCCGTCGCGCTCGCGTACCGCACCGGCGCACCTGCGGGCAGCAGGTCCGAGGGCGCGTCGAACACGGGCTGCTTGCACACCTGCGCGCCCGTATCCCGCCGGTAGACCATCACATTCATCGGATCCGCATTGTCGGTGATGGCGACATATCCGCTGCCGATCACCGCGGGCGTGGTTCCGGTGCCGGTGCTCTGCTGGCCCGGCTTGCGCACGCCGACATTCTCGTAGCCCTGCCGCCACGAAATCGACGGCGCGCCTGCGGCATCCGCCTGGAACCGGTACATGGCCTTGTCCGTGGCGAGGTACACGCCCTGGGTCTCGTCGGCCGCCAGGGAGTTGCCGACCGCCTCGCCCTGCAGCGTTGTCGCCTGCACCGCACCGGAATTCGGGTCGATGGTGCCGACCACGGCATCCTGGCTACCCACCTGGGTGCCCGCGAGATTCCCCTTTCCCATGGTGGCGAACCAGATCCGCCCACTCCAGTCGGGCATCACCCCGACGATCTTGTCGGTGGGCGCGAGCACGCTGCTCAGGTCGTAGTCGCGCACCTTGCGCAACCCCGGCTGCGGCCCCGGCACCGCCTCGATGACCTCGACCGTCCGGTTGGCCGTCGCCGCCACGATCCGATCCTGATTGTCGATGTACACGTACGACACGGCGGGCACCGGCCCGTTCGGCAGGTCGTACACCGCCTTCGTCGCCAGCGTGTGCGGATCCATCCACACCAGCCAGGCCCGCTGCGGCCCAGCACATTCGGCGAACATGTTCCCCTTACTGTCGAACATGGTCGTCATACACGCCCCGATCGGCGACTCCGGCTTCCCCATATAAACCTGCCGCACATCGAGATCCCCGCTCCGCGGCCCCGCATGCGCCACCGAATTACTCATGTACGAGTCATCGTGCGCATTGCTGACCGACCCCGAGGACATATACGGATTGACCGGTACCTGGTCGTTCTCCGCCCACGCCGGTGCCATCTGCCCCGCCACCGCCGCCGCCACACCGAGCCCAACAAAAATCTGAGTCTTACGTCTGAAATTCACCCCTACCATTTAAGACGCACTGTCTTAATCCCATGGTCAGCGTCCTCTAAGGAAGCTCTGAGGAAATTCGCTAGAACTCGGTGGCAGGCAGGGCCAGGGTGACGACCGAGTCCGGGAACTGCGGGGCGTCGGCCTTGGACTTGCTGCTCTTGACGATGACCGCGATCACGATGATGACGACGATCAGGACCGCGACGATAGCTGCGATCAGCCAGGCGGTCGTGTTCGAATTCTTTTGCGGGGGAGTGTAAGTGGGTGGTGGGGCGGTGCGCGGCGGGTAGTTCGGCGGCGGGGTGTAGTTGGACGGCTGGCTGGAGAAGGTCTGGGGGGCGGGCTGATTCGGGTAGGCCGGGGTCGACACCGGCTGGTTCGGGTAGGAGGGACCGGGCCGCGGTGGGGTGGGGAAGGTCGGGGCGGGTGCCTGGTTCTGGAAAGCCGGGCCGACCTGGGGGCGCGGGGTCGACGGGGTGGGCTGCTGGATCACCGGCTGCGGGCGGATCGGGGTGGGCGGACGCGGGGCGACGACCGGCTGCGGATGCGCGGGCGTCGGCGGGCGCGGGGGAGTGACCGGGGCCGACAGGGCGCGCTCGGCAGCACTGGCGAATTCGACGCAGGAGCGGAAGCGGTCTGCGGGGCGCTTGGCCAGCGCCTTGGACAGGACCGCGTCGATGCTGGGCGGGAGGGCCTGGCGGCGCGGGCTGGCCGGGGGCGGCGGCTGCTGCAGGTGGCCGCGGATCACGGCGGCGGGGCTGGTGCCCTCGAACGGGACTACGCCGGTGAGCAATTGGAACAGGGTGCAGGCCAGCGAGTACTGGTCGGAGCGGCCGTCGAGGGTCGCGCCGGTGAGCTGTTCGGGGGAGGCGTAGGCGAGGGTGGCGGTCACCGTGCCGGTCTGGGTGAGGTGGCCGGTGTCGTCGCGCAGGCGGGCGATGCCGAAGTCGGTCAGGTAGACCCGCTCGCCGGAACCGGTCTTGGAGGAGGCGCGGGCCAGCAGGATATTGGCGGGCTTCACATCCCGGTGCAGCACATTGAGGCCGTGCGCGTAATCGAGCGCCTTCGCGGTCTCGGCGATGATCTGGACCGCCCGCAGCGGCGGCAGCGAACCCGGGCTGATCGAGGAGGCGTTCACGCCGTCGATGAACTGCATGGAGATCCACAGCTGCTCACCCTCGTCACCACGGTCGTACACGGTGACGATATTCGGGTGATCGAGCCGGGCGACGAGATCCGCCTCGCGGATGAAGCGGGCGCGAATCTCGTCGTCGGAGAACATCTCCTGATTCAGCAGCTTGAGCGCCGTCATCCGCGGCAAGCGCGGATGCTTGGCCAGGTAAACCGAGCCCATGCCACCCCGGCCGAGCTCGCGTTCGATGACGTAACCGGCGAACACATCACCAGAGCGCAAAATCGTGCACCCGCTTCCCGAAACCAAATCTGCCACGAGACCAAATCCGCTGGCAGCCTATCAGCGTTGGCCGACGCTCAATTGTCGCTGACTTGGCGTTAACCTGCGTTGCGATGTGCCCAAGCCTGCACGTCACCGCGATCGAGTGCCACCGCCAGCAGGTCGGGGAATCGGTCCGGGGTGCAGGCGAAGGCGGGCACACCCAGCGCGGTCAACGCGGCCGCGTTGTCGCGGTCGTAGGCCGGCGCACCGTCGTCGGACAGCGCCAGCAGCACCACCACCTGCACGCCCGCCTCCTTCATCGACCGGATGCGCCGCAACATCTCCGCGCGGACCCCACCCTCGTACAGATCCGAGATCAGCACGAACAGCGAGTCGGCCGGGCGCGTGATCAGCGACTGCGAATAGGCGATGGCGCGGTTGATATCGGTGCCGCCGCCCAGCTGTGTGCCGAAGAGCACCTCCACCGGATCGGTCAGCTTCTCGGTGAGATCCACGACGGCGGTGTCGAATACGACCAGCGAGGTGCGCAGCGACCGCATGGACGCCAGCACCGCCCCGAACACCGACGCGTAAACCACGCTGGACGCCATAGATCCGGACTGGTCGATCGCCAGCACCACATCGCGTTTGACCGCCTGCGCCTTGCGCCCGTACCCGACCAGCCGCTCCGGCACCACCGTCCGATGCTCCGGCAGGTAGTTCGCCAGATTCTTGCGAATCGTCCGGTCCCAGTCGATATCTCGCAGCTTGGGCCGCGACACCCGGGCCGCCCGGTTCAACGCCCCGCCCACCGCCGCCACCGTCTGCGCCGCGATCCGCCGCTCGATCTCCTTGACCACCTTCTCCACCACCATGCGGGCGGTGGCCTTGGTGGTCTCGGGCATCACCCGATTGAGGCTCAGCAGCGTGCCGACCAGGTGCACATCCGGCTCGACCGCCTCCAGCAATTCGGGCTCGAGCAGCAGTTCGGTGAGGTTGAGCCGCTCCACCGCGTCGCGCTGCATCACCTCCACCACCGTCGACGGGAAATAGTGCCGAATATCGCCGAGCCACCGCGACACCTGCGGCGCGGACCCACCGAGCCCGCCCGAGCGCCGCCCGGACCCGCCCGGCCCGCCGGAGTCGTAGAGCGCGCCGAGCGCCCGATCCATGGCCTGATCGTCGGCATTGCCGAGCCCGCCCCCGCCGAGCCCGGCCTCACCCGCGCTGCCGAGCACCAGCCGCCAGCGTCGGGCCTGGCTCTCATCAACGTCATTCATGCCGAAACCCCCAGAATCTCGAGCGCGGCGGTGAGAGCCTGCGTGCCGCGATTGGTGTCGTAATCGGTGTGCCGGGCGCTCGCACTCGCCGGCGCCCCATGCCGCACCGCCTGCCCGATGGCTTGCCGCTCCCCGGACTCGAACGCCCCGAACGTCCGCCGCAACAGCGGCAGCGTCGCCACGAACTGTGCCTCGTCCAGTCCGCACAACCATTCGTCGATGAGCGCCAACAGGTTCCGATCGTGCACCAGCAACAGCCCGCGCCCGCCCAGGAACCCGTCGATCCAGGCCGCCTTGTCGGGCGCCGTGCGACCGACCGACAAGGCCGCCGACAGTCGCCGCCCCGATTCCACGCCGTCGATGCGCTCGGCATCGCAGAGCAGCCGCACCGCCCGCCCCACGATCCCACCGTTCACATCGTCCCGATCGGCGAGCGTGGCCAAGGTGGACAGCCAAGTCCCCGTGGCCCATTCGTTGTCGCGCGCGGACAACGCCAGATGCACCGCATCGAGCTGCGCCCGCAGGGCTGCCGCCGCGTCATTGTCCAAACCGGTGACCGCACCGGGCAATCCGGCGCAACTACGGATCAGCAGACTGTCGGCCACCCGGGTCAGCGCGGCACTGTCGGTGCCGCGCACGTCACCGTATCGCGCGATGCGGAGCAGCCCGGGTAGCGCGGACATCAGATGCGTCACGTCATGATCCAGTGCCGCAACCGATTCCAGTCGCGCGATCAGCCCGTCGGTGGCCCCGCCGAGATCGGCCAGCAATGCTTCTTCGAGCGCATTGGCCACCTTGCCGACTGTGGCATCAGCGTCCGCGGCGAGCTCGAGAATCTTCGCCTCGGCCGCCGACCGCAAGGTCGTCCCCCAGCGCGACGCCTCGACGATCGAGATCGACAGCTCCGGCCGCCACCGCAGCGTCCACGTCTCCCGGAAGGTGCCGGTATTGCGCACCTGACTGTCGGTCAGCCGCCCCCACCCGATCCCCAACAGCCGAAGCCGGTGCAGCAGCCGCGATCTCGCCAGCCCGCCATCGGTGCGCAGATCCAGATCCAGGGTCTTCTCGAGCGCCTGCTGCTTGAGCCGCAGCGTCTTGATCTGCGCCCGCAGATCCGCCTCCAACGGCACCGTCGGCGTGCCGTCGGGCACCGTCCCCAGCGCCTCGCCCACCACGAGTTCGGTGCTGACCAGCCGCAGCATGGTCTCGTCCCCGTCGCACAACACCGCCCGGGTGGCCTCGGTGACCTCCGACAGCCCGGCCAGCGGCCGCCCCCGCAATGTCGCGAGAGTGTCTGCCAGCCGCACGGATTCGATGATGTGCGCACTCGACACCGGCAGATCGTGTGCCCGCAGCGTCCCCGCCACCTTCGTCAGCCAGCGCACGATCGGCTGCTCGGTCTCGGTGAACAGATGGTGATACCAGCCGGGCGAGGTGACCCCGGCCCCGTACCCGGACGAGCTCGCCAACCGTGAATGTGTCCACGGCACCCAGGTCAGCGTGGCCTTGGCCTTGGGCATGCCCTTGAGCAGCCGCGCGTCGGCCGCCGCCGGACCCAGCTTGCCCTCCAGCGCCGGCGCATGCCACGCGCCGCACACCACGGCCAGACGTTTCGCGCCGTCCTTCAGGGACTTCCGCATCATCTGCCGCATCTGCGCCTCGCGTCGCAGCGTGTGCGCGTCCACGGTGATCCGTGCCGACTCGACCGAGAACGGCTCCTCGGTCTCCGTTGTCCCGGACCCCTCCACCGGGACAACGGATTCGGATGTCTCGGCGTGCTCGCGCAGCGCACCCATGGCCTCGTTGACCGCCGCGAAAATATCGGCGTCCGAGGACGATTCGACAATCGCATCCCACCAGCGCTCGGCATCGTCGTAGCCGGCCGCCGCGGCCAGGATGCCCAGCGGATCGGTCCGATCGCCCGGCTCGTCCTCGACGGCCAGTGCGACCGCCGCGGGCAGATCGCAGAACCCCACGGACACACCGTTTTCCGTCGCGTACCGCATCGCCACCCACTCGGGGGAGAAGGCCGCGAACGGCCAGAACGCGGCCTTGGCGGGCACGTCGGGCTGGTAGGCGAGCAGGGCGACCGGCGGCTCCATCCCCTCGGCCGCCAGATACCCGACCAGCGGATCGGCATCGGCCGGTCCCTCGATCAGAATGGCGTCCGGCCGGAACCGCTGCAGCGCCAGCCGCAGCGAGCGGGCCGAACCGGGGCCGTGATGGCGGATCCCGAATACCCGGGTCTCGGCCGCCGCCGTGGTCTCGGCGGCCACCTCCGCCTCGGCAGTGACGGTCATTCGTGCACCTCGCGGCAGGCCCGGTAGAAGTCGGCCCACTCGGGCCGCTGCCGCACCACGGCCTCCAGGTACTCCGTCCACACCACCTGGTCGGCGACCGGATCCTTGACGATCGCGCCCAGCACCGCACCCGCGATATCGGTGGGCCGCAGCACCCCGTCGCCGAAGTGCGCCGCCAGCGCGATGCCATTGGTGATGACCGAGATCGCCTCGGCTGTCGACAGCGTGCCGGACGGCGACTTGAGCTTGGTGCGCCCGTCGTCGGTCATCCCCGAGCGCAACTCGCGGAACACCCGCACCACACGGCGGATCTCCTCGGCCGCGGCGGGCACCGGCGGCAATTCCAGTGCGACGCCGAGCTGTTCGACGCGGCGGGTGACGATCGAGACTTCCTCGTCCTCCCCGGCCGGCAGCGGCAGCACCACGGTATTGAACCGGCGGCGCAGCGCGGAGGACAGCTCGTTGACACCCCGGTCGCGATCATTGGCGGTGGCGATCACATTGAAGCCCTTGGCCGCCTGCACCTCCATGCCCAGTTCCGGCACCGGCAGCGTCTTCTCCGACAGCACCGTGATCAGCGCGTCCTGCACATCCGACGGAATACGGGTGAGCTCCTCGAGCCGCGCGATGGACCCCGCCTTCATGGCGGTCATGATCGGCGAGGGCACCAGCGCCGCCTCGCTCGGCCCCTCGGCCAGCAGCCGGGCATAGTTCCAGCCGTAGCGAATCGCCTCCTCCGCGGTGCCGGACGTGCCCTGCACCAGCAGCGTGGAATGCCCGGCGACAGCAGCCGAAAGATGTTCCGACACCCAAGTTTTCGCGGTACCAGGCACGCCGATCAGCAGCAGGGCGCGATCGGTGGCCAGGGTGGCGACCGCGACCTCCATCAGCCGTCGCGGCCCCACATACTTGGGCGTGATGACGGTCCCGTCGCTCAGCGTGCCACCCAGCAGATAGGTGACCACCGCCCACGGCGACAGCTTCCAGGAGGGCGGACGCGGCCGATCGTCGGCCGCGGCCAGCGCCTTCAACTCGTCGGCGAAGGCCTGTTCGGCGTGCGGGCGCAGCAGGGCGTCCCGTTCCTGAGTCATGGTCACTGCAACTCCTCGAGCATCGTCTTGCGTTCAATGAGGTCATGGGAGAGCTGGTCGAAAGCCTGCTCCCAGTAGGCATCCGCGCATTGCCGGGCGATGGCGGCCACCGCCGGGGCCACCTCGACGGGGAAGTGGGTGGACGCCGCGCGGAACAGCGTCCGATAGGAGCCCGGCACCAGGCTCGGCGCGCCGGGCCGCTCGGCGGACAGTTGCGCGCGCTCCAACAGCAGTCGCAGCACGTGCTCGGCCATCGGGCCGGGCCACGGATGCGGCATGGCGCGCAACAGGGATTCGATCTCGGCCAGCCAGCTGGAATCCAGGCCGCGCAGGTGGCGGATCTGCGCGTCTTCCGGCTGCAGCGCGAACAGCTCGCGCAGTTTCTCGGTGTCGGCGTCGCGGGCGTTCGTACCGGACACCGCCCCGAACAGCGCCGCCGCCCACTCCGGATCGCGTTGCGCCAGTGCCGCATCCGTCCAGCCCGCGAACATCGGCCCGCGCACGTTCTGCGCCATGGCCACCCGCACGGCCTCCTCCGGCGAACCGAGCACCCGCACCCAATGCGACAGCGGCGTGCCCGCCACCACCCGGTGCAGCCATTCGGTCGCCAGATCCGGAGCGCCGTCCGCGCGATAGGCGGTGTACCCGAAGGAATCTCCGACACCGTCGCGCCGGGCCGCGTCATCGAGCACACCCGGCCCGGTGGTCACCAACTGTGGACGGGTCAGATGCGGACCGAAGCTCAGCCACGCCCCGGCGCGCTCCCGCATGCGCTGCGCGAAGGCCGAATCCGGCAGTCGCCCCAGCAGATCCGCCGCCAGCCGCCGCACCTCGGCCCGCCGATCGTCGAGCGCCGACTCCAGCAACGCCTCGTCCTCGATCGAGAGCCCGTCGGCCAGTACCGCCAGCAATTCCGCCTTGCCCGGCCCGGATTCCGTGCCCCAGGTCCCGGCCAGTGCCGCTCGCGCGGCCGCCGGATCCCGATGCCGCAACTGCGTGAGCCAGCTGCGCCGCTCCCCGGCTCGGCCGTGCGACCACACGTTCTCGTCCTCGGCGGCCGCCCGCACCAGCGACCGCCAGCCCGGATGCTGCGCCGCCAGCCACCGCCCCCGCGCACCGGCCAGCCGCAACAGCGGTTCCCTATGCGGGGCAAGCGCTTTCGCCCGCTCCAGCAGGAAGCTGACCAGCCCGTCGGCGGCCCGGAAATCACGCGGCCCGACCAGCAGGAACCACTCGTCCAGGAACGGCGAGTTGTCGCGCAGCATGTCGCCCAGTCGTGCCCCCGCGGCGGCGGGCAGCAACGGCCGCTCGTCGTCGGTCGCGGACGCACCATTCTCCGTGGTCGCCGGCATCACCCCGCCGCGTGCGAAACAGTCTTGCAGCGCAGCCGATTCCAGCAATACGGCGGCCGAATCCTCGCCCAGTCCCACCGCCGCTGCCGCCACCGGTGCGGCCAGCCCCGCCGGATCGACCTGCCGCCGCGCGGTCCCCACCAGTGCCGCCGACACCAGTTCGGTGCTCGCCCCGTCCTCGATGCCACCCCGCACCGGTATCGGATTCCCCGCTGCCACACCGACATCCACCATGTTTCCAGCCGCGAGAGCGGCCACGGGCACCAACCCGTCCACCGTCCACTCGCCGATCACGGTGAGCGGATGCCCACCCGACAGCCCGAGCAGCCGCCACGGTTCCCCCTCGGCGACCGACACCGGCAGCGCGGTGCCGTCGGTTTCCCGGATGTACCAGCCGTTTTCGCCCCGCACCGGGACGACATCGGCCAGCAGCATCGGCCACGACCGCAGGAAGGGATCGGCTCCCAGCGCCGCGGCCTGCTGTGTCAGAGCCGAAGCGACGCTGCCGTCCGCGAGCAGCGGAATCGTGGTGAACGGCTCGGGAATGTCCTCATGACGCGCACCCCACATGGCCCGCAACGGCGTGGCACTCGGATAGAAGTGCACACTCGCATCCACCTGAAACCCGGGTGCCGGAGTGTCATTGGGGAAGGCGGGGCTGCCGTAGTGATGGTCCACCAGCAGCGCCCAGCGCCCGGATGTTCTCCCGCGCAACCACACTCGGCGGGTATAGAGGTTGTCCTCCGTCGTGGTCCGCACCCCGAGCACGAGCCAGCGATCCCGCACGGCCGGCTCGGTGCGCACGCTCTCGGCAGGCGTCGGATATCCGATATGCGTCCGCACGCTGGCCTGCAGCGCGGGGGAGAGCGCGTCGAGCCTGGCATGCGCGGTGGCGAGCAGATGCAGCCGCGCGTATTCGCGCACCAGTAGCCGGGGCCATTCCGAATGCGTGGTGGCCAGAGGTAACTGACGCAGCGTCGACGCGATCCCCGGAGCCTGTGCATCGACCATGCGCGCGGCCACCGTCTCGAAGGCCCGCATCGACCGGTCGGCCTGCGCCAGCCCGGTCCGAATCTGATCGGTCAGCCAGGTATCCAGATCGGCCAGCCCCGCGCTCACCCGGGCCCGCCGCTGATCCGCGGTGGCTCCGGCGGCGCGAGCCGGTTTGGCCTCGGGCGCGGCCTTCTTCGCGGCGCGAGCAGACCGCCCACCCAGCCAATCCGCCGCGAAGTCCGCGACCTGATCGGCCTCCGCGACCTCCCCGGCGCTCCAGGCCAGCAACAGCGACAACGCGTGCTTGCACGGAAACTTGCGACTCGGGCAGGTGCATTTATAGGCGGGCCCCGACAGATCCACGATGGTCTGATACGGCCTGCTCCCGCTGCCCTGACAAAGCCCCCACAGCGCGGTGTCATGAATCCCCGTACCACTCCACTTGCTGCGCAGCTTGCGCGCCGCGGTCAGCGACGCGGCATCCGGCGCGAGCGAGCCGATGTGATCGGCGGTCCAAGCGATGGTCATCCTTCCCCCTTCCTCGGTTGAGCAAAGTTGTATCGGAAGGCACCGACAGATCCGCCCGCGAACGACCGCATCGAATCGTGATGTGAAAATCGTTCTGCCAGTAGCGGTTCGGGGGATGGCTCCCACCGTTCACGCAGGCCATCCGCCGCCGGCGGTAGGGTCGCGGCATGCCTCGCATCGCGATCGAATACTGCACCCAATGCCGCTGGCTGCTGCGCGCGAGCTGGATGGCGCAGGAGTTGCTCTCCACCTTCGCCACGGACCTCTCCGAGGTGGCGCTGATCCCCGGCGAGGGCGGGATCTTCCGCATCACCGTCGACGGCGAGCAGATCTGGGAACGCAAGGCCGACGGGGGATTTCCCGATATCGCGGTGCTCAAGCAGCGCGTCAGGGACCGCGTGGCCCCGGACAGGTCGCTGGGCCACGCGGACGCAAAGGCGGACGGTAAAACGGCGGACTAGCCGCAGCAGCCGCCACCGCAGCAACCGCCGCCGGACGGGGGCGCGACCGGAGCGGGTGACGGCCCACCCCCGCGTGTCACCGTCCCGAACGTCGTCAGCAGCTTGACCGTGTCGTCATGTCCCGCGGGGCAGGCGGCAGGTGTCGCAGACTCGGCCATCGGACGGTTCATTTCGAAGGTATCCCCGCACTCACGGCAGCGATACGAGTAACTCGGCACGCCGACAGCCTAATCGACGTGTCGGGACGACTCGGTACGCTCGATTTACGGGGTACGAGGAGGTGGCTGGTGAGCACTCAGATCTTCGACACACTGTCGGAAGACGCCGGCGTGCCGATGGCGCGGACGGCCAGCGGTGAGATTTCGGGTTCGCGCGACGGGAAGATCGCCGTGTGGCGCGGGATTCCCTATGCCGCCACGACCGGTGGACCCAACCGATTCCGCCTACCGCAACCCCCGCAACCGTGGACCGGGGTCCGTGAATGCACCACCTTCGGTGACGTCGCACCCCAATCGCCCGGTTTCGTCCCCGTGGACGGCAGCCTGCGCATGGGCGAGGACTGCCTGTGGCTCAATGTCTGGGCCCCCGCCGCACCGAAGGACGACCACCGCCCGGTCCTGGTCTGGCTGCACGGCGGCGCGTACTGCCTGGGCACCGCCGCCCAGGCCATCTACGACGGCAAACGCCTGGCCGAGACCGGCGACGTGATCGTGGTCACCGTCAACTACCGGCTCGGTGCGCTGGGTTTCCTCGACCTCTCCTCGCTCGGCGAAGAATTCACCCCGAATCTGGGCTTGCACGACCAGATCGCCGCCCTGCGCTGGGTGCGCGACAATATCGCGGCCTTCGGCGGCGACCCGGGCAATGTCACCCTCTTCGGCGAATCCTCCGGCGCGGGCTGCGTGACCGCACTGCTCACCTCACCGCTGTCGGCGGGCCTGTTCCACCGCGCCATCGCCCAATCCCCGCCCGCCACCACGGTTTTCGGCCCGGAACGCGCCGCCGTCGTGGCCAAGCGCTACCTCGAACTGCTCGACATCACACCCGACCAGGCCACCGAACTGCTGACCATGCCGATGGAACGCATCATCACCGCCGCGGGCACCCTGCTCGACGAGGTGCCGCTGCGCGAGCCCGGCCGCCTGGCCGCCGCGCCCGTGGTGGACGGCAATCTGCTGCCCGCCTATCCGAGTGAGCGCTTCCAGCAGGGCCGTTCGCATCGGGTGCCGCTGCTCATCGGCACCAACAAGGACGAGGCGTCGCTGTTCCGGCTGTTCCGCTCGCCGATCATGCCGGTCACCCCGGACGCGGTGAACGCCATGCTGCGCGGCGTCGCCGCCGACCATCCGGGCTTGTCGCCGGAGCGGTTGGCCGAGATCGCCTCGGCCTACGAGTCCAGCACCCCGCGCGGTGCGCTCACCATGTCCACCGACGCCGCCTTCCGCATGCCCGCGCACTGGGTCGCCGACGCGCATTCCGCGCATTCGCCGACCTGGATGTACCGCTTCGACCATGCCACCCCGATGCTCAAGGCGGCCCGCGTCGGAGCCGGGCATGCCACCGAATTGCCTTATGTCTTCGGCAATTTCGGCTCCTTCGACTACGACCCCACCTTCTGGCTGGGCGGCCGCAAGGCGGCGCAGGACGTGTCGGGCCGCATGATGCGCCGCTGGCTCGCCTTCGCGGGCTACGGCGTGCCCGCCGCGATCGACGGGTCCAAGCATTGGCCGCCCTACAGCGCCGCGACCCGGCGAACCCTGGTCATCGACACGGTGGACCGGGTGATCGACGATCCCGACAAGGACCGCAACACCATCTGGGGAGACGACGTCGTCGGGTTCTACTGAGCGGCAACAGTTGCGCGCCGGCCCAGCCGAACCGGCATGTGCGCGTACCCGTGCAGGGTGTAGAGCGGACGACGATGCGGTTCCCCGTCCAACGCCAGATCGGGGAAGTTGTCGAACAGCGACCGTAGCGCGTACGCACCCTCCATCCGGGCCAGGCTCGCGCCCAGACACGTGTGGATACCGCTCGAAAAGGTCAGGTGCTCACGGGCATTCGACCGGGTGATGTCGAAACTGTTGGGCTCCTCGAACTTGGCAGGATCGCGATTGGCTCCCGACAGTGACATCACCACCACCGTGCCCGCCGGAACCGCGTGCTCGCCGACCTCGGTGTCGCACAGCGCAAGTCGTGCGGTCATGGTGACCGGCGGGTCGAATCGCAGGATCTCGTCCACCGCCTGCCCCCACAGCTCCGGATCCTCCTTCAACTTCGCCAATTGCTCAGGGTGCGAAAGCAATTGGACGACACCATTGCCGATCAGATTGACCGTCGTCTCGAAGCCCGCGCCCATCAGCAGACTCGCGGTGGCCTTCAACTCCCGGTCGTCCAGATCGCCCGCGGTGACCAGGCTGCTGAGAATGTCCTCGCCCGGCTCCCGCCGCAACCGGGCCAGATGCTCGTCGAGATAGCCGTCCATCACACCCATGGCCAGATAGGCGTCGCGCCAGGTCCGCCAGGAGATGCCGATATCCAGCAGCGGGCTGCCCGCGTCACCCCAGGCCAGGAACTCGTCGCGCTTCTCCTGCGGGAAACCCAGCATCTCGGCGATGATGGCGATCGGCACCTGCTGGGCGAAACCCTCGATCAGATCGGCCGAACCGCCCGGCGGCAGCGCGTCGAGCAGTTCCGCGGTCACCGATTCGATCCGATCCCGCAACCGGCCGATGGCGCGCGGCGTGAACGCCGCCGACACCGACTTGCGCAGCCGGGTGTGCTCGGGAGGATCGACCATCAGCATGGACGGCGGCTCCACCGGATTCGGCGGCGTCTGCACCGTCTTCAGCCGATTCCGCAGCCATTTCGGCATGTCCATGCCATCGGGCCCGAAGGTGCCGAAGCGGCTGTCGCGCAGGATGGCCCGGGTGAACTCGTAGTCGGCGGTGACCGTCCAATACGACTTCGGCAGCAGCCGTCCGCGCTGACGAATCTCCTCGATACTCGGGTAGGGATCCCGCAGCGCCGCCTGCGTGGTGATCAACCGCGCGAACGGGTCGCGGCGAGCCTGTAGTCGCAGCGCATAGCGCGCGCCACCCTGTTCGACCACCCAGCGGGCCCAATACCGTGGACTCATCATCACGGGACTCCCTCGTCATCGGATGATTCCACGGTACGGAAGCCGTTGGCCGGGAAAAACATCCCGCGGAGGGAAGTAATTCTCCTACCCGGGTAGGAGAGCTCAACTCTCGAACTCTCAGGGGCTTCCCCTGAAACCCCTGCTACCGACGCTCGGTGGTCACCCTTTCACTGGCCACCCGGCGCTCCCGCGCCCCCGCATCCTGATTGGCCACCTGCACCAGCGACGCCCCCGCCGCCAGCACCGCGACGAACCCGTCGATCAGCTCGGCCGGGGTATCCCACGACCCGGTGGACAGCACCCGGTCCTCGCTGGTGAACCCTTGCCGCGCCGCCGATTTCCGCGCCTGCTCGAGCACCTCCGACACCGACACGCCGTCCAGCGCGCACCCGATGCCGCCCGGCCGGAACTGGTCGCCGTGCACGCGCACGGAGGTCGCGTAGTCGGTGACCCCGATCGGCAGATCCTTGACCGGCATCCCCATCGGGTCCAGTGACAGCGCCGCCACCTCCGCGATCCCGTCGGCCTCGTCGATGCGTTCGGCGGTCACCAGCGCCAGTTCCGCGTCCGGATCGGCGTGCAGCACCACCTCGGTCCCGGCCCACCAGCAGCCCAGCAGCACGGCCGCGGTCTGCCAGTGCGCCGGCAGCAGCACGGCGACGCGCGCCCCCGCACTCAGCCCGAACTCGTCGCGAATCATATTGGCGGTCTTGGCCGCCCAGTTGGCCAGCGTCAGCGCGGATAGTTCGATACGCGCGCCGGTGGCGTCGTCGTAGAAGGTGATGCGCGGGCCCGCGGGGTCGCGGGCGAGGATGGGGTCGAGTACCGCTTCGGTGAGGGTCTCGTTCAGTTCACGCATTTCGGTCCGTTCGTGCCGGCATCGATGGGTGGGGCTGGTGGCACCGGCGTCGCGGTCGTGCTGCCTCCGGAGAAGTCGAACGCGCCACTGCCGGTCGCCGAACCCGGACCAGCGTAGTCACTCGCCAGCACCACGCGGATGGTGCCCGCCGGAAGTCCGTTCTCACCGATCACCGGCAGCCCGCCCAGCGCCGCAGCCACCGCCCGCGCCTTCGGATCCCCGCCCGATCCGGCCAGCACCCGGCTGCTCTGGATCGGCCCGCCGATCCAGTTGTCCACCGTCCCGGTCCGGAATCCCTTGGCGGCCAGCGCCTGCGCCGCCTGCCCGGCCAGTCCGCCGGTGCCGGACGCGTTGTAGACGTCGACGGTGATCGAGGACGGGTCGATGCCGCCGTCGCCCTCATCGTCGCCGCCCACCGCCTTGGCCACGAACTTCTGTACCGCGGGCGGATCCACCCGCACCACGGATTCGCCATTGTCGGTCCAGCCGTTGAGGTCCTTGACCGGAATGGTCGCGAACTTCACCTGACCGCCGGAGAGGTCCTGCAGCTGATGCAGGAAGCTCAGCACATCCCAGCCGTCATCCAGCACCACCGTGCGGCCCACCGCATTGCTGAGTTCCTGCAGGCGGGACGGGCTGGTGAGCATCTTCGCGCTGAGCACCTGATGCACCAGCTGCGCCATGTACACCTGCTGCCGCACGATCCGGTCCAGGTCGCCGCGCGGCAGCTCGTGCCGCTGGCGCACGAAGCTCAAAGCCTCTGCGCCATTGAGCTTCTGCGGCCCGGCCGGGAAGTCCGCACCCGAAAGCGGTTCGTCCACCGCATTGTTCAGGCACACGTCCACCCCGCCCACGGCATCGGTGAGCAGCACGAAACCCAGCAGCCCGACCTCGGCGTAATGGTCGACCGTGATCCCGGTGAGGTTGGCCACCGTTTTGACCAGCGCCTGCCGCCCGGCCAGGGTCGAGCGGCGATCCGCCTCGGCGGCCGTGACGCCCTGATCGACCAGCTTCTGCTGCAGCAGGGCCTTGGTCACGCCGTACGCCGAATTGATCTTCCCCATGCCGATGCCCGGGATGTCCACGTACGAGTCGCGCGGAATCGAGATGGCTGTCGCGGAACTGCCGTCATTGGGCACCCGGATGAGCACGATGGTGTCGGTATTGAGCCCGCCCTCGCCGTCGTCCCCCGCGTGCAGCATGGCCAATTCGTCCGTGGTGAGCGGATTTCCGTGCGCGTCGGTGCGGGCGTCGATGCCGACCATCAGGATGTCGGTCGCGCCGTCGGCATTGTCGCCGCCCAGCCCCAGATTCCCGATCCGCTCGATGCTCGACACCAGCTGATCCACGCTGTGCCAGCCCAGCCCGGTGACCACCAGCACCAGCACCGCGACCACCGCGGTCAGCACCCGGCCCGGAGTGGCCAGGCGGCGGTTCGATGCGAATGGCATGGATGCCCAGGAACTCTCTGGCAACCGGATGGTCCTTTCGAAAGCGTGGGAATCCCCCGATATGCAGGCTAGTAGCGGTAACCAAAATGTTGCAGTATCGGCGGATCCGGTGAGTCGTGCGGGTGCATGGGAAACTGGCTGCCGTGACTGGCACCAGGCTGCTGATAACGGGCGCACGCGGGCAGTTGGGGCGGGCAGTGCAGACTCTCGCGCCGCAGGCGCGTGGCTTTGCACACACCGATCTCGACATCTGCGATCCCGATGCCGTGCGCAAGGTGGTGCACGAAGGCGACATCCTGATCAACTGCGCGGCGTATACCGCTGTGGACAAGGCCGAAACCGACGAAGCTGCCGCCTACGCCGTGAATGCCACCGGCCCCGGCGTGCTGGCTCAGGTCTGCACCGAAGAATCAGCCCGCCTGATCCACGTCTCCACCGACTACGTCTTCCCGGGCACCGGCACCCACCCGTACGAACCGGACGATCCGACCGCCCCCGCCACCGTCTACGGCCGCTCGAAACTCGCTGGGGAACAAGCCGTTGCGGAGTTCGCCCCCACCGCGCACATCGTCCGCACCGCCTGGGTCTACACCGGGCAGGGCACCGATTTCGTCGCCACCATGCGCCGCCTCGAACGCGAACGCGACACCCTCACCGTCGTGAACGACCAACTCGGCTCGCCCACCTACGCGCCCGATCTGGCGGCGGGCCTGCTCGAACTGGCCGCCACCCCGGCCGCCCCGCGAATCCTGCACGCCACCAATGCCGGTCAAGCCACCTGGTTCGATCTCGCGCAGGCCGTCTTCAGCGGCCTCGGCGCGGACCCGAACCGCGTACTGCCCTGTGGCACCGAGGATTTCCCGAGACCCGCTCCGCGCCCGGCATATTCGGTCCTTTCGGGCAATTCGTGGGCCGCCGCGGGCCTGTCGCCGCTGCGGCACTGGAAGCTGGCACTGAACGACGCACTGGCCGCCATCTCCGACTATCCTGGGCCCCCGTGAGCCCCTCGGATTCTGTCGGACAGCCCCCCGCCGCGGCGAAAAAACCGCAGCTGGCAGTCGTCACGGTGACCTACTCGCCCGGCGAGCACCTGGAACACTTCATCAGCACGCTGACCACCGCCACCGGTGAGAAGCCGCAGGTCATCCTGGCCGACAACGGCTCGGTCGACGGCACCCCGGAACTGGCGGCCGAAGCCAACGCCCATGTGCGGCTGCTGCGCACCGGCGGCAATATCGGCTACGGCGGCGCCATCAACCGCGCGGTCGCCGAGATCGACCCGGACATCGAATTCATCGTCATCGCCAACCCGGACATCCGGTGGGGCACCGACTCCATCGACGAACTGCTGGCCGCGGCGCGCCGCTGGCCGCGTGCCGGTGCGGTCGGCCCGATGGTGCTCGAGCCGGACGGCAGCACCTACCCGTCCGCGCGCTCGGTGCCGGGCATCGCCGACGGTGCGGGCCACGCCATCCTGGGCAGCATCTGGCCGGGCAACCCGTGGACGCTGCGCTACCGGCAGGACAATGCCGCGCCTTCCGAGCGTTCGGTGGGCTGGCTGTCGGGCTCCTGCCTGCTGGTGCGCCGCGCCGCCTTCGATTCCATCGACGGTTTCGACTCCCGGTACTTCATGTACATGGAGGATGTCGACTTCGGTGATCGGATGGGCCGCGCGGGCTGGCACAATGTTTTCGTGCCGTCCGCGGAGGTCACGCACGCCAAGGGGCACGCCGCGGGTCGCCACCCGGAAACCATGCTGCCGGCGCACCACGCCAGCGCCTACCGTTTCCAGGCCGACCGGCATCCGCATTGGTGGCAGGCTCCGCTTCGGGTCGCGCTCAAGGCTGGACTTGCGATTCGTTGCAGGCTTGCGGTTCGATCCGCACTGCGCGAACGCGATCGAAACGGCACCGTTTGAAACACGGCCGTTTAATATCGCTGACGCGCATTCCTGACAACCTGACACAGGGGAGAAAATGGCGAACAGCGGTAGTACCGCCGCGACAACGGATGCGGTGATCCTGGTCGGGGGCCAGGGCACCCGACTGCGTCCGTTGACCTTGTCCGCCCCCAAGCCGATGCTGCCGACGGCCGGACTGCCGTTCCTGCAGCACCTGCTGGCCCGCATCGCCGATGCGGGCATCAAGCACGTGGTGCTCGGCACCTCGTACAAGGCGGAAGTGTTCGAAGAGCACTTCGGCGACGGCTCGGACCTGGGCCTCGAGCTCGAATACGTCACCGAGAGCGAAGCGCTCGGCACCGGCGGCGGCATTCGCAACGTGCTGCCCAAGCTGCGTGCGGACACCGTCATGGTGTTCAACGGCGACGTGCTCGGCGGCACCGACCTGGGCGGCGTGCTCGACACGCACCACGAGTCGGGCGCGGACGTGACCCTGCACCTGGTGCGGGTCAGCGATCCGCGGGCCTTCGGCTGCGTGCCGACCGACGCGAACGGTCGGGTCACCGCGTTCCTGGAGAAGACCCAGGATCCGCCGACCGACCAGATCAATGCCGGCTGCTACGTCTTCCGGCGCGAATACATCGAGAAGATCCCGGCCGGTCGACCGGTCTCGGTCGAGCGGGAGACCTTCCCGTCGCTGCTCGCCGAGGGCGCGCACATCCAGGGACACGTGGACACGTCGTACTGGCGTGACATGGGCACCCCGGAGGACTTCGTGCGTGGCTCGGCGGATCTGGTCCGCGGCATCGCGCCCTCCCCGGCGCTGCCGGGACAGCGGGGCGAATCGCTGGTCCACCCGGGTGCGGGAGTCGCCCCGGGCGCACTGCTCATCGGCGGCACGGTCGTCGGGCGCGGTGCCGAGGTCGGCGCGGGCGCCAGGCTCGACGGTGCGATCCTGTTCGACGGTGCGCGCGTGGAAGCCGGTGCCACCGTGGAACGTTCGATCATCGGCTTCGGTGCTCGGATCGGTCCGCGTGCGCTGGTGCGGGACGCCGTGATCGGTGACGGCGCGAATGTCGGTGCGCGTTGCGAACTACTACGTGGTGCTCGTATCTGGCCGGGTGTCGACATCCCGGACGGCGGCATCCGCTTCTCCACCGACGTCTGACACCTGAATACGAATTCGGGCCGATCCCTGGGGATCGGCCCGAATTTCGTTTCTGCGGCAGGGGTTCAGCGTTCCCACTTGCCGGGGTTGAGATGGAACTGCGCCAGCGCGGTCGCATGGCCGTGCCCCATCTCATGATCGGTCTTGAGCCAGTTCACCAGGTCCTTCTGACCGCTGAGACCGGAGGCGGTCATGGCGGTGAACCATTCGTCCACGGTGCGACCGTATTTCGCCTCGATCGACGGGAAGTACGAAGCGGGGCCGTGCGGCTTGGTGGTCGCCATGTCTGTCTCCTTGTCCGTGGTGTCGAAACAGTTGACGGTACGGCCCGGTGGAATTCATCGCGGTGTGACGCGGGTCATGCTGTGACGGCGCGGGTTTCGGCGGTGCGCTCGTTGACCAGCAGTACTCCGGTGAGGGCGACCAATGCGGCGGTCACGCCGTGGACGCCCAGCGCCGTGGCGGTCGAACCGTCGTGGCGCAGGATGGAGAGCATGTCGCCGGTCGGAATCAGGGCCGTCACCAGCATGGCGATGCCCGCGGACTTGCGTTGTCCGGCGACCAGCAGAGCGACCGGGACCAGGCCGGAAATGACATCGCGGACGCCCTTGACGTTCAGGAAGTCGGCGGCGTCGCCTGTGGGATAGGTCTTGAAGCCGAAGCTGGGGGCCATGGCCTGGGGATCGGCCATGTAGCGCACGCCGATGTAGCCGATGAACCCGGCTCCGGTGACGGCGAGGGTGGTGGCGATGCGGGAGGTGAGGCGCGAGGTGAACATGTGCTGTGCTCCAAGTTCTAGCGGTGCTAACTGATGAAGCAACGCTAACTGATGCATCGGTAGCTTGTCTAGCGGTGCTAGAGTTTTCTTTCATGAGCGCCATCCAGACCCGCAAGGAACGCGAGCGCGCCGAACGCCGGCAACGCATCGTCGAAACCGCCCGAGAGATCGCGGAAACCGACGGCTGGGACGCCGTCACCGTCCGCAAGCTCGCCGACCGCATCGAATACAGCCAGCCCGTGCTGTACAGCCACTTCGCGGGCAAGGACGCCATCGTCTCGGCCGTCGCCCTGATGGGTGCCGCCGAACTGGCCGAATCCACCCGGCAACTGCGGGAATCCGCGGACACGCCGGAAGCTGCGCTGCGGGCGGTCATCCAGGGCTATCTCGACTTCGCCCGCGACAGCGCCGCCCTCTACGACGCGATGTTCCTGCTGCGCACCGACCTGAAATTCGGCCCGGACGCACCGCAGGCACTCAAGGACGCGTTCGTGGAGCTGCTGCTGACCTTCGCACCGTTCGCACCGCCACACGACGTCGAGACCTTCACCGAAGTCGCGTGGAGCACCCTGCACGGGTTGGCCACGCTGGATCGAGGTGGCCGGTTGCGGCCCGACTTTCGTGCTCAACGTCTGGAAATACTGATCGCCCAATGGGTTCGCGGTGACTGAACCCACGGTTGCGCCTCGGGTCGCGTCTACCGGCCTAGTCTGGATTCATGGCTGACGCTGTGGTGGTCGGATCGGGTCCCAACGGGCTTGCGGCGGCGGTGATCCTGGCGCGCGCGGGACTCGCGGTGGAGGTGTACGAAGCCGCGGACACGATCGGGGGCGGCTGCCGGACGGGGGAGGTGACGCTGCCGGGATTCCATCACGACCTGTGCGCGGGGGCGCATCCCATGGCGATCGCGTCGCCGTTCTTCCGGGCCTTCGATTTCAAGGCGCACGGGGTCGAGTTGCTGACGCCGCAGGTGTCGTATGCGCATCCGCTCGACGGCGGGCGGGCGGGGCTGGCTTGGCAGGACCTCGAGCACACCGTCGACGGGCTGGGGCGCGACGGGGGATCGTGGAAGCGGCTTTTCGGGCCGCTGGTGCGTAGATGGGAAGATCTGGTCGGGCTGATCATGTCTGATCTGCGGCACCTGCCCATCGATCCACGGGGGCTGCTGGATCCGGGCATCGAGGTGCGGGTCGCGCGGCGGATGGTCGAGCAGGCTACACCGTTGTGGAACCTGCGGTTTCGTGAGGAGATCGCACCGGCGCTGCTGACCGGTGTTGCGGCACATGCCATCCGGCCGCCGCGCAGCATTGCGGGGGCGGGGGTTTCGCTGCTGCTCGGGACGTTGGCGCATGTCGACGGGTGGCCGGTGCCGCGGGGCGGCAGCCAGGCCATCATGGAGGCCCTGGCCGAGGACTTGAAAACCCATGGCGGCCGGATCTTCACGGGGCATCGCGTCGATTCGCTCGACGATTTCGCCGACGTTCGCGCCGTGCTGCTCGACCTCGCACCGGCGGAATTCCAGCGCATCGCAACGCTTCCCGCGCGATACAACTTCGCTTTGGACAAGTTCCGGTACGGGGGAGCGGCTTGCAAGGTCGACTTCGCGCTCTCGGGGCCGGTGCCTTGGCAGGCACACGGCTGCGACCGGGCGGGCACGCTGCATCTCATCGGGACCCGGGCCGAGGCGCTCGCCGCCGAAAGAGCGGTGGCCGCCGGAAGGTTCGCTGATCGCCCTTACGTTCTCGCCATCCAGCCGGGCGTCGTCGACGCCACCCGCGCACCCGCCGGCAAGCACACCTTCTACACCTACGCGCACGTCCCCAACGGCTCCACCGAAGACATGACCGAAGCCGTCACCGCCCAGGTCGAACGCTTCGCCCCTGGCTTTCGCGACCTCATCCTCGCCACCAACGTCCGCACCGCTGCCACCATGCCCGCCCACAACGCCAACTACATCGGCGGCGACATCTCTGCCGGTGCAATGACATTGCGCCAGACCATCTTTCGCCCGGCCCCTCGCTGGAACCCCTTCTCGACTCCACTCCCCGGCGTCTACCTCTGCTCCTCCGCCACGCCACCCGGCCCGGGAGTCCACGGCATGAACGGCTACTACGCCGCCCGCCACACCCTCCGCAAGGAATTCGGCGTCCTCACCGACCCTCTCGATCTTCTGACCGACAACTGGCGCATCTGATTTCGAGGTTTGCTCCACGAATCTTGTTGATTGCCGGGAGTTTACAGAGCGTGTTGCCCTGATAGTTCTGTCGTGTCGCTTGATTCGAAACTATGATCGAATACATGACCGATATCGCAGATGAGCTCGCTACCGCGCAAGCGGTTGTCGCGCATCTGCGTGCCGTGCACTCACAGATTGCTGCCCTGCAATCCGAAGAGATCGCGTTGATGACCAGCCTCTACCACCTGCGCCGCACTCAACAACTCGACCTCGGCGTCAGCAACCTCAACGCCGGCGAGGACACCGCCACCGAAATCGGTATCGCACTGAAGGTTTCGCAGGGCACTGCCGACGGCTTGATCGCCCTCGGCCTGGATTTGGAGAACCGCTGCCCAGCCGCCCGCGAGGCCTTCGCTGCCGGTCGCATCGACCTGGCCCAGACCCGCGCGATCACCAAGTCCCTGACCAACGCCTCCGACGACCTGCTGGCCGAGCTGGAACCGGGCCTGGCCGCGTACGCGGAAAAGGCTGACCCGCAACGCATCCGCCGCACCGCCCGCCGCCGCCTCCTCGAAATCGACCCGGCCGGTCAAGCCGCCCGCCGCAAGTCTGCAGAAGCCGACCGCTACGTCTCCATCACCGCCCACGACGACGGCACCGCCCTCCTCGACGGTGTCCTGCCCGCCGCGGGCGGCCAAACCCTCTACGAGCGCCTGCGTGAAATGGCTTCCACTCAGTGCTGCGGCAAGGACCTGCGCACTGTTGCCCAACGCCGCGCCGACGCCCTCGTCGCGCTGGCCGACGGCACCGGCCGCCTGATCTGCCGGTGCGGCCACGACGACTGCCCCCGCGCCGTCGTCGGCGAAATCCCGGTCCCCCGCAAAGCCCTTGTCCAGGTGGGCGTCTCGGCGGAAACCCTGGCCGGCCTGCAAGACAACCCGGCCCTCCTGTCCGGTCTCGGTGCCATCGACCCCGACCTGGCCCGCCAAATCGCCCGCCACGCCCGCTTCGAAATCATCACCGACACCACCACGCCGTCCACCGCCGCATCGATCCCCACCGAGCCTGCTGCTGGTATTGCGGAAACCGGCTCCGCCGCCACGACTGTCACCGCCGCTGCCGCCATCGGTGGGTTGGCCGCCATCTCCGACCTCGCGACGGTCGGGCTCAACGCGACCGCCGTTGGCGCGGAAACCGGCTGCACCACCCCGACCGTCGCCACCGCAACCAGCATCACCACCGGCCGCACCGCCTCCAGCGCTGCAACCGAACTGCGCTACCGCCCGGGTGGCCGCACTGCGCGGCAGGCGCGTGCGATCGACGGGACCTGCCGGGCACCCGGCTGCCACATCCCCGCTACCGCCAGCGATCTCGACCACCAGGACCGGTTCGACCACATCAACCCGCAGGCCGGGGGCCGCACCACCGAGGACAACCTCGGGGCACGTTGCCGCCGTCACCATCGACTCAAGACGTTGGCCGATAATCGCGCCAACGGGTGGACCGTGCGTCACCACCCCGGCCGGGTCGTGGAATGGCGCACGCCTACTGGGGAATCCGCGATCACCGAGCCCGAAGGCAGCCTCTTCCTGTTCCCGACCACCGTCGTGCCGCCGGTCACCGCGGCCGGGGTGCCGGACGCGGAACCGACCGGGTCGATCTTCGATCCGGGGGTCGCGGTCAACATCATGACCGAGTTGATGCAGGTCTACACGACCCCGTTGCAGCGTCGGGAGCAGGCACGCGCCCTCGCTTCGCGTCGGGCCCGGATCAACATGTGATTCAGATGCTTGAGGCCAGGTAACTCGGGGGGGAAGACTACTTGCGTGACTGCACGCCAATGGGATTGCGTCGCGGTGGGATGTACCAGGCAGTGTGGTTGCGTCGCCTGCCCTACCGGACTTTCGCTGACGCGACTTGGGGGACGTGACTCGCCTACCGGCCCACGGACTGCACGGATCACCTTTCAGAGACAAGACTCGGGAAGATGCGGGGGTTAGGCTCTCGCGTTATGGCCGGTTATTCGGGGACGCCATTGCCTCGCAAGCTTGGCATCAAGGCGGAGTCCAGTGTGTTGTTGGATGGGGCGCCTGTGGGGTTCGAGTTGGGGGAGCTGCCGCCGGGGGTTGAGGTGCATCGGCGGGCGGGGGGTGGGCCCTACGATGTTGTCGTTCTGTTTTGTGGTGATCGTGCTGCTATGGTGCGGCGGTTTTCGGCGTGCCGGGCGGTGCTGACTACCGCTGGGGGGTTGTGGGTGGGGTGGCCCAAGAAGGCCAGTGGGGTTCCTACCGATCTGAGCGACAACGTTGTTCGGGAGTATGGGTTGGCTCAGGGGCTGGTGGATAACAAGGGGTGCGCGATCGATGACACCTGGTCGGGGCTGCGGTTTGTGGTGCGGCTCGTCGACCGGTGATTACTGCTGAGCCGGTTCGGTTCGGTAGAGGTCGGGCTCGAGGTAGATGACTCGGGCGGCGGGGACCTGGGTGCGGATGCGGGATTCGGCGTCGTCGATGGCTGCGGCGATGTCGGTGATTTCCAGGCCGGGGACGATGGAAATCTTTGCGGCTACCAGCATTTCTTCGGGGCCCAGGTATTGGGTGCGGAGGTGGATGACGCGGTCGATGCGGTGGTCGTCGACCAGGGCCTCGCGGATTTTGGTGTCTTCCTCGGGGGTGGCGCCCTCGCCGATCAGCAGGCTCTGCATTTCGATGATGAGGATGATCGCGATGGCGCCCAGCAGGATTCCGATGGCGAGGGTGCCGACACCGTCCCAGATCGGGTCGCCGGTGATCATGGTGAGGCTGATCGCGGCGAACGCGAAGACCAGGCCGATGAGCGCGCCGGAGTCTTCGAGCAGGACGACGGGGAGTTCGGGGTTGCGGGAGTTGCGGATGAACCGCCACCAGCTCGCGTTTCCCTTGAGGGGCGCGGATTCTCGCATGGCGGTGGTGAAGCTGTAGCCCTCCAGCGCGATGGCCAGGCCGAGGATGGCGATGGCGACAAGCGGGTTGGATAGCTCCTCCGGGTGCTGGATCTTGTGGATGCCTTCCCAGATCGCGTACAGCGAGCCGAGTGCGAAGATCACCAGGGCGACCACGAAGGAGTAGAAGTAGCGGTTGCGGCCGTAGCCGAACGGGTGGAGTTGGTCGGCTTCCTGTTCCGCGCGGCGTTGGCCGAGCAGGAGCAGGCCCTGGTTGGAGGTGTCGGCCACGGAATGCACCGCCTCGGCCAGCATGGATGCCGATCCGGTGATGGCCGCGCCGACGAACTTGGCTACCGCGATACCGGCGTTCGCGCTCAGCGCCGCCAGGATGGCCTTCTTACCGCCGCCCGCAGACAATGCGACCGCCCTTTCCCGAGATGTCCGTTTTGTCCGTAAAACGTGCTTCAGACCGGGAGAGCCTACAGTCTGCTCGTCACTCCTCGCCTACCGCGGCACAGAACAACTGTGCGGCGCCGTCGATGGCTTGTGCGCGAATTCCGCCGTCGGCGGCCGAGATCCAGGCGGCGTGGCCGCATTCCACGGTGAGGTCGTGATGGCCCTGGGACAGTTTCACCCGGCCGTGGGTGACCAGGGCGATGACGGGGCCGGACTTCACCACCGGTACCGGATCCGCGCCCTCGAGCAGTTCGAAACGGCTGAGGCCGAATTCGGGGGCGGGGGTGTGGTAGCGGAAGACGGTGTCGGACACCTTTTCCGGCTCCACGACGGGCAGTTCCAGCGGCTCGAAGTCCAGGACCCGCAGCAGCTCCGGCACATCCACGTGTTTGGGGGTGAGGCCGCCGCGCAGCACATTGTCGGAGTTGGCCATGATCTCGACGCCGACGCCGCGCAGGTAGGCGTGCAGGTTTCCGGCGTCCAGGAACAGGCCCTCGCCGGGTTCCAGGGTGATGCGGTTGAGCAGCAGCGCCGCCAGCACTCCGGCGTCGCCGGGGTAGGCCTCGGCCAACTCCAGCGCGGTGCGCACCTCGGCCACGAATTCCTTGCCGGTGCTGCCGGTTCGGGACTCCGACAGGTAGCGCACGCAGCCGTCGAGGACCTTGGGCAGCAGGGTGCTCAGGCTGCCCTGCGGCAGCGCGATCCAGGTGGTGAACAGGGTCCGCAGGCCGGCCGAATCGGGTTGGGCGGCCAGCAGATCGGCGTACTGGGACAGCTCGGGCACGTCGATGGCGTTGAGCAGGCGGACCGTTTGGCGCGGGTCGCGGAAACCGGCGAGCGCCTCGAAACGGTTGAGCGCCACCACCAGTTCGGGCTTGTGGTTCTCGTCGCGGTAGTTGCGCAGCTTCGAGTCGAGGGCGATCCCGCTCTGGTTCTCCCGGGCGAAACCGGCGCGCGCCTGTTCGAGGCTGGGATGCGCCTGCAGCGACAGGGGTTCCTCGGCGGCCAGGATCTTCAGCAGGAACGGCAAGCGCCCGCCGAATTCGCCCGCGACGCCGCCCAGTTCACGCTGGGGGTCGGCGCTGACGAATTCCAGCAGGGATTCGCTGTGTCCGTTGATCTGTACGCGCGCGGGATCGGCGGGGTGTGCGCCGAACCAGAGTTCCGCTTCCGGATGTGCGGAAGGAACCGGTCGTCCGCACAGCTGAGCGAGCGCGGTGCGCGAACCCCATGCATAGGAACGCAGCGCACCAACGAGTCCGTGCACTAGTAATTGCCCCCGTCGTAGTGTCCCGGTCCGGTGGCCGGGCGGGAACCGAGTAGTCGAAGATAGGCGGCCGCCATCTCCAGCCGAAGTGCGAGTACCGCAAGCTTTTCCAGCTCGGTGCGGTTGGTGGTGCCCCCGTCGGCGACCGGTGCGGGACTCGCCGCCTCGGCGTCCACCGTCACTAGGTCGGCGTCGACAAGTCCGGCGTCGGAGCCGAAGACGGCCAGCCGGCGGCGTGCGGTCAGCTCGTCGGGGTCGGCGCTGAGCACGAAGATTCGAACCTGCTCCACGGGGGCCGGACCGTCGAGTTCCTCGTCGTGGAAGAGAGGGTCGAAGTCGGGCGCGGGCACACCGGCGGCGGCGACCAGACGGGCGTGGGCGGCAACGGCTTCCGGCAGGGTGACGCCGGTGACGATCTGCCCGGCGGCGGCCAGCAGTACCTCGGAGCCGTGTTCGGCCAGCACCGCGGCGGCACCGGAATCACCGGCCAGCAGCACGCGTTTGCGCTGCTGCATGCGGGTGGCGAGGGTCTTGGCGGGATTGTGGAAGGCCTCGTAGGTGGGGCCGTCGCGCAGCGCTTCCTCGTCGAGCAGGTCTGCGAGCGCGTTCAATTCGGGCACCAGCGGGCCGGTGCGGTGCGGGTCGATGGTGGTGAGCACGGCCAAACCGGCCGCGAGATAGCGCAGCATGCGGTTGTGGTCGAGCACCCGCACCCGCGGCGCGAGGATGGTGGCGCGGCCGGCGGCGGCCGCGCGGATCGGGCCCTCGTCGGGGGCGGCGACGACCACTTCGGCACCCCGGCGAAGCGCTCGGTCCACTGCCTCGGCCATGCGTGGATCGCCCGCGTCGTCACCGGCGACGAGCACCACGTCCAGCGGGCCGACCCACGGCGGGATCGACGTCGCCGACACCAGCGGCATGCTGGTGCTGTCGCCGAGGGCGGCGATGAGGAGTTCGGCGGCGCGCTTGGCGCGGCCGCTCCCCGAGACCAGGACCAGACTGCGCGGGCGCAGATCGGTCAGACGAGACAGGGCATCCTCGGCCAATGCCGCGGCGGTCGCCCGTACCTGGGCTCCCCCCGACGCCGCGGAACGGAGTACGCCGCCGGCGTCCGCCGCCTCCAGCGAGGCGACGTCATCGAGATCGAATATCGGTGTCCCAGCGATCATCGGGCGTTGCCACCTCCCCTCATCGGGTCACCAGACGCTGGTGAATCCAAGCTCTGTGATTCCACTATTCCAGTCAGGCGCGGACGATGCTCAGGATCTCGGTTACGAGTGCGTCTACTTCGTCCTGCGATCGCGCCTCGACGTTGAGCCGCAGTAGCGGTTCGGTATTACTGGCGCGCAGGTTGAACCACGCACCGTCGGCCAGCTGCACCGTCACACCGTCCAGCCGATCGACCGATTTCGCTCGCTTGCCGAATGCCTCGAGGATCGCTTGGGTGCGCTCCTTGGCATCCGCCACTGTTGAGTTGATCTCTCCGGAGGACGCGTATGTTGCATACGCGGAAGCCAATTCCGACATCGGGCGGTCCTTCTCGCCCAAAGCCGCCAAAACGTGCAGCGCCGCGAGCATGCCGGAGTCGGCGCCCCAGAAGTCGCGGAAGTAGTAGTGCGCCGAGTGCTCGCCGCCGAAGATCGCGCCGGTCGCCGCCATCTGCTGCTTGATGAACGAGTGGCCGACGCGGGTGCGCACCGGAGTGCCGCCGAGCTCGGTCACCAACTCCGGCACGGCCTTCGAGGTGATCAGGTTGTGGATGACCGTCGCGCCCGGCTCCTTGGTCAGCTCGCGCTCGGCGACCAGACCGGTGATGGCGCTGGGGGAGACCGGGTCACCCTTCTCGTCCACCACGAAGCAGCGGTCGGCGTCGCCGTCGAAGGCCAGACCGATGTCCGCGCCGGTCTTGCGGACGTAGTCCTGCAGATCGACCAGGTTCTTCGGATCCAGCGGATTGGCTTCGTGATTGGGGAAGTTGCCGTCGAGTTCGAAGTAGAGCGGCTCGATGGTGAACTGCGGCAGCACGCCCAGCACGGCGGGCACGGTGTAGCCGCCCATGCCGTTGCCGGCGTCGACCGCGATGCGCAGGGGGCGGGAGGTGCTCAGGTCGACGAGCTTGTTGAGGAAGTCGGCGTAGGCCTGCAGGAGGTCCTGACGGGTCTCGGTGCCGCGGGGGCCGTCGAATTCCGGGACTCCGGCGATGACCTCGTCGCTGATGGTGGCGAGGCCGGTGTCTTGTCCGACGGGAAGTGCTTTTGCCCGGCACAGCTTGATGCCGTTGTACTTGGCCGGGTTGTGGCTCGCGGTGAACATGGCGCCGGGGCACTCCAGGTGGCCGGAGGCGAAGTACAGCTCGTCGGTGGAGGCGAGGCCGATGTGCACCACATCGAGGCCCTGGGCGAGCACGCCGTCGGCGAAGGCGGCAGCCAGTTCCGGTGAGGAGTCGCGCATATCGTGACCGATGACGATGCGCTGCGCACCCTCGGCGCGCATCAGCCGGGCGAACGATCCGGCGACGTCCCGGACGAAGTCCGCGTCGATCTGCTCGCCGACCACTCCGCGAACGTCGTATGCCTTGATGACTGCTTGAACGGACTCGGCGGACCGGGCGACTGTCATAAGGGACACCCTAATAGTTGACGCCGACGTGTCGCATTCGGTGCTACCCATGTCCAGCTCGGTGCTACCCATGTCCGATGACCGCTCCCACGGGGCAACGTCAGTTCGGGGGATCCGGTAGGACGCGTAGATGCCCTCTCCGGCCGGTGCGACCCGGACGGGCCGGGCGCTGCGGGGCGGGGGCGTAGTCGGAATAGCCACGCGGATCGGGTTCCGGTGCGCGACGGCGTAATCCGGCCTCGCGGACGGCCTCCGCGAGTGCGGTGAGATCGTCGTCGTCAGGAGTCGAGCTGGAAAACCCGCCCTCGTGGCGGACCAACTCCCAACCCTTGGGCGCGGTGATCCGGGAAGCGTGTGTTTCGCACAAATCCCAGGAATGCGGTTCCGCGACCGTGACCAGCGGACCGACGACTGCCATCGAGTCGGAGTACACATAGGTCAGCGTCGCAACGGCCGGGTTTTTGCAGCCTGGACGGCAGCAACGACGCATGGGGATCACGCCAAGCAGGGTAACCCCACTCACGCCTCGCCGGTAGCGGACACGCTCAATGACGGGCCCACAGCCTCGGAACCCGCCCGCAGCCGAGCGGAGGGCAAGTTAGATACAACCAGGGGTTAGATTCAAGGTATGACCCGTTCCCGTAAGAGGCGACCGCCCACCGCGCGGTCGGTCATCCGCCGTGGGCGGGGTGTGCGCGGGCCGATGTTGCCGCCGACGGTGCCCGCTCGGCGCACCCGCGGCCAGGAGTTCGACCGGTTGGTGCTGGAGGCGTTCGCGCCGCTGGAGAGTCGCTGGCACGAGCAGCTGACCAAGCTCGACATCGCCGTGGATGATGTGCCGAAAATCCGTCCGCTGCACCCGGATTCGGTGACCTGGCCGGATGAGGTGGTGGCCGACGGGCCGGTGCCGCTCTCGCGGCTGATCCCGGCCGGCGTGGACCGTTACGGGATGGCTACCCGCGCCCGAATTGTCTTGTTCCGCAAGCCGTTGGAACTACGGGCGCAGGACCCCGACGATCTGGTCGACCTGCTGCGCGAGGTGCTCGTGCAGCAGATAGCGACGTACCTCGGGGTCGAACCCGACATCATCGACCCCGAGCCGGAGTAGAGCGAAAAGGGTTGGCGGGCTAGATAATCCCGCGCTTGAGGCGGCGGCGCTCACGTTCGCTCAGCCCGCCCCAGATGCCGAAGCGTTCATCGTTGGCGAGTGCGTATTCCAGGCACTCGTCACGAACCTCGCAGCCGAGGCAGATGCGCTTGGCTTCTCTGGTGGAGCCGCCCTTCTCGGGGAAGAACGCTTCCGGGTCGGTCTGGGCGCACAGCGCCCGTTCCTGCCACTGTTCGGCCTCGGTCATCTGGCGACCGCCGCGCGAGAAAGTGTCGAACATATCCTCGCCACCGGTGACGATCAGGCTCAGCCGCGGTGGCTCGGGCTGGTAGGCGGCTCGCGCCCACTGCCCGCCCCCCGGCCGTGCAGTCGTCATCGGTTCACCCCCCTCGTATCCGTTCCGTTCATCGGCGCAGAAGTCAGGTGCTGCGCCAGTCATGGAATCGGTTCGCGATACACCGCCCGGAATGCCCGACGGGGCCAGCTCTTCGGCCATCGCTCCGCCTCCTCACTGTGTGTTAGCGCAGAATGATTAATCCGCCGGAGCCGATCCCACCGACGGCCCAACACCGCGGCGTAGTCCCGCGGCCATCCCCGAGCTTGACGTCACTCCAGTGCGAACGCTTGTTCGAAAACCCGTCCGCGCCTTGCACTCTCACGCGGACCCGGAATGACATGCCTGTGATTAGACACGCCGGGGACGGCGATGGTCAAGCTGCCGAAGCAATTCCGTTACCATCTCCGACCCCCTTACCCGGTGTTCCCGCAGATCAAACAGCAAATTCATAGCAAATGATCTGTTATCGGGCATCCCTCGCTCACCGCATAGGCTGTGCGGATGTGACTCGAGAACAAGCGGACACGGCGCCCGGCACCGGCCTGCGGATCGCCGTACTGGTCGGCGGAGTCGGCGGCGCGCGGTTCCTGATGGGCGTGCGCGAGCTGCTGCCCGGCGCGGACCTCACGGCCATCGTCAATGTCGGCGACGACGTCTGGATGCATGGGCTGCGCATCTGCCCTGACCTGGACACCTGCATGTACACCCTGGGTGGCGGCATAGATCCCGAACGCGGTTGGGGGCACGCGAACGAGACCTGGCACGCCAAGGAGGAGCTGGCGAAATACAACGCTCAGCCTGATTGGTTCGGGCTGGGGGATCGGGATATCGCCACCCATCTCATTCGCACCGAAATGCTGCGTCAGGGATACCCGCTCTCGGCGGTCACCGAGGCGCTCTGCAATCGGTGGCAACCGGGTGTGAAACTGCTCCCGGCAACCGACGATCGGTGTGAAACACATGTCGTTATCGGTGACCCGGAGAACCCTGGCGAACGTCGCGCGATCCATTTCCAAGAGTGGTGGGTCCGGTACCGGGCGAACGTAGAGACCCATGGATTCGTGACTATTGGGGCAGATGCTGCGAAACCGGGCCCCGGTGTGACGGAAATCATAGAGTCGGCTGACGTGGTGTTGCTGGCCCCTTCCAACCCCGTGGTGAGTGTCGGAAGCATCCTTTCGGTTCCGGGCATTCGCGGCGCACTGCGCACAACGGACGCCAAGGTGATCGGTCTGTCACCGGTGATCGGCGGAAAGCCGTTGCGGGGCATGGCGGATGAGTGCCTGTCGGTGATCGGCGTGGAGACCACCGCGGAGGCGGTCGGCAACTATTACGGGGCGCGCTCGGGCACCGGAATCCTGGACGGCTGGCTCATCCATACCGGAGATGTGGCCGATGTTCCGGGTGTCGAAGTCCGGGCCATTCCCTTGCTCATGACCGACCCCGCCACCACCGCCGAGATGGTGCGTCAGGCCCTCGATATCGCGGGAGTCAAACCGTGACAACGGATTCCACCCAGCCGCCGGCGGATCACGCATCCGGCGGCGAGCTGCGCATTCTGCCCATTCCGGGCCTGCCGGAGTTCCGGCCCGGCGACGATGTCGCGGAAGCCATTGCGGCGCAGGCGCCTTGGCTGGCCGACGGGGACGTGCTGGTGGTCACCAGCAAGATCGTCGCCAAGGCCGAGGGACGCATTGTGAGCGTGCCGAGCGATCCGGAGGAACGCGACGAGGCGCGGCGGCGGCTGGTGCTCGAGGAGTCGGTGCGCGTGCTCGCGCGCAAGAACCGGACCCTTATTACCGAGAACAAGCTCGGCATCGTGCAGGCGGCCTCCGGGGTCGACGGGTCGAATGTCGAGCAGGGCGAACTGGTGCTGCTGCCGGTGGACCCCGACGCCTCCGCCAAGGCATTGCGGACCGCGCTGGCCGAGCGGCTGGGCGTGCAGGTGGCCGTGGTCATTACCGACACCATGGGACGCGCCTGGCGGAATGGTCAGATCGACGCGGCCATCGGATCGTCGGGGTTGCGGGTGCTGCACGACTACAACGGTGCGGTGGATGGCCAGGGCAACGAACTGCACGTGACGCTGGTTGCCGTGGCCGACGAATTGGCCGCCGCCGCGGACCTGGCCAAGGGGAAGCTGGGCGGGGTGCCGGTCGCGGTGGTCCGCGGGTTCGAGTACACCGACGACGGGTCCAATGCCGCGGCGCTGCTGCGCGGTGGCGTGGACGATCTGTTCTGGCTCGGCACCGAGGAAGCCATCGATCTCGGCCGGAAACAGGCCGTGCCGCTGCGACGCTCGGTGCGGGCCTTCGCCGATACCCCGGTGGAACCCGAGGTCATCCGTGCGGCCGTCGCCGCCGGGCTGACCGCGCCCGCTCCCCATCACACCCATCCGGTGCGGTTCGTCTGGTTGCGCGATCGTGCGCGACGCGAGCAGTTGCTGAACGCCATGGCCGAGGCCTGGCGCGCGGATCTGACGGCCGACGGTAAGTCTGCGGAGAGTATCGCCAAGCGAATCGCGCGCGGCCGCATCCTCTTCGACGCACCCGAGGTGATCATCCCGTTCTGCGTGCCCGACGGCGCGCACGACTATCCGGACGAAACGCGCCGCGCGGCCGAGCGGACCATGTTCACCGTCGCGGTCGGCGCGGCGGTTCAGGGGCTGCTCGTTTCGCTGGCCGTGCGCGGCGTGGGCAGCTGCTGGATCGGTTCGACCATCTTCGCGCCGGAGGTGACTCGCCGGGTGCTGGGACTGGAGGCCGACTGGAATCCGCTCGGGGCCATCGCGATCGGCTACCCGCTGGCGGAGCTCGCGACGCGCGAGCCCGGGGATCCCGGCATCGGCCTGGTCGAGCTGTGAGCGCGGAGTCGCTGCACAAGTCGGCCACCGAACTGCTCGAAACCTGGTACCCGGAAACGGGTCCCGAGCAGTCGCTCCGGGAGGCCATGCTGGCGTTCCTCGGGTCCGCGCCGCGCGGGTGCCTGCGGGAGCACGCGGCCGGGCACATCACGGCCTCGGCCATCGTGCTATCGCATGACGAGAGTCACGTGCTGCTGACGCTGCATCCTCGGGTGGGTCGGTGGATTCAGCTGGGTGGGCACTGCGAGGAATCGGATGATTCGGTTGCGGCGGCGGCATTTCGGGAAGCGACCGAGGAGTCGGGGATCGCGGGCTTGACGCTGGTGCCCGGGCTCTACGGGGCGCAGGCGCATCCGATCAAGTGCTCGCTGGGCGTGCCGACCCGGCACCTGGATCTGCTGTTCAAGATCGTCGCGCCGGAAGGCGCTGTGCCGGTGCGGAGTTCGGAGTCCACGGACCTGGCGTGGTGGCCGGTGGACGGGCTGCCCGCCGACGCGGATGTGCTTTTGCGCTGAGTGAGTTCGGGCTTTTGCGCTGAGCGAGTCCATCTCTTCCCCGCTCTGAGGGCCCGTGTTACCTTTCGGTAGTACACGTTCTCAGGGCGGGGTGAAATTCCCCACCGGCGGTAATGGCATCCGGACCGATCCGGGCGCACGAGCCCGCGAGCGCCAGGTGGTTCCGATCGCCTGGGTCGAGCAGATTCCGGTGTGATCCCGGGGCCGACGGTCACAGTCCGGATGAAAGAGAACGCGGCACCGGCACATCCGCCCGCGCGGATGGGCCTGTTCGCGTCTATGCCCTGGGTGACATCGCGAACAGGAGGAATCCCCATGTCACCCAAGTCGAATCGCATCGCCCTCGTCGCCGCGCGCTGGCACAGCGAGATCGTCGACAAGGCGGTGGATGCCGCCAAGGCCGGGCTCATCGAGCGGGGTTATACCGAGATCGATGTGATCGAAGTGCCCGGCGCCTTCGAAATTCCCTTGCAGGTCAAGCGATTGGCGAACCGCGGCTCCTACGCCGCCGTCGCCGGTGTCGCGCTGGTCGTCGACGGTGGTATCTACCGGCACGACTTCGTGGCCTCGACCGTGGTCGACGCCCTCATGCGGGTCCAGCTGGAGACCGATGTGCCGGTGTTCTCGGCGGTGCTGACGCCGCACCACTTCCACGAGCACGGTGAGCACTTGACCTACTTCTCACGCCATTTCGAAACCAAGGGTGCGGAGCTGGCCAATGCCATCGCCGCGACCCTGGCGCTGGACGCGATCGGCGTCTAGCACCAGGGTCTGTGCGGGTCCCGTCGGCGCATACGGGGGGAAGATGCGCCGGCGGTCCCGGTTCCGCCCGGGGGTTGGGGTCAGGCGGGAACCAGGTCTTTTTCGGCGGGCTTGTCGGCCGGGCCATCCTTTTCGGCCGAGGCAGCGTCGGCGGCGTGATCGTCGACCATGGTGGCCTCGTCGAACGGGATCTCACGGTTGAGCACCGCGGTCACCCGGGCCGGGTCGATGGTCTTGGTCCAGGTGCCGACCAGCAGGGTGGCCACGGCATTGCCCGAGAAGTTGGTCAGCGCACGGGCTTCCGACATGAACCGGTCGATGCCGACGATCAGGCCGACGCCGTCCAGCAGTTCCGGCCGGTGACTCTGCAGGCCGCCGGCCAGCGTGGCCAGGCCCGCGCCGGTGACACCGGCCGCGCCCTTGCTGGCGATGATCATGAACAGCAGCAGGCCGATCTGCTCGTGCCAGGCCAGCGGCTTGCCCATGGCGTCGGCCACGAACAGGGTGGCCATGGTCAGGTAGATGGCGGTGCCGTCGAGATTGAACGAATACCCGGTCGGGACAACCACACCCACGGTGGTGCGGTCCACGCCGACATGCTCCATCTTGGCGATCAGGCGCGGCAGCGCCGACTCGGACGAGGACGTCGCGAAGATCAGCAGGTATTCGCGGGCCAGGTAGCGGACCAGCTTGAAGATGGATGCGCCGGTGACCGCCCGTAGCAGGATGCCGAGCACGCCGAAGATGAACACGATGCAGGTCAGGTAGAACGCGACCATCAACAGTGCCAGCTGTTTGACCGCGTCCAACCCGGTGCGGGCCACCACGTTCGCCATCGCGCCGAACGCGCCGATCGGGGCCAGCCACAGGATCATGGTGAGGATCCGGAACACCAGCTTCTGCACCGAGGCCACCCCGCGCAGGATCGGTTCGCCCGCCTTGCCCATCGCCTGAATGCCGAAGCCCACCAGCAGCGCCACGAACAGCGCCTGCAGCACCTTGCCCGAGGTGAGCGAGGACAGCAGCGAGGTCGGGACGATGTCCTCGAGGAACTGCCAGGTGCCGCCCGCGGCCTTCGCGTCGGTCGCGTACTTGGTGACCTCCTTGGCGTGGGCGGCCACATTCAGGCCCGAACCCGGGTGCAGGAGATTGCCGACCAGCAGGCCGATGCCGAGCGCGACCGTCGACATGACGAGGAAGTAGCCGAGAGCCAGGCCGCCGACCTTGCCGACCTTGGCGGCCGCGCGCACCGAACCGATGCCCAGCACGATGGTGCAGAAGATCACCGGGGTGATCATCATCTTGATGAGATTGACGAACAGGGTGCCCAGTTCGCCGACGTTCTTGCCGAATCCGGGAGCCAGCCAGCCGACCAGAATGCCCGCGAGGACGGCCGCTATGACGGCCAGGTAGAGCCAGTGGGTACGGTCTCGGCGCTGTCGTGTTGTCGTATCGCTCATCTTGCTGGCTGCCTCCGGGGTGGGGTGTTCAGCACAGAATCTTGGTTGGCAGAGTGACGGCGGTCACTGTTTCGTAAATTATGTTCATGAAGTACCCGGAGGAAATGTGAGAGGTACCCGCGCCCGGCGCACCCTGGCCGGGCAGGTGTTCGTGGTGCAGGTGCTGGTGCTGGCCGTGGTGATCGCGGCGGGCGCGGTGCTGGCGGTGCTGCAGACCCGGCGCGTCCAGGACGACGCCACCCGGGCGGAGGTCACCGATACCGCGGTGGCGGTGGCACAGTCGCCGTCGACATTGTCCGGGGTGCGCTCGCCGAATCCGACGGTGCTGCTGCAGCCGGTGACCGAGGCGATCCGCAAGTCGACCGGCATGGATTTCATCGTGGTGATGGCCCCGGACCGGACTCGCTACACGCATACCGATCCGTCGCAGATCGGAAAACCGTTCAGCGGCAATATCGATCGGGCGCTGGCGGGGGAGACGTTCACCGAGACCTACACGGGGACACTGGGACCCTCGATCCGGGCGGTGACGCCGGTGCGGGACGCGGACGGGAAGATCGTGGCGCTGGTGTCGGCGGGGGTGACCCGGACCCATATCGGGGCGCAGGTGCGCGAGCAGTTCCCGGTCATCCTGGCGGCCGCGCTGGCGGGTCTGGTGCTGGCCACGATCAGTTCACTGTTGTTGCGGCGCAGGCTGTTACGGCAGACGCACGGGTTGGGTCCGGCCGAGCTACGGGCCTTGTACGAGCATCACGACGCGGTGCTGCATTCGATTCACGAGGGATTGCTGGTGTTCGACAAGTCCGACGAGAACGCCGAAGTGGTCAATGACCAGGCGCGGCTGCTGCTGGATCTGCCGGACGGCCCGATCAAGCGGTCCGATCTGCCGGTGTCGTTGCAGCGCTTGGGGACCGGTGTGGTGCGCGACGAGATGCATGTGACGCCCGACCGGGTGCTGGTGGTGAATCAGGACATCGTGGAGCACGGCGGCCGCCGCATCGGCACCGTGCTGACGCTGCGCGATCACACCGAATTGCGGGACGTGCTCGGCGAACTCGACTCGGTACGCGGGTTCGCCGAATCGTTGCGGGCCCAGGCGCACGAGGCCGCCAACCGGCTGCACACCGTGGTGACCATGGTGGAACTGGGCCGGGCCGAGGAGGCGGTGAACTTCGCGACCGCGGAAATCGAACTGTCCCAGGCCCTCATCGACCGGCTCACCGGCGCGGTGGCCGAACCGGCGGTGGTGGCATTGCTGCTGGGCAAGGTGGAACAGGCCGCCGAGTACGGGGTCGAGTTGACCGTCACCGGGGACACCCTGCTCGACACCACCGACCCGCTCACCCCCAACGAGATGGTCACGCTGCTCGGCAATCTCATAGACAACGCGCTCGACGAGGTCGGGCACGACGAGGACGCGTGGGTGGAAGTGACGGTGCGCCGGGAGGATTCGGACCTGTACGTCCGGGTGGCCGACAGTGGGCCCGGCATGTCGGAGGAGTTGTTCAGCCGGGCCACCGAGCGCGGGTACTCCACCAAGACCGACCACCATGGTTTGGGGTTGGCGCTGGTCCGGCGGCTGGTGGCGCGGCACGGCGGCGAGTTGCGGGCGCGGCGTGAGCCGGAATCCGCGGTGATCGTGAGGTTCTCCAGATGATTCGGGTGCTGATCGTCGAGGACGAGACGAAAATCGCTGCGGCACATCGGTCTTATGTGGAACGGCTGCCGGGCTTCGCGGTGGTCGCCGTCGCGCACACCGGACGCGACGCGATCTCGATCGCGAAAAGGTCACAATCTTCCGGCGTCCCCGTTGATTTGGTGCTGATGGATATCGGCTTGCCGGATATGAGCGGCCTCGCCGTGGCGGCCGCGCTGGCGGGGCTGCGGCCGCGGCCCGACGTCATCGCGGTCACCTCCGCGCGGGATTTGGCCATGGTGCGGGCGGCGGTCTCGCACGGCGTGGTGCTGTATCTGTTGAAGCCCTTCACCTTTGCGGCGTTCCGCGACAAGCTGGAGCGCTATCTGGAGTACCGGGCGGCCCTGCCGGCCGGGGAGACCGCGATCTCGCAGCACGACATCGACCGCGCCTTCGGCGTGCTGCGCACGCCCGACCAGCGCTCCAGCTTGCCGAAAGGCATTGCGCCGCAAACCATGGACGAGGTGTCGCGGGTGGTTCGCGCGGCGGCCGACGGCCTGTCGGCGGGTGAGGCGGGGCGGGCGGTCGGGGTATCGCGGGTCACGGCGTGGCGATACCTGGAGCGTCTGGCCGAAGACGGCGTGGTGGAACGGCGGACCGACTACGGTCGGACGGGTCGGCCGCAGGTGCGTTATGTGTGGTGCCGCTGAGCGGCTGAACCGAGGGTTTGCCAGTGCGCTTGGGTGACTGGCACCACATGAGCAGTTGCACGAGAACCGACTGCTCATGATGTAACAGTTGCCACCTTTCGGCGCGACCACGTGCTGTAACAGCGGCTAAGTTTCAAGATATGTAGCGGCGAGTTGTAAGAGGTATCTGATTAGCGGGGCAAATGTGCAAATGGTTGGCAAACGATCGGGTTCGCCGGATCCGAAACGCCACCTGTGGGTGCTGGGTTTGATCGCACCCGCGAGTGCGTTGTTGCCGTCACAGCTGGTGCTCTATACCAAGCTCACGGTGTTCTGGTGGATCGGTCCGATCATCGTTCTGATCGTGATTCCGGTGCTGGACTGGGTCGTCGGGGAAGACGGCACCAATCCGCGCGACGAGGACTACGAACTACTCAGCGGCGACCGGTATTACCGGTGGTGTACCTACATGTTCCTGCCTGTACAGCTGGCGGGGTTGATAATCGCCGCCTACATGTGGGCCGGAGACGACTTGTCCATCCCCAACAAGCTGGGGTTGGCGGCCACCCTCGGGTTCGTCAGCGGCATCGGCATCAACGCCGCGCACGAACTCGGCCACCGCGTCGAGCACCTGGAGCGCTGGCTGTCGAAACTGGCCCTGGCGCAATCGGCTTACGGGCATTTCTTCGTCGAGCACAACAAGGGCCACCACGCCCGGGTCGCCACGCCGGAGGACCCGGCCAGCGCGCGGATGGGTGAGTCGCTGTGGGAGTTCCTGCCCCGCAGTGTGATCGGCGGTTTCCGTTCGGCAATCGCGATCGAGGGCGGACGACTGCAGCGCAAGGGGCACCGGTGGTTCAGTGTCCACAACCACATCCTGCAGGCGTGGACTATGACCCTGGTGCTGTTCGCCGCTTTGCTGGGCATTTACGGCTGGCGGATCCTGCCGTACCTGGTGCTACAGGCGGTGATCGGTGCCGCGCTGCTCGAAACCGTGAACTATGTCGAGCATTACGGGCTGTTGCGCCGGCGGCGGCCCAACGGCGGCTGGGCGCGCTGCTCGCCGCGCGACAGCTGGAACAGCGACCGGTTGGTCACCAATATCTTCCTGTTCCATCTGCAGCGGCACAGCGACCATCACGCGAATCCGGGACGGCGGTATCAGACGCTGCGCACCACCGAAGAGGCGCCGCAGCTTCCGGCCGGCTACGCCACCATGATTCTGCTGGCCCTGTTCCCGCCGCTGTGGCGCATGGTGATGGACCCGCGGTTGCTCGCGCACTACGCGGGTGATGTGAGCCGGGCCAATATCCAGCCCCGCAAGCGGCAGCGCATCCTCGACGCCTACGACTATCCGGCTGCGGCCTGAGGGTTTTCGCGTATCGACAAACTCCAGCCGACGTGCGTACGCTGTACGCACGTCGGCCGCCCCGTGGGGGGACCAAGTTGGACCGACTAGCCTTAGCGCCAAGCAGCCGACCATGGAGAGGCAGATGACGACAGCCGTGTCCAGCATGATGACCGCAGACGTCCGCAACGGAATCGATTACAAGGTGGCGGACCTGTCACTGGCCGAGTTCGGCCGCAAGGAGATTCGCCTCGCCGAGCACGAGATGCCGGGCCTGATGGCGCTGCGTCGCGAATACCACGATGTGCAGCCGCTGCGGGGCGCGCGCATCTCCGGTTCCCTGCACATGACCGTGCAGACCGCCGTGCTCATCGAGACCCTGGTGGCGCTCGGCGCGGAGGTCCGCTGGGCCTCCTGCAACATCTTCTCCACCCAGGACCACGCGGCCGCCGCGATCGTGGTCGGCCCGCACGGCACCGTCGAAGAGCCCAAGGGCACTCCGGTTTTCGCTTGGAAGGGCGAGACCCTGGAGGAGTACTGGTGGGCGGCCGAGCAGATGCTGACCTGGCCGGGCGAGCCCGCCAACATGATCCTCGACGACGGCGGTGACGCCACCATGCTGGTGCTGCGCGGCGCGCAGTACGAGAAGGCCGGTGTGGTGCCGCCGGAGGACGAGACCCACTCGGCCGAGTTCAAGGTGTTCCTGGATCTGCTGCGCGCCAGCCTTTCCGCTGACGCGACAAAGTGGTCGACGATCGCTGATTCCGTGCGGGGCGTCACCGAGGAGACCACCACCGGCGTGCTGCGGCTCTACCAGTTCGCGGCCGCGGGCGAGCTCGTCTTCCCGGCGATCAACGTCAACGACTCGGTCACCAAGTCGAAGTTCGACAACAAGTACGGCACCCGCCACTCGCTCATCGACGGCATCAACCGCGGCACCGATGTGCTCATCGGCGGCAAGAAGGTGCTGATCTGTGGCTACGGCGACGTCGGCAAGGGCTGCGCGGAGTCGCTCGCGGGCCAGGGCGCGCGCGTCCAGGTCACCGAGATCGACCCGATCAACGCGCTGCAGGCGCTGATGGACGGCTATGACGTCGTCACCGTCGAGCAGGCGATCGGCGACGCCGACATCGTCATCACCTCGACCGGCAACAAGGACATCATCACCCTCGATCACATGAAGGCGATGAAGGGTCAGGCCATCCTCGGCAATATCGGCCACTTCGACAACGAGATCGATATGGCCGCCCTGGAGCGCTCGGGTGCCGATCGCCTGAACATCAAGCCGCAGGTCGACCTGTGGACGTTCAAGGAGTCCGGCAAGTCGATCATCGTGCTGTCGGAGGGTCGCCTGCTCAACCTGGGCAACGCCACCGGCCACCCCTCGTTCGTGATGTCGAACTCGTTCTCCAACCAGGTCATCGCGCAGATCGAACTGTGGACCAAGCCCGACGAGTACGACAACGAGGTCTACCGCCTCCCCAAGCACCTCGACGAGAAGGTCGCCAAGATCCACGTCGAGGCCCTCGGCGGCACCCTGACCAAGCTCACCAAGGACCAGGCCGAGTACATCGGCGTGGACGTGGAAGGCCCGTACAAGCCGGACCACTACCGCTACTGAGTCCAAACCTGCTGTAGCAGCTGAACATTCGGCCGGTCACCCAGGGTGACCGGCCGAATCGCGTCGGTGGCCAGTCAAGCCGGAGGGGGGAGGCGTTGTGTCGGTGTGGATCTCATCGGTGGTCTCCTATCCGACGGCCGGCATGTCGCTGAAGGTGCACCCCGGGGGTAGGCCCCGGCTGAGGTGCACGAGCGTGCAAAAGATATCGAACAGGACGCCGCTGGAGCCCGTGCCGGAGCCTGAGGCCGTGCTGCCGTCGATTGCCGTGGCTGCGGGTACGGGGGTGGGCGGGGCGGCCTGGGCGGGGCCGGTGGCGCCCAGGGCGGCCACGGCGCAGGTGGCCAGGAGGAGGATGAGGCGTTGTGCCAGAGTCGATTTCATCGTGGCTCCTAGCCGTCGAGGCTGGACTTGGGGCCCACGTTGCATGTCTGGGTGGTCGGCTCCCAGTGCAGGGCGAGGAGATTGCATTCGAGCTGGGCCGAGCCCGAGCTGGAGCCGGACGAGTCCGCACCGGCGATCGGGAGGGTGCTGGTCGTCGGCTCGGCGTGGGCGGCTCCGGTGGCGCAGAGGGCGGCGAGGACGCCGGTGGCCAGGAGGAGGGGGAGGCGGTGTGTCAGAGCCGATTTCATCGGGGTCTCCTTGTCGAAGCGTGTTCAAACTGTAAAAGGAACGCGTTTCAGAAAGGTGCCCTGAGTTCTGGGGGCTTGGAAACGACTGTGCCGCCGACGGTTCGGGTCGGCGGCACAGGGGGGTGGCGGGGCTAGACGCAGACGTCGAACACGGGGATCCAGGTCTTGCCGTTGAATTTGCAGATGGCAGCGTTGGCCAGTTCGCTGAAGCTGGAACCGGTGCCGCCGATATTGCTCGAGCCCGAGCCGCCGGAGCCGGAGGGGACCGACGGGATCGACGAACCGGAGTTGGCGACCGGGGTGACAGGCTCGAGGGGGAGCGGGGCGGCCGACGCCGCGCCCGCGGCGGTCAGGGTGGCGGCGGAGAGGGCGGCGGCCGCCAGGGTGGCGGCGGCGAAACGGGTCTTCATCAGGTGTGCTCCTTGCAGGGGGTCTCTGGCTGGACCCTACAAGGGTTGACTTAGTTGCGTTTCAGATTCGGATTGGTAATTTCGGACCGCTTCGGTTACTTCCGGAAGGACTTCGGCAGGGGGTAGCCCTTCGCGTCCATGACGTCGCGCGCCCGGTTCGGGTAGTCGGTGATGATGCCGTCCATGCCCGCGTCCAGCAGCTTGCCGATGGCGTCCTTGTCGTTCACGGTCCAGGGAACCACGGTGATCTTCAGGTCGTGGGCCTTTCGTACGTATTCACCCGCATTGCCGAGCAGCTGATAGTTCGGCGACGAAATGTCCGCTCCCAGAGCCTTGATCGCGCCCAGCGCGTCATCGGCGTGATCCTCGTAGCGAATCGGGCCCAGCCACATGCTGTTCGGCTTGAAGGTGGTGGCGTCGTAGAGGGCGACCGTCGGAATGGCGGCGTTGCGGGCCTTCACCAGTGGCAGACTGCGCCAGTCGAAACTCTGGATCTCGACTTTCGGCGTGGCCCCGGCCTGTTCGATGGTGTCCAGGATGACGTCCACGAATTCCTGCGGGGTGGCGGACTGTTCGGGGTGCTCGGCCTCGACCTTGGTCTCCACGTTGTAGCGCAGGGTGTCGAAAGCGCCCGGATAGGTCTTCACCAGATCGAACAATTCGGGCAGTCGCGCGATCTTGTTGCCCGGAAGCTCCTGCGCGTCGGGGAATCCCGCCAGCTTCTTGCCGCAGTCGAGAGTGCGGACCTGGTCGTAGCTGAGGTCGTGGACCAGTTTGCCGACGTAGGGGTATTGCGGATCATCGGGGAAGGCCGCGGCCGTATCGGTGCACTTCTCGGTCTGGATGATCGGGTCGTGCCAGATGAGCGGGACCTTGTCCTTGGTCAGCACGATATCGAGTTCCAGTGTGGAGACACCCAGTTCGATGGCTTTGGCGAAACCGGGCAGCGACTCCTCGATGGTCATGCCGCGGCCACCGCGGTGCGCTTGAAGGTCGAACGCCCGGTGGGTGTCGGCAGTGGGGGAGGTCGCGGACGAGGAGTTCTTGTCGTTCGAGTTGTCGCTGCAAGCCGTCGCGCCGAGCGCGGCGACCGTGACTCCGAGTAGTACAAAAGCGCGCTTGAGCTGCATTGATGTCACTCCGGTGGAAGTCATGGCCGGACCATAGCAAGGATTCGGTACGCTCCCCTGCATGGGCGCACTGATCGCGATAGAAGGGCTCGACGGCGCGGGTAAGCGCACGTTGACCGATGCTGTCGTCGCCGATCTGACCGCTCGCGGCCTCCGGGTCGCCACCCTCGCGTTCCCGCGCTACGGGGTCTCGGTGCATGCCGATCTCGCCGCCGAGGCGTTGCGCGGCGGCCATGGAGATACCGCCCAGTCCGTGAACGCCATGGCGCTGCTGTTCGCCCTCGACCGGGCCGACGCGCGCGACGAGCTGTCGAAACTGCTGGCGGACAACGACATCGTGCTACTGGACCGCTATGTGGCCTCCAATGCCGCCTATTCGGCGGCGCGGGTGGGGCAGGACGCGCACGGTGAAATCGTGGCGTGGATCGCGGAATTGGAGTTCGAGCGCTTCGCGCTGCCCGCCCCGAATGTCCAGATCCTTCTTGATGTCCCAGTTGATGTGGCCGAGGAGCGTGCGCGCCTGCGCGGCGAGGCCGACAGCGCCCGGGAATTGGACGCCTACGAGAAAGACGGTGGTCTGCAGCGCCGCACCGGTACTGTCTACCGTGAGCTGGCCGAAATCAACTGGCGTGGAAGCTGGTGGGTGCATCGGACCGGTGACGAACCGGCAACACTTGCCGCGCGCCTCGCGGAAATTGTTGCTGGATAGGGTTGGATGTGCGCCGACAGGTCACGAGTGTTGGCGTGGCGGCCGAATCAGAGCCGGAGAGGTGACAAACTAGACGTTATGAAGCCGAAGATTCTGGTCGTCGACGACGATATGGCTCTCGCGGAGATGCTCACGATCGTCTTGCGGGGTGAGGGTTTCGACCCGCACGTCGTCGGAGACGGCACGCAGGCATTGACCGCGGTTCGGGAGCTGCGCCCGGACCTCGTGTTGCTGGATCTCATGCTGCCCGGCATGAACGGCATCGACGTGTGCCGAGTGCTGCGAGCCGATTCGGGAGTGCCCATCGTGATGCTGACGGCGAAGACCGATACGGTCGACGTCGTCCTGGGTTTGGAAAGCGGCGCCGACGATTACATCGTCAAGCCGTTCAAGCCGAAGGAACTCGTTGCTCGGGTGCGGGCCCGCCTGCGCCGCACCGAGGAAGAGCCGCAGGAACTGTTGTCCATTGCCGACATCGTCATCGATGTGCCCGCGCACAAGGTGACTCGCGGCGGTCAGCAGATCTCGCTGACTCCACTGGAATTCGATCTACTGGTGGCGCTGGCCCGTAAGCCACGCCAGGTGTTCACCCGCGAGGTGCTCCTCGAACAGGTCTGGGGCTACCGGCATGCCGCCGATACCCGCCTGGTCAACGTGCACGTGCAGCGGTTGCGCGCCAAGGTGGAGAAGGATCCGGAGAACCCCGAGATCGTGCTGACCGTGCGAGGTGTGGGCTACAAGGCCGGACCGCCGTGATCGCTGGTTCCAGAAACCGCGTTCAGCGGTTGCTGGCGGTAGTGGTGGCCTGGTTCCGCAATCTGGGCGAGCAACTGGGCCACGTGTGGCGGCGTTCGCTGCAGTTGCGTGTTGTCGTGTCCACACTCACCCTGTCGCTGATCGTCATCACGATTCTCGGAGTCGTGCTGACATCTCAGATCACCGACCGGTTGTTGGACGCGAAGATCAACGCGGCCGTCGAGGAGATGGGCCGCGCCCGCATCACCATTCAGAATCAACTTGCGGGAGTGCACGATTCGGGCACCCCGCAGAGCCGTTTGGACGATGCCCGCCGCGCGCTGTTCTCCAGCGCCGGCGGGACCCAAACCGGCGGCGCCGCAGGCAGTTATGAGGCCGCGCTGGCCATGACGGGGGACAGCGGGCAGGAGATCACCTCGGGTGCCATCCAGGAGATCCCCACCGAGCTGCGGCAATTCGTCAAGCAGCGCCAGGTCTCCTATCAGTTCGCGACCGTGTCGAGCCCGGATGGGTACAAGGGCTCCGCGCTGATCATCGGCAGTCCCTCCGCCGATATCGATTCGCTGGAGATCTATCTGATCTTCCCGCTCACCAATGAGCAACGGAGCCTGTCGCTCATGCGCGGCACCATGCTCATCGGCGGCATCGTGCTGCTCGTCCTGCTGGCCGCGATCACCGCGCTGGTGACCCGACAGGTGGTGCTGCCCATCAGATCCGCGGCGCGGATCGCGAGTCGTTTCGCCGACGGACGACTCAAAGAGCGCATGCTGGTGCGCGGTGAGGACGACATGGCCAGGCTGGCCATGTCGTTCAACGAGATGGCCGAAAGCTTGTCCAACCAGATCACCCAACTCGAGGAGTTCGGAAATCTGCAGCGACGCTTCACCTCCGACGTCAGCCACGAACTGCGCACCCCGTTGACCACCGTGCGCATGGCGGCCGACCTCATCCACGGATCCAGCGACGACCTGGACCCGGCGCTGGCGCGTTCGGCCGAACTGCTCGTCAACGAACTCGACCGCTTCGAGGGGCTGCTCAACGATCTGCTCGAGATCAGCCGCCACGACGCGGGTGTGGCCGAGCTGCAAGTGGAATCGCTGGACGTGCGCATGTGCGCGCGGGCCGCGGTCTCCACGGTGCGGCACCTGGCCAAGGAATCCGGTGTGGAACTCGTGGTCGACATGCCCGAGGAACCCCTTGTCGCCGAGGTGGATCCGCGCCGCGTCGAGCGGGTGCTGCGCAACCTGCTCGCCAATGCCATCGACCACAGCGAGGGCAAGCCGGTGCTGATGCGCATGCGCGGCGACGCCGACGCCAACGCGGTCGCCATCGTGGTGCGCGATCAGGGCGTGGGGCTGCGGCCCGGCGAAGAGAAGCTGGTGTTCAACCGGTTCTGGCGCTCGGACCCGTCGCGCATGCGGCGCTCCGGCGGCACCGGGCTGGGATTGTCCATCAGCGTCGAGGACGCCAACCTGCACGAGGGCAAGCTCGAAGCCTGGGGCGAGATCGGCGTGGGCGCGAGCTTCCGGCTCACCCTGCCGCTGGTGCGCGGGCGCAAGCTCGGGCAGAGCCCACTGTCGTTGGATCCGCCCAAGATTCGCGGTGCGGTGTCGCCGGAACAGCTGGCGCTCGACATCGCCGGATCGGATGCGACGCCGGAGGCCATCGCCTCCGCGGCCGCCGTGCTGGAATCCGCGCCCGCCCCATTGGAATTGGAGGCCGGCAACGGTGTGGCCGAGGCCGGGGAAGCCGGATTCGATGCCATCGCACCGGAATTCCCGTCCGCGACCAATGCTGACGGGCAGTCATGAAAGCTCCCAAAGCCCGCCTCCGGCGGGCTCTGGTCGCATTCGGCTGCCTGTGGATGGTGGCCGCCTGCGCGAGCCTGCCCGACTCCTCGGCTCCGCAGGCGTTGGGCAGCCTCGACCACCAGCCCACCAGTACCGCACCCACCCCGCCCATCGCCGGGCGCGAACCAGAACAGCTGCTGCTGGACTTCCTGCAGGCCACCGCCGATCCGAGCAATCGGCATCAGGCGGCGCGCCAGTTCCTGTCCCCGGCGGCCAATGTGCAGTGGGACGACGCGGCGACCACCACCATCGTGGACTCCCAGCCCAATACGCTGCGGGAATCCCGCACCGGGGACGCCGCCACCTACGTGATCCGGGCCCGCAAGATCGGTGAGCTCGCCACCGACGGCTCCTACCGGGCGGCCGACGGCACCCTGGAGACCAAGATCGACATGGAGAAGATCGACGGCCAGTGGCGGATCAAGGATCTGCCGTCCGGCGTCATCGTCGAACAGGCCGCGTTCTCCAAGTCCTACCACCGGTATTCGCTGTTCTTCCCGAATCTGGCGGGGCTGGCCATGGTGCCGGACCTGCGCTGGATCTCCGTGCGCAAGGATCAGCTGGCGCAACGACTGCTGAGCCTGCTCGGCGAGGGGCCGCAGGCCGCGCTGGCGCCGGCCGTGCACAACCCGATGAGCGCGCCGATCGCGCTGCGCGGGCCGATCACCAAGGCCAACGGCGATCCCGAGAACGTCGGCGTCGGCGGCGGCGGGGTGGGTGTCGACTTCTCCGGCGCGACCCCGCTGGACCCGCCCACCCGCGACCTGATGGCCACCCAGGTGGTGCTGACCCTCTCCAGCGCCGACGTGCTCGGGCCGTATCTGCTCAACGCCGACGGCAAACCGCTCGACGAGAAGTTCGCCAACGGCTGGCAGCGCGCCGACGTCGAGGCCAAGAGCCCGGATGTGATCGCCCGCAACCGCGTCGGCCTGCACGCCGTGCGCGACGGCTCACTGGTCGCGGTCACCGACACCGGAATCGTGCCGGCCCCCGGCTTCTTCGGCACCACCCATACCTTGCAGTCGGTGGGACTCTCGCCCGACGGGCAACTGGTCGCCGCGGTCGCCAAGTCCGGCCGCCCCGACCCGGAACCCGAACGCACGCTGATCATCGGCACCTACGACGGGCAGGGCGGCTTCCCGGTCGCCACCGGCGGCACCTTCACCCGGCCGTCCTGGCCCGCCGACGGCGGCTCCGCCTGGTCGGTGGTGGACGGGGATCGGGTGATCCGGGCCGTGCACGACCGCAGCACCGGCAATGTGTCCGTGCAGGACGTCGACATCGCCGAACTGGTGGCGGCGGCGGCGAATTCGACCTCCCCGCGCACCCCGATCACCGAGCTGCGCATCTCGCCGTCCGGGGCGCGAGCCGCGATCATCGCCAACGGCAAGGTGTACGTGGCCGTGGTGGTGCCGCAGCCCAACGGAAAATTCTCGCTGACCTCGCCGCTGCCGCTGGCCATCGGGCTGAGCACGCCGGCGGTGTCCATCGACTGGCTCACCGACGAGAAGGTCGTGGTGGGTCGCGACGGCAATGTGGATCCGGTGGCCGGAGTCCTGGTGGACGGCTCCGAGTTCCGGCCCCAGACCTCGCAGAACCTGACGCCGCCGGTGCGGGTGCTCAGTGCCGCGCCCGATCAGGAGTATGTCGCCGACTCGCGCGCGGTGCTGGAACTGACCCGCAATCCCGAAGGGCGCGAGGACTACTGGCGCGAAGTTCCGGGATTGGGGGCCAACGCGGTCCCGGTGCTGCCCGGCTAGGCGCACACTGGGGGCATGGGGGAGCTGCTGGATCTGATCCTGCCGCGCGCCTGCGGCGGGTGTGGCCGGGCGGGGACGGCTTGGTGCGCCCGATGCGCGGATGCCTTGTCGGGACCGCCGATTCGCATTCGCCCGCGTGCGGATCCCGGCGTGCCCTGTTGGGCCCTGGGGACGTACCGGGGTGTGCCGCGGGCGGCCGTGCTGGCCGTCAAGGAGCATTGCCGGTGGGACCTGACAAAGCCGTTGGGCTTCGCGATGGCCAGGGGACTGGATCATTTGCGGGACACCGCGCGTCCGTTGATATTGGTCCCCGCGCCGACTCGGCGCGCGGCGGCACGCCTGCGGGGAGGCGATCCGGTGGCACGTACCGGAGGCGTCGCGGCGAGTTCGCTGCCGGGTTGCCGACTGGTACGTATGTTGGGCATGCGGCCAGGTGTGCGCGACTCGGTGGGCCTGGGACACCGCGATCGCCAGCACAATCTGCACGGGCGGATCATCGTAGCCACCACCCGGCCGCCGGGTGTCCTTTTTCCGGCAAATGCCGAGGTAGTGCTGATCGATGACGTGTTGACCACCGGGGTCACGATGCGTGAATCGGTGCTTGCGCTGGCTGAGGCGGATGTGACTGTTCGTGCCGCGCTGGTTACCTGCGCGGCTTGATTCTTCGAAATTTGCGTGAACACTGGCGGACAGGTCGCTGGCGCACTAGGTTGGCGATCAGACACCCGAACCGCAAGTTTGGAGGTGGCGCCTCGGACCCTATGTGCCGAGCGAATCATTCGATCGGCACACGTTTCAATCCCGCCGCACGAGCGGCTTGTGCGGCCAGATCCGGGAGGTACGCGTGACGACTACTTCACGACTCTCAGCGAAGAACGCAGACACCGCGGTCTTGCTCGATGACGATGTCATCTCAGACGATTTGCCCAGTCGGGCGACCAAGGCGGATGTCGTGGTCAAGGGCCGGACCCTCGGTGAGGGTGGAGTCCCCGACCATTTCCGAATTCATGTGGCGGACAAGCTTTCTCGCTTGGAGCGCTTCGACCCCACCATCTACCTCTTCGATGTGGAACTCACCCACGAACGCAACCGTCGTCAACGCAAGAATTGCCAGCGGATAGAGATCACCGCCCGCGGCAAGGGTCCGGTCGTCCGGGCCGAAGCCTGCGCGGACAGTTTCTACGCCGCCCTCGAGCAGGCGGTCGAGAAGCTGGAGAGCCGATTGCGCCGGCTCAAGGACCGCCGTCGCGTCCATCACGGGGACAAGACACCGATCTCGGTGTCGGAAGCCACCGCCGGACTGCTCGACGAATCCCTGTTCGCCTCGAACGGGTCGGTCGCCCATGATCATTCGGCTGCGGAATCCGACGGCGAATCCGCCGGTCCCGGCCACGTCGTGCGTGTGAAGCAGCACCCTGCCATACCCATGACGGTCGATGACGCCCTCTATCAGATGGAGCTCGTCGGCCACGATTTCTTCATGTTCCAGGACAAGGAGACCGACCGACCGTCGGTTGTCTACCGTCGCCACGCCTTCGACTACGGGCTGATCAGGCTCGCTTAGTCGGCGGTTTCGGAACATCTGCCCCTTTCGACCGGGGTCTCGGGACAGGCCCCGGTCGACTATGACCCTCCACGCACCGGCTCTTGCTGTTACGCGCTGTATCAGTTAAAACTGGCTCATGGCTAAACCAGGCGCTCGCCGTGCTGTCATCGTCGCCGGGGCGCGAACCCCCTTCGTGCGGGCATTCACCGATTTCACTCGGATGGACTCCATCGATCTGGCCGACACCGCCGTGCGCGGTCTGCTGGAACGCACCGGACTGCCCAAACAGGACGTGCAGTCGATCGTGTGGGGCGGGGTCATCCTGCCCAGCGCCGCGCCGAACATCGCGCGGGAGATCGCACTCGACCTCGAGCTGGATCCGGGCTGCGAGGGGTACACCGTCACCCGCGCCTGCGCCTCCGGGCTGCAGGCCGTGGTGTCGGCGGCCGCCGCCATCGAGCGCGGCGAATACGACATCGTGATCGCCGGTGGCAGCGACTCCACCAGCAATGCCGAGATCAAGCTGCCGCAGAAGCTGGTGCACGCGGCCGCGCCGCTGGCCCTGGGCAAACCCAAGGCCAAGGACTACCTCAGCGCGGCAACACAACTCGCGCCGTTCCTCGACCTGATGCCGAAGCGGCCGCAGATCGCCGAACGCACCACCGGTGAGGTGATGGGCGAATCGGCCGAGAAGATGGCCCGCATCCACGGCATTTCGCGTGGGGCACAGGACAACTTCGCGGCCACCTCGCATCACCGGGCGGCGGCGGCCATCGAATCGGGGCGCTTCGACCGCGAGGTGCTCTCGGTGTGCACACCCGACGGCGTGGCCGTCTCCCGCGACGGCCTGGTCCGGCGCGACACCAGCCTGGCCAAACTGTCCAAGCTGGCACCGGTTTTCGCCGAGGACGGCACCGTCACCGCGGGCAACTCCAGCCCGCTCACCGACGGCGCGTCCGCGGTGCTGCTGATGAGCGAGGAGAAGGCCCGCGCCCTCGGCTTCGAACCGCTCGCCGCCTTCCGCTCCTGGAGCTTCGTCAGCGTCGATCCGCGCGACCAGGTCCTCATCGGCCCCGCCATCTCCATGCCCCGCGCCCTGGACAAGGCCGGAATGTCCCTCGCGGACATCGATTTCGTCGACATCCACGAGGCCTTCGCCGCCCAGACCCTCTCGGTCGTCTCGGCCCTGGCCAGCCACGAATGGGCCAAGACCCGCCTGGACCGCGACACCGCCGTCGGCACCATCGACCCGGCCAAGCTCAACGTCCACGGCGGCTCGGTCTCCCTCGGCCACCCCTTCGGCGCGACGGGTGCCCGCATGGTCACCACCATGGCCAACGAGCTTGCGCTCACCGGCAAGTCGACCGCGCTGCTCGGCATCTGCGCGGCCGGCGGCATCGGAGCCTCGGCGGTGCTGGAGCGCGTCTGATCCGACCGTTACGGCGCGAATGTGTCTTCGCGCAGGTAGGCCCCGGTTCGCGGTAGCGGATCGGGGCCTTTTCGGCGTCGGGTGGATGTCGTTGGTGGTGAACCGGTGTCGAATGGGTATCCAGAGGGGGATGAGGCGAGCGGAGGTGGATCATGGTCGGGCGGACGATGATCGGGGCCGCGGCGATCGGGATCGCGGTCGGTGTCGGTATGAGCGGGATGGGAAGCGCTGCGGCGCAGCCACTCCCCGCGACCGGGTCGGACGGCGGGCAGCCGGTGTCCGACTACGATCTCGGGCAGCGCCTGCGCAATGCCGAACAACACGCCGGTGAACGGGTTTCCGTCTACGGGCTGGTGTATTCGGATGCGGCCGTGTGGACCCTCGCCTTCGTGCACGGCGGGCCGACCGACTACTACACCATCGACGGCTCGCGGGTGGAGCTCGCCGGACCGGTCGGCACGGCCCTCACGCAGGGAGACGTCTTCACCGGCACCATCACCATCACCGGCAAGGCCGACTCCGGTGACCCCGTGGTCACCCTCGACGACGCGTCCGTCATCGGACACCGCCCTACCGAGCCGCCGCGCTGACACAATGAACCGGTGGGATTCCGGGAGTGGAAGCAGGCGGTCTCGCACGGCGACAGTGATCGCGCCATCGCGGTGCGGATGGGGACCAATCAGATGCGGGTGTCGCGGCATCTGAGCGGGGACGCACCGGTGGCGGAGACGGTCATCGCGTTCAGCCGCACCTATGACGTGAGCCCGGTCGAAGGGTTGATCGCGGCCGGATTCTTGACCCGTGACGACATTCTGCGCGCCTCGTTGGTCGAGGCTTTGCGCGAGGCGACCGGCGCGGAACTGGCTGCCGAGGTCACCCGGCGGCTCGCGGAACCGGGGCAATAGCGAATTCGGGGCAATAGCGGATTCGGGAGTGCTCTGTCGGTCACATGTGACGGACAGAGCAGATTCGCATGACCGCATCGCTGTGAACGGGTCATTCGTGTTTGGAAATGCCGCTTTTGGTGGCCCCGGTCACGCCGTTTACTGAGCGCGCTCATCTTGGACAGTTGACCATTCGGGCCTAGCGTCGGTGGTGCAAAGCGAATCAATGCACGAAAGCCGGTGTTTTCCGATGTCTGTTCGTAAGATCGTTCTTTCCTCTGTCGTCGCCGTTCCCGTGGCCGCCGCCGTCGTGCTGGCCGGAGCCGGAACCGCCTCCGCCGCCACCGTTTCCGATCCCGCCCCGATCTCGGATGTGCAGCGTGACCCCACCACCGGAATTCCGGTCGACACCCTCAACCGCATGGGGCAGACCGCTGCCGCCGGTGCGGGCATCGGCGCGGTCGCCGGTGGCGTCGCGGGCGGTGTCGCCGGTGGCGTCGTCGGCCTGCCGCTGGGCCTGACCGGTGCCGCGATCGGTGCGGGCATCGGTAGCGGAATCGGCACCGGGACCGGCACTGCGGCCGGTGCGGTCGCCGGTGCGGGCGTGGGTGCCGTTCCGGGTGCCGCCGCCGGCCTGACCGCCGGCACCGTGATCGGTGGCGTCGTCGGCTTCGCCGCCGGCGAGGCCATCCCGGTCGCCGTCGGTGCCGCCGGTGGCGCCCTGGTCGGCGCGGGTGTCGGTGCCGCCATCGGCGCGGGCGTCGGCTACGCCCAGTCCCCGCAGCACTGAGCCCGATTCATCGAACCCCTTCGAGCGCGAAACCCCGGTCCGCCTGTGCGGATCGGGGTTTCGCGTATGCGCGGGGCCGTGCGGTCAGGCCGGTTCGATCAGGTGGATGCCGAGGTCGAGGGTGAGGGTTTTGCCGATCATGCCGCCGAAGGAAGGACCGACACCGAATTCGGTGCGGTCCAGAGCGCCGGTGGCGGTGAAGGCGATGGCCTGACGGCCGGTCACCGGGTGCGGGCGCAGGCCGTTCCAGGCGGCCGACAGCGTGAGTGGGCGAATTCGGTCGGCGAAGGCGACCTCGCCGTCCACCTCGAAGGATTCGCCGATGACGACCGGCGCGGGCGCGCGGAAGGTCATGGTCGGCCGGTTCTCGACATCCAGGAAGTCGGCGTGGCGGACGTGGTCGTCGCGCTTGGCATTGCCGGTGTGGAAGGAATCCAGGTGGATGGTGGCTTCGATGGCGGCCGCACCGGCGTCGTCCACCACGAATTCGGTGTCGAAGCGCTGGAATTCACCGCGCACCTTGATCAAGCCGAAGCTACGCAGGGTGAAGGCGACGGTGGAGGGCGCGAGGTCGAGGGTCCAGCGGCCGGGGGCCAGGGTGATGCGGGTCGAAGTCGTCATAAGTTGACTGTGGTCCGCTTGCTCGCCCGCAACCAGACCGGCTTGATCCGGGGACTGCCGGTCCGTGGCTAATCGTCCACGCGTGCGGTGAATTGATCCCAGTGGATGGCGGATTCGAGTGGGCGGCGGGTGCGCCAGCCGAAGCGTTCCAGGTCGGGGACCTGCTGGAATTCGTCGACCGGGCCGACACACAGCCACGCGACCGGCTTCACACCGGCGGGGAGGTCGAGCAGATCGACCAGGAAGGGCTCGTCGTAGAAGCTGACCCAGCCGACGCCGACGCCCTCGGCGGTGGCGGCGAGCCACAGATTCTGGATGGCCAGGATGGTCGAGTAGATGCCGGTTTCCGGCACGGTCGCCCGGCCCAGCACGTGGGTGCCGCCGCGAGCCTGATTGTGCGTCACCACGATTCCGGTGCCGCTCTCGACAATGCCCTCGATCTTGATCGGATTGAAGGCCTCCGCGCGATCGGCGGGCAGCGCATCGCCGAATTGCTGCCGCTTCTCCGCGACATGATCGGCGAATTTGTTCAGCGTGGCCGGATCACGCAGCACCACGAAGTCCCAGGGCATGGAATTGCCGACGCTGGGGGCGCGATGGGCGGCCTCGAGAATGCGCAGCAGGGTGGCATCGTCGACCACCTCACCATTGAATTCGGCGCGGACATCCCGGCGCAGGCGGATCGCGTCGTAGACGCTCAGACATTCGGGGGTACTACAGGGACCTTCGGAACACACGGCCTCCAGTGAACACGACGCCCCCGCCGGGATTCCGGCGGGGGCGTTCGCGGTCAGGCTGTGTTCAGCTCGCCATAGCGGGCTGCGTGCGGCGGGTCAGCTTGCGGCCGCCCTCCGCCAGCGCGGTGCGCAGGCCGCGGCGACGACCGGTCACCGGGTCGATGGTGGTCTCGCCACCGAAGACCTTCTCCGACTTGGTTTCCGGAGCGTCGTCGGTGCCGCGGCGCAGGTACTTGTTGGGCAGCGACAGCTTCATGATGGTGCGCCACGACTTGGCGTACTGCACCGGCAGCGAACCGGTGGTGTACGGCAGGTCGTACTTCTCGCACAGGGCGCGCACCCGCACCGCGATGTCACCCAGTCGGCGGGACGGGATGTTCGGGTACAGGTGGTGCTCGATCTGGTGCGAGAGGTTGCCGGTCATGAAGTGCATGAGCGGGCCGCCGGAGATATTGGCGCTGCCCAGCATCTGACGCAGGTACCACTCGGCCTGGGTCTCGTTGTCGCAGTCGCCCTTGGTGAACTTCTCCGCGCCGTCGGGGAAGTGGCCGCAGAAGATGACCGCGTTGGTCCACACATTGCGCACCACATTGGCCGCCAGGTTGGCGGTCAGCGTGCCGAGGAAGGCCGGGCCGGTGAGCAGCGGGAAGATCAGGTAGTCCTTGGCGGCCTGCTTGCCGATCTTCTTCAGAACGGTCTTGCGGTCCTCTTCGAACTGGCGGCGCTCCGGCGAATCCGCGGCCCACTTCTTCTTGGCGACCTTGCCGAGCTCCAGATGCTGGATGGCGACACCGTATTCGAAGAACATCTGCAGCAGCAGGTTGTAGACCGGCTGGCCGAGGTAGAACGGGGACCAGCGCTGATCGCGGGTGACGCGCAGCAGGCCGTAACCGATGTCGTCATCCATGCCGAGCACATTGGTGTACTTGTGGTGCAGGAAATTGTGGGTGATCTTCCAGTGTTCGGAGGGACCGGCGTTGTCCCATTCCCACTTGGTGGAGTGGATTTCCGGATCGTTCATCCAGTCCCACTGCCCGTGCATCACATTGTGGCCGATCTCCATGTTCTCGATGATCTTGGCGGTGCCGAGCAGCGCCACGCCGGCCAACCAGGCCGGCGGGAAGAGACTAGCGAAAAGCACGGCGCGGCCACTGATTTCGAGGCCGCGCTGGAGACGGATCACATTGCGGATGTAACGGGCATCCTGCTGACCCAAGGAGGATTCGACCTCGCGGCGGATGGCGTCTAGCTCCGCCCCGATCGCTTCGACATCCTCCGGGGTGAGGTGCGCGTATTCCTTGACATCCGAGATCGCCATGCCGGTTACAGTACCGTAGGTTACGGTCCCGTAGGTTGGCGAGGAATGAATCTCTACTGTGTCGAATACCGCGTTGTGTTCGCTACTCGACTCTGCTAGCGATTACGCCCGAGCTTACGTGAAAACCAACCGCCCCGTTGTGCTTTCTCGGACAGCAAAGCCTTTTCCGCCCTTGCCTTTTCCTGCAGCGCCGCCTTGGCCTCGCGCAACACCTGCTTCTCCTGCGCGGCCTTCTCCTTCAGCACAATCTTGGCTTCCTGCAATGCCGAACGCAGCCCGCGCCGCTCACCCGTCACCGGATCCACGCCCCAGGACGGCTGATGCTCCGCCAGCCACTCGCTCGCGCTGTGCTCATTGAGCCATTCGCCGCCGTGCTCGGCCAGCCATTCACTGCCGTTCAACGCGGGCAGCGCAGGCAGGGTGATGCCCGCGAACTTGCGCTCGGACGACGTTTCCGGCGCATCGTCGGAGGTCCGCTTGAGCCACTGGTCCGGCAGCGCCAGCTTGTGAATCGTGCGGAACGCCAACAGGTATTGCTTGAGCAGCGAACCGGTCGTGTACGGCAGGTCGTACTTGTCGCACAATTCCTGCACCTTGACCGATACCTCCCGGTACCGATTGCTCGGAATATCCGGGAACAGGTGATGCTCGATCTGGTAGCTCAGATTGCCGCTCATGAACGCCATCGTCGGGCCCGAATCGAAATTCGCGCTGCCCAGCATCTGCCGCAGGTACCACTCGCCCTGCGTCTCGTTCTCGAACTGCTCCTCGGTGAATTTCTGTGCGCCGTCGGGGAAATGGCCGCAGAAGATCACCGCGTATGCCCACAGATTGCGGACCAGGTTCGCGGTGGCATTCGCCTTGAGCGTCGACTTCCACGCCGGACCGGTGAGCGCCGGATAGATCACGAAATCCTTGGCGACCTGCTTGCCCGCCTTACGCCAGAACGCCACGTTCGGTTCGGTGAAGACGTGCTGCGGGGGGAACAGCTTGGTCGTGGGCACGCCCATCTGTTCCTTGGTGGCCGCCAGATCGTGCAGCGCGATGCCCCACTCGAACAATGCGGCCAGCACCAGATTCGCGAACGGCTGCGCCAGGTTGATCGGCTTCCACTCCTCGTCGCGCGTCATGCGCAGGATGCCGAAGCCCAGATCGTCATCCATGTCGAGGATGTTGGTGTACATGTGATGCGAGTAGTTGTGCGCGGCCTTCCACTGCGCCGACGTACCCGTCATATCCCACTCCCACGTGGTGGAGTGGATCTCCGGGTCGTTCATCCAGTCCCACTGCCCGTGGCTGATGTTGTGCCCGAGCTCCATGTTCTCGATGATCTTGGCCACCGAAAGCAGGGCGGTGCCGGTCAGCCAGGCCCAGCGCTTCTTGGAGGCGAACAGCGTCGCGCGCCCGGCGGCCTCCAGAATCCGTTGTGCCGCAATGGTGCGACGGATGTATTTCGCATCCTTCTCACCCAGCGACAACTCAACCTCGCGACGAATCGAATCGAGCTCATGCCCGAGCGATTCGATATCGGCCGCCGAGAGATGGGCGAACGCCTTGATATCGGTGATTGCCACCGGCGGTCCTTCCGTGGTTGATCTGCCGTGCGCCCCCCGCAGTAATTGCTATCGAGGGTAGCCGTTCTCGCGCGCCGCGGCCGCAGCCGGTGCGGGCGTCACACTTCGATCGTGCAGTCGCCCGCGGCGGCCGAGATGCAGGTCTGGATCTTGTCGCCCGCGCGGTGTTCCTTGCCATTGCGCAGATCTCGCACGTGACCCTCGGTGACGGTCACCACACAGGTCTGGCAGATGCCCATGCGGCAGCCGAACGGCATCTGCACGCCCGCGTCCTCACCGGCCTGCAGCAGCGTGGTCGCGCCGTCCACCTCGATGGACTTACCGGCCTTGGCGAAGGTGACATTGCCGCCCTCGGCGGTGGCATTGCGCTCGATCTCGAAGCGCTCGACGTGCAGCTTGTCGGCCAGACCGGCGGCGGCCCAATACTTCTCGATCTCGTCGAGCATGGGCAGCGGGCCGCAGGCCCAGACCTCGCGCTCACGCCAGTCCGGGCACACCTCGTCCAGATCGGCGAGCGCGAACTTGCCCTTCTCGCCGGTCAGGTGCAGGTGCGCGGTGAAACCCGGTCGGCGCTCGTGCAATTCGCGCAGCTCGTCACCGAACATGACGTCGTCGGGGGTGCGGGCGGAATGAATGTGCAGGACATCCGCGACCGAGTCGCGGCGATCCATGGTGCGCAGCATGGCCATCACGGGAGTGATGCCCGAGCCCGCGGTCAGGAACAGCACCTTGCTCGGCGTCGGCTCCGGCAGCACGAATCCGCCCTGCGGGGCGGCCAGGCGCACGATGGTCCCGGCGGGCACGCCGGAGACGATGTGGCTGGACAGGAAGCCCTCGGGCATGGCCTTCACGGCGATGGAGATGAGCCGCTTGCCCTTGTGCCCGGCCTCGCCGGTCCAATCCGGCGGGCAGGTCAGCGAATACGAGCGCCAGTGCCAGCGGCCGTCGACCAGCACGCCGATGCCGATGTACTGGCCGGGGGAGAACTTGAAGTCGAAGCCCCAGCCCGGCTTGATCACCAGGGTGGCCGAATCGGCGGTCTCCTTGCGGACCTCCACAATGCGACCGCGCAGCTCACGCGCCGACCAGAGCGGATTGATCAGGTGCGCGTAATCGTCCGGCAGCAGGGGAGTGGTGATCCGGGCCGCCGCGCCGCGCAGTGAGTCGAGGGGAGTCCGTCCGCCGTTGCCGCCCTCGGCCACGGGGGCCTCCAGCCATTCCCGCAGCGCGCGCACGGAGAAACCACTCTTCGAAGCCATGATCCGGAAACCGTTCCTATCGTCGTACCGCGTCCGTCACAGCAAGGTTACGGCATCGTAGGTTACGGTGCCGGAGCTAGCTGGTAAGACCAGCTCAGAGCAGGTCCAGCAGGAACGGCAGTTCCTGCGCGGCATACCAGGCGAGCTGGTGATCCTCGGCGTCGCCGAGCACGAATTCGGCGTCGGTATCACCCATATCGGCGGCGTCGATCACACCGACGGCCTTGGAGACCTCGGACTCGGCCTCGGCCAGATCCACGTGGATGGACGCGATGCGGTCGTACGGGATCGCGGCCGAGAGCCGGACCACGGCATCGTCGAGGTCGGGGCGCAAGGTCGCGCCGTCCACGTCCGCGGCGATGACGGCGCGGCGGAAGATGGGACCCGCGGGGGCGGAATCGGATTCGTCCGAGCCGCGCAGATCCGCGGCTTCCTGCTCCTGGGCCAGCAGTCGCAGCGAGGCGCGTGCGGCCTCGGCCATGGCCACCTCGGCCAGTTCCTCGTCGTCGCCGGAGGCGTAGGCCTCGCGCAGCGCGGGCGTCACCGCGAAGGCGGTGTCGTTGAGCGCGCGAATCTCCCGATCGGCGACCAGTTCCCGCAGCATCGGCACCGTGGCCGGGACGTAAACCCGTAGCTTCTTGGATACGGCGGACGACTCACTGGACGCAGGCACCGAGCATCTCCTCCATCGACTCGTGCACCGAAGCGGTCAGCACCGCGATATCGGCCATGGCGTCGCGATCGGCCGTGAGCCCGTAGAACACGCGTCCGTCGTAGGACGTGAGACCGATGCTCAAAGCCTGAAAGCGCAGCAATGGCGACACCGGGTACATCTCCAGCATCCGCGCGCCGCCGATGTACATGGCCTGCTGCGGACCCGGCGCGTTGGTGATCACCAGATTGAACGTGTGCTCTGCAAAAGTACTCGCCGAGCGCACGCTCATCGCATGCAGGCTCGCCGGAGCGAATCCGGCCATATGTACGAGGGTCCGGGCCCGCACCCCGCGCTGATGGCGGTCGTGCGCCTCGGTGGCGTGCTTGATGTGCTCCATGCGGATCACCGGATTCGGTTCGCCGACCGGCAGATCCAGCAGCAGCGAGGTGACCTCGCCGGCCGGTTTGAGCTCGCCGTGCGGGCCGTCGGCGTAGACCGACATGGGCACCACCGCGCGCAACTGGTCGGCCTCGGTGAGCACTTGCCCGCGCGAGAGCAGCCAGTTGCGCAGCGCGCCCGTCACCACCGCGAGGATCACGTCGTTGATGGAGCAGTCGAACCGTTTGCGGATCTTGCGGTAGTCCTCGAGATCGGTGCGCACCACCGCGAAACGGCGATTGCGGGAGGTGCGGGTGTTCAGGGGGCTGTCGGGTGCGCCGATGGCCGCGGTGCGGACCATGGACACCAGTTTCGCGACCGCCTTGCCGGTGGCGTCGACCATGGCGAACGCCTCCGCCACGTGATGGCGGGCCACCTCCAGGCCCTCGCGCGGCTGGGTTGCCAGATGCAGGACCGCGCCGACCAGGAGTTCCAGATCGGCGGGTTCGCGGTGCGCGATCCAGGCGTCGTCAGCGACCTTGCGCGGGGCGGTCGAGGTGTCCAGGATCACATGCCCGATCTCGAGCGCGCTGTCCCCGTCGACCAGCGCCGAATGGGTCTTGGTGAACACCGCGCAGCGGCCCTCGGACAGTCCCTCCACCAGATACATCTCCCATAGCGGGCGAGTGTGGTCGAGCGGGCGCGAGGCCAGGCGCGCGACCAGGTCCAGCAGCTGTTCGTCGGTGCCCGGTTCGGGCAGCGCGGAACGGCGGATGTGATAGGTGATGTCGAAGTGGCCGTCGTCCACCCACACCGGGCGACCCAGCGCGAAGGGGATCTCCCGCACCTTGCGGCGGTAGAGCGGAACCAGCGGCAGCCGCGATTCGACCAGCGACACCAGCCGCTCGTAATCCAGCGGCCCGCTCCCGGAATTCCCGGTCGGCGCGGGATTGCGCAGGATGGCCAAGGAACCGATATGCATCGGGTTGCTACTGGATTCCAACCGGTAGAACGACGCGTCCTGCGGCGTCAGTCTGGTGATCACGCTGCCCGCTACTCCCTTATCCCTGCCTTCGCCCGCGGAAGTTCCCCCTGCCGAGGCGTCGGCTGACCGACGGCGTACGCCGTCTGGAAGGCAAGCTATCGCAATCCGATCACCTGGGGGAATGGATGGGCGGCACTGCCCGAGCCGGACCCCCTACATGCTACGGCAGGGGGTCTGAAACAGCCTCGCCCACAAGGGCATTCGCTGAGAGGTCGCTGGCGTGCCGAGGGTGGTTCCGGCAACCCGTATTTCACAGCTTTCCCTCAGTGGGCGGTCCATCCCCGCCGCACTTCAGCACCTATGCTGGGCTGCGGATTACCATGGCTTAAAGATTGCGCGCCCGCGCGCGATGTTCCCTGCCTTGGTGGGGGCTACCGACAACACCGACCAGAGGACTACAAGACCCGTGCCTGCGCTGAGTTTTTCAAGGTTGCTACGGATTGGTGAGGGTCGCACGGTCAAGCGGCTCGCGAGTCTCGCGGATGAGGTCATCGCCCTCGACGAGGAGTACACCGCGCTCTCGGACGCCGAACTCCAGGCCAAGACCGCGGAGTTCAAGGAACGCTACGCCGACGGCGAGAGCCTCGACGAGTTGCTGCTCGAGGCCTTCGCGACCGCGCGGGAGGCGTCGTGGCGGGTGCTCAACCAGAAGCACTACAAGGTGCAGATCATGGGTGGCGGCGCCCTGCACATCGGCAATGTCGCGGAGATGAAGACCGGTGAGGGCAAGACCCTGACCTGTGTGCTGCCCGCCTACCTCAACGCCATCTCCGGCGAGGGCGTGCACGTCGTCACCGTCAACGACTACCTCGCCAAGCGCGACGCCGAGTGGATGGGCCGCGTGCACCGCTTCCTCGGCTTCGAGGTCGGTGTGATCCTCGGTGGCATGACCCCGGCCGAGCGCCGCGAGGCCTACGCCGCGGACATCACCTACGGCACGAACAACGAGTTCGGCTTCGACTACCTGCGCGACAACATGACCCACTCGCTGGACGATCTGGTGCAGCGCGGGCACAACTTCGCCATCGTCGACGAGGTCGACTCGATCCTCATCGACGAGGCCCGTACCCCGCTGATCATCTCGGGCCCGGCCGACGCCTCCTCGAAGTGGTACGCGGAGTTCGCGCGCATCGCGCCGCTGCTGAAGAAGGACCTGCACTACGAGGTCGACATCAAGAAGCGCACCATCGGTGTGCACGAGGCCGGTGTCGAATTCGTCGAGGACCAGCTGGGCATCGACAACCTCTACGAGGCCGCGAACTCGCCGCTGGTGAGCTACCTGAACAACGCCATCAAGGCCAAGGAGCTCTACACCAAGGACAAGGACTACATCGTCCGCAGCGGTGAGGTCATCATCGTCGACGAGTTCACCGGCCGAATCCTGGTGGGCCGCCGCTACAACGAGGGCATGCACCAGGCGATCGAGGCCAAGGAAGGCGTCGAGATCCAGCCGGAGAACCAGACTCTCGCGACGATCACGCTGCAGAACTACTTCCGCCTGTACGACAAGCTCTCGGGCATGACCGGTACCGCCGAGACCGAGGCGGCCGAGCTGCACCAGACCTACGGCCTGGGCGTGGTGCCGATCCCGACCAACAAGCCGATGGTCCGCCAGGATCAGTCCGACCTGATCTACAAGACCGAAGAGGCCAAGTACGTCGCGGTCGCCGACGACATCCAGGAGAAGCACGAGCAGGGCCAGCCGGTCCTGGTCGGCACCACCTCGGTCGAGCGTTCGGAGTACCTGTCGAAGCTGCTGACCAAGCGCGGCATTCCGCACAACGTGCTCAACGCCAAGTTCCACGAGCAGGAAGCGCAGATCGTCGCCGAGGCCGGGCGCCCGGGCGCGGTGACCGTCGCCACCAATATGGCCGGTCGTGGTACCGACGTCGTGCTGGGCGGTAACCCGGACATCATCGCCGACATCCTGCTGCGCCGGCAGGGCCTGGATCCGGTGGAGACCCCGGACGAGTACGAGGCCCAGTGGCACGCCACCCTCGAGCGGGTCAAGGAGCAGGTCGACGAGGACGCCGACGCCGTGCGCGACGCGGGCGGCCTCTACGTGCTGGGCACCGAGCGCCACGAGTCGCGGCGCATCGACAACCAGCTGCGCGGTCGTTCCGGCCGTCAGGGTGATCCGGGCGAGTCCCGCTTCTACCTGTCGCTGGGTGACGAGCTGATGCGGCGCTTCAACGGTGCCGCGCTCGAGTCGATCATGACCCGGCTCAACCTGCCCGACGATGTGCCGATCGAGGCCAAGATGGTCTCGCGTGCCATCAAGTCCGCGCAGACCCAGGTCGAGCAGCAGAACTACGAGATCCGCAAGAACGTCCTCAAGTACGACGAGGTCATGAACCAGCAGCGCAAGGTGATCTACGCCGAGCGCGCCCGCATCCTCGAGGGCGAGGATATGGAGGGCCAGGTGCAGGAGATGATCACGGACGTGATCACCGCCTACGTCACCGGCGCCACCGCCGAAGGCTATGTCGAGGACTGGGATCTGGAGAAGCTGTGGGGCGCGCTCAAGACGCTGTACCCCATCGGCGTCGCCTTCAAGGACCTCACCGGTGAGAACGAGACCGGCGAGGTGGGCGAGCTGTCCCGCGAGGAACTCACCGAAGCCGTGCTGGAGGACGCGCACGCGGCCTACGAGAACCGTGAGTCCGAGATCGACGGTCTCGCCGGCGAGGGCAGCATGCGCAATCTGGAGCGCCAGATCCTGCTGAGCGTGCTGGACCGCAAGTGGCGTGAGCACCTCTATGAGATGGACTACCTCAAGGAGGGCATCGGCCTGCGTGCCATGGCGCAGCGCGACCCGCTGGTCGAGTACCAGCGTGAGGGCTTCGACATGTTCGCGGCGATGCTGGAGGGCCTGAAGGAGGAGTCGGTCGGCTTCCTGTTCAACCTCCAGGTCGAGGTGCAGCAGCCGCAGCCGGCGGGCATGAACGTGGCTGCGGGCCTGCAGTCGCCGGTCGGCAACCGTCCGCTCCCGACGCAGGAGGACGCGGCCGCCGGTAACGGCAACGCGGCCCCGGCGGCCTTGCGCGCCAAGGGAATCGACGAGTCCGGCCCGCGTGGCCTGTCCTACTCCGGTCCGGACGAGGGCGGCCACGCCGCCATTCGCAGCGACAGCGACGAGTACGGCAACGAGGACGGTCAGAGCGGCACCCGCCGCGAGCGCCGTGAGGCGGCTCGCAACGAGAGCAAGCAGGATCGCGCGCCGCGCAGCAAGCGTCGGCACTAGGTAATCGAAAAACGGTGAGCCCCGGGCGTTTACGCCCGGGGCTCACCGTTTTTCGCACTGGACCAGCACTTTTCGGCCGGTCATGAAACGGTCACGATCACTGCGATCAAATGGTTCCAGTCCGGTCGCCGCGGGGTGGCCGAGCAGGAAGGGAATCACACAATGCGCAAGACTTTCGCCGTGACCGCTATGGCCCTGGGCATCGCCGCCATGGGAATCGGTGCCGCGTCGGCCAACCCCGGTGGTAACTACATCGGCAACTACGCCACCCAGTCCGCGTGCGACGCCGACGGCCAGGCCCCCAGCACCGGCGGCACCCACTACGTGTGTGAGCCGCAGGCCGATGGCACCTTCGATCTGTACACCGGTGTGCCCGCCTGAACGGTATGACCATCGGCCGCTGACCCTCGCGGCTGTGCGCTCCCGGCGAATTCGCCGGGAGCGCTTTCGTTTTCGATGTTTACCGAGGGTCGGTTCGGTGAATCATCAATGGGGATAGCATGATTCGTGGCGGGGCGCATCCGGGCTAATCTTATTCGAACTCCTTTCACTTCGGATCGCGCAAAAGTGGGCAGAGATATCGCCCGAAGTCGCCGGTGTGTTAATTGAATTCGTCCGGTCAAATTTGTGATTTGCGTCATTCGGGGACATTTTGTGCCAGTTCTCGGGGGCGACTTGGTTGCAGGCTATTAGCTCGTCTAAGTTTCGGTATGTGTGGGAGGACCGAAAGTTGTACGGGCGGGGTCGGGAACAAATCCAATTGGATGGTGTTCTCGCGGCGGCTCGGTCAGGGCGGGGTACCGGAGTGGTGCTGTGCGGAGATCCGGCCATCGGCAAGACCGCGCTGTTGCGCGCGGCGGTCGCCCGGGCCGCGGACTTCCGGGTGCTGCGCTGCCAGGGCATTCGCACCGAATCCGAATTGCGCTATGCGGCGCTGCACGAATTACTGCTACCGGTCGCCGATCGAGTGGGCGCGCTGCCGCCCGCGCAGGCGGAGGCACTGCGCGCGGTGCTCGGCCTCGGCGCCGGGGCCCCCGATCCCTTTCTGGTCGGCGCCGGTCTGGAGCGACTGCTGGCGGAGCTCGCGACCGCGGGACCGCTGCTGCTGATCGTCGACGAGGCGCGGCTGGTGGACCGCGAATCGGCGCAGGCGCTCATCTTCGCCGTGCGCCGCCTGTCCACGGCGCCGGTGGCGCTGCTGGTGGCGCTGCGCGGCGATCCGGCCGACACGCCCTGGCGTGAGATGCCCGCACTGCCGGTGACCGGCCTGCCCGACGCGGAGTCCCGTCGGCTGATCGCGGAGAACTACGGCCCGATGGGTGCACTGCGGCTGTCGCGGATCCTGGCGGTGGCGGGCGGCAATCCGCTGGCCCTGCACGAATTGCCCGGCGTGGTGGACGATCTCGCGGGTACCGGCCCGCAGCCGGTGCCGCTGGGTCCGGCGCTGCGCGCGGCCTTCCGGGAGCGCGTCGCGGCGCTGCCGGAGCAGGTGCGGATGCTGTTGACGGTCGTCGTCACCGAGACGCGCGGCGTGCTCGGCACCGTCACCGAGGCGGCCACCGCGCTCGGGACCGGTCCCGCCGCCTGGGAATACGCCGCGGCCGCGGGCCTGCTCAGCGTCGGCGACGGCCGGGTGGAACGTCGACATCCGCTGCTGTGCGCCGCGGTCCACGACGCCGCCACCCCGGCGCGCCGGCGGGCCGCGCAATTGGCGGTCGCGACCGCGCTGGTCGGTTCTGGTGAGGCGGATCTGCGGGTGTGGCATCGGGCCATGGCCGCGGACCGGCCCGACGAACGACTGGCGTGGGTGCTCTCGGAGCGAGCGGGGGCGGCGGGCCACGGCGCGCTGACCGCCGCCGCCATGTTGCGCCAGGCGGCGGCCATCAGCGCCGATCCGGAACGGGCGGGGGAGCGGCTGGCGACGGCCGCCCGATTTGCCTGGGCCGGTGGCGATATCGCGTCGGCGCGCGGGCTGCTCGACCGGGCCACCGCCCGGCTGGGCGCGGAGCGGGCGGCGACCGCCAGTCGCGGATTGGCCGGACTGCTGGAATTCGTTGCGGGCGAACCGGAACGGGCGAGCCGACTGCTGTTGCGCGACGCCGAACTGGTGGATCCGCACACCGCGGAATTGCTGCGCCTGGACGCCGAGCGGGCACGCTGGGTGGCCGGGCACGGCGTGCTCGAGCTGGATATCGCGGAAATGACGGTGCGGGAAGGAATTTCGCGTCTGCACTCGATGATCCGGCCGCTGCCGCCCGCCCCGCTGGTGCTGCTGTGGGGGCTGGCGGACGTGGCGCTCGAGCCCTATACGCAGGCCGTGGCGTCGCTGCGCGGCAGTGCGGCCCCGGCGGCGGTGTCGCTGCTGCCGCAGCTGGCGATCGTGCAATTCGCCAACGGCCGCTTCGCCGATGCCGAGCGGACCCTGGCCGAGGCGTTCGAACTGGCCGAGGCCGGCGGGGTGGAGAACGTGCTCGCCCACTGCTGGGCGCTGCGCATGAAGATCGCCGCGCTGCACGGTGATTCGGAGGTGGTGGCCGACGGCGCGGAGCGCGTGCTGGCATTGGCGCGGCCGCGCCGGGCGCAGGCGCTGATCGCGTCGGCGCACTGGCATCTGGGCTTCCATGCGCTGAGCCTCGGTGATCCGGAGACGGCGTATCTGCGCCTGCGCACGCTGGCGCAGCCGGGGCACGACGCCCGGCATCCGACCTATGCCCGTTTGGCCGCACTGGATCTGGTGGAGGCCGCTACTCGGGTGGGCCGCCACGCCGAGGCGCTGACGTACTACGCCGACATCCGGGACTGGGCGATCCGCTCCCGGGCGGACTGGGCGATCTCCGCTGCCTATGCCTGCCGGGCGCTGCTGTGCAACGACGACCGCGCCGACCGGTACTTCCGGCGGGCGCTGGCGGTCCGGCGCAGCCGCCACGATCTGAATCATGTGCGCACTCAACTGCTTTACGGCAAGTGGCTGCGCCGGGCCCGCCGCCGTGCCGACGCCGCCGAGCAGCTGCGCGCGGCAGCGGAGGCGTTCGAGCGGATGGGTGCGCAGCAGTGGACGCTGCGCGCCCGGCAGGAGTTGGAGCTCACCGGGCGGCGGGCCGCGCCGGTCACCGCGCACGGCGAGATCTCGGTGCTGACCGCGCAGGAGCAGCGGGTCGCGCGGCTGGCCGCCCAGGGGCTGACGAATCGCGAGATCGGGACCGAGCTGTTTCTGAGCCCGCGGACGGTGGGACACCATCTCTCGCGGGTCTTCGGCAAGCTGGGACTCAGCGGCCGGGCCGATCTGGGTGACGTCGATTTCGACAACGGCATGCGAATCGTGCGACCGCGCTGAGATTTTCGGACCGCGTTGAGCCTTTCGGGGCGGGCTAGTCCAGGTGGACCGACTCGCCCCAATAGCGTGGGTCCCAGTTGATCAGGATCATCCCGGCCACGCTGCCCGTGCAGCCGCCGCACGCGTTGACCTGGATCAACTTGTCCACGTCGGTGTCCCCCGCGAGCACGGCATGCGTGGACAGCCAGACCGCCCGCAGTTCGAGTGCGGCGGGCCGGCCGCAGCGTACGCATTCCGGCAGGGTGTCGTCGGGGTCGTTGCGTCCGATCCGGACTTCCGGCGTGACGGGTGCGCCGGGCCCCAGGGCCTCATCGAGGAGCGGCGAAAATTCTTTGCGCTCACGGTCATCCACCTCGGCAGGCTAACTATTTCCGGCCGCGTCCGCATCCCACACGGGCGGATGCGGGACTGCCGGGTGCCGGATGTTTGACCGACAGACGGGTGGGAAAGCAATGGGGGAGGATATCGTCCGGCCCGGTAATCGAGTCGCCGAAACTCGTGCGCATTTTAAAGGGCAGTCCGGGTTTTGTAATCGGTCGATGTATCGGTCATCGAATCGGTCGTTAATGCGAGACTCGGAATGTCCTATCTCACAATCGGTCTCGGCCGATGAATCCCGCCTTGTCGAATTTGTCCGGTTCTTGCGAAGCGGGGTAAGTTGCGATGTGCGCGAGATCCGGGTTCTCCCAGGGAGGGAACGAGAACAGGCCGAACTGTCCCGGGTATTGAGCCGGGCGGGTGCGGGCCACGGCGGAGGGCTATTGCTGTGGGGCGATCCGGGCATCGGGAAAACCGCGCTGTTGCATGCCGCGGAGTTGTCCGCCACCGATTTCCGGGTGCTCGCCTGCAGTGGATTGCCGGCCGAATCTCGGCTCGAATTCGCGGCGCTGCACGAACTGCTGAACCCGCTCGCCGATCAGCTTCCGTCGCTGCCCGATCCGCAGTCGCGCGCGCTGGCCCGTGCCTTGGGGCGCGATACCGGTCCGGCCGACCCGTTCCTGGTGGGCGCGGCGGTGGTGACGCTGCTGGCGGCGCTCGCCGCGCGCCGGCCGGTCGCGCTGATCGTCGACGACGCCCAGTGGGTGGACGCGGCGACCGCGCACGCCCTCACCTTCGCGCTGCGCCGCCTGGCCGGCAGCCGGGTGGTGCTGCTGGCGGCGGTGCGGGACTGCCCGGCCACCTCGGTGTGGCAGGCGCTGCCGGTGCTGCCCGTCGCCCCGCTGCCGGACGAGGCGGCGCGTGCCCTGCTGGCCGGACGGACCACGGTGCTCGGCGCGCCCCGGGCCACCCGCATCCTGCGGGTCGCCGCCGGTAATCCGCTGGCCCTGCTGGAGGCGCCGCTGGATGCCGAGGAGCTCGCCGGAATCGGCTGGGGCCCGGTGCCTTTCGGTCCGCGACTGCGCGCCGCCTTCGGACCCGCCCTGGCCGAGCTGACCGACCCCGTGCGCACCCTGCTCACCGTGGTCGCCGCCGAGGACCGCGGCACCCTGTGCGCGATCGTGCAGGCCGCCACCGAACTCGGTGTCACCGGCCCGGATTGGGAGGCGGCGCTGGCCGCCGGACTGCTGGCGGTCACCGACGGGCGCGTGGAGATGCGTCACCGCCTGCTCTGCGGCGCCGCCTACGATGCCGCCGACCCGGCGCGCCGGCGCGCCGTGCACCGCGCTCTGGCGGATGCGCTGCGAGGCCCGGACACCGAGGAATTGCGGACCTGGCATCTGGCCGCCGTGGTCGACGCCTCGGACGAGACGTTGGCCCGGTCCCTCGCGGACGCCACGCCCCGGGTGCGGGCGCGGGCCGGAGCGCTGGCCGCGGCGGCGGTGCTGCGCCGGGCGGCCGCCATCACGCCGGATCCGGTGACGGCCGGGACCCGGCTGGCCGGTGCCGCCCGATTCGCTTGGGAGGGTGGCGATATCGAATCCGCGGACCGTCTGCTCACCCTCGCCGAGGCCCGCGCCGGCGTGGCGGATCTTGCGGCGGCGGGCAACGGCCTGCGCGGTCTGCTCGAATTCGTGGCGGGCAATCCAGTGCGGGCGCGGACACTGCTGTTGCGCGACGCCGATGCCCTCACCGGTTCGCCCGCGGCCGAGCTCGCGGCCGGACTGCGCCTGGTGGCCGAGCGGGCGGCGTGGGCGGCGGGCCAGGCCGGGGACACGCCGCTGGACGGTCAGCTCGAGGCCGTCGCGGCCGCGCCGTCACCGATCGTGGCCGCCCATCTGCTGCCCCCGGCCGCCCAGTTGATCGAGTGGGGACTCGGCGAACAGGCCGTCGAACCGTATCTGAAAGTGGCTGGGGGCCTGCGTAATTCGGGGGATCGGGCGGCGGCGCTCGGGGTGCTCCCGCAGCTGGCCGTGCTGCAGTTCGCCACCGGGCACTGGGAGTCGGGCGAGGAGACCCTGGCCGCGGCGTTCGAGCTGGCCACCGGCGCAGGCGCGGACAATCTGCTGGCCCAGTGCTGGAACCTGCGGGCCCGGCTGGCCGCGCAGCGCGGCGACGCGGACGCGGTGGCCGACAGTGTGGAGCACGCACTGGCACTGGCCCGTCCGCACGCGGTGCCGATCCTGATCGGCGGCGCGTACTGGAACCAGGGTTTTCACGCGCTCAACACCGGTGACGCCGAGACCGCCTACCGGCGGCTGCGTGCGCTCTACGAGCCAGGCCACGAGGCCGCACATCCGAGCCTGGCCCGGTTGGCGACCCTCGACATGGTCGAATCCGCCTGCCGGGTGGGCCGTTTCGACGAGGCGGCGGTGTGCGCCGACGCGATCGTGGACTGGGCATTGCGCTCGCGGGCGCGCTGGGCGCTGAGCATCGCCTATGCCGGCCGGGCGCTGCTGTCGCCGGAGGATCGTGCCGAGCACTACTACCGCCGCGCCCTCGCCGTCGGCGACACCCGGCATACCAGCTTCGGCCGGGCCCGCACCCAACTGCTGTACGGCAAGTGGCTGCGCCGGGCCCGCCGCCGCCGCGACGCCGCCGAGCAATTGCGCACTGCGGCCGACGCTTTCGACCTGATCGGTGCGACGGCCTGGTCCGCGCGCGCCCGCACCGAACTCGACCTCACCGGCACCGGGACCAAGGCCGCGGGCACCGGTTCGACCCCGCTGACCGCGCAGGAGTCGCAGGTGGCCAAGCTGGCCGCCCAGGGGCTCACCAATCGGGAGATCGGCGCGGAACTGTTCCTGAGCCCCCGCACGGCCGGGCACCATATGTCGCGCATTCTCGAAAAGCTCGGTCTCACCAGTCGTTTCGAATTGCGCGGTATCGATTTCGACAACGGCATGCGTTTGAAGCGACCGCGCTGAACCGCTTTCGGTCCTTCAGCGAATTTCCGGCAAGTCAGATTCGGGTGAGTTCGAAGATCCGGAACCGGCGTTCGCCGGCCAGCCGCTGCTCCATCGCATAACCGGGCCAGAAATCCAGCGCCCGCCGCCAGGCCCGATCCCGATCGCCACCTGTCAGCTGCCGCACCTGGACCGGGAAACGCTCGGCTCGCACCCGGAGTTCGGCGCGTTCGGCCCCGAGCAGATTGGCCGACCAGGACGGTTGCTGCGGTTTGCCCCAATTCGAGGACACGATCAGGAAGCGTTTCTCGTCGCCCGGATCGGGAACGTAGAGCAGGGTCACGGTGCGGGGAATGCCGGTGCGCCGTCCGGGCACGGTGATCTGCAGGGCGGGCAGGCCCGCCACGTCCAGGATCCCCTTGCGATCCTTGGTGATTCGCCTGGTGAAGTCCTCCAGCGCGAAGACGGCCGGTGCGGCGCGCATGACCAGCGGGCGGCGCGCGAGGGCGCGGCCGAGCCGGGGCAGCGGATTCCAGCGGGCGGGCGCGTCGGGTCTGCGACGCCACTCAGCGAATGCCATGCCCCGATTATGTTGCTACTTGTCCACGCCGGCGCGCGTCACGGCGCCCAACGTGCCCTATCCCACTCGTCCTGCCAATCATGCGGATCGGCGGGCGAGCGGTCCTCTTCGTGTTCCTGCGCCAATTTCTCGTGCCCGTTCCGTGTGGGCGCGCCTTTCTCCGGCCTGGTCTGGCCGGCGGCGGCCGCTTCGGGGATTTCTTCGCCCATGACATCCCTTCGTGCCGGTTATGCACAAAAGGTATCGAATGGGCGATTTCCTGGCTATCTCAGGTGGCGGTCATCTCACGTGTCGCTGTTGTCCCGGAACCACGGGTCATTGGAATTCAGAGCGGTGAGCAGGCGGCGAATGGCCTCCACCCGTAGCTCCTTGCCGGGCAGCTGGTCGAGCGCGCATTCCGGGTCGGCGGGCGGGCCCAGGTGGGTGCAGCCGCGCGGGCAGTCCTCGATGGCGTCGGCAAGATCGGAGAACGCCCCGATGACGTCGTCGGGCGTGATGTGGGCCAGACCGAAGGAACGCACGCCGGGCGTGTCGACGATCCAACCGCCCTCCGGCAGCGGCAGCGCCACCGACTGGGTCGAGGTGTGCCGACCCTTGCCGACCCCGGACACCACACCCACGGCGCGATTCGCGTCCGGCACCAGCCGATTCACCAGCGTGGACTTGCCGACGCCGGAATGGCCGATGAGCGCAGTGAGCTTGTCGTCGAGCAGCTCCAGCACCGGCTCCACCGGATCCTCGATGCCCGCGTAGACGATGGTCAGATCCAAATCCTCGAAGGCCGAAGCGAATTCGGAGGCGGCGTCCAGATCGTGCTTGGTCAGGCACAGAATCGGTTGCAGCCCACCGACATACGCCGCCACCATGGCGCGCTCCACGAACCCGGTGCGCGGCGGCGGGTCGGCCAGCGCCACCACGATGAACAGCTGCTCGGCATTGCCGACCACCACCCGCTCGAACGGATCGGTGTCATCGGCGGTGCGGCGCAACACCGTTCGCCGTTCGGCCACCCGCACGATGCGGGCCAGGGTGTCGGGCTTACCCGACAGGTCGCCGACCACGTCCACCAGGTCGCCGACCACGATCGGGGTGCGGCCGAGCTCGCGCGCCCGCATGGCGGTCAACGGCCGGTCGGGGTCCCCGTCCAGCACGCACCCCCAGCGCCCGCGGTCCACCGAAACCACCATGGCCACTTCGGCATCCAGATGCTGCGGCCGGGTCTTGGTGCGCGGGCGGGTGCCTTTGCCCGGGCGCACCCGGACATCGGTCTCGTCGTACTCGCGCCGCCTCAGTGCCCTGCTCCGGCCAGCATCTCTTCCCAGAGTCCGACGAAGTTCGGCAGGGTCTTGCCGGTGGTGCCGATGTCCTCGATCTCCACGCCCGGCGTGACCAGGCCGATGATCGCGCCCGCCGTGGCCATCCGGTGGTCGGCGTAGGAGCGCCACTGCCCGCCGGTGAGCGGGTTGGGCACGATGGTCAGCCCGTCCTCGGTCTCGGTGACCTTGCCGCCCAGGCGGTTGATCTCGGTGGCCAGCGCCGCCAGCCGGTCGGTCTCGTGTCCGCGCAGGTGCGCGATGCCGCGCAACCGCGACGGCGAATCCGCCAGCGCCGCAAGGGCCGCCACGGTCGGGGTCAGCTCGCCCACGTCGTGCAGGTCGATGTCGATCCCCGCCAGCCGTTCCGGCCCGCGCACGGTGAGCACACCGTCGAAGATGCGCGCCTCCGCACCCATGCGCACCAGGATCTCGCGGATCACATCGCCCGGCTGGGTGGTGTAGCGCGGCCAGTGCGGAATGCTCACCTCGCCGCCGGTGATCGCCGCGGCCGCCAGGAACGGGGTGGCATTGGACAGGTCCGGTTCGATCTCCCAGTCCACCGCGCGGATCTTGCCGGGCGCGACGGTCCAGGTCTGCGCCTTGCGTGGATCCTTGGGCGCGTCCACCCGAACATCGGCGCGCCGCAGCATCTCCACGGTCATCTCGATGTGCGGCATGGACGGCAGCGGCCCGCCGTCGTGATTGACCGTGATGCCCTGCTCGAACCGCGCCGCCGACAACAGCAGCCCGGACACGAATTGTGAGGAGCCCGAGGCGTCGATGGTGACCGGCCCGCCGCGCAGCGTGCCCGTACCGTGCACGACGAACGGCAACTGATTGCCGTCGATGTCGAGGCCGAGTGTCCGCAGCGCGTCCAGGATGGTGCCCAGCGGCCGCACCCGCGCCTGCTCGTCGCCGTCGAAGGCGACGTCCCCGTGCGCCAGCGCCGCCACCGGCGGCAGGAATCGCATGATGGTGCCCGCCAGCCCGCAATCGACCATGGCACTGGAGAATTCGGCCGGCGGGGTGACGGTGAGCGTCTCACCGTCACCCTCGATGCCGGTGCCCATGGCCCGCAGCGCCGCGATCATCAGATTGGTGTCGCGACTGCGCAGCGCGCCGGTGAGGGTGGACGGCCGATCCGCCAACGCGGCGAGAATCAGCGCCCGGTTGGTAATGGATTTCGACCCGGGCAGGGTCACGGTCGCGTGGACGGGAACTCGGACATGGGGCGCGGGCCAGAAAGTCACGTCCCCATCCTCGCAGACCCGCCTCCCCGAGTCTCTTGCCGATGAGTCAGGTTGGGGGGCCGGTCGCGTTGCGGACCACCGCTGGGAGCCGTACCCGGCTTCGCCCGTACCCGGTGAGTTACCCCGAACGTTACGAAATCAGTGGCCCGTTCGCGGATCGGGCAAGATCAAAGGCTGCGCGCGGTCCACAGCAGCCTGGCGTATACGTATATGGGTACGTATGCTTGTTCGGGTGATCGATCCCATCAGCCTCGTTGTCGGTGGCGCGCTCGTCGGTGGTGGCTGGCTCGCGGGCCGCTTCGGCTCCCGGCGCAAGAAGCCCGAGGCGGCCACGTTCAGCCCCGCCGTCTGCGGGTGCGGCCACGACCTCGCCCTGCACGACCGCGCGGCGGGCCACTGCCACGCCGAGAACTTCCGCAAGACCGGGAACGGCTTGAAAGCGTGGGCACGCTGCAACTGTCAGCGCTACACGGGGCCGACCCCGCTGGAGGAGTTCTTCAGCCCGACTCCCTTGCCACCCAGTCCATAACGCCGCAACGCCGGTCCCTGCGACGGGACCGGCGTTGCGACAGTAGATGTTTCGTTACTTTGCGCGTCCGTGGATGAACGGCACGATCTTGCGCAGCAGCTTCATGGTGCGGTCGGTCCGCGTGTAGGACAGCAGCGCCATGCCCGGAATCACGAAGCGCTGCTCCGCGATCGAATGCGGACGCGAGAACTCCAGCAGGCCCGGCGCACCGTGGATGCGCCCGATGCCGGACTCGCGCACGCCACCGAACGGGAGTCCGGAGATGGCCGCGTAGGACAGCACCGAGTTGACCGAGGTGCAGCCGACATCCAGCCGCCGAGCGATCTCCATGCCCTGCTTCTTGGAGTACACCGCCGAGCCGAGCCCGTACTTGCTCTTGTTGGTCAGCTCCACGGCCTCGTCGACGCCGCTGACCGTGCGGATGGTGACGGTCGGCCCGAAGGTCTCCTCGCACACCGCATCCGAGGACTCGTCGGTGTCCACCAGGATGACCGGTTCGATGTAGGGGCCCTTGACGGACTCGGGCCCGCCGAGGACGGCCTTGCCGCCGTTCTTGATCGCGTCCTCGATGTGGCGGCGCACGATATCGATCTGGCTGGGCATGGTCATCGGGCCGTAGGAGGCCTTGGCGTCCGAACCCGGCTTGATGTCGGTGAGGATGCGCTTGACCTCGGCGATGAACTCCGCGGCCACCGACTTGTCCACGTACACGCGCTCCACGCCCGCGCAGGTCTGGCCGGAGTTGGCCGTCGCGCCCCAGGCGACCGCGTCGGCGGCGGCCTTGATGTCGGCGTCCGCGGCCACGATCACCGCGTCCTTGCCGCCGCACTCCAGCAACACGGGGGTCAGCGTCTCGGCGGCCGAGGCCATGATCTTCTTACCGGTCGCGGTGGAACCGGTGAAGGCCAGCTTGTCGACACCGGACTTGACCAGTGCCGCGCCGGTCGCGCCGAAGCCGTTGATGGCGACGAACACGCCGTCCGGCAGGCCCGGATTCGCCTCGGCGAACGCCTTGGCCACGAAATTGCCGATGCCGGTGGAGTATTCACTCGGCTTGAACACCACGCAGTTGCCCGCGGCCAGCGCGTAGGCGATGGAACCGTTCGGGGTGTAGACCGGGTAGTTCCACGGTCCGATGATGCCGACCACGCCCAGCGGGCGGTATTCCAGGTGCGCGGCGAAATTGGCCATGAACGCGCCCGGAGCGACCTTGCGCGGCTTGAGCACCTTCTCGGCGTTGGAGGCGGCCCACTTGATGTGCTCCAGCGCGAGCATCAGTTCCAGGAAGGCGTCGTCGAGCGGCTTGCCGTTCTCGGCGTGGATCAGCTCGCACAACTCGTCGGACTTCTCGACCAGCTTGCTGCCCCAGCGCAGAATGTGCTTCTTGCGTTCGGCGTAGCTGAGCGCGCCCCAGGTGGCGGCGGCTCCGCGCGCCTTGGCGACGGCCGCGTGCACCGCCGCATCGTCATCGATCGGGTAGGTGGCGAGGGTTTCGCCGGTCGCGGGGTTGACCGAAGTCAGCGTGTCGGCCTGATCGAGCGGGGCGGTTTCGGTGGCAGTCATGAGTGTCGGCGATCCCTTGTGAGAGGTTGTTGAGACGAACGTCTCACACCGGTCAAGTGAAGTCAATTGCCATCACATCGCATGCGATTCATTCCTGGTGAGTGTCGGTGGCCGGTGGCAGCATGGTCGACATGTGCGGTAGGTACGCGACAACGACGAATCCCGCCAAGCTGGCCGTCGAACTCGACGCTATCGACGAGACCGGCGACTCGGGCTTCAATCCCAACTACAACGTGGCACCCACCAACCAGGTGCTCACGGTCGTGGAACGACACGACCGCGACCACCCGGAGGATCCGGCCACCCTGCGCGTGCGAGCCATGCGCTGGGGCCTGATCCCGGTGTGGACCAAGACGGCCGAGCCCGGCGTCCCGGTGAAGGGCAAGCCGCTGTTCAATGCCCGCGCGGACAAGGCCGCCACCACGGCCTCCTTCCGCGATGCGGTGAAGAAACGCCGGTGCCTGGTGCCGATGGACGGCTGGTACGAGTGGGTGACCGAGGCCGATTCGCTCGGAAAGGCCGTCAAGCGGCCGTATTTCATGTCCAAATCCGACGGCGGGCGGCTGTACATGGCCGGGCTGTGGTCGGTCTGGCGGGATCGCAGCCTGGGCGATGAGGCGAAACCCCTGCTGTCGTGCACGATTCTGACCACCGATTCGGTCGGGGCGCTGACCGATATCCACGACCGCATGCCGCTACCCATGCCGCGTGAGCATTGGGCGGCCTGGCTGGACCCGGATCACCCGGCCCCGGAGGAGTTCCTGGAAACGCCGTCACCCGCAGCGGTTTCGGACATTCTGATCCGCGAGGTGCCGTCGCTGGTGAACAGCGTGAAGAACAACGGGCCCGAGCTACTGGGGGCCGTGAACGAACAAGCCGGTCAGATCACGTTGATCTGACCGGCCCGCGAGTTGTTCGAATCCGCTACCCGCACTTGACCGACGGGATCGGGATATTCAGCGTGCACTTGAGCGTGTCCGCCGCCGAATCGATGATCTTGGTGATGACGCCGCCGCCGAGCTTCTCGGCCTTGTCGACGTGCTCGTCCTTCTTCGGTTGCTGTCCGCTGTCCGGTGCTCCCGGGTTGGGGAAGCTCGGATTGTTCGGCGCGGCCGTCGCGACGGTGGCCGTGAACGGGGCGGTTCCCAACGCGAGTGCCAGGGTTCCGGCCACGACAGCGGTGCGAATGGACAACCTCATCACATCCTCGGGTTCGAATCGGACCTTGTGGACAAAGGGTTCACAACTAGCTCACTGCTCGTTCCCAAGTAACTCACAGAAAGTCGTTCGAATTGTGAAATGACAATGCCCCCGTCGCGTCATTGCGGCGGGGGCATCGGCTATTCGATTGTTGTGCGCCAGGTCAGACCGTGGCGGCTGCCGTCTCGGACTCCTTGCGGGCCCCGATGCCGCCCGCGGACCGCAGCGGCACTTCCTTCCAGAACAGCACCAGGATGAAGCCGATCAGCGACACCACGGTGGCCGAGAGGAACACCCGGTCCATGGACTTGGCGAAGCCCTCCTTGAAGGGATGTGCCAGCGCCGGATCCAGCTTCTGGATGACCGAGCTGTCGTTCAGCACCTGACCCACGGCGGCGGGAGCGGTTTTCTTATCCGACAGCTGCTTGATGACGTCCTGGTCGGTCTGGCTACCGCCGCCCTTCTGCACGTTCTCGGCGGCAATCGAGAACGAGGTGCCCGGGTGGTTTGCGCTCTCCAGCGACGACGTGATGTTCGGCGCCAGCTGCGTGAACAGCACCGACAGGAACACCGCCACGCCCAGCGTGCCGCCGATCTGCCGGAAGAAGGTCGCGGCCGCGGTGGAGACGCCCATGTCCTTGGGCGGCAACGCGTTCTGCAGCGCCAGGGTCAGCGGCTGCATCAGGTTGCCCAGGCCGAAGCCGGTGATGGCCATGAAGATCATCACGACCCACAGCTTGGTGTCGGCCGAAACCAGGTGCAGCAGGAACAGACCCGAGGTCAGCAGCGCCGCGCCGACCGGCGGGAAGTACTTGTAGCGTCCGGTCCGCGAGATCAGCTGACCGGCCAGGATCGAGCCGGTCATCATGCCCGCCACCAGCGGCAGCATGAGCAGACCCGCCTTGGTCGGGCTCGCGCCCTGGACCACCTGCAGGTACTGCGGCAGCAGGGTGATGCCACCGAACATGGCCGCACCGACCACCACCGAGATGACCACGCCGAGGGCGAAGGTGGAGTTCTTGAACATGCGCAGCGGGATCAGCGCGGCGTCGCCCAGCTTGGCCTCGACGGCGATGAAGGCGGCCACGCCGATCGCGCCCAGCGCGTAGCAGAGGATGGCATGTCCACTGGTCCAACCCCATTCGCGGCCCTGTTCGGCGACCACCAGCAGCGGCACCAGGCCGACGATCAGCGCCGAGATGCCCATCCAGTCGATCGGCACCTTGGTGACGGGACGCTTGGGCAGCTTGAGCACGCGGGTCACCACGGCCAGCGCGATGATGCCGACCGGCACGTTCACCAGGAACACCCAGCGCCAGCCGGTGACGCCCAGGATGTGGTCGGTGCCCGAGAGCAGACCGCCGACGACCGGGCCGACGACGCTGGAGGTGCCGAACACGGCCAGGAAGTAGCCCTGGTAGCGAGCGCGCTCACGGGGAGACACGATGTCGCCCATGATGGTCAGCGCCAGCGACATCAGACCGCCCGCGCCCAGGCCCTGGAAGGCCCGGAAGGCGGCCAGCTCGTACATCGACGTCGCCATCGAGCAGGCCAGCGAGCCGACCACGAAGATGGAGATGGCGGCCAGGTAGAACGGCTTGCGGCCGTACATGTCCGAGAGCTTGCCGTAGAGCGGCGTGGCCAGGGTCGAGGTGATCAGGTAGGCGGTGGTCACCCACGCCTGTGCCGAATAGCCGTGCAGCTGATCGGCGATGGTGCGGATGGAGGTCGACACGATGGTCTGGTCGAGGGCCGCGAGCAGCATGCCCATGACCAGGCCGCTCATGATGACCAGGATTTGCTTGTGGGTGAAGCCGGCCGAATTGACTTCGGGCTCAGCGGCTTCCGCTGTAGTAGTCACGAATTGTTCTCCGCAGGTGCGTAATAGGACTGAAGGTCTTTGTGGGCGGCCATATCGGCGAGCATGCGCTGCCGGGTCACCTCGTAGCCGTCGACGAAGCGGTGCAGCAGGTTCGAGAAGGTGTCTCGTTCCTCGGCGGTCCAGCCGTCGAGCATGTGCCGTAGCGAGTCGTTGCGGCGGGTGCGGATCTGGGCGGCCACCGCGCGGCCGGTCTCGGTCACGTCCAGCACGCTGACGCGGCCGTCGGCCGGATCGGCGCGGCGTTCGATGAGACCGCGTTTCACCAGGCTCGCGACCTGCCGGCTGATGGTGGAGGCGTCGGAGTAGAGCGCCTCGGCCAGTGCGCCGGAGCGCATCGGGCCACCGTGGATCAGCTGGAACAGGATGGCGAACGCCGCGGGTTCGATCTCGCCCTGGGTGAGGGTCGCGATCTGCGCGTTGGTGCGGTCGCGCAGTTTGGTGAGCCGGGCGATCTCGTAGGCGATGGCATCGACGAGGCTGTCGTCGATGGTGCTGCCGAGGCCGTCGTCGATGGTGTCGGTAATCGCCGGTTCATCGTCGTTCACGGTCGGTCTCACCTCCTTGCTTCGGGCAACTTCTTGTATCCGTCAACTAGTTGTACGGCGCAAGTATTCCGATTTGGTTGCCCGATGGCAAGTTTTTTCCGGAGGTTGTGTCTCCGCTCACGGGGCGGCGACGGAAGCTGTCACCGCATTCGTGAGTCGTACCAGGTCAGCGGGGTTCAGCTCGATCTCCAGCCCGCGCTTGCCCGCGCTGCACAGCACCCGATCCCACTCCAACGCCGACGCATCGATGACCGTCGGCAGCCGCTTCTTCTGGCCCAGCGGCGAGATCCCGCCCAAGACATAGCCGGTAGTGCGCTCGGCCTTGGCCTTGTCGGCCATCGCGGCCTTACCGCCGCCCAGTGCGGCCGCCGCTGCCTTCAGCGACAACTTGGTCGGCACCGGCAGCACCGCCACCGCGAGTCCGCCCGAACCCAGCTCGATGACCAGCGTCTTGAAGATCTGCCCGGCGGTGACCCCGAGCTGCTCGGCGAGCGCCTCGACCGCCTCCGCTCCGTACGAGTCATGGTGCGGGTCATGGGAATACGCGTGCACCCGATGCTCGACTTTCGCCTGTACCAGTGCCTTGATCGCGGGGGTCGAAGCAGCAGCCATGGGCTCACCCTAACCATCGAACGCAACCGGATTTCCGGTGCTGGGAACAGGGTGAGCGCCGGGTCTGTTGCACGCCATACGCGCTTCGCAGCAACCGCTGGGCCCACGGTCGGCGAACGCAGGCAGCCCATTCACGAAGGAGGAGTCGGGTGACCGTTCTGGTCGAGGAGCGCCCGGTTTGGACCAGTTTCCTGGCCGAATCCCTGTTCGCGGTAGATTCAATTGCTACGGCGATCGAAGGGAACAGCGTGACGAGCGACGACGACAGGGTCGATCGCCAGCGTGATGACGACGCGGACAGCGAGAGCATCGACGCCGGTGACGACCAAGCGGTCGACTACGACGAAGTGAGCGAAAACGGCGCCAGGAGCGCCGAATCCGCTACGGAACTGGCCGCGCGATTCGAGCGCGACGCGCTCCCATTGCTGGATCAGCTCTACGGTGCGGCGTTGCGCATGACCCGCAACCCGGCCGATGCCGAGGACCTGGTGCAGGAGACCTTCGCCAAGGCCTACCAGGGGTTCAAGTCGTTCCGCGAGGGCACCAACCTGCGGGCCTGGCTGTACCGGATCCTCACCAACACCTACATCAACTCGTATCGGAAGAAGCAGCGCCAGCCCGCGCAGTATCCGACCGACGAGATCACCGACTGGCAGCTGGCGGCCACCGCCGAACACACCTCGCAGGGTCTGCGCTCGGCGGAGATGGAAGCCCTCGAGGCGCTGCCGGACGACGACATCAAGCACGCGCTGCAGGAGCTGCCCGAGGAATTCCGGATGGCGGTGTACTACGCCGACGTGGAGGGCTTCCCTTACAAGGAAATCGCCGAGATCATGGGAACCCCCATCGGCACCGTCATGTCCCGGCTGCACCGTGGCCGCAAGCAGCTCAAGGGCCTGCTCGCCGGTGTGGCGCAGGAACGAGGATTCAACCGGGCGGGCACCGATGCACGCGAGGAGGTAACCCAGTGAGCGACGATATGGACGATCTGGACTGCTCGGCGGTGCTCGCCGATGTCTGGCTGCTCCTGGACAACGAGTGCGACGCCGCCGTGAAGGACCGGCTGCGTGAGCACATCGACCGCTGCTCGCCGTGCATCGAGGCGTACGGCCTGGAGGAGAAGCTCAAGTCGCTGCTCAACCGCAAGTGCGGTGGCGACCGTGCGCCGGACTCGCTGCGGCAGCGCCTGACCATGGAGATCCGGACCAGCTACACGGTGGTCGAGACCCGGACCGACACGGCCGAATAACAGATATACACAAACAGTTGAGCGGCACCACTTCCCGTCGGGATGTGGTGCCGCTCAACAGTTTTCGAGCTATTACCGCAGCTCAGGCGTTCGGCCGCTTGCCGTGGTTGGCTGCGTTCTTCTTGCGGCCACGCTTCTTACGTCCACGCTTACCCATAGGTAATCTCCCTTCAGTCGGTCGCCATTCTTTCACGTGTGGTTGGCTGTACCTTCAGGGGCTACAGGTCACTCGAAAGCGAGAGGTGTTCATGGCTGAGGAAGTGCTGGCCGAGATGGTGTCGACCGTGCAGGAGATCCTGGTCTCCGTCGGCGACGAAGTGAAGGCCGACGATCCGGTGGTCATGCTCGAGTCGATGAAGATGGAGATCCCGGTCATCGTCGAGGGTCCCGGCACCGTTGCCTCGATCAACGTCAAGCCCGGCGATGTGCTTCAGCCCGGCGATCTGATCGCCGTCATCTCCTGACAGTTCTCCCTCGAGAGCACGCAGCCGCAAGCCCCCGACCCGCTGCTGACACACCCTGTCCGTATCGCGTGGGAACATACACCCGACGTGGGAACAGAGGAGTGTGGGTGAATGTCGACACTGAGTGATCTATTGGCAGAGCACACCGACCTACCGGGTGCGGCCGTCGACCATTTGCAGCGGGTGGTGGGGGACTGGCAGCTGCTGGCGGATCTGTCGTTCGCCGATCTGCTGCTGTGGGTGGGGACCGGTCCGATCGCCGAGGGCGCGGAGGTGGTGTGCGTATCGCAGTGCCGCCCGACCACCGCGCCGACCGTGCATCCGGAGGATCTGGTCGGCAGCCTCGCCACCAAAGAGGCGAATCCGCATGTGTTCGAGGCACTGCTGAACGCCGATATCGTCCGGTACGAAACCGATACCGCCCTGACCGGCGTCTATCACCCGCATCCCGTGCACGCGGTGCGCGAGGCGATCCCGGTGCGGGTCGGCGACGACATCATCGCCGTGCTCGGCCGCGACACCGATGTGCAGCGCCGCAAGATGCGCTCCAGCCTCGAGATCGCCTACATGTCGTGCGCGGACGACCTGTGCCAGATGGTCGCCGACGGCACCTGGCCCGCGCTCGAGGATCGCACCGGCGCGCACTCCAGTCCGCGCGCGGGCGATGGATTCATTCGCCTGGATACCGAGGGCACCGTCAGCTACGCCAGCCCGAACGCGCTCTCGGCGTATCACCGCATGGGTTTGCAGAACGATCTGGTCGGCCAGGATCTGGCCCTGACCACCCGTTCGCTGATCACCGACCCGTTCGACGCACAGGAGGTGGTCGGCGACATCCAGGCGGCCCTGGCCGGAAAGGCCGGGCGCCGAATGGAAGTCGAGGCACGCGGCGCGACCGTGCTGTTGCGCACCCTGGTGCTGCGCCCGCACGGCGAGCTGGCCGGGGCGGCGGTGCTGGTCCGCGATGTGACCGAGGTCAAGCGCCGCGACCGTGCGCTGTTGTCCAAGGACGCGACCATCCGTGAGATCCACCACCGGGTGAAGAACAATCTGCAGACGGTGGCCGCGCTGCTGCGCCTGCAGGCCCGCCGCACCGAGAACGAGGAAGCCCGCCTGGCATTGACCGAATCGGTCCGCCGGGTGACCTCCATCGCGTCGGTACACGAAATGTTGTCCATGTCGGTTGACGAAGAGGTCGATCTGGACGAGGTGGTGGACCGCCTCTTGCCGATAATGGCCGATGTCGCGACCGTCCACACCGCCCGGATCAAGGTGCGCCGCGCCGGCTCGCTCGGCGTCTTCTCCGCCGAACGCGCGACGCCGCTGGTAATGGTGCTCACCGAATTGGTACAAAACGCGATCGAGCATGCTTTCGACGCGGGTGAGAACGGGACGGTCACAATCCGTTCCGAGCGTTCGGCCCGCTGGCTCGACGTCATCATCAGCGACGACGGCCGCGGCCTGCCCGATGGATTCAGTTTGGAAGCCTCCGACCGGTTGGGCCTGCAAATCGTCCGCACACTCGTGACGGCCGAATTGGGTGGATCGATCGGACTGCATCCGGGCGCCGATGTCGGCACCGACGCGGTGCTGCGAGTTCCTTTGGGACGCCGCTCCGCGCGTTGATCAATTAAGTTGTTCGACGCATAAGTTCGGGCGTAGTGAAAAATCTGCGCCCGAACTTTCGTTCGAAAGCTCGAATCCCGTTCACCGAGAAATTCGCCCTTTACACACTGAAGCCCGGCACCTGTATTGGTGCCGGGCCGAATTGCGTTGCGGCCCCGAGGCTGGGATGGGCCGTAACGCCTATCGTCTTAGCTGGTCAGACGACGGTACGGGTACGGGTTCGCGCGTTGCGACGCTTCAGCGCGCGACGCTCGTCTTCGCTCATACCACCCCACACGCCGGCATCCTGGCCCGACTTCAGGGCCCAGGAGAGGCAATCAGCGGTGACGGGGCAGCGAGCGCAGACCAGCTTGGCATCGGCAATCTGCGCGAGCGCCGGACCACTGTTTCCCACCGGGAAGAACAGCTCGGGGTCCTCGTCGCGACAGATGGCCTTGTGGCGCCAGTCCATTCCTCTGCTCCTTTGCTAGGGCGCGCGCATGGCGCTGCCCCTTAGGTTTGTGGTCCGTTCACTTGTGCGACTCGAATGTTTCCGCACGGTTGCTTGTGAATGCTTTCACGAACACCGTAGATGTCAATAGATACCTGGTGCACCGTGGGGAAGCTCACGCTGTAAGACCCCTACCCGGGGGTCCGCCGTGTCATTTGTACTCGGTCGAGCGGGTTTTCGCAGCGCAACAGCGATAGTACTCAGGTGTGTCGAACCGGCTAGGGCTTCGGCGCGACCACATCGAGGATATCCGGGACGGCTGTGAAATTCACCATGTTGCGCCGACCGATGAAGTCGCCGTCGATTTGCAAGCCGATCGGTTCCTCCGCCGTGACGGTCACCGCCGGAACATCGTCCTCGCGAAACAATTTGTGGCCCTTGGGATCCGCATCGGTGGACAGCAACTGGCGGGCGATCATGAGGGTCGGCACGACGCTCATGGTGCGCATGGCAAACACCCCGAGACCCGATTCGAAGGTTGTCTCCGGGTTGGTGACCACGGGCGTGTTGTCGAGATAAGTCCAGGGACTGGCATTGGTCACGAATGCGTAATGGACATCCGTAACCGGTTCGTGACCCGGAATGTCCAGGGTCACTTGCGCGGCATGGCGTTTCGCGCGGAAGAACTGCTTGACCGTGGTGCGCAGATAGCGGGCGGGCGTGGCCGCCTTGCCGTTCGCGCGCTTGTCGTCGATGGCCTCGCAGACATCCGCGTCCAGGCCGACGCCCGCGCTGAAGGTGAACCAGCGATCATCGGCGACGCCGAGTCCGATGCGGCGGTCGGCATCGTCGGCGAGCAGATCGATGAGCTGATTGGTGGCGGTCACCGGATCCGGCTCGATACCGAGCGAGCGCGCGAACACATTCGCCGAGCCGCCCGGAATGACGCCGAGTCGCGGCAGCCATTCGCGCTGCGGCTGACCGGGCAGCGGCAGGAAGCCGTTGATGGTCTCGTTCACGGTGCCGTCCCCGCCGTGCACGACGATCAGATCCATGCGGGTGTCGGCGGCCCAGCGGGCCAATTCGGCGGCGTGGCCGCGGTGCTCGGTCTGGCGGACGGTGAGCTGAGTGCGGGATTCCAGGGCGTGAGCCAGCAGATCGCGAGTGGACCGAGTGGTCGAGGTGGCATTCGGGTTCACGATGAGAAGCGTCCGCACGTGATGCAGCCTACTGAGGTCCCGCGCGACCCGACCGCCCGAGTCTCTCGGAAACGAGTGAGCGGGTCGGTCCGAAACGGGTGGGCGGGTCCAGGATTCGACAACGACGCTCGGTCGTAGGCTGGGCGGGTGGCTGAGCAGAACAACGGCGAGAACACGGCGGCGGACGAGATCGAGGCGGTGCCGACGACGGTTCGCGTCGCGGGGGCGCTGGTCGCGCTCGAGGGCGCGGCGGGCCTGGTCGCGATGGTCGTGCTGATCATCGTCGGGGCCGACGGGCACGCGCAGAGCTCGAAGAACAGCTATCTCACCGCCGGGTACGCGGCCATTCTGGGCGGCGCGGTGCTGGCTGCGGGGATCGGGCTGATGCGCGGCAAGCGGTGGGGGCGGGCCATCGCGACGCTGACCCAGCTGTTGCTGCTGGGTGTCGCGTACTTCATGTTCACGTCCGACCGGTTCGAATTCGGCCTGCCGCTGGGGCTGCTGGCGGTCGCGGCGCTGGGCGCGTTGTTCGCGCCCGCGTCGAACCGGTGGATGGCCGCCGGGTACGGGCTGTCGGAGGACTAGCTCCGGCGGTAAGGGCGGCTCAGCGGCCCGCAGCCGGACTTTTGGACGCTCGCCCACCTTGGGTGAGCGAGCGCTTTTCCCGAGGCGTCAGTCGTCCGCGTGCGACGCCAGGCGGGACAGGGCCGAACCGGTCAGCCGGTAGCCGGTCCATTCGACCTGATGCTCGGCCCCGATGGACTCGTAGAAGTCGATGCTCGGGGTGTTCCAGGTGAGCACCGACCAGTCGACGCGGGCGTAACCCTGCTCGACCGCCTCGCGGGCCAGGGTGGCCAGCAGGCTCTTGCCCAGGCCGTGGCCGCGCGCCTCCGGCTTGACGTAGAGGTCCTCCAGATAGACCCCGTGCACGCCCTTCCAGGTGGAGAAGTTCAGGAACCAGATCGCGCAGCCCACGACACCGGCGTCGGTCTCGGCCACGTGCGCGTAGAGCGCCGGCGTCGGGCCGAACAGTGCGGTCTCGAGCTGAGATTCGGTCAGGGTGCACTCGTCGGGAGCCTTCTCGTACTCGGCCAGATCATGGACGAGTCGCACCAGTGCCGGAATATCGGCGAGGGTGGCACGGCGGATCATTCGGCGGCCCCTTCCTGCGGGTCGAGTGGCGGAACCAGATTGTGGGTGAGGATGGTTCGCGCCTGGTGATCGTGTCCCAGCACGGTAACCGCGGCGGTCGACATGAAGAATCGGCGGCCTTCGAGCACCTCGAATTCGCACCAGCGGGCGATGAGCACGCGGGAGAAGTGACCGTGGCCGACCAGCACCACATCGCGGGTGGCCAATTCCGGAATGACGGTCGCCAGCACGTGGTCGGCGCGCTTGCGCACCTGCTCGGCGGTCTCGCCCTCGGGGGTCTCGCCGGTGAAGATGGTCCAGCCCGGCGACATCTGCTGGATCTCGGGGGTGGTGAGGCCCTCGTACTCGCCGTAGTCCCATTCGACCAGGTCGTCGTCGATGATGGCGTGGCTCAGCCCGGCCAGTTCGGCGGTGTGGGTGGCGCGGCGGCGCGGACTGGTCAGCACCAGTGGATTGCGTAAATCCAAGTCGTACAGCAGTTTTCCGGCGGCCCGCGCCTGCGCCTCACCGATCTCGGTGAGCGGCACGTCGGTGCGGCCGGTGTGGCGGCGCGCCGCCGACCACTCCGTCTCACCGTGTCGCAGCAATATCAACCGGAATTCGCCACCGCTCATGGAAGCGATCATGCCGGACGGCCGGTCCGAAGTCTCAGGAGGCAGGCCCGCCGACGCCGTAGAGCTGGGTGCCGCGACGCTCCAGGAACATCGTGCCCGACACCGCCAGTGAGATGGGCTGACCGTGGTAGTCGCTGCGCTGCAACGGGATTCGGGTGAGCTGCGCGCCGGTATTGGGATCCAGCGTGGCCAGCCCGTCGGCGACCGGGACGATGAGCTGCCCGGCCATCAGCGCCGGGGTGCCGAGCACTTTCGCCGCGCCCCACAACGGGTCGAGGGTGCTGGGGTTGAGGGCGATCAGGTTCTCGCCGGTGAACACGAAGTACCCGGTCGACAGCCGCGCGACCATGGCATCACCGGTCATCGGACCCGAAAGCTGGTGGGTGGCAACCAGATTGCCGTTCACGTCGTAGAGCGTCAGCACCGGCGGGGTGGTCTGGGTGCCGGGCAGGTACAGCGCGATCCGGGTGTCGGACACCGCCAGCACTCGCGCCCCGTCCACCGCGCCGCCCGGCTCGTTGAGCACGTGCGAGCTGTATTCCTCGGGGGAGGTGCTGTCCTTGGGTGCCGGGTTGAGAATGGTCAACCGGTCGGCGGCGTCCTTGGGGCAGTGTTCCAGCACCGCCACCCGGCTGGGTGCCGACTCGGCCGAGAGCAGCGTGCAGTCGCTGCGCGGCTGGGTGCGCGGATTCACCGGGGCGTCCACGTAGCCGTATTCGAGGGTGCGGACCAGATCCGACCGCCACATCTCCATGCGGTTGTCGCCCAGGGCCAGCACATAGGTGCCGTCCGGCCACAGCGTGACCGCCTTGTCCATGTAGCTGGAGCGGGCGGCGACGCGGGTGCCGGTCTCGGCATTGAGCAGCGTGGTCTGGCTGCAGCCGCGATCGTCCTTGTAGGTGGCGATGACGGTGCCGAACTGGACTTCCGCCTTGCACAGCGGAATATCCCGCTCGTAACGCCAGACCTGTTCGCCGGTGCGCGGATTGCGCCCGGTGACGGTGCCACCGTCGGCGGTCACGGCCACCCCGCCCACCACGAGCGAGCGCATGGCCGACCCGTCGGGCTGGTTCCAGAGTTCCTGCACTTGGCTGGGCACCGGCCCGCCCGTCGCGGGCGCCGGCAGATCAACCGCCGCCGATTGCGCATGCGTCCCGCGCACGCCGCTGGTCAGCACCACCGCCAGTATCGCGATCGCCACCACAGCGGCAATCGCGACAGCGGTGAGAATATCGGCGCGCGTCCGCCGCTCCGGTGCGAGCACGACAGCGAGACTAGCCGATCCGCCCCACCCCGCGACGGCGGCGAGCACGTCCAGGCCCCCGAATCCACCCCACCCCGGCCTACCAGTCACGCCGGACCAGCCCGAACTGCATACGGCGACATCCGATTCGACCCGCCGTGCCCCGCCGGGGTGATGGCCGCCGAACGCAAACCGGCGCGGTCGCCACCGGAGTGACGACCGCGCCGGCGCGCGCTGATTCGTGGTTAGGCCGAAGCGGCCACCACGTCCGCGGTTTCGGCGGTTTCGGCCTTCTTGCGACGAGTCCGCTTCACCGGAGCCGCAGCCTCACCGTTGGTGGCGGTGCCCGATTCGGCGACCTCCGTGACGGCGACGGCCTTGCGGACCCGTTTGCGCGGGGCTTCCACGGCCTCCGGCGCGGTCTCGGCCGTGGAGGCCACGGCCTTGCGAGTGCGCTTGGCCGGGGCCTTCGGAGCCTCGGCGACCGGCGCGTCAGCGGCGGCCGCTTCGGTGTCGGCCTTGCGGGTCCGTTTGCGCGGGGTGGCCTTCGGGGCCTCCTCCACGACCTCGGCGACGGCCGCCTTGCGAGTGCTCTTGCGAGCCGTCTTCTTCGGCGCTTCACCGTCCACCGCGTCGGGGGCGGTGACCGCCACGTCGGCATCGCTGCTCGCGGCCTTGCGGGTCCGGCTGCGCGGCGCCTTCAGCACCGGCGCGGCCGAATCGGCCTCGGCCGCAGCCGATTCCGCCGCAACCGCAGCGGTTTCGGCAGTGGCTTTGGTGGTGCGGCGGGTCCGCTTGGCCGGTGCCTCGGCAACCGGCTCCGCGGCGTCGGCAACGACCTCGGATGCAACAGCCTCGGCTTCGACCGCCTTCACGGCCTTCCGGGTCCGCTTGCGCGGCGCTTCCTCGGCCGCGGCCGGCTCGGCGACGGCAGTGGTTTCCGCGGCGACCGATCCCTCGGCCACAACGGCCGATTCGGGCTTGACGGCCTTACGGGTGCGCTTGCGGGGTGCCTCGGCGATCTCCGCGACGCCTGCGACCGCAGCCGAATCCTCCACCGCCGGAGCGGTTTCCGAGGTGGCGGCCTTGGTGCTGCGGCGCTTGCGTGGCGCGGTCGGCTCGGCGGCGACGGTGTCTGCCACTGCCGGGGCGGTGGTCGCCACGGTGGCGACGGGAGTCTCGACGTGCGAGAACAGCCCGGCGGGTGCGGTGGCCGGCGCGCTTGCGGCCGGAACCGCGTTGCCGTTGACCGGTTCGACGGTGGTGGTGTCGAGCTCCGCCGCGCCGCGGTTGCGGCGGTTGCGGGTGCGGTTGCGGCGGGAGCCGTTGGTGGCCTCGGACGAGTCCGCGGTGGAGACCTCGGGCGCGGCCGAAACCTCGGTCGCGTCGGCGGTTTCGGTGGCGGTGGCCGCCACGGCGATGTCGGCCGGGGCGTTGCCGCCCTTGCCGCGGCGGCGGCGACGCTTGCGGCGGCCCGACTTCTCCGGGTCGCCGGTCGAATCACCTTCGGCCGCAGGGGCTTCGGTGGTCACCGTGGTGGCTTCGGCCACGCCGTCGGCCTGGCCGCCGCGGGTGCGGCGGCGGTTGCGGGCGCGGGGGGCGCGACGTTCGCGGTCGACGACGACGGCTTCCTCGTCGCGGTCGCGTTCCACGGGCCGCTTGCGGACGATGCCGGTCACGCCCTCGGGGATGCCGAGTTCCGAATACAGGTGGGGGGAACGGGAATACGTCTCCACCGGTTCCGGGATGCCCAGTTCGAGGGCCTTGTTGATCATGCCCCAGCGGGTGAGCTCGTCCCAGTCCACCAGCGTGACGGCGACACCCGTCTTGCCCGCGCGGCCGGTGCGGCCGATGCGGTGCACGTAGGTCTTCTCGTCCTCGGGGCACTGGTAGTTGACGACGTGGGTGACGTCGTCGATATCGATGCCGCGGGCGGCCACGTCGGTGGCGACCAGCACGTCGATCTTGCCCTCGCGGAACTTCTTGAGCGCCTTCTCACGGGCGATCTGTCCGAGGTCGCCGTGCACCGCGCCGACGGCGAAGCCGCGCTCGGCCAGATCGTCGGCGACCTTCTGTGCGGTCCGCTTGGTGCGCGCGAAAATCATTGTCGCGCCACGGGTTTCGGCCTGCAGGATGCGGGCGACCAGCTCGCTCTTGTCCAGCGCGTGTGCGCGGTAGACGAACTGCGCGATGCGGTCGTGCACCGCGGACTCGTGATGCTCCTCGGCCCGGATGTGGGTGGGCCGGTTGAGGAAGGTGCGGGCCAGGGTGATGATCGGGCCCGGCATGGTGGCCGAGAACAGCATGGTCTGGCGCTGATCGGGAACCATATTGAGAATGCGCTCGATATCGGGCAGGAAGCCCAGGTCGAGCATTTCGTCGGCCTCGTCGAGCACCAGCACCTGGACCTTGCCCAGGATCAGGTGGTTCTGCTGGGCCAGATCCAGCAGCCGGCCGGGCGTGCCGACGACCACGTCGACGCCGGAGCGCAGCGCCGCGATCTGCGTGTCGTAGGGGCGGCCGCCGTAGATGGCGTGGACCCGGACCTTGGTGCCGGTGACGTCGGCCAGGTACTTGCTGGCGTTCTCCAGGTCGGAGGTGACCTGCATGCACAGCTCGCGGGTCGGCACGATGACCAGGGCGCGCGGGGTGCCGTCCAGGGTCTTGGTGCCCGAGCCCTCGGAGGCGATGCGGTTGAGCAGCGGCACACCGAAGCCGAAGGTCTTGCCCATGCCGGTGCGGGCCTGGCCGATGAGATCCTCACCGGACAGCGCGAGCGGCAGGGTGAGTTCCTGAATGGCGAAGGTGCGTTCGATGCCGAGTTCAGCGAGGGCCCGGACAATTTCCGGCCGCACGCCCAATTCGGCGAAAGTGGGAGCGAGGTGGGTGTCGTCGAGTTCCGCGGTCAGCAGCGTCTCCGCCACACCCGGTTCCTGCTCTACGGTGATCTTGCTCAGGGTTCTTGCCTTTCCTCGTTTATCGCGTCTCGCGCGCACGAGGCGTGGGGCGGACCCGGTCGGCCCGCGACGACCACTTGATCCGTTTCTCGCCGCTGCTGGGATGCCCTCTCCGGTGGATGGGCGTCGACCTGGCGCGGCGGTGCTGTGAGGCGGATCGGAGTGCGCGCACATTTTCTCTGGACTACGGGCATGAATTTCCGCCGTCCGCGGAGATTGTAGCGTGATACGGCCTTCGCCCTGATTTCCGCCACCGCTAATGTGCAGCGTTATTGCGCTGGTAGGCGTGCTTATCGAGGGGTGGGTGTGCTGCTGCGTCGTTTCGCATTGGCGTTAATGATTGCGGCGCACCATAATTCGTCAGGAGCGGCCGTGCGGGCTCCCGGCGCGGCAGTTGAGTTGCTCACATGAGTGATACACGTTGTACCACTATCTGCGAAGGTTGTGCCGTGAGCTTGGCAGACACCGTGACTACCGCCGCCCAGAATCTGTGGGCACTGACCTTCGGCGAAGGCATCTCAGCCCCCGAGCCGACCCCGTCGACGGTGCTGTCCGATGCGCCGCACCGCGAGTTGCGCCGCTACGACGGTGCGGGCGCCGATGATCCGGCCGTGCTGCTGGTGCCGCCGCTGGCCGCGCCCGCCTTCTGCTTCGATCTGAGCCGTGAGCAGAGCCTGGCCCGCTTCCTGCTGGAGTCCGGCCGCGCTCCCTACCTGGTCGACTACGGCGACATCACCTTCGAAGACCGTCGCATGGGCTTCGAGACCTGGGTCGAGGACATCCTGCCCGAGGCGATCCGCCAGGTGTCGGCCGATCGCGGCGGGCGTCCGGTGGATCTGGTGGGCTGGTCCATCGGCGGCACCCTCGCCCTGCTGACCGCCGCGGCCGACCAGACCCTGCCCATCCGGTCGGTGACGGCAGTCGGCGCGCCGCTGAGCTATGACCACATGGTGGGTGCGCGCGAATTGCGCACGCTGGCGCGCATCGACGGCGGCCGGACCGCGACCGCCGCCATTCGCGCCGCCGGCGGCGTATCCGCGCAGCTGACCCGGATCGCCTACCGTGCGACCGCGTGGGAACGGGAACTCAAGCGCCCCTACTTCATTGCCAGCAATCTCGCGGACACCACGACGCTTGCTCGAATGGAGACCATCGACCGGTTCCAGAACGCCATGCCGGGTTATCCGGGGCGCTTCTACAACCAGCTGTGGGGCCGCTTCATTCTCAACAACGACATCGGCAAGGGCGTGGTGCACCTGGCCGGTCGGGAGATCGCGCTGGCCGAGATCACCCAGCCGGTGCTGCTGGTCGGCGGCCCGAACGACGCGATCACCGCGGCCGCCGCGGTCGAGCACGGCACCGAGACGCTGACCGGTTCGGCCGAGGTGCGCTACGAGACCGCGCCCGGTTCGCACCTCGGCATTCTCATCGCCCGCGACACCACGTGGACGTATCTGGACAAGTTCCTGCGCGACCTGGCCTGACCGGAACGGCAGTACTCAGATGCCGGGAACCTTTGGGAACGGCCGCTTTTCGGGCCAGGACCCGGCATCGAGCCTGCCGATCCGATAGCCCTTCGCCATGGCGGTGTCCACGATCTGCCGTCCGATGAGCTCGTACACCGCCTCGGTCGCATATCGTGGCGATGCTTCAGATAGCGGTCGATCTCCTGCGTCAGATAGCTGAGTGCGCCGTTCTTGGGTGGCGTCTTCCAATCCGAGGTGGCGATCGCGCAGCCTTCGGCATAGTTGGCGTAGCGCACCGGGGACAGCTCACCGAAGTCCGTGCGCAGCACCAGCGGGTCCTTGGACAGGCTGCGGTGCGGCGCGGTCGCTTGATCGGTCTGTTCGACGTCGCCGCGGGAAGCTCCCAACGACCGGTAGGTTTGAATTTTCAAGTGGCGCAAGGCCATTCGGGCAATTCGAGCGTAAGTCTGATGATGTGTCACCGATGGTTGAATGCGCGTCATTTTCTGCCGCTAGGGTGGGGTCCCATGGGAGCAAACTCGTCCACTGCGCTCGGTGCCGCCACCGGGTCTTCTGACGACAACAACCAGGAGTCGTCCGACGGCCGCATTTCCGCCGAACACCCCGGAGTCACCGACCTGTTCGCGGTTCTCGCCTACGGCGAGATTTCCGCCTTCTATCGTCTCGCCGAAGAGGCCAAGCTCTCGCCCAGCCTGCGTGGCCGGGTGGCCGTCGCCAAGATGGCGGGCAATGAGATGGAGCATTTCAAGACGCTCGAGGCCGCCCTCGCCGACCGCGGCGTGGACATCTTCGACGGTATGGCCCCGTTCGTGCGGGCGCTGGACGCCTATCACGCCTCCACCGACCCCTCCACCTGGCTGGAGTCGATGGTGAAGTTCTACGTCGGTGACGGCATCGCCGCCGACTTCTACACCGAGATCGCCGGCGCCCTGGCTCCCGAGGTCGCCGACGTGGTGCGCGATGTGCTGGCCGAGACCAGTCACTCGGAGTTCGTGATCGAGGAGGTGCGGACCGCGGTCGCGCAGAACCGGTCCGAGCGCGACCGGCTGGCGCTGTGGGGTCGCCGCCTGCTCGGCGAGGCCATCACCCAGGCGCAGTACGTGATGGCGCAGCGCGATGAGCTCACCGAGTTGGTGCTCACCGCCACCGGCGACCTGAGCGGTATCGCGACCCTCTTCGAGCACATGCAGAACAGTCACGCGGAACGCATGCGCGTGCTCGGTCTGGCCTGACGCTCGCTCCCAGCTCCCGCCCTGTTCGCTGACAGCGCAGGCGGTCGCGGCCGACCGCTGTCCCGGCTGCGCTAGCGTGATCAGGACAGCACTAGGACTCTAGGTTCGGAGGTTGGCCGTGGAGGTCAAGATCGGCATTTCGGATAGCCCGCGTGAGCTCGTCATCAACAGCTCGCAGACGCCCGCCGAGGTCGAGGCGGCCGTGACCGGCGCTCTGCAGGGTGAGGGTGGCGTTGTGGCGCTGACCGACGAGAAGGGCCGCAAGTTCCTGATCCAGGCCAGCAAGGTCGCCTATGTCGAGATCGGCACCCCGTCCTCGGGTCGGGTCGGCTTCGCGGCTGTCTGAAACGGCTGAACCGGACGAAAAGAATTGCCCCGCCGAGTTTCTCGGCGGGGCAATTCTTATTTGATTGGACGAGAGAACGTTTCTCTCATTCGATCGATCGGATTGTCTCAGTCGATCGGGTGGAGGGGCACGTGCTTGAGCCCGCCCCAGCAGAGCGCGACGGTGGTATCCACCGCGTCATCCTTCGAAATCGGGCGGTCCGCCTCGAGCCAGTAGCGCGCGCTCAGCTGACTCGCGCCGACCAGGCCGACGGCCAGCACCCGGGCCCGGTAGGGCTCCAGACCGGAATCGTGGGCGACGAGGTCGAAGACCGCGTCCACGCAGGCCTCGGTGGCCTGCTCGACCCGGCGCTGCACCTGCGGCTCGTTGGTCAGATCGGATTCGAAAACCAGTCGGAAGCCCTGGGTTTCGTGATCGACGAAGTCGAAGTACGCCTGGACGGCGGCGCGCACGCGCTGCTTGTTGCTGGTGGTCGAGCGCAGCGCCTGGCGCACGCTGGACACCAGGGCGTCGACGTAGTTCTGCAGCACGGCCAGATACAGCTCGAGCTTGCTCGAGAAGTGCTGGTAGAGCACCGGTTTGCTGACCCCGGCGCATTGCGAGATCTCATCCATACCCGAGGCGTGATAGCCGCGCTGCACGAAGACCTCGCTGGCTGCGGCGAGTAGCTGTGCCCGGCGCGCCTCCCGAGGAAGGCGGGTGCCGCGCTTGCTCGTCGCCTCGGATGACATGCGGTGCGAAGTCATCCGGTCCACGAGGTCAGTCATTTCCGATCTCCCAGTTGATTCCCGGCGGGAAGGATGTTCACCGGGCGGTATCCACCGAACGATACTCGCTCGGGGGGCCGGTGCAGATCCAGGTTCCGAATATTGTGGCGTCGATTATGCGAGGCCGATCACAACTGTGTAGCACATCTTCCGAATTGTGAGATCTGCCCCATTGGGGTGAGATATCTCGCAGCAATACCGGCCCCCAACCCCGCGCCCGAGTGCATCGGGTCGCACTGTGAGAGTCTGTGTGTCGTGACCGACCATGGGGGTAGCGATTCCGGCGGGCGTGGAACCACACGTCGGGGGAGACCCACCGGGCCGATCTACGATCCGCTCGGTTTGTATTCGGACAGCGCCCCATCGCAGACCGGCCCGTCGGTATCTCCCGCGGTCAACGCCCCGGTCGTCCAGTCACCGGTGACCCAGGTTTCCTCCCATCAGCCGCTGCGGGCGCGCTGGGACCCCACCGCTCCGCCCGCCGACGGCCCCAATCGGCAGCGCCCCGACCGCGAGACCAAACGCCAGAGTCCGCTGGGCCGCTTCGTGAACACCTACGGCTGGCGCGCCTACGCACTGCCCGTGCTGCTGGTGATCACGGTCCTGGTGGCCGTGGATGCCTTGCGCCACACCGGCGACAGCGATACCGGACTTCCGGGCTTCGGTCATCTGAGCGCGCACACCGACAAGCCCAGCGGCATCTACGGCGGGCCCAAGGGTGACGGAAAGTACGCGGTGGACCTGCCTTCCGGCGTGGTCCCCGCGGGCGGCTCCTACACCGATACCGGCAAGGGCACCTGGCATGTGGTGCCGGGTACGACCGGTCAGGTGGGTACCGGCTCCGAGCACGTCTTCAACTACACCGTCGAGGTGGAGGACGGCGTGGACACCGCGAGCCTCGGCGGCGACGACGCCATCGGCAAGATGGTCGACGCGACGCTGGCCAATCCCAAGTCCTGGACCCATGATCCGCGTTTCGCCTTCCATCGCATCGACACCGGTAATCCGGATTTCCGCGTCTCGCTCACCTCACGCGACACAACTCGCAAGTCCTGCGGCTTCGAGATCCCGATCGACTCCTCCTGCTACAACGCCGATCTCGGCCGGGTGCTGCTCTCGGAGGTGCGCTGGGTGCGCGGCGCGCTCTCGGACGAAGGGGATGTCGGGTCGTATCGGCAGTACCAGATCAATCATGAAGTGGGACATGCCATCGGCTATCACGAGCATCAGCCGTGCGAGACCGACGGCGGCCTGGCCCCGGTGATGATGCAGCAGACCTTCGGGATCAAGAACAACGACATCGCGAAGCTCGATCCCGAAGGCGTGGTGCCGATGGACGGCAAGTCCTGCCGCTTCAACCCTTGGCCGTATCCCCGCGGCTAGGGGACAGCGCGATCAGGCGGCGGCGGCCACCGGTTCGGTGGCCGGAACCGCCGAACTCCGTTGCCGGACGGTGACACCCAGGCCCACCAGGGCTCCCAGACCCGCGCTCGCCGCCGTGGCGAGGATCGCGGCCCGGAAGCCGTGCTGTACCGCGACCGTCGTGCCGTAGCCACCCGTAGCGGTGAAAACCGCTGAGGTGACCGCGATTCCGAGGCTGCCGCCGAACTGCCGGGTGGCGTTGTAGATGCCCGAGGCAGTGCCGATGGCTTCGGGTTCGACCGAGCTGATGGCGGCGTTCTGCACTGCGGGCATGGCGGCCGAGATGCCCACTCCGGCGAGCAGCATGGGCACGACCAGGGCCGGATATCCGGCACCGGTTCCGGCGGCCAGGGCGATCCAGCCGAAGCCGACGGCCGCGAGCAGCAGGCCGCTCACGACCAGTCGCCGCTCACCGACCCGGGCCATGGCCGACCCCGAGAGCGGTGCGATCACGAAAAGCGTTGCGGTCCAGGGCAGCAGGCGCAGGCCGGAGCCGAGTGGGCTGTTGTGCAGCCCGGCCTGCAGGTACTGGGCGAAGAAGAACGCGGTGCCGAACAGCGCCGCGGTCATGAGCACGCCCGCCAGATTCGCGGCGCTGAAACCGCGATGGGCGAACAGCCGCAGCGGAATCATCGGCTGCCGGGCCCGCGACTCCCAGCCGACGAAGGCGGCCAGCAGCACCGCGCCGCCGATCAACGCGCCCAGCACCTCGGCACTGGTCCAGCCGCTGGTGTTGCCGCGGACCAGGCCCAGGATCAGGCCGAGTACGCCGAGTCCGGAGAGCACGACCCCGATGATGTCGACATCCCGTGCGGGCCCGGTGCTTTCGGCCACGAACCGTCGCACCAGCGGGATCAGTGCCAGCCCGATCGGCACGTTGAGCCAGAAGATCCACTCCCAGGTGAGTCCCTGCACGACCGCTCCGCCGACCACCGGTCCGCCGAGGATGGCGAGCCCGACGACCCCGGAGAAGATACCCATGGCCTTCCCCCGCTGTTCGGGTGGGAAGGCCACCCCGACCAGCGCGAACGAGGCGGGCATGATCATTGCCGCGCCCGCGCCCTGCACCGTGCGGGCCGCGATCAGCCAGTCGATGCCGGTGCTCAGCGCGCAGGCGGCCGAGGCCGCGGTGAACAGGACCAGCCCGGCGATGAGCAGGCGCCGGCGGCCGAATCGATCGCCGAGTACGGCCGCCGTGAGCAGCAGGACGGCCAGGGCGAGGGTGTAGGAGTTGAGTGTCCAGCCCAGTGCTTCCAGGGAGGCACCGAGTTTGACGCGAATGGTGTTGAGCGCGGTGGTGACGACGAGCGCGTCGAGCCCCACCATGAGGGACGCCACCGAAGCCAGGGCGAGCGTCCAGCGCTGATGCGTGGTCATGGCTGACCTTCCGAGCGAGTAGGGGTGTTGCCGGTACGTACTCGCGGGTCGGCGAAAACTCATCGCTCGACGGGGAGCAGTTGCCGTGCTAGCAAGGTGGGATGACCGCCACTGTCGACGACGTGGTCGCCGTCGCTGATTCACATCGTTCGGAACTGCTCGCCTACTGCTACCGGATGACCGGTTCGCTGCACGATGCCGAGGATCTGGTGCAGGAGATCCAGGTGCGTGCCTGGAAGGCGGCGAAATCCTATGATCCGCAACGGGCTTCGATCCGAACCTGGCTGTATCGGATCGCCACCAATGTCTGCCTGACCGCGCTCGCGAGCGCCGAAAGGCGGGTGCTGCCGGTGGATTTGGCGGAGCCGAATCCTGTGGTGGGACCTGGTCGTCTGCCGCCCGCCCGCGAAATCCATTGGCTGGAACCGTTTCCGGACGCGATGCTCGGCGACGGTGACCCGGCCGCGGTGGTAGCGGCCCGGGAGAGCGTGCGGCTGGCGTTCGTGGCCGCCTTGCAGCATCTGCCGCCGCTACAACGTGCGGTGCTGATCCTGCGGGATGTGCTGGCACTGCGCGCCGCCGAGGTGGCCGGGCTGCTCGACACCACGACGGCGGCGGTCAACAGTGCGCTCCAGCGGGCGCACGCCCAGTTGCCCGGCATCGACGCCGGTCCCGGCGAACTCGCGGATGCCGAGCAGCGCGAGTGGCTGGCCCGCTACGTCGAGGCCTTCGAGACCATGGATATCGATGCGCTGAAGCGGATTCTGCGCGAGGACGCTCTCCTGCAGATGCCGCCTTTCGTGGCCTGGTTCCACGGCCGCGATCCGGTCACGGCCTTCCTGGCCGGGGTCTTCGCCCGCGGCGAGGGCTTCCGCATGGTGCCGGTCCGGGCCAACGGCCGCCCGGCGCTGGCCGCCTACGTCCGAACCGACGGCGAGATCTACCAGGCCGCGAACCTGCACGTCCTGACCCTCGACCACGACGGCATCGCCCGTATGGATCTGTTCCACGACCCCGACCTGTTCCGCCTCTTCGACCTCCCGGCCTGGCTCTGACCCGCGTCCGGTCCGGCCGGAACCGGGAAATAGACTCGGGGAAGAACACCGTCCGTCCCGGTGTTGCAGCAATGGCCGCGAGTATCCCGGCGAATTCGATTGAGGAGTCCGAAGACGTGTCATCGCATGCCTCCCTGCCGCCCCTGGTGGAGCCTGCGGCGGAGCTGACCCGGGACGAGGTCGCCCGCTACAGCCGCCATCTGATCATTCCCGACCTGGGGACCGTCGGGCAGAAACGCTTGAAGAACGCCCGCGTGCTGGTGATCGGCGCGGGCGGGCTCGGCTCTCCTGCACTGCTGTATCTGGCCGCCGCGGGCGTGGGCACGCTCGGCATCGTCGAGTTCGACGAGGTGGACGCGTCGAACCTGCAGCGTCAGATCATTCACGGCGAATCCGATATCGGCCGTTCCAAGGCCGACTCCGCCCGCGATTCGATTCTGGAGATCAATTCCGGAATCAATGTGGAGCTGCACAAGATTCGCCTCGAGCCCGACAACGCGATCGAGCTGTTTCAGCAGTACGACCTGATCGTCGACGGCACCGACAACTTCGCGACCCGCTACCTGGTCAACGATGCCGCCGTGCTGGCGGGCAAGCCGTACGTGTGGGGTTCCATCTACCGCTTCGAGGGCCAGGTCTCGGTCTTCTGGGAGGACGCCCCCGACGGTCGTGGCATCAACTACCGCGATCTCTACCCGGAGGCTCCGCCGCCGGGCATGGTCCCCTCCTGCGCGGAGGGCGGCGTGCTGGGCGTGCTGTGCGCGTCGATCGGTTCGATCATGGTGACCGAGGCGATCAAGCTGATCACCGGCATCGGCGACCCGCTGCTGGGCCGGCTCATGGTGTACGACGCACTCGACATGTCCTACCGGACCATCAAGCTGCGCCGCGATCCCGAGCGTGAGCCGATCACCGAACTCATCGACTACGACGCGTTCTGCGGCGTGGTGTCGGAGGAGGGTCAGGCCGCCGCGATCGGTTCGACCGTGACCGCGCGCGAGCTCAAGGAGATGCTCGACGCGGGCAAGGATGTCGCCATCATCGATGTGCGCGAACCGGTGGAATGGGACATCGTCCGGATCGAGGGCGCGACCCTGATCCCGAAGGACCGCATCCTGTCCGGCGAGGCCCTGGCAGAACTGCCGCAGAACACGCCGATCGTGTTGCACTGCAAGACCGGTATCCGCTCGGCGGAGGCCCTGGCCGCGTTGAAGAACGCCGGTTTCTCCGACGCCACCCACCTGCAGGGCGGAATCATCGCCTGGGCCAACCAGGTTGACCCGTCGTTGCCGGTCTACTGACCGAATAGGGGTCCGGGAGTAGGTCTTCCGGACCCCTGTTTCAGGTCCTGACACGCAAAATTTCCGGCAACTTCCCGAGTTCGTTCCGGGTGGTCGGTTATCCCGCGTGGCGTCCGATTCCCGCCTCTTTACGGCGGTACCGTACGCGCGTGACCATGACAGCTGTGGAACCTCCCGAGCACGTGCGCTCGACCTTCGGGTTGCGCGAGGAAGCGCCGGTTCCGCTGGGCAATTGGGACGGCGGCTGGCGACTCGGCGACGTGGTGCTGAGCCCGGTGACCGATCACGCGCGGGCCGCCTGGTCGGCGAAGGTGCGCGAGACGCTGCGGGTGGACGGTATCCGCCTGGCCCGCCCGGTCCGCGCCACCGATGGCCGCTATGTCGTTTCGGGTTGGCGCGCCGACACCTATCTCGACGGTCTGCCCGAGCCGCGCCACGACGAGGTGGTGTCGCTGTCGCTGCGCCTGCATCAGAAGACGGTGCAGCTGGAGCGTCCCCGCTTCCTGGCCGCGCAGCCGGTGGCGCCGTGGGCGGATGTGGATGTCTTCGCGGCCTCGGATCGTGCTGCGTGGGAGGCTGTTCCGCTGCGCAGCCTGAAGCTGGGCGGCATGCTGGACTCCACCTCGCCCGACGGTGACCGCAGCCTGACGCTGATCACCCAGCTGTCCACCCTGCGCAAACCGGTGAGCACGCCCGCGCAGCTGGTGCACGGGGATCTGTTCGGCACCGTGCTGTTCTCGAGTGGTTTCGCGCCCGGTCTCACCGACATCACCCCGTACTGGCGGCCCGCCCCGTGGGCCGCGGCGGTGATCGTGGTCGACGCCCTGTCGTGGGGCGGCGCGGACGACGGCCTGCTGGAACGCTGGGCGGATCTGCCCGAATGGCCGCAGATGCTGGTGCGCGCGGTCATGTTCCGGCTCGCGGTCCATGCCCTGCATCCACGCTCCACGCCGGAGTCGTTCCCGGGGCTGTCCCGCACCGCGGACATGATCCGGCTGCTGCTGTAGCCGATCGCACTCATGAAGAAGGCCGCACCGGGCGACGATTCCGGTGCGGCCTTCTCAATCCCCCGAGGGGAGGGGATCTTTGGAAGAGCGCGCTTCCAAAGCTTGCGTCGTGCTTTACACGTTGGCGTGCGCCAGCGAGGGCACCCGTCCGACCGCGAACGACGACCGCAGGTAGAACCACCAGGTCAGCGCGCCCATGGCCAGGTACGCCACCACGTATCCCCAGAAGGCCGGATTCATGCTGTGGTAGTGGGTGTTCGACAGTCGCAGTGCCTGCTGCAGCACCCAGCCGCCCGCCGCGCCGACCGCGCCGATGACACCGATCGCCGCGCCCGCCTGCCGCTTCGCCGACACCAGTGCTTCCGCGATGTCCCCGCCGGTCTCCGAAGCGCGTTTGCGCGCTTCGGCGGTGAAGATCATCGGGATCATCCGGTAGGTGGAGCCGTTGCCGATGCCGCTGAACACGAACAGCAGCAGGAACGAGATCAGGTACAGCGGAAAGCTCTTGGCGGACAACGACGCCACGATGAGCGCCGCCGAGACCGCCATGCCGCCGAAGACATACAGCGTGATCTTCGCGCCGCTGAGCTTGTCGGCGATCCAGCCGCCGAAGGGCCGGCTCATGGATCCGACGAGCGCGCCGAGGAAGGCGAGGTTGCCGAGCGTGCCCATCCAGCCGATCTTGGCGAGGCTGGGGAAGTTGGCCTTGAGCAGGGTCGGGAAGGCGAAGGAGAAGCCGATGAAGGAACCGAAGGTGCCGATGTAGAGGACGGCCATCACCCAGGTGTGCGGGTTCTTCAGGGCCAGCTTGTAGGACGAGCCATCGGATTTCGCGCCGGAGAGCGAGTCCATGTAGCGCAGCGCGCCGAACAGGGCGATCAGGATGAACGGAATCCACATGAGCACCGCGAGGGTGATGCCGAACCGGTAGCCGCCCGGGTTCTTGGCGAAGATGTGCGTGCCGAGGGTGATGATCAGCGGCACGAACAACTGGGTCTGTGCCACACCGAGATTGCCGCCCGCGGCATTGATGCCCAGCGCCGCGCCCTTCTTACCCTCGGGGAAGAAGAAGTTGATGTTGGCCATCGAGGAGGAGAAGTTGCCGCCGCCGACGCCGGCGAGGGCCGCCAGCACCATGAACACCCACATGGGTGTGCTCGGGTGGTTGATGAAGTAGGCGATGCCGAGGGTGGGGATGAGCAGCATGGCCGCGCTGAAGGCGGTGAAGGCCCGGCCGCCGAAGCGCGGGATGGCGAAGGTGTAGGGGACGCGCAGTGCCGCACCGACCAGGGTCGGGGTGGAGGTGAGCAGCAGGGCGTTGTTCACCGCGTCGGGGTTCTTCGCGCCCAGGAAGGCGAATCCGGCCGAGCCCATGGCGGTCACGATGCTGGCCCAGATGACCCAGATGCTGAAGCCGAGGTTCTCCGCGAACACGGAGAACATCAGATTCTTGCGGGCTGTTTGTTTACCCCCGTTTTCCCAGAATTCATTGTTGTCCGGTTCCCAGCGGTCGATCCACCGCCCGCGTTTCTGGAAGGTGAAGGCGGTGTCGGGTGCCTCTACAACGGTGGCCATGAGCAGGTGTCCTCTCGGCTGTCGCGACCGCCCTCATCAATCGGTTCCCGGTAGGGGAGGGGAACCGGTGCGGTCGCGTTCAACCGTAGGAACTACTTTTTACGTGCGAATGGCATTCGGTGACAGGAAAGGTAATTCCAGCTCACTTTTCGGCGTGCCGCGCGGTGACGTTCCGGTTACTCGAATTTCGTATCAAGCGTCCGGTATTCGGCCATCAGCGAGTTGAGGAAGCAGTTCGCGGTGCGGGCCGCGCGTTCCGGATCGCCGTCGATCACCGCCTGCACCAGTTCGGCGTGTTCCTCGTGATAGGTCTCGCCCTCGCGCTCGGACCGGAATCGGATCCCCTCGGCGATGACGGGCAGCAGTGAGTCGTAGAACTCCAGGTATACCGCATTGTGGCTGGCGACGACGATCGCGCGGTGCAGTTGCACATCGGCCTCGATGGCGGCCTCGAAGTCGGTGTCCCAGTACCGGGTTCGGTCCTCGACCAGTCGCCGCAGGGTTGCCATATCGGTCTCGTCGCGGCGGGTGGCGGCCAGCCGGGCGGCGGTGGTGTCGAGAGCCTGCCGTAGTTCGAGCAGATCGCGCTGATGCGCGTCGGCGAAGTAGGACGACAGCGTCCCGCCGAGGCTGGAGGTGGAGATGACGTAGGTCCCCGAACCCTGTCTGCGTTCCAGCATGCCGGCATGCACGAGCGCCTGTACGGCCTCGCGCACCGTATTACGGCCGGTGCCGGTGAGTTCGGTGAGTTCGGGCTCGGTGGGGATACGCGAGCCGACGGCCCAACGGCCGGAACGGATTTCGGCACGAAGCTGCTCTGTCACCTGGGCGATGAGGCTCGTGCGCCGGACTGGTTGCACGGGGGACAGCGTACCCTGCCTCACATTCGTTGCATCACATCATCGGGTCATCCTATGATTTCGTGGTGACTGCGACGATGGATGAGACGATGACAACCTCGCGGGGGACCGCCCCCGCGCCCCGCCGACCCGCCGCCATCGATCGCACCCCGCTCCCGCACGAACTCTCCAAGCGCTCGCTCTTCGAGGGCCGCCTGCTGGTCTTCGCCGCGATCGTGATGTCCGCGCTGACCCTGCGCGTCGCCGTCACCGCGTTCACCCCGCTGGCCGGGCGGATCGGCCACGACATCGGCTATTCGACCGCCGTCGTCGGTGTGTTCGGCATGCTGCCGACCGCCATGTTCGCCCTGGGCGGGCTGATCACGCCGATCATCTCGCGTCGCCTGGGCCTGGAAATGACCGCGCTGGTCGCCATGCTGATGACCGGCGTCGGCCAGGTGCTGCGGGCCATCGTGCCCAATACCTGGGAGCTGCTGGCCTTCTCGGCCTTCGCGCTGGCCGGCATGGGCATCGGCAATATCGTGATCCCGCCGCTGGTGAAGCGGTACTTCTCCGACCGGCTGGCGGTGCTCAGCTCGGTCTACATCGTGATGGTGCAGCTGGGCACGGTCTTCCCGGCGCTGATCACGGTGCCGATGGCCGACGCGCACGGCTGGCGGCTCTCGGTGGGCATGTGGGCCGCGCTGGCCTTCGCCGCCGCGCTGCCGTGGATCGCCGTGCTGCGGGTCCGCCGTCAGCGTGCGCTGGTCGACACCACCGAATTGGCCTCCGAGGCAAGCGTCTTGCCTTCCGGCGCCACCGAATCCGGCAAGGTGTGGCGCTCGCCGCTGGCCTGGGGCATGGCCTTCATGTTCGGTATGACCTCGCTGATCACCTATTCGCTGTTCACCTGGATGCCGACGATCTTCAGCGATGCCGGGGCCAGCGCGTCCTTCGGCGGCAGCATGGTCGGCATCTTCGCGCTCATCGGCCTGGTCGCCGCGCTGGGTGCGCCGGTCGTGGTGGGCCGCATGGCCAATCCGTTCCCGGTGGTGATCGGCTGCGCGGTGTTCTTCCTGATCGGTTTCGCCGGTCTGCTGTTCGCGCCGATGGCCGCCCCGCTGCTGTGGGTGCTGGCACTGGGGTTGGGCCCGTCGACCTTCCCGATGGCGCTGACGCTGATCAACCTGCGCACCCGCACGGGTGCCGGTTCGGCCTCGCTGTCCGGGTTCACCCAGGGCGTCGGCTACTCCGTGGCTTGCCTGGGCCCGCTGGTGTTCGGTGCGCTGCATTCGATGACCGGTGGTTGGCTGGCTCCCTTCGGCTTCCTGGTGCTCGCGGTCGTCGTTCTGATCGTCGGCGGCTGGGTGGCGTGCAAGCCGCAGTTGCTCGAGGACACCTGGAACTAGCGGTTCTCCGCCATTCGAATAATTTCACCGTTCGAGTTGCCGAGCCGTGAGGTTGGGGCCATGCTTTGTGGCAAGGCTCTCACCTCACGGCTCGGATTCGTGTTTCCTGGTGATATGTAGCCTGCGGAAACCGTTGTGTCACACGGGCGAAACATAAGCCCACTTCTCACGCCGAATGGTCGGATTTCGTGAGCAACCGTTGATTTAACGGTCATTTCGCGCATCATCACCGCAATACCCGTTTTCTACCTTGAGGCCATCCAGATTTCAGGAGGGCCTCTTGTTGACGACGCTGACCCGCAAGCGCGACATCGAGCATTGGGATGCCGAGGATGTCGCCGCTTGGGAAGCCGGTGGTAAGAACATCGCGCGCCGCAATCTGATCTGGTCGGTCTTCGCCGAGCACGTCGGGTTCTCGGTGTGGTCGATCTGGTCGGTCATGGTGCTGTTCATGCCGACCGCGACCTTCCACATCGACCCGGCCGGCAAGTTCTTCCTGGGCGCGGTACCGACTCTGGTCGGTGGCCTCGCGCGGATCCCGTACACCGTGCTCACCGCCAAGTTCGGCGGCCGCAACTGGACGATCGTGAGCGCGCTGCTGCTGCTGATCCCCACGCTGCTGGCGCTGTACTTCATCAACCAGCCGGGCACCTCCTACACGACCTTCCTGATCGTGGCGGCCTTCGCGGGCCTGGGCGGCGGCAACTTCTCCTCCTCGATGTCCAACATCAACGTCTTCTACCCGCAGCGGCTCAAGGGCTGGGCCCTGGGCATGAACGCGGGTGGCGGCAATATCGGTGTGCCGGTCGTGCAGCTGATCGGTCTGGCGGTGATCGCGACCCTGGGCAACGCCTACGGCAATGCCTCGGTGGTGTGCGCGGTCTACCTGGTGCTGATCGTGGTCGCGGCCATCGGCGCGGCGCTGTTCATGGACAACGTGAAGAACCAGAAGGCCGACCTGTCCTACATGCTCAAGGCGCTGAAGGTGCCGCAGTCGTGGGCCATCGCGTTCCTGTACATCGGCACCTTCGGTTCGTTCATCGGCTACAGCTTCGCCTTCGGTCAGGTGCTGCAGATCAGCTTCAAGGCGGGCGGCGCGAGTGTCGCGGCGGCCACCCTGCACGCCGCGCAGATCGCCTTCATCGGCCCGCTGCTGGGTTCGCTGGCCCGCCCCTACGGCGGCAAGTTGGCCGACCGCATCGGCGGCAGCAAGGTCACGCTCTTCACCTTCCTCGCCATGACGGCGGCGGCCGTGGTGGTCGCGGTGTCCTCCACGATGGGCGATCACGCCGGGTACCCGAAGGGCGGCGTGATGGTGGCGCTGATCGTCGGTTTCACCGCGCTGTTCGTCATCTCCGGCATCGGCAACGGTGCGGTCACCAAGATCATCCCGTCGGTGTTCGAGGCGAAATCCCGTTCGCTGGAAGGTGATTCGGCCTCCCGCGCGGCGTGGGCCCGTAACACCTCCGGTGCGCTGATCGGCTTCGTCGGCGCGATCGGCGCACTGGGCGGCGTCGGCATCAACCTGGTGCTGCGCAGCTCCTACGCCTCCACCAAGTCCGCGACCACCGCCTTCTGGGTCTTCATGGCCTTCTACGTGGTGTGCGGCCTGGTCTGCTGGGCGGTCTTCATGCGCCGTCCGAGCCTGCGGGCTCTCGCTCCTGAAACCACCGACGCCGATGTCGTCGTCGAGGCCGAAGCACTGGTGCTCGAGGCCGAATCCGGCACCGCCGGAACCGATTCCCCGTCCACCTCGTCGGCTCGCGCCTGACGTCCATTCGCGAAAGAGGGACCGTCATGACCCACAGCATCGAACGCAAGACCGTCGTCGTCGTCGGACACGGCATGGTCGGACACCGTTTCGTGGAGGCGCTGCGCTCCCGCGACGAGGCCGGGACCTGGCAGGTCATCGTGCTCAGCGAGGAGAAGCTGGCCGCCTACGACCGCGTCGGGCTCTCCTCCTACGTGGGCACCTGGGAGACCTCGGCGCTGGCCCTGCCCGGCAACGAGTACGCCGGTGACGATCTCGTCGAGGTGCGCCTGGGCGTGAAGGCCGACGCCATCGACAAGACCGACCGCAAGGTCACCACCTCCACCGGCGAGGTGATCGCTTACGACGCACTGGTTCTCGCGACCGGCTCGTACGCCTTCGTGCCGCCGGTCCCCGGCCACGATCTGCCGGGCAACTACGTCTACCGCACGCTCGAGGATCTCGACGGGATCCGGGCCGCGGCCGAGGCGGCCGGTCCGGGCGCGGTCGGCGTGGTGGTCGGCGGCGGTCTGCTCGGTCTGGAAGCGGCCAACGCGCTGCGCCTGCTGGGCATGACCCCGCACGTGGTCGAGTTCAACAAGTGGCTGATGCCCGCCCAGATCGACGAGGGTGGCGGCGCGATCCTCGAAAAGCTGGTCACCGAGCTGGGTTTGAGCGTGCACACCGGCGTCGGCACCTCCAGCATCGAAGCGGTCGAGGGCGCGCCGGTGGCCGAGCAGCTCAAGGTCACCTTCTCCGACGGCAGCGAATTGCGTTCCGCCCTGGTGGTTTTCGCCGCCGGTGTGCGGCCGCGTGACGAGATCGCCCGCAGCGCCGGCCTGACGGTCGGCGAGCGCGGCGGTGTCATCACCGACCTGGGCCTGCAGACCTCGGACCCGAACATCTACGCCATCGGCGAGGTCGCCGCGGTCGAGGGCGTCTGCTACGGCCTGGTCGCCCCCGGCTACAGCACCGCCGAGGTGGTCGCCGACCGCCTGCTCGGCGGCGCGGGCGAGTTCCCGGGCGCGGACCTGTCCACCAAGCTGAAGCTGCTCGGTGTGGACGTCGCGAGTTTCGGTGACGCGCACGGCCGTACCGAGGGCGCGCTCTCGGTGGTCCTGCACGATGCTGCCAAGGGCACCTACGCCAAGCTGGTGGTCTCCGACGACGCCGAGACCCTGCTCGGCGGTGTGCTGGTCGGTGACGCCACCCAGTACTCGGCGCTGCGCCCGCTGGTCGGCCGCCCGCTGCCGGCCGACCCGGCCGCGCTGATCTCCCCGGCCGGTGCGGAACTCGGTGCGGACGCCCTGCCCGACGACGCCCAGATCTGCTCCTGCAACAACGTCTCCAAGGGTTCGATCTGCGGCGCGATCGCCGACGGTGCCTGCGACGTGCCCGCCATCAAGAGCTGCACCAACGCCGGAACCTCCTGCGGCGGTTGCGTTCCCATGCTCAAGAAGCTGCTGGAGCAGTCGGGCGTGGCGGTCTCGAAGTCGCTCTGCGAGCACTTCGCGCAGTCGCGCGCCGAGCTGTTCCACATCATCCAGTCCACCGGCATCCGCACCTTCTCGGGCCTGATCGCCAAGTACGGCACCGGAACCGGCTGCGACATCTGCAAGCCGACCGTGGCCTCGATCCTGGCCTCGACCTCGAGCGATCACATTCTCGACGGCGAGCAGGCCGCGCTGCAGGACACCAACGACCACTTCCTGGCCAACCTGCAGAAGAACGGCACCTACTCGGTGGTGCCGCGCATGCCCGGCGGTGAGGTCACCGCCGACCAGCTCATCACCATCGGCCAGATCGCCAAGGAATTCGACCTGTACGTGAAGGTCACCGGCGGTCAGCGCATCGACCTGTTCGGCGCGCGGGTGGAGCAGCTGCCGCTGATCTGGAAGCGCCTGGTCGACGTGGGCATGGAATCCGGTCACGCGTACGGCAAGTCGCTGCGCACGGTGAAGTCCTGCGTCGGTTCCACCTGGTGCCGCTACGGCCAGCAGGATTCGGTCGGCATGGCGGTGCTGCTCGAAAAGCGTTACCGCGGTTTGCGTTCCCCGCACAAGCTGAAGCTGGCCGTGTCGGGTTGTGCCCGCGAGTGCGCCGAGGCGCGCGGCAAGGACGTCGGCGTCATCGCCACCGAGCACGGCTGGAACCTGTACGTGGGCGGCAATGGCGGTCTGACCCCCAAGCACGCGGTGCTGCTGGCGGGCGAGCTCGACGACGAGACGCTCATCAAGTACATCGACCGCTACCTGATGTTCTACATCCGCACCGCGGACCGGCTGCAGCGCACCGCGCCGTGGCAGGAGGCCCTCGAGGGCGGCCTGGACTACCTCAAGGCGGTCGTCTGCGAGGACAGCCTGGGTATCGCCGCCGACCTGGAGGCCGCCATGGCCAAGCATGTCGAGGGCTACAAGGACGAGTGGGCCGCGGTGCTCGAGGACGAGGGCAAGCTCTCGCGCTTCGTGTCCTTCGTGAACGCGCCCGAGGAATCCGACCCGACCATCGGCTTCGACGAGACCGGTGAGCGCAAGGTTCCGGTACTGCTCGGCATTCCGGACATGCCGGTCGGTATTGCCAAGGTCACCGAGTCCGCCACGCACGGGAAATGACTGCTTAACCGCTTGGAAACAGGACGTCGGTACCAATAGGTACAGGCCGTTCGGAGGAGACTTACCGATGACCGTGATCGACACACCCGGCACCGCGACCAGCATTTCCGGCTGGACCCAGGCTTGCCGACTGGACTACCTGATTCCGGGCCGCGGCGTGGCGGTTCTCTTGAAGGGCGGCCGCCAGGCAGCCCTGTTCCTCAGCACCGACCAGACCCTGTTCGCGGTCGGCAATATTGATCCCTTCGGCCGGGCGGCGGTCATGTCCCGCGGCATCGTGGGCGACCGCGGCGGTCTGCCGGTGGTCGCGTCACCGCTGCTCAAGCAGGCGTTCTCGCTGATCGACGGGCGCTGCCTCGACGATGACGCGGTGGCCCTGCCGGTCTACGCGGTGCGCGTGGAGAACGGAGTGGTCGCGGTGTCCAACGATCCCGTGGAGTTCCCCGGCGGTACGGCATGACCGAGGTCGACGGCGGTACCCCGCTCGCTGGATTCACGGTCGGCATCACCGCTGCCCGCCGCGCCGACGAACTCGGCACCCTGCTCGCCCGCCGGGGCGCGAATGTCGTTTCCGCCCCGGCCATCCGAATCATCCCGCTGGCCGACGACACCGAGCTGGAGCGCGTGACGCGCCAGCTGGTCGCCGACCCGCCGCAGATCACGGTGGCCACCACCGGGATCGGCTTCCGCGGCTGGATGGAGGCCGCGGAGGGCTGGGGGCTGGCCGAAGCGCTGGTCGCCACCCTGGCCTCCAACCGCATGCTGGCCCGCGGCCCCAAGGCCAAGGGCGCCATCCGCGCGGCGGAGCTGCGCGAAGAATGGTCTCCCGCTTCCGAATCCAGCGCCGAGGTGCTCGATCACCTGCTGGCCCAGGGCGTCGAGGGCGTCCGCATCGCGGTGCAGCTGCACGGCGCGACCACCGAATGGGAGCCGGTTCCGGACTTCTGCGAGGTGCTGCGCATGGCCGGCGCGGACGTGGTTCCGGTGCCGGTCTACCGCTGGATTCCGCCCGAGGACCGCACCCCGATGGACCGCCTCATCGAGGGCATCGTCACCGCCGGACTGGACTGCGTCACCTTCACCAGTGCCCCGGCGGTCGCGTCACTGCTCATGCGCGCCAAGGAGACCGGCCTGCTCGAGGCCGTCCTGCACGCCTTCCGTACCCGGGTGCTGCCCGCTTGCGTCGGCCCGATCACCGCGGCCCCGCTGGAAGAACTGGGCGTCACCACCTCCATGCCCGGCCGTGCCCGCCTGGGCGCGCTGGCCCGCCACGTCGCCGAGGAACTGCCCCGGCGCGCCAATCGAATTCAGGCCGCCGGGCACCTGCTCAGCGTCCGCGGCGGCTGCGTCGTCGTGGACGGGCAGGTCCGTCAGCTGGCCCCGGCCCCCATGGCATTGATGCGCTCGCTGGCGCGTCAGCCCGGCCGCGTGGTGTCGCGCGAGGATCTCCTCGCCGCCCTCCCCGGCGGCGGCGATGACACCCACGCCGTGGAGACCGCCATCGCCCGCCTGCGTGCGGGCCTGGGCACCCCCAAGGCCATCCAGACCGTCGTCAAGCGCGGCTACCGCCTGGCCCTGGACCCGGCCGAGTGCATCGACAACCCGCACCCGGAACCGGTGGCTCCCGCTGCCCGCCAAGGCTTCCCGGCCCACTCGCCGGGACTGGGTGGTCGTCGCGAGATGCCGGGCCGGGTGGCGAACGGCCGTCCGGTGCCCGAGGTGTCACCCACGCCCGCCGTTGTCCGCCGCCCCGCCCCACCGACCGCCACGGGCGGTGCCCGCCCGATTGTCGCGGCCCCGTCGGCCGTGGCGCGGCCGAATGTCGCTCCGGCGACCGGGGTGGCTCGGCCGGCGCATTCGTCCGGAACCACCCTGCCGGGTTCGGTTGCACGCCCGCCGGTTTCGCCGCGTTCGTACGGATTGCCCGGCTCGGTGCCCGGCTCCGGTGCGGGCCGTCCGGCGCGAGGTGCGTGGTGAACGCCCCGGCGCTGATCCTGGTCGCGCACGGCACCAGGAGTGCGCGGGGTGTGGAGATGATCGCCGAGTTGGCGGGGGCGGTGACGCGGGAGCTGGGTGCTTCGGCGTTCGCGGAGGCCACCCGCTACGGCGCACAGACAGGTGCCGGTGCCGATTTCGGGGCCGCATCGGCATCGTTGCGTGAGATCGCGATCGGTGCGCCGCCGCGCGTGCGCACCGCGTTCGTGGATGTGCTGGGGCCGTCCCCGGCGGAGGTGTTGCGGGATCTGGATTCGGTTCCCGCCGTGGTGGTTCCGGCGTTCCTCGCCTCGGGCTACCACGTCTATCAGGATGTGCCGCGAGAGGTGGCCGCGAGTGCGCATGACGCGGTCGCGGTCACCCAGGCGATGGGCCCGGATCCGGCGCTGGCGGAGGTCATGCACCTGCGCCTGCGCGCCGCGGGCTGGCGACCGGGTGACGCGGTGGTGTTCGCCGCCGCCGGTTCCTCGGATTCCCGTGCGCGCCACGATGTTCAGCGCGCCGCCAACCTGCTCTCGGACCGCATCGGCACGCCCGCCCACCTCGCGTACATCGCGACCGGCGAGCCCCGGGTGCCGGAAGTGGTGGCGGCGGTCCGGGCTTCGGGTGAGCGTCGCGTCTTCATTGCCTCCTACCTGCTCGCCCACGGCCTGTTCCATCAGCGCCTGCACGAGGCGGGTGCGGACGGCGTGGCCGAACCGATCGGTATCCACCCGGCCGTGGTGCGTTTGCTGGTAAGTCGCTACGTCTCTGCGACGCACGCCCTTTCGGTCGCTGAAGTCGCCTGAAACGAATCGCCCAAAACTCCGATGGCTTGGCGGTTGGGGAAAGTCGTGCCACGATTTCTGGTGACATTTCCAAATTGATTGGGAGGACCCCCTCTTGAAGAAATTCGCTGTCACCGCCGGGCTGATCGCCGCATGTGCCGCCGGTACTTTCGGTACCGCTTCCGCCGACGACGGCCAGGGTGTCGTGGTGGGCGTGGACCCCTCGGGCGCTTGCGCTTTCTACCACCTGACCGATGATCAGTGCGCTCAGGCGCTGCAGCCGGGCGTCGGCGCGACCTTCAATGGTCAGGCGTGGACCGGTTACAACGTCGGCGTTCACTGAAACGTCTGAATTTCACAATTCGATGTCGGGGTCGGCACCTTCGGGTGTCGGCCCCAATCGTTTGCCCTGTGATTCCCGCCACGATTGCTAGCCGTTCGCTATCGCAATGCAACGTTCCCAGTCGAATCACAGGCCAATCTCGCCCCGAATCCCGTTCCCGCTGACCGGAATCGTCACGTCCCGGGCCCGCCGCCCTGCGGCAAGATCCTCGCATGCCCGCCGATCACCCCGCTCGCCGCGCCGGCCTGGCCTCCCAGGCTGCCGTTCGCGCCAAGTGCAAGAGTGAGTGGCTTACCCTTTTCGCGACGGATGCCACGGTCGAGGATCCGGTGGGCATCTCCCCGTATGACCCCGTCGGCCACGGGCATTCGGGTCACGAAGCAATCGCCGCCTTCTGGGACAAGGCGATCGAACCCAGCAAGATCGAATTCCACTGGGCCGATTCCTTCGCCTGCGGAAATGAGGCCGCATTCACCGGAACCATTCGCAGTGCCCGCCCCGAGATCGTCGTCGAGGTCGATCTGGTGGCCGTCTATCGGGTGAATGCGGACGGGAAAATCATTGCGCTGCGCGCATTCTGGGAACTGGATCGCGCACGTCGCGTGGCGTGATCGACGCGTCCTGCCGGAGCTATGTCCCGGGGGTCTGTAGCGCCGGGAACCAGATGTCCGTCAGGACGGTAGCGGCTTCTTCTGCGGAGACGTCGATGGTGCCCTGCATGGCCCAGCGGGTGAAGAACCGTTCGAGTTGGGCGACAAGCAGTTCGACGCGCAGGCGGGCTTCCTCCTGGCGGTCGGCGGGCCAGCGCGACAGGTAGGAGCTCATCACATTGGGGAGGGCCATGATGCCTTCCCTTGCTACCTCGCGGAATTCGGGTTCGAGCGCGGTGGCCTCGTCCCAGGCGGGGAGTAGGTCCTTGTATTCCTGGAACCAGTCGATGGCGCGGCGCATCCAGGCGGCGAATTCGTCGCGGGAGCCGGTGTCCAGGACGTGGTCGAGGTCCTCGTAGAAGTGCTGGACGCTGGGCAGCGTGCCCTGTTCGGCGATGGCGCGCAAGACATCCGGTTTACCGGTGAAGTGCAGGTAGAAGGTAGCGCGGCTGCAGCCGACGGCGGCGGCGATGTCGTCGACGCGGACCGGCGCGTAGCCCTGGGTGGTGAACAGTTGGGTGGCGGCCTCGATGAGCTTGGTGCGGGTGAGGCGTTTCTGTTCATCGCGCAGCGAGGTGCGGCGGGCGGGTTCAACGTCTGGTCGGGTCACGCCCTGAATGATAGACGCAAGTCGACTCACTAGACACTCTGTCTAGTGAGTGTTAGCGTGTGTGGCAGATCACGTCCGGCAGGGGAATGTGACCCATCGCCGAACCAGGAGAGTGAATTGGCTGCGCTATCTGCCCAGAATCACCAACTGCCCAGGGTTGCCGTCATCGGCGCGGGGCCGTCGGGCATCACCGTCGCGAAGCGGCTCGCCGAATACGGCATCCCCTTCGACTGCTACGAAGCCTCCGACGAGGTGGGCGGCAACTGGTACTACAAGAACCCGAACGGGATGTCGGCCTGCTATCAGAGCCTGCACATCGACACCTCGAAGTTCCGGCTGCAGTTCGAGGACTTCCCGGCGCCCGAGGAGTGGCCGGACTTCCCGCACCACACCCAGTTGCACCAGTACTTCAAGGATTACGTCGAGCACTTCGGCCTGCGGGATCGAATCCACCTGAACCACAAGGTGATCTCGGCCGAGCGTGACGCCGAGGGCCTGTGGGTGGTCAGCACCGACAAGGGCACCACCGAGACCTACGACGTGCTGCTGGTCTGCAATGGCCACCACTGGGATCCGCGCACCCCCGACTACCCGGGCGAATTCAACGGCGTGCTCATGCATTCGCACGCCTACAACGACCCGTTCGACCCGGTCGACATGCGCGGCAAGCGGATTGTCGTGGTCGGCATGGGCAATTCGGGCCTGGATATCGCCACCGAGCTCTCGCAGCGCTTCATCGCCTCGAAGTTCTACCTGTCCGCGCGTCGCGGTGTATGGGTGCTGCCCAAGTACGTCAACGGCCAGGTGGGCGACAAGCGCTCGATGCCGGCCTGGATTCCGTCGAAGATGGCGTTGAAGATGAAGCAGCGCTTCGTGGTCAAGAACCGCGGGCACATGGAGGATTACGGCCTGCCCAAGCCGGATCACCTGCCCTTCGAGGCGCATCCCTCGGCCAGCGAGGAATTCCTGCACCGCGCCGGCTGCGGCGACATCACCTTCAAGCCCGCCATCACCAAACTCGACGGCGACAAGGTGCATTTCGCGGACGGCAGCATCGAGGCGGTGGATGTGGTGGTGTGCGCCACCGGATATCACATCAGCTTCCCGTTCTTCGGTGACAAGGCGCTGCTGCCCGACGAGCGCAACAAGTTCCCGCTGTACCGGCAGATGGTGAAGCCGGGCGTGGACAATCTGTTCTTCCTCGGCCTGGCCCAGCCCATGCCGACCCTGGTGAACTTCGCCGAGCAGCAGTCGAAGCTGGTGGCGGCGTACCTGACCGGCAATTACCGGCTGCCGTCGGAGACGGAGATGGCCGAGGGCATTCGCGAGGTCGAGGAGAGTCGCTCGGGGCGGTACTACGACTCGCCGCGGCACACCATCCAGATCGAATTCGAGCCGTACGTGCGCGATCTCCAGAAGGAGATGGCGCGCGGCGCGAAACGCGCCGAGGCGCACGGGTTCGCGCTGCCGGTGCGGGCGCGTGCGTCCCAGGCGCAGGTCTAGGAGGAGTGCGGATGAGCAACGTGGCTGGTATCTGTACCGATGAATTCGCGGCTGTGCGTGCGGCTTTCACCGAGCAGGTGGAGTCGGGAGCGGAATTGGGCGCTTCGCTGTGTGTGACGGTGGACGGCGAGCCGGTGGTCGATCTCTGGGGCGGTTACGCCGATCCGGGGCAGACCAAGCCCTGGACCGCCGACACCTTGGTCAACACCTTCTCCATCACCAAGACCATGGTGGCGCTGAGCGCCCTGCTGCTGGTCGACCGTGGTGAGCTGGATGTGCACCAGAAGGTGGCCCACTACTGGCCGGAGTTCGCCGCCAACGGCAAGGCCGATATCGAAGTGCGGCACCTGCTGTCGCACACCTCGGGCGTCTCCAGCTGGGAAGCCCCGATCGCGCTGGCCGATATCTATGACACCGAGGCGGCCGAGAATCGCCTGGCGACACAGGCGCCTTGGTGGGAGCCGGGTACCGCGTCGGGCTATCACGCCATGAACTACGGCCATCTGATGGGCGGCATCGTCCGCCGGATCACCGGCCGCTCGCTGGGCCGGTTCTTCGCCGAGGAGCTGGCCGGACCGTTGGACGCCGACTTCCACATCGGCACCGCAGCAGCGGATTTCGAGCGCATCGCGGATCTTGTGCCGCCGGAGCTGCCCGAGTTCGACCAGTCCCTGCTGCCGCAGGACAGCGTCATGTTCAAGACGCTGTTCCAGCCGCTGTTGGACTTCCCGGAATGCGGTACACCGGCTTGGCGGCAGGCCGAACTGGGCGGCATGGGCGGGCACGGCAATGCCCGCTCCATCGCCCGGCTGCAGTCGCTGATCAGCAATGGCGGGGAGCTCGGCGGCCGGAAGTTCCTGTCGGACAAGACCATCGAGCTGATCTTCGAACCGCAGTCCGACGGCGTGGATCTGGCGATCATGCTGCCGCTGCGCTTCGGCATCGGCTACGGCCTGCCGCAGCCGCAGACGGCCCCGCACGTGCCGGACGGCAAGGTGTGCTGGTGGGCCGGCATCGGTGGCGCGATGGTCGTCAACGACCTGGAGCACCGGGTCACCTTCGCCTACGCCATGAACCGGATGGCGGCGGGCCTGATCGGCTCGGATCGGGCCGACGCCTATCTGCGGGCGACCTTCGACGTGGTCCGGGGGTGGGCATGAGACGTCCTATCCCAGAAAGTGGTACGGCGGCACCAATAGTTTGCGGTTCCCTCCCGCGCCACCGTCCCGCTGCGGCAAGCTGCGAAGGTTGGCGCTTCGACCCCCGAGGACTTGACTCATGACCAATGCCATTGATCTCCAGGCGCTCGCGGCCCAGGTCGCGGGCAAGCTGACCGGGCCCGGCGGGCCGTTCGAGATGGGGGTCGAGCAGGTGCTGGGCGCGCCGCAGCCGGTGTTCACCCATCGCCACGGATCGCTGCTCGAGCTGCTGGAGGACTCCCGCGAACTGGGCGACCTCGACTATCTGGTGTCGGCACGCACCCGCTACACCTTCGCCGAGCACTACGCCGCGGCCGGTGCGCTGGCCGCGGCGCTGTCGGAACGCTACGGCGTCGGCAAGGGTGACCGCGTCGGCATCCTGGCCGCCAACGCCCCCGAATGGGTGCTGACGTTCTGGGCCGCGCAGCGGCTGGGCGCGATCCCGGTCGGCTACAACGCCTGGTGGGTGCCGCGCGAGATCGCCTACGGCCTCGAGCACTCCGCCCCGAAGGTCGTGATCGCCGACGCCAAGCGCGCCGCGCTGGCCGCCGAGACCGGTACCGACATTCCGGTCCTCACCATGGAGACCGATCTGCCCGCGCTGATCGCGGAATTCGCGGGCGGCAACCCGAGCGCCGAAGTCGGCGAGGACGATCCGGCGATCATCCTGTACACCAGCGGTACCACCGGCCGTCCCAAAGGCGTGGTGCACACCCAGCGCAATATGGTGGCCGTCGCCGACTACCACCGCTTCATGGACGCGCTCTCGGCCGGTTTCCGGGGCCAGACCTGGGACGGTTCCCCGGCCGCGCGCCGCTACCTGGCCACCATGCCGCTGTTCCACATCGCGAGCCTGCACAATCTGTCGATCCCGCGGCTCACCACCGGCGACGCGGTGGTCTTCCCGACCTCCGGCGAGTTCGACGCGGAATCGCTGCTGGCGCTGGTCGAGGCGGAGCGGGTCACCAACTGGGCGGCCGTGCCGACGCTGGCGAGTCGCATTCTGGCCGTGGACATCTCGAAGTACGACCTGTCCTCGCTGACCGCGTTCTCGCTCAACTCGGCCCCGGCGTCCCCGGCGCTGGTGCAGCGGCTGCGCGAACGCTTCCCGGTCGCCCTGCAGGGTCTGACCACCAGCTACGGCTGCACCGAGTCCGGGACCGCCGCGACCGTCGCCACCCCGCCGGAACTGGCCGCCGACAACGAGACCGTGGGCCGCGCCGTGGTCGGTGTCTCGCTCGAGGTGCGCGATCCGGACGGCAAGGTGGTGCCCGACGGCGAGGAAGGCGAGATCTGCATCCGCAGTCCCTATGTGATGCTCGGCTACTGGAACAACGAGGACGCGACCGCCGCGGCCATCGACGAGAACCGCTGGCTGCGTACCGGTGACTACGGCACCCTGCGCCAGGGCAAGCTCTACATCTCCGGCCGCCGCTCGGATCTGATCCTGCGCGGCGGCGAGAACGTCTACCCGCAGGAGATCGAGAACGTCCTCGACGAGCATCCGGCGGTGCGCGAGTCGGCCGTGATCGGCGTCCCGCACGAGGATCTCGGTCAGGAGGTGGCCGCGATCGTCGTTGTGGACCAACCGGATTCGCTGAGCGAGGACGAACTGCGCGATCATGTGGCCAAGCAACTGGCCTACTTCAAGGTGCCCGCCCGCTGGGTGGTCACCGCGGAACCCCTGCCGCGCAATGCCACCGGCAAGGTGCTGCGCCGCGATCTCTCAGTGGGGGAGTGAATTCTGTTGTACGACACCATTATCAAGAACGGCCGCTGGTTCGACGGGACCGGTGCGCCGTCGGCCATCCGTAATCTCGGCATCCGCGACGGCCGGGTGGCGGCGGTCTCGGCCGCACCGCTGGACGAAACCGGTTGTGCGCGTGTGATCGACGCGACCGGGCGGTGGGTCATGCCCGGCATGATCGACATCCACACCCACTACGACGTCGAGGTGCTGCTGGACCCGACGCTGTCGGAGTCGTTGCGGCACGGGGTGACCACGCTGGTGCTGGGCTCCTGCTCGCTGTCCACCGTGCACGTGGACGGCTCGGACGCGGGCGACCTGTTCGGCCGGGTCGAGGCGATTCCACGCAAGCACGTGGTCTCGGCGGTCGACGGGCTCAAGACCTGGAACAGCGCGCACAGCTATGTCCAGGCGCTGGAATCCCTGCCGCTGGGGCCGAATATCGCCGCCTTCATCGGACATTCGGATATCCGGACCGCGCAGCTGGGTCTGGTGCGGGCCACCGATCCGGACGTGACGCCGACCGAGGCGGAGCTGACGGCGATGGAGCACAAGCTGCGCGAGGCCCTGGACGCGGGCTTCGTGGGCATGTCCTCGCAGCAGCTACTGTTCGACAAGCTGGACGGGGAGGTGTGCCGCTCGCGCACGCTGCCCTCGACCTATGCCACCGCCAAGGAACGCCGGCGGCTCAATCGCATTCTGCGCGACCGTAAGCGGGCGCTGCAGGGCGGTCCCGATGTGGCGCGCCCGCAGTCGCTGGTCGCCATGGCGGCCAGCAGCCTCGGGATCTTCCGGCCGAATCTGAAGGTGAGCCTGCTCTCGGCGGCCGACATCAAGGCGATTCCCGGTGTCGTGAAGGTTTTCCCGCTGATCGGCAAGATCCTCAACCGGCTCGGCGGCGACTTCCGCTGGCAGCATCTGCCGGTGCCGTTCGAGGTGTACTCGGACGGCATCGATCTGCCGGTGTTCGAGGAATTCGGTTCCGGCGCAGCAGCATTGCACCTGTCGAACCAGCTCGAGGCGCGCCAGGAGTTGTTCGCGGATCCGGCGTACCGGCGGGCCTTCCGCAAGGATTACGACAAGAAGTGGGGCCCGCGCGTCTGGCACCGGGACTTCTTCGACGCCGAGATCACCGAATGCCCGGATCCGAACGTGGTCGGCAAGACCTTCGGTCAGGTCGGGCTGGATCGCGGCGGCATCCACCCGGTGGACGCGTTCCTGGACCTGCTGGTCGAGCACGGGTCGGGGGTGCGCTGGCGCACCACCATCTCCAATCACCGGCCCGAGGTGCTGAACGCGCTGGCCGCGGATCCCAGTGTGCAGCTGGGCTTCTCGGACGCGGGCGCGCACCTGCGCAATATGGCCTTCTACAACTTCGGTTTGCGTTTCCTGAAGCGGGTGCACACCGCGCAGCAGGCCGGACGGCCGTTCCTGACCGTCGAGCGGGCCGTGCACCGGGTCAGCGGCGAACTTGCCGACTGGTACGACCTGGACGCCGGTCACCTCCGCGAGGGCGACCGGGCCGATGTGCTGATCATCGATCCGGCCCGCCTGGACGACAGCCTGGAAGAGTACGCCGAGAGCCCGATTCCCGAGTACGACAACCTCTCCCGCATGGTCAACCGCAATGACGAGACCGTCACCGCGGTCCTGGTCAACGGCGAGTTCGTGTTCGGACTGGGAGAGAAGGCCGCCACGCTGGGCAAGGAGCGCAGCGGCGAGTTCCTGCGCGCCGGACGGTACCAGGGTCAGGTCACCGAGTTGAAGGGCGGAATCCGTTGAACGCGAATCGATTCGACGGCAAGGTCGCGGTCGTCACCGGCGCGGCCTCTGGTATCGGCGCGGCGATCTCCGCCGCGCTGATCGCCGAGGGCGCGCAGGTGGTCGGCCTCGATATCGACGAGGCGGGCCTGCAGAAGCGGGCCGCCGAACTGGGCGAGGCCTTCGTGCCGACGGTCGCCGACGTCACCGACGAGGCATCGGTGGAGGCCGGAATCGGCGTTGCGGCCGAGCGTTTCGGCCGGCTCGACGCCGCCTTCAACGCGGCCGGAGCCTCCCGCATCGGCGCGGTCACCGACCTGCTCGAGGCCGACTGGGACTTCACCATCGACCTGATCCAGAAGAGCGTCTTCCTGTGCACCAAACATGAAGCCCGCCTGATGAAGTCGACCGGCGGTGGCGCGATCGTCAATATCTCCTCGCTGGACGCCCGCGTGCCCATGCCCGGTGGCAGCCCGTACTCCACGGGCAAGGCGGGCGTGGTCATGTTCACCAAGAACGCGGCACTGGAACTGGCCCAGCACCGCATCCGGGTGAACGCCATCCTCCCCGGCCTGGTGGACACCCCGCTGGTGGCGGCGGTCATGGGCTACGAACCGGCCAAACAGATGTTCCTCGACCGCATTCCGATGGGCGTGGCCGCCACCCCGGAACAGATCGCCGGACCCAGCCTGTTCCTCGCCTCCGAGGACGCCTCCTACATCACCGGCATCGACATGGTGGTGGACGGCGGCTGGGAGTTGAGCAACTTCCCCAACTTGGCGAAGCTCGCGGGCTGATCTCCTGTTGTGATCGGACCAGCCGAGACGCCGCCCTGGGCCACCGAAACACGTTCCGGCCCGGGGCGGTTGGCCCGCCGCGTGCGGGCGGCGGTGCGTAGCTGCTGCGGGGTGATGCCGTACCAACGGCGCACCACCCGCGTCAGCGCAGACTGCTCGCGCAGGCCGATAATGGTGGTGATCCGGCTCATCGGCAGGTCCGTCTCACACAGCAGCCGCAGGGTGGCGTCGCGGCGCGCGGCGTCGAGGACCTCGGTGAAAGTCGTTCCCTCCGCAGCCAATGCGCGCTGCAGGGTGCGTTCGTGCACGGTCAGCATGCGGGCCACGGTGTCGATATCGGCCCGGGATTCCAGCATGGCGCGGTCGATGGCCAAGCGGACCCGGGCGGTCATGCTCGGGTCGGTCTCGGGATAGTTGCGTTCCAGGAAGTCCATGGCCAGCCGGTGCAGCATCGGATTGCGGCCGTCGATCGGACGGTCCAGCAGCTCCGCCGGGAAGCGGAATACCGTGGTGGGCATGTCGAAATGGACGTCCGCGCCGAAGAATTCGGTATAGCGGGCGGCGGGTGCGTGCGCGGGATGCGGCAGCAGGACGGTCCGCAGCCCGTATTCGCCGGTGGTGGCGTGCAGCAGGTGCCGGTGAATGAGGGCGGCGGCCTGGTCGATGCCCTGGCCGAGGCTGGACACCTCCGCGACATCGCGGTAGTTGAGCGCGAGTGTTCCGCTGTGCCCGTAGGGGTCCGGCACCAGCCCCACCGAGATGCCCTCGTGCTGCACGGGCAGGAAGCGGGCCGCGCAGGCGATGCCCTCGCCGACGGTGGCGGCATTGCTGACCGCGACGGCCACCAGCCCGAGCACATCGGTGCCCTGGCGGGCGCCGAGCCGCAGTCCCAGATCGGGGCAATCCAGTTCCGCCGCTGCGACTTCGAGGACCCAGCCGAGGGATTCCGCCGGGACCAGGGCATCCTCGCTGTGCACGGCCTCCGGTGCGATGCCGAAACGCCGCAGCAGTTCGTCGCCGTCGCCGCCGAGCTCGTCGACGAGTTCGCGGCAGCCACGCAGGCTGGCAGCGCGCGCCATGATCGCCATCGAGCCGTCACTCTCCCACCGATTAACACTTCCAGTCGGGACCGTAACTTAATCCGCCAATTGTCTGGGACGCAAGGGTCCCACTCCACCCTGTCGCGCTGGGGTAAAACGATGTCGCCCTCGGGCGAGCGTTTATTACTCGCGAGTAGCAACAATCTGGCCATGGATTCTGTGAGAGGTGGGACACAGTGAGGCTTGCGCTGATGCGGCCGTCGAAGCTGGTCGTGAAGGGGCTGGTGATCGCTTCCGCGATCCTCGCGTGCACCCCGTTCCTGGCCCCGACGGCCTCGTCCGATACCGCGTTCACCGGCATTGACGGCGGTGCCTACGCGCCCGGCTGGACCGCGGCGGTCGACGGCCCGCAGCCGTACAACAGCATTTCGCCCGATCTGGCGGTGCCGATCACCATGGACGACGGGACCGTGCTGAAGGCCGACATCATTCATCCCGCGAACAACGGCCGCGCCGCCGACGGGAAGCGGCCGGTGATCGTGCAGTTCCAGGGCTACGGGAAGCTACCGATCCTGGTGGGACAGGCGGTGATCAGCGCCGCGGACAGTTTGGGCATCAAGAAGCCGCTGGAGGATTGGGCCGGTTCGCTGAATCTGCCGGGCGTCGGACTGGATGGTCTCTTCGATATCACCCGGCAGCTCGATGCCGGCGCGATCGAGGCGGCGCTGCAGGACTGGAAGCTCGCGAACGCCGGTTACACCCTGGTGCAGGTTGATTTGAGGGGTACCGGCACCTCGGGCGGCGACTGGCAGGTCTTCGGCGATCGTGAGAAGCAGGACGCGGCCGAGGTCATCGACTGGGTCACCCGCCAGCCCTGGAGCGACGGCAACGTCGGCACCATGGGGATCTCGTTCACCGCGATCAGCGCGCTCGAGGCCACCGACCGCAAGCCGCCCGGGCTGAAGGCGGTCTTCGCCTACGAGGGCAGCGGCGACATCTTCAACGACATCGCGGGCGCGGGCGGCGCGGTCGGCGTCGGGTTCCTGGTGCCGTGGCTGATCGGTGTCAACGCGCTCAAGATGATTCCCGACGTGACCTCGATCCTGGTCGGAAAGTTCGATCCCGCACAGCAATTGCAGTGGTTGAAGGACCGCATCGCCGATCCGCTGACCCTGGTCGACATGGTCGTCAACGGGTACACCGCGCTGTCCCCGGACCAATTGACGGCGCGGACACGGCAACTCGTCGATCCGAACTCGCCCTTCCGCAAGGGGTTGAAGGCCGACGTCAGCCATATCGAGGTGCCGACGTTCATGGTCGGCGCGTGGTTCGACATCTTCGGGACCACCCCCACCGACACCTTCGCCTCGATTCCACTGCCGGAAGAACAGAAGAAGCTGGTCATGGGCGACGGCTATCACCTCGGTAGCGGTGTCGCCGGCTTCGGGCATCCGGGGATGCCACCGCGACTGGATGTGTTGCAGCGGGCCTGGTTCGACCACTGGCTGCGCGGAATCGACAACGGCATCGAGAAATACACGCCGCTGACCTTCAAGCAGCAGGGCGCGGGCTGGACCGACGCGCCGGAATTCCCGCGCGCCGAGGCGACCTACCGGCGGATGTATCTCAATGACATTCCCTCGGGAACCAGCCCGAATTCGCGGTACGACGGCGGATTGTCCGAGACAGCGCGGCAAGGTGGTGTCAACGACCTGACCGTGGCCCCCGGCGTGCTCAGCCTGTGCAGTCGTGACGGCGCGCGCATCTCCGCGGGTGTGCTCGCGATCATTCAGGCGTGCGGGGACGATTCCCGGATCTGGGAGAACGACGGCTTGACCTTCACCAGCAGCCCCGTGGGGCAGGCGACCACCATCTCCGGGCCGCTGAACGTGCATCTCAACGTGGTCGAGGACGCCGCCGACGGCTACTGGGTGTCCACGGTCAACGATGTTGCCCCCGATGGCAGTTCGCGCGAGATCGCCACCGGCCAGCTGGTCGCGTCGATCCGGCAGATCGACGAGGACAACAGCAAGACCTCGGCCAACGGCGACTATACCGAGCCGCACTATTTCCTCGATCTGACTCGGCGGGAGCCGACGGTGCCCGGCGTCCCGGTCACCCTCGATATCGCCCTGACCCCGATCGAGGCCGTGCTGCAGCCCGGCCACCGGCTGCGCGTCGACGTCTACGCCAGCAATTTCCCGAAGGCGTTGCCGCCCTTGTTCTTCCTGGCCGACTCCGGTCTGAAGCCCGAACACGTGCGGCTCGATCCCGACGCCCCCAGCTGGGTCAACGTGCCCCTGACCGCTTCGATCCCCGACTAGTACCGGGGATCGAAGCGACCGCGGGGCAGCCTAGAGCAGTGCCGCCGGGAAGGTGGGCGGGGTAGGGGCGACGCGGGGTACCCCCGCGGGGGGGGGGTGTTTTAAACAAAATACCCAGGCCACCCCAAAAACAAGGTATATAAA
>NZ_JBHZAC010000008.1:0-490072 GCF_042753865.1 Nocardia sp. NPDC059240 | reverse complement strand
GCGGTATTCTTTCTCGTTCGCCGGCATAAACACCCCCACCTTGTTGCCAACTACCCCCACAACCCTGTTTACAAATGTGCCTACACCGCGCCTAAAAAACACCGCCCCGGCCGTGGGGGGCCCGCCCGGGACTGTGCGGTCATCGATCAGTGACCGCTGAAAAGGTCAGTGACCATTGGAATTGCTGCCGCTGGACCCGCCGGACGCCGAGCCCGAGGAGGCGGATCCCACCCCGGTGAGCAGCCCGCTCAGCCCGTCGAGCGAGCTGGCCGAACCGGTCAGGATCTGCCGCATATCGTCCACGGTGTCGGCGGATCCGGTGGTGATCCCGACCGGGACCACCGCGGGTGCCGCCGTCGCGGTCGCGGCGGCGCACAGCGGTGCCGCGGCGAGGGCCGCGACGGTGACGGAGGTGGCGAGGAATGAACGAGTGAACATGTCGACCTTCTTCACGCTATCGAAAATGGTTGTGCTGATTACGGATTGAACGAGCCGGTGCCGGGCAGCAGCGCGGAGGAGCCGCTCACCGGCGGTGGAGTGGCCGTCACCATCGACGTGCCGTCCAGCCCGCTCGGCACCGCGACGCCCAGCAGCGTCAGCACGGTCGGGGTGATATCGACAATGGAGAAGCGGCCGTTGGTCGCGCCCGCCGCGAAGCCCGGGCCGCGCGCGATCACGAAATTCGCGGTCTCCTCGGCGGATTGGCCGCCGTGCCCACCCTGGGGCTTGTTGCCGGTCCCGGTGGTGACCAGGATGGTCCAGCGCTCCTTCGGGTGTGCCGCGGCGCGGGCGTCGATCGCGTTCACGATCTTGCCGACCCCGGCATCGGCCTTGGTGATGGCGTCCAGGTAGCCGGGCTTGGCCGAACCCTTGTGCCCCGCGCTGTCGACCGAATCGAAATCGACGAACAGGAAATCCGGTGCGTCCTCGGTGACGGCGGCCGCCGCCCGATCCGCGGTCGCGCTGTCGGCGACGTTCGGGTCGGAGGCGACGACGTTCACATCCACGTTCGGATTACCCGATGCGGCGGCGTCGGCCAGCGCCGACCAGGTCACCACCGATTCGGTTCGCAACTGCGGCTTGGCCTTCTCCAACTGCGTGAACACCGTCGGATAGGTGGCGAAGGCGTCACCGTCGAAGCTGGTGATGTGGTGCTTGGTGTCCCACACCCCCGTCAGCGCGGTGGCCCAGATCGGGATCGAATCGGTGGCGTGCGGTGCGATGGAGGTCTGGCCGACGGTGCCCTGGGTGGCCAGCTTCAGCAGATTCGGTGCGCCGGACTCCTGGATCTTGGCGTAGAGCGCGCCGTCGAAGCCCAGCACGACCACCTTGTTGACGGTCGAATCCGCCTGTGCCGCAGTCGTATCGAGTGTTCCGGCGGCCAGTGGCAGCGTCGCCGCCGCGAGCAGGACCGCCGCGCGGGTGCGGCGGGATGTCTGTGGTTTCATGGAGTTGTCTTTCGCGAGTGGATTTCTCGTTCACCGTGGGGGAAACCGGAGGCCGGCCCGTACCGCGTGGAGGTGGGCTGGGCCGGCATCCGGGTCAGTTCTGGTCGGTGGGGATTGTCAGTTCGGTGGCGTCGTCGCTGATGGAACCGTTGCCCGAACCGGTGCCCGGCAGATCGATGCCGAAGGATCCGGTGCTCGGCGGGGTCGGGCCACTGTTGTCGATCACCGACTTGCCGTCGAAGGCGGTGGTGCCCTTGACGCCCAGCAGCGCCAGCGCCGTCGGGGTCACGTCGACCAGCGAGTTCTTGCTGTTGGTGGCTCCGGCCTTGAACGACGGACCACGCGTGATCAGGAAATTCGCCGTCTCGTCGGCGGATTGGCCGCCGTGCCCGCCACCCGGCTTGTGGCCGTGATCGGCGGTGACCATGATGTTCCACTTCTCGTTCGGGTGGGCCTTGGCGCGCGCGTCCACCGCGGCCACGATCTTGGCGACCTCGGTGTCGACTCGCTTGACGGCATCGAGGTATTCGCTCGATGCGCCACCGTGCCCGTGCCCGGCCTCGTCGACCTGATCGAGATGCGTGAACAGGAAGTCCGGTGCGTCGTTGGTGACCGCGGCGGCACTGGCGTCGGCGGTGGCCGCGTCGAGCTTGGCCTCGGTGGGATCGTTTGCGGGACCGGCCGTCGCGATATTGACGTCGGCGTGCTTGTCACCGGATCCGGCGATGATGGCGATCTTGTCCCAGGAGGCGATGGACTCGGTCTTCAGGTTCGAGTTGGCGGTCTCCAACTGGGTGAACACGGACGGGTACTTGGCGAACGGGTCGGCGGTGAAGTTGTTGTCGTAGATGCCGTGCTTGGTGTCCCACACGCCGGTCAGCACGGTCGCCCAGGACGGGCCGGAAATGGTGGTGTGCGGTGCGATCGAGGTTTGCCCGAGAGTGCCTTCACTGGCCAGTTTCAGCAGGGTGGGTGCCTTGGCTTCCTGGATTTTCTTGTACATCGTGCCGTCGAGCCCGATGACGACGACCTTGTTGACGGTCGCGTCGGCCGTCGCGGGTGCGGCGCCGCAGAGACCCGCCAGCAGGGGCAGGGCCGCAAACAGTGTGATGGACAAGGGATTCAGGATGTTTCCATTTGAGAGTTTCACGGTCTAGACCGTGCCAAGTCGCACCGTGATTGGTCCAGACCTATGAGTCAGAGTTCATCGATGGTTCATCGGGACCGGCCGGAATCGGTGCGCCGCAAGCCAATAGCTAAATGATTGCCAGTTGGCCGGGTGACCACTGTCGGGGACAGTACCGGCCGCCCGGTACCAGCGGGTAGCGTGCTCGATGCCGCCCGGATGCCCGCGCCGGCTCAGGGATGCTCGGGGCGCGCTCCGGATCCGATGTCGCACAACGCGCTCGGATCCGGCTGCGGTGGCCGAGTGTTCATCTGGCGCTACTTCCCCCGGAATCTAACGCAATGCTAGTAACCGCTGGTCAGTTCTCGGTGCTGGTGACGCGGCTGAGCAGATAGTCGTAGGCCGCGACCACCCGCTGGTCGAGTTCGTCCAGGGGGACGCCGATATCGCGCGCCACGACCTCGCGGAATATCGCGTACCCGGTAATCGTGGCCGCCGTCAGTACATGCAATGCCTCGGCGTCGACATCGGGAGGCAGTGCCCCATAGGCTTTGTCGCGCTGCAGCGCCGCCGTCATCTCGTCGGGTTCGCTGAAGATCGACAATTTGTCGTCGCCGTCCAGGGCGAGCAGGGCCATGAATGCCACCCATTTGCCGGTTAATGCGGCCTGCAGCAGCCGGCGCCGGCGTTCGGCGAACGGTACATCCCAGTGGTCCGGCGAGAGGGTGCCCAGCGCCGAGAATCGGTGCGCCAGCGCGGCGCGCAGCAATTCCTGCCGGTTGCCGAAGAGCTGATAGATCTGGCCGCGATTGACATTCGCCTCGGCCGCAACCTCGTTGAGATTCAGCCCGGCCAGCACGCCGTCGCGTTCCAGCAGCCGCTCGACCGCGTCGAACAGGTCGGCTTCGGTACGCGCGCGATCGCGCTTCTTCCGCGGCCGCGGCTTGATCGGCTCTTCCATGGGAGAAATCTTGCCGCATACCGATATGTATCCGGCGCTGGCGTGCCGCTTTCTATCGGTGGGGCCCGCCCGAGGCGTTACCGGAGATTAGCTGTGATTGTCATCATACTAACGGAACGCTAGTAATTGCTGAATGTTCTCTCTAGCATTGCGATCGCTCCACCGTTTTGTTCGATGTACGCGAAAGAGAAAGGCAGTCAATTGATTCCAGTCATCATCGACACCGGTAGTGCCGCTTTCGGCGGACTTTTCAACACGCTGGGAGCCGCCATCGGCGGTGTCGTGAACACCTTGTGGACGGGCTCTTTCGGCCGCTAGCCGACCCGATCCACTGACCCGGCGGGTGATCGGCCCACCCCTCGTCAGGGGGCCGGTCACCCGTCCGGATCCGAAGAACTCCGAGGAGATCGCGATGGACGGATTTCGAGCCCGCGCACTGATCGTCGCGTGCGTGGTGGCCCTGGGAAACCTGCTGGTGAACGCGATTCCGGCGGCAGCCGACGACCGGCACCTCGTCCTCGAGGTGTACTCCGCGGTCATGGACAGAACGATCAAGGTGGAGGTCCAGCGGCCCGCCGACACTTCTGTGCCCCGGCCGGTGTTGTACCTGCTCAACGGCGCGGACGGCGGTGAGGGGACCGCCAATTGGGATGCCCGCGCACCCCAGGCCCTGGACTTCCTGGCGGGCAAGGACGTCAATGTGGTGCAGCCGATCGGCGGCATGATGAGCTACTACACCGACTGGCGCGCCCCGGATCCGGTGCTGGGCGTGAACAAATGGAAGACGTTCCTCACCGAGGAACTGCCGCCGGTGATCGACGCCGCGCTCGGCACCGACGGGAACAATGCCATCGCGGGTCTGTCCACCTCCGGCACCTCGGTGCTGCAACTCGCGATCGCCCGGCCCGGCCTGTACCGCTCGGTCGCCGCCTACAGCGGTTGCGCCCAGATCAGCGATCCGCTCGGCTACGCCTTCGTGCGGCTGGTCGTCTCCCGCGGCCAAGGCGACAGTGACAATATGTATGGCCCGCAACATGATCCGATGTGGGCGGACAACGACCCGTATGTGCACGCCGATCAGCTGCGCGGGCTGAACCTCTACATCTCCAACGGTTCGGGCCTGCCGGGCCCGCACGACACCCTCGACAGTCCGTACGCCCTGCCCGGTGTCGACGGGCTCGCGAATCAGATCACCGTCGGCGGGGTCATCGAGGCCGCCACCGACTATTGCAGCCACAACCTGCAGACCCGGCTCAACGCCCTCGGCATCCCCGCCACCTACGACTTCACCCCAACCGGGACACATTCCTGGGGCTATTGGCATGACGCCCTGATCAATTCGTGGCCCGTGCTGGCGCGCGGCCTCGGACTCCCGCAATAGCCCGCGAAACGCCGGGGCGGGCTGCGAATGATCAATTGCGCGGCGGGCGTGTCGGAGACTGGATTCTCGACATCTGGTGGAGGCGGCATGACGGGCTGGCGGACGACGCTCGGAGTCATCGGGGCGGTCCTGCTGTGCCTGACCGCCTGGCCCACCCTGCCCCGCGCCGCCGCGCTCGGACCCGACCACGAGGAATTCACCAATCCGATCCTGGCCGCCGGCGCGGATCCCAGTCTCACCTACTACCAGGGGCGATTTCACCTCGTCCAGGGCGACAGCTTCAACAACGACAATGTGGTGATCCGCACGGCCGACACCCTCGGCGGCCTGGGCGACGCGCCACCGGTCGTGGTGTGGCGGCACCCGGACTGTCCCGCGCCCGCCTGTACCAAGATCTGGGCACCCGAACTACAGCGCATCGGGGACCGCTGGTGGATCTATTTCGCCGCCCAGGACAGCGATGATCCCGACACACATCGGATGTACGCACTGCGCTCGACCGGCGACGATCCGGCCGGGCCCTACGAATTCGCCGGGAAACTCGACCTGCCCCGCACGGTCGCCATCGACGGCGTCTACCTGGCGTATCGCTCGCAGGGCTATTTCCTGTGGTCGTGCCTGCGGCCCGACGACGAACTGGTGCAGGAGATCTGCGCGGTCCGCATGTCCGATCCCACGACGCCCGTGGGCGCGGCCGTAGCGATCGCGACCCCGACCGCCGCCTGGGAAACCGTGCCCAACGAAGCCGACCGGCTCATCAACGAGGCACCCCAGCCGCTCGCCGCGCCCGACGGCACCCTCTATCTGACCTATTCCGCCAACGCCAGTTTCGACGACAGCTACCGCCTCGGCCTGATGCAACTCGCCCGCGGCGGCGATCCGATGGACCCGGCGGCCTGGACCAAATCCGGGGGTCCGATCCTGCCCGGCGGACCGGGCGCGATCGCCCCGGGCCACAACGGCTTCTTCACCGTCGACGGCCACCCCTGGATCACCTATCACGCCCGCCTGGACCCCGGCACCGGCTGGGCCGGTCGCAGTATTCGCGCCCAGCCCATGACCTTCGGCCCCGACAACCGCCCACGCTTCGGCATGGCGGCCCGCCCCGGCGTCACCATCACCGTCGGCACCGACCGGACCCCGATGGCTTCGGACCCCGGCGGCACCGTCAAATAGGCTCCCGCTCAGGCGGTTTCGAGCAACTCGATATCGAGTCCGGCCAGTTCCTCCGTATCGGCGCGCAGATCGATGGCGGTGACCTGCCCGTCGACGACGGTGAAGGTGAACACCACCTTCGGCTTGCCGGCGATGGCCCAGACCGCGCCGATCGCGCCGTCGATGAGCGCGAGGCGGGTGGCCTTGGCCCGGCCCGCGAAGGTCGCGGCCACACCGTCGCGCCCGGACACCAGGGCCTCCGAACCCATCCGAATCCCGGCCGGGTCCGCGCGGAAGACCGCGTCCGGGGCCAGCAGCGACAGCAGGGCCTGAAAATCGCCGCCGCGCGACGCGGTCAGGAAGGCGTCGACCACTTGGCGCTGACGGGTGTTGTCGGCGGCGGGCGCGGGGGAGCCCTGCACGCGCCGGCGCGCGCGGCTGGCCAGCTGCCGGGCCGCGGCGGGCGTCTTGTCCAGGATCGGGCCGATCTCGTCGAACGGGATCGCGAACAGATCGTGCAGCACGAAGGCCAGCCGCTCGGCGGGAGCGAGCTGATCGAGCACGACCAGCAGCGCCAGCCCGATCGAATCCGCCTGCAATGCTTCGTGTTCCGGATCGGGGGCATGCGCGGGCGGGGCCGGGAGATGCTGATCGTCCTCGGTGATCGGGTCCTCGCGGCGGACCTTGCGCGACTGCAGCATGTTCAGCGAGACCCGCGCCACCACCGTGGTCAGCCAGGCGGCGAGATTCTCCACGCTGTCGGAGTCCGTGCGCTGCAACCGCAGCCACGCCTCCTGCACCGCGTCCTCGGCCTCGCTGGTGGAACCCAGCAGCCGGTAGGCGACGGAACGCAACTGGGTGCGATTGGCCTCGAACTGCTGCGCCAGCCAGGCGTGATCGGTCATGGTGTCGGTCCTTCCGCGGTCGGTGTCGACTCTTCGACCGCGCGCGGCCCGAAAGTGTGACAGCCCCGCATTACCTGAACAGAGCTGAACCCGCGGCCTACACTTGGCTGCGGATCGGCGGCGATTCCCGGTGCGCGGAGGCCGGGCTCGACTCCGCGATCGTAACCGTCATGGGGGGCGGAAGACGTGAGCGACAATACTTTTCGCGACGGACAACTCGACGACGCCGACTCGACCGCGCTGGTGCGCCGACGTGACCTGGCCTTCTGGGCCGGGCTGGCACTGACGATTCTCGGTACGGCCCTGCACTTCCCGATGTTCCTGCAAGCCCGGGACATGAACTATCGGCTCGCGGGCATGCGCATGGACAACGCCATGCTGGCCGGGATGGCGTTCATCCTGATCGGGCTGGCGCTCACCACCTACGGGCTGGTGCCGGTCGGCGCGCACCGGGATCGAGTGGCGCGCTTACGGGTTCGCGCCCTCGACGACGCCCCGATCGGGCGCGTCCACATCGTGCTGCTGCTGGTCATGGCGACCGCTATCACCATCGATGTCATGAAACCCACCACCCTGGCCTTCGTGGTGCCCGGCGTCGGCCGCGAATACGGATTGAAGTCGCCGACCCATCCGGCCGGCGATCTGCCGGTGGCACTGCTGCCGCTGGCCGGGATCACCGGCACGGTCCTCGGCTCTTTCCTGTGGGGCTGGCTCGGTGACCGCATCGGCCGCCGCGCGGCCATTCTGCTGGCGGGTGTGGTGTTCGTGGCCACCGCCATCTGCGGGGCCATGCCCAGCTTCGAGCTCAACCTGGTGATGTGTTTCATCATGGGGCTGGGCGCGGGCGGCATGCTGCCGATCGCCTTCACCCTGCTCGCCGAGACCATTCCGGCCCGGCATCGCGGCTGGCTGCTGGTGCTCATCGGCGGCGATATCGCCGGGGCCTACATCATCACCAGCTGGCTGTCCTCGACCATCGGGGAAACCTACAGCTGGCGGATCATGTGGCTGATCGGCTTCCCCACCGGCCTGCTGCTGATCCTGCTGACCCGCTGGATACCCGAATCACCGCGCTTCCTCTTGGCTCTCGGCCGCGACCGGGAAGCCCAGGAGGTGCTGCGCCGCTACCACGCGGAAGCGATACCGGTCGAGGAATCCGAGCTGGCCGTCGAATCGAAGTTGCGCGGCGGCTTCGAACGGCTGCTGCGCCCGCCCTTCACCGGCATCAGCATCGTGCTCATCCTCACCGGCCTCGGCGTCGGCCTGGTCACCTACGGCTTCCAACTCTGGCTGCCCACCAACCTGCGCGCCCTCGGCTACACCGGCGTCACCGCCGACCGCATCCTGCGCGACTCCGCCCTCATCGGCCTACCGCTCAATTTCGTTGTCGCCTACTGCTATCACCGCTCCGCCAAATGGACGATGGTGGTGTTGAGCGCCCTGCTCGCACTGTCCCTGTTCGGCTTCGCCGCCCTCGGCACCCACGTCACCGACCACCGCCTGGTCCTCAACGCCCTACTGGTAGCACCCATCTGGGGCGCGAACTCCGTCGTCGCCGTCCTGGTCGCCTACAGCGCCGAGGTCTACCCCACCCGATTCCGTTCCCGCGGCAGCGGTCTCGCCGCCGGCACCAGCAAAGCCGGCGGCGTCCTCATCATCGCCCTCGTCGTAGCCGCCGTCGCCACCCCCTCCATCTACGTCACCGCCCTGCTCGGCGCCATCCCCATGGCCCTGGCCGCCATCGCGGCCACCTTCTACCTCGTCGAAACCCGCCGCCGCACGCTGGAAGACATCACCGCCGCCGAACTCGACCCCGCCACTTGACGATTGCGATTCCCGGGACGATCAGGAGGATCAGCAGCGCGAGGAAGGCGAGCACGGGTAGGGCGAAGGCCAGGACCGTCAGGATCAGGGAGACCGTGTCCTCTGCGGTCGAGACGACCGGATTACCCAGGCCCGCAGTCGTTCCCGTGACGACGGGGCGGGCTACCGTGCGGCCCACGTGCACGCTGCCCGCGGTGAGCGCACCCAGGATCGCGGCGGCCGTCGGCGAGAGGTGGGACGACAGACTGGATTCGGCGGCGAACAGGACGGCACCGGACGCCGGGGCGACGAGGGTGCCGATGCCGTGGAGTACCGAATCCAGCGCTGGGATCTTGTCGCCGATCAGGTCCACGACGAACAGCACCCCGATGACGATCAGGGCGGGGATCGAGGACAGCCAGCTGTAGGAGTGGCCCAAGTCGATCCAGCCGAAGCGGTCGGCCAGGCCCGCTGCCAGGAGAGGCAGCCAGGCATTGAGGCCCGCTGCCCCCGAGAGGCCGAACGCACCCAGCACGGCCCCCACGGCCGAGGTGATCTCCATGCCAACAGTGTGAGGCCACGGTCCGACAGTGGGGGTCCGGCGCGCGAGGTCAGCGGTACTCGGGGTTCTCGAAGTCGAAGCGGCAGCCCGCGTCCCAGGCGGAGCGCTGATTGCCGTGCACCGGAATACCGTTGGCGTCCTTCAGCATCCGGGCCAGGTGCAGCAGATTCCAGGTCATGAAGGTGGTATTGCGGTTGGTGAAGTCGTTGTCCGGACCACCCGAACCCGGATCCAGATAGGAGGGCCCCGGCCCGGCCTCACCGATCCAGCCCGCATCCGCCTGCGGCGGAATCGTGTACCCGAGGTGTTGCAGGCTGTAGAGCACGTTCATGGCGCAGTGCTTGACCCCGTCCTCGTTACCGGTGATGAGACAGCCCGCGACCCGGCCGTAGTAGGCGTATTGCCCGGACTCGTTGAGCAGATGCGAGTTGCCGTAGAGGCGTTCGATCACCTTCTTGGTCACCGAACTGTTGTCGCCCAACCAGATCGGGCCCGCGATCACCAGGATGTCGGCGGCCATCACCTGCCGCTGCAGGGCGGGCCAGGCGTCGGTGGCCCAGCCGTGCTCGGTCATATCCGGCCAGACACCGGTGGCGATGTCGTGGTCGACCGCACGAATGTGATTGACCTCGACACCCTGCTTCTCCAGGATGTGCGCGCTGACATCGATCAGCCCCTGGGTATTGCTGATCTCCGGAGAACGCTTGAGAGTGCAGTTGATGAAGAGCGCACGCAGGTCGCCGTAATTCGTCATGCCCGGCAGTGTCGGGCACCGGCCCCGGCGTTACGGCCAGGCGCCGATCCGCTTGCGTGTCACGGTTACTGCGGGGTCGGGCGGCGTGCGGTATCGGTGTGGATGCGCAGCGGCGTGGTCGGGAACTGATCGGTGGGCGGGTCGATCGGCATGGGCGGATGCTGCACCGGTGCACGCGAGGCGGGCGGACGCGAGGCGGGCGGCTGCGGTGCGGACGGATCGGGTGCCGGAGCGGGAGTGCGGTGGCGTTTGCGGGCATTCCACCAGTGCCGCAACTGTTCCCAGCGGGTGGCACGCGCAGGCCAGAATTCCTCCACGCTGGCATTGAATTCCGCGCCCAGGATAATCGAGAAACCCAGGAAGAAGGTGAACAGCAAGAAGGCGATGGGGGTGGCCAGGGCGCCGTAGGAGATGCCGTTGCGGGTCACCCACGCCAGATAGCGGCGCAGCCCCTCGCTGGCGGCCATGAAGAAGACGCCCGCGACCAGCGCCCCGCCGAAGAGCCGATGCCACGGCAGGGTGCGGTGCAAAGCTGTTTTGTACAGGAAGGTCAGCCCGATGATCAGCAGCAGGCCGGTGCCCGGGTAGTAGAACGCGTCGATGAGCCGCAGCCCCGGTTCACGCCAGGCATGCGGCAACACCCGCCCGACCAGCGTCGGCCCGAGCGCGATCAGCGGGAGGATCAGCACCGCGATCACCAGGAACGCCACATACAGCAGCAGCGCGAAAATCCGCTGCCAGATCGGATGCCGCGCGGTCGCCTGCCCGTGCGCGGCGGTGATGGCGTCGACGAAGGTGGCCATGGCCGAGGACCCGGCCCACAGCGACAGCACGAAGCCGACGGAGATGATGCCGCCGTGCCCACGCTGCAGCACATCGTTCACCGTCGGCTGGACCAGCGTGTCGACCACATTGGGACTGAACGCCTTCCGCGCGAAGCTCAGGATCTTGGCCTGCACGATATTGACGGTATTGGGCCCGAACCAGTGACCCACGTACCCGAGACTGCCGAGCAGACCCAGCAGCAGCGGTGCCAGCGAGAGGGTCTGCCAGAACGCGGCGGCGGCGGATTTGGCGAAGATGGAGTCGTCCCACGCCTTGGCGCCGACGTGGACGACGAGCTGCCGGACCCGGCCCCAGCGTGTGGCGGCGAGCACGACGGGCGTTCCCTGGACGGGCGCGTCGGCGTGTTGCTGAGATTCGTCGTGCGCGTTCATCGTGGCTCAAGCATCGCCTACCAGCGGTTCGAATGGGACCAGTCGCGCAATGTGTCGTGGCGCACTCGAAGGGGCTGTGTCGGATTGGAAAGCTGTCGGTTGCACTGGCTACTCTCTACCGAGTGACTTCGGGTGGTGGCGGTTCTCTACGTGCGTGGCAGCGCAGGGCTCTAACCAAGTATCTGACTGCCAAGCCACGCGACTTCCTTGCGGTCGCGACACCTGGCGCCGGCAAGACGACGTTCGCCCTGCGAGTGGCCGCCGAATTATTGAACGACCGCACGGTCGATCAGGTGACGGTGGTCGCGCCCACCGAGCACCTCAAGCACCAGTGGGCGGCCTCGGCCGCGCGCACCGGGATTCAGCTGGACCCGAACTTCTCCAACTCGACCGGCTCCACGTCCTCGGACTATCACGGTGTCGTGGTCACCTACGCGCAGATCGCGTCGCACCCGTTCAAGCATCGGGTGCGCACCGAGAACCGCAAGACGCTGGTGATCATGGACGAGATCCATCACGCCGGTGACGCCAAGAGCTGGGGTGAGGCGGTCGAGGAGGCGTTCGGTGACGCCACCCGCCGCCTGCACCTGACGGGTACCCCGTTCCGCAGCGACGACTCCAAGATCCCGTTCATCACCTATGAGGCCGACGAGTCCGGCTTCGAGAAGTCGCGCGCCGACCACACCTACGGCTACTCCGAGGCGCTCGCCGACGGGGTCGTCCGCCCGGTCGTCTTCCTCGCTTACTCGGGTGAGGCGCACTGGCGTGACAGCGCGGGTGAGGAGTACTCGGCCCGTCTGGGTGAGCCGTTGAACGCCGAACACACCGCCCGCGCCTGGCGCACCGCCCTCGATCCGGCCGGTGACTGGATGTCGAAGGTGCTCACGGCCGCCGACACCCGCCTGCGCCAGCTGCGCGCCACCGGCATGCCCGACGCCGGCGGCCTGGTGATCGCCACCGACCAGGACAAGGCGCGCGACTACGCCGAACTGCTGGAACATATTTCGGGCACCAAGCCGACCATCGTGCTGTCCGACGATCCGGATTCCTCCAGCCGCATCGGCGAATTCAGCAATAACACCGACCCGTGGATGGTCGCGGTGCGCATGGTGTCCGAGGGCGTCGACGTGCCGCGCCTCGCCGTCGGCGTGTACGCCACCAGCGCCTCGACCCCGCTCTACTTCGCACAGGCCATCGGCCGTTTCGTGCGTGCCCGCAAGGCCGGTGAGACCGCCAGCGTGTTCGTGCCCTCGGTGCCGGTGCTGCTGGACCTGGCCGCCCAGCTGGAACTGCAGCGCGATCACGTCATCGGCAAACCGCACCGCGAGGCCAGTGAGCTCGACGACGAACTGCTCATCGACGCCAACAAGCAGAAGGACGAGCCCGGCGAGGAGGAGAAGAAATTCGTCGCCCTGGCCGCCGACGCCGAGCTCGACCAGGTCATCTACGACGGCGACTCCTTCGGCACCGCCACCTTCTCCGGCAGCGATGAGGAGGCCGACTACCTGGGCATCCCCGGCCTGCTCGACGCCGACCAGATGCGCACCCTGCTCCGCGAACGCCAGTCCCGGCAGCTGGCCGACCGCAGCGCGGCCGCCGCGGCCCCGGCCGGTCCGTCGGCGGAGGCCGCTGCCGAACGCGCCGCCACCTCCGACCGCCTCGGCGAACTGCGCCGTGAACTCAACAGCCTGGTCGCCATGCACCACCACCGCACCGGCAAGGCCCACGGCGTCATCCATGGCGACCTACGCCGCGAATGCGGCGGCCCCCCAACCGCACTCGCGACCGCCGATCAACTCACCGAGCGCATCGCCGCCCTGCGCCGCATCTGATCACCCCTCGGCATCCCGGCGGACTTCGGCCGGGGATGCACCCCATCACGCGATCTGTAGCTCGATCTCGACCCGGTCGCCGACGGTCAATCCCTCGGCGACCCGCACGGCCTTCTTCACCGGCAGCATGAAGGTGCCGTGCTTGCTGCTGGGAAAGATCGAGGTGGACCAGCGGGTGGCACCCACTGTGACCTTGACCTTGATCGAGCCGAATCCTGCGGCGGTGTGCCCGAACTGCTCGTCGATATCGTCGGCGACGGACTCGGGCAGGCTCACGAAGAACCACGATGCCTGAGCCTCCCACTCCCAGAGCTCGGCGGTGAACGAGTACGCGGGGTTCGCCATGCCGCTGACCGTAGCGCCGGTGACCGACAGAATCCGCAGAGGCCGCGGCGGGCCGGCGGGGGCAAGGCGATTCGCGGGTAGAGCGGCGGGTCAGCGGGTGCGGGGTGGGTCAGCGGGTGAAATAGCGCGCCGGGGAGACACCGACCTCGCGGCGGAAAGCGGCTACGTACGCGCTGGGTGTGGCATAGCCGACGCGGGCCGCGATTCGCGCGACCGGCAGCCCCGCCGCCAGCAGCGGCAGTGAGGCCGCCAGCCGGACCTGGGTTCGCCACTGGCCGAAGGTGATTCCTGTTTCGGCGAGGAAGCCGCGGGCCAGGGTGCGCGGGCTGGTGGCGACGGCGGCCGCCAGTTCGGCCAGGGTGCGTGGGTCGGCGGGATCGGCCCGCAGGATCTCCGCGACCTGCCGCGCGCGTGACTCCTCGGGAGTCGGCGCACCGACCGGCACGAACTCCACCGGATCGAGCAGGTCGAAGACCACCGCCTCGGCGCGTTCCCGCTGTTCGCGGGTGGTGGTGTCGGCGGTGAGATGTAGGAACAGCTCGTGCACGAGCCTGCCGACCCGCAGCATGGTCGGTGCGGGATAGGCCACCGGCGAGCGGTCGGGCATGAGGTAGATGCCGTGCATGACCGCGCCCTCGAGGGTGCCGGTGCGATGCCGCGTCCCGCCCGGAATCCAGAGCGCCCGCGTCGGCGGCAGCACCCAATGCCCGCCCGCGGTCTCCACGGTGATCACTCCCCGTGCCGCCCAGGCGATCTGATGCTGCGGATGCTCGTGCTCGTCGAACCAGTGCCCGGCGGGCAGCGTGCCCGCCCCGAACACCATCGCGGTCGATCCCGCCGGAGCCGCGAGTACCGGCGCCCGCGGCGGGACCACCGGCCGATGGCTGTTTGACGACACAATCTGTCACCATAGTCTGTCGCGGCCACCCCGGCCGCTGCCTAGCGTTTCAGCCATGGCAATGAACTACTTCCACCAGCTGTGCTGCCGCTCGAGCATGTGGGAGCGCACCAGCGCCACCCGCATCGTCCCCTGGGCGCTGAACGGACTCGACCTCGGCGACCGCGCCTTGGAGATCGGCCCCGGCTACGGCGCGAACGTGCGCACCCTGCGCAGCCGAGTCCCGGATCTCACCGGCCTGGAGATCGACCCGGCCCTCGCCGCCCGCCTGCGGGACCGACAGGCGGACCACCTCCGAGTCCTGGAGGGCGACGGCACCGCGATGCCCTTGCCCGACAAGGATTTCAGCTCGGTCGTCTGCTTCACCATGCTCCACCACGTCCCCTCACTCGCCCAGCAGGACGATCTTTTCGCCGAAGCCTTCCGAGTGCTGACCCCAGGCGGCGTCTTCGCGGGCAGCGACGGCCTCGACCGTCTCGTCTTCCGCCTCATGCACCTCGGCGACACCTGCGTCCCCGTCCCACCCGCCACCCTCACCGCCCGCCTGACGCGCGCCGGTTTCGCCGATATCGAGATCGAAACCGCCGCAACCATGTTCCGCTTCCGAGCCCGCCGCCCTCAGCCGAAATAGGTCGCCGCGTCGAGGACCTCGAGGGGTGTCCAGCGGGGGATCGAGGTGGGGGTGGTGTCGTCCATGTCGGGTGGGGTGTTGCGGTAGCCCTGGAGATCGAGTGCGAGCCAGGGGTTTTCGTCGATGAGGCGGACCACGGCGTAGCAGGTGGCGAGCACGTGCAGGCAGCGCGGGCTGCGGGCACGGCAGGAGCAGTCGGTGGCGGCCAGGATGGGTGCCACCGAGAGCCCGGCGGCGAGGACCGCCGCATGCAGATCGTCGCCGAGGACGAGGGTATCGCCGGGGACGATCCGCGCCAAGGCCTCGATCGTGGTGCGGGGCAACGGGGTCAGTTCCAGATGGGTGATGGATGCTTCGGTGCCGCGGTGGATGTGGGCGCGCACGATGGTGCCCTCGAGTTCGGTGCGGACGCCGTTGTTGCGGGCGATGCTGCGGGCGCGGGGGAGCAGTGGCTCGGGTTTGGTGAGGCGCAGGGGTTCGGCCAGGCGGACCCAGTCCTTGCCCCAGGTGGTGTAGCCGAATTCGTTGTCGGGCAAGTCAGTTCCCTCGCTTCCGGCGCAGCAGTTCCATGAGTCGTTCGTCGTCCAAGCGGGCGAGTTCGGCGATGCCGGTGGCGTCGGTGAGGTCGGTGAGCGCGGACTTGCGGTCGTGCATGCCCGCGATGTGTTCCTCGATGGTGGTGCCCGAGGTCAGCGTGGTGACGGTGACGGTGCGGGTCTGTCCGATGCGGTGTGCGCGATCGGAGGCCTGCGCTTCCACGGCCGGGTTCCACCAGCGGTCGTAGTGGATGACGTCGGCCGCGCGGGTCAGCGTCAGCCCGGTGCCCGCCGCACGCAGGCTCAGCACCAATATCGGTGGCCCGTCCGGGGATTGGAAGTCGGCGACGATGGCCCCGCGCTGCTCCTGGTCGAGCCCGCCGTGGAAGAACGGCACCCGCACCCCGAATGCCTCGGCGCAATGCCGCACGAGCAGCTCACCGGTCTGCCGGTACTGCGTGAACACCAGCGTGGGAGCCGCCGATTCGAGATTGCCCGCGAGGATGTCGGCGCAGACGTCGAATTTGCCGGACCGCCCGGCCAATTCGCCCAGCTCCCCGGTGATCAGCCCCGGGTGATTGCACACCTGCTTGAGCTCGGTCAGCACCGCGAGCACCCGGCCGTGCCGTTGCACCCCGGTGCCGAACCCGGTGCTCTCGGCCCGATCCAGCAGCTGGTCGTAGAGCAACTCCTGCTCGGGCGTCAGATCGCACACCAGATCGCAGTGGATCTTGGGCGGCAGCGACGCCGCCACCTGGGATTTGCGCCGCCCCAGCACGATCGGCTCGATGGCGTCGCGCAGCCGCAGCGCCGCCGGGGCCGAGCCCTCGGTGATGGGCCGCACGAACCGCCGCCGGAACTGCGCTTTGTGCGTGAATTCGCCTGGCACGATGAGATTCAGCAGCGCCCACAACTCGTCGAGATGATTCTCCACCGGCGTGCCGGTCAACGCGATCCGCGCGTCCGCCGTGATCGCCCGCGCCGCCTTCGCCACCTGGGTGCGCGGATTCTTGAGCACCTGCGCCTCGTCGAAAACCACACTGGCCCACTGCCGCCCGGCCAGCGCCTCGCCGTGCCCGCGCAGCGTCGGATACCCGGTCACCACGATGGTGCCCGCCTCCGCCTCCGGTGCGTCGCCGCCGCGCCAGGCCACCGCCCGCAGTCCGGGCGCGAAGCGTTCGATCTCGTGTGCCCAGTTGCCGACCAGCGAGGTGGGACACACCACGAGTTGTGGTCCGTCCCCGGCCTTCCCGAGCAGATACCCGATGGCCTGCACGGTCTTGCCCAATCCCATCTCGTCGGCCAGCACCGCGCCGCCGTGCGCGGCGGTGGTCTCGTTCAGCCAGGTGATCCCGCGCGCCTGGTACGGCCGCAGCTCGGCCTTCAGCCCGGAGCGCAGTTCGGCCTGCAGCGCGATGGTGTCCCGCAGCGCCCGCAGTGCGCGACCCGCCGACACGACGGCGTTCCCGGTAGCGTTCGGGACGGCGTGCGCGGCGGCGGGCAGGTGCCGCGCCTCGACGTCCGTCTCGAGGGCCTGCCGTAGTAGATGTATCGATTCCCCGGGATTTTCGATAGCAAGAGTGCATAACCGTTCTGGTTCCACCAGAGCGCATTCCACGTCCGTGACGCCGATGCCGTCCCGGTCCGGAACGGCCAGGGCGAGGGTCTGGACCTCGCCCACGTTCTTCGGTGCGCGTCCGGGGCCGTGGCCGTTCCACGTCCAGAGCGCGAGCATGTGTCGATCCTGCAGATAGGTGGCGTGGGAGGTCGGCGGCATCCATCCGTTGTACCCGGCCGATCTCGCCGTGCGTACATGACGATCATCGCGTTGTGCACCCCGGGATCGACGTGTCTTCGGCCACTTCCCAGGCCCGCGAACGGTGCTGTGCGGCACCGTGACCAGCCGATATATACAACAGCAGCGGGCGACCTGCTGGTCGCCCGCTGCCGGGTTTTCTGTTGGGAAGATTCAATTGTCGAGCGGGCTCCTCGAAGGCGTGCGACTCGGGAAGAGTCCCTCCGAGTTGGAGGAGCTGTTAAAGCGCCGGTGCCGACTCCGTGTCGATCACGGCCTCGAGCGCACGGAGACGGTCCATGTGCTCGTTGGCGTGATGCTGGCAGAAGAGCAACTCTCCACCTGCGGGAAGCGTTGCGCGCACGCGCGCAGCTGCCCCGCAGCGGTCGCAACGGTCGACCGCGGTCAGTGGGGTGCTTGTCAGGGTTCCTGGCATGACTCCTCCGTCCTGGCTCCTGGTGCTTGCACACCATTCGCCTGGTGTGGGGGTTCGCGGACCTTACCGCGAACCTCGCTACCGCTACTTCCCAGCAGTGGCTGATGACTACTCTGTCAGACGTTCGGCGGGCGGGCTTTGTTCCCGTTGAGTTTCCCGTGTGTTTTCAGTAACACGACCTGGGATTTCGCTGAAAGCGAACAGGTCCTGGGAATCGGTCGCGGGGGAGTGGTCACCTGCCGTTCGGATGCACTGATCGAGTTGTCTACCGGGAGACTACCCGCGCCCACCGACGCTCACACTCCGATTGGTTCTTGTGGCCGGAGCGCCAGCAAACCGTAATCAAGGCGGGTGGATCGCGAACCCCGCAGCGACCGGCGTGACCTCGTCACACCGGCCGTTCGGTATACGGGAGGGGGGTAGAGCGGGGTGTCGGTTGTTCGCGGAGCGCGAACAACCGCCGGGACGCAATTGCGGTGTGCGCGCTCAGAACCAGGATTCGTCGAGCTCCAGGGTGGTGCGGTCACCCGAGTCGAGCAGGTCGAATTGCGCTGCGGTGCGCGGCAGTTCCCACCGGAAGAAGTAGCGGGCGGCCAGGAGCTTGCCCTGTCGGAACGCCGTGCGGTCGCGATGCTGGGCGTCCTCGGCGGGCAGTGTGTGCGCGGTCACCGCCTGTTCGAGCCAGATCCAGGCCAGCACCACGTGACCGAACGCCTCCAGATACACGGCTGAATTGGCCAGGGCCGCCACGGGATCGCCGTTGCGCCACAGACCCGCAGTGGTGGCCGTCAGGCGCGTGGTGGCGGCTTCCAGGGCCGCGGCGAACCCCGCGAGTTCGGCGTCGCCGGTGGCGCGGGCCGCGGCGATGGCGACGCTCATTGTTTCGAGCAGCACGGCCAGGGCCGCGCCGTTGTCGAGGGTGACCTGGCGGCCCAGCAGATCCAGGCTCTGAATGCCGTGGGTACCTTCGTGAATCGGGTTGAGCCGGTTGTCGCGATAGTGCTGTTCCACGTCGTAGTCGCGGGTGTAGCCGGCCCCGCCGTGGATCTGGATGGCCAGATCGTTGGCGGTCAGGCACCACTGGCTCGGCCAGGACTTGGCGATCGGGGTGAGGATGCGCAGCAGGGTGGCGGCCCGGTCGCGCGCGGGTTCACTTGTCGCGGTGCGCTGTTCGTCGACGAGTTTGCCGCAGTACAGCGCCAGTGCCAAAGCTCCTTCGGCATAGGACTTCTGGGCCAACAGCATGCGCCGCACATCCGGGTGCTCGATGATCGGCACCTGCGCACCGCCGCGCGCGGAGACCGAGCGGCCCTGCGGACGGCTGCGGGCGTACTCCAGGGACTTGAGGTAGCCGGTGTAGCCCAGCGCGGTGGCGGCCAGGCCGACGCTGATCCGCGCCTCGTTCATCATCGTGAACATCTGCGCCAGACCGTGATTCGGTTCGCCGACCAGATACCCGATCGCGCCCGCCTCCCCGCCCGGGGTGAAGTTGCCGTCGCCGAACACGGGCGCGGTATTGACCGTGCCGCGCCAGCCCATCTTGTGATTGATGCCCGAGAGCGCCACATCGTTGTGCACGGTCGCCTTGCCCTCGGCGTCGGGCAGGAACTTGGGCACGACGAAAAGCGAGATGCCGCGGGTGCCCTCCGGCGCGCCCGGGATGCGGGCCAGCACCAGATGGATGATGTTGTCCGACAGTTCGTGATCACCACCGGAGATCCACATCTTGTGCCCGAACAGCCGGTACGCACCGTCCGTCGCGGGCACGGCCCGGGTGGTGATATCGGCCAGGCTGGACCCGGCCTGCGGCTCCGACAGCGCCATGGTGCCGAAATTGCGGCCCTCCAGCATGGGCCGCACGTAGGTGTCGATCTGCTCCGGGCTGCCGTGCGCGGCAAGCAGATTGGCATTGCCGGTGGTGAGCATGACGTAGGCCGCGCTGCCGACATTGGCGGCATGGAACCACGACATGCAGGCGGTGTAGACCGAATGCGGCAGCTGCATGCCGCCGATCTCGTAATCCATTGCCGCGCCGATCATCCCGGATTCGGCGAACGCCTTCAGCGCCTTGCCGACCGCGGGGATGATGCTGACCCGCTCGCCGTCGAAGGTGGGTTCGTGCAGATCGTTCTCGCGATTGTGCGGCGCGAAGTAGGTCGTCGCCAGATCCTGGCACAGCTGCAATACCTGGTCGAAGGTCTCGCGGGAGTGGTCGGCGAAGCGTTCGCGCCCGGTCAGCGCCGTCACGTCGAGCCAGTCGTAGAGCAGGAACTCGAGATCACGGGCGGACATGATGACGGACGAATTCATGCTTCCTCGCAGGTTCGGCTACACGGGTCGTACCTGCCGGTCTACCAGATCCCGTCTGTCCGGTTTCCGTCAGCGGGTGCGGACGGGGGCGCGGCCCCGGTGCAGCCGGCCGAAGTGCCCCGGTGATTGGCCCTTCCAGGTGCGGAACGCCGAGGCGAAGGCCGATACGCTGGCGTAGCCGAGCCGGTCGGCGGCCTGTTCGACGGTGAGGCCCGCGATGAGCAGTTCCTCGGCGAGCATGCCGACGGTCTCGAGGCTCAGCTCGCGGAAGGTGGTGCCCTCCTCCGACAGGCGGCGGCGCAGGGTGCGCACACTCACGTCCAGGTCGGCGGCGATGCGGGCCTGGTCGGCGGAGCCGCCGTGGCGGATGAGCAGCTGACGCACCCGGCCGGACAGGCCCGAGCGGCTGTGGCGCGACTCCATCAGGTCGGCGCACTGCTGCTCGTAAAACCGGGCGGTCGACAAATTTGCTTGGGGTAGCGGCAGTTCCAGGGTGCTGGTCTGAAAAGCCATGCGCGACTGCGGAACCGAGAACAGCACCTCCTCGACCCCGAACACCGCCCCGAACATCTCGTAGATCGGATGCGCGTCCACATAGAGCTGCACGTGCACGGCGGGGATCCGGGTGGGGATGAGGTCCTGCTGGATGGTGGCGATGGCCGCGAGATCGCGCTCCAGAGCGAAGCGGCGGATCTCCGGCGGCAGCATGCTGTCGTCGCGCAGCACCCACACCTCGGCACCGTGATCCTCGCTGTGATGCCGGGCGGCGGAGAAGGACAGATCCGCGTAGCGCAGCGCAATGTCCATGGCGTGACGCAGATTCGAGCTGCTCATCAACGCGAAGCCCAGCACGCCGAGGGTCGGCGGGTGACACAGCAGACCGGCCAGCAATCCCATACCGGGTTCGTCGTCCACGGCCTCGACCACATTGCGCATCACCGAGAACTCTTGGCCCATGGTGATTTCGGCCGAGGGGTCGTGCAGATTGCCCTCCCTGATGCCGGTGTCGCGCAGCACCTCCGGCAGTGGGATGCCCCGGCCCACCGCGAAATCGGCCAGCAGCGCGGTGCTGGTGATGGAACGCAGTGGTGCCAACTCTTCCGTCACTCAGGAAGTCTCGCAAACTTTGGGCTTCCGCATGCCCGTTACCGGCCGGTAAGTTGCCTGGTGCGGCCGATATTCGCCGATTCCTGGCCCATTGGGAGCTGGTCGGCCGAAACCCTCACCCATACGGTGAGATTCATGCGCACAGCGCAAAGCTCAGATGCTCAGGTGCCGGATGCCGGAAAGGTCCGCCCGCCCATGCTCACCGTGATCGCACCCGCCGACGGCCGGGTGGTCGACACCATCGCCACCGAGACGCCCGCCGTGGTGCGGGCCACCGTGGAGCGATTGCGCGACAATGCCGCGCTCTGGCACTCGCTCGGGGTGGTCGGTCGGATCCATTGGTTGACCGTGTTCCGAAACTGGTTGCTGGACAACCGGGATGCGCTGGTCGCGCTGCTGGGGCTGGAGACCGGCAAGACCGAGTCGGAGGCCGATGCCGAGTTCGGCCTGGCCCTCGATGCCCTCGACCACTATCGCGCGCACGGCGCGGAATACCTGGGCGGACGACACCCGCAGGTCGCCCTGCGCCCGGGGGCGGCCATGCAGCTGGCCGTCGCGCAGCCCGCGGGCGCGGTGGTCGGGGTGATCGGGCCGTGGACGTATCCCCTCGCCCTGGCCATCTTCGACGCCGCGCCCGCGCTGGTCGCGGGGGCCGCAGTGGTGGTGAAGCCGTCCTCGGAGACGCCGCTGACCCTGCGCGCGATCACCGCGGGCTGGCACAGCACCGGGGCCCCAGCGGTTTTCGAGACGGTGGCCGGGCGCGAGGCCGGTCCGGCTGTCCTCGATTGCGTGGATTATGTCCGGTTCACCGGGAGCGTGGCGACCGGCAAGGTGGTGGCGCTGCGCGCCGCGGCCCGGCTGATTCCGTGCTGCCTGGACCTCGGCGGCAAGTCCGCAGCGGTCGTTTTGTCCGATGCTGACCTGGATCGGGCCGCCGCCGGCATTGCGCTGGGCGGGCTGGCGAACAACGGGCAAAGCTGCAACTGCGTCGAGCGCATCTATGTCGAAACCCCCGCCTACGACGCCTTTCTCGACAAGCTGGTGACCGAGGCCGCCGCCTTCGGGCCGCTGCTCGGCGACGAGATCGGCATCGGGGTGATGACCTCGGCCGCCCAGGTCGACCTGGTGCTCGATCAGGTGCGCGACGCCCTGCACAAGGGTGCGAGCCTGCGCTGCGGCGGCACCGGCGGCGACCACCTCTTCGAACCGACCGTGCTCGGCGAGGTCGACCCCACCATGGCCGTGCTCACCCAGCAGACCCTCGGCCCGGTGCTGCCGGTGGTGCGGGTCGCCGACGCGGCGGAAGCGTTCGACCTCGCGCGGCGTTCCCCGGCCGGACCGTGCCTGAGCGTCTGGACCGCCGACACCGTGGCCGCATCCCGCGCGATCGGCCGCTTCGCGCCGATCCGGGTCGGCGTCAACGACATCTCACCGCACGTGGCCCGCCCCGCACCGTTCTGAGCGCGGGCCGCGCCACCGTTCCGAGCACGGGCCGCGTCGAGTTCTAGAGTGGACGGGTGGGAAACGAACAGGACACGACGCCGTCGATGCTGCTGCACATCTGCTCCCGGGCGGAATGGGAATCCGCCCGCGCCGCAGGCGAATACCGCACCCCGGACCTCGGCGAGACCGGTTTCATCCACCTCTCCGCGCCGTATCAGGCCCATCTCCCGGCCAACCGGATCTTCGCCGGTCGCACGGATCTCGTTCTGCTGCACCTGGATCCGGCCCGCCTGACCGCGCCGGTGAAGTGGGAGCCCGGTGTGCCCACCGATCCGGACTCCATGCTCTTCCCACATCTCTACGGCCCGCTGACCCTGACCGCGGTGCTCGAGGTAGCCGATTTCCGGCCCGGACCCGACGGCACGTTCGCCCCGCTCACGGCAAGTTGATCTCGTCCGGGACCGATTGTTGATCTCGTCCGGGGACATAGCTCCCGGGGATTCGGGCGGGTTGTCCTAGTCTGGACGGCGTGAACGTCGACGTGACAGCGCTGCCCGGAATCGGTGTACGCAAGGACTTCGAAGTCAGATCGGGCCGACGGATCGGGGTGGTTGCGCACCGGGACGGCGGCATCGATCTCATCGTGTCGCAGCGGGACGATCCGGACGCCTGCCTGGCCCAGGTGCCGCTGACCCCGGACGAGGCCGCCGTGATGGCGAATCTGCTGGGCGCGCCGCAACTAGTGCAGCAGTTGCGAGAGGAGCACTCGGACCTACCCGGGATCACCACCCGCCAGCTCAGCATCAGCGGCAGCTCCCCGTATCGCGGACGCCGCCTCGGCGACACCGGCATGCGAACCCGGACCAAGGCGTCGATCGTGGCGATCATGCGGGCCGGGCAGGTGCAACCGTCACCGGGGCCTGACCAGGTGCTCGATTCGGGCGACATCCTGGTCGTCGTCGGTACACCGCACGGGCTGGACGCGGCCGCTCGCATCCTGGTCGACGGCTGAACCGGTGGATTCGACCGGTCTAGCCCTGTTCGAACTAGGCGCGATCCTCTTCGCGCTCGGCATGCTGGGGCGACTGGCCGCCCGCTTCGGCATGTCGCCGATCCCGCTCTATCTATTAGGCGGCCTGGCCTTCGGTGACGGCGGCATCGTGCGCATGCAGGCCGCCACCGAATTCGGTCACCTCGCCGGTGAGATCGGCGTGGTACTACTGCTGTTGCTGCTCGGATTGGAATACACCGCAGCCGAATTGGTGACCGGATTACGCCGGGACTGGCTGGCGGGTCTGCTCGACATCTTCCTCAACGCGACACCGGGCGTGATCGTGGCGCTCATGTTGGGGTGGGGTGCGGTCGGCGCGGTCACCATGGCGGGCGTCACCTATATCTCCTCCTCGGGCATCGTCGCCAAAGTGCTCAACGACCTGGGCCGATTAGGTAACCGTGAGACGCCGGTCGTGCTGTCGATCCTGGTGTTCGAGGATCTGGCCATGGCGGTGTACCTGCCGATCCTCACCATGATGCTGGCCGGGCTGAGCTTCGTGAGCGGGCTGCGGTCACTGGCCATCGCCCTGGTCGCGATCACCGTGGTACTCGTTGTGGCGCTGCGCTACGGACGCTACGTGTCGAAGATCGTCGACAGTGACGATCGGGAAGTGTTCCTGCTCAAGCTGCTCGGCGCGGCACTGCTGGTGGCGGGCGCGGCATCGGCGCTCAATGTGTCGGCGGCCGTCGGCGCGTTCCTGCTGGGCATCGCCATCTCCGACTCCACCGCGCACGAGGCGGCGAAACTCCTCGAACCGCTGCGGGATCTGTTCGCGGCCATCTTCTTCGTGGCGTTCGGGCTCAATACCGATCCGCGCGCGATACCGCCGGTGCTGGGCTGGGCGATCCTGCTGGCCGTCGTGACCGCACTGACCAAGATCGCCACCGGCTGGTTCGCGGCCTCCCGTCAGGGGATTCGCCGCATGGGCCGGGCGCGTGCGGGTGCGGCGCTGGTGGCGCGCGGCGAATTCTCCATCGTCATTGCCGGACTGGCGGTTTCACTCGGTGGCGTGGACGGGCGGCTGGCCGCCCTGGCCTCCGCCTACGTGCTGATGATGGCCGTGCTCGGCCCGATCGCGGCCCGCGTCGTCGAGCCCGTCATCCGGCTCGTGCAACGCGACCGCCGCATCGACCCCGTCCCGGGCTAAACGCCGGGCCGCCTTGCGCTCTCGCATCGTGACCAGGCGATGCGAGAGCGCCACCGCGATCGCACCCACCGTGAAACCGATGAGCAGCGCGAAGAAATGGCCGTAATCGGTGAAGGTGCGCCCGTGATAGACGCCGTACGCATACCAGATCAGCACGCCCAGCGCCCACAGCCAGCGGGCCGGGCCGCGCAGCCGGAAGGTGATCGCCGCCAGCATGGCCGAGATCCCGTAGCTGGGGCCCACATCCGAGGCGAACGCCACCCGGGTCGGGATCAGATGCTTGTCGAGCTTGTGCGCGATGCCCAGCACGGTGATCAGCGTGGCCCCGACATGACCGATGGCCACCACGAAAATCCAGCGCAGCGAACCCAGCCAGCGTTCGGCCAGCGCCATCAGCGTGACCAGGATCAGGATGTCGCCCCACGGGAAGCCGCCATCGGTCCAGAAGGCCGAGGCCAGCAGCACCTGGATCGGATCCTTCTGCATATTGCGCAGATTCGTCGACGCCGAGAAGATCAGCCGCCGCCCGACGATATCGCTGGCCCCGCGCAGCGTCCACCAGGTGATGAACAGCGTGAACGCGTAGGCGATACACGCCGGCGTGACCGCCAGCAGATCGCGATAAGCCTGCACGGCGCGCCGCAGCCGGTGCGGCTGCGCCCACCAGACGAGCAGGGCGCGTGCCTGTTCGCCGAGGTCGACGGTGCGCAGCCAGGGCGGCTCATAGGTGGCCAATGCCATTACTCGATGGTATCCCGGGGGCGATTCGGCACGCGTAACGCGCATTAATGCCCAGGGAAAGCGGCGGTTACGTCGCAGCAACATGGGTCCGGACGATCGGAATGGTGATGTATCACCAGCGCCTGGGCGGCCACACCTACACCTTCGACGGTCTGGTCGATCTGCTGGCCAAGGCCACCCCGCGCCGCAGCGGCGACGAACTCGCCGGGTGCGCGGCACATTCCGACGCCGAGCGAGCGGCAGCGCAGTGGGCGCTGGCGGAGGTGCCGCTGGACACCTTTCTCGCCGACATGGTGGTGCCGTACGAGACCGACGAGGTCACGCGACTGATCGTCGACAGCCACGACCGTGCGGCGTACCAGGCCGTTTCGCATCTGACCGTGGGCGGGCTGCGGGACTGGCTGCTGGCCGTGGCCGCCACCGCCGACGCCGCGGTCACCCTCGCCGCGGTCGCGTCGGGGCTCACCCCCGAAATGGTCGCGGCCGTCAGCAAACTCATGCGCAATCAGGATCTGATCGCGGTCGCGCACGCCGTGCAGGTGCGGTCCGGGTTCCGCACCAGCATCGGTCTGCCGGGCACGCTGGCCACCCGGCTGCAACCCAACCATCCCACCGACGATCCGCGCGGCATCGCGGCCGCGGTGCTCGACGGGCTGCTGCTGGGCTGCGGGGACGCGGTCATCGGCATCAACCCCGCCACCGATTCCCCGCGCGCCACCGCGGATCTGCTGTACCTGCTCGACGAGGTGCGCCAGCGCTTCGACATCCCGACCCAGTCGTGCGTGCTCTCGCACGTCACCACCACCGTCGGGCTCATCGAGGCGGGCGCGCCGGTGGATCTGGTGTTCCAGTCCATCGCGGGCACCGAGGGCGCGAATTCCGGTTTCGGCGTGAATATCTCGCTGCTGCGCGAGGCCAACGAGGCCGGGCGGTCGCTGCGGCGCGGCACCGTCGGCGACAATGTCATGTACCTGGAAACCGGTCAGGGCTCGGCCCTCTCGGCCGGTGCGCACCTGGGCACCGGCGGTCGGCCCGTCGACCAGCAGACCCTCGAGACCCGCGCCTACGCCGTCGCCCGCGACCTGGACCCGCTGCTGATCAACACGGTCGTCGGGTTCATCGGCCCCGAATACCTCTACGACGGAAAACAAATCATCCGCGCGGGCCTCGAAGACCACTTCTGCGGCAAACTCCTCGGCCTCCCCATGGGCGTCGACGTCTGTTACACCAACCACGCCGAAGCCGACCAGGACGACATGGACACCCTCCTCACCCTCCTGGGCACTGCAGGTTGCGCCTTCGTCATCGCCGTCCCCGGCGCCGACGATGTCATGCTCGGCTACCAATCCCTCGCCTACCACGACGCCCTCTACGCCCGAAAAGTCCTGAACCTCACCCCCGCCCCCGAATTCGCCGCCTGGCTAGACCACCTCGGCATGCTCGACTCCACCGGCCGCATCCTCCCGACCGCCCCGCTCACCTCCCCGCTCCGCGCGCTCGCCGCCAAGGAGGTGGCGGCATGATCACCCGCCCGGACCCTGTGCGCCGCCACCGCGGCGTAGGCAATCGGGCAGCAGCGTGGACGACCATGCGGCTTGCCGAAATCGACTCAGGCCCCGGTCAACTCGTCGGCGACCGCGCCTCCCGGGCCGGCCGCGCGTCGCACGATCGGCCGTCGACCCGAAGCGAATCCCGGCTTACGCCGTGTGATCTACGTTCAGGGATGCGACGCCGCCGGGTGGTTCCGGCATCGGAAGGAGCGCTGTGAAAGGCGACGAGAGCGTGCGGGTCAACGAGCATGCTGACCTCATGGGGGTAGCGGAAGACGTTGCCGCGCAGGAATTCTGGGCGGGGTTGCGGCTGACGACGCAGGCGCGGATCGGGCTCGGGCGGGCGGGGGATGGGTTGCCGACGCGGGAGGTGCTGGAGTTTCGGGCCGCACACGCGGCCGCGCGGGATGCCGTGCACAATCCGCTCGATGTGGACGCCTTGGCCACCGCGGTGTCGGCGCTCGGGGTGGGGGAGCCGGTGCATGTGCGCAGTCGGGCCGGGGATCGCTCCGAGTATTTGCGCCGCCCCGATCTCGGGCGGCTGCCGGGTGCTGTCGAAGTAGTCGCGGCCGATCGGAACGTGGCAGATCGGGTCGCGGCGGCCAATTCGCCTGGGGCGCGGACCATCTGGTCGGGCGCGGGTCTCGGTTGCGGGGACGGCATGGGGATGGGTGCGGCCGGGAGCCGGACGGACGCCGAGGAGGTTCTCGCGGGAGTGCCGTACAGCGGCGCGGACGTGGGATTCGTGCTGGCGGACGGGCTTTCGCCGCGTGCGCTCAGCGATCACGGGGTGCCGATGGTCGCGGCGTTGATGGCGGCGCTCGGGGACCGCTACACCTTCGCGCCGCCGGTGATCGCCACCCAGGCCCGGGTGGCGCTGGGGGATCACATCGGGGCGGCGCTCGGTGTCACCACGGTTCTCGTTCTCATCGGGGAACGTCCCGGCCTGTCGGTCGCCGACAGTCTGGGCATCTACCTCACCCACCACCCCCGCCCCGGCCGCACCGACGCCGAACGGAACTGCGTCTCCAATATTCATCCGCCCGAAGGCCTCACCTATGCCCGGGCCGCCCAGGTCACCGCCGCCCTGGTCGACGGAGCCCGCCGCCTCGGCCGCTCCGGCGTCGACCTCAAGGACACCTCCACCGAACTTCCGTCCGCTGCCACGCCGCTCGTGCTCGACGCGAGCAGCGGTCGGGTGAACGATATCCGCAGGCCTGGACCGTCGCTCGTGCTGGATGCCGTCGATCCCGAGTGAATCCGTGTGCCTCGGAATGAAACATACGGTCCGGTCGGGGCGATCGATGGGGGAGGACCCGTCGTCGAGGAGGTAACCGATCGTGTCTCTCGGTATACGAATGCTCGGTGTAGGCGTCGGTGTGGCCGCGACGCTGGTCTCCGTATCGTCGGCGCAAGCCCAGAACACCGACGACCTACCCGCGTCGGCATTGACTTTGACCGTGGCGCAGGGTGATTCGCTGGAGAGCGCGTCGAGTCAGCGGTCGGTCGTGCTGGTGTGCGCCCCGACGGTACTGGGCACGCATCCGGCCACCGGGTCGGCGTGCGACGAGTTGAATGCCGCCGGCGGCGATTTCGAGAAGCTGCACGGTCGTCCGATGCGCATGTGCCCGATGATCTACGACCCGGTGACCGTCGCGGCCGACGGCATCTGGCAGGGCAGCCCGGTCAGCTACCGGCACACCTACCCGAGCATGTGTGCGGCCGAGAACCGCAGCACCTACGTCTTCGAGTTCTGAGCCCGACCGCCTGTCGCCGGAGCCCGTGGCGGGCGGGTGACTAGGGTCGATCCCATGGTGCGCGAGGTGCAGCCGGGATGAGGGCATGGGGTGCGGCGGTGCTGGCGAGCGCGGCGGTGCTGGTCCCGTTGACCGGGTTCGCCGGTTACACCGTGAGCCGTGCGCGCTCTGCCCCGCGTCCAGGGGTGGACGTAGTGGTCGTGCTCGGCTGCAAACTGCGCGACAACCGGGTCGCTCCCATGCTGAAGCGTCGCCTCGACCGCGCCCTCGAGGTGGTCGCCGCGGAACACGGCCGAGGCGGGACGCCGCTCCTCGTGGTGTCCGGAGGACAGGGCAACGGAGAATCCGTCGCCGAGGCGGACGCCATGGCGGATTACCTGGCGGCGCAGGGCATTTCGCCCGATGCCATCGTGCGTGAGGACCGCTCCCGCAACACCGAGGAAAACCTGCGCTTCACCGCGTGGGAACTGCGACGGCGCGGCATCGACCCGGCCGCAGCGCGGATCACGCTGGTGACCAGCGACTTCCACGTGCTGCGCACGACACAGCTGGCCGAGCGGCTGGGACTGCGCGCACAGGTGACCGGGGCCCGAACCGCACGCCTCCTGCTACGCAAATCGTTCCTGCGCGAATTCATCGCGGTGCTGGCGGCTCCCGCGATCACCACGGCCCGTGCGGTGCGGGGCGAGCGGGATGCGCGGATCGGCGACTGAGACGGCCTCGACGCCGGTCAACCGCCGCTGCCGCGCAGGTCTAGACGCCGCATCACCCGGTCCACGACATCCGGCGGCACGCCCGGTTCCCGGCGGGCCGCGAGCGCTTCGGCCCGGCCCGCCTCGAGCACCTCATTGCTGATGGCGCGAATCTGCTTGGTGAAGGCCAGGGTGCGGTCGGTGTGCATGCGGGCATTGCTGTCGGCGGCCTCCGGATCGGCTTGGGCCAGACGGCGTTCGAACCCGGTGCGCAGCCGCTCGTACACCTCGTCGGGCAACTGCTCGGAAGTGGAGATCTCCTTGAGCCGCGCGAGTTCGGCCTGCAGTACTCGCGTCCAGAGTTGCCGTTCGAGAGCGCGTTCCGCGCCGGTGTCGGCGTGCACCCCGGTCGCGCGCACCACCGCGGGCAGGGTCGGGCCTTGCAGCAGCAGCGTGAACAGCACCACCGCGATCGCCGTGAACAGGATCTCGGTGCGCCCCGGAAACGGCTTCCCGGCGTCGGTGGTGAACGGCACGGCCAGCGCGAGCGCCACCGTGGCCACCCCGCGCATGCCCGCCCACCAGGTGACCACGGTCTCGCGCCAGGTGTACGGCTCGTCCTTGTCGCGGGTGCGCCACCAGGATCGGAAGATCGCGGTCGTGCTCAACAGCCAGATCAGTCGCAGTCCCACGACCACCGCGATCACCACCGCCGCCCCGCCCAGCAGCCGCGGCCAGTGCGGCCCGGCATCGCGCATCACCGTGCTCAACTCCAGCCCGATCAGCCCGAAAGCGAAACCGGTGACCAGCATTTCGGTGATCTTCCAGAACGAGTCGCCCACCAGCCGGTAGTCGCTGTCGCTGAAATCGGTGGCGGCGTCGGTGAGATACATCGAGCACACCAGCACCGCCAGTACCGCGGACCCGCCCCGCGACTCCGAGAGCCCGTAGGCCGCGAACGGCAGCAGCAGACCCAGCGCCACCCGCCACGGCGCTTCGTCCAGCCACTGCATGAGTTTGCTTCCGGCCCAGCCGAACAGCAGCCCGACCGCCACCCCGACCAGCGCCGACAGCAGGAAATCGCGGAATGCGCCCCAGGCCGAGAACTTTCCGGTCACCACGGCCTGGATTGCCGCGGAGTACAGCACGATCGCGGTCACGTCATTGAACAGGCCCTCACCCTCGAGCACCGACACCAGACGCCGTGGCAGTCCCAGTTTGCCCGCCAGCGCGGAGACCGCCACCGGATCCGGTGGCGCGACCACCGCACCCAGCGCCACCGCCGCGGCGATCGGCACGGTCGGATACCAGAGATGAAAAGCCCAGGCCACCGCCACCGTGGTAACGATCACCAGCACCACCGCCCGCAGGCTGATGGCCGCCCAGTTCTCGGCGAACTGCCGCCAGGAAGTGCGGCGCGCGGCCGCGTACAGCAGCGGCGGAAGCACCAGCGGCAGGATGAGTTTGGGGTCGATCTGAATGTGCGGGACCGCCGGAATCAGCGCCAGGACCACCCCGAAGGCCGTCATGAGCACCGCGGGAGCCTGGCCCAGCCGCCGTCCGAGCGGCTGGGCCAGGATGGTCGCGAACAGGACCGCGAAGATCAGCTCCAGCTGGTGGTGCTCCACGGCAGTCAGTTTGCTGCCGATATGCCCGAAAGTCGAACACCCGGTCCGTATTCTCAGCGAACCGGGCGGGCAATTCTCAGTCGGTGCGGGCTCGTGCGCAGGTGGCCCACACGCGGGGAGCGAGCCTTCTCACCCGCGCCGGCCTCGCTGCGGCGGCTGCGGCTGGTGGTCCTGGCGGGCGGCGGGGCCGACCCCAGCCGACTGGTAGCGACCCGGAGCCGTGGCCTCGGTGACCGCGTGCCGTCCCGGCACCGGATAGTCCGAGGCCGGCGGGTAGAGACCGGCGGTCCGGTAGTCGGTGGATCCCGGTTCGTCCTGGCCGGAGCCGTACACGTCATGACCGAAGCCGCGCACCTGACCGGCCGCCGGGGACGGTCGCAGCGACCAGGCCGCAGGCGAATCCGGCTGGGACCGTACCGGTTCCGGCATCATCGCGCGCTCGTCCACCTCGGTGAGCCCCACGTGGATGAGCAGCACCAAGGTCACGATGCTGACGGTGATCATCAGCGGCGCCAGCAACTCCATGGCGGCCGTGCCGTGCGGGGCCGCGGCATTGTCCACGTGGTGCGCGCTCATCGACGCCATGCCGGTGTAGTGCATGCCCGTCACCGCCACGCCCATGATGAGCGCTGCCCCGAGGGTGGCCCAGATCCCCTTGATGACCAGCGTGAACCACAGCGCCACGGTGGCCGCGACCACCGCGATCACCATCGACAGCGTCACGATCGCCGGGTCGTAGTCGATGGTGGCGTCGGACTTCATGGCGTACATGCCCGAATAGTGCATGGCACCCACGCCCAGCCCGGTGACCGCGCCACCCGCGAACAGCGACAGCCGTCCGAAGGGCTCGCGCGCCACGATGAACAGGCCCATCCACACCACCGTCACCGAGATCACGGCGCTGAGCATGGTCAGCGGCACGTTGTAGCGGATCTCCGCGCCGCGAATGGTGAAGCCGAGCATGGCGACGAAGTGCATGACCCAGATGCCGGTGCCGCCGATCGCGACCGCGGCCGCGATCAGCCAGCTGTTGCGGCCGTCTCCCACGCCCGCGCGCGCCGTACATCGCAGGCCGAGCAGCGATCCGATGACGGACATGATGTAAGCCAGGATGGGCGTTACCAACCCAAAGCTGAAGTGGTGAATTTCCAGCACTCGAACTCCATTGCCAGAACAGGGGTTTCGTCATCGGAGAGGTGACGGGGGCACACTACCGGCCGGTATTCGATTTGGGAAATTGAAAGGGAAAGTTTCATCCGTATTGCTTCCGGCTGGCGGATTCCCGCTGCTCGCACCCGTTCGGGGCCTTCGGAATGCACTGTGTGCCTGCGAATTACACGATGTGTCGGCTATCACTCGGTGACCGGTCCACGAACAACTTTCCCCGCCGGGAGAACAGGGGTTCGACGGTAGGCTGCGGCAATAACGCAGTCTCGAAATCAAAGGGGAACGATGACCACGAGGCTAACGAGTTATACGCATGACGGATTGACGTTCGACGTGGTCGACGAAGGTCCGCTCGACGGCACCCCGATCCTGCTGTTGCACGGCTGGCCGCAGACCGCCACCGAATGGGCGCGGCTCACGCCATATCTGCACGAATCCGGTTACCGCACCATCGCTCCCACCCAGCGCGGCTATTCACCGGGCGCGCGCCCCCGTGGCCGGTTCGCCTACCGGATGACCGCGCTGGTCGGCGACACCGTGGCGCTGATCGACGCTCTCGGTGTCGGGCCGGTGCACGTCGTCGGCCACGACTGGGGTTCGGCGGTCGCCTGGTCGCTCGCCGCCGCCCGCCCGGACCTGGTCGCGACCCTCACCTCGGTGTCGATCCCGCACCCCGGCGCCTTCGTGCGTACCGCGTTCACCACCAGCCAGCTGCTGCGCACCCCCTACATGGTGCTGTTCCAGGTGCCGTTCCTGCCGGAGCTGGTGTTGGCCGGACTGCTTCCCGCACTGAGCGATCCGAAGCATCCCGAACGCCGGGAGCGGGCGCTCGCGGCCTCGGGCATGGACGCCGAACAGCTCGACCGCGTCGTGCACGACATCGTCCGCGGCGGGGCGCTGAAGTACTCCATCAACTGGTATCGGGCCATGCTGATCGCCGACCCGCGCAAGGCATTCCGCAAGGTCACCGTCCCGACGACCCACGTCTCCAGCACCCGCGACCACTACATCGTGCCCGAGAACGCGACGCTGACAGCGCACTACGTGCAGGCGCCGTTCACCCACGAGGTCCTCGACGCCACCCACTGGGTCCCGGAGGAGCGGCCCGCCGAACTGGCGGCCGTCATCACCGCCCGGATCAGCGCGTCGGTTCGGTGACCTCGCGCTCGCCGAATTCCGGTGCGACGGGTACGGCCGGCGCGGCGCTCCGATGCGGCAGACGCGATACCGCATACGCCACCACCCGGTAGGCCACGACCGCGGGCACCACGATCAGCAGGATCAGGCGCAGACCCTCGGTCAGCACCGTGACGGCCAGATAGCCCAGGCCGAGGCCGTCCGGCGAACCCAGCCCGTGCCGGGCCGAGAGTGCCGAGAGTGTCTCGCGCAGTGCGAGATACGCCACAATCAAGATCAGTGGGACGCGTACCAGCCGCCATCCGGTCAGCAGCATCGCGGAATCGGGTCGTCTCATCGGGCCACCTCCGGGCCGGAGGTGAGGAAGGCGAGCAGCAGCGCATTGCCGATCGCGCCGGCGGTCGTGAAGCGCAGGCGATCACCGCTGCGCACGGGCAGACCGGCCAGCGCGGCGGTGCGGTACACGCGGGTGAAGAGGGCTTTGTTGCCGAAGGCTCGGGCCGGGGCGAGCGCGAACGCGGTCGCCGACACCGAGATGCCGAGGAGCACCGGCCCGCTGTCGATATCCCCGGGACCGGATGAGCCGCCGCCGTATTCGTGCATCCCGGCGAAGCCGAGCACGCTGCGTTCCTGCCGGAAGAATCCGTCGGCGAACTCCTTCGCGAGGGTCCGATCCGCGAAACCCGCGAAATACGCCGCGAATCCGGTGCCCGAAGCGCGCGGGGCGTCGTGCGGACGCCCGTCGACGCCCATCCGCTGCCACACCAGCCCGGTCGCCTGGTCGATCTGCACCGCCCGCGCCTGCCGGGCCCAATGCGTGAGCACCGCGGTGTGATCGACGCCAGTGACCCGGCCGTGTACGGCGATCGCGGCCGCCACCGCCGCCACATCGGTCGGATAGGCCTCGCCCGGAAGGGTTTCCAGCAGCGCGGTCGGCGAGGCGAGCAGCCGCCGCTCGAAGGAGGCGATGAGCGCGTCTTGTTGGGCGGCCAGGTCGGCGGGGAACGCGGGATCGACCAGTCGCGCCATCCCGAGCGCGAGTGCGGGATATGAGAGGTAGGCGTGACCGTGCGGACTGTCGGGGACGGTGATCCCGTCCTCGCCGTGCCACGCCGCGGTGAATTCGGACCGCATATTCGCCCGCAGGCTCTTGGCCGCGGCCTTGGTCGCGACCGGCGCGTAGCGGTCGCGCCATTCCGGATGCGCGAGCACCACCTGCGCCAGCCCCAGCGCGGTCATCTGATGCGCGAGCAGCCCCCACATGCCGTCGGCATTCCCGGAATGCTGCTGGTCATCGGCCGCTTCGTAGGCCACCATCTCCTCGGCGAGTGCCCGGACCCGGCCCGGCTCCCCGCGATACCAGGCGTCGGCATCGCGCCCGCACCACCACGCCGGGACTACCGCGATGACCAAGGCGGCCACCGCGATTCCGATCACGATCGAGATCCACCGCCGCACGTCGAATGACCGGTCCCCCGGACCGCCCGCACTCCCCATCCCCCGAACCTACCTTCCACCGCGAAACGCCCGGTAATGCCTGTGCGCCCGGTGTCGGTGGTCGGTGGGACACTGGGCGGGGAGCGTGTGCAGTGCTGAGGGAGAATACAGACGTGATCGACGTAAGAGGCAAGAGTTCGAGAGATCGGTTCGGGGCACCGGCGGTCGTATGGTCGGCGGGTGCCACGGCACTCGTCGGCTGGTAGTTCCGATGTCGGATCGGGAGGTGCCGGGGCGGGGAAGGCTGCCGGGACCGGGCGGGGACCGGTTCGACGCGGTCGAACAATTGCGTCGAAAACTGGAAAGCCTGAAGGCGGGCGAGACGAAAGCGCCCGAATCAGAGGATGGCCCCTCGAATCTCACCCGGATGCCGCGCCGCCCACGGCGCATGTCGGAGGAAGTCAGCGAGCCTCCCCGCAAAACCTTCAACCCCGAAGTGCTGTCGGCCTACGACCCCGCGCCCACCCGGCCGGTCATGCGCTCGGAACTACAACGCGAAACCGGCTGGTGGCCGGTCGATCCCGGCCAAGCCGGTTTCCCCGCTCCACCGCCCGACCCGAACGCTCCCGGCCAGGACGGCAGCGTCATCGACCTCGGCGAAGCCCGCCGCAAACGGGCGGCCGACGCCCCCGCCGCCGGAATCCGTCGAATCGCCCGCCCCCGTCGAATCTCCTCCGACACGGGCGTCGACCCCCGCACCGAGGACGACAAGGACGACGACAGCCCCCCGCCGCGTCACTGACGGATTGTCGAAGGCACCGAGCAGCGTCTGCTCAGTTACTCGGGATCGCCGCGAGAAATGCGCCTCCGGACAAGCGGCGGTATTTCGCCGGGCCGCCACGTAGGTAGCCGAACGGTACGGATGTCGGGTAACCGGCGTCCCTCAGGTCGGCCAGTACCCCGCCCTCGGGCAGTGCTGCCGCGACGGCCGCGAGTTCGGGGTCGGGGGAGTAGCGGGCCTCGGCGACCGGCATCGGTGCGACGATCGCTTCGGCGTCGAAAACCAGGACGTCTCCGCCTCGGTGAAACCAGTCGATGAACACGTCCTCGAAGTCGAGTTCGCCGAGTTCGTCCTCGTCGAGCTCTTCGCGCAGGTCTGGGTGCCGCTCGCCCGCGGCGATCCGTACCGCCAGGTCGAGTCCCTCGGCCAGCGACTCGAACCAGTCGAGCACCGACTCGGCCACGAGTGCGGCCGAGTCGTCCTCCCAGTGCGAGAACACGCGTCCCCACGCCCCGGTCTCGGGATCGATATCGGCGTAATAGGTTTCGGCGGCCCCGTTGGTGTGCAACACCCACCACGTCCCCGCCGCCCCGCCCCGGCAGCAGCCGGGCGCGGAATTCTCGGAGTGCGTGAAGGTGATCGGATCGTATTCGTCGAACCAGATCTCACCGATTTCCTGGGCGAGCACCCGAATGTCGGCGGGAACGGGCACACCCCACCCGTCGATGGTCTGATCGCTCACCCCGGGCCCCAGCCGAACGGCACCCTCCGATGCTGCCGCCACCGCTCGCAAGCGGGCGACCACGGATGCTGCCCGCATCGTCGAATCCTCGGAACTCGGCACTCTTCCTCCCCAAATCGATTCCCCGAGAGGCTATCCCACCCCACCGACCGCAACTCCTAGCGGAAGGTGATGGATTGGATCTGTAGCGACAGGGTCGCGACGGACAAGGCGCAGAAGACCATTCCGAGATAGAACTGCGGGTTGAAGTCCTGGCTGCGGATGTGGGTGTACATCGCGCACACCCAGTAGAGGATGAGGCCGATGGCGGCGGCGGGGCCGATGAGGGGGACGCCGAGCAATCCGAGAATCAGGCCGAGGGCTCCGGCCAGCTTCAGCGTGCCGATCGGGAAGACCAGCCACGATTCGGGGACACCGAGCTTGGCCATGGGTTCCAGGATCGGTTCGATCTTCAGGGCGGCTCCGAGGCCGGACCCGGCGACGAGAACCGCGTTGATGGTGGTGACGACGACTGCGGCGGTGGAGATGGCAGACATGACCCGTTCCTACGATCGAGGTATTATATGGATCTCATAATATACTGATTCGAGAAGGATATTATATGAGTTCCGTAACACCTGAGGATTCGCGCGCTCGCCGCCGGATGGTGACCGCCGTCAAGGGCTCACTGCGCGACCTGCGCGGGCAGCTCGCCCTGCTCAACCGTCAGGTCGGTGCTCGGCTGGAACTCAAGGACGCCGATATGGACTGCCTCGACCTGATCACCGTCCAGGGGCCGATCAGTCCCACCGCGCTCGCCCGCGCGGCGCGGCTGCATCCGGCCACCATGACCGGCATCCTCGACCGCCTCGAACGCGCCGGTTTCATCGCGCGCGAACGCGCCGAAAACGACCGTCGCGCGGTGGTGATCCGAGCCGTTCCCGATCGCACCGCCGAGATCTATGCCCTGTTCTCCGGCATGAACACCGAGATGGACGACCTGTGCGCCACCTACACCACCCCTGAACTGGAACTGCTGGCCGACTTTCTGACCCGCTGCACCGAAGCCGGCCGCCGGTCCACCCAGCAGCTCGCCGAGTGACGGACCGGCGCGATACCCGGTGGGTATCGGCCAGTCGGAACAGGTCTTGGACAGCGGCAAGGTCGGAGCGGTGCAATCGAAGGCGTGGATATCGCCTACTGGATCGTCGCGGCTCTGCTCGCTGCCTTCTATCTCTACGCGGGTGCGTTGAAGATCGTCCGGACCCCGGATCAACTGCGGCCGATGATGGCCTGGGTGGACCGCCTTCCGCTACCCGCCGTTCGCGCCCTCGGCGTGCTCGAGGTGCTCGGTGCGTTCGGGTTGATCCTGCCGCCGCTCACCGGCATCGCGCCCGGGCTGGCGTTGACCGCGGCGATCGGTTTCGTGCTCCTGCAATGCGGTGCGATCCCGGTCCATCTGACCGGTAAGGATCGGCAGGTCGCGATGAATATCGTGCTGCTGCTCGCCGCGGCCGTCACCGCGTGGCTCGCGACAACGTGGGTATGACGGAATCACCGCGGCAGGCGTCGGTGTTGCTTCGTAGAGTGACGACACGGACACACTCGGCGCCGACAGACGGAGACTCATGACCGACCAGCTGACGATCATGGCCGTACACGCCCACCCGGACGACGAAGTCCTCGGCACCGGCGGGGTTTTCGCCCGCTACGCCGCCGAAGGCATCCGGACGGTCCTGGTGACCTGCACCAATGGCGAACAGGGGGATATGCCCGGCGGCATCAAGCCCGGCAGTCCCGGCCACGATCCGAACGCGGTACGGACGCAACGACTTTCCGAACTCCAGGAGTCGGCCGACCTGCTGGGCATCGAGCACGTCGAACTGCTCGGCTATCAGGATTCCGGCATGGACGGCTGGGACGCCAACCAGCACCCGGACGTCTTCTGGAACACCCCCGTCGACCAGGCGGCCACCCGACTCGCCGACCTGATGCGCCACTACCGCCCCCAGGTCGTCGTCACCTACGACGAGAACGGCAACTACGGCCACCCCGACCACATCCAGGCCAACCGCATCACGCTGGCGGCCGCCGCGGCCACCGACATCCCGGACAAGCTCTACTACACCGCGATTCCCCGCGAATCCTCCCGCGAGATGTTCGGCCTCCTGCGCGCCAAGGGCCTCCTCGACTTCGACCCGCCCGAGGACTTCGGCATCCCGGCGGACCAGATCACCGCCACCGTGGACGTCACCCCCTACACCGAGCGCAAAGCCAAAGCCCTTGCCGCCCACGCGAGTCAATCCGACAGCGTCCCGTTCCTGTCGCTACCCTCCGACATGCAGCACCTGATGTTCGGCACCGAAGTGTTCGTCCGCCACTTCAACCGCGTCGCCGCCGCTCCGCCTCAGGAGACCGACCTTTTCGCCGGCCTCCGCCCCTGATCGGGTCTGGCAGGACACATTCCATGGCAGACCAAGCGCGCTCGGCGCGACGCTGCGGCGAGCGCGCTTGGAACCATGTACACGAACCGGTCACCGCCCTTGCGGGTGATGTCCTCGCTCATGCTGCTCGGTCTTCCCCTCCTACTGGAGACCGAGAAACCTCACTCGTCGTGCCGCGTTCCGGTCGGCTGTCGAGAGCGTCTCTCGCACACTAGGTTCCGCGGAATCCCGGTTTCTACCGTTTTCCTGCCCATTCGCGGTCGTTTTCTGCCCGGTGCGAGGGCCGCGTCCGGCGTGCCCTTGTAGCCTTGTGGTGGTGCGCGATGGCGGTGTGGTCGATCCGGGATACCAGTGTGAGACCTTCTCAACCGATGAGGACGACCCCGAGGAATCCTGGTACGAGTACCTCCGTCAGCGTCAGGGCTCGGTTCGGCTGGGCTTCGGCAGCGACTTCCGTTCGGACGCTTACGCTCAGAACGTCGGCCAATTCCAGATCGTCCGATTCACTTCCGGCGCACTCGATTACCAGCGTTCACGACGTGATGTGCGATCCGACGGCGACAACAGCTATCGCCTCCTCGTCCCGCTGGAGGGTCGATTCAAGTTCGAACAGGGCGATTCCAGGGAAGTCTTCGAGCCGGGCAAGATCTGCTTCTTCCATTGGGGCCGCCCCCTGCTGATGACCCACACCGACCCGATCAGCGCGCTGATCATGACCGTCCCCGAACGAGCGATCGCTACCCGCCGCGCCGAACAAGCCGCACTCACCCTGGACCCGAACCGCCCCTTGGTGCGCGCACTCGAAACCCAGGCCCGACTGCTCGTCGAGGCCGACGGCTGGACAGCAGCCGACTTCAGCGTCGCATTCTCCAGCGCCCTGACCCTCCTCGACGGCGCCCTGAACCCTTCTCCCGCCATCGGATCCGGCAAACGCGCCCTGGACGCCGACCGCGCCCGCCGCCTGATCGAAGCCCACGCGAACGACCCCCACCTGACCCCCGCCGCCATCGCCGCGATGCTCGGCATCGGCGAACGCACCCTCTACAAAATCCTCGACAGCGCCGGCTACCCCTCCCCGGCCACCCTCCTCCGCACCATCCGAGTCGAACGCGCTCACCGCCGCCTATCGGTCGCCCTCCCCATCGACCTGGACACGATCGCCTTCGAGGAAGGCTTCCCCAGCCCCCGCAGATTCCGGGAAGCCTACCGAGACCACTACGGTCAAACTCCAGCCCAAGCCCGAGACCAACTGTTCTCCGCCGCGCAACCCTGAAGATTGCCTGACGGAATACCTGCGCATGCTGTCCGTATACCGGGGGAGCGGTTGAATGCGGGTATCGGGCAATCGGTTTCGGACTGGAGGGCGGCACCCCATGAATGCGCGGGCTTTTGCGGCGCTCGCCGTCGCGGCGGTGCTGGCAGCGGGCGGCTGCCGGGCGGCCGGGGAACCGCGCACCCAGGCTGCCATGGCGAAATGGCTGATCTCCGGGGAAGCGATCGCCTTGCTCGCGGGCGCGGGGATGCCGCAGTCCGAACTGTCCACCGACTTCGATGTCGCCTCGACCTATCTGACTGTGGGCGGCATCGACCCGGTCGAGTACGCCAAAGCTGTTCGCACGCAATCGTTCACCAGTCTCGATGCCATGAGATCGGCGCTCGACCACGGCCTGGACCAGTCGGTCCGCGCGGTCCTCTACGACAACGAAGCCTGGTCGTTGACTCCCGCCGCCGAACAACAGGACCCGGCCGGGGCGCAATCGCGCGCCGCCGAGCTCGCCCACTCCCACCACCTGCTCCTGATCGCCACCCCCGCCACCGACCTGACCCGGGTTCTCGCCCCCGGTGAGAACCCGTATGCCGCCTACCTGCGGCTCGGCATCTCGGCTGCCGCCGCGAAGGTCGCGGACGTCATCGATATCCAAGCTCAGGGCAGCGAATCCGACACTGCCCGCTACAGCGATTTCGTTCGCGGAGCGGCAGCAGCCGCCCACGCCGCCAATCCGCATGTCGTGGTGCTCGCCGGTCTCAGCACCAACCCGAGCGGACAGAGCGTCACCGCCGGCCAGCTCCGCGCTGCCGTGGACGCCACCCGCTCCGTCGTCGACGGTTACTGGCTCAACATCCCCAAGGCCGGAAAGGCCTGCCCGCGCTGCGGCACCGCACAACCTCAGGTGGCGGTCGCCCTGCTGCGTCAGCTCTCTTGAGACGCAAAATCGGTTGTGCACAGGGGCATTGGTGTGGCGTCATGGATCGCGATGAAACAGCAGCGTCCGGCTGCCGCCAGAGCGGTCACCGATGGGATGAAACTGCACCGGCACCTGGTGCGGTTGGCGGGTGGCGTTCGCACAGTGATCACGTTGCGTCCCGGCACCGCTGTTCGATTCAGCACGAACCGCTTTCACGACACCTGGCATGTGTTGTCGGACGACCACGGCGCGCAACTGCTGGCGCGGTTGCTCTGGGGCCTGTCCTACCAGGCTCGTCCCGGCACGATCGTGCTCATCGACGGCCGGTTCCTGACCCCGACCCCGTTCGACGCGGACCCGGCCGATCCCATTGTCCTCGTTCCGGGCTGGTGCACGGCGTTCGACGATCGAGTGGCTCGAGAATTGAAAAGCCGCCTGCCCCTGTCGAATCCGGAGGGCACGGTGCGCTGGCGCACCTTCGGCCTGGATCGGACCCTGGAACCAGCGGTGTTGGAAGACTGGTGGGACCGCTACCGCCACCGAGAAGAGAAGGGTCGCGTCAGCCGCCGCGGCGGACTGCTCGTCCTCGCCCCCGGCTCGCCCGACGAGTCGCGCGCATGGGCGTTGCAGGCGGCCCGCCTGGACACCGCGAACCGGTTCGGCAGCGACTACGCCTACCTCGGTCCCTGGGATCGTGGGTACGACGGTGAAATTCAGGTGTTCCGCCGCTTCCGGCCGATGGTGAACGTGGCCGCTCGCGCGCGTGCGCAAGTCCTTTCTCGCCCCGGCGTTTTCACCGGACCCGACGATCTGCGATCGGCGGTGTGGCGGGAGGCCGAATTCGTCAGAGGCGACGCTCACCTGAGAGTTCGCGAATGGCAGGGCAGCACCTACACGCTCGGACGGGAGGCCGCCGCCATGCTGGCCCACGCCGACGTGGCCACCCTCGACGATCTCGCGGAGGTCGGCTCGGTCGAGGCGTATCGCCGAATGCGTGCCGCCGACGTGCGCGGTCTCAGCCTCGAAATGCTGTGGGCGATCGAGGGCGCGCTCACCTATCGCGACCGACGCAGCATCGGTGCGGACCGTCGCCGCGAACTACTTGCCGAACTCGGTCCCCAACCCGCACTCGAACCGATCCGCCGACGCCGCCACCGAGCCCCCATCCGGCGCGTACCGTGCGGTTATGACCACCGGCCAACCTAGCGGCTTCGAGTCCATCACCGACCGGCCGCAGTACTACATCGACTTTCTCGACGAACGTACTTCCATCCCCGGCGAGCAGATGGCCAAGCGGATCATTACCGAGCTTCTCGACCTGCGTGCGGGACTCGCGGTGCTCGATGTCGGATCCGGCACCGGCACCGACACCATCGAGGTCGCCAAGGCTGTCGGCCCGGCCGGGCGAGTGGTCGGCCTCGACAAGAGCCCCGACATGGTCGCCGCGGCCCGTGACCGTGCCACCGCCGCGAGCCTGCCGGTGGAATTCGTTCAGGGCGACGCCCACACCCTCGATTTCCCCGATGCCTCCTTCGACCGGGTCCGCACCGAACGCATGCTCATCCACCTGCCCGACCCGGAAGCCGCTGTGCGGGAAATGGTTCGAGTGACCAAACCCGGCGGAATCGTCGTCGCCTCCGACATCGACGCCGGCACCGTGTTCTTCAACAGCATGAACAAACCCTTGGCGGAAGCACTCACCCAACGCCTGTCCGACGGCCTCGCCCAGGGCTGGATGGGCCGCCGCCAACAGCGCTACCTGATCAACGCCGGCCTCGAAAACGTCCGCGTCGTTCCGAACGTCATCCTGAACAGCGTCGCCTTCCTCCGAATAGTCTGCACCGGCCTCCTGACCGCAATGATCGCCGACAACACCACAACCGCCCCCGCCGTCGACGCCTTCTGGTCCGAACTCGAACAAGGCGAACGCGAAGGCTGGCTCTGCACCGGCGTCACCTGCTTCACCGTATCCGGCACCAAACCCCACTGAACCGATCCGAGAACCGCACGCCGATGGATGCCCCTCGGCAATGCCGCCGATCACGCGGCCGATCGGGCTGGCATGGCCGAAAAGTATTGTGGCCCCGCGGCTCCAGTAGCGGATGGTGCCGGTGGCTCGACCAGCACCACCGCGGCGGTGCTGAGTCCATGATTCACTCCTGTGGCGCCCGGGGCGTCGCGCAGACCGTGGATTAGCCTCAGGCGTGGATGTTCTGAAGCGTATGGGGGTGGAGCGGTTTCCGGGGCTGACTGTCGGGGTGTTCGTGGGGACGGCGGCGGTGAATGTTCTGCAGTGGCTCGTGGTGGGTGTGCTGGGACAGTTGGAGCGAAGTCCGTCGGGGTTACACAGGGATTGGTGGCGTTCGGGTACTGCATTGTTCGTGCAGGACGGTGGGTTCGGTGGTGCGCTGCTGAATCTGGTCTTCCTGCTGGTGCTGGGTACGGTTGCCGAACAGGTGCTCCCGCGGTGGCGCTGGTTGATTCAGTACTTCGGGGTCGGGCTGGGGGTCGAGTTCATCGCTTACGGGTGGCAGCCCGTGGGAGGTGGGAACTCCATTGCCGTTTGTGGTCTCGCGGGAGGGCTTGCGGTGTCGCTGTGGCACCGGGAAGAACGCTTGCCGGACTGGACGCCGATTGCCGTAATCATCTGGAGCACGGCCATGTTCGTCACCCTGTGGGACCGAGCATGGCTGCCCGCGGTCTTGGGGTGCGCGTTGCTCGTGGGTCCCGCGAAGATGCTGTCGGCCCGCAGCATCGACCTTCGTCGCCCGGTCGCGGTGCTACCCGTGGCCGTCGGCCTCGTCCTCGCCGCGACCGCGAATATTCATGGTGCAGCGTTGATTCTGGGCACCGCCGCTGCTGCGAGTACCCCCTCCGCTACAGCTGATCGAGCAGTGGGGATAGTTCGGCACGGACTGCGACGCCGAGTTTCGGGTAGGCCTTGTAGAGGTGGCAGCCGACGGTGCGGGGGCTGAGGAACAGCTGGCCGCCGATCTCGCGGTTGGACAGTCCGCGCGCCGCCAGTCGGACCACTTGAAGTTCTTGCGGTGTGAGCAGATCCAGGACCGATGCATCGCTCGGCCGACGGCTGGTGTCGCCGGTGGCGCGCAGTTCGGCGCGGGTCCGTTCGGCCCAGACCTTTGCGCCGATTCGCTCGAAGGTCTCCAGCGCTGCACGTAAACTCGTGCGCGCCTCGGTCTTTCGCCGGGCGCGCCGTAGCCATTCCCCGTACAGCAGGTCGGTGCGGGCGGCCTCGAGGGGGCGATTGCCTTTCTCGTGCAACCGGACCGCCGCGGTGAAGTGTGCCTCGGCCTGGTCGCCGGAAGCCAGCTGGGCCAGGCACCGCGCGTAGACGGCTTGGATCCAGGGTGCTCGGCTGGCGTCCGCCCAACGACGGAAACGTTCGAGCGACTCGCCGATGCGTTCGGGCTGGCCGGTGCGCAGCGCGGCGTCGACGCGCATGGGTGTGAAGAACACGGCCATATAGTGGCCGCCCATGGGACCGCGGGCAGCGGATTCGATCCGGTCCAGTACCCGGTCGTAGTGTCCCGCGCCCAGATCGAGCAGCCCGAGCGCAGTGGTGGCCAGCACGGCGGTGGCGAGCTCACCCCGATCCAGGGCGGCGGCCAGGGTCGGTTCCGCGAATTCCCGGCAGCGCTGCTCGTCGCCGGTCTGTGCCGCGCCCCAGGCGAGAATGCTTCGGAGGCCGTCCATTTGGTGATGCTGTCCGACGGAGTCGGCGAGTGCCAAGGCCTCCTCGGCGTGCACGGTGGCGTCGCGGTGATGCCCGGTCGCGTATTCGGCGGAGGCGAGATAGTGCAGCCGCATCGGCAGCATCCGGAGCGAGGACTGTGCGCGGTCCTCGGCAACCAGGGCCGTGAGCAGTTCGCGTGCCTCGTCGTCGAGGCCGACCATCATGCCCATGGCGGCTGCGTTCATGCGCTCGTCCGGGCTCAATTCGGCGGAACGAGAATGTGCGTAGGTCGCGCAGGCGCGCAGGCGGTGGAGTGCGGCTTCGTCGTCGCCACCCAGCATGTGGGCCATCCCGATCATGCCCTCGCTCATGGGGCTCGGGCCGCGGCGCTGGTGGAGCAGGTCCGCGGCTTGCTGGGCGAGCTCGGCACTGCCGACCAGAACGCCATTGCGCATCGCGTCGGTCAGCATCTCGCTCACCAGGTGGTCCGGCGCCCGGCGGGCGGCGTCGATGAGGATGCGGGTGGCCTGATGGCGGGAACCGAATTCGGATTCGACGACGGCACGCAGATAGTCGAGGCGCGGTGCGTCCGTCCCGTCGACGGTTCCGCGCGCCGCGCGGCGCACGAGACCGGCGGTGCGCTGTAGATCGCCGGCGGTCGCTGCCGCCTTGGCGGCGCAGATGAGGCGACGGGTCGCGGTGGCCGGATCCACGGTCATGGTGGCCGCGCGTTCCATCGCCGCGGCCGCGAGCGCATGGTCCGCACGGTCGGATGCCCGGCGTGCCGCGGTTTCGAGGGCCGTGGCGATGTCGTCGTCGGTTCCGGTCGCGGCGCGATGCCAGGCCCCGCGATCGGCGGCGGCGGGGCAGCCGCACGCCGTGAGTGCCGCGGCCAGCGCGCGATGCGCGTCGAGCAGGCGGTGCACCGGGGCGGCACCGAGCACTGCCGCGCGCGCCAGCGGGTGCCGGAAGGCGAGCTGATCTCCTTGTCGCACAATCAATCCGGAGTCCTCGACGGCGGCCAGCTCGGCGTGGCCGGCGTCGAGGGCGGCCGCTGCGGCCAGCACGATCTCGAGGCGGCCGGTCTCCTCGACGGCCGCGATCAGCAGCAGGTCGGTGGCCGCCGCGTCCAATTGTGCGGCGCGCCTGCCGAATGCGGTCTGCACCCGGGCGGAGACCGGCAGCGTGGCGAGGTCGTAGGTGCCGGTGGGCGCGCGGCCGGTACGTTGCTCGGTGCTCAGCACGGACGGCAATTCGACCAAGGCCAGCGGATTGCCTTCGGTTTCGGACAGCATGCGGGCGCGTACCGCCGGCGCGAGTTCCGGATACCGCTCGTCGAGCAGGGCGGCCGCGGCGGCGGGATCGAGTCCGGTCAGCTCCTGGGTGGCGAGGGTGGTGAGTCCGGCCGGATCGCGGGCCTCGCCACGCACCGCGAACAGCAGGAGCACCCCCTCATGATGCAGCCGCCGGGCCGCGAAAGTCAGTGCCTCGGTGGAGGATCGGTCCAGCCATTGGGCGTCGTCGACGAGGCACAGGACCGGTCCGTCCTCGGCGAGTTCGGCCAGCATGGACAGTACGGCGAGGCCGATCAGGAAGCGGTCGCCGGTCTCGGCCGCGGCCAGGCCGAACGCGCCGCGCAGGGCGGCGGCCTGTGGTTCGGGCAGGGCGTCGAGGCGATCGAGGACCGGGCACAGCAGCAGATGCAGTCCGGCGAAAGGCAATTCCGCCTCGAGTTCGATTCCGGCCACGCGAATCACCCGCAGTCCGCCGGCTTGCGCCGCGGCGTAGTCGAGCAGGGCGGTCTTGCCGATGCCGGGCGGTCCGGTCAGCACCAGCGCTCCGCTGCGGCCCGCGCTCGTCTGCGCCAGGAGTCGATCGATCAGCGCCAACTCTTCCGCACGCCCATGTAGCACTCGACGGACCCTACTTAACCGACATGACAGATCAAGGACCAGTCGATCGACTGAATCCTTTCACCGCATCCCGCAATAGCGTTCTCACCAGCTAATTCACACCGAATACAGGAGCTGGCATGTCCCCGAATTACTCGCTGGGCGAACGCGATCGACGGCTGTCGCCACCACAGTGCTGTTCTTCGCGGCGGCCTGCTGATCAACCCACAAGGAACTCGACATGCAACGTATCCGTCTGAACCTGAATCAGCTGGAGGAAACCCTGCTGATCACGTTGTGGGCCAAGGCCCTCGACAGCAAGCTTCCCGTCCCGATGCTCGGCGACACCCACTCCGCGGAAATCGCGGACCGCATCGACTACGACTTCAGCACCTTGAAGATCAAAGACAGCCTGACCTACGAGACAGCCCTTCGCAGCCGAATGCTGGACGACGCCGTGCGTTCGTTCACCACCGCCCATCCCAACGCGGTGGTAGTCGACCTCGGCTGCGGCCTGGATCCCCGAATGATCCGCTGCCACCCACCCGCCGGAATCGACTGGTACGACGTCGATTTCCCCGAAGTCGTGGCACTACGCCCCCAATTCCTCCCCGAGTCCACCCATCTCATCGGCGCCGACATCACCGACCCCGACTGGCCGGCCGACATCCCACGCGACCGCCCAGCCATAATCATCGCCGAAGGCCTGATCCCCTTCCTCCCCAGCGACTCATTCCAGCTCCTGACCCGCACTCTCACAACACATTTCACCACCGGCGAAATCGCCCTGAACGGCTACACCCGCTTCGCCGCCTGGGCAATGAAATACCACCCCACCATCAAAGCCCTCGGCATCAAAGCCGCCACCGGATTCGACGATCCACGCATACCGGAAACCTGGAACACCGGCCTCACCCTCATCGACGAGGACTTCCTCACCCGAGCCCCACAAATCGCCGCCTGGCCTCAACCCCTCCGCGCCCTCACCCGCGCCATGTCCCACAGCACCACCCTCTCCCGCCAGGGCGCCCGAATCCTCCGCTACCACTTCTGACCCGAAACGATCGCCTCAACGCTCACCGGTCGCCGCTGACGTTCGTAATCGATCAATCGTTCGGCAGTGCCCACATTCCCCATCACCATGGTGAGCAATTCGCGATAGTTCTCCTGGGACGGAGCCGGATCCAACCGAGCTCGGCAGGGTCGGCGACGGTGATTTCGCCCCGCACCACCGTGTAGCGAGCGGTGACATCGCTGTTGACGACCACCGCCACGATTCCCAGCACCACAGCACCGGCGAGCGGAATACTCGCAAGCGCAAGCTTCCTCTTGACGGACATCGCCATAACCCGCGCCCGAAGGTTTTCGCAGTTTCGCGGTCGGCGGGGGTGTCTGTCAGTGGAAGGCATCTGGTCGGGTCCGGATTAGTCGAGCATGTCGATCGCTCGAACCCGTAGCTCTACACCTCGGTCGAACTCGATGAACTTCTCGTAGAACTCGGACCATTCGTCAGTTGAAAAAGCGATTGGGCCGCCGAGCGGGAAGCTCGGCGGCCCAATGCGAATGACCTTCTAATCCAGGTAGTCCCGGAGCACCTGGCTGCGGCTGGGGTGGCGCAGCTTGCTCATTGTCTTGGATTCGATCTGGCGGATTCGCTCGCGGGTGACGCCGTAGACCTGGCCGATTTCGTCCAGGGTTCGGGGCTGGCCATCCGTGAGGCCGAAGCGGAGACGCACCACGCCTGCTTCACGCTCGGAGAGCGTTTCGAGGACCGACTGGAGTTGGTCCTGCAACAGGGTGAAGGAGACTGCGTCGACCGCGACGACCGCTTCGGAGTCTTCGATGAAGTCGCCGAGTTGCGAGTCGCCTTCGTCGCCGATGGTCTGGTCCAGGGAGATGGGCTCGCGGGCGTACTGCTGGATTTCCAGCACCTTCTCCGGAGTGATGTCCATTTCCTTGGCGAGCTCTTCGGGGGTGGGCTCGCGGCCCAGGTCCTGGAGGAGTTCGCGCTGGATGCGACCGAGCTTGTTGATGACCTCGACCATGTGCACGGGGATGCGGATGGTGCGGGCCTGGTCGGCCATGGCGCGGGTGATGGCCTGACGGATCCACCACGTCGCGTAGGTCGAGAACTTGTAACCCTTGGTGTAGTCGAACTTCTCGACCGCGCGGATCAGACCGAGGTTGCCTTCCTGGATCAGGTCCAGGAACGCCATGCCGCGGCCGGTGTAGCGCTTGGCCAAAGACACCACGAGTCGCAGGTTGGCTTCCAGCAGATGGTTCTTGGCGCGGTTACCGTCGCGCATGATCCACTGCAGGTCGCGGCGCGACTGCACGGGCAGCTTCTCGCCCTTGTCGGCGAACTCGCGCAGCTTCTCCGTGGCGTAGAGGCCGGCCTCGATGCGTTTGGCGAGCTCGACCTCCTCCTCGGCGTTGAGCAGCGCGACCTTGCCGATCTGCTTGAGGTAGGCGCGGACCGAGTCGGCGGAGGCGGTGAGCTCGGCGTCCTTGCGGGCCTGGCGCAGCGCCTCGGATTCCTCTTCGTCCCAGACGAAGTCACCGGAGGCCTTGTCCTTCGCCGAGGGTTCGTCGGCCTCTTCGGCCTCCGCGCCCGCGGGGGTGACAACGGCAGGGGTCGCGGCCCCTTCCTCCTCGTCGTCCTCGACCTCGTCGACGATTTCTTCCTCTTCGAGGTCGTCCTCGTCGATTTCGAGATCGTCGAGGTCCTCGTCGAGTTCGATCGCTTCGTCGTCGAGGGCTTCTTCGCCCTCGCCACCCTCGGCCTTGGGCGAGGCCTTCTTGGCCGCCACCTTCTTGGCGGTGGCCTTGGTGGCCTTCTTCGCGGCGGTCTTCTTGGCCGCGACCTTCTTTGCCGCGGCCTTCTTGGCCGGGGCCTTCTTGGCGGCAGCCTTCTTGACCGGCCGTGCTTCAGTGGTGTCTGCTGAGTCGGCGGCTTCGGCCGAATCGGCGGTCTCTCGGGTATTCGTGGCTACCACGTACGCCCTTTCGTGACGGTCTCGTGCGGCGTCACGCCAGAGTGATCATCCGGCGGAGCGGTTCTGTCGGGGGATATACCGGCTCTCGTGCCGGTGTCGGTTTCCGGCTCACCGCCGGGCATGTGTTCCATTGTAACGATCGAACCAGCTTACTTATGGTGCGATACCGGCTGACACCGCCATGGCTGCTCCGACGATGCCCGCGGTGTTGCGCAGCGCGGCGGGCACCACGGGGGTTCTGTTGGTGAGCAACGGAATCCATTCCTGGTAGTCGCGGCTGATGCCGCCACCGGCCACGAAGACGTTCGGCCAGAACAGGTTTTCCAGCGTGACCAGCACTTTGGACACCTCGCGCGCCCATTCCTCGTAGCTCATGCCGACCCGATCCTTGACCGAGGCGGCGGCCCGGTGCTCGGCCTCACGGCCGTCGACCTCGAGGTGCCCGAGCTCGCTGTTGGGCATGAGCACACCGTTGTACATCACGGCCGATCCGATGCCGGTGCCGAAGGTGAGCAGCATTACCAATCCGCTGAGATCCTTTGCCGCGCCGTAGCTGTCCTCGGCCATGCCCGCCGCGTCGGCGTCGTTGAGGACGGTCACCTCGCGGCCGCCCAGCGCGACCGAGAACAGGTGCCGCGCGTCGATGCCGACCCAGGTCTTGTCGATGTTCGCGGCGGTGCGGATCTGGCCGTGCAGGACGACGCTCGGCATGGTGATGCCGACCGGGCCTTCCCAGCCGGATTGGGCGACCAGTTTGGCCACCGCCTCGGCGACCGCGTTGGGGGTGGCCGGATGCGGGGTCGCGATCTTGATGCGGTCGTACACGAGCTCACCGGTCGCGAGATCGACTTCGGCCCCCTTCACGCCGCTGCCACCGATATCGATGCCGAACGCGTGCCCGGGATCGGACATGGACCACTCCTCGTTCTCCAGTGATTGCCGGAAAGTCGCAGCTCCCCGGCCCATGAGCTGTGTCGTGCACGACAAGCCTAATGCGCGGGATGCCGGATCTGTGCTGCGATGGAGCTCGTGCCGGAATCGAATTTCACCACCCCTGTCCCCGCCGCCGTCAATACCGATGCCACCGCCGCCAGCAATGCCGACACTTCGGACATAGCCGAACTGCGCCGCGTCGCGGTGTATCTCGCCGAGACCGCCGCCGCGCACGTACGCGCGCGTCGGCCCGAGGTCTTCGGGCCGGACGCGAACGAGCCGGATGCCGTGCAGTCCAAGAGCACGCCCGTCGACCCGGTCACCATCGTCGATACCGAGACCGAGCAACTGGTCCGCAAACTCGTGGCGGAGCTGCGCCCCGGCGACCTCGTGGTGGGGGAGGAGGACGGCGGCAGCCTGACCGACGATCCCGATCTCGTGCACTGGGTGGTCGACCCCATCGACGGCACCGTCAACTTCGTCTACGGCATCGCCTCGTATTCGGTGTCGGTGGCGGCCGTGCGCGGCGGCAGGTCGGTGGCGGGTGCGGTCGCCGACGTGGCGCACGCGGTCACCTACAGCGCCGGGCTGGGCCTGGGCGCGCATCGCGCGGACTCGAGCATGGACGGCACCGCTCCGGGCGGCACGCCGATCGCCTTGGGCGCCAACCCCGTCGACACGGTGGCGATGGCGTTGGTGGCGACCGGCTTCGCCTACGCGACGCCGCGCCGCACCCGCCAGGGGCAGCTGGTGGCCCAGGTGTTGCCGCATATTCGCGATATCCGCCGGTTCGGTTCGGCGGCACTGGATTTGTGCGCGGTGGCGGAGGGTCGCACCGACGCCTATTACGAGCACGGGCTGAATCTGTGGGACTGGGCGGCGGGCGCGCTCATCGCGACCGAGGCCGGGGCGCGCCTGATTCTGCCGCCCGCGCCCGACTCGCCGGGTGCGGCAGGCGATTTGGTGTCGGCCGCGGCGCCCGGCATCGCTGACGAACTGTTCGGTCTGTTTGACCGTTTGGACGTCACCACCCCTATCCCGGTTTCGTGACAGGGGACTGAACGGCTTCCGAGCGCGCGAGCTGTTCGGACGAAGCATGCAAAAGGAATCGCCGCGACCGAGAGGTCGCGGCGATTCTTCTGTCTCGATGATTCTGTTGTGTTGTGCCGGTACGGGTTTCGCGAGGGCCCGCGGAATCAGAGCGGCGCCCCCGCGAAAGAGATAATCAACACTTGGCGTGTCGCGCGGCTTCCAGCAATTTCGGGTCGATGGCCGGTGCGGTGCCGGGCGTCGGGTTCTTGAGCGACTTCAGCACCTCCTCGGCATCCGTACCGGGCCGCAGGTCGCGGAACAGCGTGCCGAGCACCAGATCCACCGTGTCGTCCTGGCGCTGATCCTCGATCAGCTCGGCACACGGCATGACCAGCTGCGTCGCGGCCGCCGCGGAACGCCCGTTCACGCCGAACCGAATCTGCCCGGTGCACTCCAGATCACCGTTCACGTAGACCGGGTCGTTGCCGATCTGCACGTCCGGTGCGCTGGCGAAACCGAGATCGCCCAGCTCGGAGGCCACGTGCGCGGCCTGGCCGCGCTGGTTGTTGGCATTGAAGACACGCACCTTCGAGGAGGCGAGAGCGGCCGGCTCCACATCACGTAACTGCGACGCCGACACCCGCTTACCGAGCGGGGCGGGCGCTGCCGCGGAGGTGCTCGAGGCGGGGCTGGGCGAGTTGCAGGACATGGCGCCCTGATCGCTCTCGGTCGTGGTCAGCGCCTTGAACCAGACGCCGACACAGATGAGAGCGATGACACCCACCATGGCCGCCCAGGGCTCCCAGCGACGCCGAATGAACGGCCGTCCGCTCTTCGGATCGGTCGAGTTACCTTGGGTGATCAGTGAAACCACGCCCACACTCTACGAAAACGTGCGGGCGGGTGCGTGCAGGGCCACGGCAAGTCGGGCATTCGGTGTGGCGCGCGCCGCGGGAATCAGACCGGGCCGCAGCTGGTTCCACCAGGTCCGGACGGTCGCCATCAGGTCTCGGAGGTTGCGAGGAAGATCTCGGAGCGTTCCCTCATCGGTGACGATTACCCCTCAGTTTCAACTCGCAAGGGTTTTGATTGCGACTTTTGTCCCGGGGTCCGCTATTGTCTGGCGGCCCAGATCGTACAACCAGGGTGAAACTGGGGATCGATTTCGGGAACAACAAGGGCATGTCCTGCGTTGACCGAGCGCGATCCGGTGCGGATGAGGAGTATCCGGCTCGGATCTGTGACCGGTGTACGCGTGACGTACACCACGGGCGGGGCGGCACTCCGACCCGATCCGGCTCCGCGAGGAGCCGGTGAGGTGGGTGCCGGTCCGGGATATACGGAGTAAGGACGAGGGGAAGACGAGATGGCAACCGACTATGACGCACCGCGGCGCAGTGAATCCGACGAGGTTTCGGAGGACTCGCTGGAGGAGCTGAAGGCTCGCCGCAACGAAGCCGCGTCCGCCGTCGTGGATATCGACGAATCCGATACCGCGGAATCGTTCGAGCTTCCCGGCGCGGACCTTTCCGAGGAGGTGCTTTCGGTCCGTGTGATCCCGAAGCAGGCCGACGAGTTCACGTGTTCGAGCTGCTTCCTGGTGCACCACCGCAGCCGACTGGCCAGCGAAGCCGGCGGTCAGCTGATCTGCATGGACTGTGCCGCATAAGGCCTGACAAGGCCGCGTAACGCACTGTCTGTGCAGGGGATCCGAAGGATCCAGAGGATTCCGACAGCCCGCGCTCGGTTCGCCGAGCGCGGTCCGGAACCGGCCGCGCAATTCACGACCGGTCCCGTCGGAACAATTTCGGCAGGATCAGACCTGCTCGGCCGCGTTCTTCAGGCCCATGGCGGCGATGATCTTTTCCGGATGGCGAGTACTGACCAGCCAGTACGGCGTCGGATCGTCCGGATCGTCGAGCACCAGCAACACCATCGGTCCTACCCAGGCCCGATGCTGAACGAACGCGGCGGGGTCGAGCTGGCGACCCAACGCCGCGCTTTTCGCACTGGTCGGCACCGGTGCCGCGCGTTTGACGAAGGTCGCGGGCAGGTGGGCGCGATCGGTGCGCAGCTCCGGTACGCCGTCGGCGTCCGCGGCCACTTCCACGCGATGGCGTGAGAACCACACCAGCACCCAGGCCGCGATCGGGAACAGCAGCACGTACGGCAGCCAGGCCCGCACTCCCGGTGCGCCCATGTGGATTTCGGCTGCCAGCAGCCCGGTCACGACGAGGGCGACGGGCACCCACCACCACGGCACCCAGAGGCGCTCGGTGTAGAGGGGTGCGGTCTGCTGCTTAGGTTCCATGGTCACCTGAGGGGGCTGGTCGGACACGACATCAGACTAGGTCAATGACTCACGAACCGAACGCGTAGGCTCGGCCCACGTGACCGGTATTCCACCTATTCCCCTGCTGCGGCTCGATCCCGGCATCCCCGTACCGACGCGTGCCCATGAAGGCGACGCGGGCGTGGACCTGTGCACCACCGAGGACGTCATCATTGAACCGGGGGAGCGGGTGCTCGTCGGTACCGGCATCGCGGTGGCGCTCCCGATCGGCACGGTCGGTTTGATCCATCCCCGTTCGGGTCTGGCGGCCAAGGCGGGGCTCTCGGTCGTCAATACCCCCGGCACGGTCGACGCGGGCTATCGCGGTGAGATCAAGGTGTGCCTGATCAATCACGATCCGCGGGCGGCCGTCGAGCTCCGGCGGGGTGACCGGATCGCCCAGTTGCTGGTGCAGAAGGTCGAATTGGTGGACTTCGTGGAGGTGGAGACCCTCGACGAGACCGCGCGCGGCGCAGGAGGATACGGATCGAGCGGTGGGCATGCGAGCCTCGCCGCGACGTCCGGTGGGGCGGGTCAGGCGACCGGCAAGGAGGCATGACAATGGTGTTCGGACGTAAGAAGAACAAGGGCGGCGACAACGCCGACGAGGGTCGCTACGACGACGAGTACACCGAGTACGACGAGTACGAGGACGAGTACGACGAGTACGAGGAAGCCGACGACGTCGCGGGCGAATTCGACACCGCCAACTTCGCGCCGGTGACCGTCCCCACCAAGTCGGGCCCCTACGACTACGAGAATGTCGCCGATCGGCTCGAAGCCATTTCCGAGCAGCGCCTGGACCTGGGCTCGGTCATCGTGCCGGTGCCGCCGGGCGGGCAGCTGCAGGTCGAGATGACCCCCGACGGCACCCCGCAGGCGGTGCACCTGGCCACCCAGCACGGCCGGATCACGGTGGCGGCCTACGCCGCTCCCAAGACCTCGGGCCAATGGCGTTCGGTGGCAGCCGATCTGGCCGAGACGCTGCGCAAGGACGGCGCGCAGGTGTCGGTCGTGCAGGGCCCGTGGGGTCGTGAGCTGCACGCCGTCACCCAGGGCGCGGATCTGCGCTTCATCGGCGTGGACGGTCACCGCTGGATGGTTCGCCTGGTCGCGGCCGGTCCGACCGGTGCGGCCGACGACAATTCCCCGCTGGTCGCCGCCGCCCGCGCGGTGCTCGGCGAGACGGTTGTCCGCCGCGGCGACGAACCGCTCCCGGTTCGTGAACCGCTGCCGGTGGTCCTACCCCAGGAGCTGGCCGACCAGCTCGCCGCCGCCCACCAACAGCAGCTCGCCGCCCAGCAGCAGGCCGTGCAGGCCCAGATGGCCGCCATGCAGGGCGGCCCGGCCTTCCAGCCGGACCAGCCGTCGGCCGAACCGCGCCGCGGCGCGGAAGGCTCGGCCATGCAGCAACTCGGCCTGAACTGACCGACCGGTCCGGGACGGACCACCCAGCCCGTATTCGGTCGTAAGACAAGACAAACGGGGCACCGCCAGTGTGGCGGTGCCCCGTTTCGCTATGAGCGCAATGGCCACGCGCCCGGTCGGCGACCTCGTGCGGCCCGCCCCGAGGACCGCAGTGCGACACCGAGTCCGAGGACTTGGTGCGCCGCCGGACCAGCTCCGGTCGCGGCCGTGTGGCGCGGGTGGATTCGGGTCAGGGGGCCGGGACGCGGCGGGGGAGTAGGGCGTTGAGGCCGCGGGTGCCGAGGATGGATGGGTCCGCGCCGAGCTCGTCGAGGGTGATGGTGTGCAGGGTGGCGTGGGGGATGAGGGCGGTCCAGCGTTCGGCGACCGCGAAGGGGTGCACGGGATCGTCTGTCGCGCCGATGATTTCGACCGGGGCGGTGACGCGGGCCAGCAGGTCGGGTTCGGGCCAGGCGTAGGCGGCGGCCTCTTCCAGGGCGGCGGGGAGGTCGGGCCACTGGGAGGTCCAGGAGCGGGTGAGGGCGTCGGCCAGCCAGGCGGGGCTGGATTCGCGCATGCGGGTCAGCATGGCGTCGAGGCCGTCGGCGCGTAGTTGGGCGGCGGTGGCGGCGGCGCTGAGGGCGGCCGGGCAGCCGGTGGTGTCCGCGCCGGTCCAGGCGGGCAGTGCGGCGATGACGCCGTACACGGAGTCCGGGTGCGCGGCGGCCCAATCCACGGCCACGGCCGCGCCCAGGGAGATGCCCGCGATCAGGATCGGTCCGGAGCGGGCGGCGGCGTCCAGCGCGGCGCGGTAGCTCTCGATCACCCGGCGTGGATCCGGGTCGACCGCCAGGAAGGGCAGATCCACTGCCGCGCAGGCGGATCCGAAGGCGCGCCGCGCGAAGTGGGCGTCGGAGCCGGTCCCGGGCAGGGCGACCACGATCGCGGGCCCGCCCCGGGTCGCCGACCGACGTGCCGAGCCTGCTGCCCGATTTGCCGAGGTCGCTGCCCGATCGGCCGGGGTCTGGGCGGGGTTTGCCGGGGGCACTGCGGGACTCGCCGAGGCGGCTGCCGAGCTGGGCGAGGTCGTCGCCGCAGCGGTCGGGGCTGCCGTCGGAGAAGGTAGATCGGGCATCGGTCGAGCCTAGTCGGGGCCGGGGTGCGGCCCGGTGACTGTATGCCGGTGACCGGTGGGTAGGGCCGGGATGGTGTGGCGGTGACCGACGGGGTAAGGCCGGGGGTGGTGGGTGGTGACCGGTGGGTAGGGCGGTGACGGGCGTGCGTGGCGGGTGCAGGTCGGTGCATCTACAGTGGCGGTGTACGGCCACGGGCGGCCGGGTGGCAAACCACCGGGCCCGTGGGGAAACGAACGACGTGAGACCCACGCCGTCGAGCTCTACAGGAGAGCGTGCGAGATGCCATCCGCGGGTGGGAAGGACACCCCGTCGGGCTATTTCCGGCGGTTGAGCCGTCGCCTGACGGAGGACCTGGATCGTTTGGATGCCGAGGAACTCGCCGAGACGTCGGAAGCGTCGGGCGCGTGCCGGGCATCGGAGTGCCGGCGCGGCGAAGAGGTCACCATGTTGGGCCGGTTGCGCAGCGTGGAGGCGTGTCCCAAGTCCGCGGGCGCGGAGGTGGAGGCCGAGTTCTTCGACGGCACCGATTCGGTCGCGCTGGTGTTCATCGGTCGGCGTCGCATTCCGGGAATCGAGCCGGGGCGTCGTATCCTGGTCCGCGGTCGCGTCGGTGAACGTGACGGTGGCAAGGTCATCTACAACCCCTACTACGAACTGCGCGGGAATTCCTGACACTCATGCCGAACTCCACCAGTAGCAGCGACGAGAGCCGCGATCGGAGCGCAGCTTTCGGCGCGCCCGCCGCGTTCGATCCGCCCACGGTCCAGTTCCACGCGATGCCCGGGGCGCAGGACACGGGAGCCGACCAGCCGCCGCTGCGGTTGGACAAGGCGCTGTTGGACGAGGATATGCAGGCTCTGGTGGATGCCGAGACGGCCGCCGGGGATGACGACCAGCCGGAGCCGACCCTGCTCGAGCAGATGGGCGGGATCAGCGGCCTGATCTACTCGTCGCTGCCGGTGCTGGTGTTCGTGCCGATGAATTCCTTCCTGGGCCTGACCGCCGCCATCTGGGCGTCGCTGGGTGTGGCGGCGGCGATTCTGGTGTGGCGCTTGGTGCGTCGCGGTCCGATCCAGCCCGCGATCTCGGGTTTCCTGGGTGTCGGCGTGTGCGCGTTCATCGCCTACCGGATGGGTGAGGCCAAGGGCTTCTTCCTGTTCGGCATCTACGCGAGCTTGGTCTACGGTGGCGCGTTCCTGCTGTCGCTGGTGGTGCGCTGGCCGTTGGCGGGTGTCATCTGGGGTGCGCTCAACGGGCACGGCACCGGCTGGCGTTCGGACAAGGCCGCGATGCGCCTCTACGACATCGCGACCGCGGTGTGGGCGGTGGTGTTCGTGGCCCGCTACCTGGTGCAGAACCATCTCTACGCCTCCAACAGCACCGGCCTGCTGGCCGCCGCCCGCATCGGGATGGGCTGGCCGTTGACCGCTGTCGCGGCGCTGGTGACCTTCTGGGCGGTCCGTAAGGCGGGCCATCTGCCCTCGCAGCAGAAGGCCGAAGCGGCCGCTTCCGGGGCTCAGGCCCCCGACTCTGCGGTCTAGACATCCGCCCGATCGGCCCCTTATCGCCATAAAACGCCAGGGCGCAACACCTTCGGGGCCATTGGGGGACGTAAGGGGGTAACCAACCCACCCCTGGGGTACCTATTTCGGAGCCCCGGCTGCGAGCACGATCTTTCTCAGAAGCTACGAGAAAGGATCGAGCGGAGTGGTTACCGACGAGAAGGCAGTGGCGGCGCAGGATCGGGGCGAGGGGCTCGGGACCGCGGTGCAGACGGCAGCCTCGCGCCGGCACCCGGCGGGGCGGGGAGTCAAGAGCACGAGTGTGGCGACGTCGGAATCCCGGCGTGCGGCCGCTGAATTGGAGAAGCTGATCGGCCCGGCCGCGGCCGGTGACCGGGAAGCGGTCTCGGAAATTCTGAAGATCGTCTATCCGCTGGTGCGCCGCTATTGCGCGGCCCGCATGAGCGGAGCCGGTCACCTGCATGTGACCGCGGACGATGTGGCACAGGAGATCTGCCTGGCGACGGTGCAGGCGATTCCGCGCTACCGGGATCAGGGCAAGTCGTTCCTGGCCTTCGTGTACGGGATCTCGGCCAACAAGGTGGCCGACGCCTTCCGGCGGGCGCAGCTGCACCCGGCCTACCCGGTGGCGGAGTTCCCGGACGCTCCCAACAACGAGGCGGGACCGGAGGAGCGGGCGCTGGCGATGGAAACCCGCATGGCGGCACGCGATCTCATGCAGGTGCTGTCCACCACGCATCGTGAGGTGCTGGTGATGCGGATCGTGCTGGGGTGGACGGCGGCGCAGACCGCCGAGGCCATCGGCACCAGCCCGGGCGTGGTGCGGGTCATGCAGCACCGCGCGCTCAACCGGCTGCGCGCCGAACTGCGGGCGGCGTCCTGACGGTTCGGGGGGACGCTCGACGATGAGCTACGACGAAGAAGTGGGCCGGGCACTGGGGAGTGCGTCCGGCCCACTGTCGTGTGTGCGGTCAGGCATCAGGTGTGCGGGTCAGGCGGACGTGTCGTCCTCGGTCCCGAAGCCGTTGACGCCGAGCGCCTTGCGCAGATCGTCCTCGGCCTCGACGGAGGCGACGAACAGCAGTTCGTCCTCGCCTTCGAGGGGATCGTCGGCCTGCGGGACGATGACTCGCCCGCCGCGCAGGATGGTCACCAGCGCCGCGTCGCGCGGCAGCGTGAGGGTGCGAACGGCCCTGCCCGCCAACGGCGTATCGGTGGGCAGCGTGATCTCGACCAGGTTGGCCTGACCCTGCCGCAGCGTCATCAGCCGCACCAGGTCGCCGACCGAGACGGCCTCCTCGACGAGCGAGGCCAGCAGTCGCGGCGTGGATACGGCCACGTCGACGCCCCAGGAGGAGTCGAAGAGCCATTCGTTGCGCGGATCGTTGACGCGGGCCACGACTCGGCCCACCCCGAATTCGGTCTTGGCCAGCAGCGCGAACACCAGGTTCACCTTGTCGTCGCCGGTGGCGGCGATGACCACGTCGTAGGTTTCCAGCCCGGCCTCCTCGAGGGTCTCGAGTTCGCAGGCGTCGGCGTGGGTCCAGACGGCGTTGGGCGCGCTGGTGGGGTCGATGTGGTCGAGGCGGCGTTCGAGCAGCATGACCTGGTGACCGCCGCGCAAGAGTTCCTGGGCGATGGAGCGTCCGACGGCTCCGGCACCCGCGATGGCTACCTTCATGTTCAGACCTCGTTCGCAGGGGGGTTGGCGGCCAGGGCGACGGCTTCACCGACGGTGCCCGAGGTGGCGGCGATATAAACCTGGTCGTCGGCCTGCAGCATGGATTTCCCGTTGGGCAGCACGCCTTGTCCGAAGCGGATGACGAAGGCCACGCGCGCGCCGATGGCGTCCTCGAGGGCGTGCACCGAGTGCCCGTACCACTCCTCGTGCAACGCGAGTTCGGTGACCGCGACGGTGCCGGTGGGGTCGCGCCAGGTGGTCGTGGACTGATCCGAGACCAGGGTGCGCAGGAAGCGGTCGGTGGTCCACGGCACGGTGGCGATGGTGGGGATGCCGAGGCGTTCGTAGACGGCGGCGCGTTTGGCGTCGTAGATGCGGGCGACGACGCGTTCGACGCCGAAGGTCTCGCGGGCCACCCGGGCGGAGATGATGTTGGAGTTGTCGCCGGAGGAGACGGCGGCGAAGGCGCCGGCGCGTTCGATTCCCGCGCGGGTCAACACATCTCGATCGAAGCCGACGCCGGTGATGCACAGGCCGGGGAAGTCGCGGCCCAGCCGCAGGAAGGCGCTCGAGTTCTGATCGATCACCGCGACCTCGTGGCCGATGCGGACGAGGGCGCGGGCGAGCGAGGATCCGACCCGCCCACAACCCATGATCACGACGTACACCGTACGAACCCCATTCCCGAAAAGCGTGGTGTGCGGTCTGATTGCTTGCTCGGGTCGCAACCGTACCGCTCGAGTTTCCCTGCGGGCACTTTCCCCCTCCCGAAGTTGTTCAAACCGGAATCGGGAAAACCTCACAGTCCTCGGTGGCAACACTACGACCGCCGGGACCCGGGCGTCGCGCCGCGAACACAGCCGTCGCTCCACTGCCTTATGCTGCCTGGAGTGTCGAAGTTGACGACGGCCGCCAAGCGCATGCTGGTCGGCCGCCCTTTCCGCAGCGATTCTCTCGGGCATACGCTGCTGCCCAAGCGGATCGCGCTCCCGGTTTTCGCCTCGGACGCGCTGTCATCGGTGGCTTACGCACCCGAGGAGATCTTCCTGGTGCTGTCGGTGGCGGGGCTGTCCGCGTACGCCTACGCCCCCTGGATCGGTCTCGCGGTCGCGCTGGTGATGGCGGTGGTGGTGGCCAGTTACCGGCAGAACGTGCACGCCTACCCCTCGGGTGGCGGTGACTACGAGGTTGCGACCAAGAACCTGGGGCCGACCGCGGGATTGACCGTCGGCAGTGCGCTATTGGTGGATTACGTGCTCACGGTGGCGGTGTCGATTTCGTCGGCGGCATCGAATATCGGTTCGGCAGTGCCGTTCGTCGCAACGCACAAAGTGTTGTTCGCGGTGTCCGCGATTGTGATTCTCACCGCGATCAATCTGCGTGGTATCCGCGAATCCGGTACGGCCTTCGCGATTCCCACCTATGCCTTCATGATCGGCATGGCGCTGATGCTGCTCTGGGGTTTCATCCGGATCGGGTTGGGGCAGACCGTGCATGCCGAGTCCTACGGTTTCGGGCTGAAGGCCGAGGATTCGCATCTGGCGGGGCTGGCGTTCGTGTTCCTCGTGGCGCGCGCGTTCTCCTCCGGCTGTGCCGCGCTGACGGGTGTGGAGGCCATCAGCAATGGTGTGCCCGCGTTCCGCAAACCCAAGTCCCGCAATGCCGCGACCACGTTGCTGCTGTTGGGCGCGATCGCGATCACCCTGTTCATCGGCATGATCATCCTCGCCCAGAAGGTCGGCATCGTGTACGCGCACGACAGTGCCGATCTGATCGGTGCGCCCGCCGGATACGAGCAGAAGACGATGGTGGCGCAGCTGGCGGGTGCGGTGTTCGCCGGTTTCCCGGTCGGCTTCTACTTCATCACCATCGTCACCGCGCTGATCCTGGTGCTGGCGGCCAATACCGCGTTCAACGGTTTCCCGGTGCTGGGTTCGATTCTGGCGCAGGACCGTTTCCTGCCGCGGCAGTTGCACACCCGCGGGGACCGGCTGGCGTTCAGCAACGGCATCCTGTTTCTGGCCGGTGCGGCGATCGCGTTCGTGGTGCTGTTCGGCGGCGAGGTGACGCGCCTGATCCAGCTCTACATCGTGGGCGTGTTCGTATCGTTCGTGCTGAGTCAGACCGGCATGCTGCGGCATTGGACGCGATTGCTGCGCACCGAGACCGATCCCGCGCAGCGGGCGCGCATGAAGCGTTCGCGGGTGATCAACGCGATCGGTCTGACCATGACCGCGACCGTGCTGATCATCGTGCTGGTCACCAAGTTCCTGGCGGGCGCGTGGATCGCCATCGTCACCATGGCTGCCATCTTCGGATTGATGAAACTCATTCGCCGCCACTACGACACGGTGTCGCAGGAGCTCGACGAGACCGAATGGGACGGCGTGCTGCCCAGCCGCACCCACTCCATCGTGCTGGTGTCCAAGCTGCACCTGCCGACCAAGCGCGCCCTGGCCTATGCCCGTGCCACCCGACCCGACACCATCGAGGCGATCACCGTGAATGTGGACGAGCCCGATACCCGTGCGTTGGTGCGGCAATGGGAGGACAGCGATATCTCGGTGCCGCTCAAGGTGATCGAGTCGCCGTATCGCGAGATCACCAAGCCGGTGGTGGATTACGTGAAGCGGGTGCGTCGCGACTCCCCGCGAGACGTGGTCACCGTGTTCATTCCCGAGTATGTGGTCGGCCACTGGTGGGAACAGTTGCTGCACAACCAGAGTGCGCTGCGGCTGAAGGGACGTCTGTTGTTCGAGCCCGGTGTCATGGTGACCAGCGTCCCGTGGCAGCTGTCGTCCTCGGCGGGCCGCGCCCGCCCCGGTCGCGTCGCGAACGCGCCCGGCAATATCCGCCGCGGCTTCGGAGACGAGCGATGAGCGCCGGATCCGATTGGTACGGGCAGATCTTCGAGGTCCGCCTCGGCCCGCCCGGCCACGGCGGCTTCTGCGTCGCCCGCCACGAGGGCCGCGTCCTGTTCGTGCGCCACGGCCTCCCCGGCGAACTCGTCCGCGCCCAGATCACCGAGGACCGCGGCGGCTCCTTCTGCCGCGCCGACGCCATCGACATCCTCGAACCCTCCCCCGACCGCGTCCCCGCCACCTGCCCGGTCTCCGGCCCGGGCGGCGCCGGCTGCTGCGACTTCACCTTCGCCACCCCCGCCGCCCAACGCGACCTCAAACACCAGGTCGTCGCCGAACAACTGCGCCGCCTGGCGAACTGGGAACCCGACTTCATCGTCGAATCGATCGCGGCACCTGTCGGCCTGCCGGGCGGCGTTGCCGCGCAGCGGGATGCGATGGCAGGCGGGATCGTATTGCCTACCCACCCGGCGGACCCCGCCGAACGGACGCCGGGCCAGCGACTGCTGAGCCCAGGCCGAGTCGGCGGCGTATCGGCCCGCCTGACCTCGACACTGCTCGCCGCAACCGGCGAGTCCGCAACCGGCAGCGCCACTCCGGCCGCCGCCGATCCCGCAACGAGGGGCGAGTCGTCCGCGACTCCGGGTGGGTCGTCTGCCGACGCTGCGACTGAGCTTGGGGCGTCTGCCGACACCGCGGTTGGGGCCGGGTCCTCCGCCGCCGATGCGGCTGAGTCGCTCGCCGATGGCTCCACCAGAGGTGGGATCTCCGCTGGCACCTCGGTAGCGGCCGAGTCGTTCGGTGGCGAACACTCCGGCAGTGTCGCGCCCGGCCGAATCGGCGGGGTGGCTACACATTTGGCTCGTACGTTGACGGTTGGCGCGGACTCGACCGTGGGCGCTGCGCAGGGTCCGGTGGCGATCGGTGGCGCTGTTGTGGCTGCCTCGCGCGCGGGCAGCGAGTTGCCGAGCCTCGGTGGCTCGCGGTCGGCGGATGCGTACGCGGGTGGCTGGCGGAGCCGGGTTCGGTTGACGGTGGACTCGGATGGGCGGGCCGGGGTGCACCGGTATCGCAGTACCGAGGTGATCACGGATCTGCGGTGCCCGCAGCCGATGGCGGGGGCGATGGAGGGGATTGCCGAGCGGAAGTGGACGCCCGGTGCGGATCTCGTTGTCGCCGTGGATGGTGACGGGATGCGGCATCTCGTGGAGGTGGCTCCGGCCGCGGACGAGCGTGGCGACCGCCGCGGTCGAGGTGGTCAGCGGCACGAAAGCGGAAAGGGCGCGGGCGCTTCCGGGCGGCGTGGCGGGGACCGGGGCAGTACCGCCGCGCGGCGGGCGGCAGCGCACGGTGCGCGCGACGAGCGGGTGATCGATGGCACCGGGCGGGCCGTGCAGTATGTCGCCGAGCGACGCTGGGAGGTGTCGGCCACGGGGTTCTGGCAGCCGCATTACGGTGCGGCGCAGACCTATTCGGATGTCGTAGCGGAGTGGGCGCAGGCCGCGCCCGGTGCACTGGTGTGGGATCTGTACTGCGGTGTCGGAGTCTTCGCGGCTCGGCTCGCGGGGCAGGTGGGCGCGGCCGGTCTGGTGCACGGTGTCGAGTTCGCGCGCGACGCGGTGACCGAAGGCCGTGGCGCGCTGCGGGATATGCCGTGGGTGGATCTGACGGTTGCGCGGGTCGAGCGGTGGATTCACGAACAGCCCGATGCCGCACCGGATGTGGTCGTCCTGGACCCGCCGCGTGCGGGCGCGGGCAAGGAAGTGATCACCGCGCTGAGTGAGCGTTCTCCCCGCCGGATCATCCATATCGGCTGTGACCCAGCCGCTTTCGCCCGCGATGTGGGCCTCTATCGCGCCGCAGGCTACGAGCCCGCCGCCCTGCGTGTCTTCGACGCCTTCCCGGGTACTCATCACGTGGAATGCGTCGCGGTGCTGGAGCGCTGAGGAAGGGTTTTCAAGATCAAGGTGTACTCAGCGCGGAATTTTGTCCGAATTACCGCGCTGAGTACACCTTGTCCTGTCATGCAGCACATCACCCCGCAGCCATTGGCGTGATGGCGACAGCGGATGGGTTGGCGGCCCGCCGGATTCGGGGTGCGCCAAGATGTAGCCCGTGACTACGTTGTCGGATCCGACTGTGGCGTCGGTGGTCGAGTTGATTTATGGGGATCAGTCGCGGTTTCACTCGCTCGAGGCGTTGCTGTTGGGGGTGGATCTCAAGCGGCCGGGGTATCGGGCCGAGTTGTGGGTGAATGCGGATAGTTATTGGGGGCGGCTGGTGACGCCCGTGTACGGGGCGCGGGTGGCGGCGTCGGAGGGTGATGCGCAGGCGGACCGGGCGCTGCTGGATCTGGTCGAGGTGACGGTGGCGCGGTTCCTGCGTGGAGAATCCTTGGCGCGCAAGCAGCTTCCGGCCTGGTTGGCGGGATTGCGGGGCGCGCTGTTGGCGGACGGCTATCGGATGAAGCTCGATCGGGCGGGTGCGACGGGACCCGACGGTGAGGTGCGCTGCCGGTTGAAACCCACCCCGTGGTTGCCGGTGCGGCTGAGCGAGCGGGTGGCCCTGCTTGCGACCGAGCTGGAGGTGCGCGGCCAGCAGACCGCGCTCGACCATCTGCGCCAGGCGGTCAAACATTATGAACGCGAACGGTTCTCGGCCTGTGAGAAGCGGCTGCGTGCCGCGCTGCGGCAGATCACGGCGTATGCGGCCGGGACCGGCGACCTCGACGAGGCCCGCAATGTGCGCCACCTGGTCGACACCGGCCGCGTCAGCATCGCCGCCGGCACCCGGCTGCTGCACGACCTGCGGGAAATGGCCGTCGACGACCCCTTCCCGCATCGAACCCGCGCCGACGCCACCCGGTTTCGCGTCCAGCTCACCGAAACCCGGGCGGCCTGGCTGTTGGGCAAGGTCGAGTTGTAAGAGGTCAGGCCAGCTGCCAGGTGACGCGGATACTCGCCGACACTTCACTCTCACCCAGCTGCACCGGCAGCGCGCCCGCCGAGTCGGCCATCTTCTCGGCGGCAAACGCGATGCGCGGCTGCGGAATCGGCCCGGAAACGTTCTCGGTGATCTCGAGCACCGGCCCGAGCGTCCGCCCCGCCCGGAACACGTACTGCTCCGCCTTGCCCAGCGCATGATCCCAGGCCGCGTTCCGCGCCCCGACCATTAAGATCTCCTCATCGGCGACGGCGAGCGTCAGCCCACCGAGCCGCACATCGTCACCCCCGGCCGTCACCGCGTGCGCAATGATCTCCGCAGGCCCACCCTCGGACTTCGCCTCCCCGTCTGCCTCGGCGATCTCCCGCAACGTGACCGTCAACGACGTCCCCGCGATATACCCGACCAGCTTCTCCCGATTCCCGTCCGTCCACACGGTATCGGCCCGCACCGTCAGCCCACTGGTATTGATATCCCGCCCGGCCACCCCATCGGCCCGCAACGACCCGATCACCGCATCGGCCCGCACCCCAGCCTGCGCATACGCCGCGGCCACACTGTCGGCCCGAGTCTCCACCGACAGCGACACCCGCATAATGTCGGGAGTAGCACTGGCCGCACCCGATCCGATCATCGTGATCGTGCCGATACCGTTCTCGCTGCTCACGGGTTCCTCCTCGATCGATCCGACCACAACCCAGCCGATGCTACCGACGCCGGGGCTGCGTTTCGGTCAGGCGACGGGGTCTTCGAGGGTGGTGGCGAGGGTGCGAGCTCCGGTCGCGATCTCGCCGGCCTCGGCGAGGGTGAGGCGCAGTTCGAGGTCGGGGTGTTCGGCCGAACCGTCGTGGTGGGTGATGCCGGATTCGCCGATCACGTAGTGCAGCACCGTGTCTCCGATGTGCACCGTGACCGTGCCGGCGGGCACGAGGTCGGCCACGGCCCGGCCCAGCGGCAGCGCGAACCAGTGTGCGCGGACCGCGTCGGTGGCGCGCTGTTCGCCGAGTTGGCCGGTGCCCCAGGCGGACAGTGAGTCCAGGACGGGGCGGAGCGCGGTTCCGGATTCGGTGAGTTCGTAGAGGGCGGTGCCTGCGCGGGGCCCGACTCGGCGCTTGGTGAGAATCCCGTCACGTTCGAGGTCCTTGAGGCGGGCGGCCAGGACGTCGGTGCTGATGCCGGGGAGGTCGGCGAACAGGTCGCTGTAGCGGCGGGGGCCCGAACACAATTCGCGGACCACCAAGAGGTTCCAGCGGTCGCCGACGATGTCGAGGGCGCGGCTCACGGTGCAGTAGTGGTCGTAGCTTCGGCGTGGCACGATTCCACTGTAACCAACAACTTGGAAAAACAAAGTGCAAACTTGGAAATTCCAAGTAGAGTGTGCGACAACCACACCGAGAAGGGGTCGTTCATGCAGGTGAAGCAGTCGAGCAAGCTGGCGGGCGTGTCCTACGAGATCCGCGGGCCGGTCGCCGAGCATGCCGCACGGCTGGAGTCCGAGGGGCATCACGTCGTGAAGCTCAATACCGGCAACCCGCTGACCTTCGGCTTCGAGGCACCCGCCGAGCTGTTGCAGGACATGGTCCGCAATCTGCCGCAGTCCAGCGGCTACTCCTCGTCCAAGGGGCTGCTCTCGGCGCGGCGCGCGGTGGTGCAGTACTACCAGACGCTCGGGCTGACCGAACTCGACGTCGAACAGGTCTTCCTGGGCAACGGCGTCTCCGAGCTCATCATGATGGCGATGACCGCGCTGCTCGAGACCGGCGATGAAGTCCTGGTTCCCGCACCGGATTTCCCGCTCTGGACCGCCGCCACCGCGCTCAACGGCGGCCGCCCGGTGCACTACATCTGTGACGAGGGCGCGGACTGGATGCCGGATCTCGCCGATATCGAAGCCAAGATCACCGATCGCACCCGCGCGCTGGTCATCATCAACCCGAACAACCCCACCGGCGCGGTGTACGCGCCGGAGGTGGTCAAGGGGATGCTCGAGCTCGCCCGCCGCCACAACCTGGTGGTGTTCTCCGATGAGATCTACGACAAGATCCTCTACGACGGCATGACCCACACCGCGACCGCGTCGCTGGCCCCGGATCTGTTGTGCCTCACCTTCTCCGGGCTGTCGAAGTCCTACCGCGCCGCCGGTTTCCGCGGCGGCTGGCTGGCGATCACCGGCCCGATCGAGCACGCCGAGAACTATATCGAGGGCCTGACCATGCTGGCCGGGCTGCGCCTGTGCGCGAATGTGCCTGCGCAGCAGGCGATTCAGGCCGCACTCGGCGGGCATCAGAGCATCTACGACCTGACCATGCCCGGCGGCCGGCTGTGCGAGCAGCGCGATCGGGCGTGGGAGGCGCTCAACGCGATTCCGGGCATCTCGTGTGTGAAGCCCAAGGGCGCGCTGTACGCCTTCCCGCGCATCGACCTGAACATGTACCAGATCCACAATGACGAGCAGTTCGTCCTGGATCTGCTGCTGCGCGAGAAGATCCACATCGTGCAGGGCACCGGCTTCAATTGGCCGCGCCCCGACCACTTCCGGATCGTGACGCTGCCGCATGCCGATGAGCTCGAAGCCATCATCGAACGCATCGGCCGCTTCCTCGCCACCTACAAGCAGTAGTGCGACCTACAAGCCGTAGGTCTCAGACCGGGCGTCCGGCCGTCATCCCGCCGTCGACCACGAATTCGGCCGCATTGCAGTAGCTGGATTCGTGGCCGGCGAGGAACACGACCAGCGCCGTCACTTCCTCGGGCGCGCCGAGGCGGGCCAGCGGATTCGCGTCACGATTGACGGTGGTGCCCTCGGGCACCCCGATCATCGGGGTCAGGATCCCGCCCGGGTGCACGGAATTCACGCGCACCCCGTGCGGCGCGAGCTCGAGCGCCGCGGACTTGGTGAGCCCGCGCACCCCGAATTTCGAGGCGGTGTACCCGTGCGCGCCCGGCACGCCCTGGATCCCGGCGGCCGAGGAGATGTTCACCACCGACGCGGGCCGTGCCGCCACCAGCGCGTCGCGTGCGGCGCTCAATCCCAGGAACGGCCCGGTCAGATTGATAGCCAGCGCCCGCTGCCACTGCTCCTCGGAATAGGTTCCCAGCGGCCCGAAGTCGAGAATCCCCGCATTGTTGACCAGCACGTCGAGCTTGCCGAACCGCTCGACCGCGGTGGCCACGGCCGTCGCCCACTCGTCGGCACGGGTGACATCCAAATGGACGAACGCCGCCGCGTCGCCGAGTTCCGCCGCCAGCTTCGCGCCCGCTTCATCGGCGATGTCTCCGAGGATGACCGACGCCCCTTCGGCGATGAACGCCCGCGCATGCGAGGCCCCCATCCCCGATGCCGCCCCGCTGATCAGCGCGACCCGCCCGTCCAGTCTTCCACTCACGATTGCTCCTCGATTCTCATTGTCGGCCGCCGAATCCGCGGCAGCCCAAGATATTCCGGCCACTCCCTGCTGGGCGGGCCGCGCACTCCGACCTGGCCGAGAGGGCAGGCAGAGCGGCCGTGTCAGCCGACCGGTGGACCGTGCCGGGCGGGGCGCGCCGAGCCGCCCTCGTCATTCGGGCGCGTTTTTGGCCGGAATCCACTCCGACCGTGTGGATCCCGGCTGAAAGCACGCCGGGATGAGGGGTTTCGTGCTGACGGATGTGGTGGGGTCTCGGGGGTGGTGTTGCTCACGCGCGCCGGACGCCGTCGAAGTCGATGGCGGTTTGGTCGGGGCGGAACACGCACCGGGTGGTGGTGTAGATGGTGGGCATGCACTTGTTGCAGTGCACGCAGGCGGAACGGGTGGTTGCATCGGATTCGATGCGGCGCAGCAGGTTCGGCTCGCGGAGTAGGGCGCGGCCCATGGCTACGAAGTCGAAGCCTTCGGTGCGGGCCAGGGTCATGGTGTCGAGGTTGGTGATGCCGCCGAGCAGGATCAGCGGCATGGTCAGTTCGCGGCGGAAGTGGCGGGCGCGGTCCAGGAGGTAGGCCTCCTGATATGGGTATTCCTTCAGGAAGGCGCGGCCGACCGCGCGGAAGCCGAGGCGGGCGGGGCCGGGGAGGACCTCGGCGAATTCCTTGCGCGGTGCGTCGCCGTGGAACAGCAGCATCGGGTTGAGCAGTGAACTGCCCGCGGTCAATTCGAGCGCGTCGAGTGCGCCGTCGGCTTCCAGCCAGGCGGCGACCTGAACGCTCTCGGGGACGGTGAGACCGCCACGGCGGCCGTCCTCCATATTCAGTTTGGCGGTCACCGCGAGCCGCCCGCCTACGGCTTCCCCTACTGCGCAGGCGATTTCGCGTGCCAGCCGGGCCCGATTGGTCAGCGAGCCGCCCCACCGGTCGCGCCGCCGGTTGAGCAGCGGGCTCAGGAACGAGCTCACCAGATAGTTGTGGCCGAAATGGATTTCGACCGCGTCGAACCCGGCCTGTTCGGCCAGCAGTGCCGCCTCGGCGTGTGCTGCGATGAGTTCACGGATCTCGGTGTCGCCGGGAACGTGCATGGCCTGCATGCTCAACGGGCTGAAAAGCCTGCTCGGCGCGAGCGCGGGCGCACGATTGGAGGCGGCATTGGCGACCGGCCCGGCATGCCCGAGCTGGGCGCTGGCGGCCGCACCCTCGGCGTGCACGGCGTCGGTCAGTTCCCGCAGTCCCGCAACGGCTTCCGGGCGCATCCAGATCTGATGCCGGTCGGTGCGCCCACCGGGCGCGACCGCGCAGTAGGCGACCGTGGTCATGCCCACCCCGCCCGCGGCGACCTCGCGATGGAACTCGATCAGCTCGGGCGTGACGAGCGCCTCCGGGGTACGTCCCTCGAAGGTGGCGGCCTTGATCACCCTGTTGCGCAAGGTGATCGGGCCGAGTTTCGCCGGTGTGAAGAGGTCGTTCATGAATGTTCTCCCGGTGCGGTGAGTCCGGCCACCACGAAGTCGCGCAGGGCCGTCAGCGCGGGTCCGGGCATGCCGTGCTCGTCGAGCTCGGGTGTGCCGAACCGCATGATGATCAGGTCGAAGGCCAGCATCCAGCGTCGCTTGGCGGTGGCCGGGCTGAGCTCGGGCAGCAGGGGAGCCCAGTTCTCCATCCGGAACCAGGGCCCCTGCCAGGTGGTCAGGTGGCGGCCCAGCACGAAACGTGCCAGCAGTCGAAGGTGTAAGCGCCCCAGGGGATCCGCGGCCAGTTCGAGGAACGGCGCGAGGATGGTGTCGACCACCTCGGGCACCGAATCGCGCCCGCCCTTGGCCCGCGCCATGCCGTCGGCCCACAGCGGCCCGAGCCGTGCCTCGATGAGCGCGCCGACGAGCGCCTCCTTGGAGCCGAAGTGATAGTGCACCGCCGCTGGATTGGCTCCGGCCTGCGCGCACACGGCCCGTACCGAGACCTCGTCGTAGGACTCGATCAGCAGCAGTTGCTCGGCTGCCGCCAGCAATCGTTCGCGGGTTCCCGCCGCCAGCTTCTCGACCATGCAGAGCAGTGAAACACGTTTCAATCGGTATTTCAATCATTGATTGAAATCGGAGGTAGAGCTAGGAAACGACCGGTGTGTCGGCGGAATGAGGACCGGTCGGGCGGTTAGCGTCGGCGGCATGGACTCGATCGTGCAGCGAGTGTTGAGCTTCCCCGCGATCTGGACCTATGTCGTCGTCGCGCTGCTGGTGATCGCCGAGGAGGCGATGGTCTTCGGCCTGCTGGTGCCCGGCGACACCGCCGCGATCCTCGCGGGCGTGGCCGCCAGCCGCGGGCACCTCAGCATCGTCACCACGCTGGCCCTGGTCATCGCGTCCGCGCTCGTCGGGGCCAGCATCGGCTACTGGATCGGCCGCGTCTACGGCACCCGGGTACTGGAGTGGAAGATCTTCAACCGCTACCGCGACAACCTCACCAAGGCCGGGGATTTCCTGCAGCGCCACGGCGGCTGGGCGATCCTGGTGGGCCGCTTCAGTACCTTCTTCCGCACCATGCTGCCGGAGCTGGTCGGCATGTCTCCCATGCCTTTTCGTCGTTTCGTGCTGGCCAGCGCGGTGGGCGCGATCATCTGGGGTTCGGTGCTGGTGCTGTGCGGCTACCTGATCGGTGAGTCGTTCACGGCCATCCTCAAACGCGTCGACAACGACCTGCTGATCATCGTCCCGATCCTCGCCGTCCTCGCGCTGATCTACTGGAAGTGGCACCGCCACCGCAACGCGGGGGAGGAGTGAACTACTCGCTCTGCGCCCATGCCGCGACCGGAAGCGTCAGGTAGACACCGATATTCGCGTCCACGAACTTCTCGATATCGGCCAGCATCCGATCACACCGCTCCTGCCGATTCTCCGCCCGGCTCGCGAAGTACTTCGACCGCACCTCGATCACCAGATCCATCCCACTGCGATCGAACTTCCCCAACTCCCGAAACCGGATCTCCACATCCCCGGGCTGCAGATCCCCGTCATAGGGCTCCTCCGGGCATTCGACCGCCGTCGAGACCAGATGCGGCAGCCATTCCCCCAGCTCACGCAGCACGGTCTCGGGCAGTTCCGGATTGTAGGTCACCTCGACGAGCGGCATCGGCCCAGTCTATTGGGTTGGCGCGCCGCTAGATTGGTGACATGCGGAGGGTGCAGCGGGTGGGGGCCGTCCTGGCGGCTCTGGCCATCCTGGTGGGGTGCGGGGCATTGTGGTTGACCACCGAAGGGGCTGGATTGGATGCCTGGGAGCATCCGGAACGCAACGGGCACCCCAGGAATGCCTATGAACCACTGAAATTCGCCTACCGGACCGACCGGCAGATCGTGCTGGGCGATGAGCGCGGCGTCATACACCGTGAGCCCGCTCCACTGCGGGACGGCGACGATCCACGAATCGACTGGTTCTCCGACTCCGATGCCGTGTATGGGGTTTCCGGTGGTGCGATCACCGGGATCTGGGATGGCGAGTCCTTCGGAAGCATCGCCTGCGGCGGCTGTCCACGCGCGTTCGGGCTGAGCATGGATTCCTACCGGGGTTTCTACCCGGATGTCGCCTTCTGGCGTGCGCCCGACCAGATCATGGGGGTGGGCATCTACCCCGGCGGGAATCCGTCGCCACCGCCGGTCATCGATCAGATTCCACGAATGCTGACCACCATCGATCGTCAGGATTGCACCGGAATCGCAGCGGTGGGTGTGCGTGCGAGCCTCGTGCTGGATTGCGCGCAGGGACGCTTCTCGGTCGACACCCACACCGGGGTGACCAGGCCGTTCACCGGTGAGGTACCGCCGCGCACGGATCCGGTCAGCACGCCGATCCCGTTGTCCGACAAGAGTGTCGAGATCGTTGCCGAATCCGACGGCACCTTCACCGCTTACCTTGTCGGTCCGACTTCGCGGCGTTTGCTCGACCGAGGCGTGCGGGATCTGATCATGGAACGAGTCCGGCTGCTGGACTGAGCTCCTACGAGGTGCGCACGCTCGCGATCAGGGCCTTGGCCTGGTCGGCGGCGAGTTCGCCGGTGGTGCCGCGGTCGGCTTCGACGACGATGGCCAGGGTGGCGTTGCGGGGGCCGGTGAAGGCGAAGGTGTAGACGGAGTAGGCGTTGGCGGTGCAACCGGAGAGGGTGGGCTTCCACGGGCCGGAGGCTTCCACCTGCTGGCCGGCGATGCCGCTCTTGGTGGTGACCGCGGTTGGGGTGCCGGGTGAGCCGCCCTTGGGGTCGTCGTAGCCGCTCTCCACGGAAATCTTGGTCGCCTTGGTGGCGGCGGCTCCGAGGTCGGTGACGCCGTCGACCTGGGCCACGAACGCCAGGGCCCGGTAGGCGGAGCCGGGGCAGTAGTCTTGTCCCTCACTGGATTTGGCGTAGCCGAACAGGGTGCCGTCGGTGCCGGTCTGCATGGAGGTCTCGGTCGGTGCGGCGATGGTCCAGCCGCTCGGCACGTCGTAGCTGATGCCCAGCGACGGGGCGACCACGGTGGTGGCTCCGGCCTTGGGCGCCCCGGAGGTGGACGGACCCTTCGAGGGGGTGGGCTTGCCGGTCGGGGCCGCGCTCGCGGTGGTGGACGGCGCGGCGGTGGTGGTGGAGTCGTCGCGGGTCAGCAGGTAAGCCGCGAGACCACCGCCGACCAGGACGACGACCGCCACCAGGGCACCGAGAATGAGCCAGGTCCGGTTCGGCCCGCCGGGGGGCGGCGTCGGACCGTAACCGGGAATCGGTTGCTGCCCTGGATAATTCGGCGGGTAGCCGGGCGGGTAATTCGGGTCCGGCTGCCCGGGGTAGTACTGCTGTGTCGGCTGGTATCCCGGCTGCGGCGCGGGCTGATATCCCGGCTGCTGCGCGTAGCCCGGATACTCGATCGGCTGGGCTCCGGTCTGCGGCTGACCCCAGACCTGTTGTCCCGCATCCGGATGCCCCCACGCCTGCTGGCCGGGATTCGGCGATCCGTACGGGTTGGACCAGTGATCGTTATTGTCCGTCACGCCTGGTCACCCTATCGGGTGTGCACTAGCCCTGCGAGGCGGGAGTTTCCGGCTCCGGGTTCGGCGGGGTGGCCCGAGGCGACAGCGTGATCACACCCGCGTCGAGATCGATGGCCAGCCGCGGCTTGTGCTGCTGGCCGTCGCCAGCCTCGCTGCTGTCGTCTTCGAGCTTCTTACCGGGGAACAGTTCGCCTATGACGCCCATCCCTCCACCCTAATGGGCGCTGACGGCGTAGCCGCCCTTAGCCCGCGCACGGCCGGAGCGAATGCGGAGGTATCGCCTAACCCTCACATCCGGTAGCGCCGGGAGCCGTAGGACGGCCCGAATCCGCGCGGCCCCCAGCCGCGCCGACCGCGCGCGAACAGGAAGAACACGAGTGGGAACAGGAAGAACGGGAAGAAGTGGGTGGCCACCGCGAACGCGATCGCGAAGATCAACGCCACGATCAGCGCGATCGGGGCGAACGGCGGTGGGCGGCGCGGCATCGGTGGCGGGGTGAGGATCTGCGGGGTGACCGGCTGCGGGCGGGGCAGATCGCCGAACAGCACCGCGAGCTCACCCGCGGTCTTGGCGGCGTACGCCCGGCTCACCCGGTCGTCGTATTCGGTGACATCCAGACGGCCGGCCGCGAAGTGGTCTCCCAGCGCGGCGGCGGCTCGTTCACGTTCCGCGGTGCCGACGCGGACATCGGGCGGTCCGTAGACCGCAGGATCGAAATCGGTCATGACATCCGGCCTAGAGCAGAAGGGAATCTCGTTGTCCGCCAGCGTAGGCCCGTTCGCGACGGCGTGCCTGCACGCGTCGACGTAATCCTCGCTACGTCGGCTGACGTAGTCCCGGCCGGGAGGTCTCGGCGGCCAGCGCGGCGAATTCGGCGACCTTGGGATTGTCGGTCCGATTGCGCCACACCAGCCGCACCCGGGCCGCGGCCAGCCCGGTGAGCGGCACGAATGCCACCTCCGGATGGGTGAAATAGGTGGGCATGGCGGTGGTGGTCGCGAACACCGCGTCATTGTGGGCGACAGCGGAGAGCATCTCGGGTTCGGTGCGGGCGGGCGGCGCGGCCGGGATCGGGCGACCGCTGGGCGTGACGGCGGGCGGCCAGAAACCGCGAGCGAATTCGGGGCTCACATCCGGATGCGGCCCGATGACCCGCAATTCGGCCAGATCCTCGACATCGAGGCTCGCGCGCGCGGCCCACGGATGCCGCCGGGCGATGGCGAGCAGCCGGGGGAACTCGCCGACCTCGGGACCCACGGTCAGGTCGGGCTGTTCGATCGGGGTCAGTGAGATCTGCAGATCGACTTCGCCGCGGCGCAGCGGCCCGTAGATATCGGTCCACGCGATCTGGGTCAGCGTGACCGTGCAATGCGGATGCCGGGCCCGGAACCCGGCCAGCGGCGCATCCAGTGTGGACCCGTACGGCCCGAGGAAGCCGATCCGCAATCCCCTTGCCAGCGTCCGGGTTTCGGTCATGGCCCGCTGCAGGTCCTCGAAGGCGGGCCGGACCCGGGAGAGCAGTTGCTCGCCCAGCGGATTGAGCGTGACGCGGCGGCTGGTGCGTTCCACCAGGCGGCGGCCGATGCGTCGTTCCAGGCTGCGGATCAACTGGCTCACCCGGGGCTGGGACACTCCCAGCCGCATCGCGGTGCGCCCGAAGTGCAGTTCTTCGGCCAGCACCACGAAGGCTTCCAATTCGGCCGGATCGACGCGGGTATCCCGCACAGAGTCTTCGATTAGCATTTCTTATCGATTCTCGCGGATTTCGCCGTTGATGGCCAACCGGCGGTGCCCGATCCTTGTTCGGTGAGTGGTGTGCGGCGTTTGGTGGTGGGCATCAGCGGCGCGACGGGTATCGCGTACGGGGTGCGGGTGCTGGAGTTGGCCCGCAAGGCGGGGGTGGAGACGCACCTGGTGGTGACCCCGGCCGGGCAGCAGACCCGGGCCTATGAAACCGGGCTCAGCGCAGGCGATCTCGCGGCCATGGCCGATGTCAGCTATCGGCCTGCCGATATCGGCGCGGCCATCGCGTCGGGCTCGTTCCGGACTGCCGGAATGATCGTGGCCCCCTGCTCGATTCGCACGCTGTCGGCGGTCGCCTACGCCAATAACGACAACCTGCTCACCCGCGCCGCCGACGTCACCCTCAAGGAGCGTCGCCGCCTGGTGCTCATGGTTCGCGAAACCCCGCTCACCAGGGCGCATCTGCGCGCCATGACCGCGGTCACCGAGATGGGCGGCATCGTGATGCCGCCGGTGCCCGCCTTCTATCTCAATCCCGAATCGGTCGCCGACATCGTCGACCACACCGCCGGCCGCGCCCTGGACCTGCTCGGCATCGACGTCCCCGACCTGCCCCGCTGGGGCGAATCTCCGATCGAAGGAAAGTGAAACAGGCTGTGGCCCACCTGAAGAGCTTGCGGGAATTCATCGACGCGCTGACCGCGATCGGCGAGATCCAGCAGATCGACACCGAGGTCGACTGGAATATGGAGCTGGGCGCGATCATTCGCCGCTCCTACGACCTGAAGGCCCCCGCGCCGCTGTTCACCAATATCACCGACTACCAGGACAGCGGGTTCCGCGTGCTGGGCGCGCCGGGTGCGCTCTCGGGTCCGGAGCACCGGCTGGCGCGCATCGCGCTGGCGCTGGGCCTCCCGGCCGACGCCAGCGGTCAGCAGATCGTGGAGGCGCTGGCCGACGCCCGTGCCAAGCCGGGTATCCCGCCGGTGGTGGTGGACCGCGCGGACGCGCCTTGCAAGCAGAACGTCAAGCTCGGCGACGAGATCGACCTGTTCGCGTTCCCGACCCCGAAGCTGCACGGCAATGACGGCGGCCGCTACATCCAGACCTACGGGATGAACATCGTCAAGACCCCTGACGGCTCGTGGACCAACTGGTCGATCAACCGCATGATGATCCACGACCGCAACACCCTGGCCTGCCTGATCCCCGGCCCGCAGCACCTGGGCATCATCCGCTCGAAGTGGACCGAGGTCGGCAAGCCCATGCCGATCGCGCTGGCCATCGGCGTGGAGCCGGGCCTGCCGTGGGTGGGCGGCATGCCGATTCCCGAGGGCGAGGACGAAACCCATTTCCTGGGCGCGCTTTTCGGCGAGGGCTTGGAGTTGGTGCCCGCCGAGACCGTCGACCTGCTGGTCCCCGCGACCGCCGAGATCGTCATCGAGGGCCACATCGCCCTCGACGAGACGGTCATGGAGGGCCCGTTCAACGAATTCCCCGGCTACAACGCCACCGAGGCCAGCCTCAAGCAGGTCTTCCACGTCTCCGCCATCACCTACCGCGACGGTGCGATCCAGCCGACCGTGGCCGCGGGCCCGCCGGTGGAGGAGGACCACACCATCATCGGCACCACCAGTGCCGCCGAGATCCTCTACCTGCTGCGGCAGGCCGGACTGCCGATCTCCTCGGCCTGGTACAACTTCGAGGCGGCCGTGCACTGGCTGACCCTCGCGGTGAAGCAGGACTGGCACGAGACCACCGGCCTCGGCTCGCACGAACTGGTCGACCAGATCGCGAAGATCATCTTCACGGGCAAGCCCTCGGTGAACGCGCCCAAGATCCTCGTCGTCGAGGACGACGTCGACATCACCAACCTCGACGAGGTGGTGTGGGCCTTCGCCACTCGCTCGCATCCCGATATCGACCGTGGCGAATTCCATTACCCGCCAGCGATTTCCGACCAGCTCGCGGTCTACCTCTCCCCGGAGGAGTCGCATTCCTTCAAGGCGGGCAAGGTCATCTACAACTGCCTGCTCGCCGACCATTTCCCCGCCGGTCGCCGCCCGATCAAGGGCAGCTTCGAGAACGGCTGGCCCGAAGAGATCCAGCAGCGCGTCCTGGACCGCTGGCAGGAGTACGGCTACCGCTGACCCGAAATCATTCTGTCCGAAGAACTTCGGGAGACCTCGTGCGACCAACCGAGGGGTGTCGGACGAAGGTCTCCCGTCGTGGTCAGATGCCGCCGTGCGCAGCAACCGCGCGCACGGCGGCATCGGCCTGGGTGTAGGCGGCGGCCGCGAGCCGTTCCAGCACGCTCACAGCGAGGGATGGGTGGCGACCGAGCGGAGGGCGGCGTCGGCCTGGGTGTAGGCGGTCGCGGCCAGGCGTTGCAGGAGAGCCAGTTTGGCTTCCGGTGCCTGGGCGGTCAGGGCGTCGAAGCGGGCGGGGGACAGGACGGCCACCCGGACCATGGTTTCGGCGTGCACGTCATTGGCGAACGGCACATCCGCGAGCATGGAGGTCTCACCGAACGACAGCCCCGGCGTGAGGGTGATGAGGCGGTGGCGGCGGTTGTCGCGGTCGGTGAAGGTGAAGCGGACCCGGCCGTCGAGAATCAGGAACAGGCCGCTGCGGGGACTGTCGCGGGCGACGATGAGCTCGCCGCGGGCGATGGTGCGGGTCTCGAATTCCTTTGCCAGCCGGGCGCGTTCGTCATCGGGCAGATCGGCGAGCGCGGGATGTTCGTCGATGGTCAGCGCGGCCGGACACTCCTGGCCGGGTGGGCGATGCCGCTCGAGGATGAGCTCTTCGCACCATTCGGTGGCGGCGTCGCGGTCGACGAACACCCGCCCGCGCGGATCCTTGGGATCCAGGCTGGATACCAGATGCCCGAGCTTGGCGTCCGGATCGACCAGGGCCACCCGGCAACCGGTGGCGGCGAGCGCGGCCTCGAGGTCGTTGAGCATGCGGATGGCGACCGGGCTGACATCGCCGACCTCGCGCAGGTCCAGGACCAGCGCCTCGAGCTCGCCGGGGGTCTCCTCGGCGGCGCGGACCGCCGATTCCGCACCGGCGAACAAGAGGTCGCCGTGCAGCTCGAAGATCCGCGCGTGGTCACCGAATTCGTGCAATACGGCCATTTCATCGGCGTCGCGGCGCAGCCGGGAGGGGGCTTCGGCCACCGAGTAGGCGGCGCGAATCGCGGTGTGCGCGGCCCGGGTCACGTGCAGGAAGTGCAGGCCCAGGCGATCGGACAGTTCCCGGCACGCCTTCACCCCGCGCACGCTGCTGCCGTGCGCGTCCAGGCGCGGGGAGTACACGGCGATGCCGATCTGCCCGGGCAGCACGGCCAGGATGCCGCCGCCCACACCGCTTTTCGCGGGCAGTCCGACCGTGGTCACCCATTCGCCCGCCGAGTTGTACATGCCGCAGGTGGTCATGACCGAGAGCACCTGCTCGACCAACGGCCGGGTCAGCGCGCGTTCATGGGTCAGCGGATTCATGCCGTTGTTGGCCAGGGTCGCGGCCATCACCGCGAGATCGCGCACGGTGACGTCGATCGAGCACTGCCGGAAATAGGTGTCGACCGCTTCGTCCGGATCGATGTCGACGATGCCCGCGCCGCGCAGCAGCAACCCGATCGCGCGATTGCGGAACCCGGTGCGCGCCTCGGAGGCGTACACCGCCTCGTTCATGGTGAGTTCGCGTCCGGCGAATCGGCTGTAGCTCCGTCGAATTCGGGCAAACCGGTCGGCAGCGTCGGTGCCCTTGATCAGTGAGGCCGCCGCGATCGCCCCGGCATTGATCATCGGGTTGCGGGGCCGCTGCGTCTGGGGGTCCAGACTGATTTCGTAGAACGGTTCCCCGGACGGCTCCACATCGATGTGCCGCGACACCTCGTCCGGGCCCCGATCGGCCAGGGCCAGCGCGTATGTGAACGGCTTCGAGATCGACTGAATCGTGAAGGCGGTGTCCAGATCTCCGCTCCCGTACACCCGACCGTCCGCGGTAGCCAGACAGATGCCGAACGAATCGGGTTGCACCGCCGCGAGTTCCGGAATGTAGTCGGCCAGCGTTCCCGACGTGTCGGCCCGGCACAGCTCGTACACTTCGTCGATGATGCGGGCCACGACGCCGCCGGAGGGGACCACTCGGCCACTCTAACCGGCGTAATGTGTGTGCAGCCTCACATCTGTTACGGATGTCGCAGGTGGCGTTTCGTTCCCGGCATCGGAGTCCACTACGGGCTCCGTAGACTGTTGCAATCACAGGAGACATCCGGAGGGAGCAATAGCCGTGGGAGTGCTTTCCCGGGTCGACATGCCCGAGGATCTGCGTCGGCTGTCGGTACCGGAGCTGCACGAGCTGGCCGAGGAGATTCGGGAGTTCCTGGTGCGGAAGGTCGCCGTCACCGGCGGGCACCTGGGACCGAACCTCGGGGTCGTGGAGCTGACCATCGCGTTGCACCGGGTCTTCGACTCGCCTGCCGACCCGATCATCTTCGACACCGGTCATCAGGCTTACGTGCACAAGATCCTCACCGGCCGTAAGGACGGGTTCGACACGCTGCGTAAAGAGGGCGGCCTGTCGGGGTACCCGTGCCGCGCCGAGAGTGCCCACGACTGGGTGGAGTCCTCGCACGCCTCGGCCTCGCTGTCCTACGCGGACGGCATCGCCAAGGCGTTCGCGCTGACCCGGCAGAAGCGGCATGTGGTCGCGGTCGTCGGCGACGGCGCGTTGACCGGCGGCATGTGCTGGGAGGCGTTGAACAATATCGCCGCCGGCCAGGATCGTTCGGTCATCGTGGTGGTCAACGACAACGGCCGTTCCTATGCGCCGACCATCGGCGGCCTCGCCGAGCGACTGGCCGGTCTGCGTACCCAGCCCGCCTACGAGCACGCGCTCGACGCCACCAAGCGGATCGTGCAGAGCATTCCGCGCGTGGGGGATTCGGCGTACTCGATGCTGCATGCCATCAAGACCGGGATCAAGGACGCGGTCGCGCCGCAGGAGCTGTTCAGCGATCTGGGCATGAAGTACGTGGGCCCGGTCGACGGGCACGATCCGGTGATGCTGGAGGCCGCGCTCAAGCGCGCCAAGGACTTCGGCGGACCGGTCATCGTGCACGCGGTGACGCAGAAGGGCCGCGGGTACAAACCCGCCGTGGATCATGTGGCCGATCAGATGCATTCGGTCGGCCAGATCGACCCGGAGACCGGTGAGCCGCTGGGCGGTTCGTCCGGAACCTCGTGGACCTCGGTGTTCTCCAAGGAACTGATCGCCCAGGCCGAGCAGCGTGACGACATCGTCGCCATTACCGCCGCCATGCCGGGACCGACCGGTCTGTCGCCGTTCGGGGAACGCTTCCCGGACCGCATGTTCGACGTCGGCATCGCCGAACAGCACGCCATGACCTCCGCGGCCGGGATGGCCCTGGGCGGCCTGCATCCGGTCGTCGCCATCTACTCGACGTTCCTGAATCGGGCCTTCGATCAGCTGCTGATGGATGTCGCGCTGCTCAAGCTGCCGGTGACCCTGGTCCTGGACCGTGCGGGCATCACCGGCGACGACGGCGCATCGCACAACGGCATGTGGGATCTCTCGGTGCTGGGCATCGTCCCCGGTATCCGGGTGGCCGCCCCGCGCGACGCGGCCACGCTGCGTGAGGAATTCGCGGAAGCACTGCACGTCAGCGACGGCCCGACGGCGATCCGGTTCCCCAAGGGCGCTGCCATCGAGGAGATTCCGGCCGTCGAGCGTTTCGAGGGCGTGGATGTGCTGCGCATGCCCGATGTACAGGACGCCGCCTCCTATTCGGTGCACGCCGATGTGCTGCTGATCGCGGTCGGCCCCTTCGCGGAGCTCGCCCTGAAGGTGGCGGATCTGCTGGAGGCCGAAGGGGTTTCGGTCACCGTCGTGGACCCGCGCTGGGTGCTGCCGGTAGCCGACGCCGTCGTCAAGATGGCCGGCAACCACCGTCTCGTCGTCACCCTCGAGGACAGCGGCCTGCACGGCGGTATCGGTTCCACCATCTCCGCGCGTCTGCGCGGCATGGGCGTCGACGTCCCGACCCGCGATCTCGGTGTGCCACAGCACTTCCTGGACCACGCCTCGCGCTCCAAGATCCACCAGGAACTCGGCCTCACCCCCGGCGAGGTCGCCCAGCGCGTCCACGTCTGGCTGGGAGCCTCCGACACGGCGAGCTCCGACATCGCCGACGCCCTCCTCCCGGCCGCCGAGTAACCCCCGGCCGGCCGTCGAACGGACCCGCGATCCTCGATCGCGGGTCCGTTTTTCTGTGCGGAGCTGGACTTCTCGCGTAGATTCTGAAACAGGTTACAGTTTCCTGGTCAGGAGTTCGGATGTCGTTTGTGCTCGTCGAGAAGCCGCGTCCCCAGATCGCGCTGGTCACGTTGAACCGGCCCGAGCGGATGAACGCCATGGCGTTCGACGTGATGGTGCCGCTGCGCGAAACCCTCGAGGAGGTGGCGGCCGACAACGAGGTGCGGGTGGTGGTGCTCACCGGGGCCGGGCACGGGTTCTGCTCGGGCGCGGACCTGCAGCACGCGGGCAAGGTGCCGGGGGTGGAGGGGCTGACGCGCACCAGCATCGCGCGCCGCTCGATGTCGTTGCTGGACAACGTGATGCTGACCATCAAGCGCATGCATCAGCCGGTGATCAGCGCCATCAACGGCGCGGCCATCGGCGGCGGCTTCTGCCTGGCCATGGGCACCGACATCCGAATCGCCTCCGACGACGCCTATTTCCGCGCCGCGGGCATCAACAACGGCCTCACCTCCGCCGAACTCGGCATCAGCTACACCCTGCCGCGGGCCATCGGCTCCACCCGCGCTTTCGAGATCATGCTCACCGGCCGCGACGTCGACGCCGCCGAAGCCGAACGCATCGGCATCGTCTCCCGCGTCGTCCCCGCCGACAAACTCCTCGAATCCGCCTACGACACCGCCGAGCAGATCATCCGCTGGTCCCGAGTAGGCGGCGAACTCACCAAACGCCTCCTCTGGAACGGCCTGGAGGCAAGCTCTTTCGAATCCCACATGCAAAACGAGGGCCTCGCCCAGCTCTACGTCCGCCTCACCACCGACAACTTCGACGAGGCCATCCGGGCCCGCCGCGACCGCCGCCCACCCAACTTCCAGGACTGAGCGAGACCCGGTCCCTCGACGCCCCTGCGCGCCGAGGGACCGGACCTCCCGATCAGCTGCCGGTGTCTTGAATGATCTCGCCCAAGACGCCGGGCACGATGTTCGCGCTGCCGGGCCCGATGAACGAGCTGGGGTTGCCGAGGCTGCCGCCGCCCCCGCAGCCGCCCTGTCTCGGCGGTTGCTGTGGGGTGGTTCCCGTCGGCGCGGCGACCACGGTCACCGTCACATAGTCCACCGAGCCGCCATTGGTGTAGGTGGCGGACACGGTGTGGCTTCCCATGGCGAGTGGAACCCAGGTGACGCCGTGACTGCCGCTTCCGATGCAGGCGCCGTTGTCGTAGAAGTTGTAGTTGGTGTTCGGCGTCCCGTTGTCGGGGCCGACGACCGAATAGCTCTGTCCGACAACGAAAGACGTGGGCTCCACGCAGTTACCGGTATCGATCGAGCAGAGTTCGATGCCGTGGAGTCCGGCGCTGGCGACTCCGGGGGACAGCGCGGTGAGCATCGCGGCGACGCCGACCAGCGTTGCGGCCGAAGCGATGCGGCGATCGGTGACGGACAGACGGTGGGTGACAGGCATGGGTGCCCCTCGTTTTCTTCGGATCTCTGGAACTAGCTGGATCCGGGCATGATCGAGCTACCGGATCCGACCGGACTACCGCTGCCGACCCCGGCGCAGCCGCCGTGCTGGGTGGGCTGCGGGGTGGGTGATCCCGGTGGCGCGGCGACCACGGTCACCGGGAACGGATTCGGCTTGGTGTACACGAACGGGATCGTGAGGGCGGTCGAGTAGGCCATCTGGTGGGTTCCGGCGGTGGTCGGAACCCATGGGACCGCATTGGGACCGCTGTGCGGGTACGTGATGGTGCCGACGCAATTCCCGTTGTCGTAGAAGCTGGTGGTGGCCGCATTGTCCAACGCCGGAATCTGGAAGAACATGTACGTCTGTCCGACGACGTAGGACGAGGGTGCCACGCAGGTACCGCTCGAACAATCCATGATGTCCGGACCCATGAAGTCGGCGCTCGCCGTGGGAGCGGATAGCGCGGCGACGGTCGCGGCCAATGCGAGAGTTGTTGTACCCCAACCGATGCGGCGGACGGGGCGGTGGGTGGTGTGCATTCGTGTGTGAGTCCTTCGTGAGAGGGGATCAGACTTCCAGGACTGAGCGAACGGCCGCCGCGCGATCGGCGCGAGCTAACTGGATCCGCGCAGGCTTGCACTGCCTGAGCTGAGCCAGTCGGCGCTACCGGAGCTGACGCAGCTGCCCGGCGTCGGCGGGGTGTCCGAGCCCGCCGGCGAGGCCTGCACGGTCACCGTCCACTTGGCGAAGTAGGGCTGCGGCGGTGAGAACGGGGACCGGAGATTCTCGGTGATCATCATTTCGTGCGGACCGGGGGTGGTGGGCACCCACGGAACGGCGAGGGGACCGCTGTGCGGCAAAGTGATGCTGCCGAGGCATTTCCCATTGTCGTAGAAGTTCATGGAGCTCGGGTTGTCCAGCGTGTAGTCCGCGGTGAACGAATAGGTATGTCCGACGGCATAGGACGAGGGCACCCCGCAGATGCCGGTCGAGCAATCGTCGACCTCGGGACTCGGGACGTGAGCGGTGGCGGGCGTGGCCAGCGCGGTGACGGTCGCGGCCAATGCGAGAGTTGTTGTACACCAGGCGATGTGGCGGGCGGGGTGGTGGGTGGTGTGCATTCGTGCGTGAGTCCTTCGTGAGAGGGATCAGATCAGCTGCCGCTGTTGCCGGTGTTGAGCAATCTCGCACTGCCGGATCCGAGCGGGTCGGCACTGCCGGTGCCGCTGCCCGTCATGGCGCAGTTGCCCGATACCGGCGGCTGCGGTGCGACGGGGGAGCCCGCCGGTGCGGCGACCACCGACACCGACAAGGTGGTCGGCTGCGCTATCAGCAGCGGCACGATGGTGTTGTACGCGATGGTGAGCTTGTGTGTTCCGGTGGTGGCCGGAACCCAGGGGACCGACGTCGGACCGTTGGTCGGCAACGAGACACTGCCGAGGCATTTCCCGTCGTCGTAGAAGTTGAGGGAGGTGTACTGGTACTCCCAGGAGGTGGTTCCTCCGGCGGAGCCCGGATCGAAGGAGTAGGTGTGTCCGACGACAAAGGTCGAGGGCTCCGTGCAGGGACTGGTCGAACAGTCCCAGACTCCGGCCGGGTGCCCCTGCAGCTCCGCGCTCGCGGTCGGAACGGACAGGGTGGTGACCATCGTGGCCATGGTCAAAGTGGTTGCACCCCAGAGGGTGTGGCGCAGGAACGGGGTGGTGCGCATGATCTTGCTCTCTGTGACTATTTCGGATGTCGAGGTTGCCGGAGCGGGGAGAGCTAGCTGGATCCGGGCAGGCTCGCGCTGCCGGAGCCGAGGCTGCCGCCGCCACCGCAGCCGGGCTGCTTCGGCGGTTGTGCTGGGGTGGATCCAGCCGGTGCGGCAACGACATTCACGGTGGTGGAGTCGGATGCGCCGCCCTGGGTGACGGTGAGTTTGTGGGTTCCGGCCGTCGGGACCCAGTAGACGGAGACGTCCATCCAGTAGAAGCCCGCGACGCCCATGCCCGTGGGTGCCGGTCCGCTAGCGATGCATTGACCGTTGTCGTAGAAGTTCACCGTGGTGTCCAGTGACGAGAGCACGGGCAGCGGGATGATCTGGTTGGCCGGTGCCGTGACGACGTACTTCTGGCCCGCGACGATCGGCGAGGACGCCGGGCACGGGTTGTTGTCCGACTGTGCGCATTCGGCGACGATGATCGGGCCGAGGTTGGCCAGGGCGGGCGGTGCGGTCAGCGTGGTGACCGCCGTGGCTGTCGCCAATGTGGTTGCGGCCCAGCCGATGCGGCGCATGGTTCGGGATCGGAGATGCATAGCGGTATTCCTTGGTCGACGAGCTCGGGTGATGCTGCTTCGCGGTGAGGTCAGTGCCCGCTGCCGGAGGTGAGGCCCTTGATCAGGGAGCTGCCGGCTCCCAGGTCGGCGCTGCCGGTGCCGAGGAGGCCTGCGCCGTCGCAGCCGCCCTGCGCGGGTTGTTGCGGGGTCGGGGATCCGGCGGGCGCGGCGGCCACGGTGACGGTGATCGATTGCGATTCCGTGCCCTGCTGCACGGTGAGCTTGTGGGTTCCGGCGGTGGTCGGCACCCAGGTGATGTAGGCGGGATCGCCGACGAGGACGGTGACGTCACCGTTGTCGGCCTGCGGGGTGTTCCCGAGGCACTGCCCGTTGTCGTAGAAGTACACCTGGTAGGCGACCAGGTCGCTGTGCACATTCTGGGACCCGAACCGGTAGCTGTGACCCACGACGAACGATGTCACCGGCGTGCAGGTGGTGGCGGTCGGGCAGTCCAGCACGTTGGGGGTTTGGATGGTCGCGGACGCGGTGGGTGCGAGCACGGTGGTGACCGTCGCGGCTACCGCGAGAGCGGTTGTGCCCCAAGCGATGTGGTGGGCGCGGCGGTGGGTGGCGGGCATGTGTGGACTCCTTTGTCGTACCCCTCGGTTCAGGGTCGACAGAATCTAACTTTCACGTACTGTGAAATGAGTCCACTTCAGAAAAACGGTGTGCCCCAACTTCTGTGGGCGGTAGTTGCGGGGTCAGTCCTTCGGGTACAGGGCTTCGCTCAGCCGCGGGACCGCGAGGTCACGCTGCCAGGGGCGTGCGCCGCCCGCCGCGAGATAGTCCTCGATCAACCCCGGGGCCTCGCCGTTGGTGGCCGACTTGGGCAGGCCGTCCCAGCACATGCGACGCAACAGGTCCGGGGTGAGCAGGTTCTCGACCGGGACCGAGACTTCCGTCGACAGGTCGGTCATGGCCGCACGGGCACGCTGCAGCCGGGCGGCGGCGGCGGGGTCGCGGCGCTCCCAGCGGTTGACCGGGGGCGGGCCGTCGAAGGGCTGAGTCAGCGGGGGGAGTTCGTTGTCCGGCAGGGCGCGGGCACGTTCCACCGCGCCGAGCCATTCCCGGGAGTAGCGACGCTGGCGCGGGCCGCCGAAGATCGGCAGGGTGCGCAGTTGGGCGATGGACTTGGGCTCATTGGTGGCCGCGGCCACGATCGCCGAGTCCGGCAGGATGCGGGCGGGGGCCACATCGCGCAGGCGGGCCAGCCGGTCGCGGGTGGTCCACAGTTCCCGCACGATCGCCAGCTGCCGAGTGCGGCGCAGCGCGTGGATGCCGCTGGTGCGCCGCCACCGATCGGACTTCGGCGCGGACGGTTCCGCGGTGCGCACATGCTCGAATTCCTGTGCGGCCCACTCGGATTTGCCCTGCTCGTCGAGATCCGCGGCGACCGCGTCGCGCAGCTCGATCAATAGCTCGACATCGAGGGCGGCATAGTTCAGCCAGTCGTCGGGCAGCGGGCGCGTGGACCAGTCGGCCGCACCGTGACCCTTCTTGAGCTCCCGGCCCAGCAGCTTCTCCACCATGGCGGCCAGCCCGACCCGCTCGTATCCGGCCAGCCGGCCGCCGAGTTCGGTGTCGAACAGCACGGCCGGGTAGAGCCCGAGTTCGGCCAGTCCCGGCAGATCCTGATCGGCGGAGTGCAGCACCCATTCGAGCGGGTTGATCGCCTCGGCGAGCGGTTCGAGATCCCCGTCCACCGGAATCGGATCGATGAGGAAGCTGCCCGCGCCCTCGCGGCGTAACTGGATCAGATACGCGCGATTGGAGTAGCGGAACCCGGAGGCGCGTTCGGCGTCGACCGCGAGCGGTCCGGTGCCGACGGCCAGTCGCCGCGCGGCCGCCTCGATTTCGGCAGCAGTGTCCAGTACCGGCGGTACACCCTCCACTGGCGCGAGCAACGGTACCGCGGCAGTGGCTTCGGGTTCATCTGGTACGGACATGGTCTTGAACTCTACGGGTAGGACAATGGCGAGCCGCGTCACGTCGGTGAAACGCCGGGCCGTGACACTGCGTCGGGCCATTGGGAATCGTACGTGCCGGGCGTCGATTTCGTTGCAGTACAGACGTTCTCGCAGGCGAGGAGCTATTTCCTGGCTCTGGGCGGGGGAATTCGCGCGGGCTATTCAGTGCTCTCGCCCCGGCGTATGTCGAGCCGGGTGACACCTGCCGGCGGTAATCCGGCCGCGAAGGCGAGCACCTCGCAGAAGGCCTCGACATGCGGTCGCATCTCGGTGTCGGTGACCGTCCAGGACGCGCGCAGCTCGAGTTGATGCGCGCGCGGCGGTCCGGCGATATCGCCGTAGCGCACCGAACTGGTGGAGGTGACCGTGCCGCCGAGCGCGGTGAACGGGGTGCGCGAATCCAGCGCGTCGACCAGCCAGCTCCACGCCACCTCCGGTAGCAGCGGGTCGGCGGCGAGCGCGGAGTCGATATCGGCCTGGATGTAGGCGACCAGGCGGAAGACTCCGTGCCAGGCCTCTTGACCGGCCGGGTCGTGCAGCAGGATGAGGCGGCCGAAGGCGTCCCCGTCGGAGTCGACGGGTATCACGGTGGCGTCGGGCCGGGTGACTTCCGCGCCGAGGGCGTAGGAGTACGGGGCCAGGCGTTGCGGCGGACGGATCGGTGCCAATTCGATGCGGGGGTGCACTGAGGCGGATCCCATGGCCTCGACCGCGGCGCGGAACCGGGCTGGTTCTTCGGGCTCCGGGGTCGGGGCAGCGCCGTCGCGGAAGTCGAGCGGTGTCACGAATGGCACCGTAGACCCCCGGGGAGCCGAGCGGTGCGAGGCGCGCCGCCGGGCCCCCTTTACGATGGGCGGTGATGAGTACTTCAACCCGCCGCCTGCTGACCGATGCTCCGTTCCTCGCCGCCGCCACCGGTGGCGTGCCGCATCGTCGGCCGGTGTGGTTCCAGAGACAGGCCGGTCGGTCCCTTCCGGAGTACCGCGAGCTGCGCGCCGGAATCGGCATGCTGGAATCGTGTTTCGACCCGGAGCTGGTGTGCGAGATCACCATGCAGCCGATCCGACGCCACGATGTGGACGCGGCAATCCTGTTCTCCGACATCGTCGTTCCGCTCAAGGCCGCGGGCATCGACCTCGACATCGTGCCCGGTGTCGGCCCGGTCGTGGCCAACCCGGTGCGCACCGTCGCCGATGTGCGCGCGCTGCCGCAACTGCGCGCTGAAGAAGTGGGCGCGGTCACCGCGGGCATCAAGCTGCTGCTGGACGCGCTGGGCACCGTGCCGTTGATCGGATTCGCCGGTGCCCCGTTCACTTTGGCGTCCTACCTGGTCGAGGGCGGACCGAGCAAGAACCACGAGCGCACCAAGGCGATGATGCTCGCCGACCCCGAGACCTGGCACCAGCTGATGAGCGCGCTCACCGACATCACCATCGAATTCCTGCGCGCCCAGATCGGCGCGGGTGTGGACGCGGTGCAGCTGTTCGACTCCTGGGCGGGCGCGCTCACCCAGGCCCAGTACCGCGAATACGTTATGCCGCACTCGCAACGCGTCTTCACCGAGGTCGCCGACGCGGGCATCCCGCGCACCCACTTCGGTGTCGGCACCGGCGAACTGCTCGGCGCCATGGGTGAGGCGGGCGCGGACGTGGTCGGCGTCGACTGGCGAATCCCGTTGAACGAGGCCGCCCGTCGCGTCGGCCCCGGAAAAGCCTTGCAGGGCAACCTCGATCCGGCCGTCCTGTTCGCAGGCCCCGCCGCCATCGAATCCGAGGTCCGCCGCATCGCCCGCGAAGCCGACGAGGCGATCACCCTCGGCGCCAAGGGCCACATCTTCAACCTCGGCCACGGCGTCCTCCCCAACACCGACCCCACCGTCATCACCGACACCGTCGCGTTGATCCACAGCCTCCCCGCCCCGCTCTGAGCGGATATCCACGAGGCCGTCGCTGGGATTGTTCGGGGCTGGTCGTCCGAATCGTTCACATAAACGGATGGTGCTAGAGTGGTGCTATGTCGAACTTGAATCTTCGGCTCCCCGACGAGTTGCATGCTGCCGCTTCCGCAGAGGCGGACGCTGGCAGTATGTCGTTGAACAGCGCTATTTGTGAGGCACTGCGTGATTGGGTGACGGCGCGGGCGCTCAACCGTCGGGAGAATGCGCTACTCGACGAACTGACCGCAGAGCACGCTGACGTTCTGGCGATGCTGCGAGAACGCGGATAGTGCGCCCCGAAGCGCTGATCAAATGCAATCAGCGGGTCACCGAGGGGCACGGGAGGGTTCGTGACCTCGGGTTGGTCGCCTCCGCTGCGAACCGCCCCGACGCGGTCGTCGGCAACGAACATGCCTACCCCGCACCGGAGTTGAAGGCGGCCGCGATTCTGCAGTCGGTGGTACGGGACCGGCCCTTCACCGAAGGAAACGATTCGACCGCTTGGCTGGCAATGCTGCTGCTGTTGCGATGTTTCGGACTGAAACCCGGCATCGACGGTTGTGGAATCGCGCATCTGATCGACGTCATCGCAAAAGAACACACGGACGTCGCATGGATCGCTACGCAACTGGCGGTGGAACCCGTCGAGTAGAGGCGTAGAGTGTCGGACCTCTTCGAAATCCCTGTGCGAAAACAGTTTCGGCGCGCGTAGCGTCCTTCGTCATGGGTGCGCCGGGCTGCTTCGTCATCATCGATGCCGACGGTATGCGCTGCTATCCGGACCGTTGGGCGGGCAATGTTGTATGCAGGACACTCGTCACAGGTCCGAGGAACGCGACGGAGACCATCGAGTCTGCCCATCGCCGGGGCGACGACACGGGTGCGGTCTGGATCACCGAGTACGGGCTCGACGGCGGTGCGGTCATCGACCACCCGAATCGCACGCTGACCTGGTTCGGTGACTATGACCTGCTGCACGAACCCTCGACCCGCTTCGTGGTCACGGGGCTGCTCGAATTGCTCTGGCCCGGTTGGCGTCTGAAGTGGGCCACGAGGGGAGCCGCCGATCTCGCCGCGGCCGCGGGCCTGGCGCGGGTCGATGCAGCGCCTCGAGACGGTGAACAGGGACAGGTCGCCGCACCGTTGTCGCCCGCCGAGAGGCTCGCGGCACTGGATGAAGCTGTCGGGAGGCTGGCCGCCACGGTCGGCCAGACTTCGACGATCGCTGCCTTCGATGATCGTCCGCCCCAGGAGCTCCGGTGGGGTCGCGACCGGTCGATGCTCAGTGACGAAGCCTGGTCTGCCGTGTTGCTGGCCGCCGAGGAGCTGCGAGCGAGGTGGACCGCCGAGGTGTGAGCCGCCCAGCGGTCGGCGGTACGACCCCCGCGCGGCGTCAATCACGTTCCGGTGCGCGGTCTTTTCTCTGTCGAGTAGGTGAAATACCTGATGAGAGTGGTCGACCGGAACGTGACGGGACGGTTGGGGAGGGGCACCGCGCACCGGTGGGCGCGTCCGGCGGGAGTAGGTTGACGAGCGGAGCGGCGCGACGTGAAGGTGCGGGTCGCAGGTGGCGAGGAGTGGTTGATGCGGGTCGCGGTGGTTGGTGGCGGGATCAGCGGGCTGGTGGCTGCCTATCGACTGCGGCAGGCGCTGGGGGAGTCGGCGGAACTGCTGCTCGTGGAGCGGCGGGATCGGGTGGGCGGGATTCTGCGGACCGTCGATATCGAGGGGGATCCGGTTGATCTGGGGGCGGAGGCTTTCGTCGGGCGACGGCCCGAAATCCCGGCGTTGATGCGGGAATTGGGGATCGAGGAACAGCTCGTGCATCCGGCGGGGAAGCGGCCGCTGGTGTGGTCTCAGGGCGCCGGACATCGGCTGCCCGAGCGGACGCTGATGGGGATCCCGGCGGACGCGAAATCGGTGGAGGGACTGGTTGATGCGTCCACGGTGGCCATGATCGACGATGAGCCGAACCGGCCCCTGGTATGGGTGCGCGGCGGCGATATGTCGGTCGGCGAGCTGGTGCGGGATCGGTTCGGACAGCAGGTCGTTCGCCGCAGCGTCGACCCGTTGCTCGGGGGAGTGTATGCGGGACTGGCCGATTCGATCGGCGTGCGCGCGGCCCTGCCGACTCTCGCGGCCGCTCTCGACCGGGGCGCGACGAGTCTGACCCAAGCGGTGTCGGAGGCGCTGCCGCCGCCGAGCACCACCCCGGTCTTCGGCGGCATCCGCGACGGCTACCGCGCACTGCTGGACGCCCTGCGTGCCGCCGCCGACGTGAAGACCGAAATCGGCACCGCCGCAACCCGGCTCGCGCGCACCGCCACCGGCTGGCGGCTGGACCCGGTCGGCGACGTGGATGCGGTGATCCTCGCGACGCCCGCCCCGGTCACGGCGGAACTGCTGCGCGAGGTGGCTCCCGAAGCCGCCGACCTCGCCGGTGGCATCGAACTGGCCTCGTCCGCGGTGGTGGCGCTGGCGCTACCGTCCGACACCGAACTTCCCGACAACTCGGGCATCCTGGTCGCCACCGGTGAACCCCTGCGCGCCAAGGCTTTCACCCTCTCCAGCCGCAAATGGCCACACCTCGCCGCCCGCGACGTGGCCCTCGTCCGCGCCTCCTTCGGCCGCTTCGGTGACCCCACCCCACTGTCCTGGTCCGACGACGAGCTCGTCGCGGCCGCCATCGCGGACCTGTCCGCCGTCACCGGCCTCGACATCCGCCCCCTGAGCGCGGTCGTGCAGCGCTGGCCCGGCGGCCTCCCGCAGTACGCCCCCGGCCACACCACCCGAATCGCGGACTTGCGTTCCGCCACAGCCGATCTCCCCGCCCTGGCCCTCGCCGGCGCCTACCTCGACGGCGTCGGTGTCCCCGCCTGCGCAGCTACCGGCACCAAAGCCGCAGCTACCATCACCGCCCACCTCACCGGCAGCTGAGGGGAGGCCCCGCTGCCGCCGGTTGCTTCGGCCGACCACCCGTGGTCGTCCGGTCGCGACAGTGCTCGTCATGAACGGCGCGCCGTCACCTGCCTCATCTTTGGCCTGGATCCACGCTCGGAGTGCGCCAACGGTTCTCTGACGTCTCCCGTTCGGCATCGCTGGGCCGCCCTCGCATGAGCATGCGCAGGTGGCGGCGAACGTCGAGAGTGTCGCTGCCGCAGTGCATGCCGGCGGGCTAGCGCGGCTCGCGGACCGTGGCGGCCGCGGCGATGAGGGCGTGAATGGCGGCGCGGGTCTGGGTGGCGACGAGTTCGGGGCTGGAATTGTCGAGTTTGCCGTCCATGTGGAGGAAGGCCAGGCCGTGGACCAGTGCCCAGACGGCGGTGGCGAGGTTGTCCGGGTCCACGGTCGGGAATGACTGCTGGACAATCATTTTGACGTAGGCGCTGATTGCCTCGGTGGCTGCGACGCGGTCGGGGTCGGCGGGGTTGCAGGGTTCGGCGAACATGACGCGGAACAGGGCGGGCCGGTCGAGGGCGAAGCGGATGTAGGCGATCGCGATGGTGGCGAGGTCGTCGGGGGTGGTGGGGGAGGGGTGCGCGGCGAGGAGTTGCGCGGCGAGTTCGCGGTAGCCGACGGCGGCGACGGCCGAGAGCAGGGCCTCGCGGTCGGCGTAGTGCCGGTAGGGCGCGGCGGTCGAGACCCCGGCGTGGCGGGCGACGGCGCGCAGTGAGAGTCCGGCCGCGCCGTCGGCTTCCAGCAGCTCGATGGCGGCGCGCAGCAGTGTGGCGGGCAGATCGCCGTGGTGGTACGACGCGCTCGGGGTCGGCATGTCTTCAACCTAACAAGTGTTGACAGCGCTTACATCAGCCCTCTATGTTAGCGCTGTCCACATTATGTAAGCACTGCACACATATGAAGGTGATCGCGCATGACGACCGACTTGTTCTCGCCGTTGACCCTGCGCTCGGGCGCGGTCCTGGCCAACCGGATCGCGAAGGCCGCGATGGAGGAAGGCATGGCCGCGCCCGGCCAGCTCCCCGACGAGCGCCTGGTCACCCTCTACCGCCGCTGGGGTGCGGGCGGCGCCGGCCTGCTCATCACCGGCAATGTGATGGTCCACGCCGAGGCCCTCACCGGACCGGGCGGCATCGTCCTGGACGCCGACGCCCCCTTGGAACCCTTCACCGCCTGGGCGCGCGCAGGCAAGGCCGCCGGTGCCGCGATGTGGATGCAGATCAGCCATCCCGGCCGCCAGGTCCAGGCCAACATGCCCGGCGTCACCTGGGGTCCCTCCGACAAGGCCGTCGAATTGGGCAGGCACAGCAAACGATTCGGCCGCCCGACCGCCATGACCGCCGACCAGATCGCCGACACCGTCACCCGCTTCGCCACCACGGCGGCCCGCGCCGAACAGGCCGGTTTCGACGGCGTCGAAGTCCACGCCGCCCACGGATACCTGCTCTCCCAATTCCTTTCACCCCTGGTCAACACCCGCACCGACGAGTGGGGCGGCCCCCTCGAAAACCGCGCGAGGTTCCTGCTGGACGTGGTGCGCGCCATCCGCGCAGTCGTCTCCCCGTCCTTCGCGGTAGCCGTGAAACTCAACTCCGCCGACTTCCAACGCGGCGGCTTCGACGCCACCGACGCCCACCATGTCATCACCCTCCTCGAACCCCTCGGAGTCGACCTCGTCGAATTGTCCGGCGGCAGCTACGAAAGCCCCGCCATGTCGGGCCGCCCCGCCGACCCGAGCGCGACCGCCGACCCGAGCGCCACCGCCGGGGCGAGCGGCACCGCCGACTCGAGCGCCACCGCCGGGGCAAGCGGCACTGTCGGGGCGAACGGCGCTGTCGATTCGGTCGGCATCGCCGCGTCGAGCACCGCCGCCCGCGAGGCCTACTTTCTGGACCTGGCGGCCGACCTGGCCGAAACCAGCTCTCTCCCACTCATGTTGACCGGCGGCATCACCCGCCGCGCCACCGCCGAGCGCGTCCTGTCCAGCAAGGTCGCGCTAGTCGGTATGGGCACCGCCCTAGCCGTCACCCCCGACCTCCCCGCCCGCTGGCGCGACAACCTCGAGGCCACCGCCACCCTGCGCCCCATCACCTGGTCGGACAAGTCCCTGGCCTCCATCGCCGGCATGGCCCAGGTCCGCCACCAGATGCGCCGCCTGGCCCGCTCCCAAAACCCTTCCCCCGCAATCCACCCCGCCTACGCCCTGACCACCGACCAACTCCTCCAGTCCCGCGCCCTCCGCCGCTACCGCCGTTGGCTCGCCCGCCGCCCGAAATCCGCGCTCGCCATCACCCCGCCGACCCGCGTCGTGCACTGATCGCAGCCCGTGGGGCAGGCCGTTCCGGGCCGCGGCGGGTTCGACTGCCGTTGCTTGTTTCGTCGAACGGGCTCGTATCGTGTGCCGGCCGCAGCGCCGACATGGGCCGCGCCGTGTGGCGCTGACTGCACCGGACTTGGTGCGCCGCTGATGAAATCCCGAGGCACTGCTTGGGACGGGCGCGCCGCGCTCGTCGGGTCAGTGGGTGACGAGGTCTGTGGGGTCGGTGTTGGCTCCACAGATGATCACTGCGACGCGTTCGCCCGCGGCGGGGACGTACGCGCCGGAGAGGAGGGCTGCCAGCGCAGTGGCGGCGGCGTGTTCGACGGCGAGTCGGCGGCAGTCCCACAGGGTTTGGCGGGCGGCGATGATTTGTTTGTCGGTGACGAGGACCGGGACGACCTCGCCCTCGGCGGCGGCCGACAACGCCATGGGGGTGACGCGGCGGGCACCCAGGGAATCGGCTGCCACGGAGTCGATCTCGACATCCACGGGTTCTCCGGCCTCGACGGCGGCGTGGAAGGCGCGGCAGTTCTCCGGTTCTACGGCTATTACGCGGACGCCGTGTTCGTTGGCGGACACCGTGATTCCGGTGAGCAGCCCGCCGCCGCCGACCGCCACCACGACGGTGTCGAGGTCGGGCAGTTGGGCGATGATCTCTTCCAGCAGGGTGCCCGCGCCGGCCGCGATGTACGGGTCGTCGTAGGCGTGTGAGCGCAGCGCGCCGCTGACCTGGGCGAAGCGTTCGCATTCGGCGGCCGCGTCGGCATAGGCTGCGCCACCGGAAAGAACCTGTGCCCCCAGCGATCTCAGCCGCGCCACTTTGATCGCGGGTGCGGCGTCGGGCAGGAAGACGGTGGCGGCGGAGTCGACCAGCCGCGCCGCCCACGCCCCGGCCACGCCCGCGTTCCCGCCGGACGCGAGGGTGATTCCCACGCGCGGCAGCCGCCCCTGCTCCTGTTGCGCCAGTACGAAGTTCGCGGCCCCCCGCGCCTTGAAGCTGCCGGTGTGCTGCATGTGCTCGAGCGCGAACCAGACCTCACCGGCGACCGGCACGGTATCGGCGTCGGCGCGGGCCAGCACCACCGGCCGGGTGTGGCCGGAGATTCGTTCGGCGGCCGCTGTCACCTCGGCATATGTCGGATGCACGTGCGCTTCTTTCGTTCTCGTGACGGGATGTTCCGGGCCGATCGACCCCCGGTGTTCCACTGTAACTTACGCTGGTCGTATGCCCAGGAACTCGAAGTTGCTCGAAGAGGCGACACCCGAGGCGATCGCCCGGGCCGGGTTGGCGATCATCGAATCCCGTGGGGCCACCGAGCTGAGCTTCCGGGCCATCGCCACCGATCTGCGGGTCTCGCACACCACCGTGCTGCGCAGGGGCGGCGGTGATTTCAACGGCCTGGTCGAGCTGGTGGCCGACGTGCTGGCCCTGGACCTGCCGGAGCTCCCCGCGGGCTGCGGCGACTGGGCGACGGCCACCGAGGCCCGCTTCACCGCCTGGTACACCCTGCTCACCGCCTACCCGGGCCTGGTGATGCTGCGTGGCCCGCGCCCCTGGCTGGGCCGCCGGCTGCTCTCGCGCCTGACCGAACCGCAACTGGCCGACAGTGTTTCGTTCGGCCTGACCGCCGCCGCCGCCTTCCGTTGTTACCGCGAGCTCTACCTCTACACCCTCGGCTGCGCGGCCCTGGTCGAGCATCGCGACCGCAAACCCACCCAGTTGCGCACCCGCTCCACGCTGGCCGCCCTGGACCCGGACGAATACCCGGTCATGGCAACCCATCTGGATGTCATCACCGATCTGCTCACCGGCGACGCCGTCTTCGCCGACGGCCTGCGCCGCCTGATCGCCTCCTGGGCGGCGAGCGCGACCTGAATCACCATGTCCGCCCTGCCCGATTCCGGGCGGGTTCGGGCGCAGTGGCACGATGGGTGCCATGGCGCGACTCGACTACAAGGCCCTCAACGACACCATCCGCTACCTCATGTTCTCGGTGTTCCAGGTGGAGCCCGGCGTGCTCGGCGATGACCGCAAGGCCGCGATCAAGGAGGCGCAGGCCTTCTTCGACAGCCTCGAGGAGCGCGGCGTCGTGGTCCGCGGTCTCTACGATGTCGCGGGCCTGCGCGCCGACGCCGACTTCATGATCTGGTGGCATGCCGAGCAGATCGAGGATCTGCAGGCCGCCTACGCGGACTTCCGCCGCACCACCGAGCTGGGCTCGATCTCCAACCCGGTCTGGAGCCAGGCCGCCCTGCACCGCCCGGCCGAGTTCAACAAGTCCCACGTCCCCGCCTTCCTGGCCGGCGAGCCCGCGGGCAACTACATCTGCGTCTACCCGTTCGTGCGCTCTTACGACTGGTACCTGCTGCCCGACGAGGACCGTCGCAAGATGCTCGCCGATCACGGCAAGGCCGCCCGCGACTACCCGGATGTGCGCGCCAACACCGTTGCTTCCTTCGCCCTGGGCGACTACGAGTGGATCCTCGCCTTCGAGGCTCCCGAGCTGCACCGCATCGTGGATCTCATGCGCGATCTGCGTGCCACCGAGGCGCGTCGCCATGTGCGCGAGGAGATTCCGTTCTTCACCGGTCCGCGTGTCGAGGTCGACAAGCTGATCGCCGCCCTGCCGTAACCGGATCCGGCGCCGTGCCCGCAGAATTCGGGGCGTGCGCCGAATTCGCGCCCGCCCCATAGTGTTCCTGCGGCTCGATCAGCTGCGCTGCCCGAGGGGTGTAGTCGCGGTGAGAGGAAGTCGACTATCGAGTAGCCTTCGGCGTGTCACAGGGCGGCGCGCCGAAGGCCTCGTGAGTCCGGAGCAGGTCGTCGCAGAACGCCGCGACATCGTCGCCCAGCAGTTCCCGGACTCCCTTGCCGTCCGCGATCCCCTCTTCGAAGAAGTCGACGAGTTCCGAGAGCAGATTCCCGTCCCCCAGCTCGACCAGCTCGACAGCTCCGACCTTGAAAAAGTACTTCTGTATCTCCTTGTACACGATCCGGTAATCGGGTGGGAGCGCGTCTACCCGGGCCATATGAGCCCGCCACTCTCGCTTGCCTTCGATGATGTCGCGGATTCCCACGTTATCCTCCTAACCGATCCAGCTTTCTGGCTACATTTCTGTTCAACTGCGCCCGCCACCTGTCGCGATAATCCGCGGCTCCTTCGCTGCCGGCGATCGCCGCGCAGAATCCCGCTATGTCATCGCCCAACGCCTCATGGACGCCCTGCCCCTCCGACGCCGTTTCCTCGAGCAGTCCGAGAATGCCGTCGAGAATCGGCATCAGATTGCGACCCGTGAAATCCGAGCGGGGTGAGAGGTTGCGTTTGATCTCTTCCCAGGCCGTTCGATACTCGGCCGGGAGAGCCTCGGCCCGGGCCTCGAAGGCTTTGTATTCCCTGGTGAGATCGCTACCCGTGACTGTCTCCCAGAAATTCATCGCTCACTTCCCTTGAGCTCATTGATACGCGATGAGACGTATTCCCATTTCTTCCAGAATGTCGAGAGTTCTTTCCGCCCCGCATTATTGAGCGCGTAGAACTTGCGCGGCGGCCCGACTTCGGAAGGCCGTTTCGAGACATCGACGAGCCCGCTCTTCTCCAGGCGCAGCAGAATCGCGTAAACCGTCCCCTCGATGACATCCGCGAACCCGAGATCATTCAGCCGACGCGTAATGGCATACCCATAGGTCTCCTCGTTGTCGATGATCTCGAGAACGCACCCTTCGAGCGTGCCTTTCAGCATCTCCGTCAAGTTTTCCGTGGCAGGCTCCTTCGCTCGGGCACTACTCAGTGGTAATGACTACCACTAGACTGTAGCACAGGGTAGTGAAGGACGGCCGCGACGATTCCACCCGGAACACCGAAACTGTTGGCGGACCGCGATATTCGCTGGATGATGAGCGAGTGAGCGCAGGGGAGGACGCGGCGGATCGCCGTGCGGGGGCATCGCCTCGATCGGTATTCGCGCAACGACTGAACGCTTTGTTCGAGGCCGCGGGCAAGCCGACGTTGCGCTGAGTGGCCAGCTGACGGGGCTCACCTGCGGACTCGTGCTCGGTGACGCAGACCCCTACTTCGCCGGCAGCATCGTGCTGTGGCAGACGGATTCGGGCGCGCCCGTCGTGGTGGGATCGGTGCTGGATTCGCACCGATCGCCCCGTGAGGTGGTCTCAGCTGTCGGAGCCTGCCGCGGGTTCCAGCCGCAGCGACAGGGAGTTGATGCAGTAGCGCTTGTCGGTGGGGGTGGGGTAGCCCTCGCCCTCGAAGACGTGTCCGAGGTGGCTGTGGCAGTTGGCGCACAGGACTTCTACGCGTCGCATGCCCAGGGTGTCGTCGGTGCGCAGCACGACCGCGTCGGATTTCGCCGGGTCGAAGAAGGACGGCCAGCCGCAGTGCGAATGGAATTTCTCACCGCTGCGGAACAATTCGGAGCCGCAGGCTCGGCAGGAGTAGACGCCTTCGGTCTCGGTGTCGGTGTATTCGCCGGTGAACGCCCGTTCGGTGCCCGCCTCGCGCAGCACGTGGTACTCCTCCGGGCTCAGCTTGGCCCGCCATTCCTGCGGGGTCAGCTGGATGCGCGGGACGGGCTGTTCGGCCCCCGTCGAGGTGTCAGCATCGGAACTCATGGTTCCACGCTAGTACGCGGCACCGGCCTTGGTGCGCGGCGTGACGGCGACCTCGGTGTCGTCGATGTCCCATTCCGGGTGCATCCAGGCCGGATCCAGCGACTTGCCGGTCTGCAGCCGGCCTTCGCGCTTGGCGGCCAGGTAGCGGTCGCCGAGCACGCAGAACACGACGATCAGCAGCAGCCCCCAGCCGAAGGTGGTGCGCAGGTATTCCAGGTCGCGGCCGATGCTCTGCCAGCGGTCGGAGAGCCACTTGTCGTAGGACATGAATCCGAAGATCGCGAGCCAGGCGGGCCAGTTGCGCAGCAACGAGTTTCGCAGCACCACGGTCATCAGCAGCGGGAACAGGAACATCGAGTAGTACATCTGGCCCAGCGGGCCCAGCAGCATGGTGGCGGTGATCAGGATGCCGGAGGTGGTGCAGATGAAGAACACCTCGTCGTCACGGTAGTACCGGTACAGCAGCCACAGCGAGATCAGCACCAGGACACCCATGACGATGCGAATGCTCCAGGTCAGCCAGTCGGCGACACCGTAGTACCCGGCATTGCCGACGATCGCGCTGTTGAAGTAGTCGCGCGCCTCCGACAGGTACGGCAGGGTGTGCGTCCAGAACGCCTTGTAGTCCACGATCAACGGCCAGGCCAGCAGGTTCAGCAGGACCGGGATGCCCAGGGCGGTGATGAACACCTTCCACTGCCCGCGCACCAGCGGAATCAGCAACAGCGGCACCAGCAATGGCCCCTTGACCGCGATGGTCAACCCCAGTGCCACACCGGCCCAAAGGTCTTTGCGCTTGAGCAGCAGATGGATGTACGCCATCATCGCCAGGAACAGGCACCCGTTGATATTGGTGAAGCCCAGCGTGTTGGTGACCGTCTCGGAGACGAACATGGCCAGCAGCAGCGCGGGCGCGGCCACCGAGTTCAGCGTGTAGTTGAACAGTTTCAGCAGCAGATACCAGGCCAGCAGCAGCGCGATGGCGTTGATCAGGATGAAGCCCCAACGCGACTTCTCCGGGTCGATGATCGCCAGCGGCGAGATCAGCAGCGTGCCGCTGGGCGGGTACAGGTACGCCGGGTCGGTCGAGTTGAAGTTGGCGTTGTACACCGCGCGGTGATTGAGGAACGCGAGCGACGCGTTGTACACCGGCGTGAAGTCATTGGTGACGTGGTAGTTGACAGCATTGATGAACACGCGATGGATCACGGTGAGGATCGCGAGCGGCCACAGGGCGAAGTTCAGTACCTCGGCGGTGGTGCGAGCGGTGCGCGGCTCGAGCTGTCGAAGGAACACTCGGGCACGGTACACCGAAACCCCCCGTCACACATGCGCCGACCCGCTGTTCCACCTCCCCGGGACTTCAGCGGGCGGCTTGGGTGCCGCCTGCTGTCTCGCACCCGGAGCGGCGGTTGGGAGCCGAACCGATTTCGGGGGTACCCGGGGAGTTACCCCGACCGTTGCGAGATCAGTTGTCGCGTTGGCATACGAGTTGTCGCGCGGGCATGCGTGACGGGTGCGGGGGTCTGGCGTACGCGATGAGCACGAGAGTATGGCTGCCTTCGCGGGCGCGCATCGGTCGCGGGATCGGTGTTAGGCCGGGCAGGCGGTGCCGTCGGCGGGGAGCTTGGCGTCCTTGAGGTAGTCGGCGAGGGACTGTTGGGCGCAGCCGGAGTGGGCGAAGGTGGGGTGGCCCCAGCCTTGCCAGACGACGGTGGCGGTGCGGGCGCCTGCTGCGCCGAGGGCGCCGGTGACGGTGGGGCGGCCGTCCTGGCCGACGACCGGGTCGGCGCTGCCGCCGAGGACCAGGACCGGCAGGTCGAGCTTGTCGGGTGCGGTCATCGGGCCGGCGGCGGGCCAGGCCGAGCAGGCCATCAGGTCGATGGCCGCGACCTTGCCGAATACCGGATATTGGGTGGCCCAGCTGGTTTCGAGGGCGCGGGCCTTGTCGGGGGTGGACGGCTCGTGGTTGTCGCTGCACCGGTTGACGAACTGACCGTCGGTGGCGACGCCCGCGGCGGCCCGCAGGATGAACGGGGTGATCGGCCCGTGGTCGCCGCGGCCCAGCGCGCTGAGCGCGTCGGCGAATTCGGTGAGCTGCGGATTGCCCAGGGAGCGTGAGTCACCCAGGAAACTGGCAAGCGTGGTGACCAGCACCGACGCCGACAGGTCGCCCAATTGCCCGGCCCCGGCGCGGTTCACGAGATCGAGGACGGCCGCGCGCGGATCGGCCCCGAGCGAGCAGTTCAGCGCCGAGCAGCGTTGCGCGAACGCGGTGAGCGCGGCCTCCTGCCCCTTGACCCGTTGTTCGGCGCGCCCGTTGGCGTCCAGCCCGACCGCCTGCGGCGAATCCAGCACCAGCCGTCCGAGGTGGTCGCCGTACTTGCGTGCGTAGTTCAGCGCCACGTTCGCGCCGGTGCCGGTACCCATCAACGCGATGTGGTCGACCTGCAGCTGCTTGCGCAACTGCTCGAGGTCGTCGGCGGCGTGCGGGGCGTCGTACATGCCCTGGCCGGGTGCGAGGAAGTCCAGGCAGGCGACGGTGGCCTCGCGTCCGGCGGTGCTCACGGCGTCGACGGGATCGGTTGTGCCGCGCGTGAACTGGGCCTGATCGGCGAGCACCTTGCGCTGTGGGTCGGTCATGCAGGTCACCGGCACCGAGCTGCCGATGCCGCGCCGATCCACCGCGATGATGGGCCGCGCGGCCAGTAGCGCGCTGGCGTTCCCGGCGGCCAGCCCCGCCAGCGTGGCGGTGGAGGACCGGTCGTTGCCGGAGGTGAGGATCAGCGGTGCCGCGTCTTTGGGGGTGCGGTCGTAGCGGGCGCGCATGGCCGCGTTGCGGAAGTTGCCCGCCACATTCCCGGCCACATCGATCTGGCTGGTGTATTCGGCGCATTCCAGCACCAGTCCGGGCGGCGGCGCGCCGAGCGACAGCAGGCTGAACGTCGGTGCGGTGCAGTCCTTCCAGGACAGGTCGGTCTTGGGCACCTCGGGCGCGGGGACGACGGCGTCGGCGGGCGCGGTACTGGGCGCGACCCCGGCCTGATGCGGCTGTTCCACGGCGACGGCCGGCCGGTCCGACGGCCCGGCCCCGCAGGCGGTGGTCACCAATACCGACAGTGTCGACGCCAGCAGAGCGGCCCGAGTCCAGCGCATGCGCTACAGCCTGCCAGGTCCGGGGCGCGGTTTCAGCCTCGGGTGGCCGCGCGTTCCCATCGGGTCAAGATCGTGCCGTCGTCGGCGAGCAGCAGGTGCCGGGGTTCCATGGGGGTGGGCGCGGCCTTGGGGGACACCGCGATTCGGCCCGCGGTCCCGCCCACCAGCTGCGGCGATAGGGTCAGGCAGAGGTCGTCGACGGCTCCGGCGGTGAGGAATTCCCCGAACAGTGACGGCCCGCCCTCGCACAGCACCCGCCGCAATCCCAGGGCGTCGAGGGAGGTGCGGATGTTCTCGGCCTCGCACTGGTTCTCGCCCGCAACGATCACTTCCGCGCCCGCGTCGATGAGCCGTTTCTTACTGTCGTCGGGCGCGGCGGCGGTGGTGAAGACGATCGGCCGCGCACCGGTATCGGTGAACAACCGGCTCGCCGGATCGAGGGCGGCGCGCGCGGTGACCACCGCGATCGGTGGCGGCGTGCCCTGCGCGTCCCCGCCGAGCCCTTCGCGGTGCAGTCGCCGGCGCAGCTCCGAATCGGTGTGTGCCGCACCGTAGTTCTCCGCTCGCGCGGTGCCCGCCCCGACCACGATCACATCGGCCAGATCGCGCAGCAGCGCGAACACCTTGTGATCGGCGGGCGTACCCAGCCCGCCGGAGCGCCCGTCCACGCTGACCGCGCCATCGATGCTGGTCACGAAGTTGACACGCACATACGGGACACTTGCCTCTACCGGATACGCGTACATCTCGACCAGGTCGTCGCGGGTGAGATCTGTGAGCTGAATCGCATTCGGCATACGCTGCATAAGGACCTATCCCATCACGCCTCTAGGCTTCCGCTGTGCAACAACGCCTCGTCGATCGCCACCCGGAGGTTCCGGCAGACCAGCTGGTGGCCCAGATGGTTCCGCCGCCCACCTTCGACGAGGTGAGCTTCGGTTCCTACATTCCGGACCCGAAGGAACCTTCTCAGGCCGCGGCCGTGCAGAAAGCCGCGCAGTTCGCCGAGCGGGTGACCGCCCTGCGTAAGGCCGCGGACAAGAAGTCGCTGTTCGGGAAGAAGAAGCCGGTGCACGGCATCGGTCTCTACCTCGACGGCGGTTTCGGTGTGGGCAAGACCCACCTGCTGGCGTCGATCTTCCACAGCGTGCCCAATCCCAAGTCGTTCGGCACCTTCGGTGAGGTCACCAATCTGGTTGGCGCGCTGGGCTTCAACAATGCGGTCGAGCGGCTGTCGGCCAACAGCGTGCTGTGCATCGACGAGTTCGAGCTCGACGATCCGGGCGACACCATGCTGGTCTCGCGGCTGCTCTCGGAGCTGACCGACCGCGGCGTCTCCATCGTGGCGACCTCCAACACCCTGCCCGGCCAGCTGGGCGAGGGCCGCTTCGCCGCCCAGGACTTCCTGCGCGAGATCAAGAAGCTGGGCGCGCTGTTCGAGGCCGTGCGTGTGGACGGCCCCGACTACCGTCACCGCGACCTGCCGCCCGCCCCCGAGCCCGCGTCCTACGAGACCCTGGTCGAGAAGGCCGCGCACACACCGGGTTCCACGCTCGACGACTTCGACGAGCTGCTCAAGCACCTGAGCACCCTGCACCCGTCCCGCTACGGCGCGCTGATCAACGGCGTGACGTCGGTGAACGTTTCGAACGTGCACACGGTGACCGATCAGGCCGTGGCGCTGCGCATCGTGGTGCTGGCCGACCGGCTCTACGACGCGGGCATCCCGGTGACCGTCTCGGGCGCGAAGCTGGATCAGATCTTCACCCAGGAGATGCTGGACGGCGGCTACCGCAAGAAGTACCTGCGCGCGATCTCGCGTCTGCTGGCGCTTTCACGTTTCGAGGCTCCCGCGCACGCCTGACTCGGGGTTGGGGTCTCAGGGGCTTGCCCCTGAGAGCCCCCGAGAGTTGGGGCTACCCCGGTGCTTCTTAGGGTCCCCACAGGTAATAAATTTCGAGGGTCAACGAAAACCGGTCCCGGTTCGGTTTTCGTCCTCGGAAGGAGATTTACCGTGCGTAAACGTGCTGTCCAAGCCGCCGCGGTGGTGACCATCGCCCTATCCGCGAGCCTGGGTTCGGTGGCGACCGCCTTCGCCACCGACCCGCCCGCCGCCACCTCGGATGCGGTCGTCAACACCGACAACCGCGCCCTCGGCCTCACCGGTGTCCTCAACGCCCGTGATGCCGGCGGCTACAAAACCGCCGACGGCCACACCGTGCGCACCGGCCTGGTCTTCCGCACCGGCGACCTGTCCAAGGCCACCGACGCCGACCTGGCCAAGCTCACCTCGCTGAATGTGGTGTCCATCCACGATCTGCGCACCAGCTACGAGCAGCAGCTCATGGGTGTCGACAAGGTCCCCGCCGGCGCGACCGAGCACCACGACGACATCATCGGTCAGGCCCCGCCGCAGGTGATGGCCTCCACCCTGTCCGCCGGCACCGACCTCTACCGCGCCTTCATCACCGCCCCCGGCGCGAACGAGGGTTTCGCGAACGTGTTGCGCGACATCGCCGACAACCCCGGCGGCGTCCTGTTCCACTGCTCCGCGGGCAAGGACCGCACCGGCTGGACCTCCGCGGTCCTGCTCACGATCCTGGGCGTCGACAAGGACACCGTCTACTACGACTACCTGCTGTCCAACTACTACCGCGGCGCCAAGGACGGCGACATGATGAACGGCGTCACCGCCTCCGCCCTCGACGCCGCCTTCGACCAGGTGAACAAGAGCTACGGCACCTTCGACAACTACGTCCGCGACGGCCTGAAGCTCACCGACGCCGACGTGGCCGCCCTGAAGGCCAAACTCCTAGCCTGACAGCAGTTCTCACTAGAGGTACTTGCGGGCCAGGGCCGTCAGTGCGAATCCGATGAGCATGGTGGCGATCGAGGTGTAGACCGCCACCTTGCCCAGCGGGTGGCCCTTCTGGTTGGCGGCGAGGCCGAGAAGGATTCCGGCCCAACCGAACAGGCAGGGGACCAGGAGGGCCAGACCGGCGGCGGCGAAGGCTGTCACGGCTAGTCCCTTGCCTTGGGCCGTCAGTCCGCCGGGTGGATCGGGTGCCGGTTCGTTCGCCATGTCGTACTCCCAGGCTGTGCGGTACGTAAACGCTACGCCGGGTGCGTGTTTCGCGCGGGGCGAAATAATGTGTTGACACCCCGGCGACTTCCTCGCTAATGTTCCGGGCCTCATGGCTTTCGGTTTCCTGTTTTTGTGATCAGTTCGCCGCGTTGAGCTCCGCTCCGCGTCGAGTCCTCATTCACCCAAAAATCGGGAGACCTCTATGCCTACCCTCCAATCCGCTGTATCCCAGCTCACCCTGTCCGCGGTCACCAAGCGCTTCCCCGGCCGCATTGTGTTCGACGCGGTCGACCTGTCCATCCGCCCGGGTGAGAAGGTCGGCGTGATCGGTGAGAACGGGGCGGGTAAGTCGACGTTGTTGCGGCTCATCGCCGGTCGTGAAGCGGCCGATAACGGCGAACTGATCGTGCAGGCCCCCGGCGGCATCGGCTACCTGGCGCAAACCCTCGAACTGCCGCCGACGGCAACCGTCGGCGCGGCAATCGACTTGGCGCTCAGTGATATCCGCGACCTGGAGCGTCGAATGCGCACGGCCGAAGCCGAATTGGCGGCACCCGGACCGTTGGGTCGCCGTCTCGACGCCTACACCGTGCTGGCCGCTCGCTTCGAGGCGCGCGGCGGCTACGAGGCCACCGCGCGGGTCGACGCCGCCCTGCACGGGCTCGGCCTGCCCGGCCTGGACCGTAATCGCTTGCTGGGCACGCTGTCCGGTGGGCAGCGGCAACGGCTGGCGTTGGCGGCGACCTTGGCGTCCGCACCGGAATTGCTGCTCCTCGACGAGCCGACCAACGACCTCGACGACGAGGCCGTGGAATGGCTGGAACGGCAACTGTGCGACCACACCGGCACCGTGGTCGCGGTGACCCACGACCGAGTCTTCCTCGAGCGCATCACCTCCACCGTGCTCGAGGTCGACGACGGCACGGTCACCCGGCACGGCAACGGCTATGCCGGCTACCTGCGGGCCAAGGCCGCCCAGCGTCACCGCCGGGAACTGGAGTACCGCACCTGGCGTGACGAGCTGGCCCGCAACGAACGGCTGGCCGAATCCAATGTGGTTCGACTGGAAGCGATTCCGCGCAAACTACCCCTGGCGGTATTCGCCGCGGGTCCGTTCCGCACCCGCAGCCGCGGTCACGGTGCGCAATCGCGGATCCGCAACGCCAAGGAACGGGTGTCCCGACTGACCTCGGATCCCGTTGCCCCACCGCCAGATCCGCTGCGCTTCACCGCCACCCTGCCGACTCCCACCGCCCCGCTCACCCCCGTGACCGGCCACGCTGTCGCGGATGTGTTGCCGGTCGCGGAGGTGGATTCCGTTGTGGTGCAGGGGCGTCTGCGTCTGGCGAGCCTGCGGATCGAGGCGGGGGACCGGTTGCTGGTGACCGGCCCCAACGGTGTGGGCAAGACCACGCTGTTGCGCCTGCTGGCCGGGGAACTGGCCGCCGACTCGGGCGAGGTGACGGTGCATGGCCGCGTCGGACATCTACGGCAAGAGGAATCGTCGTGGCACCCAGAGTTGACGACGTTGGGCGCCTTCGCCTCCGGCCGTCCCGGCTACGCGGACGAGCACGCCGACGCCTTGCTGGCGCTGGGCCTGTTCCGCCCGGCGGAGCTGCACCTGCGGGTGCGGGAGCTGTCCTACGGTCAGCGCCGCCGGATCGAATTGGCCAGGCTGGTCACCGATCCGGTGGATCTGCTGCTGCTCGACGAGCCGACCAACCACCTGTCCCCGGCCCTGGTCGAGGATCTGGAACAGGCGCTGTACGGCTACTCCGGCGCGGTGGTGCTGGTCACCCACGACCGGCGTATGCGCGAGCGCTTCCGCGGTCGCCGCCTGGAACTGCTCGCATCCGGCGACGCTGTTCAGGATCGGTGATGTTGCTCAGAATCGGTGACGCATGACGTAGTCGTGGTGGAGTTGGGCACCGACGGTGAAGGTCTTGGTGCCCGCCACGGTGAATCCGTGCTTGCCGTAGAACCGCTGGGCGCGCGCGTTGAGTTGGTTGACGCCCAGCCAGACCGCGACGCTGCCGTTGCCGCGGGCGGCGTCGAGCCCGGCGCGCATGAGCGCCGCCGCCGCGCCGCTGCCGTGGCTGCCGGGCAGCACGTACATCTTGCTGAGTTCGGTCACCGGCCGTTCGGTGATCACGGCGGCGACGTCCGGATCGGCCGGTGCCATGGCATTGAGCAGCGCGTACCCGATGATCTCCCCGTCGTGAACCGCCTTGAGTACCAGCCGGTCCGGATCTCCGAGGTACTCGCGGAACTTGCCGGGGGAGAGGTTGGCGGCGATGAAGGCGGCCTCGTCGGCGGGCAGGGAGCCGGGCGGGCAGGCCAGCGGGAAGGTCACCGCGGCCACCGCGGCGAGGGCGTCGGCGTCGGCGGGTTGCGCTCGGTCGACGATCGTGTCGATGGCTGCGGAATCGCTCACCGCCTCAGTCAAGCAGGTTCGGCGGCGGGCTCGGCGGTCGAGGGGGTCGTCGCGGTACGGGTGTGGAAGATGCGCGCGAACCCGATCAGCACCACCGCGAAGGCGAGCGGAATCGAGAATCCGGCACGCAGATTCGCGGCATCGGCGACCACGCCGACGACCGCGCCACCCACCAGGGTGCCCGCGTAGTTGAACAGATTGAGCCGCGCGATGAGCGCGTCGAGGTCGCGGCCGCTGGTGAGTTGCCCGGCCTCGCTGAAGCACAGCGGCGCGATCACCGGCAATCCGATTCCGGCGACCAGGAATCCGAGGATCGCGACCACCGGTCCCGGCGCGGTGACCACGATCAGCAGTCCGACCGAGCCGACCGCCGCCGCTACCCGCACCACCGTGCGCGGCCCGAAGCGCCGCACCCACAGATCACCGGTGAGCCGCCCGACCAGCGACGCGCCCTGATACGCCGCGAGCGCCAGCGCGGCGGTCGCCGAGGAGGACAGCAGTTCGTCCTTGAGGTACAGCGCCGACCAGTTGCCGACCGCGAGGTCGATGGCGAAGGCCAGTGCGATCACCACGCCGAAGATCAGGAACAGCCGGGTCGGCACCGAGGTGGCCGGTTGTCCTTCGGCCGGACCGGCTTCCGCGTCATCGCTGCCCAGCAAGCGCGGTCCCGCGACCGCGCAACCGACCGCCACCACCGCGGCCGCGATCGTGATCGACGCCCACAGCGGCACGTGCAGCGCCTCGAACGCCGACACGCACAACGCGCCGAGGATCGATCCGGCACTCCACGCCGCGTAGAACGACACCAGAATGAATCGGCCATAGCCGTGCTGAATGAACACCGCCTGCATATTGGTTCCGGCATCCACCATGCCGACCGCCACGCCGTACACCCCCAGCGCCACGAATGCGCAGATCAGGTTGGGTGACACCGCGATCGCCACACCGGCCACCGCGATCACCGCCAGCCCGGCGCGCAATGCCGTGCGACTCGACCAGCGCAGCGCGATCCGTTCCGCGGTGATGCTGCCGACGCCCGCGAGCAGTGAGATCAGCGCGACGATGGCGACGATGAGCCCGTCACTCAGCCCGAATTTGTCCTTCATCTGCGGTAATTCGGTGAGGATCACGGCCAGGAAGAACCCCTGCAGCGCGAAGGCGACGGAGTTCGCGGTGCGTGCCGCCCGCAGCGTCGGATCGAGAGCGCTGAGCTGCGACTTCTGAGGGTGAGGCGGGAGCATTTCGAAAGAGTAGCGGCGGTGGCCGAGTCCGGCATCCCGGACCTCGGTTACGATCAGCGCCCCGCTTGATCACACGCCGCTCGCAGTTGGATAACGAATCTGGTCGCTTTCGGGTCTGAAGGCGGTTGCCCTGCGGCACTCTGGAAGTGACGGCTCGGGCTGGTGGTTTCCGATACGACGGAAGCGGTCCTTGCGGTGAGTGTGGTGGCTGGGGTGATCTTGTGAGCACGAGGCGAGTGGAAGTACCGGTGGCACTGGCCGAACCGGATCCACACTCGAATCCAACTACGGTAGTGGGTGATTCGTCCCTTCGCGACCGTTCTCGGACCCGCGCGCAGGGGAAGGATTCGCGCGGGCACGCGGCGGGTGAGCGCTGCCGTGAATCCGACTGTGCGGCCTGCCGCTGGGATGTGCGGCGGCTGGAATTCTGGCTACGCGGCCGGCTGCTGGCCGCGGGTGCGGAGGATGTCGAGGTGGCCGCGAGCCTCGGCGGGATCGGCGTGGACGTGCTGTGGCGCAAGGGCGATCGGACCTGCGCCATCGAGGTCTCCAGCGCCGCACCCGAGTTGACGCGCGCCCGCGCCCGCACCGTCGAGCTGCGGACCAGCGGTTGTAGCGAAGTGCTATGGATTTGCCCGCCCGGATTCTGGACCGCGCAGCTGCCCGCGCTCGGTCTCGACGACTTCGCCGCCGACGGCTGCGAGTACCGGGTGGTCGGTGGCCTGCTCATCGCCGGACCGGGTGGTGTGGTCTCGGCCCGCCAATCCGCCTGTGAACTGCGAGAATTCATCACGGGCTGGGTGGCCGAGGAGATCGCCTTCGGCTGCCGCGACGAGCACCAGGGAGGATGGGCGACGGTGACCGACTGGGAACGTCACACTCGGACACAGGCGGCCGTCATCGCGCGGCAGCGGCAGGAACTGCAGAATCAGCGCACGGCTCTGGCCTTGGCGCGCAAGGCCACTCGCGACAAGACAAAGCAGTTGATGCGCATGACCCACCGCCTCGAACGCGCCGAGATCGCCTCCCAACAGCAGGCCGACGACCTGGCCCAAACCCGCCGCAAGATCGCCGACCACAACCGAGTGGACGCGACCCTGCGCCTGACGGTCGCCGGCCAGCGCTCAACCCTCTTGCAATGGCAACTGATCACCTGGTTCGCGGTACTCGTGATCATCATGCTCATCGCGGCAGGCTTCATGCTGAAATGAGCTTCGCGCGCTGAGCGTCGAAAGAATTTGATTCCCTCCCCACTTCAACTTATATCGGAGTGGGGGGCTTGCGGCAAGACCCCTGTCGTGCTGCAGAATCGTCGGCCGAAGGTCGGTACCTGCGGAAATAGCCTTTCCGCATGCCGACCCGAGGCAACTTCGACGATGGGCGGGTTCATGTTCGATGTGATCATTTCCGGGGCCGGGCCGACCGGTTTGATGCTTGCCAGTGAGTTGCGTCTGCACGGCGTCAACACTTTGCTGATCGAGCGCGATGCCGAACCGACCGAGGTCGTGAAGGCGATGGGCATGCATGCCCGCACTGTGGAGATCCTCGATCAGCGCGGAATCGCGGATCGTTTCATTGCGCTGGGTACCCAGCATCCGACCAACGGCTTCTTCGCGGGCATCTATACCGATGTACAGATCCAGCTGGATACCAGCTTCCCGTTCGTGCTGGGCCTGCAACAGCCCATCACCGATCGCCTGCTGGCCGAGCGCGCGGTGGAACTCGGCACCGAGATCCGGCGCGGCACCGAACTGGTCGGGGTGACCCAGGACGAGGAGTGCGTCACGGTCGAGCTGGCCGACGGCAGCACCCTGCGCACCCGCTATCTCGTCGGCTGCGACGGCGGCCGCTCCACGGTGCGCAAGGCAGTCGGCATCGATTTCCCGGGTGAGCCGAGCCGCATCGAGACCCTGCTGGGTGAGGTGGAGTTGACCGCGCCCCGCGAGGAGGTGATCGCGGCGGTCATGGAGCTGCACAAAACCCACCGCCGCTTCGGCGCGGTTCCCTTGGGCGGCAACCGCTATCGGGTGGGCGCGCCGGCTGCGGGCCTCACCGACGATCCCCGCGTGCCGCCGACCCTCGAGGAACTGCGCGAGCAGTTCCTGTCCATCGCGGGCACCGATTTCGGCATGCATTCCCCGCGCTGGCTCTCGCGATTCGGCGACGCCACCCGGCTGGCCGACCACTACCGGTCCGGTCGTGTCCTGCTCGCGGGTGATGCCGCGCACATCCACCCGCCGGTCGGCGGCCAGGGCCTGAATCTGGGTGTCCAGGACGCCTTCAACCTCGGCTGGAAGCTGGCGGCCGCCGTAGCGGGCTGGGCCCCGGCCGATCTGCTCGACACCTACGAGTCCGAACGCCGCACCTGGGCCGAGGACGTCCTCAACAACACTCGCGCGCAGACCGAGCTGTCGCTGCCCGAGCCCGGCCCCCAGGCGATGCGCCGCCTGCTTACCGAGCTCATGGCGTTCCCGGAGGTGAAGCGCTACCTGACGGAGAAGGTCATCGCCGTCAATATCCGCTACGACTTCGGCGACGGCCCCGATCTGCTCGGCCGCCGTCAGCGCGATATCCCGTTGAAGCAAGGCCGCCTCTACGAACTGCTGCACGAGGGCCGCGGCCTGCTACTGGATCAGACCGGAAAGCTCTCGGCCGCAGGCTGGTCCGACCGTGTCGACCACGTCGTAGCCGTCAGCGAGGAACTCGACGCCCCCGCGATCCTGCTGCGCCCCGACGGTCACGTCGCCTGGATCGGCTCCGACCAGCACGACCTGCTCGCCGCCCTGCCCCGCTGGTTCGGTTCGCCCGCAAGCTGATTCAGTACCGCCCGCCGTTGTGGTCGTGGGTGGGCCCACCCATGGACGGGCTGGTGCTGTCGTGCCCGAAGGTCTGGCACGTCGGATTGTTCACATCGGGATAGGCACATCCCGGGCTGGTGTCAGCACTCGCGACCCCGGTCCCGGCAACCACGACCGCCACCAGAACCCCGGTGCATGCTGCGACGATTCCACTCCTGCTCATCACGCCACTCCTTCCACTCCTCCGCTGATCACTCCCCACGAGTCCACCCCTCCCACCTGAGAATCCGCGAGGAGCACCCGAAGAATCACCCGCTATCAAGATCAGGGGGAGTACTCGCTGCGGAATTATGTCCGTTTCACCGCAGCGGGGGCTCCCTGATCTTGTCGGCCTCAGCGATCACCGATGACCTGTGGACCGAGGTGCGTGCCAGGTCCGAAGGCCGCGGCCATGTCCGAATTGCCCGCTTGGCTGAGGTTTATGGGGTGCTGCGCGTGTCCAGGGTCAGGCGGAAGGGGGCTCGGTGCCAATGCCAGTCGTGGCGCAGGGTCAGGGCGGCCAGGTCCAGCAGTTCCAGCCCGGTGTCGGCGCGGTAGGTGTCGAGGGCCTGCCAGGTGAGTGGGCCGGTGGCGAGGCGGGCGGTAAGGGTGGCCTCGTAGTGGGGGTTCACCTTGCGGGACAGCAGTTCCGGGATGCCGTCGCGACTGCCGGTCCAGCTGAGCCAGCCCCAGCCGCGTGCGAAGGCGTGCCCTCGGGTAGCGGCCGCGCGGGCGCGCTGGGGATGCAGCGCGGTGTGGGCGAGGGGGAGTACGTCGATCAGCACGGTGCGGCCGTCGGCGAATGTGGCTGCGGCGGTGGGGTAGTGGACACGGTCGCTGCCGTCGAGCTCGTAGCCGACGGCGACCGGAAGCTCGGCGAAGGTGGCCACTCGTGGGCTCGCGTCGAGGGCGCGCAACAGCCGCGCCTGCAGCGCGGTGTCGAAAGTGACTTCGCGCCCGAGCTTTTCGGAGTACATGCGGCCGCGCCCGTCGTCCTCGTAGTCGAGGCGTCCGGCCGGAAGCACCGGAACCGGTTCGGGTGTGCCGCCGGGCCATTCGACGCGCGGGAGCCAGGTGTTCCACATATCGTCCGGCGCCTCGTCGGGGTGCGCCGCGGGCAGCAGATGCCAGCGCCCCTTCTGCTGCCAGCCGGCGATGCGCTGGAACACGAACCCCGCCAGCCGTTTCGAATCCTGCAGATCGTGCCCGGCCAGCCGCAGCTTCAGATACGCCCAGTCCTGCGCCGCGATATCCCCGTCGGTGGCATAGGTTTCCGCGAGCAGGGTCCGTACCAGCCGCTCGTCACCCCACCCGACCGGATACCGCGCCGCGAACACGCCCAGATCCGGTTCCCCGGTGGCCAGCGCCTGCCGCACCATCACTCCCACGGCCCGGGTGTACAACTGCCGCGCTCGATCCCGTGACACCCCGAAGCGCGCCCCCAGCAGCATCAACGTCTCCGGGCTCTCCCCGTCCAGCCCTAACCGGCACGTCATCAGCTCCGCGTCGCGCGGCCGATCCGCCGCCACCTCCCCGACCATCCCGGCCAGCACCTCATTGACGTGTTCCAGCCCGAAGTCCACCCCGTCGGCCGGATCCTCCCGCGGCACCCTCCGCGTGATCCCTGCATCACTCGTCGTCAACGCGTCCCCTACCCGTCCTCGCCAATCCGTTCGACGAGCCTAACCGCGCCCACCGACACAACCACCCCACCCGCCCCGGACATGCCGACCAGCTCTGCGGTCGCTCACTCGCCCATTGGCGTGATGATGCCGGGCAGATAGCCCCTGAACTTGCCGAGCCGGGCGTTCGCGCGCGATGGGCGGGAGCCCGCGATCCGGGCGGAGAGTATGCGCCGGGTCGTCGGGCATCGGGCCGCCGGGGAGTGGGCGGCCCGTTGCGAAATGTGCTCGGGTAGCTGCGAAATGTGCTCGGGCAGCGCCGAATCCATGGCCGGACGCGAGATCCGGCGCAGGGTGGGGCGTGAGCGAGGTTAGGTGGTGATGACCGCGTTCATGATGGTGCCGGCGCTGGTGGCGATGATGCCGCCGATCATGGCTCCGGCGACCATCTTCGGCGAGGCGAGGCCGCTGCCGGACCATTTCTCCCAGGCGAAGCGGCCACCCGCGTAGGTGATGGCCATGACCCCCGACAACAGCACGAACCAGGTGAAGTAGCGGACGAGCTTCATGAGCTTGTCGGCCACCGGGGGTGTCTCCGGAGTGGGGTTGCCGAGCTGGGCGAGCACGGCATGTTGGGAGAGCACAGTGTCGTGAAAGGCGCTGAGCAAGAGGGTCACCCTGCAAAGGTACCGCGAAACGGCGGCGACATGCCCGGGATGCCTGTGAGATCTACTGCGTAAGAACAGCTTTCGCTGTGCTCGTGCTGCGAGACACTGGTGAAGATGCTTCGAGAAAGCGGTGAGTTTGCTCTGAGAGCTTCGGAAAAACTCCGAAAGCCCCGGAAAATTTCCGGGGCGGAGGGAAGAAATTGAGCGGATGACGAGATTCGAACTCGCGACCCTCACCTTGGCAAGGTGATGCGCTACCAGCTGCGCTACATCCGCATTTGCGTCCATCCGGGTTGTTTCGGCCCGTCCGGCTGCGAGAAAGAACGATAGCCGACCCGTGCCGCATTTCCAAAACGCCTGGCAAACGGCGAGTTCCTCATGTGAGTCGACCCCTGAAATTCCACCGTCGGCGTGCCGCCCTTGTTAGCGTCGGAGCGGCATTGATTGCCAAGAGGTTGCGAAATGCTCAGCCGGCTCGGATCCAACTCTCGAGGAGGTCGTTGTGTCGGAGATGTTCGGCAGTGTCAGTCGCCGTGGACTGTTCGGTATGGGCCTGGCGGTGGCCGCCGGGGCCGCGCTCTCCGCCTGCGGATCCAGCAGCAAAGACAGTGGCAGCAGCGCGACCACCACCTCGGCGAGCAACGACCCCACGGCGATCGCGACGGATGCCTACACCTTCGGCTATCCACTGGTCCTCATGGACGCCACCCGTGCGGCGGGCAGCCCGATCAATCAATTCGTGCATGCCGATTCGTTGCCGGGCCCTGACGACCGGGTCGTGGTGCGGGTCAACCTCGACACCCTGTACTCGCAGGCCTGGCTGGACCTGACCGCCGAGCCGCTGGTGCTGCGCGTCCCCGGCATGGAAGCCGACCGGTACTGGCTGATGCAGTTGCTCGACGCGTGGACCAACACCACCCACGATCCGAGCAGCCTCCGCCCGCAGGTGACCGCGGCCGGGCCGACCCCGCCGTTCACGTATCTGATCACCGGCCCCGGCTGGTCGGGTGACGTGCCGGAAGGCATGACGCGGCTGGCGATGCCGACCAATACCGTCTGGATCATCGGCCGTGTCCAGGTCAACGGGTCCGACGATATTCCCGCCGTGCGCGCCATCCAGTCCAAGCTGCTGCTCGCCCCGTTGAGCGGATATCTGGCCGATCCCGGAATCGCCACGCCCGGTGTGCCTTTCAGCGCGGGCGTCCGGGGCGCGTCACCCTCGCAGGAGGTCGCGGCCCTGGATGGCCCGGCCTTCTTCACCAAACTCTGCACGCTCATGTCGGCCAACCCGCCCGGCGCGGCCGACACCGCCGCCCTGAACCGCTTCGCCACCTTGGGAATCAAGCCCGGCGGCACGCCTTTCGCCGATGCCGCGGTCTTGACCGCCGGTGTCGAGGCCGGGAAGAAGCAGCTGGCCGACTATCAGGACCCGCACGGCGCGAACGTCAACGGCTGGTCGTATTCGACCGACCTGGGTACTTATGGCACCAACTACGCCCTGCGCGCGCATACCGCCTACTTCGCCCTCGGCGCGAATCTGCCCCAGGACGCCCTCTACCCCACGCTGTCGGGCACGGCTGACACCAACGGCACACCCCAGCGCTTCCGCCTGCATTTCGCGCCCGACCAGCTACCCCCGGTGGACGCCTTCTGGTCGATCACCGCCTACGACGCCGACAGCTTCCTGATCCCCAACCCCGCCAACATCTACGCGGTAGGCCACCAGATCCCGGTCACCAAGAACCCCGACGGTTCCCTCGACCTCACCGTCCAGAACGGCGACCCCGGCCCAGCGGTCCCCACCGGCAACTGGCTCCCCATCCCCGCCACCGGCAAGTTCTCCCTCACCCTTCGCCTCTACGCCCCCAAACCCGAAGCCGCCCAGGGCAAATGGCAACCCCCCGCCCTCACTCCCGCCTCCTGATCCTGCCGGACAACGCCTGACCCCACTCGGCGCTGGGCTCCGACGCTGTGCCCGCCTCGCGCCGATGGCCTGTGCCGCTCGCGTCCCAACCCGTGCCGCTCGCGCACTGAGCCCGTGGCACCGATGCCCCTGCGTCGCCCCGTGCCGTCCTGAACCTGTGTGGCCGATCCTGTGCTGCGACCGCTCCAGGGTGCACCCACTCCGGCGGTGAGAATGCGTTGGTGGCGGTGTCTTCTCGGTGGATGCCTACGCCAGTGCATGTTGACGGGGTGGGAGACGGGTTATTTGGGGGTGTCTTCGTTCATCGGGACGATGGCGGAGATGAGGGTGGCGTCGCCGACCTTGGTGGTGATGACCAGTTGCGGTGACCAGGTGCGCTTGGTGGCATCCGGATGCTGCTCGCTGACCACCATCACATGCTGCCCGTCGAAGGGTCCGGGCATGATCTGCACACAGTAGGTGGTGCCGACCGGTATGGAGTCGATCCCGGCTTGGATCTGCTCGACCGTCGGCGCGGCGGCGTCGGGCGCGAACATCTCCCGCACCGCCTTGCCGTTGCGGTCGACGTAGTACCGATTCTGCAGCGCCAGAATGACATCCGGCCCGGACTTGGTGCTGCCGGGCCCGTTGCCCCGGACATTGCCGCCCTTGGTCTCGTTGGGGCACAGTCCCGCGGGCACCGCTGCGGCGGGCTGGTCGGTGCCCGGCGGCGCGGTGGTGACGGCGACGGCGGCCTGTGGCGTGGCGACTCCCGGTTTGGCGGGTGCAGCGTCCCCGGTGACCTTGGCGATCTGCACGGCGATCGCCGCCGTGACCGCGAGCACCGCCAGCAGCCCCAGCAGCGGTACCGCCCACTGCCTTCCACGCCCGGTGAGCGCGCCGCGAGCGGGCCGGGTCCGGGCCGGCCGGGTGGGCCGCTTCAGCGGCCGCCGTTCGTCGCCGTATTCCGACCAGGATGAGCGGCGGGCGGCGGTCGCCTGCGCCGGTTCGTCTCCCGATCGTGCCCGGGGTTCGTAGTACTCGTCCTCGTCGAATTCGTCGTCGTAGTCGTCGAATTCGCGGGGCTCGTATTCCTGGTAGGCGGGTGCCCGGGTCGCCGGGGCGGCTGCGGGCGCACCGGAGATCCAGTCCGACCAGCGCCCGGTGTAGGCGTCGGGTCCCTCGTGGTCCGGCGGTTGCGTTGTCGCCGAATCGGATTCGATGGTGCTCATGGTGTCGCCTGTGCGCCGAGGTTGGGGATCAGTGGTGCCCCGCTGGTGGGCGGCGTGCTGGTCCCGGGGGTGAAGGTCATGATCGGCGCCCCGCTGGACGGGGTGCCGGTGGCGGAGGGATCCCCGCCGAGCGGGAACTGCCCGTTGGGCGCGACGCTGGTGGGGGTGGTCGAGGTGCCCGCGAAATCCATTCCGAGACTGGGCTTGTCGCTGCCTCCGAGCGGAGTGCCGCCGGACTGCGCGGCCCCGGACAGATCGTGTGCGACCGCCGCGAACCACTGCCCGACCCAGTCGGTGGGGCTCTCCCCGAATCCCGCGCCCTGCGCGTGCGTGTAGTCGTGCTTCTGCGCGGTGTCCCAGTACCGCACCCAGGTGGTGATGTCGAGGAGATCCTTGTTGTCGGTGATGTTCTGGGTGACGGCCGAGAATGACTGGCTCACCAGCCGGCTGATGGTGGTGGGCGGCACCAGGTTGGTGACCGCGCCCAGCAGCTTGGTCCCGAAGACCGCCAGTCCGGCAATGGGATTGGCGAGTCCGGCGGTGGCGATCTCGGCGATATTGGCGGGCGTCAGGATGTCCTTCACCACGGCCACCACGGAGTTGACCGCGATCAGCCCGACCTTGAGCAGCGCCTGCAGCGCACCCGGAATGTCGACCTGGTTGGCCGGATTCGAGGCGTCGGCAATGCGCTGCGAGATCGACTTCTGCGGCTGATACGACAGATCCGAGATCGAGTTGCCCGACACATCGTTGTTGACCACCGAGGTGACGGTCTTGATCGAGGTGAACGCCAGCGCCTCCGCGATCGACTTCAGCGATCCGATCGGGTCACCGGCTGAAAGTTCCACCTGCCCCGCGATATTGGCGACGGTGCGGACCAGCGGCGCGCCCACCGGGGTGTCGCAGGCCAGGTCGCCTTCGGTGCAGAATTCCGCGACCCGGCCGACGAGGGAGCCGAAGTTCTCGAGGGTGGCGCTGTCGGGTGCGATGCCCGCCCCGGACGCGGTCTTGGTGGCGGGCGGATCCGAAAGTCCGGACACCGCTTTGCCGTCCGTGCCCGGCGCGGCGGTCGGCTGCTTCTGATCGGGTTTGCCCGGGAACAGCGGCGCGTTGGCATTGCGGTTGGGGTCGCCGAACAGCGCTACCGCGGCGATCCGGTCGGCCGGGACGGTGCCCTGCCCCGACCCGACCTCCTGCGCGAACTGGGAGGCGACGTGCGCGCCCTGCGAGTATCCGGCGATCGCCAATTTGCTGCTGGGGCAACGGTCCACGACCTGTTTGGCCATGGAGCGCAGCCGGTCCAGGCCGTCGCCGACGGACTTGGTGTAGGTGACGGTGCTGATCGAGGTGGCCCCGCCGAAGGATGCCTCGTAGGGGACGTAGGCGCGGTCCACGAGTCCGGCGTCGGAGGCGGCGGCCATCATGGGCCGGAACACTTCCGAGAGCATGCCGGTGTCGGTGGTGACGGCGGCGTCGGGGGAGGATTCACCGGTGCCCTGGATGCCGAGCGCGAACAGGGCCGGGCATTTGTCGATGGGCACTGTGGTGTCGGGTGGCCCGCCGCTGGCCAGGCCGACCGCCGCGGTCGCGATCACACAGACGGCGGCGGTCAGCAGCGCCGAGCTCCGGAGGGTCACCGCCGGGCTCCGGGATTGCCGCGTAGAGCTCCGGAATCTCAGGGTGGGCAGCAGTTTTCGATGCATGTCGCACCTCGTTCAGGTCAGGGACTGGCTGATTCCGCGCTCATCGACGGCCGGGTGGCCGTGCTGCGCCTGTTCGGTGATCCGCGCCCCGGCGGTCCGGGCCGCGGTGAGGATCTGCTCGGCCAGAAGCCGAACCGGTTGCGGGGGAGTGCGAGTGGGGTCGCCGTCGTCGACCGGTGTGTGACCGGCGGCGGGATCCCAGGCCGCCAGTTCGTAGGGTTCCAGGGCCCGCCACTGCTCGAGCCAGCCCAGCCGCCAGGTGCGCGCACCCAGGCCGAGCGCCAGCCCTTCCATCTCCTCACGTCGCTGGGCGACCGGAATCGGCAGTGGCCGAGCCGAATCCGCCACGGTCAGCACGCCGACCACGGCGCTGCCGACCGGCGTCGCCTGCGCCTGATGTGCCAGCAGTGCCCGCTGCAGGGCGTTGACGCCGCGTAAGTGGTTGCGCCCCACCAACACCACCAGCGGCGAATCCATGTCCCCCACCAGGCCGATGCGTGCGGGCCAGCGTTGCCCGGCATCGCCCGCCCAGCTCAGGCTCGCCGCCAGGCTGCTCACCCCGGCGCCCCCGTGCACCCCGACCAGCCACACCAGTGGCGGCCGCGCGGGCCGATTCGGTACTGCCCGATGCCACATCGGCACCGGCTCCGGCGCGGGCGACCCGGCTGTCGTCGTCTCCGCGAATCCGAAGAGTTGGCTGCTCATCGCAACGCTCCCAGCAGGGCAAGGTAGGCGTCGCGGGTTTCGGCGGTGAGCCGATGCCAGGTGATCGGGCCGCCGGTGGCGAGGTGAATGTCGAACGGCACCTGCACGATTGCCCGCACCCAGGATCCGAGGTGGGTGCGCACATGCTCGAGTACCGTGGCCGCGGATCCGGGCACCTGTTCGGTGAGCACGATGACGGCGTCCCCGACCACGAACTCCCCGAAATTCTCGTCCAGCCAGCCCAGTGCGGGCTGCAGCCGGTTGATGGCATCGGGTCGTGCGGCGACGGTGAGCACCAACCCCACCCGAGGGTCGGCCAGCAGTGGTGCGGCCAACCGGCTGGTGACGGGTGCGCCCGCGTCGAAAACCCCTAGCAGCCCGGCGGTTTCGAGATGCCGTGCCGCCGAGACCAGAGATTCCCGGCGCGGCAACGGGTCCGGCGTCCGGGGGAGCACCCGCACCCCGGTCGAGGTCTGCCCCGAACACGCTCCCACCGTGGCGGCGACTCCGGGATCGCTTGTCCCCAGCCACTTCTGCAGCGTGCTCATCGGCGCGACGGCGTCGCATCCGCGCAACGCCACATCCCCGCCGCCGAGCGTGGCATCGACCACGACCGGCCACACCGCGCCCTCACTGTCCACTCCCGCTGCCGCGGCCAAGCCCAGCGCGACGGTCGTCGCCCCCGACGATCCGGACCCGCCCAGCACCAGCACCGGCGGCAACGCCGCCCGCACCAGCCGGCCCTGCCCGCCCCGCAACGGCACCCTGTCGGTCGGCGACCCGCCCGGCGACGGCTGCATGAGCGCCGCCACCTCCGAATCCTCCTCGCCCCCAACCCCTCCGGCCCGCACCGCCTCCACCAGCCGCGCCGCCACCTCCGCCCGCCGTGAATCCTCTTCAGCCTGCGTCGAGTGCCTACCGTCCGGCTCCTGCTGCACCCCGGAGGGATGCTGCGCCGCGGACGGATGCTGCGCCGCGGAGGGATGCTGGGGCGCGGAAGGGTGCTGTGGCGCGGAGGGGTGCTGGGCTGCGGGGGGATGCTGGGCTGCCGCACCATCGTCTAGCCGGAACCAGAAGTCGGAGCGTGGGTCCTCGGACGGCCCGGACCCCGGGCCCGGGCGCACCCGGTCGTCGATATCGACCATGGCTCACCGGCTTCCGTCGGTGATGGCGCTGATCCGGACCTGCCCGTCGCGGGTGACGGTGGTGATCACCTGTTGCCAGGACACCTGCGTGCCGTCCGGGTGCTTCTCGTCGATGCTGACGTTCCAGTGGTCGGGGTCCACGCCGGTGATGTTCACGCAGTGCTTGGTCCCGGCGGGTGTGGCCGTAATCGCGTCGCGGGTGGCCTGTTCCGGCGCGACCTTGGCGTCGGGCGCGAGCAGTGCGCGCACGGCCGCCGGATCACGCAGTACGTACCAGGCGTATTCGAGGCGCATGATGACGCCGGGCCCGGTGCCGAGATCACCGGCGCTGGCCCCGCTCACCCGATCGGGCGTATTGCGTTCCTGGCACCACACGATCAGTCCCGGCTGATTCCCGCCCGTCGTGGACGGGCTCGCGGTGGCGTGCACCGGAATTGCCCGCGGGGTACTCGATTTCTCCGGGGTGAGCCCCCACCAGCCGACGACCGCCACGACCACCAGGGCCAGCGAAACTCCAGCAATTGCGAGTGCCCGCCGTCGAATCCGCATCCGCCGCTGTGTCTGTGCCGCCCGCCGCCGCGCCTCGATGACCAGCGCCGCCATCGGATCCTCGGTCGCCAGATCGTACGGGCTGCCCGCCGGCGCGCGCCCTTGTCCGTGGTCGTTCTCCTGGTTCGCCCAGGCCGATTCGTTCAGCCAGGACGCCCACCCCGGCGCGGTGGCCGCGTCCGCGGAACGGATCGGCTGCCCGCCTCCGGTCGGCGCGAGTTCGGGCAGGGCGGGCCGCCCACCGCCCCGATCCGGGTTCCGCCCGTTGCCCGCGACCGTCTCACTGTTTCGCCACGTCGTCGGCCCGGACCAATAGCCGGCCGCACCGGGCTCGCCGCCGAATCCGTCCGGCTCCGAAGGATGTCCGCCCCGTTCCCGAGCATTGTCGGCCCGCGTCGCGCCCGTCGCCCGCACGCTCGTTCCCGCCCAGCCCGTTTCCGCCTCGCTCGTCCCTGTCTTGTTCGTAGAGCCCGCAGCCGACCCGGTCGTGTTCGCCCTGGTCCTCGCTGATTCGGCCGCACTCGGCTCGGCCGTACTCGACCTCGCCGTACCCGACCTGCTCGCACCCGGCTCGGGCGCACTCGATCCCGCCGGGTTCGACCGAGCCTTCGTCGAATTCGGCCCAGCCGTAGTCGACTCGGGCGTGGTCGATGTGGGCACGGTCGATTTCTGCCTTGCTGATTCGGGCGTGGTTGATTCGGGCGTGAATGTTTGGGGCGTGAGCGTTTCGGGGGTAGCCGGATCAGCCGCGCCAGGCACGGCCGCGGTGAACGTGTCCACCGTTGATCCCTCATCGCTGGACCCGAGCGCCGAAAAATCTGGTCTCTCAGCTTCCTGGTCGGCGGAAGCGCGCACGTCACGCTCGCCACCCGGGACCGAATTGCCGGCGGCTAGATCACCGGACGCCCGGCTACGCGCGACTCCGACGATCGGCGTGCTGCCACCGGTGAGCCGCCCGCTGGCGGACTTCCCGGACGCGCCCTCACCGCTGGTCCCCGTTCGCGGCCGCACGGACTCACCCGTGAGTCGCCCGGATCCGGCCTTGCTCGGCCTGGTCTCGCTGGTGAGCCGCCCGAGCCCGCCCCCACTCCGGCCGCCCTCACCTCGAGCGCCCGAGGTTGCGCCGACGTCGAGTCCGGTGGAAGTGGTTGCGTCGGGCTCGGTTCTGGTGGGCGGTGTCGCGCCGATGTCGGACCCGGTGGAAGTGGTTGCGTCGGGCTCGGTTCTGGTGGGCGGTGTCGCGCCGATGTCGAGTCCGGTGGGAGTGGTTGTGTTGGGCTCGGTTCCGGTGAGCGGTGTCGCGCCGACGTCGGGTCCGCTGGGACTGGTTGTGCCGGTCTCGGATCCGGACGGTTTGGCCGTGCTGGGTCCAGATCCGGTCGGTTCGGCCGTGCTGGGTTCGGATCCGGCTGTGGCGGGCTCGGATCCGGCTGTCGCCGTGTGGGGTGCGAGGCCGGTCAGTGCGGTTGGTCCGGGGCCGGTGCGGGTGGTGGCGAGCTCGGGGCCGGTCGGTGGGGTGCCGGTGGGCGCGGGTGTGGTTACCGCGGGCTCGATTCCGGCGGGTGGGGGTGCCGGTGTGGTCGGGGTGGGGGATAGGTGGCCGGGGGCGGATTCGGTGGCGGAGTCGTTGTCTGCGGTCACGGCGTCATCCGTGTCGTTGTCCGGTCACGCACCGGGCTGGATCGCGGCCATGAACGCCTCGGGCGTCAGCACGGGCATCTGCGCCACCGCCGTCCGTAGCGAATCCACCTGCGTATCCACGGCATCCGTCACCTGCGTGACGATCGGCGAGGCCTCCGGCACCGCGGCAGCCACCTGCTGCCCCACCCCCGAAACGACCTGCTCGACCGCCGGAGCCGCAGCCTCCACCACCGGCGCGACCTGCTGCTCCACCGTATTCGCCACCTGCTGCACCACCGGCGCAGCCGCCTCCACCACGGGCGCGGCCACCTGCGCGATCGGCGCGGGCAGCCCGGCGATCGCCGCCACCGGCTGCACCCCGGGAACCCCGGCCTGCCCCGAAAGCGGCACCTGCGCAGCAGTATCGATGAGAGACGTCGGCGCGGCCGGCTGCACTGTTGGCGTACCGCCCGTCAGACCCCCGAGTACGCCGCCCGCTACTGCGCCGAGCGCAGCACCAACGAACATGCCGGGGAAGCCAGCGACCAGGGAGCCTGCCAGGCATCCGACAGAACCACCGATGCCCGCGCCGACCGGAGCACCAACTCCGCCGGTGGGTATGCCGCCGATGGCTGCTCCAGCGAGTCCGCCGATAACTCCGCCGACTGCGCAACCGCCAACCACGAATAGCCCGGTGCTGACCATTCCAACGCCAGCACCCGCGACGCTGCCCGACACACTTCCGGCGGCCATCCGATCGGATTGGTCGCGGGGGAATCCCAAACTGTCGTAGAACGCGGCAACTTGCCACTCCGCCATATCGAGGTACGACTGCGCTTTGTCGCGCGACTTCGTATCGATGAAGTCCGGCAGTTCAACCTTGCTCGTGCCGACGCGTAGCTGATGAGGATCTGCAGGCATCACTTCGGGCGCATTAGCTGCAGGCTGATCCGGCTGCGTAGCTTGCGGTTCCGTCGGCTGGACCTGCTGCTGCCCAGGCTGGATGATCGTGTCCTGCTGCGGCGTGGTCTGCTGCTTCGGCCGGGGCCGGTTCGGGGCCGGGATCGGCGGGTCCGGAATGAAATCGGCCGGGCTGGGCGCGGATTGCTGGGGCGCTTGGGGTTGGGTGCTGAGTCCGGGCTGCCCGTCACCGGGGACGGCGAGGCCGGGTTGGCCCGGGTTGGCAGCGGCTACGCCGTGCCCGGCGACCAGCGCGATCGGCAGCATGGTCAGTAACAGCGAAGTCTTCTTGGTCTTCATATCCCCAATTCCCCTTCCCCGAACGGACAGCAGTGGGCCTGTGGCCCTATTCCCCCGGATGCCATGGCATTCCGCACCACTGGCCGACAACACAGGTGGCCCACCGGAACTGCGTTCCGATGATCCATCATGAAACCCCACCACCTGCGATGATCATGTTGCGGACCCGATCTTACCCGGATCTCAGGGTCCCACAACCGGATCCGTGACGGGAGTGACGAATTGTTAAACCCAACTGTTCGTGACCCATAGGATCGTCCCGATCGGCCGCCCGCAACGGGCTCGAACCAGCGTCACCGCAACACTTCTCGACCGCCCCGCGGTCCGCCCGAAGGAATTCCCATGCGCGCCAAGCCAGCACACCATGCGCAAACTTTCGCCGCCGTGGCCGTCACGCTGCTCGTCACCGCGTGTGGTCTCACCGTCTCGGCCTGCGGATCAAGTGATCACAGTGCCTCCGCCACCACGACCACCACCGTCGATCCGGCCCGCGCTCCCGCCGATGTGCACTGGGAGAACTACCAGGGCGTACTGCTCCCCGTCGGCGGCCACGACGGCCCCAGCAAACTCGGCACCACCGCCGCCGGCTTCACTCATACCCCGCAGGGCGCGGCCCTGGCCGCCATCAACCACAGCACCCGTCTGGCCTTGGCCCCCGACGGCGTATGGCCGCAGGTAGCGGCGATTTCCTTGATTCCCGGCCCCGCCAAGGACTCCTGGGTTCTGGCCCGCGCCCAGGTCTCGATCACCGCCCCCGCGAATCCGACGGTCGCCCCCCATCTCACCGCCTACAAGATCACCGCATACACCCCCGACCGCGCCGATCTAACCGTCTACGCCACTTACTCCGACGCCAGCATCACCGCGACCGCGGAGACCGTCCGCTGGGTCTCCGAGGATTGGCGGCTGTTGCTCCCCGACCCCACCGCCAAAACCCAGACCATCCAATCGGTCCCGTCGATCCCCGCGGACGTGGTCACCCTGCCGCCCGCGAAATAGCCGTCACCCGACCAGCTTCAACCCGATCACGCACGCCACGATCCCACCGAGGAACAACAGCTTGACCGCACTCACGGGCATTCCGCCGGTGGCCATGGAGTAGACGACGGTCAACACCGCCCCGATCCCCACCCACACGGCGTACGCGGTCCCGACGGGCAACCCCCGCATTGCATACGCCAACCCGGCCATGCTCACCGCCAGCGCAACCGCGAACACAGCGGTAGGCCCGAGCTTGCTGAACCCTTCGGACTTCCCGAGCGCAGTGGCCCACACCGCCTCGAATACTCCGGACACAACCAGTACCAACCAGGACATGACAACCTCCGAAGGCCGTCTTGTCGCACACCGGGTACGGCTCCCTCGTCCGGGCCCCAGATCGGGGTCTACCTACACAATGGCAAACCCCCAGCGACCGGGGCAAATTCCGAGGTGGTGATCTCTGCCTCCACCCCGCCACCCCGGTCAGACGGGTCACCGCCAGACACGGCTCCCGAGGAACCGATCCCACTGCTCCCCGGTGAACACGAGCGCAGGCCCACCCGGATCCTTGGAGTCCCGCACCCCGACGATGTGTGCCCCGTCGCCTACGAAGGCGACCTCGACGCACTCCGAAGCGCTAGGCGACTTACTGGACTTGAACCACTCGGCGTTGGAAAGGTCGTAGCTCACCCGGTGCACTCCTTCGCGATGCGCCACACCAGATCGCGGCTGGCGTTCTCACTCAACGCTACTCGTTCAATGCTGGTGATCGCCCTACGAAACCGGGTGATCGAGTCGGCTTGATCGAGATACAGCGCCCCTTCGTATCCTTCCAGATAGACCACCGGTGGCTCGACGGATCTGCTTGTGACAGGCGGGAATTCGAGGAGCGTGAACGAGTGGAACAACAACCCGCTGTTGACGTCGACATTGAACGGCACGACCCGGACCGTCACGCTCATGTGCTCGCTGACCTCCGCAAGCCATCGCAACTGATCGGCCATCACCGACGGGCCGCCGGGGTGATGCCGAAGTACTGCTTCTGACAACAGTGCGTCCAGCCAGAAGTCGTCCTCATCCAGACGTGCTCGTCGCCGCGCTGCGAACTCGAGCCGGCGCTCGATATTGACCGCCGACAGATCCAGCTCCGAAGCCTGAATCAATCCTCTGCGGTACTCGGTGGTCTGCAACAAGCCGGGGATCAGCGAAAGCTGGTGTGAAGTAAGGCGATTGGCGGCGGCTTCCAAGCTCAGATAGTGATCGAAGTGTCCGTCGAGCTGATCACTATAGGATCGCCACCAACCTCGCCCCGTACCTTGCGCTTTCGCGATCTGATCGTGTCGCCTGACCTCCGCCCAAAGGCTCAAGATCTCATCGCGTTCGGAGTTCGGTTCGGACATTCCGTAGAAATCGAGCAGGACTTTGATCTGGGCGGTCGATATTTTGATTCGCTGTCCGTCCTCCATCCGACTCACGCTTTGTGGGGATGTCTCGAGTACCGCTCCTGCATCCGACTGCTTGTACCCGGCGCGGGTCCGGTAGTTGCGAAGGGTTCGGCCCAATGCCCTACGGGGAAGCGAAGATCCGGCCATTTCGTTAGCCTCGCTATCTGGGAAGCGCCAATACGGGGTAGTCCAAACTGGAATTGGCGCTAATTATCGGTGTTTCCTCGCTTCGTCGTTCTCGTTTTGGCGTTCTCAGTTGTCTACTGGCCTCGTAAGCATCCGAATTCGCCGAGTTCGTGTAGGAGGCCCGAAATGCCCTGGGACGCATGGGCGCTGCTGTCCATCATCGTGCTCTGCCTGACCGTGATCGCTCTCACCGTGCGGGACTCCTACCGCCTGTCTCACGACCACCCCCACGACACCCTTCGTCTCTCCCTATCGGGCGGAGGTCACCTCGACATCCCCTGCTCGCCAACCCATCCCGCCGGCCGCCACCGCCGCCCCCACCCGATCAGGTGACCTCATGACCCCCGCCGAAATCTCCGTCCTCACCGCCCTCCACCCTGACCACACCCTGACGGCCCCACAGATCCAACAATCCGCCGCCCTGACCTCTCACCGCACCCGAACCGCCTTGTCCCACCTCGAATCCCGCGGTCTCATCACCCCCACCCACCTCCGAGGCCGCTACCGCATCACCCCCCGAGGCCGCCTCGCCCTCCTCACCAAACGCGCCCGCTTCTCCTGACCTCCCGGATCGAAATGTGCTCGACGACGGACTCTCACCGATTCGTCGACAAGAATTCATGTTCGCAATTCGGGGCCGATCCGTGCCGATATCGGGTCGTGAGTCCGCGCTCATGCGCGTGATTCGAAAGTGCTCGCTCCCCATACCAAAGGCGCTGACCGGCAAGAACATTCGGATTCGCCCCGGAGTTCCGGGCGTTGCTGTCCCGAAGTGAGCCGGAATGTCGCCGTCCGCGTGTCGATCGGCCTGCCGAATTCGATATGCGAGGCTGGGGGAACAGCCTTGGGAGGGGATGAGATGCGGGTTTCAGCGCAGGAATTGCAGGCGGCGGCGAAGACGATCGACGGGCTCGCGGACACGGTGGACAAGGTGTCGTTGTCCGATGACAAAGCGTCCGCCTACACCTTCATCCACGTGCAACGCGGCGGTCCGGCCACCGCTGCCGCGTTGCCGTCGCTGGAACCCGCCGAGCGGCAGGCCGTGACGGTCGCGGTCGGGCGGTACCAGGAGATCTCGTCCATCATGCGCACGTCGGCGGCCTGGTACCTCGACACCGACACCCAGATCGCGGCCCGATTCGATGCCATCGGCGATCTGAACTCGGGGGTCATCCCGCAGTGACCGTTCCGACGCCCACGCAAGTGGACTCGATGGTGATCGATCTCGACGGGTTCGCCACCCGCGCCGATGCCGCCGCGACCGCGCTCAACTCGACGGCCGACGATCTGGAACGCTGCATCGACGGCATGGGATGGTCGGGGGAGGGACGCAAGGGGGCCGAGCATCGCGCGAGCCTCGAACGCAAACAGATGCGCACCCTGGCCACCGCGTTCGAGGATCTTGCCTGCGCGTGCCGCACCGGCCAGCAGACCATGGCCCCGGCTCTGGAGACCTTGAAGTCCGCGCTGAACGTGTTGCGCGGCTTGAGCTTCGAGGTAGAACCCGACTGGTCGGTCACCGACAAGTTCAACTACAAAACAGCCTACGAGCAAGCCGGCGACGACCAGACCATCAAAGACCAGCTCGACCAGTTGCAATCCACCCGCTCCGACGAGGCCGCCAACCAGACCGTCCGGCTGCAGCGCCTGGCCGCGGAGTTCGGCGCGGACGACGACACCTGCGCCCAGGCCATCGCCAAGGCCGTCACCGATATGCAGGCCCTCGCCCCCGTGTCCGCCGGCTTCAGTCCCCAACGCGCCGACCAGGATCTGGCAGACATCAAGGCGGGCAAGGCCACACCCGACGAGCTCGCCCGCTTCAAAGCCGCCACCCACCTGACCGATCAACAACTCAGCGACCTCTACAACGGCAAGGAAATCGACGTCCCGCAAGGACAATTCGACTACCTGTCCGAACTGATGAAGGACCTCGACAAGTCGAGCGTCGACACCATCGGCCACCTCGGCGACGACCTCCCCGAAGACCAGCGCAAACTCCTGCGCGGCGGCCTCACCGACGCCATGCTACTGATCTCCAACCCGCAACTCAAAACCCGCGGCGACGGCACCGACAGCGGCGCAACCCAAACGGTCTACCAGGGCGGAATGATGATGCTGCCCACCTCGATTCAGACACTGCTGAAGGACGCTCCGGCCCGTCAGGACGAGAAGGACGGCGGCAGCGAGTTCACCGGCAACCTGGTTGAAATTCCCCGCGAGGGCGATTTCAAGACGTTCCTCAACATGCTCGGCGACGGCAATCCGGCGCTGGCCCAAGGCAGTGACCTCGACCGCGGTCTGCTCAAGCAGGCCGCCGAGATCGCCGGAGTCAGCGAGGGGAACATAGTCGTGAACTCCGGAGATCCACACAGTGCGAACGAACTCGTCGACAAGATGCTCAGTCAAGCCGGCGGCGACCGGCTGGCGGTCCACGACCTGATGTACGGCACCAATATGGATTGCACGGTGACCCAAGGGCATTATGACGCACAGTCACACGTCGGAGATCTGCTCGATCACACCTGGTACGGCCACGAAGACGGCGTCGCAAAAGTCATCGAAACTGCCGGGCGCGAGGCGACCTCCGCGGATCCCACCCTCAATCGGCAATCCGGGGAGGCGTCCTGGGCGCTGGCGAACTACACCAGCACGCACGGCAACGAACTGCTTCACCTCCACGGCGGCGATCTTTCGATCGGTATGGTCGATCCCAAGATGACCAAGGCCCTCGGCTCGACGCTGGGAGCGTATATCCCCGATATGGTCGGTGCCGACAAAGGGATGTTCGGCACCAGTGGTTTCGGGAAGATCGAACCGGAGAACGTCAAGAATATCTTCGCCGTCATCGACTCGAATAGGGAGGCTGCCCGCGATTTCAACCGAGCTGCATATGCGAGTATCGCTCAGATGAATCAGCAATTCGGTGCGACCGGCGGTGCCAACTCCTCACTCGGCGAGTTCGCGGGCCGAATCGATACGGCCGCGCAAGCTGGGGTGAAGCTTGAGGTAGAGGGGCGTATCCAAGACGCCAAGCTGCGATCGGACGAGGAGAAGGCGATCTTCGACTCTGTGAAGGACGTCATTCCGTTCGGTGCGAAACATATTCCCAGGCTTGCCGGCCTCACCGAGAAATTTGCCGGTGATTTTACCGTGAGCGACTTCACCGAGCTCGGGTCGAAGATGGGCACCCCGGGATTCAAGGACTGGATTTTCGGATCAACCCCGAACATCGGGGCGAACGTCGACCTCAGCGGAAACGGCAGCTTGGTGAAGCAGTACTACAATATTCTCACCGGAATGACTTTGACGCCCGATCATCCGAACTATTCTCAGGATCCGAACATCGGACAATACTTCGACGGTGACGGCAAGATCTTGTCCTTCGATGCCATCAAAGCGCTAGACGGAGAGGATGGACTGAACAGCCTCGCGCACTTTGGTGATCAGATGAGAAGGGCTTTCCCCGGGCTACTGTCATATGAAAGCGGATGGAGAACAGGCCACGATCAATCGGAGATGCATCCACGATGAAGATGGTTCGATTCAAACGAGTAGTGCGACCGGTAGCGGTCGCCTTCGGTGTCGCGGCGCTCGCGGCGGCGTGCACAACGAATAGCGCACCGCTGTATCGGATTCCGGACCAGGCCGGGATCAACTTCCGCTGGTCCGCCGAGCCTGGATTGGGCTTGACGACAGACCCGGCGATCGTTGCGCGCGCGTTCATGGAATCGGCGTTCATCTCCTACGGGAGCTTGGGAATTGATAGCGACCGGCCGGAGCCGACCAGGTATTCCTACCCCGGGTACAAGGAGGCATATCCGCATTTCGGCTCTCACGAGATGGTTATCGGCGGCGTTACGATGGGCATCTTCAGCCCGGGCGTCACACGAACGGTAGGAACCTTCTACGCGCACCTGCTGGAACTGCGGACGGACGAATCCGCTCAGCCGCAGGCCGACCCACCGGAATGGCGAGCAGTGATGTGTGTCTGGGTGGACGCGCTCGACGTGGTATACAAACCGAGTAACGCTGCCACTGTCACCAAATCCCCTGATGGCGACCGCTATTCGCCCATCCTGAACATCGGATCCGGTCCGTACGGGTCAGGTTCCGGCCGCACGGTCCGTCTCACCCTGCAACAGCCGCCAGCCGGACACCCGACCCGTCTCTCCTCAGGTGAAGGTCCCGCACGGTACCCGACCTCAAATGTGTTCGGCGAGTGGAAGGTCACCGACGCGAACATGACGGATTCAGATGCTGACGGGGGAGTCCTCGGCCTAGGTCAACCCAACATCTGCGCCGACCGCCCCGACAACCCCGTCCCCCCGAACCTCCGCAACCGCGACTACAAATCCGAATCCGACACCCCCGCCCCCACCCTCGACCAGTACCCCGGCTGGCCCGCGTGAACCTCAACGACCTCCCCCCGAACATCCGAGCCGCCCTCCTCTCCACCCCGCAGCCTCCGCCCGTCGAAGAATCGCCGCCCACCCCCGCCCCCGACCCGGCAGACATCACCGCCATGACCTTCACCAACGTGGAGGGCATCGACACCGGCAAGTCCCCAATAGCCGCCGCCGAATGGGAAGACCGCTCGATAACCTTCACCAACGTCGAAGAACCCACCCGAGGCTCCCGAATCGCCGACCCCGGCTGACCGGCAACCCGGCCTGTGCGCGCACAATCGGCCGCGAGAACGGCTCTCTGCGTGTACTTCCCAGACTTTGTGCGTGATCGAGCCGGTTGATCTCGCCGGGCGGCGTCGGTGGTGCGGATGGCGGCGTGGTCGGTGAGCGGTGACGGATTCGGCGTGACAGACTCCCCGGCATGACCGTCCAGGATGATTTCGAACGGGTGGCGAGCGAAATGGCCGATCGCGGCGTGACCATCGCCAAGGTGTTCGGCAAGCCCGCCTACAAGGATGCCGACGGGAAGGCGTTCGCCTGCCTGTTCCAAGATGCCCTCGCTTGCCGCCTACTCGCAGGCACCCCCGAACACACCGAGGCCCTCGCCCTGCCCGGCGCGGAACTCTTCGACCCCTCGTCCCGCCACCGCCCGATGAAGGACTGGGTCAGCGTGCCCCACGCCAACGCTGACCGCTGGCTGGACTTCGCCGAAACCGCCTACACCCGCCCCCGCTGAACGACGCGGAAGTCCGCCTCGGGCAACGTGATCCGGGGAGCGGGCCGCCCAGTCGACGCGATGGCAGGATCTTGTGATGACGGGTCTGCGCAGCGAGGGCTATCGGAGACTCTCGGCCGGGTTGGCTTCCCTCGGTGACAGCGACCTCGCGGAGCTGATCGGCAACGGCCGGGGGCACAGCGTCGGGGTGGGCGGTGGGGCAGCGGTTTTCGATTTCGGTGGGGTGCCGGTGTTCGCCAAGCGGATTCCGCTGAGCGATCGGGAGCTCGACCAGCCGGGCAGCACCGCGAACCATTTCGACGTGCCGCTGCACTGCCAGTACGGTTTTGGTGGGCCGAGCTCCAACGCCTGGCGGGAACTGGCCGCGAATCGCATTGTCACCGAGGCCGTGCTGGCAGGGGAGACGCAGGCGTTCCCGATGCTGTACCACTGGCGGGTGCTGGACGGACGACCGCCGATCGCGGCCGAGCACGCCGACATCGCCGCGGTCGTCGCCGCACAGGGCGGGTCGGCGGCGGTACGCACCCGGCTCGAGGCAGTCGCCGATGCCCGATCCAGCCTCGCACTGTTCAGCGAATACATCCCCCACGATATTTCGGAAGTGCTGCGAGACAACCCAATCGGCAAGGCCATCGCCGTCGAACGGCAACTGTCGGAGATCGTGACCTTGCTGCGTGACCGCCAGTTACTGCATATGGACGCACATTTCGGCAATATCCGCAGCGACGGCGCCCGCATCTATCTCACCGACTTCGGCCTCGCAACCTCACCGAATTTCGACCTCTCACCAGCCGAACGCGCCTTCGTCGCCCGTCACGCCACCTACGACTCCGACTACACCGCAATGCGATTGGTCAACTGGCTGGTCACCGACGTCTGCGGAATGCCAACCCCGGCCCACGACGGAGCCATCGCCCGCAACGAGTACGTCCGCCAGTGCGCCACCGGCCGGATACCCGTCGACGTGCCGTCACCGGTGGCCGACATCCTGACCCGCCACGCGCCGGCCGCCGCAGCCATGAACGCCTTCGTCTGGAAATTGTTCGACGGTGAATGGAACACCGAATACCCCGTCCGGTGAGATCGAGCAGGCCGGTCCCCGCTGTCGAAAAGACCCGGAGCCGGGGCCAATCTGGTCGAATTATGGTGCGCGATACTGGGATTGAACCAGTGACCTCTTCCGTGTCAGGGAAGCGCTCTCCCGCTGAGCTAATCGCGCAGGACGTAGATCGTTCTTTGAGCGGATGACGAGATTCGAACTCGCGACCCTCACCTTGGCAAGGTGATGCGCTACCAGCTGCGCTACATCCGCACGCTCGCCCGGCCTTGTGGGCCGATCGGCTTGCGGGACAAAACATTAGCGTATGAGTGGGTGGTGAATGCAAATCGCCAGCAAAACGGGGTGATTCGGGTGTGTCGACCCGAGGTTGTGAGGCGACCTCGTGCGGCCGGGTGGTTGTCGTCCAGCTGGCCAGGCGTGTGGCGATGTGAGGCGGTCGGATGCAGGAGACGCGACGGAATCGGGTGAATATGACAAGGCTGGCGGGATCGGCGCTGCGCCGTGACCGTTCGACGCTCGGAAACACCGATATCTCAAACGGGCGAACACCCAGACGAGGAACCCACCACCCCCGATCATCCAGTCACCCCAGCCCCGAAGCCGGTCTTGTTGGCTACCAACGTAAAGATGGCGAGGTGATCCTCCATATTCTCAGACGAAGATCAGGTAGCAGGCGGCAAAGGCGCGCAGAATTCGGCTAGAGCTTTGTAGCCGCCGGACTGGTATACCGCCTGGGCCTGTTCTAATTGTGTGTGAGTCAATTTCGGGAGTCGCCCATTGCTGGTGTGGCAACTTGTCGCGAAATGGGGCACAGTCCAGGAATAGTCGCCAGGCGCGGCGGGGCCTTCGATTCCGCCCCCGACTGCGCTGGTGACCGCGAAGGGCTGGCCGTGATTATCGATGGTCATGCTACGCGGTCCACTTGGGCCGACGTAATCGACCCGGTAGGTGAAACGGCAATAGCCTTGTCTGGCAGAGACTCTCATGTACAGTACATCAGTTTCATTGTCGGGCAGTGAGATCAGGCCACCGGTATCGAAGTAGTCTGGGTGATCAATCGTCTTGCCCGCGTTGTCGGTCCCCGTCTGGTCGAGGGTCGGCCTCGGATCATCGATGCGCGTGCTGAACGTGAGGCTGGAATCTCCGCCCCCTCCACTTTCCACCATTCCCCAGCCTTCCTCCAATGGTGGGTCGCAACGGTTTCCGGCCACGACGGGAGTGATGTTCGTGATCTTCACTGGAGTGCTTCGAGTGGCAGAGATCGTGATTCGGATGAACACCTCCCCGATTCGCACCGCACCCGGCAGCTTCACAAGCTCGCCGTACCGGCCGTCGGAGAGGCCGGTCAGATCCGTATTTGCAGGGACAACTACGCTCCCGACGTAGCCGACTGTTGCGTCGACTTCGATCACGTGGATATCCGCGCCGATCCGATCGGTGCCCTTGGTGATGTACTTACCGGCTATACCGGTGACGGCGGTCCCCGCTGCGGCCACGATGAGCGCAGCAAACCACACGACGGGTTTGCGGATGAACGTCCATCTTCGCTGAGCTGGCACCGTAGGAGGGGAAGGGGTGACTCTGGGACGAATGCGGTTCGGAACGCGCCGTTTCTGTGTTGTCACCTCTCGAGTCTTAACACAGGGGTGAGTTCTGTTGTGGCGCAAACGCTCCAACGGACAGCGCGATAACGCGTGGAAGGCCGCTCCGCCGCCGAGAACGGCTCCCGGCAAGGACGAATTCCGTCCAACTCCAGGGCTCGTGAAGACGTGTCAGGGCTCCCGGACGGACCTGGAGATCATGAACAACGGCGCCGCAGTGTGGCACATGCATGTCGGGACGCAGCACTCAGGCCTGGTGAAACTGGGCCAGTGCTTGTCGAATTATGGTGCGCGATACTGGGATTGAACCAGTATCGCGTTAATTCCCCTCATGGGCGCCGGTTGACACGTACGGTCAAGCATTCGGAAGGACCCGGAGATCATGACCGACTCCGACACCATCACCGGCCTACCTGTCACCGCCCTGGAAACACCTGGACCGCAATTCGATCCCAGCATCCCGATGTTCCAAACGTCGTGCTGACCGTTGGGTCCGGATCAACCTGCGGCAGTGAACTGACGCTCGGGCACTTCGCGCCGAACAGGTGGGTGGACGGTGAGTACGAGCTACACGAGCTGTTCATTGGTGGAGAAGGGCTTCAACGAGGCGTGGTCGATGTGCTTGGCACCATGCTGCACGAGGCTGCTCATGGCGTCGCGGTCATGCGAGAGATCAAAGACACCAGCCGCCAAGGCCGTTGGCACAACGAGCGATACCGCACTCGGCGAAGAACTCGGGCTCACCTTGGCGCACCATGACAGGATTGGATGGTCAATCACCACCGTGCCGGATCGAACCCGCCAACTCTATCGGGACGAGCTAGACCAGTTGGCGTTCGCCTTGGTTGCCTATCGCCGACGTGAGCCGGAGCGGCGCGGTGGTCGAAAGTCCAGTAACAACGGGTTGGCAGCAGAATGCGAGTGCGGTCGAAAGATTCGTGTAGCTCGCAGTGTATTTGAAATCGCGGCTATTATTTGCGGCAATTGCGGTGGGCGATTTACGGCCGACGTCTAAATGGGCTATAAGATGCAAACGGTGGCCAGAATAGCAGAAGAACCCAGTGGAGACCGGGTCGACCTGACGAATTCCGACGTGCAGCACCTTCGGTATAGAGCGACTACCTTTCTTGATTGGCATGTGAGACCGTTTAAGAAAGTTATTCTTCGACCTGACCTTCTCGCCGGTCACTCACTATTGATTTTTGTGAATCTTCGACGCCACTCTTTCGCATAGCCTATAAAGTCCTCGCTACCGAAAGCGTTTATGACGTATTCAACGCTTGACGCAATGCGGTAACATGAGTGCACCGAGTTGACTGGGCGGAATGGGTCATCGGGATTGAACTCGACGATACCTTTCTCGATAAGTTGCTGAAGAACGGTTCTCCGTATTGATTCGCGTGTATTTGTGGAATATTCATGCGCGTATTCATCGCGTATCCAATCTATGATCCCTCGGAGTTGAACCAGGGGCCTTTCGGCTCGATTCCAGTCGGATTTCAGGCCAACGTTGCACATTGCTAGAAATGTGTAGGCGGCCATGTCTGTTGCACGTTCGGGATCGTACCCAAGTGCGACCAGAATCGTACTGGCCTCGGCTGTGCGCTTAATCCGGAGACGTGCAATATCGACATATTCTTGTTCGATAATTCTGGGGCGCAGGACATTAGCGCTTTCGAAATCAGGCACAAGACGAGCATGGTTGCCGAGGTTGATCAGCAACTCTTCCGTTGACCTTCTTTTCTCGGCCCACTCGGCAACGTTTCCTCCCCATCCTCGTACTATTCGCTCCAATGCGTCTCGTCCTGGAAGTTGTCGCCCCTCGAGCCAGGCGTAATAAGTAGTGCGTGAAATAGCTCCGGATTTGCAGGTTTGAATCATTGTTCCGGAGCTTCCCGCTTGATCTCGTAGCCGCCTTAGTTCCGCGGCGAACGCGTGCAGGGGTTCGCCAGGGTCGAGGCGTTTCGGACGGCGTCCCACCGTAACCTCCATAATCCTGTTTATTCTGGGATAGTACTGCGTAGTCCCGAGATGTGCTGAGGTTATCCCGATACATAGACATGCCTCTGAGCTGCGCCGATTGTTCCTCTAGGCGATCGTGTGGATCCACAGGAGGTTCAACATGCACTACCCACTTACGGTTCGGCTGCTGCTGATGGCGGTGGCGATGCTCACAGCGCTTGTCATTGGGATGTTCGCGGGTGGCCTTGCACACCTTGGAAGCAAAAGGTGGACCAAGGCCCTGGCCACAGGTGGTACTGCATTCAGCGCGGCATTGACTCTGGCGTTGATGGTTCTTGAGAACCTCGGTGCCTTCGGGTGACGTAGCAGTACAGACATTTGAGCGGTTGCTCCCTGGTCATGACAGCGATGCCGAGGAGGTAACCTGCCAGAGATGCGACAGGCAGTTGGTACTTCTGAAGTCGGTCCGATCGTGTCTGGGCTGAGCCAGACTGCGTTCGACGTGTTGTAGATGCGAGCGCAGTTGGCCGTCCTCAGGGGCACTGACCGTGCTTAGTAACGCCCTGTATCGGCGCGCCGCGCTGGAGCTCTTCCTGCGGGGCTCCGGATTGCCTTGCGGCAGTTCTTGATCTGGCACGTATCTGGCATGCGAAGGTACTCAAGGCACATACACACTGGTCAAGCTGCGCCCTCGGCAGGATTCGAACCTGCGGCACCCGCCTTGGGAATGTGGTCTAAGGCCTGGTTTGTCGAGTCCGCCTGGTGTTGGTGTCGTTGGGGCGGTCCGGGACGGTTCTGCCGGGTGCTTGTGCGGACCTGCTGCGGCCTCGCTGATCTCCGCCTTGGAAATGGGGATCTAGTTCGGTTACCAATCAGAGTGCTGTCTGGCCGAAGTTCAGCCAGCGACAATCCGACGTACTTGGTCCAAGTAGTTCCCGCGCGCGACGATGATCTCGTCAATCAGGTGGTCGAGATCGTTGGCCGCCGGCGACGAAGCGTCATGGTGGGTTTGCTCGTCATTACGTTTCGCAGACCATGCCAAGCGCTGTGAGGCGTACCGTAGGGCGCCGATGCTTGTGTCGAGATCAGCAGGTGCTGCGAGCTGCGCTGCACTACTGGATTCGACTAGGGCTACGAGTAGTTGAGCGTAGCGAACCTTGGCAGCTTCCGTGTCGACAGTCTCTCCGCGCGCTGTTACGCGCAGCAGTTCCTCAGTCTCTTGGATGAATCGATCGGCATGCTGAAGTAGGTCCAGGAGCGCTGCGTACTGACGGTCTGCAACTGCTTGGATCCTCGTCGAGTCTGCAATCTTTCGTTGGTTTCGTGCGGTGAGCCAGTTCGCTGCAAGCGTGACGCCGCCGCCTGTGAGGGTTCCGGCGAGGCCGAACAGTGCGGGCGCGAGCTCGAATGCCATGCGAAACAAGGTAACTTGAATGCGGCGCGGGGGGCCTCACATTGGGTGGAGCTAGTCAGCGCGGGGCGCCGTCCTTACCTTGGCCAGGCGACGTACCTGGTAGGTGTATCTCAGTTCAGATTGAGTTCACTGGCCTCAGTTCAGGTTGAGTTCACGACAGCAGAAAGGCCCGGTGGGAACCGGGCCTGATCTGGTCGAATTGTGGTGCGCGATACTGGGATTGAACCAGTGACCTCTTCCGTGTCAGGGAAGCGCTCTCCCGCTGAGCTAATCGCGCAGGGCGTGAATCGTTTTTGAGCGGATGACGAGATTCGAACTCGCGACCCTCACCTTGGCAAGGTGATGCGCTACCAGCTGCGCTACATCCGCACGCTCACCCGGCCTTGTGGGCCGATCGGCTTGCGGGACAGAACATTAGCGTATGGGTGGGTGGTTGATGCAAATCGCCTGGAAATCGGGGGTTTCGGGCGTGGCGGAGGGGGAGGGGGGAAGTGGTCGGCAACCGTTGTGCCGGGAACTCCTTCCCACTCCACCATAGCGCGGGCGACGGGGCTTGCCGCAAGACCCCGTCAGTGGGCTATAACTGCTGGTCGGAGAGCGAATGGGAGGAGTTTCGATGCGAGTTCTGCTGTCGACGATCGGGTCGCGGGGCGAGGTGCAGCCGATGTTGGCGCTGGGGCTGGAATTGGCTCGGCTGGGGGCTGAGGTGCGGTTGTGTGCGCCACCCGATTTCCGGGATCTGATCGGGGGATTCGGACTCGAATTCGTGCCGGTCGGGCCGGAAGTGAGCAAGGCGGGGGCCGTGCGAGGGGCGGTCCCGACGCTTCAGGAGCGGCGCGACATGATCGCGGGCACCGTGGCGGATCAGTTCGAGGCGGTCGGTGCGGCGGCCGCCGACTGTGAATTGCTGATCGGTTGCGGAGCCTTGCAGATCGCGGCTCGATCCATCGCCGAACTGCGTGATATCCCTTACTTCTACGCCGCGTACGCCGCGAACACCCTTCCCTCTGAGCACCTTCCGCCCCCGCCCCTGGGCCCCGGCGTCGACACCACCGCCGACAACCTCACCCAGTGGAAACAGGATGCTGACCGCTGGAACGCCCTCTGGGCCGAACCCCTCAACGCCCGCCGCACCGCCCTGGGCCTGACTCCGGTCACCGATGTCCGCGACCACATCTTCACCGACCACCCCTGGCTGGCCGCCGACCCCGTCCTCGGCCCCTGGCCGGAGCCTGCCGACTCCGACCTGACTCGATCCGAATCCCGACCGTCGGCAGCGGAACTCGCCGGCAGCGGAGTGGGTCTGGCCGATGCTGATCCGCTGCCACGTGACCGGCAGTGGGGGAGCGGACTCGACGTCTGGCAGCCCGGCGCATGGATGCTGCGCGATCAGCGACCGCTCGCCGCCGAGATCGAGCGCTTCCTGGCCGCAGGAGAACCGCCCGTCTATTTCGGTTTCGGCAGCATGCACATGGCACCCGAAACCGGCCGCGCCGCCCTCGACGCCGCCCGCGCGTTGGGTCGGCGTGCGGTGATCCTGCGCGGCTGGTCAGGCCTGAATGTGCGCGACGACGCCACCGACTGCCTGGTCATCGGCGACGTCGACCACCAGGCCCTGTTCCCTCGGGTAGCGGCCGTGGTCCACCACGGCGGCGCGGGCACAACCACCGCCGTTGCCTGCGCGGGTGTGCCGCACGTGGTGGTGCCGCAGCGCTTCGACCAGTACTACTGGGCCGACCGGGTGGCGAGCCTGGGTATCGGATTCGCCCACGCCCCAGGCGAAGTCACCGCCGCCACCCTGGTCTCCGCCCTCGAGGACGCCCTCGCCCCGGAGACCGTCATGCGTGCCCGCGAACTCGCGCCTGCTCTCCGGACCGACGGCGCAACGCGCGCCGCCCAGCGGATCCTCTCGCTCGCCCCGAACGGTTCGTAACCGCGTCGCGGGTGGCCTGGAACCGACCGGTCCGAGGCGGTTCCGGTCACCGGCCCCAACGGCTCAAACGGCCGGTTGGTCGGCGGCCGTTTCAGCCTCGGCCACCGGTGCGGCCTGCGCGCGGGAAAGCCGCACGGCCGCAACACACATCACAATCACCGACACCCCCACGAAGGCGGTGCCGACCGGCCCGCTGCGCAACCGCTCATCGAGCACCGACATCCCCAGCACCGCCGCACCCAGCGGTTCGGCGACGGTGAACGCCGGCAGCGACGCCGACAACGGCCCCACCTGATAGCCGAGCTGTTGCACATACAGTCCGAGCATGCCGCAGGCGACCAGCACATACAGCTCCCAGCCGGTGAACGCGACCGAGATGCCGTGCCCGAACTGCTTGGTGACACTCGCGGTCAGCGCCGCTGAGATCCCGAACAGCAGTCCGGCCGCCGAACCCAGCAGCAGGGCTTGCAGCGTCGGCACTTTCACCGTCGTCGCGACCGCGATGGCCGCCACGATCACCACGATCAGCAGTCCCAGCGGCAGCAGCCACCGATGCCACGGCGCATCCGGCACGCCCTCGGTCGGCTCACCCACCACCAGGAAGCAGGCCAGCGCGATCGACAGCGCCGCCGCCTGCGCCCACATCACCCCGGTCACGCGTCGCCCGCTGTAATGCGCGGCCAACGGCAGCGCGAACACCAGTGCTGTCACCAGAATCGGCTGCACCACCAGCACCGACCCCAAGGCCAGCGCCGCCACCTGGAACCCGAATCCCCCCGCGTCCCCGATCAACCCCGCCACCCACCGCGGATTGCGAATCAATTTGGCCAGCAGCGCATCCCCTTCGGGCACATCCGCCGCCGCCCGCTGCTGCGCCACCGCAGACACAGCGAACAACACGGCCCCGACGAACGCGCACACGACCGCGGCAATAGGTAGGTTTCCCACCCGGCCAGTCTGCCCGACCACAAGTTCCCGGTGGGTCGGCGACCCCGCCTCGCGCCCCGGACAGGATTGAGCGCGCGGCCTCAGCCGGATTCGGCTCGCCTCAGGCTGGACCGGCGGTCAGCGAGTAGCGGGCCGCCGGCGCGGCACCGTGATAGAAGTACCGCCCCAACCCGACGGTGAAGATCAACTGCCCGTACAGCGCATGCTCGGCCGACGCGGTGAACAACGACCGGGTCTGCAGATACCGGGCGGCGAACAGCCACCCCCCGACGGTACTGGCCGCCACCGAGAACCAGCTGCCGAAAACGATGTGCACATACCCGAACGCCGCCGCACTCGCCGCGACCATCGCCCGCCCCTCCCCGAACACCGGCGCATACCGATGAAACAGGAACGACCGGAAGATCAACTCCTGCGGATACACACTCAACGCCGGATACAACACCATCACCGCCAGCCACAGCAACGGATTCCGCCGCGGCAACGCGAACAGATCCTCCCGCCGCAGCACCGCAGTCGCCGCCGTCAACGCCACCGCATTGGCCGCCGCCGTCACCGCCATCGACTTAGCCTGCTCCGGAAACGCCCCCGCCCGCCACAACGACCCCCGATCAAACCCCTTCGACCTGCGCAGATAAACAGTCACCCCGGTCCCCAACACCAGCAACGCCGGAATCGGCGGCTTCCCCCGCAACACCGCGTTATACAACGTCGTCCCCCCGAAGAACAACGCCACATACTCAGCAGCCAGATAAACCCGCCGCCACCGCCGAATCCTCATGGCTAGAGCCTAATTCGCCGATTCAATCGTTGCAGACCAGCAGGTCGACGCGAGCGCTGGGTGAACCGTCCCAGGAGTCCTCCACCCGCCACACCGAGCGGATCCCTAGTGATTCGAGAAACCCGACGTACACCTCGCCGATCGGTCCACCAAACAACGCCACGAGGTCGAAATGCGGTTCGTGGTAGAAGAAATGCCTAGCGAAGGTGAGGGAGCCGGCCGCAGCTTGGACCGCTGCGGTGACATTTCCATTCTGGATGACTCGGGGTGTTACGACCCATCGGCGTGACCCACGGCCGAGGACTGTTTCGCTTGTTCTCGAGTCGGTCAGCAGCCTGAAGCCGTTCAGCACTGTGGACAATGCGAAGCCCTCAACCAGCCGTACCTGCTCGTTGGTCTTGGTGCGAATATGGGCCTTGATGGCGGAGAACAGGACTTCTTCACTACTCGGCCGGAACTGCGCCAGATCGATGGCAGAGTCGTCAGGGTCGAGAGCGATCGGGTCGTTCGGAGCGACCGCGTTGTCGTACGGCTCTGACGCCCTCCATCGAATCTGCTCCGCAAGTGCGAACATTTCGTCCGGCCGAGTAAGGAAGGCTGCCACCACTTCCTTGTCCAGTGCGCCGCCGTTGCTGCTTCGTCGGCGTGAATCTGGATGGCAGTCGGATAGATTCATCATCTTCGACCTGACCGAGCCGGTGCTGCGGAAGTGCTCGAACTGTCCCGCATTGGGATGGATTCTCAACTGCCGCAGCAGATCCGACAGCTGCTGGACCTCAGGGTGATTGACGTCCAGCTCGCGCCAGTTGTGCCGAGCCGTGAGGTCGCAGGCCAGCACCAATTCGGGCCAGGCCCACAGCGGAGGTCGTCGTTTCCGATGAGCCGAAATATCGTCGAGCGTCGGCTCGGCACCGACGTCGAGACCGGGCATGGACGAGGAGCTGGACGGAGTCGATTGACGCTCGACCTCGAATCCGAGGGCACGGAGCGACCTGGCGACGGTTGCATCGCCACCGCTGAAATCCTTCGGCTGTAGCGCTGTACACCCGGGCATATGACCGTGTGCTGCACCGGCGATGGCCTTCGAGTCGTAACGTCGACCCTCGAGCACCAGAAAATACGCCCGTGCAGGGCCGAAACCGTACTTGGCCAAGAAGTCGGCGCGACCCAATGAGTCGAACTCGCGGATCGCGCAGAGCACTGCGTCATTGGATAGATCGTGGAGGCTCACGATTCAGTTCACCGCCCGACCCAGACGAGATCGGCAGGTATGGGTAGGCCGGGTCGTGTCGACAGGAGATACCCCGTTCCCGCCAACTCCGCACCGTATTCGCTTTTCGCATAATGCAATTCGGTCATGAACCGTATCCGCTTCTCAGGAGGATCGTAAGGCATCGTGAGTAATTCGGAAGGTGTCGCCGCGTCGATTTCGGAGTGCCCGCCTAGGCCGAGCTTGGCGAGGATGTAGGCAAGTTCCGGTCCTGCTGCCTCGGCAGCCATCAACAAGTAGCTGATCCGCAGCAGCACTCTGGCGCGAGTTGTGGTCTGGAAGTAGTTCGAGTCGACGGCCTGGCTGAGCATGCCTGCCGACACCAGGGCTGGGACTCTGGTGCGAACCGTTCCTTCCTTCGCGCCCACGGCCCTCGCCAGATCAGGGAAGTTCACGAATCCCTTCGCAGCGACGTAGTCCAAAACCGCGAGCAGTAGGCCGGGCACCGCGGTGTTCAAGAGGAGCAGATCGATATCTGTCGAGCTCAGATGCCCGAAGGTGACGTTCAACAGCAGGTCGTCGACCATCTGAGATTTGATCTCATGGGCCACCAAGCGACGCTCGTCATCGTTGTCGGCATCGAAGCTGGGGTAACGCAGGTGACGGAGCAGTCCGACCCGGTCGGGCAGCTGTACCCGAGCCTTGTGCAGGAACTCTTGTACTCGGACGATATGACGAGCCTCATCCGAGTACAGGTAGACCGGCAGGTGGCTATCGGAATCATGCAACAGCGATGCGAGATCCTTGTCGATGCCGGCCGCATGGTGAGTAAGGGTCTGCCCCACGAGGTTTCGTGAATGATCGCTGGTCAAGGTGCATGCGAAGTCGAAGACTCCACGGTCGGCCTCGGCGTATCCGAAGACCTCGGAGCGGGACATCTCTTGCGCGCAGCTGATGAATACACCGGTGACGAAGTCGTGCTCGACGGATCTGGCCACCAGACATGTCTACCCGGTGCCACCGACACAACGCCCGAGCCGGCCTGCAGGGCCGACCCGGGCGAAACGGGTATCAGGACAGCTGGACGACCGCGGTGGCGCGGCCGAAGATCTTGCGGCCCTGGTGGGTTGCGGTGATCGCGACGGTGGCGAGGCCGGTTTGCGGGTCGAGGGACTTGATTTTGGCGGTGTATTCGATTGCCGAGGGTTCGGCGTCGGTGACGTAGACGGGGTTGCTCATGCGGACGCTGTACTGCTTGAGCGCGCCGGGGTCGCCGAGCCAGGAGGTCACGAAGCCGGCTCCGTAGGCCATGGTGAGCATGCCGTGGGCGACCACGCCGTGTTCGAGGCCGACGAGTTGGGCGGCGCGCGCGTGCCAGTGGATGGGGTTGGCGTCGCCCGCGACACCGGCATAGCGGACCAGGTCGCCGATGGTGAGTTGAACTGTGCGAGCGGGGAGTTCGTCGCCGACGGCGACCGTGGCGGCCGGCCGGGAGTGGGTGCTGCGGTAGGTGGCGAGGGTCGGGTTCCACGTGGGCAGCTCGGTGCGGCGAGGCGCGCGGCGGATGAAAGTGTCCATGCCGCGGTGCACGATTTCGCCGATGAGCTGGTTGGCTTCGGCGTGATCGTCGGAGCGTTCGGAGCGGGCGATGACACTGGTGCTGCCGGTCATCACCGCTTCCCCGTGCTGATCGGTGATGACGTTCTCGAACACGAACATATCCCCGCCGAACGCCTGCCGGAACGACGTCAGGGCGACATTGCTGATCAGCCGATCGCCGACCAGGATCGGGCGGTGGAAGTCGAGCACCTGATCGGTCTGCACCGACGCGCGCAGGTCGTAGCCGGTGAGCATGCCGCTCATCGCGTGCTGCACCGGCGCGGCCAGCAGGGAGGCGAAGGTCGACGTCGCGGGCAGGGCCGGATAGCCGAGTTCGGCGGCCGCGTGCTCGTCCCAATGCGCGGGATGATCATCCTGGACGGCGGCCGCGTATTCGCGCACCTTCTCCCGTCCGACCTCGTAATAGCCGTCGAGCTGAAAACGCCGATCCACCATCGAGACCGCGTGTGCGATCGGGTCGAAGGTCGCGGGCTCAGCCAATTCTGTGGACTCGGCCATCCCGGTGGCGATGGACTCGGCCATCTCGGCGTCGGATTCCATAATGCGCAAGACGATCCCCTCTGTCGTGGAAGACGAACTGACGGAAATCAAGCGACCCTGCGCTCGAAGAGAAGGGAGGCCGCGATCGACGCACCGGCCCCGCCCGCATCCGAGCCATCGATGTCGGGCGGTAGCCACCGGGGGGAGACCCTCGAGGCGGCATGCGAAGAATAGCCACCCGCGTCGTTCGGCAATACTGCAGGGATGGCCTCCGACAGCGTTCTGATCATCCAACACCTGGAAGTAGAGAAACCCGGTGCGATCCTGGAGGCGCTGCGCCAGCACGCGATCCCCACGACGACCCGCATCCTCACCGCGGAACCGGGCGTCTCGGCCGACGACCTACCCCCGGTCGGCGAGCTGGCCGGCCTGGTCGTCATGGGCGGCCCGATGAACGCCGACGAACTCGACACCTATCCGGCCCTGAAACTCGAACGCGAATTGCTCACGCGCGCACTGGAACTCGAACTACCGACCCTGGGCATCTGCCTCGGCGCGCAACTGCTGGCCCGCGCCGCCGGCCTGGCCGTGTACTCCGGCGGCCACGGCTACTCCGATGAACTCGGCTGGGCCCCACTGCGCAACGTGGACCGCACCGACCCGCTGGTGGGCCCGTTCGCGGACGCCCCCGCCGTCCTGCACTGGCACGGCGACCGCATCCGCCCCGACGCCACCGTATCCGTGCTCGCCACCACGGATTCCACTCCCGTGCAAGCCTTCCGGGCCGGGCCCGCCGCCTGGGGCCTGCAGTTCCACCCGGAAGTCGATCCGGCGCTGCTGGATCAATGGCTGGCCGAACCCGATTTCGCCGCCGAAGCCCGCCGCGCGCACGGCCCGGACGCGCTCGAGCTCCTCCGTGCACAGGCCCGGGAAGCCTTCCCCGCACTGCGCCCACTGTTCGAGCGCAGCATGAGCCACTTCTGCGAGATGATCCGCGCCCGGACCGCCGGCTGACTCGGCGGGACGAAAACTACTGTCCCGCCGGTGAATCACAGGCCGCGGGCCGCTCCGCGCCGAGCAGGAACTGGCAGATCCAGGTCGGCATGACCCGCCACTCCCCGTCGGCGGGGATGAGCGGCATCTCGAAGGGCGACGTGACGGATCCGTCGGTGAGGGTTCCGTTGGCTATCAGCAGATCCGGCCGCAACACGTGCACGCCCTGGATCTGGTAGCGGGTCGGGTCCGTTGCATTCGCCGCGGCCCAGGCCCGCATGATGTCACCTTTGCTGTCTCCCGCGATCCGCAGCGCGGTCTCGCTCGCAGGCGCGGACTGCAATGAATTCACCAGTCGCGCATCGATATCCGCGGTACTCGGCACCGCCGGGAACTTGACCGCCGGATCCGAAGCGGGCGTACCGCTCGTCCCGGGATACAGCGCGTCGACGAGATCGAGCCACAGCGCCGTCGCATCGATCGGCAGCAATTGCCGTGTCGCGGGTCCGTACTGGTTGACGGCGACCACGACGGTGACCCGTTTGTCCGGTAGATAGCCGAGCTGAGAAGTGAACCCGAGCGTCGCCCCGGTGTGCCCCAGCCACTGTCCGGCCCGCATCATCCCCAGCCCGTAACCCACCGCTCCGCCGTCCAATGGCGTGAACGTGGTCCGGGCCCGGAAAGTCTCCGGCGTCAACAGCGAACCCATGCCGAGCTGTGGCCCGTACAGGGCCAGATCCGAAATCGTCGACACCATCGACCCGGCCGCGCCGTACAGCGACGGCGGCACCCGGTTCGTCACATCGACGAGAGTGTTCTGATCGAAGCTGTAACTGCTCAAATACGGTGCGGGAAGCGTGTTGTCGGCGGTATAGGTCGTCCCGGTCAACGCGAAATCGCGGGCGGTATCGTCGAGCACCTCCCGCACCGGCTTGCCGGTCACCTTCTCCAGCACCAACCCCAGCAGATAGAACTCCGAATTCGAGTAGTGGGTCTGCTGATTCGGCGGCTTCGCCAGCTCCGGATGCGCGGTGATCGCCCGCAGGGTATCGCCGTCGTTCCATGCCGTGGCCGGAGTCGGCGCCAGGGCCTGTGCCAGGAAATCCTTGTCCTGGTCGAGTGCGTACACGCCCCCGCGCATACCCAGCAGATCCGCCAGGGTGATGGTGGTCCCGTTCGGCACACCCGGCACGTACTGTTCGAGCGTGTCGGTGAGCTTGATCCGCCGGGAATCGGCCAGCCGCAGCACCGCCGTCGCCGTGAACGTCTTGGTGATGCTGCCGATCCGGAAGTGATCCGACACGTCCGCGGCCCGTTTCGTCACCGTGTCGGCGAGGCCGTAGGCATGCACATAGGTGCCCCGATCCGGGTCGACTATCGCGACCTCGGCTCCTGGAAACAGGCCCCCCGCAAGATGTTCGGCGACAATCGCATCGATCTTGGCGGTGAGCGCGGCATCCAGCCCCCGCACACCCCCGCCCGGAGCCGGCGCGCACGCCGACACCAGCACACCGACGCAGGCCAGCGCTATCGCGGCGGCGGCCCTCCCAATTCCGATCCGCACGTTGAACCTCCCCCTCCAGGGGAATCAACGTAGCGCGGAAGACTCCTGGGAGCCAAGCGAATTCGCGTGCCGACGGTTGTATCCGGCCCACAGCAGCGCGACCACCAGCCTGCGCCATGCCGTCCCGCCCGCCCGCATCCACCGCGGCCACGGGCCCCGATGCTGCGGCCCCACGGCGTGCGCCCCCGCAGGTCCGAGGGCGGACCGCGCCGGGGAATCCCCGGCGCCGCTGTCCGCCCTCGCCTGCGGATGCTGGATCCGGTCCCGCTCGAAGATCCGCGCGGCCAGCCGCACCACCACATCCTCGAGCCCGAGCCCGATCGATTCGGCCCGCAGCGTCGCCAATTCGAGTGCCAGCTCGCCCTCGATCGCGCTGGGATCACTGAGCATCTCGTCCAGCGCCATCCCGTCGATGGCCTGCTCCTGCGTCAGATCCCAACCCGGCAGCCAGCTGAGCACCCACGCGCCGCCCCGCGGACCGGGCACCAGGTGCGCAGTCTCGGGCGTCATATCGCTGGTAATCGCGCGACCGGAAATTCGGAGCGACATGGCCATCCACTCTCTAGGCGGGACTCTGCCGATCAATCTACGGCCACGCCCTTGGAACTCTCTACGAATTTCCTTGCATACCCTGTGAAGTGAGGGCGAACATACCTTGTGAAGACGGACATACCTCGCAAATTTATTACGGCGCAGGTACGTTGATGACGATTTGGTCCGGCGACGGGTTCGTACTCACCGACACCGCGACCCGCCCCGAACCCGACAGCGTGAAAAATGCTGCGTTCCAGCCGTAGTGGCCGTCGTACTCGGTGTTCTTCGTCTCGGTATCGTTGGCACCGGAATCGAGATTGGTTATCGTAACCGTCACCGGGATCCGGCAGTTGCTGCCGTTGTTCGGTGCGGCCGAACCCAGCGGATTCGCGGCGGCATCCACCTTGAAACTCACCGTCACCCGCACAGAACTGTCGATGAAGTTCGCGAAATCGCCGGCCTGCTGCCCCTGATTGGCCATCACCTCGGCGGTCATGGTGCCCGCGCACCCCATGCCCTGATCGACATGCGCCGGATCGAAATTCAAAGGCCCGTCGGCGGACGCCGTCCCGCTCGACAGTACGAACACGACCACCGGCAAAACCGACACTGCCGCACACTTCGAAATGCCACGCATCATGACTCCTGTCCTCGCGGATCTGCGGAAACACGGTGATCATCCAAGCAGGGGCCCACGCTACTCCGTGCGCTCAGCGCCGATCCGTCGCACTCCGCCTCTATGGTGAAGCGATGACATCGGTCAAACAGATCCAGGTCACCTTCGACTGCGCGAACCCCGAACGAGTCGCCCGATTCTGGTGCGAGGTACTGGGTTACGTCGTCCCACCCCCGCCCCCGGGCTTCGCCGACTGGACCGCCTTCGACCGCTCCCTGCCACCCGACCGCCAGGGTTCCGCCTTCGCCTGCGTCGACCCCACCGGCGTCGGCCCCCGCCTATTCTTCCAGCGGGTACCCGAGGGCAAGGTCGTCAAGAACCGCCTCCACCTCGACGTGCGGGTAGGCACCGGCCTCGTCGGCGAGCAACGCCTGGCCGCCCTCGAAGCCGAATGCGTCCGACTGGAGAAACTCGGCGCAGTCCGCGTCGAACTGCTGCGCGCCGACGGCTACAACGAATCCTGCCAGGTGATGCAGGACGTCGAAGGCAACGAATTCTGCCTCGACTGAATATCGGACCGACATCGAGGAGTCACTCGGCGGCGATGCGGGATTTGCCGCGGTATTCGTACTCGTCATCCCAGCCGGCGTTCTCGGAACTGGACGGCGATGGTGCCATGATGCGTGCAAGGGTGTCGCGGGCAGCGGTGGAGGCTGCCTGTACATCGTCCCGAGCGATGATCGCGTCGAGTTCGGTTCGAATGTCCTGCTGCGCGGTCGTGTGCGCCTGTCGAATCAGTTCGAGGAGGCTCGCGACGAGTCGGTCGGTGTGGTCATCGGCGCCGGCGATCCGCCAGTTGTGCACGGTGCCGTCCGCACTCACGGCCACGGTGATCCAGCCATCGGCCGAAGTGGCGGTGGCAGTGTGAGTCCGGATCGCTGCCTGCAAGCGTTCGGAGTCGTCTGCGACTGCATCCAGCGAGGAGCGGTTACGCGCATGAATGTGATCAGTCACGGTGAAGTCCTCTGCTCGGTGGTCCTGGCTGTCGAACCTCATCGCGAGGGCGCAGCATGACTGAACGGCGTTGCGAAGTAAGCGCAACTAAGTTTGTATCATCACCCGAACCGATCACTCAGCGTCGGTGGCAAAGGGGGCGTGCAAATGGGTGGGCATCTGGAAGTGGATCCGGAGCGTGTGCGCGCGTTGGCATCCGGGTTCAAGAATGCCTCGACCACGCTCGGCGGGATGAGCGACCACGATTCGGCCGACCAGATCACCGCGGGTTTGGGCGATACCGGCGTCGGCGGGGCTTGCGCGGCCGCAGCAACGGTCGTCGGCGGTGCATTCACCGCCATTTCTGGTCACTACGACACGCTGCACACCCATGCCCACAGTGGCGCCGACGCATACCTCGCGACCGAAGATGTATCGGTCGACAAGTTCACCAGCCTTGGGGACTCGGTCTGATGGGTACGCCGACCATCTCTCAGGTGAAGGCGTGGGACCCGGGCACACTCAACACCCAAGCCGGCGAGTGGGAACAGAAGGCGAAGACTCTCGGCGACACCCTGGACGCCGCGGCACGTTCGGTCGACGGCTCCCACCATTATTGGATCGGTGATGCGGGCGATTCGATGCGGGACCGCCACGACGAAATCCACGGCGATGCAAAAACAGTCAAGAAGGCACTCGAGGACGGTGCGACAGCCGCTCGTAATGGGGCCACCGCAATTCAGAACGCCAAGACAACTTTGCTGAACCAGGTTAAGAACGCTGAAGACTCGGGGTTCACCGTCAGCGATACCGGTGAGGTGAAGGTGAGTACCGGCTGGCTGCTCATTCTCCAGTACGCCGGCAATGACAAGACCACTCTCCAAGCAAGCCTGGAGCACCGAGCACAGGAGTACCAGAAGACGATTCAGGCAGCGTTGACCGATTGCGGTACGGCCGACGACCAAGCGATGACCGCGGTCAACAACGCCTTCGCGGATCTGACCACCACCCAGATTCAACAGCCGACTACAGATCAGCTCGACCAGTTGACCGCCGACCAGGCACGCAAGGATCTTCAAGCGCTGAAGGACGGCTCCAAAGATCCGGCCCTGCTGGCGCGAATCCGTTTGGCCACCACACTGTCTGACTACGACAAGCAAGATCTGGGCAACGGTGGCACTGTCGGCCTCGCTCAATTCCCGTATCTTCAGGCGTTCACTCAAGGTATGAACGGAATGTCCGGCGAGGACATCACCAAGCTGAGCAACGGTGACGACCAGGTAAAAGCAGCAATTGCCAACGATTTCCGCATCGTCTCCGACCCCCAGGTCCACAGCCTCGACGGCAGTGCCACCGGCGGCATGAAGCAGCTGCCCGACACGGTCCAGCATGTTCTGACCGAGGACCCCAGCACCCTCGCGCAAAAGCCGACAACGGCGGGCCGGTACGGAAACACCGACCGCTACGACCCGAACTCGGACTCGTACAAACGAGATACCAAGGACCTCAAAGCCGTAACGGATCTGATGGGCCACGGTGACACGTCCATCCAAGGCAGCGACATCAACCGAGGGATGATCAAGCAGGCCGCCGAGCTCGCTGGCACCGAGACCGATTCCGGTTCCGACCGCAGCAAACTGGCCAACAGCTTGCTGGAGAACGCCGCCAACGACCATATCGCCGTTCATGACGCCGTTCGCGGCGACAACATGGATATCACCTGCACACCCGGTGGCCACTACAACGCGGACTCTCACGTCTTGGAAATCCTTCAGCACCCATGGAGTTCGGATCAGCATGGTGCTGAGCACATGTTCGGCTGGATCGGCGATGCCGCGACGAAAAACCCTGCGGGTAGCTTCGTCAATAATCTGGGCGGAGAAACCGCTGACCATCTGGCGCACGTCCTCGCCGACCATTCCGGCAGCCTGGCCAAGAACATGCCGAACACTCAGGACTTGTCACTGGGTGCCGTCAATCCCGCACTGACGCGTGTACTGGCCAACTCGATGGTTCCCTATCTGGGAAACTTCGTGACCGTGGATACCGCCAATTCGCCGTATCTGATCAACCACACGGCTCGCCCCTTCGATACGGCAACCAACCTCTCGCACATGTTCGAAGTCCTGGACTCGGACCCCGAAGCAGCGAAGATCGTCAACGCCGGCGGAACCCAGTGGAACGACTACCTCACCTACAAGGCTGGACTCGATACTCAGAACGCCCCTGCGCTCGGGCATATGGCGGGGCACCTCGAGAACGCGATGACCGCCGGCATGGACAATCAACTCGACGATCTGGGTAAAAAGGATGCATATCAGTACGCCTTGAAGTACGGCGACATGTCAGCTGCCGCCGACTCCGTTGCAGCACTCACCAATCTGCTGCCGGGGGCGGGACCTGTTACCGCCACATTGTCGGCCACTGCCGACACCTGGTTCAAAGACAAGGTTTTCACGATCCCCTATGATCCGACCAGTGCACCCCCGCCGGACTGGAGAATCGAATCACTGAAGAGTCATGTCGAGAGTCTCATCATCCCCGATGATGCCAGGACGGAATACGAACTCGCACAGGGATACTCCCAGCATGATCCCGGAGTACGGTCGAGCTTCAACGAACCCGACGGGTCAACGCTGCTCGACGACTGGCAGAAAGCGCAAGAACGGCGCGATCATTTGGACAACGACTATACGAGGTTCAAGAATTCAGTACCCGACGGGCAATGGATCGACCAGTTCACCAAGAACCGCGACAGCCGTGACGACGTGATCAATCGAGTAGACGGCGCACGCCCCAATGGACAGAACGGACCTGTGAAATGATCAAAACGCGCGCAGGCGCACTCTGGGTGGCCGCTGTCGTTCTCGCGGTCGGTACCGGATGCGCCGCGGTCGATGATCATCCGAAGCAGTCATCGCCGTCCACGACCACCATTGCCGTGCCTCCGCCGAAGGTTCGATTCGCTTACCAATGGGCGCAGATGACAGTCGACCCATCCACGCCGGAGGCGACCTTCACACGGGCGATCATGGAGTCGAGCGACCTGATGAAAACCACTGGTAAGTCATCTGCCGCTTACCCCGGGTTCTGGGATGCGGTGGGCAAACTCTTCTTCCAGAGGGACTCCGAACCGCATCTGCCGGAGGCTGGACAATCGATCCGAATGGGGATTGCCCGGTTGGAAAAGGTGCAACCCACACTTTCTCGCGCATGGGTCTGCGATTGGGGAACGGCGTCGAATTGGGAACAGCGCACGCCGATCATGTGGGTGCTGGATTTCCAGACCGACGGAACACCGGCGCCGCCGGCGCAACAGTCCGGACCCGAAAAGCGGCCGGCAGCAAACATCTTCGGCGGCTGGAAATTGACGTACTACAACATGCTCAATGACTCGCCCGAACTCGATCCCGCACTTGCCGACGAATGTCGCAACTACCCGGTGCCCTCCGCCGCCGATCCGGCGACTCCGTCCCCGGGCTGGCCCACATCGAAGTGAGTCGGCCAAGGGCGCGGAACGTAGCCGCCAATTGTGGCCGATTTCCGCGCACGGCAATCCAACCGGGATCGAATCACCGCATGCGTCGGTGACTCTCGAGTAGCCTTCGGTGCGTGCGTATTTCGAGTCGATTGTCGCCTTTGCTGACGTTGGTGCTGGTCGGGGGGCTGGCTGTCGCCGGGCTGGCCGGGCCCGCGGCCGCGGAGTCGTCGCGATTGGTCACCGTCATGCAGTCCGGCGTGCTGCGCGTGTGCACCACCGGCGACTACCCGCCCTACACCCTGCGCGGCGCGGACGATACCTACCAGGGCGTTGACATCACGCTGGCCACCGAACTCGCCACCACCCTGCACGCGGTGCCGCAATGGATTCCGACCACCTGGGCCACGCTGGCCGATGACTTCGTAGCGCAGTGCGACCTGGCCGTCGGCGGCATCTCCGACACCGCCGACCGCCGCCGCGTCGCCGACTTCTCCATCCCCATCGCCACCGACGGCAAGACCCCGGTCACCCGTCGCAGCGACGGTGACGCCTACTCGACGATCGCCGAGATCAACCAGCCCGGCGTCCGCGTCATCGTCAATCCCGGCGGCACCAACGAGAAGTTCGCCCGAACCAACTTCCCGGACGCGAACATCATCGTCTGGCCCGACAACCTCACCATCTACGACCAGCTGGAACAAGGCAACGCCGACGTCTTCGTCACCGACTCCGTCGAAGGCCGCTACCGCCAGCGCACCCACCCCGACCTCCAGGTCCTCCACCCCGACAGCCCCTTCGACTCCGCCACCAAGGCATATCTACTCCCGCGCGGCGACCTCGCTTTCGACAGCATCGTCAACATGTGGGTGCAAGCCCAGCTCAGCAGCGGCAGGCCCACACAACTACTCGGCGACTGGATCGGCTGAAAATTCAGACCGATTAGTACAAATCCCCAGAGTTGTACGGTCGTGCTGTTATGTTGGCCCGCATGCGGCTAGTGACCGTCCTGACCTGCATGTTCGCTCTCACGGCGATTGTGGCTCCCGGCAGTTCTGCCGATCCGGCGGACATCGCGGCCGCGACCCGGGCCATCCCACTCAGCGTCGGAAAAGTCGGCGGGGATCCCCGGCTCACCGTGGAGGTCACCATCGGTACCCGGACCCTGACCGTCATGGTCGACACCGGTTCGACCGGGCTGCGGGTGATGGCCGACAAACTCGACGCGGCCGATGTCACCGTGATCGGGGCGGCGCAGGACTACGGCTACGGCAGCGGGACCCGGCTCGTCGGCGATGTCGTCAGCGCGACGGTGTCGATCGGCCAGTGGAAGACCGCCGCCCCCATCGAGTTCGAACAGGTCACCCAAACCGTCTGCAGCAAGAAGAAACCGAACTGCCCCGCCGCCAACGGCAACAAGCCCATCATGTTCGGCGGCACCTACGACGGCATTATCGGCCTCGGCACCAACACCGACAGCGGTATCGGCAACCCGCTCTGGGACCTCCCGAACGGCATCGGCCACCGCTTCGCCGTCCACTACGACCCGGGCGGGAAGAGCCGCCTCCTACTCGACGTCGCCGACAAGGGCTTCTCCCGAGCCCTCATGCCCGCCCCCGACAACCCGCCCGCCGCGGGCCGCCAGCCCTCTCGCGCGTCGACGGTGGAGGCATGCTTCGAAATGACCGACCTCCCGCAGGGAAAGTTCTGTGGCCCAACCCTGTTCGACACCGGCGCCCCCGCCATCGCAATCGGGCTCCCACCCGGCAACGACGCCTACGCCGGCCCCGTCCCCACCGGCACAGACCTGACTCTCAGTGCCGGGCAACCGAAATGGTCCACCGATCTCCACACCGACCGACATCTCCGCGCCCGCGTCGAATCAGGCCCCGCGGCCCGCTCCCTGGCCGGCCTCCTTGTCTTCGCCGACGCCGACATCCGCTTCGACTTGGATTGCGGAACAGTAGGTTTCCGCGACCACTGAATTCATCGAATGGGCTACCGACGGCAGGTGTCGTACTCGGCCCGTAGCTTGTCCTGCAACGCGGTGCTGTCGGGTGTCGCGAGGTCCGCGCGCAGGTCACTGCCGTACTCGTTGGTGTAATCGCACGCTCCGACATCGACCGACCCCGCGAAGCGAAGTGCATTGTCCGACAAGCCTTGACGCCACATCAGCAGCAGCGGATGGGCTGTGGTCGGCGCGATGGCGGCGATCATCGCCCGCAGCGCGGTCTCCGGAACGTCGCGCGGCGCGATCTCGACGATCAGCCGGGAGATATGCCCGTCGCGGACGGTGACCGAGCTGGTTTGTCCGGGCAGCGTGGACAGCAGTTGCTCCACGGCCGTGCGCCGGTCCGCGCTGAGCGGCAGGCTGACAGTCCACCACTGGTAGTCGGAGTCCGCGTTCGTGATCATCTGCAACCGCACCGCCTGATCGGCGAACGCGGTATCCGCTGCCGCGAGAATTTCGAACGGGTGCTGGCCTTTGGCGATCCACAGCCTGCTGCTCTTGCCTGATCGCGTCCACTCCACCGCGTCGATATTCGCGGCAGCCGAGGTCGCGAACTGCCGCAACCGCAGACTGTCGTCCGCGATCTGCCCGGCATCGAGCCCACCCTCGCGAACGATCGTGGCCTTGTCCGCGACATAGAACTCGGCCTTCTGCTGGTACTTGTCGAAGTCATGCCCCTCGAGCTGCTTGATTCGCGCCACCACGGCGACAATCTGCTCCCGGTCCGCACCATGCATGTCCGCGGACATGCCCAGGCGGGTGCCTTGCGTGATGTTGTTCGAGGTGTATGCCGAAAACTGCTGCACCCCCGGCATCACCGCGATCTCGCTCTGCAACCGCGCCGCCTCCTGGGTGCGGTCCGGTGCCGCCGTGCACGCCGACAACCCCAAGGCCGCCACCGCGAAGACCACTCCGAACGCGACCGATCGACCGAACATGCCGCCTCCCAAGTCACCTGGCCGGATCGAAAGGTAGGTCGAACAGCAGAAAGGCCCGGCGTCAGCCGGGCCTCATCTGTATGAAACTTGGTGCGCGATACTGGGATTGAACCAGTGACCTCTTCCGTGTCAGGGAAGCGCTCTCCCGCTGAGCTAATCGCGCGGGTATTTAGTTCCTCTTCAAAAGAGAAGAGGCGGCGACGGGAATCGAACCCGTGTGCACGGCTTTGCAGGCCGTTGCCTCACCACTCGGCCACACCGCCAAGCAGGCCGTGTTGGCCCCTCGAGCGGATGACGGGATTCGAACCCGCGACCCTCACCTTGGCAAGGTGATGCGCTACCAGCTGCGCTACATCCGCATTTCGTCCCGGGGGCCTTTCGGCTGTCCCGCTGACGAGGTAGAACATTAGCCGACGCGATGCGCATGCAACAAATCGCCTGGTAGACCGGGGTAAATCCGAACTACAGGCGTGTAGTTCCGCGATGGCCTGCACGGATGCGGTTCTCGCGGAACACGGATCGCCTCCCATCCCACCGCGCCCCGGCGACGCCCCCGTGTCGCTCCGGCAACACCCCGGTGAAACCTCACCCACCCCACATCCCCCAGAAACCCCAGTTTTACGCCGTTGTGCACGCGATTTGGTATGACGGCAACCAGGTGTGTAATCTTCATTCTCGTTCGAGCGGCACGAAAGCGCCGCTCCGAGCAGTCGCCTCGGCGACATCCCGAGGTTCTATAGCTCAGCGGGAGAGCACTCGCTTCACACGCGAGGGGTCGCTGGTTCGATCCCAGCTAGAACCACCACAGAGTGAAGCCGCAGGCCGGAAGGCCTGCGGCTTCACTGCATATGGGTATCAACCCGAACCACTTCGACCTTCATCTGCGAATAGCCGAACCGTGGGCCGTTCGACAAGTATCTGGTCAGCCCTGGTGTTACCCGTTTGGATGGTTGCGTAATTACGGCATCCTCTCGGGCGGTTCACTGCTGCATGTGTGCTGGTAGCGTTCGTGCGAGCCTCGATTACGTCCGCACTGCCGGCGGTTGTACAGCAATTTGCCCGTTGATCTTCCGATGCCCCGCACTGGCCGATTCGGTCAGCGCGGACGCGATAAAGCGGACATTCATGAATTGAAGTCTAAGGCGTGCCGTCCATCAGCAGCAATCAATTTGCGGTTCGACGCAAACGTGCCGCCTGAATTCTCCGACGCCAAGAATGCCAATGCTGCCACCAATGCCGCCGATGCAGCCACTGCCGACCACGGCCGGGAGGAGGCAGCGGAGTAGGGTACTTCTCCCGCTTCCACCACACGTCGTGTCCGTAGTAGACATCCTTAGCCCAGTACCCTTCCGTCTCGTGGTAGATGGGACTATCGCCCACGAATTTTAGGCCGAGAAATCTCTCGTTTATCCGCGCAATAGCCTCCTTTTCGTCGATTCTGTAATTATTCACCATTTCGACTACAACTGCCCAAAAAAAATCTGCGGCCTCCATATCTACGTGAAACGTAAATCCGTCCATTATCCCACTCCCTCCTGGATTCATTAATGCTTCATCTCTGTCTTGGAAGCCATAGATCCTTTTCTGTATGCCAATTGGTTTGCTGACCACTGCCGGCAGGGGCTTGGCCACGCTTGAATTCTCGCAGATTGCTAAGCCTAGGCCCTTCTACCACATCAAATTCATGGCTGGGGTCAGGAGCTCGCCGGAAGTATTCTATGAATCGAGACCAATCGGGGCCGTTGGACAGCGATCGTCGATTGAGTTGCCCGCTATTGCCGGACCTTGGACGCGGTGCTGGACCTGCTGCTGCGCCGCTGATGATCGGTGAATCCCAGGTCGATCCGGGCCGTTGCTCGGCGGGTGCCGACCGGTTTGACCCGGATCTTTGGGCCATCGACTGTCGGGTGGTTCGGGTTGATCATGGTTAGAACCACTGAAATGGCCGGTCCTCAGGGACCAGCCATTTTTGTTTTCCGGCTATGCGGCCACCGAAGACCGGGGGCGGGTGGCGTGCGCGCGAGTGATCAAGCGAGCGAGGGCGTCGGCGACTTGGGTCGGCTGTTCGATGATCACCGAATGGCCGGCGCCTTCGACCAGTACCAGATCCGAGTAGTCGACGGCCGCGGCCATGGCGATGGAATGGGAAGGCGGGGTCAGTGAGTCGACCGAACCGCACAGCACCAGCGTCGGGATGCGTGAAAGTGCGGCCAGGGCGTCGGTGCGGTCGTAGGTGGCGAGAGCTTGCAGGAAGGCTGCCATCGTGACGATCGGTGTCTGATTGTGGATCGCGTTCGCGAGAGTCAGCCAGTGGGTACCGAGCGTGCGATCGCCTCGCCGGGCGTTGCGGATGATCGGCGTGAAAGCCTTGTCTGCCAGCAATTTCGCGCCATGCATAAGCCTGGGGGCGTAACGCACCGCGGCCTGGAACATCGAGATGACCGGGTGGCGCAGGAAGCGGCCCAGACCCGCCTCGGTGAGGTTGCCTGCCGCTGTCGCGATGAGCCCGATGCCGATGACACGAGTGCCGATGTCGTACGGGTTGCGGCTGACATAGGTCAGGACGCTCATGCCGCCCATGGAATGGCCGACGAGGATGAGCGGTCCGGTGGGGGCCACCGCGGCGAGCACCGTCCCCAGATCGTCGGCGAGCTGTTCGAGGGTGTAGGTGCGACGGTCGGCATGGGCGGAGTCGCCGTGGCCGCGATGGTCATAGCAAACGATCCGGGCATGAGGGTATTGCCGCAGCAGAGCGTCGCGGACCGGGGTCCAGGATTCGCTGTGGCCGCAATGCCCGTGTGAGAGGACCACTGTCAGATCGGCCTGCCGGGGGCCGTGGATCCGGACCTCGAGTGCCACGCCGTCCTCGGTCCGGACGACGGCGCGAGTCTGCGCCGAGCGGGCGAGGGTACTCACGATCGACATCGGTGCTCCAATTGCTCAGCGGGGTAATCCCACTATTCGCTGAGCGGGCCGCCGATCGGAGGCTCCCGGGGAGTGAAGACCACTCCCCAAGGTGTCGCCAGATTCCACCAAGGTGGTCCCTCGGCCCCGACGACGATATGCCCGGCCTGCTCGCCCTGGTGCAGGGCGCTGAATGCGGACCCTCTATTCTGCGGAGCCGAAGAATCCGGCGAGAAAACGGCCGGACGGGACAGGGTGGGGAAGAATCTCGATGGACACCAGCGATCAAGCAGGCGTGGCGAACGATCAGGGCAACGAGCCATATCGACCCTACGAGCCGTATCCCGATGCCCCCGCCGCCCAGTCGATCCCATACCCGCCGGCCGGTCCCCACGGCTACAACACCTATGGCTATCACCCCTACGCCCAGATTCGACCGTATCCCACCACCATGCCCAAAGGCGTGCGAGCAGCCCAGATCATTTCCTGGGCCTTCGGCGGCCTGGGCATCGCTCTCTCGATCCTTGCCGGAGTCCTTGGCAATTACGAGCTGTGCGGAACCCTCATCGCAGGCTTCCTCCCCGCCTTCTTCCTAGCGCTCTTCGCTTTCGGATTCACCGTGAACGGGAACGGCATACGCGTCGCGTCAATCATTTTCGCAAGCGTCGGAATCCTCTTCGGCCTGGGCGGCATGGCCCAACTCAAACCGCCCGGCCTCCTGGGCTTGGCCGCCAGCATCACCATCCTCATCCTGATCTCGAAGAACTCGGCCGCCGACTGGTTCAAACGCCCCCACTGAATCCTTTGGACGGTCGCAGCCGGCATTCGAGGAGCAAGAACAGCGGGCGTCTGAAGTTCTCGTCCCACCAGGGGTTCTGCGCTCGCTGTTCGGCGGTCGGGTGAGGTTCTCGCAGGTCGGTGATGGCGAATCCGGCAGCGGTGATCATGCGGATGTAGGCCTCGAGGGAGTACAACGACTGGACCGACGCGGCCGGTGAGGTGAGTTCGCCTACGCTGAACCGCTGCTCGACTGTCCGGACTCCGAAGTAGTCGTCGGCGGAGAAATCCCGTGCGTCGGCGGCCGTGCGTTCGGCACGGGCGGCATAGAAGCAGGGATGCATGCCGAGCAGGATCAGACGTCCGCCCGGTTTGAGCACTCGTGCGAACTCGTGAAATCGCATGCCCGGGTTGGCTATGCCGTTCGGTAGCCGGTTGACGACCACCAAATCGACGCCGGCAGCAGCAACGGGGAGCGCCGCGACATCCGCGTGATGGAATGTCGCCGAGTCGGCGCGGTACTCAGGGTGTGATCGCGCGGCGTCGATGAATTCCGCGCAAGTGTCCACTCCGTGAACATGTTTCGCGCCGAGCTGAACAAGACGCCGGGCGAGATAGCCCTCCCCGCAACCGGCGTCGAGGATCTCCAGTCCGCTGCAGTCGCCGATGAGGTCCAGCAAAGCCGGGTCGGTCAGGAGTATCTGGTACGGGTCGAGCTCGTCGCGAATGATGGTGATCCAGAACTCCGCGTTCTGCGCGTAGGCGTTGGACACCGGCTCGTCACCCAGCACTGGCCCTCCTCAGGATGGTCACGCCCTACCGTACTGATCGGCACCGATGACATGATCTGCGATATCTGTGCCGATCGGTCAGAAGATGTTCGAGCTGCGGTGCTGATCGCGCAGTTCCTTGAGGGCGTCCCGGGTGGCGTCGGCGTCACCGGTCTCCTCGAACCGCATCACGATGTCGGTCAGCTTGTCGCGAGACTCCATGAAGCCCCGCCGCTTCTGCAAGGGCTTGAGCCAGGTATCCAGGGCAGTGACCACGGCGACCAGTAGCGAGAGCACCGGCGTCCAGTGGATGAGCCACGCGCCCGCGCTGCCGGAGAGGTTTTGGTTGGCGGCCACGGTCGCACTCGCGACGATCAGCACGATGCGCGACAGGTAGTAGGTGATGCCGTAGTTGATGGTCCCCAGCTGCCAGCGCCGCGTTTCGCGGGCCAGCTCCTTGCGCAGGCGCGGGGCGGCAGGGGAGTCGGCACCCTGCTTCGAGAGTTCGACATTCGCTTCGTTCATGCTCACTCGCCGATTGTGTTGGGTGACTTCACGCTTCGCGACCGTGACTGTCCACGGCCTTGCCCGGCGATCCGGGTTAGGGCGAGGTGCCGTCCGCGGTCTGGGGTGCGACTTCGTCCCGATGGCTGCTGCGAGGTTTCGCAGTGTGCTTGCCCGGTTTCGGCTTCTCGCCCAGCACGAACGTGCGGATCACGGCGACGTTGCGGAACAGGAGCTGGAAGACGATGGGGGCGGTGATGCCCATCGCGAGGCCCACAATGAACAGCTCCCAGCGCATGTGGATGCCGAGATGTTCGAGGACGATGCGGGTGCCGGCGGTAGCGAGGTCGTGCAGGAGGTAGATGCCGAAGGAGAAGCCGCCGATCCAGGCCAGGATTTTCAGGTTGACGTATTCGCGGGCCGAGTAGATCAGGATCAGGGCGGTCGCGCCGACGGTGAGGGTGATGGAGCGGTCCTCGTAGCCGTCGGGGTGGAAGACGCCGTCGATCGAGAGCAGGCGGACGGTGTAGAAGCCGATGAATGCCGTGAGCGCGAATACCGCTGGGGTGCCGCGCAAGTCGAGCAGCGAGTGCCGCCGCAACCCGTAGCCGATGAGGAAGAACGGGAGCAGTCGCACCGCGCCGCTGACGGTGAAGACATCGACCCGCGCCGGTACCTCCACGACGATATAGCCCACGGCCGCAAGGAAGGTGGCGACGGCCCAGCCGGTGCGCGAATCGAGAACGCCGAGGCTGTCGAGGATTCCGATGACGAGGAAGATCAGGAAGATCGACTGGAGAAACCAGAGATGCTCGAACCCGAACACGTAGATGCGCCAAATGGGCAGATTGTGCGGGTTGTAATTGGTGCCCGGGATGTTGCAGGCGAGAATGTATTGCAGCGTGCCGACCGTGATCAAGGGGTAGAGCAAGCGGCGGGACTTACCTTTGACAAGTCGCGGGTATTGCTGCCAGCTAGTGATCGGCACCATTGCGTAGACGTAGCCGGAGAGCAGCGTGAACAGTGGCATTCGAATATCGGCCAGCGCGAGATACGAATAGTGCCAACCGGAATGGTCGCCGACACGTAGCCCCTGATTGCCGATTCCGATGACGTGTCCGGCCACCATCAGGATGACGGCGATCCCGCGGAGCGCCTGAATGGAGGGGTCTTGCCGACGAGTCCGCGAGGGATCGGAGGCCGCCGTGATGTGAAACATTTGCTTCCGATCAGGTAATGCCCTCGAGCCACACGTCGAGTTCTGCGCGCAGTGATTTTATGCCGCGGCGGTGCGCAGTGCAGCGCATCCAGCGAACCTGTGAACGCGAACTCCCTTACGCCAGCAAAGAATTGGAGCTGCCGCGGTCCCACGGGAACCGATCGGTCGGTCCCTTGCGGTGCTGGTTCGTCGCTGCGGACACGACGGAGCCGCAGGTCATGAACCTGCGGCTCCGGTCGAGTCTGGGTCCGGTCAGTGATGTTGGAGTTTGCGCTTCATCTCCTTGTCCAGGTTCTGCGCGTCCGAGCGCGCCTGCTGGGCTTCCCGCTTCATGCCCTCGCCCATACGATCCATATCGCGGCGGGCTTCATCGGCGAGGCGGTCCATGTCGCGTTCCATGCGCTGACCCTGGGCCTGCATACCCTGCTTGGCTTTATCGGCCATCTGACCGGGCTTTCGGCCGTGCTTGCCAGACATTCCAACCTCCGTGTCGGTAGGTCTTGGTCCGAAACAACCAGACTGGACGCGGGCCCATATCCGGAACAGCCTTGGAGGGCCGCATCCTCCGAATCTCCGAGCGTCACCGAGTCGTATCCACCGTGAGCGGCGGGAAACGCCGGCAACCGGGGTGTTCGTAGCAACTGTCTAGACAACAATTGCGCCTCGTAGAGCCTGCGCCCCCGGATTCCTGCTGTCAATACCCCGCTTCCAATACGCTGCGCTCGGTATTACTCCCGGGTAAGGTAACCGCTCGATGCCAGAGCTAGTGTCGCCCGGCCAGACCGCACAGGCCGCCGGGCGAGTACCGATGTACACGCCGGAGTTCGCCGCCGACCCACATCGGTGTTATCGCCAGCTACGGGAGAGATTCGGGACGCTGGCCCCCGTGGAGCTCGCTCCCGGGGTACCGGCCACGCTGGTGCTCGGATACCGCACGGCGGTAAGGATTCTCAACGATCCAGAACGTTTTCCCGCCGATCCGCGGACCTGGGAGGCCGGGGTGCCCGCGGACTGCCCGGTGCTGCCGATGATGCAGTGGCGGCCCAACGCGTTGCGCAACGCCGGCCGCGAGCACACGCGCTATCGGCAGGCCAATACCGTGGGCCTGACCGGGGTCGACCACCACCGGCTGCAGGTCACCGTGGAACGGGTCGCGGTGTCGCTGATCAACTCGTTCTGCGTGGCCGGGTCCGCGGATCTGGTGCGCGACTACGCTTTTCCGCTCGCGTTCCGGGTGCTCAACCAGTTGCTCGGCTGTTCGGTCGAGATCGCGGCGCAGGCGGCGGAGGGATTCCGGGCCATCTTCGAGGGGATCGGAGCCGAACGCGGCAACGAACTGCTCGCCGACGCCCTGCTGCAACTGGCCCAGTTCAAGCGCGCGCATCCGGGTGAGGACGTCACCACCCGCCTGCTGCGCCACCCGGTCGGGCTCAGCGACACCGAGATGGTGCATCAGCTGGCCACCCTCTACGGCGCGGGCATCGAGCCGCAGCAGAATCTGATCGTCAACACGCTCCTGCTGCTGCTCGTCGACGACCGCTTCCGCGGCAGCGCACTGGGCGGAAGCCTCTCCACCCGAGACGCTCTCGACGAAGTGCTCTTCGACGATCCGCCGATGGCGAACTTCTGCTTCAGCTACCCGCCGCGCGATGTCCTGGTGGACGACCGCTGGCTGCCCGCGCATCAGCCGGTCGTCATCAGCATGGCGGCGTGCAATACCGATCCGGCCATCCGAGGCGGGCAGTTCACCGGCAATCGCTCGCACCTCGCCTGGGGTGCCGGGCCACACGCCTGCCCCGCCAGCTCCCTGGCCTACCTGATCGCCCAGGAGGCCGTCGACCAGTTGCTCGACGCGCTGCCGGAGATCAACCTGGCGGTCCCGACCACCGAATTGCGGTGGCGGCCCGGACCGTTCCACCGCGCGCTCAGCGCGTTGCCGGTCGTATTCGCGCCCGCGCCACCGCTGCCCGAGGGCTGAGGAGGCGGCCGGACCGGCTATGGTTCCGGCGTGCGCGATTTCGGGGTGGGTTTCGGGTATCTGCTTGCGGGACAGCGGTGGATGGCACGCCATCGTGGCGACTATGGGCTCGGGCTGCTGCCGGGCCTCATCACGCTGGTGCTGTATATCGCGGCGCTGACGGCCCTGGCGGTGTGGGGCACCGATCTGGTCACCGCCGCAACACCGTTCGCCGACCACTGGGCGAGCCCCTGGCTCGGCGTGTTCCGCGGATTGCTTACGGTGGCCCTGTTCTGCCTGGTCATGCTGGGCGCCGTGCTGGCCTTCACCGCCGTCACCCTGCTGATCGGGCAGCCGTTCTACGAGGCGCTCTCGCAGCGCGTGGATCGCTCGGTGTCCCCGGACGGTTCGGCTCCGGAATCGGGTCGATCATTGTGGTTGGAACTGTGGATCTCCGCGCGCGACAGCTGCCGCATCCTGGTGCGGGTCGCGCTGTGGGGAATCCTGCTGTTCGCGCTGGGATTCATCCCGTTCGTCGGCCAGACCGTGGTGCCGGTGATCGCGGCCCTGGTCACCGGGTTCTTCCTCGCCCACGAACTGACCGCGGTTGCGCTGCAACGCCGTTCGATCGACCTGCGGGAGCGGCTGACCCTGCTGCGCGCCCGCCGGGGCCTCGCGTGGGGCTTCGGCGCGCCCCTGGGCCTCATGTTCCTGGTCCCGTTCGTCGCGGTCTTCCTCATGCCCGGCGCGGTCGCGGGCGCGACACTGATGGCCCGCGACCTGCTGGGTGAACCGAGATCGGCTGTGCCGAAGCTCAGTTGATGGTGAAGCTGCCCGCCATCGGCGGCGTGCCGTCGGCCCCGGCGGTCACCGTGCCGATCGGGTCGCCCGAGCAGTCGATGCTGGCGTAGAAGGTGGCGTCCTGATCGGTCGTGTTCGACACGGCCGTGGTGTCCAGGTCGGTCAGGGCGATGCGGACGCAACCCGTCGGGTTGACGAGCACTCGGCCATTCGAGACCAGAATGCCGTTGGCGGCCTGGGCCGTTCCGGGCACCAGCACCGCCACCATCCCAGCCACCGCGGCCGCGCCGAGAACACCGGCAATACGCAACTTCATCAGATCCTCCGTCGTGAAACAGCGCCCCATCCCTCGGGGCCGTTGCAAGCTATCGCGTCCCGGGCACCGTCACGTGACCGGGAGAATACGGCGATGTTTCGTCCCCCGGCCCGCGGCACCGTCGAATCCGGCCCGGGCCTCATCGGCATGTTGATAGCGTCGGCATGTCTGTCTCTCACGGGGAGGAATGCCGATGTTTCCCGGTAGCCACGTAGCCGATCAGCCGGACCGGGCGGCGGTCATCGTCGCCGATACCGGTGCGGCCCTGAGCTTTCGCGAGCTCGACGACGATTCACTGCGGTTCGCGAGCCATCTGTACGCGGCCGGACTGCGGCCCGGCGACCACATCGCCATGATCACCGACAATTCCGTCACCGCGTTCGTCGTCTACTGGGCGGCACTGCGTTCCGGGCTCTACATCACCGCCGTCAACTCGCATCTGACCGCCGACGAGGCCGCCTACATCGTGAACGATTGCGGCGCACGGGTACTCGTCGCGTCCGCCGCACTCGGCGAGCTCGCCCGGCAGGTCGGCGTCCGGACACGGAAGGTGGAGAGTCACCTGGTCTTCGGCGGTACGCTCGACGGATACGACAGCTTCGAAGACGCCCTGGCCGCGGTCACGGCCCCGGCGCTGCCCGCGCAACCGCGCGGCGCGGACATGCTGTACTCCTCCGGAACCACCGGGCGGCCCAAGGGAATTCGGGTTCCACTGCCGACCCACGCGGTCGACGAACCCGGCGACGTGGCGACCGCTGTGTTCGGCCAGCTCTACGGCTTCGGCCGCGACACCGTGTACCTCTCACCCGCACCGATCTATCACGCCGCGCCCCTGCGTTTCGGTGGCGTGGTGCAGGCGCTCGGCGGCACGGTGGTGCTGCTCAGCCGCTTCGACCCGGAAGCCGCGCTGGCGGCGATCGAACGCTTCGAGGTGACACACAGCCAGTGGGTGCCGACCATGTTCGTGCGAATGCTGAAGCTGGACAGCGGTGTTCGCAGCAAATACGACCTGTCGAGTCACCGGGTGGCGGTGCACGCGGCCGCGCCGTGCCCGGTCGAGGTGAAGCACGCCATGATCGACTGGTGGGGCCCGATCATCCACGAGTACTACTCCTCGACCGAGTCCAACGGCCTCACCTTCATCGATTCCGCCCAATGGCTGCAACGCCCAGGCTCCGTCGGCCGCCCCGCCCTCGGCATCATCCACATCTGCGGCGACAACGGAGACCCATTGCCGCCCAGAGAGATCGGCACCGTCTACTTCGAACGCGACACCGTCGCGTTCGAATACCACAACGCCCCCGACAAGACCGCCGACACCCGACACCCGGAGCACCCCGACTGGACCACCACCGGCGACATCGGCTACGTAGACGACGACGGCTACCTCTACCTAACCGACCGCCAAGCCTTCATGATCATCTCAGGCGGCGTGAACATCTACCCCCAAGAAATCGAGAACGCCCTAGCCCTACACCCAAAGGTCCTCGACGTAGCCGTAATCGGCATCCCCGACGACGAAATGGGCCAATCAGTAGCGGCTTTCATCCAACCCGCCCCCAACATGGCCGACCCCACCACCCTCCCCGCCGAGCTCACCGCCTACCTCCGAGACCGAATCGCCGGCTACAAAATCCCCCGCACCTTCACCCTCGTCGACTCCCTACCCCGCACCCCCACCGGCAAACTCGCCAAAGGCAAACTCGCAGACAACTGACCTGTCACCGCCCCCGCCGCTGCCCCGCGACCCGCCCACCACCCCAAGCGATTTGCGGGATCGGTGGGGGAGTGTGCTAATTTTTCTGCACCCGAGGTTCTATAGCTCAGCGGGAGAGCACTCGCTTCACACGCGAGGGGTCGCTGGTTCGATCCCAGCTAGAACCACCACAGAATGAAGCCGCAGGCCGGAAGGCCTGCGGCTTCACTGCATATGAGTATCAACCCGAACCACTTCGACCTTCAACTGCGCATAGCCGAACCGTGGGCCGTTCGACAAGTATCTGGTCAACCCTGGTGTTACCCGTTTGGATGGTTGCGTCTTCACGGCATCCTCTCGGGCAGTTCACTGCTGCAGGTGTGCTGGTAGCGTTCGTGCGAACCTCGATTACGTCCAAGGGGATTGACAGATCGTGGCGGCCTAAGTGAAGCTAGCTGCAGCGCTACAGCTGTGTCTCCCCTGCTGTGTCTGCCACCGTTCGGTCGGTATCTCGCAATCCATGCTCTTGCCAAGCTGAGCCCACTCCTCACGACGATGAGACAGCACGCTGTCGTTTCTGTCGCCGGAGAGGTGCTCGCTGCCGCGATCTGACGCAGAGGGATCAGCGGAGTGACCATGCGTGACTGATCTCGGTCCACGCTGAGCGCTCGATCCCAATCCATCGAAACCGCCACCGCCTCGAGCGTGGCGGTTTTTTCATGCGCGAGGTGAGTTGTGCCCGAAGATATCAGACCGCCCGGACCTCGGATTCGTCAGGATTCACTGGCAGATCCGGTCGGCTCGAGCGAGGGACGGGTCTTCAACTTCACCGTCCGATCCGCCGCCGACGCCGCCGCCAAGTTTGGGCGAATCACGGCCGTGCAAGACCTGATCGATACCGTGGTGGCCGAAAACTGTTCGGCACCTTCCCCTTTCTCAGTTCCTGCGCCCGCCGCTCCGATCCTGCGTGACGTGGCGGGTCCGGCACCGATCATGCCGAAGATGCCCGACCCGAAGCTACCGGAGAAGATCGATCAAAGAACCAATCCCGCTCCGGCCAACCCGGCACCCCAGCCTGCTCCTCAGTTCGAGCCGCAACCCCAGCCACAGCGCTCAGCTCCGACGGCGGGCCAAAACCCGGTCGGCACAGGCGATCCCGCTCCAACGTTGGCCGAACTTGGTCTGGGTTCTCCGGGGCAGCCCGCGCCACCGCCCAAGGGTAGCGCCGACGACCTCAACGCGGTCCTGGTCGGCGGCCCGCCCGCTCCCGGTCAAACCGTCGCTCTGCCCAGCGGCAACACCACGATCACCACCGGCGCCGACCAAACCACCATCATCGGCACCGCCGACCCGGTCACCGGCCACAACAAGACCGATGTCCTCGACCGCAACGGCCTGCTCATCGCCACCGCCGAATCCGACATCGTCCTCGACACCGGCGGGCTCAGCCGCGACACCACCATCACCAGTATCGGTGGCGCGGTCACCCAGGTCCGTAGCGTCGACGACGGCTACGGCCGCATCACCACCTGGACCGCCAACCCCGACGGCTCCCACTCCGTGCGCTACGCCGACGGCACCGTCGTCAAAGAACCCGCACCCGGCTCCAACACCCCCGCCGAAATCGTGCAACTCGACCCCGACGGCTTGGGCGGGCACGTCACCGAATACAACCTCGACGGCACCACCATCGAAGCCGACTTCCGCCCCGGCATCCTGAACGCACCGGTCACCGAGATCACCGGACCCGACGGCACCACCATGCAGGTCGTCACCGTCCCCGGGCACACCAACGGCGCCCCCTACAGCATCATCACCAACCCCGACCTCACCCGCGCCGTACTCCAACCCGACGGCACCACCATCCCGATCGACCGCTACAACAACATGACCGGCGGCCCGAACTACGGCAACCAGTTCGACCCCCTCACCGGCACCTGGCGCAGCGACCCCGTCACCGCCCGCGGACCCATCCTCACCGGACCCGACGACACCAGCACCCAGGAATGGACCTACAAAAACCGCAACGGCGAACAACGCACCGCCACCGCCACTTTCGACAAGAACAACAACCTCACCGGCCTGCAGAGCGGTGACTACACCGGCTTCGACTCCTCCACCTTCAAGACCTTCGACGGCATCACCGTGCCCGTGTGGTCCGGCCACGCCGACGCCGGCAACGTCAAAGACGACTCCCGCCTCTACTGGGATGCCATCCTCACCGTCAGCGGCCTCCCCGAACTCGGCTACCGCGCCGGCCTCGCCATCGGCGCCCGACTCATCGCCCGCGAACTCGCCACCAAAGGCATGTCCGAAGCCGGAATCCAACTCGCCACCAGCACACTCATCACACGAGGCGCCACCACCTTCACAGGTTTGTCGGGCGCGGGAATCCGTGGTTACGGCACCAGTCTTCGGGAGGGCCTAACCAATGTGGGGCAACCAACCGCCACAAACGGCATCGTCAAGGGCGTAACTGGCTCGGCTGGACAAGGACTCAGCTCGGCTACGACCAGCCTGGCAGATAGGGGACTGCAGACCGCTCGAAATCTCAAAGAGCAGGCGGTGTCGTGGACGGCTACTATCGGGCGAACGATGAGCGCTGCGGTCCGGAACGCCGCGACCAACTTCGGCGCTCCTATGCCAGCTGCTGTCGGTGGATACGGCCAGGTTCCGTGGCAAGTCTTCGAGCGATCAGTCCAGTCCGGCGCAACGCGGGCGGTTCTTCAAACAGAGAAGGCCTCTGGTAGCTTCACAAGCCTTTTCGCTTCATCGCAATCGGGTACAGGCTGGAACGGCCTTGGCCAACGGTTGTTGAGTAGCCTGCGACGACCAAAGGGAGCGGGCGATGATGACGAGCTAATATCGTTCTTCCATGGCACCACGCGTCGAGGTGCGCAGAACATCCGATCGGAAGGTATAAGGATCATTCCAGGGAACCCTGGCACGAAGGATTTTGGTCCCGGCTTCTACACGACCCGAGATCTAGAGGAAGCTATCAACTGGGCGCAGATTGCAGCTAATCGAAGCCGAGGTGACATTCCCGAGATCCTCCAGTTCGAGATCCTTGCAAGAGATTTCGGGCAACTCAATCGACGATCGCTGTCCAACGGCCCCGATTGGTCTCGATTCATAGAATACTTCCGGCGAGCTCCTGACCCCAGTCATGAATTCGATGTGGTAGAAGGGCCTAGGCTTAGCAATCTGCGAGAATTCAAGCGTGGCCAAGCCCCTGCCGGCAGTGGTCAGCAAACCAGTTGGCATACAGAAAAGGCTCTATCGCTTCTATGGCAGGGGTTGAAGCATTAATGAACCCAGGAGGGAGTGGGATAGTGGACGGATTTACGTTTCACGTAGATGCGGAGGCCGCAGATTTTTTTCGGGCAGTTGTAGTCGAAATGGTGAATAATTACAAAATCGACGAAAAGGAAGCTATTGCGCGGATAAACGAGAGATTTCTCGGCCTAAAATTCGTGGGCGATAGTCCCATCTACCACGAGACGGAAGGGTACTGGGCTAAGGATGTCTACTACGGACACGACGTGTGGTGGAAGGGCGAGAAGTACCCTACTCCGCTGCCCCCTCCCGGCCGTGGTCGGCAGTGGCTGCATCGGCGGCATTGGTGGCAGCATTGGCATTCTTGGCGTCGGAGAATTCAGGCGGCACGTTTGCGTCGAACCGCAAATTGATTGCTGCTGATGGGCGGCACGCCTTAGGCTTCAATTCGTGAATGTCCGCTTTGTTGCTTCCGTGCTGACCGAATCGGCCAGCGCGGGGCATCGGAAGATCAACGGGCAAATTGCTGTACGACCGCCGGCGGTGCGTGCTATTGCCGGACCTTGGACGCCGTGCTGGACCTGCTGCTGCGACGCTAATGGTCGGTGAATCCCAGGTCGATCCGGGCCGTTGCTCGGCGGGTGCCGACCGGTTTGACCCGGATCTTTGGGCCATCGACTGTCGGGTGGTTCGGGTTGATCATGGTTAGAACCACAGAGTACGGCCGGTCATCACGGATTTTGTGATGACCGGTCTTTTTTGTGTGATGTACGTGCACTATCGCTGGTGTGTCACGGGCGGCTGCCTGGATCGACTGGTAGTAGCGGGGCCTCCAGCACTCCGGCAGCGGCGGCGTTCCTGAGGCCGACACCGCCGCAACGTATCTCGCCGACGTCGAAGGCGGCCGGTCGCAGGTTTGACGTTGCGATCGGACTCGTAGTCGCGCCGCTTCGGTAGATCGGCGAAATCGTCCAATTTAGCTTGGCCGCAACGGCATTCGCAAGGGGTCTTGCACTTGGGCGCAAGAGTGGTGGCGGGAAGGCTGGGGTGGGGTAAGGGTGGACCGGTTATCAGGATTCGATGAGGAGGGGCGTCGTGACCCTAGGGGATCGTGACGATGCAGACGGTGCGCGCGAGTGGCTTTCGAGGGCGGCATCGGTGCCGGTAGAACTGTGTCCCTGTCGAATTGATCACGCCGGGTTACTCGCCGCGCGCGAGTAACGGGACGAATGACAGCCACGTCCGATTGCTGACCGAATCGTCGACGCCGCTGCCGGCGATCATCGTGCACCGCCGGACGATGCGGGTCGTGGATGGGGCGCATCGCTTGGCGGCAGCAAAGGAACTCGGGCACGAGACCATCGCGGTCCGGTTCTTCGACGGCAGCGAGAACGAGGCGTTCGTGCTCGCGGTGCATGCGAATATCGCGCACGGCCTGCCGCTTTCGCTGGCTGAGCGCAAGGCGGCGGCGCGGCGCTTGGTGCTTTCCCATCCACAGTGGTCGGATCGTTTGATCGCTGACGTCGCGGGGCTGTCGCACAAGACGGTCAGTGCCGAAAGGCGGCGCACGGCCGGCGCGGACCGCCGGCGGGATGAACCGACCATGTCCGAACTTGGTCATCAAGGATGACGACAGGCCCCCATCTGACGGTGGATCATGATCGAGGCGGGCCGCCTTCGTGTCCTCGGCGGTGGAATCTGAACGAAGGGGATTGGTGCTGTGAAGATTTCGGAAGATCCTTCGGATTCGGTATTGCGGTTGCGTGCGGTCACCAGGACTTTCGGCAAGAAGGATGCCTCGGTCATCGCGCTGGACAATATTGATCTGGATATCGCGGCTGGTTCGTTCACGGTGGTCATGGGACCTTCCGGTTCGGGCAAGACGACGCTGGTCTCCTGCCTGAGCGGACTGCTGCCGCCGACCAGCGGGACCGCCTTCTACGGCGATCGCAATGTGTACGAACAGTCCGACCGCGCCCTGTCCCGTATGCGGCTGGAGCACTTCGGGTTCGTGTTCCAGGAGTACGGGCTGCTCGACTCGCTCTCCGCACGCGGCAATATCCTGCTGCCCGCCCGCGCGGCCGGGAAGAAGATCGATGATCGGCAGCTGCGCGCCCTGTGCGCCGACCTGGGAATCGATAAGTACCTGCGGATGCTGCCCGACGAACTGTCCGGCGGCACGCAGCAGCGAGTGGCGTGCGCGCGGGCACTGATCGCCGAACCGGATGTCATCTTCGCCGACGAGCCGACCGGCGCGCTGGACTCGCACAATGCCGCCCGCACACGGGAACTGCTGCGGCGGATCGCCGACGAACGTGGCATCTCGATCGTCACGGTGACCCATGACCCGCAGTTCGTCAACTACGCGGACCGGGTGCTGCTCATCCGCGACGGTCGCATCGAACACGACTTGGTCGGCGCCACCGTGAAAGAGGTTGTGGCCTACTCTCAGGATCGGGTGGCGGTGTGAGACCGATGATCGCGCTGCCGCGCGCACAGATGATGTTCGGTCTGGCCATCGGCCAGCTGCGCCGGTTGCGGCGACAGACAGTGCTGGTGCTGATCATCTCGATTGTGTTGCTGACGTCTTTGCTCATTCCAGCGGGTCTGTATTCGTCCTACCGGGACAAGATCTCCCAGGCCATTGCGGCGACCGTGCTGCCGGGGGAGTGGATCGTCACCTCCAGCGCCGCACTCCCGTCGACGGCGGTCGCCGACGCGCTGGCCGCGGCTCCGGGCGCCTGTGCGTTGTCTCAGATCTCCGGCCAAGTGGTGGCTCGAACGGGTCCTGTCGCATCCCCATCGATCCCGGGATACTTCGTGCGACCCAGCGGCGCTTGTGCAGAACCAGATGCCGCGCTGACCTACGGGGCCGCCGACCTCGATGCTCAACCCGTCGTGTCCGGCACGGGCAATGCCGAGGTCATGGGGGTCAGCGGTGCGCATGGCGTTATCGAGACCAACACACCGGTGACCGCGAGCACCACCTCCATACGTTTCGGTGACGAAGCGCTCGCGCGCGAAATCCTCGGCACCGCAGACGGATACACCCTCATCGCGCTGAGCGGCCCCGGTGCACACGCGGCAGCCGACCGGCTCGCCGATGCGGGCGGCACCCTGCGTACGCGCGCCGCGTATCTCGATGATCTGACTGCCCAGCAGATCAGCAATGTCAGCTTCGTCGGCGTCATCGCCATCATCTTCGCCGCAGTATTGGTCTGCGGATTGACTGCGGCCCTGGTGTTCTCGCTGATCCTGCTGGCTATGAGCCTGCGGCCGCAGTTCGAGATCCTGCGGCGGATCGGGGTGCCCAACCGCGAGATCCGTACCGTCAAAGCCATTCAGGCCACGGCGATAGTACTGGCCGCCGCGATAGCGGGCACCGCTACCGTCCTGCTCGCCGACGCCTTGCTACCCGCGAATCAGTTGCTGCTGGGCACTTTCACCGTGGACGGCGTCGAGATCGACGGGTGGACGTGGGCCGGATCCGTCCTGGCAGTCGCGGTCGCGATCGGTGGCGCTTGGCTGTTGGGGGACACGATCTCGGGCACGAAGCGCGCGGAGACCAGCGCCGAGGCAGTCCGGTTCACGTCGGCACGCCGAGCGGTGACGCCGGTTGTCGCGCTTGTGGCCATCGGGCTCGGTCTCTGGTCGACCGTTGCCGAGCGCTTCGGCTTCACCGGCCTGGTCGTCGGCTACTGCGCGGTGCTGGTGGGGCTGTTCCTCCTGGCCGCGCCCGCGCTGCGCGTGTTCACCCCGTTCACCGAACTGGGCGGAACACGGGGAGTACTACTGCCCTGGTTCGGGCTCGGCAGCGTCGGCCGGGTGCGCACGCAGGCCGCAGTCGCGGTGTCCTGCATCGGTTTCACCGCCACCTTGGTCGCCATCATCTCGGTATTCGCGACGTCCACCGACACCTCCATCAACCGACAGATCGATGCCAACGTCGGCGCCCAGATGGTGGTCGAGCCCAAGGCCGGATTCGTGATCTCCGGCGCCGACATCGCCGCGCTGCGCAGCGCACCCGGGGCGAGCGGCGCGGTGGCCGTCGCGCCGCAGAACGGCGTGGATATCTCGGGCCGGGTGAGCAACGGTGTGGCCGTGGACGGTCCGCTGGGCAGCGGTGCGCTCCAGTTGACGATGGTGGGCGGCGCCATCGGCGTGGATCGGGACCACGCCATGGTCTCGGCCTCGCAGGCGGCGAAGCTCGCTGTGGCCGTGGGAGATTCGATTCGGCTGGGAACCACGGCGGTGCGGGTGGCCGGAATCTACCGGGACGCACCGACACTCGGCGATTTCGTGGTATCCGCCGAGCACGCGACCGGTGCCGGCTTCCAATACGTCCTGATCCGTGACTCGCGGCCGGCCGCCCTCGCCGAGGTGAGCACGGTGGCGGCCGGACTGCCGAACCTCGTGCTGCGGTCCATCGACGAATACCGGGTCAAGCAGAAGGCCGATTCGCGGATCATCATCGCGGCGCTGACCCAGTTGTCCGGCGTGGTCGGGCTGGGTTTGCTGCTGGCGCTCGCCGTCGTGCTCGGTGTGCTCAGCGGCGGCCGGGTCAAGGAATGGTCGACGTTGCGCCGCATCGGTTTCAGTCGGGGGCTGGTGCTGCGCAGTGTAGGAGTCGAGGCGACTGCGGTCTCCCTCGTCGGTGTCGCGGCCGGTCTGGGGGTCGGCTCAGCGTTCGGGTACGCGGTATGCAAGTACCTGAGCTGGGCCGGACTCACCGATATCGTGCTCGATCCGGCCACTTCGGCGCTCGCCGGCGGTGGACTGGTCGCTGTCGGAGTGATCGTCTACCTGCTCGCGTGCTCCAGCGCCCTGCGCCAGGTGCGGTGACACGCGATGATGGTGACCATCATCCTGGTGTGCGAGGTCTCCTTCTGGGTGACCGTCGTATCGGGACTGCTACTGCGCTACGCGCTACGCCTGCGACAGGTGAGTTCGGTTGTGCTGGTGCTGGTTCCGCTCATCGATGTGGCACTGGTCGCGGCGGTGGCCATCGACGTGTACCGGGGCGCGGAGGTGACCGGCGTGCACCGGCTCGCCGGGATCTATCTCGGTTGGACCGTGATCTTCGGCAAATCGACGATCGCCTGGCTCGACGGTTGGTTCGCTTACCGATTCGCCGACGCGCCACGTCCCGCCAAACGGCCCAAGCACGGGCCTGAAGCGGTGCGCAACGAGATGAAATCGTTCGTGAAGTGGCTGGCCGCCGCCGGGGTCGCGCTCGTGGTGTGCCTCGGTCTCTCGGTGACGGTGGCCGACGCGCAACAGGCCGCCGCGCTGCGGGAAGTCGTGCAGCCGCTCGGGCTCATCACCGTCGTCTGGTTCCTCACCGGGCCGGCCTGGGTAAAGGGCAGCACGGAGGCCCGGCGATGACGGACCCGCGGCCGCTGGCGATCGTCACCGGAGGCGCCCGCGGTATCGGCGCGGCTTGCGCTCTACGCCTGGCCGCCGACGGGTACGACGTCGCCTTCTGCCATCTGAACCCGAGCGCCGCCGCCGAAGCCATTGCCGAGGACTGCCGTTCGCGCGGAGCCGAGGTGTATCGCGCGGTCTGCGATGTCGGCAACTCCGCGGACGTCGCCGCCTTCGTCGAGACCGCGCAGAATCGGTTGGGCGACGTCGAGGTGCTGGTGGCCGCAGCGGGAATCACCAGGGACGGACTGCTGTTCGGCTCCTCGGAGCCGGATTGGGATGATGTACTGCGGACGAATCTGTCCGGCGTGCGCCACGTGTGCAAGGCCGTCATACCGGGCATGATGCGCCGCCGCTCGGGCTCGATCGTGACGCTGTCGTCGGTGGCGGGCCTGACCGCCGCCCTCGGCCAGACCAACTATGCCGCGACGAAAGCCGGGCTGATCGGTTTCGGTAAGGCACTCGCCGCCGAGGTCGCAAGATTCGGCATTCGCGTGAATACCGTCGCTCCAGGCTTCATCGCCACTGAAATGACCGAGGCGCTCGCGGCCGGGACCATCGCCGCGGCGCGAAAGGCCGTCCCGCTGCGGCGTTTCGGCGAACCGCGCGAAGTCGCGAACCTCGTCGCCTTCCTCGCTTCCTCCGAGGCGAGCTATATCACCGGGCATACGTTCTGCGTTGACGGTGGGCTCACCGCTTGAGCTGCAGCGCTTTTCGCGCTGTTCGATAATCGGCCGAGCGAACATTGACCTTCTCGCGGGGCCCTACCTAGAGTTGCGGCGAGGGTTTCAGAATGTGAAACTCTTTCGCCGGTGATCGGCATTCCGGCATCTGGCCGATTCGCGAATATGTGTTGTCGAAAGGTAATTCGGGTGACTGGTCTACGGTCTCGATCTATCGGATACGGCGGGCGATTGCGTGCGAATGTCGCAGCGGTCGGTGAGAACGCGCCCCGGATCACTTTGGTGCCGTCGGTCGGCGAATACCCGATATACGACGAACTCTTGTATTCGGTGATGACTGCGGACGAGGTTCGGGTCGAGGCGTTCGATCACGCCGTCCGCAGTTGCGCGGCCGGGCGCACGGTGGTCGACATCGGTACCGGCGCGGACGCGAACTGGGCTGTTGTGGCCGCGGAATCGGGTGCGACCAGGGTGTGGGCGATCGAAGCACTACCGGAGTCGGCGGAGAAGGCGCGGGCGGTCGTCGCGGCCCGCGGATTCGCGGACATCGTCACGGTGCTCACCGGCGACTCGCGGGATATCGAATTGCCCGAGAAGGCCGACGTATGCGTCTCCGAAACGGTCGGTGCCATCGCGAGCTCGGAAGGCGTCTGTGAGATATTCGCCGACGCCAAAAGGCGTCTGGTGCACGACTCGGCCATTTTCATCCCACACCGGGTGGAGACCGTTGCGGTGCCTTTCGATTACGCGGCCGTACTCGGTGACGCGGGGCCGGCATTCCAGGCGGAGTACGCGACCTACGTCGATCGGGTGTTCCAGACGGTGGGACATCCTTTCGACCTCCGCGTCTGCTGGACGGAGATTCCGCACGAGGGCAGGCTGGCGCCGCCGATCACGGTCGAGGTACTGCAATTCGACAGTCGTGAATACGAATACACCATGCGCGAATCGCGCGCACGAATCGATCGGGCCGGCCGATTCGGCGGTATCGCGCTCGGCATCAGGCTCTGGGCATCGCCGGTGGACCGCGACCCCGTCGATTCCCTGGAGCAGCGGACGTCGTGGCTTCCCGTCTTCGTTCCCACCTCGGGCGAACAACCCCGCACCGTGGCACCCGGCGATGAGTTCGTGCTGACCTTCGGGGCGCGGCCGAGCACGGATCACCGTCATCCGGACTATCGCCTGACTGCCAGGTTCGCCGATCGCAGTGATCCCGAGATGGACTGGGATGGACGGTATCTCGGCGGAACGGAATTCCGGTCCACTGCCTTCTACCGTGAGCTCTTCGCGGCTTATCCGGCTACTTTCCGAGGGGAATGAACATCATGTCGAAGAGGCGAACAGCGTTCCCGGCGACCATGATCGCCATGGCCATCGCCTTGCTCGGCTCGGCGCCCGCCGTGCACGCCGAGCAGTCCCGCGCCGAGATCGGCTATGCCGTAGATCTGATCGACGGAGCGGTGGTGTTGCGGACCGACAGCGGGTCGCTGACCGCCGACGGTGCCAGCCTCCGGATCAACGACGAGAGTGGCCACGCTGTCATCGAGCTGCCGCTCGCCTACATTCGGGATGGACAGCGCTGGCCGATCGCCGCCGGCATCGACGGCAATACCGCCACCTTGTGGCCGAGCACCGACCCAGGATCGGCAGTGCCGCAACTCGAGTCGACCGCGAGGCCCAGCGAGATCGGGTTCGACCCGCAGTCGGCGGACTTCAACAACGCGCTCACACGATACTCCACCCAGTTGAACCTCGGCGTCATGCTCGGCACCGTGATCGGCACCGCCGTCGGGGCCGGAATCGGTTGTCTCGTAGGCGGTATGGTCGGCGCGGCGGCGGGCGTGGTCGCCTCTGTCGGTGTGCTCGCCGTGCCTGGATTCCTCGGCGGCTGTCTGGCAACGGGATTGGTAGGGTCGACCATCGGCGCGGCCGTAGGCACCGTCGCGATCGGGATGCCCACTGCTGTCATCGGCGGACTCCTGCTTCTGGATGCTCTCGAGCCGGCCACCGCAAAATAGCCGACGACCCGGTGCCGGGTCGAATATCGCTGTTGCAGATGCAATTTCATTCGTTGCTGGCACTTATCGTCGACTGGACTTCCTGTGCCGATGCTGCGACAGGTCGTGCCAGAAAGGGATCTTGGCGCGAAGAGTTAACCCGATGACGTGACACTGAATGGGCGCGGTCCGGGAGTCGAGTTTCTCCCGGACCGTTGTCCATTCCACCGGGTGTCCGCCGAGGGGTCGGATACACCACCTGTTCGCATATGGAGGCGAGACCAGACATGACGGTTTCCGAAGAGGAGCAACAGATCAGCGAGCTCGTCGTACGGTTGACCGACAAATTTCCGCACCTGACTCCACGGTGCGTCCGCGAGGAAATCCATCGCATCCACCGTGATTTCGCGGACCATCGCGTCCGTGAATTCATTCCGCTACTGGTAGAACGGATCGCCGAACGCCAGCTCAGCCGCAGAGTCTCCTACCGCTCGATCTCGGGCAGGCCACTGTCGGATTTCTCCAGCACCTCCAGGTGCGGCACACGTGAACCGGGACGTGACCGGCAACATACTTAGGTCGTCCGCGGCGTCGTCGAGGCACCGGGGTGGATGCCGAAGCATCGGATGAAGCGCAGGTCAAGTCCTCGATCGTGTGCTGCGCGTACCGACCGGCTTGATACGCAAGTGTGGTCCACAGGCCGTGGGGTGGTTCGGGTGTCACCGGTTCGCCACGAATGTGGCGGACCGGCTTTTTTGTGCTGGCCGCAGGCAGTGGATGTCTGGGACAGGATCGCTAAATTACTGCGTCGCAGAGGGAAATTCACGTTCTCGGCCGCGAGGGTGACCGATGTCGCCACAGATGGCGAGCTGGTCACGAGGGTGGTTCGTGGGCTCTACCGTTGAACGATACTCTTCGTCACCGACCCAGACACCGCTGTCGATATCGAGGTTGCTTGGCCAAGAGAATGATCCGCCTCGACGAGGGAGTATCCGATGACAGACCGAGGCCGGAAACCGCTGCGACGCGGGCGAATTCGACGAATATTGCGCAGGCCGGTGACGTGGGTTGTGGTGGTGCTGGTTCTGATCGGATTGGGGGTGGGTGGGCCGTACGTTTACCTGCATATGGTCAGTGCGCACAATCCGCCTGCGCAGAGCTTCAGCGACCTGGCGACGACGAGTACTGGCCCGGCCAAGCCGACCGTCATGCCGGCTGAACCATCCACGCCGGCGGCCGCTCTGCCACCGGCGGCCACGTCGACACCGCAATCCGCCCCTCCCACTACGGATGTCGCGCTGACGACCACTCCACCCCCGGTGGCACCCACACCCGCGCCACCGGCCCCGGCCCCGACCACCGCGCCGGCCCCACCACCCGCTCTGGCCCCGACCACCGTTGCCAGTCCGATCGCCGGTGACTGGACGGTTGGTGCGGGGACCGATGCTCGCTGGTCCACCGATGACACGCTCCTCGGCCAGACCACGCGAATCATCGGACGTACCAACGACGTTTCCGGATCGCTCCACATCGATGCCCTGACCATCACCTCGGCGCAACTGGCCGTGAATATGCAGACGGCCCTCTGCAATTGCATGCACGACCCCGCCTACAACGAGATGCTCGAAACCAGCAAGTTCCCCACCGCGAAATTCACCCTGACCGCCCCTATCACCTTCCCCTCGGTCCCGGCCGCGGGCGCGATCTCCGACGTCCCCGCCACCGGCGAGTTCACCATTCACGGCGTAACCCGAACGGTCACCTTTGATTTCCAAACGACCGAGGTCGGCAACCGCCTCGCTTTCAAGGCCACCATCCCGGTAGACCCTTCCGACTACGCCATCCAACCCCCGGTCAGCAACAACCCGATGGGCAGCATCGGCAATACCGATATCGAACTCCTCATAGCCTTCGACCGCTCCTGACCGCACAGGGAAACGGCTGGCCGATCGCGGATGCGAAGGGTCGGCCGTTTTTCCGAGACGCGGGAGGCGTTCGGTAGTGTGCGTGTCGCTCAGGGAGTTTCGGAGGCTGGGGGCGAGGGTGGCCGTGCATATTCGTGAGTCCACGGTGGTCGATGGGGAGGCGCTTGCTGCGCTTCTCGTCGAGATGCATGCACATTACGGGCGGGCGGATCCCAAGCTGGTGTGGGTTCGGGTCCACAAGGCGTACTTTCCGGGGGATGGCATGGGCTCGGGGCCGCTGGTGGCGGTCGTGGACGGCGTGCCGGTCGGTTTCGCCGAGTACAACCGCTTCCGCGGGTACAGCGATCAGCCACCGTATTTCGCGATCCAGGAATTCTTCGTGACCGCCGAGGCGCGGGGGCGCGGTATCGGTCGTGCCCTGTTCGAGGCGGTGTCCGCGCGGGCGGCGGAGCGTGGCTCGCGGCATGTTGTGCTGGGCAACATCGGTCCTCGCGAGCTCAGCGCCGCAGAGCTCGGCGCAGTCCTGGACGGCGAGGTCTATGTCACCCCGGCCCTGCTGCCCCGAGTGCCGGATCCGGAACAACAGGAGCGGCGTCGGCAGCTGCGCGATCTCGCCGCCCGGTCCGGTTGGGACCCGCCGGTGGTGATCGATCGACGCAGGGAGATCTTCGATTACAGCGTCGGCGATGTCGTGGCCGAGGGCGACGTCCCGTTCGCGATTCTGGCCGACGGCAGGGCAGTCCGCGCGCACTTCCGAACCGTCTGGGAGTCTTCGCATTACGGCGATGATGAACGCACCACCTGGCGGCTTACCCTCGACGGCCGCGACTTCCATCCCGCCGTCGAGATCGACAGCAGTTGGACTCGTGGCGCGACACTTCCACATTGGACACAACCGTCCCCGGACGGCGGCGAAGGTGTCAACTACAAGTTCTTTTTCGGTCACCACCTGGCGACGACCAGCGGCACCATCGAGTACATCTTCGACCTGTCCGCGATGCGGGTGCGGATCGTCGAACACCTCGAAACCGACACCAGCCCATAGCAATCCGACACCACCCGTCAGTCGACCTCGGGCGATCGAGGGGGAGTGGGAGGCCTCGACCTGAACGCGCGGTGTGCGGTAGATTCGCCACGAGTTGCGCGACGACGATCGGTGATGACTATGGGGTGGGGATCTCGACGGCGGTCTCGGTTTGTCTGGGCCGCACTGCTATTCGCTGTTCCGGCGGCTGTCGGCATCGGTCCGATCGCGGTGCCGCAGGCGCATGCCGCGACCTGCGCCGCCGCGACGACCACCGTGCTGGTGCCCACCGAGGTACCGGTGCTGGGCTGGTCGGAGAATCTCGGCTACGACGGCGCGGGCAACCTCTGGGTGTCGCGGTCCTGGCGCAATGAACTGCAGCGCTACGACAGTTCGGGACAATTGACCGGCAGCATCTCGATCACCAATCCCAGCGCGGTGCGGCTCGGTCCGGACGGGCTCATGTATGTCGCGTCCGGTGATCTGCCCGCGAACCTGCGGTCGGGGATGCGGGGTGGGGCGGTGCTGCGTTTCGATCCGGCGGCCGAGTCGCCGGTTCCGGAGGTGTTCACCACCGGGTTGGCGCTGCCCAATGGCGCGGCGTTCGACGCGTCCGGGAATCTCTATGTGGCAGACAGTCTTTCGGGTGTCCTGCGGATCGGGCGGGACGGTGTGGTCGATGCCGCGTGGAGTGCGCTGGCGCCGAAGAACCTCGACGTGCTCGCCGGGGTGGACGGCGCGATGATCAACGGCCTGGCCGTTGCCGGTGATTCGCTCTACGTCACGGTCACCGCCAGCGTGACCGGACGCGTGCTGCGGGTCCCGATCGACGCGCCGCAGCATGCGAGCGTCGGCCTCGACCTGCTGACTTCGGCCGGTGCGGTTTCTCCCGACGATCTGACGGTCGGCCCCGACGGGGATCTCTACATCGCCACCAGCACGGGGGCTTTGATCCGTTCGGACCTCGCCGGGCGCGAGGTCTGCGTGATGGCCGTCGGGAGCCCGGTGACCTCGCTCGCCGCGGTCCCGGGTACGGATCATGAGCTGGTCGCGGGCACCATGACCGGCGATGTGCTGCGCATCGAACTGCCGTAGCCACCACTCTCATCGCTCGTATTGAACTGTCCCGCACAATTTCTGCGGTTGTGCTGTGCGTCACGGCTGGGCTAGCGTCTCGTATCCGAAACCAGTTAGTCCCAGTTATTGCCGACCGGAGGCAGCCGGTCGGTGGATGAGGAGACCTCAATGTCGAGGCGAAATACCCTCAGGACGCGTACCTGCGCGGGCGTCGTGGCGGCGGTGGCCGTGACGGGCAGCCTGCTGGCCGGGGCGAGTCCGGCGCAGGCGGACGAGAGCGGGGCTGGGACAACGGCTCAGAGCGTCTTCGACAACCTCGGGCCGCATCCGGTGGCGACTCCGACGGTGACCAACCCCTGCCAGGAATCGGTGGCGGGGATGATCGCGCACATCACCGTCCACCTGTTCGGCAATCGCGATGATGCGCGGTGCACGCAGGCGTTTCCCTACGGCCTGCAGTCGCCGATCGGGGTGAACACCTACTACCCGGCCGATATCGGGGACATGGACAACGCGCCGGTGATCCTCTTCGAGGGCGGCATCCTGTCGAATCCGGGCAACTACGACACTCTCGCGCGGCAGTGGACCAGCCACGGGTTCGTCGTGGTGATGGCCTACGACTTCTTCAACTCGACCCCCGACATGCCCGCGCTCGGCCTGGCGGTAGCGGTAATGCAGAACCGGGACCCGAATTCCCCGCTGTTCAACAAGATCGACCTGAGTCGCACCGTGCTCGCCGGGCATTCCGGCGGCGGCCAGGCCACCCTGCAGGCCGCGGCACTGTTCCCGCCGCTGGCCGGGGCCGTCGATCCCAAGCTGCGGATCATCGGCGCGCTGGCCATCGAACCCGGGCCCCTCGCGGTCGGGGCGGCCATCGGTGTGCCCACCCTGTTCCTCACCGGCTACAACGATTTCGTGGTCCCCGACTTCGCGTGGGTGCGGTGGTGGGAATACAACCTCACCTTCAATGCTCCCGCGTGGATCGCGAATGCCCGTGGCGTGAGCCACTTCTCGCCGGTGGACGGGCCGGGCGCGTACCTGTCCTCCGGCACCGCCATGGCCTGGCTGGAATACATCGCCTTCGGCGACGACACCGCCGCCCAGTACTTCGTCGGTCCGGACTGGAAGCTGAAGGACGACAAGACCTACTTCAGCGTCGAGCGCAATGCCCTCGCGAACGGGATTGCCCGATGACCGGCTTCGACTCGGCCGCAAGGAGATCCAGCATGTCCGGTCGCACCTGGATCAGCGGCCTCGCCGCCGTGGTGATCACCACCCTGCCGCTGGTCGCACCGCTCGCCGCGGCCGAACCTGCCGCAGACAGCAGCTGCGCCGAACCGGTGCCGGGGCAGCCGCTGCCGCGCGCGAATCCCGAAGACGTCGGGATGGATTCGGTCAAGATCGCCGACGCGCTCGATTTCGGAACGAGCGCGGGCGGTGTGGCCGTGCAGATCTACCGGCACGGCTGCCTGGTCGGCGACCGCACGCCGAGCGGGAATCTGCCACTGCCGCTGGCCAGTGCCACCAAGGGTGTCACCTCGGCGATCGTCGGGCGGGCGGTCACTCTGGGCTACTTCGGCGTAGACGATCCACTCTCGAAGTTCTTCCCGCAGGCCGATGCCGTCCACGCGAATCTCACTGTGCGGCAGGTACTCACGCAGACCACCGGACTGCACTTCAGTTGGCCGGCCGATATCGCCGGGCTCTACACCGACTCGGCGCTGCAAACCCTGGCCGAACCCGCGGACTACCCGCCCGACAGCACCTTTCAATACGCGCAGAACGTGATCGCGCTGCTGCCCAAGATCATCGAGCTCACCACGGGCAGCGATTTCCAGGACTTCGCGCAGCGAGAAGTGTTCCAGCCCTTGGGGATCGCTCGCGGCGACTGGATCTGGCTGCGCGACCGCAGTGGCGTCACCGCCGTCAACGGCGGTCTGGCCATGCGCCCCGACGACCTGGGCCGGCTGGGCCGGTTGATGCTGCAGCGAGGCCGCTGGGGCGATCAGCAGTTGATCGACGCGAGCTACATCGGGCAGGCCACTACCGGCACCGACGCCAACCCCGGCTACGGCTTCCTCACCTGGCTCAACTCCGGCGACACCTACAAAGGCACCGAGGTGCCCACCGCCAACAGCTACGACCGCCCGCAGTTCCCGGGCTCACCCCGCGACCTGTATTCCTTCGAAGGCGCACTGGGACAGTTCGTCACCGTCGTCCCCAGCCGTGACCTGGTCATCATCCGCATGGGCATCCCCATGCGCGTCAACCTCGCCAACCCGGTCGGAATGCTCACCGGCAGCGGCAATCCTGACAACAAGGAACTCTACGAACGCATCACCGCCGCCGTCACCGACCTCCCCGCCGAACCCTACGTCGACCCGTACACCCTGGCCGATCCGCCCTTGCCCATCCACAACCTCGACGACGTGGGCAAGCTGATCGACCCGCTCACCGCGGCGAACATCCTCCTCGGCGTCGGCCCCTACGCCTCCACCGCCTGCAACATCCTGTGGTGCAACGGCAAACCCGTTCCCGCAGACGTCTTCCGGCTCATTCTCGACGTCGGCGGCCAATTGGCGGGTGTGGTGACAGCACTGGGCAACACCCCGAGGTGATCCGGATCGTGCCCGTGGCGGTCAGGCCCGTTGTCGCGGTGACACTTTCGGCGCACATCTGATCCCCGAGGGGGCGGTGCCTTCCCGGTTCAAGCCTCGACGGCGTTCCAGGCCGCTCGGCCGAGAACCGGGGCGGCGCCGAGCATGTCGAAGTCGGTGGATCGGGCCAGCCAGAGGCGGGCGTATTCGACGCAGGGGCCCATCCACAGGGCCTGGCACAGGCGGGGTGGCAGTGGCTTGATGCGACCCTGCTCGACGTGGGGTTGCAGCCACGCGCTGGCTTCCGCGTAGAAGCGTTCGTTGAGGGCGGCGATTATGTCACGGGATTCGTCGATGACCTCGTACTCGCGGCAATGGAACAGGAAGCGAGCACGCTGCTCGTTGGCCGCGACCCACTCGAGGTGCGTGCGGACGGTGCCCTCGATCCCGCCGCGCGCGGTCGTATTGCTTTGCAGCGCAGTGAGATAGGTGTCGAAATAGTCGCGCAGCGTTTCGAGGTAGAGCTCCGCGGCCACGCCTTCCTTGCTGCCGAAGAAGTGGTAGATGCTGCCCACGCTGGCCCCGGAGGCGCGATGCAGCGCCTCGACCTTGGTGCCGGCGACACCACTCTTGAGGAAGACCGTCAAGGCCGCGTCGAGGATGGCGCTGCGGCGGGCGATTCCGGCGTTCGAGGCTGTGGACACCACCGCACAGTACCGAATCAGGCATTGACTAGAGAATTATTCTAGAACAATATTCTAGTCCTGACGTGAGCGCGTGACCGGAAGGACCATGGCGAATGAGTACGAGTACCAACGACCGCACGAGAGGTGAAGTGCGGCGGGTGAATCCGGTCGATGTGGCCCTCGGGGTCGCCTGCCTGGTGTGGGTCGGGATGACCCTGTGGTCGGGAATCCAGACCGGCGGCAAGGGGCTGCCGGTGATCCCGCAGACGATCACCTCGCTGGCACTGGTGGTGGCCGTGATCGGGCACATGCTCAAACACCTCGGAGTGCGGCTGGCCGCCGCGTACTTCGTGGTCGCGACCGCCATCGAATGGTCCTTCGAGCAGGCCAATATCTCGTTCGGCGGATTCGTCTGGGGAGATCTGCGCTACGGCCAGCTGTCGATGCTCGGCCCCCACATCGGGAGTGTTCCGCTGCTGGTCCCCATCGCCATGGTGGCGCTGCTGTGGCCGGTCTACGTGATCATCAACGTGGTGCTCGACGGAAAGATCCTGGTGGACCCGCGCTCACTGCGGCCCTGGCAGGTCGTCGGGCGTTGCTTGCTCTACGGCATGCTGCACGCCTGGCTCGCCTTCCTCACCAACGGTTTCTGCACGAAATTCGGTGTCTACGAATGGGTGGGCAAGTCCGGGGCACTGCCGCCCCAGGACTCGTTCTTCGGCGATCCGGCCCTGCCGATCGGCTGGACGGTCTGGGGATTCGTCACCACCCTCATCGTGTCCTTCGTGCTCATCCCCGCGTTCGGCCGCGACGCGCTCACCCGATCGCAGACGCGGCCGCTCGCCTGGGTCGACGCCGCCCCGATCGTGGTCATCGGGTCCTACGCCTTCGCGCTGTACCTCAACCCGGTCAACGAATCCGTCGGCAGCGTCATCCTTTTCATGTTCGGCTTCATCTCCCTGCTCGCCCTCTACCGCTTCGCGGCGGTCCTCACGGCCGTACCTCGTACACGAGATTGAACGGAGTTTCGGCAGCGCGGCGGAACCTGGTGAATCCGGCTTCCGCCGTGACCCGCCGGATGGCCGCTTCCCCGGCTTGCGCACCGAGCGCGTAACCGCCCGGTTGGGACAGTGCGTTCGGTACGCACAGCTGGGTGGAGGCGTTGTAGTAGACCCGCCCGACCGGGGTGAGATTGCCGGTGACGGTGTCTTCGGCATAGGGCTCGACGATCATCCAGGTGCCGTCGGGTGCGAGGGATCCGCGGATGTGACGGGCGGCGTCGACCGGGTCACCCATATCGTGCAGGCAGTCGAAGGTGGCGACGAAGTCGTAGCCGGTGCCGGAGAACGTCTGTGCGGTCGCGGTACGGAAGCCGACCCGATTGGTGACCCCGGCCGCCGCCGCACGTTTCGCCGCGAGCTCGATCGACTTGTCGTGATAATCCCAGCCGGTGAACATCGAGTTCGGAAACTCTTGTGCGAGCAGGATTGTCGAAGCGCCGAGCCCGCAGCCGATATCCGCGACCGTGGCACCGGCCCGCAACTTGGCCTCCACCCCGTCCAACGCGGGGATCCAGGCGGGGACGAGATTGGCGAGATAGCCGGGCCGGAAGAACTGTTCACAACCGAGGAACACCTCCTCGTCGTGCTCGTGCCAGCCCAGTCCCGCGCCGGTCCGGAACGCCTCCGCGATCCGTGGCTCGGCCTTGAGGGTGCCGAGCGCCAGCACGAACGCACCCGGAATGTAGACGGCGCTGTCGGGGTCGGCCAGCGCGAACGCCTGCTCCTCGGTCATCGAATAGGTCTGGGTGGGCGGGTCGTATTCGACATAGCCACCGGCGGCTTGGCCGCGCAGCCACTCCTCGAGATAGCGGGGGCTGGTGCCGGTTCGCTCGGCGAGTTCCGCGGTGCGGGCGGGCCCGGTGGCCAGCGCCCGGTACAGGCCCAGCCGGTGCCCGATCACGACGTTGCCCGCGGCGAAGGTCGCTCCGAGGTCCGCGACGAAGCGGCCGAGGAAGGTGTTCAGGGTGTCGGCGTCGATTGTCATCACTCTCTCCTGTTCAATCGAATTGCGTTGCCGCAGTGCCGGTTCAGGCGACCGGGGCGTCGGGGGTGCGGCCCCACTCGGCCCAGGAGCCGTCGTAGACCCGGACGCGGTCGTGCCCGAGGAGAGCGGTGAGGACGAACCAGGCGGTGGCGGCGCGGCCGCCGATCGTGCAGTAGGTGATCAGCTCGTTGTCGTCGGGGGTGGTGAGTACGGTCCGGAGTTCGGCTGCGGGACGGAAGGATCCGTCGGGGCGCACCAGGCCGTCGAGGGGGCGGTGGACGGCCGACGGCACGTGGCCGGCGCGGCCGTCGGGGTCCATCGCGCCCGACGGCCAGAAGCGCTCGCCCGCGTATTCGGCCGCCGTGCGCACATCCACCAGGGTCGTGCCTGCCCGGCCGATGGCCTCCAGGACTGCCGTGCGGTCTGCCCGCAGCTGCGGGTCCGGTTCGTGCAGGCGGAAGTCGCCCGCGGCCGGTGTTTCGGTGGTGGCGCTCCACGGGTGTCTCTCGTCCCGCCAAGTGTCGCGCGAGCAATCCAGGATGCGAACATCCTTGTGCCCGTACAGCTTCAGTAGCCAGACGCCCAGGGCGGGCGCGTATCCGTAGCACACCACCGTGGCGTCGGCCCGGATTCCCGAACGGGTGACGAGCCGCTGGAGGGCGGCGGCGTCGACGGTGCGGTAGGCGTCGTCCTTCAGGTCGCTGTAGATGTTCCACAGCACCGCGCCGGGGATGTGCCCGGCCTCGAAAGTCGCCGGGCTGACATCGATTTCGATGACCTGTACCCGGGGATCGGGCAGGTGCTCGGCCAGCCATCGCCGGTCTACGAGGGCGCGGTCCGCGGTAGGCGAACCGGGTCGGTCTTGCTGTGTGGCGGTCATGTCGAACCTCCCCGTCGGGTGTGTTTACGGGGTCAGTTCTACGACGGTGTCCTTGTGGCAACGTTGCGCCGATATTGGCGCAACCTTGGCGTCCGGCTCAGGTGGCCGACAGCAGTTCTTCGTACAGTTTGCGGGAGGCCGGACTGGGGGAGACGCCGAGCTGATCGCGCAGGCAATCGCTGAGTGCGCCGTAGACGCCGATCGCTTCGGCCAGGTTGTCCTGGGCCGCGAGGGCTCGCATGAGATGGCGGTAGCCGCTCTCGCGCAGCGGAGCCAGGCGGGTCAGCTGCCGACCGGCCCGGACCGCGGCGGCCAGTTCGGTGCCGCCCAGCCCCAGCCCGGCCGCCGCGTAGCTCTCCAGGGCCCGCAGGTGCAGCTCGGTGAGCTGGTGGCGGACGGCATCGATCCACGCGCACCCGTCCTCACCGGGCAGGAATCCGCGTTCGGCCACGAACAGCGCGGTCAGCGACGGCCCCCAGGCTCGCGCCCAATCGTGTTGAGCGACCGCGGATTCGGCCCGGTGGACCGCGTCGCCCGCCGCCTCCAGATCGACCCAGGCGTCGGGCAGGCACAGCCTCAGGACGGCGCGGCCCTGCACCGCCTCCGGGCCGAGCACGCGACGCAGTTTGGACAGCAGCGGGTTGAGTCGGGCATCGACCGCCGCCGGGTCGGGCTCCCGCCACAGCGCCTCGGCCAGCTCGTCGCGCGGGATCTGGCGATGGCCGTTGACCACCAGGTAGGTGAACAGCAGCCGGCCCTGGCGGCCGGGCAGTTGGCCGTCCAGCCGCTTCCCGTCCCGCACGATGGCCAGCGGACCGCAGATCTGGATTCGCACGGGATCCGAGGACACCAAGGTCACTCCAACATCATGGCAATAGACTGCTGGTAGAGGCCAGAGCGGAGACGCCGATGACGAAACTGATTCGATGCGAATGCGGATTCATCGCCCGCGACGAGCGCGAGGACCGGGTGGTCGAGATGATCCGCGGCCACCTGGCCAGCGACCATCCGGCCCTGCTGCCGACGATCAGCCGGGACGATCTGGTCAGCTGGATCAAGATCGAGTAACCGGTCGCCGCGGCAGCAGCAGCGCGGGGACGAGTGCGGCCGCGCCGATTGCCAGTGCCCACCAATAGGTGTGGGTGAATGTCGAGGCATCGAGGGCCGAATGGCCGGTGTTGCGTTGCAGCAGGACCAGCAGCGCCGCGACACCGAAGGAGCTGCCCGCGCGGATGCCGACATTGGTAGCCGTTGTGGCCGAGGGGATTTCGGTGCGGCGCAAGGACTGGTAGGTGGCGCCCATCGCGGCGGGCATGATCATGCCGTGGCCCAGGCCGATCACGAAAAGGATTGCCAGGAGCGGGATGTCGCCGGTGCTCGGGCGGGTGAGGGCGAGGAAGCCGAGCAGGACCACGGGCAGGCCGGCCAGGATCAGGAGTCTGGGGGAGTATTTGTCGGCGAGACGGCCGGTGAGCAGGGTGGTGATGATCGCGCCCACGCCGAGGGGTGCGACCATCGCGCCGGAGCGGAGCGGGGTGTCGCCGTCGACGGTTTGAAAATTCAGGGGCAGCAGCGCCATCAGGCCCGACAGGGTGCCGATATAGAGGAACATCATCGCGTTGACGGCGGCGAAGTTCCGATCCCGCAGGAGGCGGACGTCCACGAGGGCCGCGTCGCCCTTGCGTAACGCGTGCAGGACGTAACAGCCGATCAGTGCCGCTCCGGTCAGCACGGCCGCCGCGACCCGGACATCGGTGAGGCTCGTTCCGCTGCCCGCCTGCGCGGTGCCGTACACCAGTGCGCCCAAACCCGGTGACAGCAGCGCCAATCCGAGGAGGTCGAGTTCGGCGTCGTGGTCGCGGACCGGGTCGGGGGGCAGCAGCACGATCGCGGCGAGAACCGCGATCGCGCACAGGGGCACGTTGATATAGAACATCCAGCGCCACGACAGGTGGCCCAGGATCAGGCCGCCGACCGTCGGGCCGAGAACCGGGGCGAGCATGGCGGGCACCGCGACCGCGCTCATCACCCGGCCCATGCGGGCCGGTCCGGCGGCGCGGGCCAGCATGGTCTGCCCGATCGGCATGACCATGCCGGCGCCGAAACCCTGCAGCAGCCGGAACAGGATGAGCGCGGTGATGTTCCAGGCCAATCCGCACAGCACCGACCCGGTGATGAACAGCAGCAGTGAGACGATCCACATCGTCTTCGGGCCGAACCGCACGATCACCCATCCCGACAGCGGGATGCTGGCCGACAGTGCGAGGGTGTAGCCGGTCAGCACCCATTGGATCGTGGTCAGCGGCGTATGGAATTGTGCGCCAAGGGTGTTCACGGCCACGCTGGTGATCGTGGTGTCGAGGATCGTCATGATCGCGCCGAGGACCACCACGATCACCAGCTTGCGCAGGGCCGGGTCGAATTCGGTCGATGCGGTCGGCGTCTGGGTCATTTGCCTTGCTCCCCAATGTCTTCCGGCTACTGCCAGCCCTTGCGCGGCCGGGCGTAGTTCGGTTTGAGAACGAACCGGTAGAGGGTGCGGATCGGGGCGGGCAGGAAGGCGAGCATCTTGGCCTGCGCGTCGGCGGGCGCGGCGTCGAGGGCCCACGGCAGATACTCGGTCACGGCGCCGAGTCCGTTGCGCTTGCGCATCTCCGCGCCGAACGCGGCCCAGCCGGGACCGCCGACGGTGCGGTCGATGAGTGGCAGCGCCACCTGCTCCTCGTGGGTGAAATGCGTATCCAGTGCCGCGGCCAATTCGTCCACGTCGGAGCGTAAATCGCCACCGGCACCGGCGATTCCGGCCTCGACTCGAGTCAGCAGGTCGTCGAGGCCCTCGTGCTCGGACTCCATCTCGTCGAGGATCGCCAGGTCCGCGGGATCGGTGATCGCGGCCCGCACCAGCGGCCACAGGGCCGCGTCCTCGGTGCTGTGATGCCGATCGAGCTGGCGGCGGAAGGTTTCCCATCCGACCCGCACCGACGGTTCGCCGAGGCGGTCCTCGGAGACGGCGGCGGTGAGGCGGATCAGATCGCGCATGCAGGCGTCGTGGGCCAGATACATGCCGAAGAAGTCGATTGTCGTGGTCGGTCGGTGGTTGTTCATGGTCATCCACTCTCGAACAATTTAATTAGACTGTGTGTATGAATAAAACAGGTCGGCCGGGTACTGTCAAGGCCATGAGCCCACGCCAATACAACCTGGGGAAGCGCACCGCGCAGATCGAGCAGAGTCGCCGCCAGGTGCTCGACGCGGCCAGGGGTCTACTGGGCGAGGCCGACAGCTACACCGGATTCACCCTCGACGCGGTGGCCAAGCGCGCGGACGTGGCCCGGGCCACCGTCTATTACCAGTTCAAGTCGAAAACCGGTCTGCTGGAGGCGGTCTGCGACGATCTCGGCGCGGCCGGCGGGCTGTCCGAACTGGTGAAAGCCTTCACCGACCCCGAACCGCGCGCGGCACTCACCGAATTCATCGCCTGCTTCGCCCGCTTCTGGCAGGCCGACCGCCCCGCCATGCGGCGGCTGCGCGCACTGGCCGCACTCGACACCGACGTGCACGCGGTCATCAGCGCCCGCGACGAGCGCCGCCGCGAAGGCTTGGCGGTCCTGTCGAGCCGGTTCGGCGACGGAAACATCCACGCGGACGACACCGACCAACAGGTGCGGATCCTGCTGGCCCTCACCAGCTTCGAGACCTTCGACACCATGATCGGCACCGACGGCGACCTCCTCGACGCGGTTCCGGTGATCACCGGCATGGCGGTCACCGTGCTGGGGGCGAACAGCTAGGAACGCCCGGCCCGCCGGACCACGGTGATCGCGGTGCCGGCGGCGAGGAGGCTGAATCCGGCGGCGATGAGCGAGCCGTGCCGGAAGCCCGCCGTGAGCGCCTCGGCCGGGCCGGTCGACACACCGCGGCCGCCCGCGATCGCCACTGCCGCCACGATCGCGATGCCGACGGCTCCGCCGATCTCACGCGCTGTTTCCACCATGCCACCGGCCAAACCGCTTGCCTCCTCGGGGATTCCGATGAAGGCGGCGACCTGGAGCGCCGCCTGCGACAACCCGATGCCGAGTCCGACGGACAGGAAAGCAGGGAACAGGTCCGGCCAGAACTGCGCATGGGCCGGTATGCGGGCGAGCCAGAGCAGGCCGCCCGCCGCGATGCCTTGCGCGAGCGTGAGCGCCCACCCCGCACCGAGCCGGATGAGCAGGAGGGGCGCGAGGACCGCGGCGGCCACCACGGCCGGGACCGCGATCGCGAGATAGGCCAGGCCGGTGCGCAGAGCCGAATAGCCGAGAGCCTGCTGCATCAGCAGCGACGCCTGGAACGTGGTGGCGAAGAAGGCGGCGAAGACCAGGGCCGCAACGAGATTCGCGGCGTTCAAAGTGGGGTGGCGGAACATGGACAGCGGGACCAGCGGTGCGGGCGAGCGATATTCGATGGCAGTGAAGGCGACCAGCAGCGCGCACCCGGCGGACAGGAACCCGAGCGTGGTGGGGGAGGTCCAGCCGTGGTCGACGCTCCGGTTGATGGCATAGACCAGCGCGGTGAGACCGGCCGTCACGGTGACGGCTCCCGCGAGATCGATGCGGCCACGGTGGATCTTGCGGTCCGCGGGAACGTATTTCGCGATCAGGCCGACCATGACGGCCACGATCGGAACATTGACGAAGAAGATCCACGGCCAGCCGGGACCCGCCGTCAGCGCGCCACTGACGACCACCCCCACCGAGGCGGCGCTCCCCGCGGCCGCGCCGAACACGCCGATCGCGCGGTGCCGGGCGGCCCCTTCCCGGAATGTCGCGACCACGACCGCCAGCGCGGCCGGAGCGGCGAGCGCCGCGCCCACCCCCTGCGCCGCGCGCGACGCGACCAGTAGCGCGAACGATCCGGACAGTCCGGCGGTCAGCGAGGAGACCGCGAACAGTGCGAGGCCCAGCGACAGCATCCGGCGTCGGCCGAACGCGTCGCCCAGGCGGCCGCCGAGCACCAACAGGCCGCCGAGCAGCAACCCGTAGGTGATGACCACCCATTGCAGATCGGCGTCGGCCAAGCCGAGATCCGCTCGGATCGACGGCAACGCCACATTCACGACCGCGAGGTCGAGGGTGACAATGAATTGGGCCCCGCACATGAGCGCGAGAATCACCCCCGGTCGCGTGGACGGGCCCGGCCGGACCGGCGTGGCGGCCGGCGATTGCGTGTGGTTGACCATGCTCCTGACAACCGGCCGCTCGCGGAAAACTCGTCGCGACAGCGGATTACGAGGCGGTCAGGGCAGCCCGAACGCCGCGAACAGTTCGGGCTGGATGAAGGTGTGCAGGGCCACGATCTCGCCGCCGGAGCATTCCAGCACCTGAATGCCGAACGCCGTCAGCCGCCCATCGACCTCCCGGTACACCGCGACACCCGGACAGCCGTTGGCCTCGACCGCGATCAGCCGCTTGGGGCGGCAGCCCACATCGGCCCGGATCAGCCAGTGCCGGTACGCCTCCCGGCCCGCCAGCCAGAACGGCACCGGCGGCATATCGACGACCGCGTCCTCGCGCAGCATCGACACCATGGCGTCGATATCGAAGCGCTCGAAGGCGGCGACATAGCGTTCCAGCAGGTCGGCGTCGATCGGATCGAGCCGCGTCGCCGCACCGGCCGGGCGCGCCTGCGCGAGCGCCGCCCGCGCCCGGCGCAGCACGCTGTTGACGGCATCCGCACTGAGACCGAGCAATTCGGCCACCTCGGCGGCCCGCCAGCACAACACGTCCCGCAGGATCAGCACCGCGCGCTGCCGCGGCAGCAGATGCTGCAGGGCCGCGACGAAGGCCAGCCGGATCGATTCGCGGGACTCGGCCAGCGCGGCCGGATCGCCGGTGACGCTGCTCGGAAACGGTTGCACCCAGGTCGATTCCGGCAGCGGCGCACCCAATTCTCCGTGCGGGTCGGCCGCCGCGACCAGATCCATCGGCATCGCGCGGCGGCGTCGAGCGGCAGCCGCGTCGAGACAGACATTCGTCGCGATCCGATACGTCCACGGCCGCAACCCCGCCGGATCCTCGAGCCCGGCCGCCGAACGCCACGCCCGCATCATGGTCTCCTGCACCGCGTCCTCGGCCTCCAACGCCGAACCGAGCATGCGATAGCAATAGGACAGCAGTGCGGGCCGCAACCCGGCCAGCGCTTCCGCCAGCGCGGGCACAGCCGGTGCCGAGGTCTGAGTCATGCGAACGCTCCTCGCGTCGGGGCGCACACAGCACGCCTTCCCTTGCTAGGACCGAATTCGACCCCGAAACTCGTCGCGACACCGCGAATTCTCCCGGGCTTCGATCACACCCGGGCCGTGCTCACACCGACGCGCCCGAGGTGAGTTTGGCGCGGCGCAGCGCGCGCAGTTCGTCGGCGCGGGGGTCGGCGACCTCGTGGGATTCGGGGCTGTCGAAGACGCGGACGGTGCGGGTGGCGGTGTCGAAGCGTGACCAGCCCGGGTCGCCGTGGGTGGCGAAACGGACCCATGCGCGATGCACCTCGTCGGCCAGACGCTGCGGGGGAGTGGGGCCGAGGAGGGCGTGCGCCGCGTCGAGTTGGTCGAAGACGAAAGGGATCTCGACGACATGGCAGGCGCCCAGATCGGCAATGCCGGAGCGCCAGGCGAATTCGTAGACGTAGGCCGGGTTACCTGCCGCGGCACTGGATTCCGCGATGCGCATGGCGTCATCACGGAACACGTGATCGGTGAGGACGGCGGCGAACACGTCCGCGGGCCCGGCCTGCGGGCGATTGGCGGTGTAGCGGTCGACGACGGCCGGATCCAGGCCGTAGCGGGCCAGCAGTGGCGGCAGCGTCTGCTCGGTGATGGCGGCGGCCAGGCCGGTCGGAAAGGTGAAGAACCGGAATTCCTCGGCGGTCCAGCCGGTCAGTAGCGGCACCGTCCGGTCCGGTGCGGCGGCCAGCACATCCACCGGACGATCCGGGACGATCTCGCCGTCGATCATCGGGAAGAAGCTCATCAGACCGAGCCCGCTGGTGATGATCGACGCACCCCAGCGCTCCGGATCCGGGTCGGCCAGCAACTCCAGCGCCAATGCGTCCTGGGCGCTGCGTAGTTCGTCCGCGCCCAGCGCGCCGAAGGCCGCCGCCGTCGGCTCCAGGCCGAGCAGATCGGCGAGTTGGCGGGCCACCTTGTCCGCGTCCTCGGCGGTCGCGACCGCGGAACCGTTGGCGCTCTGCGCGATCGCGCGCCGGAAGAGCCCGCGCGCCGGGGGTGCGGCCAGCAGCGCCACCACGCTCATACCGCCCGCCGATTCGCCGAATACGGTGACATTGCCGGGATCGCCACCGAAGGCCGCGATATTGTCGCGCACCCACTCCAGCGCGCGGATCTGGTCGCGCAGTCCACGATTGGACGCCGAACCCGGGATGTTCGCGAATCCGGAAATGCCCAGCCGATAGTTGATCGACACCAGCACCACGCCGTCGCGAGCGAAGGCGGTGCCGTCGTAGATCGTGCGCGAGTTCGCGCCGCGGGTGAACGCGCCACCGTGAATCCACACCATGACCGGCAGGTCGCCGCCCGCGTTCTCGGGGGCCCACACGTTCACATGCAGGTACTCGTCGCCGGGAATCCCGTCGCTGCCCAGCAGGGCGTGAATCGGTGGCGGATACGGCGATTGCACACAGGTGGGACCGAACTCGAGCGCATCACGCACCCCCGACCAGGCCACGACCGGCCGGGGCGCCTCGAATCGGGCGGGCCCGATCGGCGCGGCCGCATACGGAATACCGAGGAAACGGGTGACACCGCCGACGCTCGAACCTCGAACCTCACCGCCGGTGACGGTCACGATCTCTGCCATCTGAACTCCTTTGCCGGACTCCACTATCGCGCAGAGATCGCCGGGCGTGGGCGAGATCAGAGGCCGTCGAGTCGGGCGAGGACGTCGAAGGCCTGTTCGGCGGTCCGGCGCTGCAGGTCGATCTCGGCCTCGATTGCCGGTGCGAGAGAAGGATTCTGGAGGGCCAGGCCATTGGCGAAAATGGTGGTGTTGGCCCCCACATCGGCGGCGACCAGCAGGGGTTTCGTGGCCACGCCCTTACCGAGGACCCGGTCGAGACCTTCGCCGAAGAAGTAGAAGCGCCACAGTGGACCCATATTGGCCGAGTAGGTGCGGTCGGTGCGCTCGGTGATCTGGTCGCCGGTTTCGGCGATGCTCGCCACGATCTTGAAGTAGTCGGCGGCGTCGGAAGGCTGGGATCCGGCCTCGGCCACCGCGCGCGGGAGGTCGACGACCAGGTGGGCGTTGTAGCCGGCCACCGCGACGCGGGCCGGGGTCGCGGTGCAGTCGGCGGCAAGGGCGAAATAGTTGGCCCAGTGCGGTTCCGGTGTGCCGCCGGTGAATTCGGTGTGCACATTGTCGAGATAGCGGCGCAGCAGATCGAAGCTGAGGCGGTGGGCGTACTCGGGGTCGTCGAACGACTGCGGATCCCGTTGCAGCGGCATGACCGCCTCGTGCTCGACGGTGTCCAGACCGGACGCGAAAGTGCCCCGCCGATCCGCGTGCTGCTCGTAGATCTCGGTGATGCGGTGCTCGCGCGCGACCGCGTCTTCCAGTCGCACGAGCGCATTGTCATCGGCGAGGGTGCCGGTGTCGGAGAGCCGGGCGATCTCGTCGTTCTCGGCCGGTGACAGTGCCGGGGAACACGACGGTGACGGGGGCTGGGCGGCGGCCGTCGCGGGCGCGAGGATCGCGGCGGACGTCAAAGACAGCGCGGCGAACGAGACCGCAAATACATTGTGCACGATGAATTTGTAGCACTGTTCCTTCAGTGCCGCATGATCAGCCTTTCCCGGTCAGCGCGGGTGTCCGGATCGGGTCAGGCCCAGGGCAATTCGGCGCGAATGCGCCAAAACGCTTCGGCGGGTTCGGTGAGGACGCTGAGCTCGGCCAGATCGTCGCTGGTGAGAGCGATTTCGGCGGCGGTCAGGTTGGAGGCCAGCTGCTCTGCTGTCGCGGCACCCGAGAGCACGATGTCGGCCCACGGTTGCGCGGCGGCCGCGGCCAGCGCCAGCGCATCGCGGCCCGCGCCGATCCGATCGGACACGGTCCGCAGCACGGCGGTGTCCGGGCCGGTGGCATTGCGGTCGGCGAGACGCCCGTTGGCCATGGCCTCCTTCACCACGATCAGCCATCCCGCCGAATGCGCCTCGGCCAGCGCCGATCCCGCGGACGGCTCGAGCAGATTCCAGGTCGACTGCACCGCCGCGAACAACGGTCGGCCATCCACGGTGACCTCCAACGCCGCCCGCACCACCTGCGACTGCGCGGGCCCGCTCGTCGACAGTCCGACCCGGACCCCTTCCGCGGCCAGCCCCGCCAACCTCGCATGCAGCTCGGGGTCGGTCAGGGCCGGGCTGCCGGGCGTCACCGAATGCACCAGATAGACGTCCAGATGCTTCCCCAACCGGGCGCGAGTCTCTTGTATCTGCCGGTCGAACACGGCCACCGTATGTTCCTTGACCTCATGCACCGGCACCCCCGAGGCCCGCCAATCGGCGGTATAGGTGTAACCCCATTTGCTGCCGACCATCACCTCCGCAGCGTGATCGGCCCGCCCCGCCAACCATTCCCCGACAAACTCCTCCGCCCGCCCATAGGACCGCGCGGTATCGAAGTACCGCACCCCCGCCGCCCAAGCAGCATCGAGCAACTCGTGCGTCCGCCCCCGCATCTCCTCCACAGTCCGCTCACCCGGCAGATCAACCTCCCGCCCAAGCGTGATGTACCCCGGCCTCCCCACCGCCGCTGTCCCCAACCCGAACCGTGCGCGCGGCGAGTCGGTGGCGGATTCGGCTGTAGGGGCAGGCATGGCAATGGTCCTTTCGCTTCCCCCGATCGTGCCTCCAGCCTTTCACGCAAGATCAAGTCCCACGGCACGGGGCTCACTCCTATGGCGACGTTGGGCGCCGGCATTTCCCCGGGCGCTGTCGTGGTCGTCGGCATACTGTGGCCGGGCGGGTATCGCCTCACGTTGGGCGAACCGAACCAGCGGCGTGCGGCCCGACAACGCGGGCAGAGGGATTGGTGTGATGACGGCAGTGGTCCGACGCGAAGTCGAAACAGCGGCAACGTATTCCGTGCGCCCGACGCAGACGCTGGCCGGAATCATCGAGGAATTGGCGTGTACGGCACCGGAATTCGTCGCTTTCCAGATCCCGGTTGCCGGCGGTCGGCGCGAGGTGACGGCGGAGCGGTTCGCACAGCACGTCGAGGCAGTGGCCAAGGGATTGATCGCCTCGGGCATCGAGACGGGAGATCGGGTCGCGATCATGGCATCCACCCGCTACGAGTGGGTGCTCCTGGACTTCGCGATCTGGGCGGCGGGAGCGTGCACGGTCGCCATCTACGATGCGTCGGCGAGCGATCAGGCGCGTTGGATTCTCGCGGACTCCGGGACCAGATTGCTGGTCGTCGAAACCGCACAGCATGCTGCCGTGGTGGCCCACATCACGACTCCTGTACTGGCGGAGACGCTTCGGATCGATCAGGGCGCGATCGACGAACTGGTGGCGCGGGGCGCCGAGATCGACGACCGGGAATTACGGGAACGTACGGCCGGTCTGACCGCGGCGTCACCGGCCACACTGATCTACACCTCCGGGACGTCGGGCCGGCCGAAAGGGGTGGTGCTCACGCACGCGAACCTGCTGGCCGTGGCGCGCTCCGGCGGAATCGCGATGAGCGGGGTGCTGCAGCCGGGGCAGCGGACACTGATGTTCCTACCGCTGGCCCACGTGTTCGCGCGCTGCTTGTCGGTGTTGGCGTTGATGGAGCGGGTGACGGTCGCCCACACGGCGGACTGGTCCACCCTCGGCGAGCAATTCATTTCGTATCAGCCGGATTTCGTACTGGCAGTGCCGCGGGTCTTCGAGAAGGTCTACAACGCGGCCGAGCAGCGTGCGCACGAGTCCGGTAAGGGATGGCTCTTCGACCGGGCCGCCGCCACGGCTATCGACTGGAGCCGGGCGCTGGACGACGGCGACGCCGGATGGTGGTTGCGCCTTCGGCACTCGGTGTTCGATCGACTGGTCTACACCAAGCTGCGGGCGGCGCTCGGCGGTCGCTGCCGGTACACGGTTTCGGGTGGCGGACCGCTGGGGGAGCGGCTGGGTCATTTCTTCCGCGGGGTGGGCATCACGATCTTCGAGGGATACGGCCTCACCGAAACCAGCGCCGCCATCACAGTGAACACACTCGCTCATCTGCGGATCGGCAGTGTGGGAAAGCCGATCGACGGCAATGCGGTGCGCGTTGCCGCGGACGGTGAACTGCTGGTGAAGGGATCGGTGGTGTTTCCCGGCTATTGGCGTGACGAACAGGCGAATCGGGACGCCTTCGAGGGGGAATGGTTCCGCACCGGCGATCTCGGGGCGATCGACCGGGACGGTTTCGTCACTATCACCGGTCGTAAGAAGGAGATTCTGGTGACCGCCGGGGGCAAGAACGTTTCGCCGGGGCCGCTCGAGGACGCTCTGCGCGCGCATCCGCTGATCGGCCAGTGCATGGTGGTCGGTGACGGTCAACCGTTCGTCGCGGCGTTGGTGACCATCGACCGCGAGGCGCTGCAGGACTGGCGCCGACGTCACGGCGTGAATATCCATGTGCACCTGGCGGAATTGCTGGATCATCCGGGACTGATCGCGGAAATCGATGCGGCCGTGGCGGAAACCAATAGCGAGGTCTCGAAGGCCGAGTCGATCAGGAGGATTCGGGTGCTCGTGGAGGAGTGGACCCAGGAGGGTGGGGAGTTGACCGCGAAGCTTTCACTCAGGCGCGCGGTCATCACACAGAGGTATGCCGCCGAGATAGCCGGCCTCTATTCCTGAGCTCGGCTCTGCTGGTATCGGGGCCTGGAAAGGCGCTGACAACGCACCGAGTTCGCGCGATCGAAAGATTCGGGCAACTCCTGGCGGGGTGGTCGGTGTGTTGAATGTAGGGGTCGGGTGGTGGCACGGTTCAGGCAGGAGGTCGGGATGTCGAATGCAACCGAGCAGGTGAGGGTGAGTGCGCGGCTGAGCCGTGGGGATACTGCGCTGATCGCGGTATATGGAGTGCTGGCGGTGGGGGCGTTGGTCGGGACGCAGTGGACGTTGATTACGCAGCTTGCGCGGGGCGGGTCGATGGGTGATGCCGGGCGGGATTTGTTCGCTACTCCGGCAAGCACTTTCAGTGCCGTGGACCTGGTGGTGGTCGCGCTGGTGGCGGTGGTGTTCATGGTGGTGGAGAGTCGGCGGCTCGGGATGCGGAGGCTGTGGGTTTACATCGTGCTGACCTTCGTTGTTGCGATCAGTGTCGCGTTTCCGTTGTTCCTGATCGAGCGTCAGGTCCACCGGGCCCGGGTCAGTGCGCCATGATCGGTGTGCCCGCCGGGGGTTTGGGGAGGAAGGCGGGGATCAGGGCGGTCACCAGTAGTCCGCCGATCAGGAAGATGCAGGCGGCCCACCAGAAGGTGGTGGTGTAGCCGTGTACCTGGGCTTGCGCTAGCAGGGTGGGTGAGGGGGCGTGGGTGGTCGCGTAGGTGCGGGTCGCGTCGGTGGCGACCGTGGTCAGTACGGCGATGCCGAGTGAACCGCCGACCTGCATGACCGCGTTCACCAACGCGGAAGCCGCTCCGGCGTCACGGTTGTCGACACCGGCGGTCGCGCCCTGGAAGGCGACCGACATCACCGCGCCGATACCCAGGCCCAAGACGGTCAAGCCGGGCAGCAGATGTGCGGCGTAGGTGCTGTCGGGTCCGGCGCCGGTGAGCCACACCATGCCGGCCGCCGAGGTCGCGAAGCCCAGTGCGACAGTGATTTTCGCGCCGATGCGTTGCAACAACGGCACGGCCGCGGCGGCCGAGACGATGGTGGTGGTGACCATCGGCATGAACGCGACACCGGCCTTCAACGGGGAGTAGCCGAGGATCGTCTGCAGGTAGTAGATGAAGAAAAGGAACACCGCGAACATGCCCACCGCGATCAACGCCACCGCCAGATACGAACCGGCGCGGGCGGGATCGAGCACCACGCGCGGCGGCAGCAGGGGATCGGTGGCGCGGGCCTGCCAGGCCGCGAAGGCCAGTACCAGCACGACACCCGCGCACAGCAGACCGACGGTCACCGGATTGCCCCAGCCGTGGTCGGTCGCCCGCGAGAAGCCGCCGACCACGCCGAACAGGCCCGCGCTGATGAGCAGCACGCCCGGGATATCGAGTCGTGGCCGCTGCGTGGGGGTTTCACGGGGCAGGGTCAGTAGCGCGCCGAGGATGCCGACGACGGCGAACGCCAGATTGATGTAGAGCGCCCAACGCCAGGAAGCCCATTCGGTGAGCGCGCCGCCGAGCAGTAATCCGATCGCCCCGCCGATCGCGGAAATCGCGCTGAACAGGCCGTAGGCCTTGGCCCGTTCGGTCGCGTCCGTGAAAGTGACGGCGACCAGCGCGAGGGCTGCGGGCGCGAGTAGCGCGCCGAAGAGTCCCTGTCCGATCCGCGCGGCGACCAGCGTGACGAAGTTCGGGGCCAGTCCGCCGACGGCCGAGGCGATTCCGAAGCCCAGCAGGCCGATCACCAGGGCCCGGCGGCGGCCCAGCAGATCACCGAGTCGCCCGCCGAGCAGCAGCAGGCTGCCGAAGGTGAGGGCGTAGCCGGTCATGACCCACTGCCGGTCCACATCGGCGAAGCCGAGCTCGTGCTGTGCCGCGGGCAGCGCGACGTTCATGACCGTCACGTCCAGCGCGACCATCAGCTGGGCGATGCCGAGCACGGCCAGTGCCCACCAGCGCCGCGAGGGATGCTCCGGTGCGGGTGGCATGTCCAGTGCCTCGATCGATTCGCTTGTGTCGGCCATGTCGGCAATCCTCCACGCAGATAGTTGCTATACCAATGATTATTGATGGCATACCAACTAATATGCAAGACGGCCCCGGATAGTCGCCGGTCACGGCCCATATACTGAATGGCATGTCAACTATTCGAGCGGGAGCCGGCGAGCTCAACCAGATGGTTGTCCACATGAACCGCGCCTATTGGCTGGTCACCTCCGCGCTGCTGCGCCGGCTCGGGCTCTATGCCGGGCAGGAGTTGCTGCTCATGCAGCTCTGGGATCAGGACGGGCAGTCGCAGGCCGATCTGGCCAAGGCGCTCAAACTCGATCCGTCCACGGTCACCCGCACCGTGCGCAGCCTCGAACAACAGGGCCTGCTGGCCCGCACCCCGTCACCGGTCGACCGCCGCGCCACTATCGTCTCGCTCACCGACGGCGGCCGCGCCCTGCGCGAGAAGGTGGAATCCACCTGGTCGGAACTGGAAGGCATTCTCACCCAGGGCATGTCGCAACGCCAACGCGACGACCTGCTACGACTGCTGCGCCGCGTCGAGAACAACCTCACCGCCGCCGGCGAAACCCTGCGCCTCGACAACTGACGGACCGCCGGGTCCATCGATGACGGATGCGGCGACGGATGCGGTCGTATGCGACGGCTCCCTATCGTCGGCCCGGTGATTGACGGGATCCGGGCAGCTCGTGGGTTGAAAGCGGCGGTCGCGGCACTGGCGGCGAGCGGCCTGCTGCTGTTCGGATGTGCGCCCGGCCAGCCGGATTCGCATCCGATCCCGATCGAATCGCTGCCCGCCGCACCATCCCCGATACCACCGGCAACCTGCACGGAAGCACCCTCCGACGCAAAGCCGTCCCAGCAGTTCTACCGCACCACCTTCCACGCCGACCTCGACACCCTGCGCTACGGCTCACTCGCCTTCGACCGCGGAGTCGTGCGCGCCGCCACAGCCACCACCCTCACCGTGACCCGCAACGGCGACGCCCGCGAACTCACCTTCGCGATCACGAATCCCGATGCCTACCAATGCCATCTGACGGTCGAGCAAGCGCCGGGAACACAGGTATCCATCGCCTCGCAAGCCGGGACCGCAACGGTGATCTGGCCGACCACCACCCAGACCCCGACGCTGTTGAAGGTTGCCTACCACGGCGTCTTCGACTACATCAAGAGCGGCGAGAAGGCCGAAATAGCTTCTCTCGCAGCAGAGTTCGGACGAGTGCAAGAATGGTCCGGACACGTCCCGGGGCCGCTGACCTACCGCCGCGGCGACGGGGCATCGCTGACCGTGCAAACCACACCCGAGACAACCTGGGCCAACTCGGACGGCAACCTGTCGCCCGAACAAATCAAGCCCTGCCAGCTCATCCAGATCCTCACCGGCCCGTCCACCGGCCAACTGAGGATCCGCGCCGACAACCCCTCCATCCACTGCTGACCTGTGGTGGTCGACACGATCGCACCCGGACCAATTAGGACAGGTTTCGACCTGGTGGAATCTTAGGTTGGTCGTTATGAACGCTGACATCATTCCCTTCCGGATCGATATCCCGCAGGTTGAGCTCGATGATCTGCGTGACCGCCTGGCCCGCACCCGGTCGCCGTACCCGGTACCCGGCACCGGAGCGCGATGGGACCACGGCATCTCCCCGGACTACCTGCACGAGTTGGCCGCCTACTGGGCCGACGGGTTCGATTGGCGCGCCCACGAAGCCGAACTGAACCGCTACCCGCAGTTCGTCACCGAAATCGACGGGCAGCGGATTCATTTCCTGCACCTGCGATCTCCCGAACCGACCGCGACCCCACTGCTGCTCAACCACAGCTACCCGACCTCGTTCGTCGAATTCCTCGCTGCGAGCGGGCCCCTGACCGATCCACGCGCCCACGGCGGTGACCCGGCCGACGCCTTCCATCTGGTCATCCCGTCCCTGCCCGGCTTCACCTTCTCCAGCCCGCTCTCGGCGCGCGGATGGAACATGGAACGGACCGCGCTGGCGTTCGGGGAGTTGATGACCCGGCTCGGCTACGAACGGTTCGGTGTCGAGGGCGGTGACCTCGGTGCCGGGGTCACCGGACGGGTGGCGACGCTGCTGCCCGAGCGAGTGATCGGCGCGCATACCCATGGTGACCGTCTTCAGGTCGGCATGGTCGGGGAGGATCTACCAGTTCCCGCCGACCTCGACCCCGACGAGCTGAAGCAGCTCGAACAAGCGCAATACACCTGGTCACAGATGAAGGGCTACAAGGTCCTGCACTCCACCGAGCCCAACGCCCTGTCGGCGGGCCTGGCCGACTCCCCGATCCTGCAACTGGCCTGGATCGCGGAAAAATTCGTCGAGTGGGCCAACCCCGCGACACCGATCAGTCGCGACAACGTTCTGATCACCGCCAGCCTCTACTGGTTCACCCGCACCGGCCCCGCAGCCGCCGACTTCTACTGGGAACTGGCCCACGCCGAAAACCCCGGCTGGGGCGACACTTCGGCCGTACCCCAAGGCCAATCCCTCTTCTACAGCGACCCTTTCGTCCGCAAAGTCCTCGGCGCCGGCGACAATGTCGCCTTCTTCCGGGACCACACCGAAGGCGGACACTTCCCCGCCTTCGAAGTCCCCGACCTGTTCACCGACGACATCCGCACCTTCTTCCGCCAACTCCGCAACTGACAGGGCCGTGCTGGTGTCATCCCAAGGTCTGGCGTAGGAAGTCGAGGCCGTCCTGTCCGGAGATCGACACGATGCTGTTGTGGGTGGCGGTGGGATAGGTGTGCAGGTCCGCTTGTGTTCCGGCTCTTGTCAGTTGTTGCTGGAGCAGTATTGCGGCGGGTAGCGGCATGATGTCGTCGAGGGCGCCCTGAGCGATGCGGATCGGCACTCGGTATCCCGTCGTTGGGACGGTGAGGTAGTCGCGCAGGGCGGCTTCGAAGACCGGTTCGGCCAATGGTTTCGCCAGGAGCTCGCCGGGTGGTTGGCCGCGCACCATGCGTGTGACGGGGGCCAGGTCGCAGTCGGGGCTTGTTTCCGCGGTCCGGACCGCGGTGCGCCCTTTATCGGTGAGGTAGTCGGTGATCGGGAGGTCTGGGCGCGCGTGTGCGAGTCCGGCGATGGCCAGCACGCCGTTGACCATGATGCCGTTCACCAGCGGGATGACCGGAGTGTTCGGGCCCATCAACCCCAGCAGCAGTTCGACGTTCGATGCGGGCGCGAACGCGAGGACTCCTCGCAGATTCAGTTCCGGCGCATAGTCGTCCGCCATCGAGGCGGCGAACAGGGCCGCGTGCCCGCCCTGCGAATGGCCCGAGGTGACATACGAGGCGGACAGTTCGGGCGCTAGTGCTCGCGCGGCCCGGACGATATCGATCACCGCGTGCCCCTCGGCGCGTCCGGCGAGGTATTCGTGGTAGCCCGGCGCACCGAGGCCGATGTAATCGCTTGCGGTGACCGCATATCCGGCGGCGAGGAACCGGGACAGGTCGGGCGTCTGATCCAGGGTTCCGTCGATGACATTGCCGGTCCGGCTCGGCGCGCAGCCCTCGGTCATCCCCGAGGTGCCGTGCCCCCAGGACACCACCGGCCAACCGCCGGCCGGCGGCTGGCCTTCGGGAACATAAACCATTCCTCCGCTGACCTCGGAGGTGTCGCTCTGGCCGGTGGTGCGATAGATGATCCGAAACCCGCTGCCCGCGTGCGGAATCAACTCCGCGCCCGATAGTGGTGTCGATTCGACCACGGTTCCCGGCATTGTCGATGACTGCCCGGCCGTCGGCTGTGCCGCCGCGCAGGTCGTCCCAATCAGCGTCGCCACGACCGCCGCCACGATCACGATCGATACTCGACTGAACAACATACCCCCAAGAAAAGGACTGCCCGGGACGATCGCACCACGATCACCCCACCGACCCCGACACTGGCAACTTAGCCGTGGACCGGTCGGCAAGACAACCGGATCCACGGGCGCCAGGGCTTCCCTCGAGGCCACCTCGACCTGTGGGACGGTCCGTTTCTTCAGCGAAGCACCCGGTCTCTGTTAAGCGGGCTGTCCTACCGTCGGTGCACTGGCGGCGAGGTGGGAGGGTGCGGTGGCGGATACCGAGGTGAGGGAGGCCGTATCGGCCGAGTTGGTGGATCCGCCGATACCGTACGAGCAGGCCGGGGAGATCGAGGCGGCGGGTGTGCCGCAGACGCCGGAGCAGGCTGAGACGGCTGGGTCGCCGTGGAGCTTGGCGACGCGGGTCGGATTTCGTTTCGGGGCTTGCTATTTCGGATTGTTCGGGCTGGTTGGTGTGGTTGGGCTGGTGCCGATTCTGTTGGCGGGGATCGGTGTCGATACGGGGTGGGCTTCGGTGCATCACGTGCTGGGGTGGGCGCGGCCGCCGATCGAGTGGACGGCGACCCATGTGCTGGGGCTGCGGGCGACCAGTACCCAGGTGGGTAGTGACAGTGGGTTCCAGTGGACCGCGCTGTTTCTCGTGCTGTTGGCGGCTCTGCTCGCCACGGCGGTCTGGTCGGCGCTGGATCGGCGCAGGCCTCGCTACACCAGGCTATATGCCTGGACGCGGCTTGGGCTGCGGTTCGTGCTGGCGATCGCCATGTTCTATTTCGGGATGGCGAAAGCGATTCCGACGCAGATGCCGTTCGTACTGAATCGGCTGGTGGAGCCTTTCGGGAATTTCAGCCCCGAGGGGGTGCTGTGGTCGCAGGTGAGTGTGTCGCAGCCGTATGAGATCGCCTTGGGGGCCGCGGAATTGCTGGCGGGCGTGTTGTTGGTGGTGCCGCGGGCGGCTACGGCGGGGACGCTGTTGTGTGCGGTGGATATGACGCAGGTGTTCCTGTTGAACATGACCTACGACATTCGGCTCAAGACGGTGTCGTCACAGTTTCTGTTGCTGAGCTTGTTCCTGCTGGCACCGCATGCGCGCCGGGTGTACGCGGTGTTGTTCTCCGATCGTGCCGCGCCCGCGCTGCGGCCGGTCGCGTTGTTCGCTTCCGCGCGTGCCAACCGGATCGCGCTGATCGCGCAACTGGTCGCGGGCCTGGTGCTGCTCGGGGTGACCGGCGTGCAGAACTGGCGGCAATGGCAGCACCCGACGCCGGAGCTGTACGGCATCTACGAGGTGGATCACTTCTCCTCGGAGGGTTATGCGCGCGATCCACTGCTCACGGATGAATTGCGTTGGCGGCGGGTCATTGTCGATCGGCCGTTCCATGTCTCGGATCCGGTGGTGCTGACCATCCAGCACATGGACGACTCCTTCGAGATCTACGGCGGCACCATCGATCCCAGCAAGCATTTCATCGATCTGCACCACCGCATCGCGCTGGGCACCTATGCCGAGACCCCGGTCCACGTTCGCCTGAGCTACTGGTGGCCGGGGCCCGGCAAACTCGTCATCGACGCCGATGACTATGCGGGACATCGCATTCACGCGTACTTCAACCAGCTCGACCCGAAGTCGTTCCCGTTGCTGGAGCGCGGTTTCAGCTGGGTGCAGGAGCAGCCCTACAACCGGTGACCGCGGATCAGCCGACGGGAATCGGGTCGGTGGTCCGACCGAATCCCAACCGCAGCACGCGCACCCACGGTGACCAGCTGGTGGGCCGGGCCGGTGGCTGACCCGCCGCTGTCGCCACACCGTCGAGCAGTTCCTCGACCACCGCGTCGTGCAGCCAGCGGATGGCACACGTCCACAGCAGCCAGCTGGGCGGTCCGTCCGCCTCCGCAACGAGGAGATGCCTTACCACACAACCGGATTCGCCCCGGTCGATGATCTCCAGGGTGTGCGCCCCGGTGAACGGCATGCTCGGCGCGAAGGTGAATTCGACGGCGCGACCCGGTTCGTAGGCGGTGCAGCTGTAGCGAATGTCGCCGTGGCCGCCGTCCGCGCCGACCTGCAACGGGCGGTCCAGCACCAGCGCGGGCCAATTCTGGCTGGGCCACAGGGGATTTCCGGGTTCGGCGACCGTGTCGAGCAGAGCGCCCACCTGCTTCGCCGGGACCGGCAGTTCTCGTTGGTGAATATTCCAGATCATCGACCCGCCCACTTCCGTACGCTACCGTATGGTTCCACTCCATACGGTAGCGTACGGAGCCGTGGCGGAGAAGAGGCAACGACTCAATCGTGAGGACTGGATCACCGCCGCACTCGCGGCGCTGACCGCGGGGGGCGTGGCCGCGGTGGCCATCGAACCCCTTGCGGCCCGGCTGAATTCGACCAAGGGCAGTGCCTACTGGCATTTCGCGAATCGGGACGAGCTGCTGGGTGCGGCCCTCGAACGCTGGGAACGCGACGAGACCGAGGCCGTGATCGCGCTGATCGCCGCCGAGCCCGACCCGGCCACGGGCCTGCGAACCCTGATGGGCACCGCGCTGTCGCACCCGAACGAGAACCTCGCGGTCACCCTCGCCGGTTCGACCGACCCGCTGGTCGAGCCGGTCCTGGCGCGAGTCACCAACCGCCGCATCGACTATCTGGCGGAACTGTTCGTCCGCCTGGGCTTCGATTCCGGGGCGGCCCGCAACCGCGCGGTGCTGGTGTACACGACCTACCTGGGCACCGGACAGCTCTGGCGGACCGCCCCGGGCGCGCTGCCCGCCGGCACCGCGGCCTGGGAGTCCTATATCGACGAGATCTGGCGGGCGCTGAGCGCGCCCGCGCGCTAACCCCGGGCGCGCAGGCCGTCGATGGTCACCGAGATCATCCGCTCGGTCGCCTCGGGAGTGGTTGCCTCGCAGGCGACGCCGATGCCGTGCCCGAATCGGAGCAGGTCGGCCGGCTCGATATCGGGCCGGATCGCGTGCACCTCGCGGGCCGCGTCCAGCAGGAGCGTGGCCGCCTCGGTGATGGCCGCGCGACACAGCTGGAAGGTGGGCGTCTGGCGGTCCATGCCCGCCTTGAGGGTGGTGGCCAGCACTCGATTGAGCCGCACCCAGCCCACGTACTCGCGCAGCCAGCGTTCGAAAGCCGTCTCCGCCGAACCGGTTTCGAGCAGCTCACGGGCACGAGCGCTCAACTGCTCGATATTGGAGCGGTAGACGGCCTCGATGAGTACTTCGCGATTGGGGAAGTGGCGGTAGAGGGTGCCGATGCCGACCTCCGCCCGGCGCGCGATCTCCTCGAGCGGTGCGTCCGGGCCGAGTTCGGTGAAGGCGGTCTGTGCGGTGGTCACGATCCGCTCGTAGTTCCTCCGCGCATCGGCGCGCATCGGCTTCCCCGTCGACGGTGCTTCCACGAACCCTCCACTAGAAAACGGATGGACCCTCCGGATAGGCTTGCGTAAATGGAGGAACCCTCCATATGATAGCTCTATCGGAAACGGAGGATACCTCCGTTTGATTCCCTCTTCTGGAGCGTTCCTTTGTCGACCTCTTTTTCGACCGATGCTGCCGTCGTCACGGCCCGCGACCCGGCGTCCCGGCGCGGACTTCGATCCGGCATCGTGCTCGCCACCCTGCTGACCTGCCAATTGATGATCGTCCTGGACATCACCGTGATGAACGTGGCGCTGCCGCGCATCCAGACCGACCTGCACTTCAGCGCCACCGGACTGTCCTGGGTGATGAACTCCTACAGCCTGGTCTTCGGCGGACTGCTGCTGCTCGGCGGCCGTGCCGGTGACCTGTTCGGCCGCCGCAGCCTGTTCATCGCCGGGGCGGCGCTGTTTACGGCCGCCTCGCTCGCGGGCGGACTCGCGCCCAGTGCCGGATGGCTGCTGGCCGCCCGGGTGCTGCAGGGCATCGGCGGGGCCATGGCCGCCCCCAATACCCTTGCGCTGCTGACCACTTCGTTCCCGGACCCCAAGGCGCGGGTCCGGGTGCTCGCCTGGTTCTCGGGCATGTCGAGTGCCGGGTTCGCCATCGGCCTCATCGTCGGCGGCCTGCTGACCGAATGGCTGAGCTGGCGCTCGGTGCTGTTCATCAACGTGCCCTTCGGGCTGGTGGTCGTGGTGTTGGCGCTACTGAATCTGCCTGCGGCGGAACGTGAACCGGACCATCACCTCGACCTGCCCGGCGCGGTCACGGCGACCGCCGGGGTGGCCACCCTCGCCTACGGCTTCATCAGCGCCGCCTCGCACGGCTGGGGCAACCCGATCACCGATATCTGCCTGGCGGTCGGCGTGGCTCTGCTGATCACCTTCCTGACCATCGAATCCCGTACGCGCCAGCCACTGTTGCCGCTGCGACTGTTCACCGACCGCAATCGCGCCGCCGCCTACGCCAATATGTTCCTGGTGCCGATGGCGGGCCTGTCGATGTTCTTCTTCCTCACCCAGTTCCTGCAGGACGTACTCGGATTGAGCGCGCTGGCAACCGGTTTCGCGTTCCTGCCGACCGCCGTGATGATGTTCACCATGGTCCGGCTGATCCCGCGGCTGCTGGCGCGCTTCGGCCCCCGGCCGGTGGCCATGACCGGCGCGGTGTCGATGGGCACCGGACTCGCGCTGCTCACCACGCTGACCGCGCACAGCGGCTACTTCCCGCTGCTGTTCGTGGCGATGCTGCTACTGGGATGCGGTATCGGACTGTCGGTTTCGCCGCTCAACGTGGTCATCATGTCGAATGTCGAACCGCATGAGGCGGGCGCGGCGGGTGGTGCGCTGCAGACCCTGCAGCAGACCGGCGCGGCGCTGGGGCTGGCCGTGCTGGTCACCATCTTCGGCACCGCCGCGCGCGACGCGGGCGGCACCGCCCAGCACGCCCTCGTCGGCGGTATGACGGTCGTGTTCGCGGTGGCCGCGGGGATCGCGGCACTGACCTTCCTGGTCGCCCTCAGCTTCCGGCCCGCTACTGTCAAGACGGAACCAGCACGTCGATAGTCGGAAACGACAAGGCCACAGGAGGTTTCCTTGAGCGACCACGAAGTGAAGATGATCATCCTGTCCACCGATGACCTGGACGAATCGATCAAGTTCTACGGCGAGACGCTCGGCATGCCGGTGAAGTTCCGCGACGGCACGCACTTCGCGGCGCTCGACGGCGGCCCGATCACGCTCGCCCTGGCCACCGCCGTCGACCACCCGATCCACGGTCAGGTCGTCGTCGGCATCAAGACCGCCGACGTCGACGCCGCGGCCAAGGCGGTCGAGGCCAGTGGTGGCGGCATCGTGCGCGGACCCTACGACGATGCGCACGAACGCCGCGCGGTCGTCTACGACAACAAGGGCAATGGGCTGGTGTTCTACCAGCCGCTCGCGCGCTGAATCACATCCGCAGCCCGAGGAAGATCTGGATCCGGCCCGGATAGCTGGTGGAGGGCACGCCGAACAGCTGGCCCACGATCGACATCTGCTGCCCGGTGCTCGGATCGCGCAGCCGGATGATGGGCCGCGCGCGCTCGTAGCGCGACAGCGTGGTCGACCACAGCTCCCGGAACAGCGGATAGCGGCCCAGCTCGGCCAGCAGTTCCTCCGACCAGCTCGGATCGGCGTGCTCGGCGGTGAAGCCGTGCAGCCACTGCACCGAGATCCGGACCTCGCGCTCCCATTCCACCAGGGCCTGCTTCGCGAGGGGATTGCCGAGCATCCAGCGCAGCAGGTTGCCGTCCTCGCGCAGGCCCGGAAACCCCTGGGCGAAGCTGGAATTGCAGTACAGGATATTGAGCCGGGTGTCGGTGTAGGCGGCCAGATGCGGTTCGTAGAGTTCCAGCGCGCGCGGGATGCCGCGGCCCAGGTCGGCGCGCAGGTCCTCGACGTCGGGCAGTTCGGTGGCGGGCAGACCGGCCAGATCGAACAGCAGCCGGCGCTGGCCCGGCGCGAGTTCGGCCAGTCGGGCCAGACAGCGCAGCAGCGCCTCGATCACCTCGCGGGTGGGGTGCGCGCGGTCGCCCTTCTCCAAGCTGGTCACGTAGCTCGCGCTCACCCCGGCGTTGAAGGCGAGCCGTTCGCGGGACAGGCCGCGCTCCTCACGCAGTCGCCGTAAGGCCGAACCGAAGGTAGGGGGTTGCGGGAGTTCATCTTTCGGCGTTTTCGATTCCGCGCCGAGATCCACCGCCGCCGCCTCTCCACTGCCCGGGGACGTGCTGCCGCCGGTCCGCTCCTGCACTGCACCACACCCTACCGGCAATCGGGTCGCAATCGTGACGCGAAAGTGGCGGGGGCGGGACGAGATTCGGGCGGTGTCTGTGCGGTCACCGGGCGGCAAGACACGGTGCGGGCCGAGTTGCCGCGCACGGTGGGGGAGCGCAGCAACTCGGTGGACAACATTCGGGCTACCCGGGGCGAACCACGGTGACGAGATTGATCAACGACTGCTGCTGGGGACCCGCGGCCGCCGGGACCTGCCCGAGGCGGTCCAGATAGTCGGTGAGATAGATCCGCTCACCGCTCCAGCCGTGCGCGCCGAACCAGGCGGTGGCGTCGGTGCGCGGCTCGTTGTAGATCATGCTCACCCACTCCGATCCCGCATCGTCACCGCCGGACATCGCGGCGACCGCCTCGGCGGGCAGCGGATCCATCTGCTCGATCGCGACCCGGCTGCCGGGCGCGCTGAGCGCGGCGATCGCGGTGAACAGCTGATCCTGTGCGGCCGGGGTCAGGTAGATCAGCAGTCCTTCGACCAGCCACGCGGTCGGCGCGGCCGGATCGAAGCCGCTCTCGCGCAACGCCTTCGGCCAATCCTCGCGCAGATCCACCGCGACCTCGCGGCGGTCCGCGCCCGGCCGGTGCCCGGCCGCGGCGAGCGTCTCGCGTTTGAACGCCAGCACCTGCGGGCGGTCGAGTTCGTAAATGGCCGTCTGCTCCGGCCAGGCCAGCCGGTAGGCGCGCGAATCCAGTCCGGCGGCCAGGATGACCACCTGCCGGATGCCCGCCGCGGTGGCCGCGGCCAGGAAGTCGTCGAAGTAGCGGGTCCGCACGATCTGATGCTGCTGGAACTGCGCACCGAAATCCGGTGTCAGCAGCGGATGATCGGGCGCGCGGCCCTCGAGCAGATCGACCCACTCCGCACCCGCCGCGCGCACGAACAGCGCGGCCAACGGGTCGTGTGCCGGCGCGGCGGCGTCACGGCCACCCAGCGCCCGGGCCGCCGCCACGAACAGCGCGGTCGATCCGACACCGGTCTTGATATCCCAGGAATCATTGTCGGTACGCATGATCGCCAACGTACCCACGCGATCGCCACCGGGCACCCCACCCGCCCCCGACCACGAAAATCCTCCACGAATCACCGCCCGCACCGGATTTCGCGCCACCGAACCGCACCCGGCGCACACAATCGCGCACGCCGTCCGGCGCACGTCATCGGGCAGGCCCCGGCGCACGTCATCGTGCAGCCCCCGGCACACCTCTTCGCGTCGTCCCGGCACGCATCATCGGGTGAGGCACCCGGCACGCGTCATCGTTTGAGCAGCCCGGCGCACGTCACCGTGTGAGGCGCTGGCACGCGTCATGGTGTGAGGCGCCCGGCACGCGGAATCGTTCGAGCCTGGCCGGGGCGGGAATTCCGGCGGCGGCGACGGGTGTTGAGAGTCGCGTGGTTGTCGTTCTTCTCGCGAAGGTTGTTCTCGCCCATCGCGCCGAGCCGATCGGAGGGATGCGCGGGGCATCCACCGGGACGCTGGCGCGCCGCGAATCCGCCCATATGGCACGGTGGTCGGCGTGAACGCGGCTTTCGACCTGCTCGGGGAGCACATCCTCTGGACCGATGCGATCGGCAACATGCTGTCGCTGGCGGTGGTGTGGCTGGCCATGCGCAAGACGATGTGGACGTGGCCGGTGCAGCTGGCGGGTGCGCTGTTGCTGCTGGCGGCGTCGATCCACGCGCATGTGCCGGGCAATGCACTCAAGCAGATGCTGTTCATCGGGCTGGCGGGCTACGGCTGGTGGGCCTGGGGGCGGGGTACCCGTGACCATCGGGAGTTGTTGGTGCGCCCGGCCTCCGGCCGCGAACGCGTGATCCTGCTGGCCGTGCTCGCGCTGGGTACCGCCCTGGTGGCCGAGGCGTTCAGTCACCTGTCGTGGCTGCACATCGCGTGGTCGCCGTGGGCCAACGCCTATGTCTTCGTCGGCAGCGCCATCGCGACTTTCGCGCAGAGCCGTACCCTGACCGACTTCTGGATCATCTGGATGCTCGTCGACCTGGTCGGTGTCCCGCTGGCTCTGAAGTCCGGGCTCTACGCCTCCGGCGCGGTCTACGGCATCTTCTTCGTCATGGTCACCGTCGGATTCCTGCGCTGGCGTCGCGAATACCGTTCCCGCCGCGACCAACTCACCGCCGCCCCGGTGTAACCGATTCCGGGGGAGCGGTTTTCGCTATCCCGCCTGAGGTGTGAGCAGGGTGTTCAGGTCGGGGCCGCCGACGGCGATGGCGACGGGTGCGCCGATCAGGACCGTGCCCGCGACCGCGCCGATGGCTCCGACCGCGGCGGCGGTGACCAGGCAGCCGCCGATCGCGCCGGGGAGGGTGAGGACTCCGAGGCTGACGGCTGCGCCGCCGACACCGCCGACCACGCCGCCGATGAGGCAGCCCGCGCCGAGACCGATCGCGGTGCCCGCCATCGCGCCCGCGCCGGTGCCGAGGGTGACGGCATTGCCGAGGTCGGCGAGGGCTTGTTCGTGGGTCGGGGCGGCAGGTGGTGCGCTGTCGGCGGGGGTGTCCGCGTGCGCGGTGGCCGCGGTGGCGGCCATGGTCGCCACCGTGAGGGTGCAGGCGGCGAGCAGTCGAATACGCATAATGCAGTCTTACTGCAATAAAGGGCTCGCGGTCAAATCATGCGCAATCAATTAGCTACCTGACCTCGGGTCGCGGAAATCGGAATCACCACCGTTTCTCACGGATGGCACGCCGATGTTCGGGTTTGGCCCGGGTTTATCGCGAACCTGTGGCAACCTTGCCGGGGTTTGGGCAAAGGTTTTGAGTGCGATCGAGGAGCGGTGGATGGCGAAAATGGGGAAGATGGGCCGGAAGAAGCGGTCCCGGCTCATTACGCAGGGCCTGCTGACGTCCGGCAAGGATCGGGCGCAGGTCGCGGAGCGGGTGGATCCGGAACCGGTGGCGGCGCGAGAGGTCGCGCCGGTAGTGGTCGAGACCGTCGCGGCGGGGGCTGCCGGAGAGCCCGATATCAAGGCCCTGGCCGAGCGGGTCAAGGCGCGGCGGCGCGAAAACGGTTGGACGCAGGCCGATGTGGCCAAGAACGGCGGACCGTCCACGGGCATGATCAGTCAGATCGAACGATGCCTGATGGAATCGCCCGCCGAGGACGTCCTGGTCAAACTCGATGCGGCGCTGGAGTGGCCGGCGGGCACCGCGGACGCGATTCTGCGCGGCAGTGCCGCCGAACTGGTGGGCGCCGCGAACTGACGCGGACGCGCTGACGCGAAGGCCCCGATCGAATCTCGATCGGGGCCTTCGTCATTGCGTGCGGTGACTACGCCGTACCGACAGTGATTACGTGTGGGCCGCGCCGTCGATGCGGATTTCGGTGCCGCTGATGAAGCGCCCGTCATCCGACACCAGCATGGCGATCACCCCGGCCACGTTCTCCGGCCCGGCCAGCTCCTCCGGATTGTCCTGCGGCAGTACGGCGATCAGCCGCCCGAACAGCGACCAATCGGCATCCTGCGGGAGGTAGCCGGGCGTGGCGTCGGTGATGCCCGACTTGATGCCGCCCGGGGCGACGCTCACCGCGCGCAGCCCCTGCTTGCCGTACTCCAGCGCCAGCACGTGGGTCAGCGTCTGGATGCCGCCCTTGCTCGCCGAGTACGCGGCCATGTAGGGGTGCGCGAAATTGGCCGAGGTGGAACTGAAGTTCACGACGGTGCTGCGCGGGTTGGCCAGCAGCGCGGGCAGCGCTTCCCGGATCACCAGGAAGGTGCCGGTGAGGTTGACGTTGATGATCTGGTTCCACAGATCCAGTGAGGTCTCGTGGGTGTGGGCCGCGCGCAGGATGCCCGCCGCGTTCACCACCGCGTCCAGCCCGCCGAGGGATTCGATGGCGTTGCGCACGCCGGCGACCACCTCGTCCTCGGCGCCGATGTTCATTTCGATGGTGGTGAGCCGCGAGTCGGTGCCCGCCTCGGCGGCCTGCTTGCGGGTCAGCGCCAGTCCCTCGGCATTGACGTCGGCGCCGGCGACGACCGCCCCTTCCGACAGCAGGCGGAGAACGGTGGCCTGGCCGATGCCGGATCCGGCACCGGTGACCAGAATGCGGCGCTGCTCGAGACGGTTCATGGATCACTTCCTGATCGGTGGAACTACTTACTGACACGATATGCCGTTAATGGCACTCCGCGCCATAAATAGTTTCGGCCTTGGCTAGAGTGCCTCTATGACCAGCGCCGCCAGCGACAGGCCCCGCACCGGCCGCCCCACGCTCACCGAGGCCCGCCGCGCGGCCACCCGCCGTACCGTGGCCCTGGCCGCCGCCCGTCTGTTCGTCGAAAGCGGCTATACCGCAACCACGGTCGAGGACATCGCCGCCGCGGCGGGCATGGGTCTGCGCACCTTCTACCGCTACTTCGCCGGGAAAGAGGACGTGCTCGCCCCCTTGCTCGCCATCGGCAGCCAGGCCTGGGCCGATGAATTGTCCGCCTGGCCGGCCGAGATCCCGCTGCGCGAAGCCCTCGCCGACTCCTATCGGACCGCCACCACCCGCACCGCGGCCGCCGAGGGCATCGCGGAAGCCGACCTGCGCCCCCTGGTCCGCGCCGCCACCCAGCTCCCCGCCCTCCGCGCCACCTGGCTGCGCATTCAACAGGACACCGAGACCCAACTCGTCCCCATCATCGCCGCCCGCACCGGCCGCGCACCCGGGGACCTCGACGTGGTCCTCACCGCCGCGATGGCCAACACCGCCGTGCGTCTCGGCACCGAAATCTGGGCCGCCTCCGACGCTCCGGGCTCGCCCGCCGATGTCGTCGAGCGTTGCTTGGCGGGCATCGCCGCCAATACGCTGCTGTAACCCGATATACCTTCTGTTGCAGCAGGTTTCGCATTCGGCCTCAGCCGAGACTGCCGCCGTGCAGCCAGTCGGGCCAGGGGATGGACCAGTCGCCGTTCTGCCAGATGTCGAGGGGGTCGCCGCCGGTGTTGCGGACCTCGACCACGTCGCCGGGTACGACGAAGTCGTAGAACCAGGCGGCGTCGTCGGGGGAGATGTTGAGGCAGCCGTGGGAGACGTCGGTATTGCCCTGCGCCCAGACGCTCGCGGCCAGTTCGTGCACATAGATGCCGTCGTGGCTGATGCGCACGGCGTGATTGATGCTGGTGCGGTAGCCGAGGCCGGAGTTGGTGGGCAGGCCGTAGCTGGCCGAGTCCATGATGACGGGGTCCTTGCGGTCCAGGACGGTGTAGATGCCGGGACGGGTCCAGAACGAGAGCACGCGGCCGCCGATGACGGCGGTGCCGCCCATACCCATCGAAGTGGGCATGGTGCGCACCAGGTTTCCGTTGTCGAAGACCTGGATCTGTTTGGTGTCATCATCGGCGATGGCGACGTGCGCGGGGCCGATCGTCACCGAAACGCGTTGGTCGCGTTGGCCGTACGTGCCGTCGCCGAGCTGGACGCCGAAGAGGTTGGCCGACACCGTGATCCGGGTTCCCGGGGCGTGGTAGTGCTCGGGTCGCCAGTGCACGTTACGGTCGTCGAGCCAATACCACGCGCCGGTGGTCTTGGGCACGGTCTCGACCTGTAGACAGCGTTGCGCCGCGACCCGGTCGACGGCCTCGTCGAAATGCGCGACCAGCACGAAACCCACACCGTACGTGTCGTTTTCGGAGAGCTCGTTCAGATTCGCCGAGCGCAGCGAGACATCGACGAGCCGATCCGGTTCGACGGTCGTGCAGGTGGCGGTGGCGGTGACATCGCCGGTCTCGCCGTGTGCCACCGCGGTCGCGGTGTAGGTGTGGCCGTAGCCGAGTGGTTCGGAGCTGGTCCAGCTGCGCCGGTCCGGCGACGCCGTGCCGGGCAGCGGCCGTCCCGTTTCGTCGATCCATTGGACGGATGTCACGGTGCCGTCGGCGACGGTCACCACGCCCAGTTTCCGGGCCTCGGCCGGGCCCGGTCCGGGATCGAAGCGGATGGTCGCGGGTTTCGGTGGCTGCCGGGGTTTCTCGCTGTCGCTGCCGCATCCGGCCAGGACGACGCCACCGGCGATCCCGAGCAATAGTTCACGACGTCGCATTCCCACCGTGTCTCCCTTCGCCGGGTCTCACGACCGTGCTCAGCGTGTGCCGGGCGAGGGCCATCGATGAAACCGACCGGCCGCGTCTGCACCGATCCGACGTCGAACCGACACCATTCCTCGACCATGCGCCGCCGATGTCCCGCTCGGCGAGCCGCCGGGTGCACGCCACCCGGACTCGTAGGATCGGGCCATCCGTTCCCCCTGTTAAGGAGGCGAATTCCGTGCCTGCCGACAGTCCCGATCGCCCGATCGTGGTGGGGGTCGATTCCTCGGAGTCGGCACTGCACGCGGTCCGCTGGGCAGCCGTCGCCGCCGCCCTACGCGGATCCCCGCTGCACCTGGTGTTCGCGGTCCCGCCGATCGCCGCAGCCGGTCCGGACGAGAGCCCGGTCCGGCTGCTGCACGACCGATTACGCGAAACCGCCCAGGCCGCCCTCGACAGTGCGGTGCAGATCGCGCGGCACACAGCGGACCGGCCGCTCGCCGATATCAGCACCTTCGTCGTCGACGCCCCCGCCGTCCCGGCCCTGTCGGAACTGGCTGCTACGGCCCACTATCTGGTGGTGGGTGTGCGCGGTATGAGCGCCTACCACCGCAGCCTGCTCGGCTCGGTCAGCACCGGCGTCGCCCGCGAGGCCGCGGGACCGATCGTCATCGTCCCGCCCGATCCGCTCGCCCTCGCCGACCGCCCGATCGTCGCGGGCGTCGACGGTTCCCCGCACAGCGCCCGAGCCCTGGAATTCGCCTTCGACGAAGCCGCACGCCGCGCGGTGCCGCTGATCGTGGTGCACGCCTGGGAACTGTCGGGTGACAGCGACACCCACACCCATGCCGACGCGGTCGGCCTGCTGGCCGGAATGCTCGCCCCCAACCTGGCGGCCCATCCCCGCGTAGACGTGAAATCGGTTGTGGTGGAGGGTCATCCGGCGCGGGTGCTGGCAGAGGCAACCGCGGATGCCCAACTGCTGATGATCGGCAGTCACGGCACCCGCGGCTATCCCGGCATGGCCCTCGGCTCGACGGGGCACGCGCTGTTGCACGGCACCGAGGTGCCGATCGCGATTATCCGGCCCCGACGCTGAACCGAGGACCGCGATTCAGCTCAGCTCGTGGCTCGGCACGGTGCTTGATAGGGCTGTTGCGGCAGATACCGATGCCAGAGGCTCTCGGTCCAGAACGTGCCGGTGATCGAACAGATCCGGTCGATGGCGTGCTGCGTGTCGAAATCCCATAGCGCCAACGTGCCCTCGGTCGTGATGGCGGCCAGGTAGTTGTTGCCCAACGACATCGCCGCACCCGTGTCGCCGTATCCGGCAGTGGAAGTGAGGGCAGCGGTCTGCGTGGGGTGGGCCCGATCGGTGAAGTCCCACAGTTGTACGGCGCCGTCGGAGCCGCGCGCCAGCAGACGTTGCGAGTCCGGCGTGAACGACACTGCCTCGGCCGCTGGGAGTTTCCCCGCGAGCGCGCCACCCAGCTTCCGTATCCGGTGTGGGTCACTGATATCCCACGCCTGCACGGTTCCCTTCTCGGAAACCACCATCGTGCGCAGGTCGGGTGCGATGACAACGGATGCTGCGTCGCCCTCGGGGAGGCGGATCAATTCCGCGACCCGGCTCGGATGCGACCGGTTGGCGAGGCTCCACAGGGTGGTGATCTCTTCCGCGGTTCCGGCGGCGCTGGTCTCGATCATGGTCTTGCCGTCCACCCCGAAACTGAAGGTCCCGTTCTCCGTCAGCGGGACCGCGGCCCCGAGCGGCGTCGTGCGGGACGGATTGCTCAAGTCCCACAGCTGCATCACCTTCTGGTCATCGATGGTGACGGCGGTGCGGAGGTCGGGGCTGATCTGCCAGTAGCGGTACGCGGAGGGATCGGGGAAGGTCCAGGTTCCGCGTGGATGGATGGCGGCCGGGTCGGTCACGTCGATCAGCGTGACGGTGCCCAGGCTCATATCCATCGCCAGCAGCAGGGTGCCGTCCGAGGAGAGCCGGCTCGAGCCCAGACTATGAGCGAACCGATACTGCGTGATCGTCCTGGGGGCCTGCAGGTTTCGGATATCCCAGAGGGTGGCCGTGTCTCTGCTGGAGAGCCCGACCGCGAGCTCGGTGCCGTTGGCCGCGAAGTCGGAGATCTCGTTCGAACCCGGTGCGGTCGGGGTCAGCGCGGTCGGTAGCGACCAGGTGTGGACGTCACCGGTGGACGTGCCGGTGAGCACGCTGCGGCCGTCCGCGGTGAACGCGAGCGTACGCGGTTCGGGTACACACTCGTATTGGTGGTCGTCGACGGGTGAGTGGCAGATGCCCGCGGTTACCGCCAAGTCGTCGACCAGCAGTGCCGGGTCGGCGGGATCGGTCACGTTCCAGACGGTCACCGTCTCGCCGACGGCCACGGCCAGCGCATGGCCGTCCGGGGCGAAGGCGAGCGCGGACATGCTGCCCCGGTCGATCTCCCGACTGGAGGCCATCCGCGGGTGTGCCGGATCGGCGAGGTCCCACAGCTGCACGATGCCATGCGAATCAGACTCGGGCGTTATGCCGACCGCGAGAACCGCACTGTCGGGACGGAAGTCGAGGTCGACCACGCCGGTCTGGCGGACGGACTCTGGGCTGATGGCGAAGGCTGGAGCCACCAGGGTCGGGTTGTTCGGTTGCGAGACATCCCACAGCTGAACCGAATTGAGGTTGGGTGACCCTTCCCGGTTCGCGCGGGCGAGCAGCCGCCCATCGGGGCTGAAACGCACCTTGCCGGTAGAGCCGTAGGCATCGGAGGTCGGCAGCTCGCGAGATGCCCGTTGGATCGGAGCGGCCGGATTGCCGATGTCCCACAGCGTGAATGCGCGCCAGCCCATGGTCACCAGGGTGCGGCCGTCCGGGCTGATCGCCAGCTGGGTCTCGAGTGAGAGCATAGGCAATTGGACCAACTGGCGCGGAGTCGCCGGATCGGAGATATCCCACAGCGTGACAATCGAATTCGCGTTCGGGATGCTGTTGCTGTCGGCTCCGGGGCGGGTACTGGTGGCCATCAACCGCGCTGTCGTATCGAGGGCTACCGCCGCGATACCGGTCAGCTGCTGTCCCCGCACGCGTGGATGCTTCGGATCGGTGGTATCCCAGAGCTGAAGGTTGCCGGATTCGTCCACCGATGCGAGGGTGCGCGCGCTGGGCTGGAACGCGATCTGCTTGATCACATCCGTATGTCCTGGGGTGACGGTCACCAGCGGAGTCGCCTGGGACTGCAGCAGTCTCGACCGCACGGTGGAATCACCGGGCCGTAGCCGCCATGCGACCAGATCCAGCTGCGCGGCCAGCGACGGATCGGTGTGCTGAACCCGATCGGCCGCGGCCAGAACCGCGGCGAACCGGCTGTCCGCGTCGCGTTGATCGGCCAGCCGTATCTGAGAGTAGAGGCCGAAACCCACCACGAGCAGTCCGACACCGAACAGCGCCAGAACCGCCCGGAGGCCGCGGGATCGGCGACGGGTCGTGCTCACGGCCGTTGCCGAGCGGGTCAGAAACTCCTGTGCCAGTGGACCGATCGGTGGTGGATCGGCGTGCTCGCGGGCGCTCTGCAACCGGGATCCGCGATACAGCAGCGATGGATCGCGTTCTTGGGCCGCCCATTCCGCGGCGTCGGACTCGAGTCGCTGGCGGATGAGATACCCGACCCGGTCCTCATCGATCCAGCCGCGCAGGCGAGGCCAGGCGGTGAGGACGATTTCGTGGGTGAGGGTGACGGCGTCGGCGTCGAGGGTGATCAGGCGGGTGCGGGCGAGGAGTTCCAGTGCGGCGGTGGCGTCTTCGTGGGCGTCGGTCCGGCGCAGGAGGTCGTCGCGGGCCACCGTGCGGCGGGTGTCGCGGGAATCCTGGCTGACTGTCACGAGGCCGAGCAGCAGTTCGCGGGCGGCGCGCTGCTGGTCGGAAGACAGTTCGTTCCACGCGTATTCGGCGGTCTCGGCGACCGAGCCGACCACGCCGCCCGCCCGCCGATACCCGGCGATGGTCAGCCGTCGGCCCTCCCGATGCTGCCAGGTGGCGGCCATGACGTGCGAGAGCATCGGCAGCGCGCCGGGATCGTAGGTGCGGCGGCCGTGACGGTCCCCGGCGCCGCATAATTCGGTGGTGATCAACTCCTCCAGGCCGGGCTCCAACTCCAGCCCGACCGCCCGCGCCGGACCCGAAACCGCCTGCGACAGTTCGTCCATCCGCAGCGGACCCAGCAGATAGCCGCGATGCTCCAGCGCGTCCTGCAGGATCAGGTGATTGAGGCAGTGCGCGTAGAAGTCCGCGCGCAGCGCCACCACCACCGCGACCGGATCGTCCGCGCGGCTTGCGACGCTGTCGAGGACACCCAGAAACAGCTCCCGCTCCCGCTCGTCGACGCACGCGGTGAACAGCTCCTCCAGCTGATCGACGACCACCAACCGGCGTGGCCCGCCGATCCGCGCCGCCGACAAGGCCAGCGCCACACCACCATCCGAATGCCGTGCCGAAGGCTCATCGCGCTCCGCCGGTTGGCCCTCGCTCTCGGTCGGCGGTGTCGCGCCCGGCCGGCCGAGGGCCTCGAGCAGGGCTGTGTAGGGATGCGAGCCCGGGGTGAGGGTGGTGATTTCCCAATCGTTCAGTGCGGGTGCCAATCCCGCTGCGAGGAGGGAGGATTTGCCTGCGCCGGAGGCGCCGATCACCGCGGTGAGGCCGGTGGCCGTCCGGACGGCATCCGTTAGCTCGGTGACCGCGCGGGACCGACCGAAGAACAGATTTCGCTGTTCGGCCCCGTAGGCGCGCAGGCCCGGATACGGGCAGGCGGCTTCTGCGTCCTGTCCAGGGTTCCAGCTGGTTGCCTCACGCCAGAGTCGCTGCCATTCGGCGGGATCGGCGAGCGTCGGTGGTAGCGGGTTGCCCGCCTTGCTCGCCAGTTCGATGAGGGTCAAGACCACAGGGAGCAGGGATTCGAAGCGGGCCGGGACGTTTCGGCCCGCCTTCCAATCGCTGATGCGCTGTGCGGACGCGCCGCCGGGCCGATTCCCGCGCGCCGCGCGCATCCGGTCCTCGGCCGCGCTAGCGACCCGGCGCAGCGTCGGATTACCCGCCGCCGCATGCAGTTTGTCGAAGCGCTCGGCGAAAACCGCACGCGGCGACCGTGTCCGGCCGTCATCGAGCTCCACAGCCACCACGTTTTCCCCCGTACCCGCTGGATCCCCGCCAGTATCCGGCCAATGTAGTTGCCGCCGTGGGGAATCGCCGAGCCATTTTAGAATTCGCACGGCTATCGCCCGTTGCAGGTGTAGTGGGCGATGCGGCCGCCACCGGCTCCGGCGATGGCGTCGCTTTCGGCGGCGGCGAGGGTGGTGCCGTACCCGCCGTGCCAATAGCCCCGATTGACCGCGACCGCACCGCAAAAGGTGAACGTGGTCAGTACCGTGCAATCGGCGTGGCCGCAGTTGCGAACCGCGACGATCTGCGCGTCGCCCACACTGTGGTAATTCCACGACGACCCGATGGTGCCGGTCGAGGTCGACACCGCGATCGCGCCCTCGTTGACGATGGCGGCGGACGCCGGGGCGGCGGTGACGACCGTTGTGGCGCAGGCGATGCCGGCCAGTCCGAGCGCGGTGGCGGCGAGAGCGGATTTGATGATCATGTCTTCCTCCTGTTCGGCGGGGCCGATGTGCCCCGGACAGAAGGTAGGAATTTCGCCACCCCGCTGGTGCCGGGCGAATGCCCGCCGAGGGTGAAAAACGCTGGTGGGGAACGCAGTACGACAATGCCGGTCCGGCCCGCGGGTTTGTCCGGTCCGGACAGCGTGCCAACGTCGGGCAAGTCGGGGCCTCCGCGCCCACGGAAACGCCCTGACATCGCGAAACGGCCTACGAAAACAGGGCTCAGGTAACTGTTTCGGCAGGAATGAAGAACGCCAGCAATTGCTGGGTACATCGTGAGCAAGCCGGGCTCGCCCCGGAGGTCAGTCCTATAAGAAAGTTACGACCATGCGTAGAGCAACGGCGCTCTTCGCCGCATTATTGTTGGCTATCCTCTTTTCCACCATCACACACCTGACGGCCGCGACGGCCAATGCCGATGACTGCACCGGCGATTGGTCGATCGGCATCGGCGGGCTCGGCGACAACAACTCGTCCGTGTTCTCCGCCTTTGTGAACCAGCCCGTCGGGTACAACTCCGCCGACCCGATGTCGGGGTTGAACGAACTCGATCGGCTGTTCTGGCAGCACCGCAACGAATGCCCCGGCGATCACATCCGGATCATCGGGCACTCCGAAGGTGCCGGAATCGTGCACGCCTGGGTCACCGCACACCAGGATGTCGATAACGCGAATGCCATTCTGCTCTCGGATCCCAAGCGGGATGCGGGCCCGGGCGGGGCAGGTTTGTCCTCGACTCCCGGCAGCGGCATCGTCGGCTATCCGCTTGCGGGCGTCGATGATTGGTTCGGCGGCTTCCCGGTGTTGTCGGTGTGCAACCACGACGACCAGATCTGCGACACTTCGGCCGGCTGGTGGGGTTACCTCTTCGGGGGAGCACATGGTCGTTACGATTTCAATGTCTGGGACTACGGCGACTGGGATTCCGGCGTCTGGTACCGGTAAATCAATGAGTCCGAGGGGATCAGTAGCCGAAAGGCACTGGTCCCCTTTGGCTGAACCCGTGCCCCATCGAACTGCACACCGCCGAACCGTTGAAGGTGATCTGGCAGGTGGCCCCGGCATGGGTGATGAAGAACTCCGGGTCGTGCCCGCTGACCTGCGCGATGGCCGCCAGCGCGGGATTGCCGCCCGGCAGCGTGTGGCTGCCGCTCGAGTTCCACTCCGGATGCGCGGGCGCCGCGGTCGAATCGATGAGAATGGCAGGCACATTCGGGAACGGGACCTGTGCTCCCGCGTACAGCACATTCATGACGGCGGCCGGAACCGCGAGATCGCAACCCACCGCACCGTTTCCGGCGATGGAGCAGTTCCACTGTCCGAGCGAAAAATACACAGTGTCCCCGACCTGAGCCGGCCCGCCGGAGTCATCGGCGTGTGCGCCGCCCGCTCCGAACAACCCGGCGACAATCCCGAGAATCCCCCCGCACAACCATGCGGTAGTAACTTTCACAGCTCTGGACACGGCATCTCCCTGATGCGCAAACGATTACCCGGCCACCTGCGGCCATAGAGAAAACGTATCACCGGACGGTGCGTGGACGGCGGATCTGTCGAGGGGGCTAACACAATTTTCGGCAATTTCCCGGCTCGCCCCCCGCTCCATACGGATTCACACCTTCAAACCATTGCGGTTGACGTAGAAGATATGGAACCCGATGAGCCCGCCGAGCACGACCAGCCACTGCAGTGTGGTGACCAACGGAATGGTGTCGAGCGGCAGTGAATAGGCGACCACGATACGGATGACGGCGTCCACGGTGAAGCCCGCGCCCCATACCGCCGACAGCACCCGCAGCTGATGCCGGAATCGGGAATCGCTGTCCCAGCGGGTATCCCACTCGCGATATCCGGCCTCGCCGATTTTCACCGTGACGATGGTGCGGGCCATACTGCGCATCATGGGTCGCTGCGTCCACAGCGTCGCCAGAATCCACAGGCCGATCGCGCCGAAGAGCCAGCTGTCGCGCACCAGCAACGTGCGAGGATCGCCGGTGACCAGGGAGACGAGGGTGGCGGCCGCGATCATGGTGAGGGTGAACAGCGCGACCGCGTCCACCCGGCGGTGACGCACGGCGTCGTAGGCGAGGAACGGCAGGGTGAGCAGCGCCGGCGCGACGAGGGCCGCCCACGGGCTCACGCCGGCCGCGCGCAGCCCGTAGTAGGCGCCGATCGGCAGGAGTAGTTCCAGGATCACCTGGCGGGCAATGTGTCTGCGCAGCGCGGCGCGCTTCTGCGCGGGGGTGCGTTCGGTGGTGTCGGCCGAGGGGGCGGCCGTGGGCTGGGTCATGGTCACGAGTCCTTCCGGGTGGCGCGGTCGAAGAGGTCGGCGAGTTCGCGCGCGGTGGCCGCGGCGTCGAATCCGGGATCGGTTGCGGCGCGGGCGATGGCGGCGTCGAGGGAGCCGCGAATGGCCATCACCATGACGACCGGATCGAATGCGCGGAAGACGCCGTCGCGCTGGCCCGCGCGCAGAATGTCGGCCTGTGCGGTTGCGACGGAACCCAATTGGTCGAGCAGTCCGAACAGGTGCGGGTCGTCGGTCCCGGCATTGGCCGCGATATTCGACAGTGCCCGCAAATGGTTGGGATATTCGTCGACGAGGGCCAGATTGGCGGCGAAGAAGGCGAGCATCCGGCCGCGGTACCCCGCTTCGGTGCCGAGCTTGCCGCCGATGAATTCGGCCGAGACCGCCATGATGCGGGTGACGACCTCACGGATCAGATCGCCCTTGCCGCGGAAGTGGTAGGAGATCATCCCGGTGCTGGAGAGCCCGGCCTGCTTGGCGATCTTCGCGAAGGAGGCGTTCGCATACCCCTGATCGGCGATGACCTCGATGGCCGCGTCCACGATCTGCGCGCGGCGGGCAAGCTCGGTGAATGTCCGCCCCGTGCCTTGCTCGCCTGAGTTGACTTTTGCTTGCATGAGCAAAACCGTACGCCGGTTTGCTCAACCGAGCAAGACCTCGTCTGACCGGCCTGTAAGCCAAAAGTGTTAGCCGGGCATGTGCTGTCGTCTGATGGCCGGGACGTCCCGACCCGGCATCGTCGAGGCCGACACGGTGACGCAGCAGGCGGCACCCACCGGCGAGAGGTGAACGGCATGATCCAGGCACGCGGACTGGGCAAGCGCTACGGCGATGTACCGGCGGTCGACAATCTGTCCTTCGACGTGCGGCCCGGCGTGGTGACCGGCTTCCTCGGACCCAATGGCGCGGGCAAATCCACCACCATGCGCCTCATGCTCGGCCTCGACCACGGCAGCGGCCGAACCCTCTTCGACGGGCAGACCTACGCCGAACTCACCGATCCGCTGCGCTCGGTCGGCGTGATGCTGGATGCTCGCTCGGTGCATCCCAAGCGCACCGCGATCGGCCATCTGCGGATGATCGCGGCCGGCGCCGGGATCGGTGAGGACCGGGTCGAGCACGTGCTCGGGCTCGTCGGGTTGGCCGATGTCGCGGGCAAACGGGCGGGCGGATTCAGCCTCGGCATGCAGCAGCGGCTCGGGCTGGCGTCCGCGCTGCTGGGTGATCCGGCCACGATCATTCTCGACGAGCCCGCCAACGGCCTGGATCCCGAGGGCGTGCGCTGGCTGCGTGACCTGCTCAAAGGACTTGCGCGCCAGGGCCGCACCGTCTTCGTGTCCTCGCATCTGCTCAATGAGATGGCGCACCTGGCGGATTCGCTCATCGTGATCGGCGCGGGACGGCTGCTGGCCGCGGAATCGGTGGCGGACTTCGTGGGCCGCAACTCCGCCTCCCGCATCGTTGCCCGTACCGATCGCCCCGAGGCGCTCGCGGAGATGCTGAGCCGCAATGGTTTCCGGGTCGGCGTCCAGGCCGATGGCGCGGTCGTGGTCGACGGCGACGACCGGCAGCGCGTCGCCGTGCTCGCCATGCAGGCGGGCCTGCTGGTCACCGAGCTGACCCAGGCGCACACCAGCCTCGAGGACGCCTACTTCAACGCCACGGCCGACGCCGCCCAGTACCGCGGCCACGTCGCCGCCTGACACCGGCCACCCGATACCGAAGGAATTCGACTCATGATCACTGCGATTCGCTACGAACTGACCCGCCTGGCCACCGTGCGTTCCACCTGGACGCTGCTGGCCGTCGGCCTCGCGGTGCAGGGCTTCATCGCCTACCTGTCCGCCGGCCGCGCCTACGCGACGCCCACCGAACAGTTCGCGGCGTCGGTGCACGGCCTGCCGCTGATGCTGGCCGCCCTCTTCGCGACGGCCGTGGCGGTCAACGCCTTCGGGCATGAATACCGCTACGGCACCATCACCACCACCATGCTGACCCTGCGTAAGCCGGGCCGCGTGATGGCCGCCAAGGCGATCACCGCCGGCGGTGTCGCCGCCCTGTACGGCGTCGCGCTGGCCGGAATCACCGTGCTGGTGCAGGGCCTGGTCTCGACTCTGCCCACCGGAACCTCGCATCTGGCCTACGCTTTCGCCGGTATGCCGGTGTATGTGATGCTCGCGGCGCTGGCGGGTCTCGGGGTCGCGGCCATCACCCGCAACGGCACCCTGGCCATGGTCGCGGCGATCGGCTTCCCGACCGTGGTGGAGACCGGTGGCGTGCTGGCCGGGGTGAACGCCAAGCTGATGCCGTTCCTGTCGGCCGGGCAGTCGGTGCAGCCGGGTTCCGGCAATCCGCTGCTGCTGGTGCTGCCGCTGTTCGCCCTGTCCGCCGGTTTGCTGGCGCTGGGTGCGGTGCTGCTCGCGCGCCGTGACGTCTGAGAATGCCGCGCCGAGTAGGGTTGCCGGAGTGAGCACGACACGGCGGATCGGCAGCACGATCCTCGATGTCGTGCTCGCCGCGTTGTTCGGCTGGGTGGGCTACTCGGAGGTGCACACCTCCTCGATCGGCCTGCTGCCCGCCGCCGCCGGACCGCCCGTGGCGATCGCGGTCGGATTCGCTCTGCTGCTGCGTCGCTACCGCCCGATGGCCGTGCTCGTCGCGGCCGGGCTGGGCCAGATGCTGGTCGGCGCGACCGCTCCCATGCTGGTGGCGATGTACGCCGTCGGCCGCCGCTACGGCAATCGCCGAGTGACCTGGCTGGCGTCGACGGCGGCGATCGTGGTGGCGGTGGTGCCGTGGGGCGCACCCAACGGCTGGTATGTGTTCTTCAGTCGCTCGGCCGTCGTCGTGCCCATGTTGATCGTCCCGTTGCTGTGGGGGCTGTGGGCCAATCAGCGCGCGGAAACCCTGGCCGCGCTGCGGGAACGGGCCGAACAGGCCGAGCGGGAACGCGATCTGCGGGCGGCGGCGGCCGTGGAGGCCGAGCGGCTGCGCATCGCGGGGGAGCTGCACGACATTGTGGCGCACCGGATTTCGCAGATTACCGTGCTGGCCGGGGCGCTGGAGGTGTCCGCCGAGGGCAAGCCCGCCGAGATCGCGGCGACCATTCGCGCGACCGGGTCGCGCGCGCTGACCGAGATGCGGGAGCTGCTGGGCCTGCTGCGCGCGCCGGAAGGCGCTGTGGAGCAGGACGATTCCACAGCCGATCGTGCGCCGCTGCGGCCCGCGCCGGATCTGACGTCCATCACCGAGCTCGTCGAGGTCGCCGTGGCCGCCGGGCAGCGAGTGGAGTTCACCGCTCCGGTCGAACTGCCACCGGTCACGGGCCCGGTCGGCCGGGCGGCGTATCGCGTGGTGCAGGAGGCGTTGACCAATGCCGCCAAGCATGCCGCCGGTGCGGAGGTGCGGGCCGCGCTCGGCGTGGTCGGCGATCGCCTCGATATCGACGTGCGCAACGGTCGTGGGGACGCGACCGCGCTGGCCGCCTCGGGCTCCGGTTTCGGGCTGGTCGGCATGCGCAAGCGGGTCGAACTGGCCGGGGGCGCACTGCATTCCGGCCCGCTGGCCGCCGGTGGCTATCGGGTGCATGCGACGTTCCCGTTGGACGAATCGGATTCGGTGGACGAATGACGATGCGGTGAAGGAGGTTTCGTGATCCGGGTGGTGTTGCTCGACGACGAGGAACTGGTGCGCTCCGGCATCGCCATGATCCTGGAGGCCGGTGGCGGCATCGAGGTGGTGGCCCAGGATGCCGACGGCCGTGCCATCGTGGATCTGGTGCGCCGCCACCGGCCCGACGTGGTCGTCACCGATATCCGGATGCCGCATGTGGACGGTCTCGAGGTGACCCGCCGGGTCCGCGCCCTGCCCGACGCTCCGGCGGTCGTCGTCCTCACCACCTTCGGCCTGGATGAATACGTCTACGCCGCACTGGAATCCGGGGCCGCCGGATTCCTGCTCAAGGACACGCCACCGCGTGAACTGGCCCGGGCGGTCGAGGTGGTCGCGGCGGGCGACGCCATCCTCGCGCCCGCCATCACCAAACGCATGCTCACCGCCTTCACCCAGGGGCCGGGTTCTCAGCAGCCCGATGCGCTGGCCCAGCTGGATCAGCTCACCGACCGGGAACGTGAAGTGGCGCAGGCGGTCGCGACCGGGGCGGGCAATGCCGAGATTGCCCGCACCCTGCATATGAGCGAATCCACGGTCAAGGTTCACATCAGCCGCATCATCGCCAAGCTGGGCCTGGAAAACCGCACCCAGATCGCGATTCTGGTGCTGCGGGCCGGGCTCGCCTGACCGCGCGTACTACCGCAGAGGTAGGACGAATTCGGGGTGGTCGTCGGGGTGATACCGGATAGGAACGCGTCGCCCGTGTCCATAGCGTCGTAACCGAAGTGGCCCGGGTGATGTCGTGGAGAGTGGGTAACTGCGTGGGTGCGAGCATTTTTCGGCGTGGAGGGTACGGCCTGGTCGCCGCGGCGGTACTCGTGACGGCCGGTTGTGGTGGGAGCACGGCGAGTTCGCGCCCGGCCGCGCCCGATCCGGTCACCGCCGCGCTGACCGCGCTGGTCGGCCCGGACATCCCCGGGGCGCAGGCAGTCCTCCATGGGCCCGACGGACAGCGCACCGCCACCGCGGGCGCTGCCGATCTGGCCACTGGCGCACCCTACGACGAGCACGCCCACTTCCGCATCGGCAGCGTCACCAAGAGCTTCGTCGCCACGGTCGTGCTGCAACTCGCCGCCGAGGGCGCCGTCGACCCGGAGGCCCCGATCGCGCGGTACCTGCCGGAGGTGGTGGCGGGCAACGGGAACGACGGCACCCGCATCACCGTGCACCAGCTGTTGCAGCACACCAGCGGCCTGGCGGACTTCGCACCGGAGGACCCCTCGCACAAGCTGCCGCAGCAACTCGATCAGACCGGCGACGGCAAGGCGTATCGCGATCTGACCGCGGCCGATGTGGTCGGCATCGCCATGAGCATGCCGCCGCAGTTCGAGCCGGGCGCGCGATTCGAGTACACCAACACCAATTACGCGCTGCTGGAGTTGCTGATCGAACACCTCACCGGCCATCCGCTCGCCACCGAGATCGGCAGCCGGATCCTGGATCATCTCGGCCTGCACGACACCTACTTCCCGGCAGCGGGTGATACCGGGATGCGTGCCCCGTACGCGCACGGCTACCGCAGTGTCGACGGAAGGCAGGTCGATGTCACCGAGATGGAGGTGGCGTGGGCGGGCGCGGCGGGCGCGATCGTCTCGACGGGGGCCGATCTGACCCGGTTCTTCGCTGCGCTGTTGTCCGGGAAACTGCTCCCCGCAGCGCAACTCGCGCAGATGCAGCAGACCATGCCCATGCCGTCGTCCCCCGATATGGACTACGGCCTCGGCCTGATCCGATTCCGGATGGCATGCGGTGCGGACGGCAAGGACATCAAGGACTTTTGGGGCCACGCCGGCGGCATTCCCGGCTTCATCACCCTCGCCCTGGCCACACCCCGTGGGACGGCGGTGTCCCTCAGCATCAACACCGAGCAGGCCAATGACCGGTTCCCGGCGGCCCTGACCACCGTCGCCTGCGCAATCGCCTGACCGCTCCTGCGTCGTATTACTAACCGGCCGGGTGCCATTCGATGCTCAGCGTGCCCCGGCCGAAGCGGGTGAGATCGGCGGTGACGAGGTCGCGCAGGCGGTCGAGGCTCGCGGTGTCGGCGGCATCGATACGGATGAGCAGGGCGTCGGGCGTGGCGGTGAGCAGGCACGTCCCCCACGGGTCGAAGTGGGCGGTCGCTCGCTCGTCGGTGCCTTCGACCCGGAGCTGGACATCGGTGGGGGAGTGCGGTTTTCCGGCATGTGAGCGCAGTCGGTGACCGCGTGGGGACGCCATTGCCTCGGCGTGCGTGCGGAATTGGCGCAGATAGCGGGCGGGGCGATCGGTGGGGATGCGGGATTCCAAGGCGGGCACGGTGATCAGCGCCGGGTGACGGTGGCCAGCCAGGCCGCGACGGGGGTCGGCGTGGGGTTGATGTCGAGGGTGGCCGGTTCCAGGGAATCGAGCTGCCAATCGGCAGTAGGGAAGGCGGATTCGATGTCGTCGCGGGTGAGCCGGTGCGGTCCCCAGGTGCCGGGCTGGCGGTCGCTGAAACCGAGCAGGTGGTAGTGGCCGCCCGGACGCACGACGGTGGCGAGGCCGCTCACCAGTGCGATGCGGTCGTCGCCGTCGAAGAGGTGGAACAGGCCGCAATCGAGGACGGTGTCGAAAACGTCGCCGAGACCGGACAGTTCGAGTGCGCTGTGGCGGACGAAGGTGGCTTTCAGCCCGCGCTCGGCGGCCTTACCGCGAGCCGTCTCCAGGGCTTGGCCGGACAGGTCGATGCCGGTGGCGTCGAGGCCGAGACTCGCCGCGAGCAGGGCGTGCTCGCCGGTGCCGCAGCCGAGGTCGAGAACCCGGCCGCGCAACGCGCCCGCCTCCGCGAGCGACTCGAACGCCGCCTGCGGGCGGTCGATATCCCAGGGCGGTTTGACCGTGTACAGGGTGTCGGGGGCTGCTGGATCGTGGTATTCGGGATGCGGATCGTCGCTGTGCGGATGCATCTCTCGAATTTATCGAGACAGAGTGTCTATGGTCAAGCGTCTGTGTCGATAGACCGGTCATTCTGTATGGTTGTCGGGTGCCGAAGCTGTGGAACGAAACGATCGACGCCCATCGTCGCGGGGTGACGGACGCGATCCTGGACGCGACGGCGGCACTGGCCTTCGAACAGGGATTGCGTGGAGTGACCATGTCGCAGGTCGCCGAGCGTGCGGGCATCGGCCGCGCGACGCTCTACAAGTACTTCCCGGACGTCGAAACCATCCTGCGCACCTGGCATACCCGCCGCATCGACGCCCACCTCGGTGAACTCGTCGCGGTCCGCGACGGCGCGGGCACCGCGAGCGCCCGCCTCGACGCGGTGCTCACCGCCTACGCCCACATCGCCCAGCAGACCGGCGGCCACGACCGCGACCTGGTGCGCTTCCTGCACCCGGACGACCAGATCATCAACGCGCACAACCAGCTTCGCGACCTCATCGGGCAGCTGATCGAAGAGGCCGCCGCCGCCGGCGAACTCCGCACCGACACCCCGCCGGAGGAACTGGCCTCCTACTGCCTGCACGCGTTGTCGGCGGCCGCGGAACAGAAATCCGATGCGGCGGTGGCCCGTCTGGTCGCCGTGACCGCCGCCGGACTGCGCGCCCGCTGAGCTCGCGGGTCAGGGCCGGGTGCGGGTGATCGCGCACCGCACCAGGAATTCCAGCTGCTCGGCAATGCGATCGAGGGGCTCGGTGCTCTGTTCGGCGCGGCACAGTGCGACGCTGCCTTCGACCGCCGCGATGACGAGGGTGGCGGTGCCCCGGGCGTCGGTGGGCTCGGCCCCGTGCTCGGTCAATGACGCCGCTATCAGGTCGGTCCAGCTCGCGAATGCGGTCGCGGCCGCTTCGCGGGGTGCGCCCTCGGCCTCGGGCAGGTCTTCCACCACCACCGCCAGCACCGGGCACCCGGCCCGGAAGTCGGTGTCTGTCAAGGTGTCGCGCCACATCGCGAGGAAGGCGCGCAATCCCTCGACCGGTCCCCGCTCGAGTTCGCGGGTGAGCAGCTTCGTGGTCAGTTCGGCAGCGAATGTCACTGCCTCCGTGGCGAGTTGGGTCTTGCCGCCCGGAAAGTAGTGATAGGTCGATCCGAGCGGTGCGCGAGCGTACTTGGCCAACTCCCGCACGCTGGTGGCATTGAGACCGCGCCGCCGGATCATGTCGGCTGCGCCCGCCACCAGCTTGCGGCGCGCATCCGGTGCTGGCGTTCCCGGCATCGACGACCTCCCTGGCTATAACGACTGTCATAGAGTACCGTGCCCTGACTATAACGATCGTTATAGGACGGTCGGACAGGTCAGAAGGAGTGCCGCGATGCCGATGATCCACCTCACCCTCCCCGCCGGAACCCTGAGCGAGCAGGCGCGCGCCGAACTGTCGAAGACGCTGCCCACGACGTTGCTGAAGTGGGAGGGCGCCCCCGACAACGCCTTCTTCCGGGCCCAGGCGTGGTGCCGCATCGAGGAGGTCACCGACGGTGGCTTCGCCGCGCTCGGCGACGACCTGCCGCGCTTCCGCGTCGATGTGACGGTGCCCGAGGGCGCGCTGTCGGACCGCCGCAAGGCCGGACTCGTCGCCGAGGTCACCGAGAACGTGCTCACCGCCGCGGGTCTCGGCCAGGCCGACGCCCTGCGGGTGTGGGTACTGATCAACGAGCAGGCCGAGGGCACCTGGGGTGCGGCCGGCGGGATCGTGAACTTCAAGGAGCTGGCGGCCCTCGCGCAAGCGCAGCGCGCGGATGCCTGAACTGTAATCAGTTTCAGCGTTGCGCTGCGGGTCGGGGCTGGATTCCCGCACACTGATCTCCACGCAAACGCCGTGTGAGGGCGGTGTTTTCACTTGGGAGCACGTATGACCGCAACCCAGCCTCGATCCGGTGACGATGAACGGCGGCTCGCCGAACTCGGCTACAAACAGGAATTGGCGCGATCCTGGTCCGGATTTTCCAACTTCGCCATCAGTTTCACCATTGTCTCGATTCTGACCGGCGGTTTGGCCAGTTATGGGATCGGCCTGCAGAACGGCGGGCCGATCACCATGGCGTGGGGCTGGCCGCTGGTGTCGGTGATGGTGTTGTTCGTGGGTCTGGCCATGGCCGAATTGGCGTCGGCGTATCCGACGTCGGGCGGATTGTATTGGTGGGCTTCGGAATTGGGCGGCCCCGTCTGGGGCTGGTTCACCGGCTGGTTCAATCTGGTCGGGCAGATCGCGGTGACCGCGGCCATCGATTACGGGGCGGCGATCTTCACCACCGTGGTGCTGAACGTGATCGGCTGGGATATCGGGACCGACCGCAATGCCATTTTCCTGGTGTTCGCGGGAATCATTGTGCTGCACGCGATTCTGAATGCCATCGGCCCGCATCTGTCGGCGGTCATCAACAATGTGTCGGCCTGGTGGCATGTGGGCGGTGTGGCGCTGTTCGTGCTGGTGCTCGGGTTCGGTGCGCATCACCATCAGAGTGTGGGGTTCGTGTTCACCAAGACGGTGGACAACAGCGCGATCGGATTCGGTGGCATCACCGTCAGTTTCCTGCTCGGACTGTTGCACGCGCAGTACACGTTCACCGGTTACGACGCCTCGGCGCATATGTCGGAGGAGACGCACGACGCCTCGCGGACCGCGGCCAAGGGCATCATCAACACCATTGTGGTGTCGGCCGTCGCGGGTTATCTGCTGATCATGGCGGTGACCTTCGCGATTCCGAATCTCGATGACTCACTGGATCCGACGAAGAACAGCGGCTATCCGGTCATCTATATCCTGCAGAACTCGCTGAATTCGTTCTGGTCGGGCCTGCTGCTCATCATTGCCGCGGTCGCCCAATTGTTCTGCGGCTACGCCTCGGTGACCGCGGCCTCGCGCATGCTGTTCGCCTTCTCCCGCGACGGCGCGGTGCCGGGCTCGAGGTTGTGGGCGAAGCTCTCGGCGCGCAAGGTGCCGGTGAACGCGGTGCTGTTCGTGTCGGTGTTCGCGTTCATCCTGCTGATCCCGTCCATGCTGGTGCCCGAAGCGAACGCCCCGACCGCGTATGCGGCTGCCACCTCGGTGGCCACCATCGGCCTGTATATCGCCTACGGCCTGCCGGTGCTGCTGCGCCTGCGTCACGGTGACCGATTCCGCACGGGGCCTTGGCAATTGGGTCGCTGGTATCTGCCGGTCGGGATCATCTCGCTGATCTGGATCGTGTTCATCAGCGTGCTGTTCATCCTGCCCACCGATGACCACGGCTATCCGTGGGTGGACGGATTCACCTGGAACGCGGTCAATTACGCACCGATCGCCCTGGTGGGCGTGGTCGGGGCGATCGCGATCTGGTGGTTCGTCTCGGCACGGGGCTGGTTCACCGGCCCCAAGCGGACGGTGGAGGAACCGCCGGGGGCCGAAACCCCCGTCGGCGCCTGAGGTTCCACTACAGCGGGGTGACGTACGCCCCGGAGATGCCGCCGTCGACCAGGAACTGCGAGGCGGTGATGAAGGAGGAATCGTCGCTGGCGAGGAAGGCCACGGCGGCGGCGATCTCCTCCGGCTGGGCGAAACGCCCGACCGGAATGTGCACCAGTCGCCGTGCCGCGCGCTCGGGATCCTTGGCGAACAGCTCCTGCAGCAGGGGAGTGTTGACCGGTCCCGGGCACAGCGCGTTGACGCGAATACCCTGGCGCGCGAACTGCACTCCGAGCTCCCGGCTCATGGCCAGCACCCCGCCCTTGGAGGCGGTGTAGGAGATCTGCGAGGTGGCCGCGCCCATGACCGCGACGAACGACGCGGTATTGATGACCGAGCCCTTACCACGCTCGAGCATGTGCTGAATCGCGTATTTGCTGCACAGGTACACCGAGGTCAGGTTGACTTCCTGGACTCGCTTCCACGCCTCGAGGCCGGTGGTGAGGATCGAATCGTCCTCCGGCGGAGAGATTCCCGCATTGTTGAACGCGATGTCGACGCCGCCGTAGGTGTCGAACGCCGTCTGGAAAAGCGCCTCGACCTGAGCCTCGTCGGTGACGTCCACCTTCACGTACAGCCCGCCGACCTCGGCCGCGGCGGCCTCGCCGGAGGTGGCGTCGATATCGGCGACAACGACTTTCGCGCCCTCCTGGGCGAAGCGCCGGACGGTGGCCAGCCCGATGCCGCTCCCGCCGCCGGTCACGACCGCGACGCGATCCTGTAAGCGCTGCAACGTATCTCCTTCTTCTCGGATGGGTCTTGTTCGGTGGCGGGTTATTCGGTGGCGAGGAAGACGTTCTTGGTTTCGGTGAAGGCGCGCGCGGCGTCGGGTCCGAGTTCGCGGCCCAGGCCGGACTGTTTGAAACCGCCGAACGGTGTCCAATACCGCACGGAGGAATGCGAATTCACCGACAGGTTCCCGGCTTCGACGCCGCGGGCCACGCGCAGCGCGCGGCCGACATCGGAGGTCCAGATGGAGCCCGACAGCCCGAATTCGGTGTCGTTGGCCAGGCGCAGCGCGTCGGCCTCGTCCTCGAACGGCGACACGGTCACGACCGGGCCGAACACCTCCTCGGTGAGCACCCGGTCTTCGGGGCCCGAGGGCAGGACAACTGTTGGCGGGAACCAGAATCCGGGCCCCTCCGGGCGGGACCCGGTGAACGCCACCTTGGTCGAGGGTTCCAGGAATCCGGCGACCCGCTCGCGGTGCGCGGCGGAGATGAGCGGACCCATCTCGGTAGCCGCATCCGACGGATCGCCCACCACGACGCCTTGCACGGCCGGTTCCAGCAGTTCCAGGAAGCGGTCGAAGACACTGCGCTGTACCAGGATCCGCGAGCGGGCGCAGCAGTCCTGACCGGCATTGTCGAAGACGCCGTAGGGCGCGGTGGCCGCGGCGCGTTCGATATCCGCGTCGGCGAACACGATATTGGCGCTCTTGCCGCCCAATTCGAGGGTCACCCGCTTCACCTGGTCGGCGCATCCGGCCATGATCTGCTTGCCGACCTCGGTGGAACCGGTGAACACCACCTTGCGGACCGCCGGGTGGGTGACGAAGCGGGCCCCGACCACCGAACCCTTGCCCGGAATCACCTGGAAGACATGCTCGGGCAGCCCGGCTTCCACCGCGAGTTCGCCGAGCCGGATGGCGGTGAGCGGGGTCAGCTCGGCGGGCTTGAGGACCACCGTGTTCCCGGCCGCCAGCGCGGGCCCGAAACCCCACGCCGCGATCGGCATGGGGAAGTTCCAGGGCACGATGATGCCGACCACGCCCAGCGGCTCGCAGAAGGTGATGTCGACGCCCCCGGCGACCGGAATCTGGCTGCCCAGCAGGCGTTCCGGCAGGCCCGCACTGTAGTGCAGCACGTCGCGGACATTGCCGGCCTCCCAGCGGGCATTGCCGATGGTGTGCCCGGCATTGCGGACCTCGAGCCGCGCCAATTGTTCGAGTTCGGCGTCGACGGCGTCGGCGAAGCGGCGCAGCAGCCGCGCCCGATCCCCGGGTGTGACGGCCCGCCAGCTCTCGAAGGCCCGCTGTGCGCGGGCGATCGCGGCATCGGTGGCGGCTTCGTCCGCCAATTCGATGGTGGCGACCACCTTTTCGGTGGCCGGATCGACCACGTCGGTCGTTGTCACCGGTTGCGCTCCCTTCCGTACTGTGTGGCCTGTTCGACCAGCGCCCGCATCAGGCGGGTGTCGGTCGTGTTCTCCTCCGGATGCCATTGCACGCCCAGCAGGAACGGTCCCTCGCGGGTTTCGGCGGCCTCGATGGTGCCGTCCGGGGCGTGCGCGGTGGCGGTGAGGTCGTCGGCGAGCGTGTCGATGGCCTGATGGTGGTGGCAGTGCGCCTTCACCTCGGGGCCCACGATGGCCGCGACCTGGCTGCCCGGAACCGTCGCGACCGTGGTGATGTTGAAAGTGCCAGGCACGCGGTTGTGTTCGAGATGTCCGAGGACGTCAGGTAGGTGCTGGTGCAGGGTGCCGCCGAGGGCCACGTTCACCAGTTGCAGGCCACGGCAGATCGCCAGCACCGGCACTCCGGCGGCGCGCGCCAGCGTGAAGAGCCCGAACTCGGACTCGTCGCGGTCGGTGCGCGGGCGGCCGGTCTCGGGGTGCGCGGGCGCGCCGTAGCGGGCGGGGTCGAGGTCCGCGCCGCCGGTGAGGACCAGGCCGTCGAGGCGTTCGACGAGTTCGGGGCGCGGTGTTCCGGTGGGCGGCAACAGGACCGGGATGCCGTCGGCGCGCTCGGTCAGGTCGATGTAGGTGCGCGCCAGGACCGCCGCGTCCACGTCCCAGCGGCCGAACCGGGCGCGTTCGGAGTAGGTCGGCAGGCCGATCAACGGCCTGCGCTCAGAGTCGTTCGAAGCCACGCACCCGCTCCCAGTCCGTCACGGCCGCGTCGTAGGCGTCGAGTTCGATCTGTGCGGCATTGCGGTAGTGCCGCACCACCTCCGGGCCGAACGCCTTCTGCGCCACCTTGCTCTCGCCGAAGAGTTGGGCGGCCTCGCGCAGCGTGTGGGGCACGCGCGGCCGGTGCGAGCGGTAGGCATTGCCGTGGAATTCCGGCTCCAGCGGCAGATGGTGTTCGATGCCGTGTAATCCGGCGGCGATGGCGGCGGCGACTGCCAGATACGGGTTGACGTCGCCGCCGGGAATGCGGTTCTCGAAGCGCAGCGACGGTCCGTGCCCGACCATCCGCAGCGCACAGGTGCGGTTGTCGCGACCCCAGGCCAGGGCGGTGGGTGCGAAACTTCCGGCCTGGAACCGCTTGTAGGAGTTGATGTTCGGGGCCAGGAAGTAGGTGAGCTCGCGCAGTGCGTCGAGTTGACCGGCCAGGAAGTGCCGCATCAGTGCGGAGGGCTCGCCGTTGCCGTCGGGGAAGACCGGCTCGCCGGCCATCGTGCGCAGGCTCAGGTGGATGTGGCAGGAATTGCCTTCCCGCTCATTGTATTTGGCCATGAAGGTGATGCTGCGCCCGTCCTGGGCGGCGATCTCCTTGGCCCCGGTCTTGTAGATGCTGTGGTTGTCGCAGGTGATCAGTGCCTCGTCGAAGCGGAAGGCGATCTCGTGCTGGCCCGGATTGCATTCGCCCTTGGCGGATTCGACATACATTCCCGCGCCGGACATTTCGGTGCGGATGCGGCGCAGCAGCGGTTCGATGCGGCCGGTGCCGAGCACGGAATAGTCGACGTTGTATTGATTGGCCGGGGTGAGCTCGCGATACCCGCGCGCGAACGCCGCCTCATAGGTGTCGTCGAACACCAGGAACTCGAGTTCGGTGCCGACGAAAGCCTGTAAACCGTGCTCGGCCAGCCGATCCAGCTGCGCCCGCAACACCTGCCGCGGCGACGCCGTCACCGGCCGCCCCGCCCTACCGTGCGCCTGCACCTGCTCCACATCGCAGAGCACCAGCGCGGTCCCCGGCCACCACGGCACCAGCCGCAACGTCCCCAGATCCGGCCGCAACACGAAGTCCCCGTACCCCGTATCCCACGACGACATCTCATACCCGTCGACGGTCGTCATCTCCACATCGACCGCCAGCAGATAGTTACAGGCCTCGGTGGCGTGATCCAGCACTTCCTCCACGAAATACCGTGCCGAACAACGCTTCCCCTGCAACCGCCCCTGCATATCCGTCATGGCGACCAGCACCGTATCGAGTTCCCCTGCCTCGACCAGCCCCACCAACTCCGCCACACTCAACATCCCGGCCCGCATCACGACCCCTCTCGACGTCAACGCCCCCACGCTAAGCGACCCCCACCCCCGCGCGTGCCCGAATAGCCGCAGTTACCCACCCGCGTGTCAGCGGTGGGCGGCGTAGGTGGCGAGGGGTGGGAGGGCGGCGAGGGTTAGGGAGATGAGGGTGTTGGTGTATTTGTGTTCGACGAGGATGGCGGCGTATTCGCGGAGGATGGCGCTGGGGAGGTAGTAGAAGGCGGTGCGGGAGCCTACGACGGTGGTGTCGAGGCCGAGCTGTCGGGCGAGGATGCCGGTGCGGAGGGCGTGGAAGTTGCTGGTGACCAGGACGATCGGACCATCGATGCGACGGTCGGTCAGCAGTTCGCCGGTGTAGAGGAGGTTTTCGCGGGTGGTGCGGGAGCGGTCTTCGCGTAGGACCGCGGTCGGGGTGAGGCCCTTGGCGATGAGGTAGTCGGCCATCGCGTCGGCCTCGGCGGCCGATTCGTCGGAGCCCTTGCCGCCGCTGGTCACCAGGACCGGAGAGCCGCCCGCGGCGACCTCGGCGGTGTACACCTCGAAGGCGCGGTCCAGGCGGGACGCCAGCAGGGGCGGCACCCGGGAGCCGATCAGGCCGGAACCGTGGACCACGATCGCACCCATGCCCGCGCGATACGGCCAGCGCAGGTAGACCGCGGAGTAGAGCAGGAAGGCCAGCAGTACGAAACCCAGGTAGCTCTCGACCAGCAGGATGGAGCCGAAAACCGCGGTGAGCCAGGGGTTCTGCAGCTCGAACTCGACGACGAACATCACATACGGGGACAGCAGCGCCAGACCGAGCCCGAACGACAGCAGGTTGGCGAAACGTCGCCCCTCACGCCGCCACATCTGCACCCCGTTGATCATCAGCAACCCGGCCAGCACCAGGAGCAGCAGCGGCGAGGTGAGAATGACGATGACCACCACGATCGTCAACGGACTGTCGTGATCGATGGTCAGCAGTCCGAGCGTCGCGAATCCCAGGGCGATCAGCAGCAGCACGCCGTTGCCGAATCGGCGCGGCTCCCGGTACATCCGCAGTGTGAACCAGGCCAGCAGCACCGCACCCACCGCAAAGGCAAACATCGGGCAATCATATCGGCGGGGCATGCGGTAATGGCGCTGCGCCGTAAGGACCCTCGGCCGCTGCCCTGATTCCCCTAACCTGGCCACGTGTTCTCACTCGCCGAACCCCCGCTGTTCACCAGGTTGAAATCCGCGTCGAACGTGCTGATCGCCGGAGCGGGTGGAGGGTTCGACGTGTATGCGGGCCTGCCCTTGGCGGTTGCGTTGCGCGCGCTGGGCAAACGGGTGCATCTGGCGAATCTCTCGTTCGGCGAACTGGATTGCCTCGAACTCGAGGATTGGGTGGCCCCGGGGGTCGCGGCGATCGGCCCGGACAGCCGTGGCCCCGAGGAGTACTTCCCGGAACGGACTCTCGCGCGCTGGCTCGCACGGCGGGATTGGCCCGCCACGGTGTACGCCTTCCCCTGCGGTGGTGTGCGCCCGCTGCGGGACGCGTATCGAGAGCTGGTGCGGCGCTTGGGCATCGATGCGATCGTTCTGGTGGACGGTGGCACCGATGTGCTGCTGCGCGGCGACGAGGCCGGGCTGGGGACGCCGGAGGAGGACATGACGAGCCTGGCCGCGGTGGCGGGCATCGAGGGCGTGCGGCGGGTGGTGGTGTGCCTGGGATTCGGGATCGACGCCTATCACGGCGTGTGTCACGCGCACGTACTGGAGAATCTGGCCGCGCTGGACCGGGCCGGGGGATACCTGGGTGCGCTGTCGATTCCGTCTAATTCGATCGAGGCGCGAACATATCTGGACGCGGTCGCGCACGCGCGCGCCGCCACCCCGGGCCGCGCCAGCATCGTCAACGGTCAGATCGCGGCCGCCCTGCGGGGCGAGTTCGGCAACGTCGCCGTGGGTGCCGAGGTCAGCGAGCTGTTCGTCAATCCGCTGATGGGGGTGTATTTCGGGGTCGATCTACCGGTGCTGGCGGCCGGGGTCGGCTACCTGGATCGGTTGGAATCCACCGAGTCCGGCTTCGAGGTGCACGCCGTGATCGAACGGTACCGGGAGGGCCTGGCCCGACGACCTCGGCGTGCGTTTCCTCATTGAGCCGTGATCAGCTGCAGGCGGGCGAGGTCTGGTTGCCCAGCGAGAGCATGTTGCAGATCCAGTCCTTCTGGACCTTCCACTTGCCGTCTTCGGCGACGAAGGGGACGACGGCCTTCTGCGGCTGGCCACCGGACAGCGCGAAGTCGGCGTCGGCGGTCAGCGTGCCGTTGCCCAGGTCGGTGACGTGGGTGACGGTGACGGTGGCGTTGGCCTGCTTGTAGAAGTCGGTCAGCCGCTGCGGCAGGGTCGGGTCGAGGGAGACGCCCTGCAGCAGGTCGAGCTTCGCGTCGTTGGGGGTGTTGGGGTCCAGGCCCGTCTGCAGCTGGGTGTTGAGGTCCGCGGCGGTCGGAACCGGCGGGTAGTTGGCCGCGGCCGGGGTGGCGGCCTGGGAGGTGCTGGTCTTGGACGGCTTGGCGGTGGTGCCCGGCTTGTCCCCGCTGCCACACGCGGACAGCCCGAGTACGGACACGACGGCCAGTCCGGCGATCGCGACTCGTCCGATCTTCAGATGCTTGTTCACGAGTGGCGACGCTACTGGTCCGTAGGGCGGAAAGCATCGTCGGGAGTCGGTCGTCCAGTTTTTCGAGACCGGATCCTCACAGTCGCCACATCGGACTCTTAGATTTGCCGAACGTTGCCTATTGATGTCGATCTTGTCATAACCCCTGGTATCGAATACGCTTCGCCCGGCGCATCTTTGACTCGATTGCGCTTCACTCATGGGTCGGGGTAGGGGAACTCTCGCAATGCCTTTTGTGACAAGGCTACTGACCATCGGCGCCGCCGCGCTGGCCATCTCGGCCGCCACCGCCGTGGCCGCACCCGAAATCGTGCTCGCCGCACCGATTTCCGCCCCGGTCCACCGCACGCCCGCCGGCGGCTTCGAGGAACTCATGGTGCCCTCGAGCATGGGCCCGGTGAAGGTTCAGGTGCAGTGGGCCAAGAACGGCGGTGGGGGCGCGCTGTATCTGCTCGACGGCCTGCGCGCCCGCGACGACCAGAACGCCTGGGTGATCGACACCAATGCCAGGCAGCAGTTCGAGAACGACGACGTCACCCTGGTGATGCCGGTCGGCGGGCAGTCCAGCTGGTACGCCGACTGGGTGTCGCCGAGCAACACCAACGGCCAGAAGTTCACCTACAAATGGGAGACCTTCCTGACCAAGGAACTCCCCGATTTCCTTGCCGGATACGGGGTTTCCCGCACCGACAATGCGGTGGCGGGCCTGTCGATGAGCGGCCCGGCGGCGCTGCGGCTGGCGGCCTTCTACCCCAAGCAGTTCAAGCACGCCTCGTCGTTCTCCGGCCCGCTCAACCTGACCGCGCCCGGCATGCCCGAGGCCATGCGCGTGATGATGCTCTCGGCCGGGGCCTACAACCGGGATTCGCTGGCCCCGCCGTGGAGCCCGGCCTGGCTGCGCATGGATCCGTTCGTGTTCGCGCAGCAGTTGCGCGGTGTGCCCATGTACATTTCCGCCGCCACCGGGCTGCCGGGCGAATTCGATCGCCCGAATTCGGCCGGGGCCGTGGTCGACACCTTCGACGCCATGTGGATCGAGTCGCTGGCCATGGTCGGCACTCGCGCGCTGCAGGCTCGGCTGTCGTCGTTGAATATTCCGGCCGTCTACGACTTCCCGATCACGGGCACGCACTCCTGGAAGTACTGGGAGGGCGAGCTGTGGAAGGCCCGCCCCTACATCCTGACCGCGCTGAACACCTAGCTGTTCACGCCCAGTCCGGTAGCGGCTCCCGGTTCGCCAGCCAGGCGGCCGGGATGCCACGCCGGTCGGCATGGTCCCCGATGCCGGTGTGCGCGGCCACGATTCCGCCGACGATCGCCGCGGTGGTGTCGGCATCGCCGCCGGCCTGCACGCACGCGGTGATCGCGGCGGGATAGTCGGTCAGGAAGCTCGCCGCCGCCCACAGTGTGAACGGCACCGTATCGGGCGCGCTGACCTGCGCGCCATTGCCGAGCTCATGGGCGGCCTCGGCCACCGACCGGCCCAGCAGCTCGCGAGCCCGCCGGATGCCGCGCGCGGTCTGCCCGTCGACCAGGTACGGCTCCACCGCCCGCAGCAATTCCTCGGGCGCGCACTGCCCGTCCCGGGTGGCGGCCGCATGGCTCGCCGCCACCGCGACGGCCATCGCCCCGACGATCGCCTCCGGATGTCGATGCGTCACCTCCGCGCTCGAGGCCGCCTGCACCGCTGCCCGATCCGGTTGCCCCGCGAAGTAGGCCCCCAGCGGTGCGACCCGCATCGCGGCCCCGTTGCCCCAGGACCCGACCCCGTCGAACACCGCCCCGGCCGCCTCTGCCCACGGCCGGCCGTCGCGAATCTGGTGCAGCACAACAACTGTCCCGCCCCCGTACCCGCGATAGGGTTCGCACCGATCGGCGAACACCACCGCCAGCCGATCCCGTTCTATGCCGCCGTGCTCCCGCAATTCCGCATATACCGAGCACGCCATCTCGGTGTCATCGGTCCATTCCCACGGCCCCGCAGGTGGTTTCCCGGCGATCAGCTCGGGGACGGAGCGCCCCGGCACGAAGAATTGAGCTCCCAGCGCGTCCCCGACCGACAAGCCGTCGAGGCTCTCGCGCGCGATATTCAGATCCGAACACATATGCCCGCCATCCTGGCAACGCGTCCCGTCGAAGGCAACCTGCGCGGCGGTCCGAAGTTGTCTGTGCCTGCTGCGAGACTCGTGATCATGCGATGGGCGCTGGCGGAGACGGAGGACGGCGGGGCACTGTTGTGCCCGCTGGGCGCCGACGGCCGACCGGCGGGGCTCGTGGTGGAGGCGGCCTCGGTCGCCGAGGCGGTGCGTTCGCACCCGGAGGCCGATCGGTGGGTGTGGCGTTCTACGGCCGGGCTCTACCGGCGGTTGCTGGCGGCCGGGGTGCGGGTGGATCGGTGTTATGACGTCGAGGCCGCCGAGTCCTTGTTGATCGGGCACGAGGAGGGGCAGTCCGGGCAGCCGCGGTCGTTGGCGGCGGGGTGGGCGCGACTGCACCGGCTGCCGGTGCCGTCCGATGCGCCCGCGCGGGCGGCGGAGACCGAGCCGACGCTGTTCGATTCGGGCTCGGTGACATTGGCGTCGGGCACGGTGCCGTTGCCGGCGGGGACCGATGAATTCACGGCGCTGCTGGAGGTGTACGCCGGTCAGGTGGCGCGGACCGCGCGGGCCGAGCATCCAGGGCGCATGCGCATGTTGCTGGCCGCCGAATCCGCGGGATTGCTGGTGGCCACCGAGATGTCGCTGGCCGGGATTCCGTGGCGTGCGGATCTGCACCGGGAACTGCTCGACGAGACTTTGGGTGAACGGATGCCCGGCGGTGGTGAACCACGCCGGATGGCCGAGTTCGCCGACGAGGTGTCGCGCGCCTTCGGTGTCCGTGTGCGCCCGGATCTGCCCGCCGAGATCATCAAGGCGTTCGCCCGCGTGGGAATCCCGTTGTCCTCCACCCGGAAATGGGAACTGCGCGAGATCGATCATCCGGCGGTCGAGCCGTTGCTGGCCTACAAGTCGCTCTATCGCCTCTACACCGCGCACGGCTGGTCCTGGATCGAGCAGTGGGTGCACGAGGGCCGCTTCCGCCCCGAATATCTGCCCGGCGGTACCGTTACCGGGCGCTGGACCACCAATGGTGGTGGCGCGCTGCAGATTCCGAAACTCGTCCGCCGTGCGATCCGCGCCGATCCGGGCTGGCGGCTGGTGGTCGCCGATGCCGATCAGATGGAACCCCGTGTGCTGGCGGCGATCTCGCGGGATCCGGGTCTGACGGAGGTGGCCGGTCGCGGCGAGGACCTGTACGCCGATCTCGCGGCCCGCGCCTTCGGTGGGGATCGCGCCCAGGCCAAGATCGCCATGCTGGGCGCGATCTACGGTCAGACCTCCGGGGATGCGCTGACCCACATGGCCGAACTGCGCCGCCGCTATCCGGACGCGGTCGCCTATGTCGACGACGCGGCCGCCGCCGGGGAGGAGGGGCGGCTGGTGCGCACCTGGTTCGGCCGAACCTGCCCGCCCACCACCGCATTCGACGAGCCGGACCCGGAGTCGGAGCGTCCGGGCTACTCCAGCACGCCGCGCGCTCGCGCGCGCGGCCGCTTCACCCGCAACTTCGTCGTTCAGGGCAGCGCCGCCGACTGGACCCTGCTGGTGCTGGCCGGATTACGGAAGGCAATGCACGAGGCGGGCCTGCGCGGGGAGTTGGTGTTCTTCCAGCACGACGAGGTGATCGTGCACTGCCCGGCCGACGAGGCCGAGGCGGTCGCGGCGTTGATCGCCACCGCCGCCGACACCGCGGGCGGCCTCGCCTTCGGCCCCACCCCGGTCCGATTCCCCTTCACCACAGCGATCGTCGAGTGCTACGCCGACGCGAAGTGAGTGGCCGCCGCGCGCACCGAGCTCCCGGCGCGGAGTGAGCCGCATCACCCTGAACGTGCTCGCCGCCGCCGCTACCGTGGCGGAGGTGAATCACATCAGAGGGGGATCGGTGCTCGATCAACGTTCGCTGTCCGGGTGGGCCCGCACGGCATCGTCGGTGGCGCAGGTGCTTTCGACCCCCGACCTCGAGACCGTCGCGAAGGCGGTCGGTGCGGCCGGCGCGCGCGGCGTCATCGCCCGCGGCCTGGGTCGCAGTTACGGCGATCCGGCGCAGAACGGCGGCGGCCTGGTCGTGGACATGACCGCCTTCGACCGCATCCACAGCGTGGACCCCGACAGCGGCATCATCGACACGGACGCCGGCGTCAGCCTCGACACCTTGATGAAGGTCGGCCTGCCGCAGGGCCTCTGGGTGCCCGTGCTGCCCGGCACCCGCCAGGTCACCGTGGGCGGTGCGATCGCCTCCGACATCCACGGCAAGAACCACCACTCGCACGGCAGTTTCGGCAATCACGTGGTGTCGCTGGATCTGCTCACCGCCGACGGCAGCGTGCACACCCTGACTCCCGAAGGCGCGCAGGCGGATCTGTTCTGGGCCACCGTCGGCGGCATGGGCCTGACCGGCATCATCACCCGCGCGCGCGTCCGCATGAAGCACACCGAGACCGCGTACTTCATCGTCGACAACGACCGCACCGACAACCTCGAGCAGACCATGGAACTGCTGACCGGCGGTTCCGATGACGGCTACGAGTATTCGATGTCGGTGCCCGACACCATCAGCACCGGCCCGAAGCTCGGCCGCGCCGGTTTCAGTCGCGGCTCGCTGGCCACCGTGGACCAGCTGCCGATCAAACTGCGCAGCAATCCCTTGAAATTCGATGCACCGCAACTGTTCACCGTGCCGGACATCTTCCCCAACGGCATGGTCAACAACCTCACGATCCGCGTCGCCGCCGAGGCCGCCCACCGCATCTACCCGCGTCGCGCCCGCGGCCGCATCCAGAATCTGACGCAGTTCTATCACCCCCTCGATCTGATGGGGGAATGGAACCGTGCCTACGGCCGCCGCGGTTTCCTGCAGTACCAGTTCTCCATGCCGTTCGGTGCGGAAGCGCAGATGGCCGAAGCGGTTCGGGTGATCGCCCACTTGGGTCACCGCTCGTTCCTGAACGTCTTCAAGCGCATGGGCGCGAGCAACCCCGCCCCGCTGTCCTGGCCGCACCCCGGCTACATGCTGAGCCTGGACTTCCCGCTGAAGCCCGGCCTCGGCGACTTCTGCGCTGAACTGGACCAGCGCGTCCTCGACGCGGGCGGCCGCCTCTACTTCGCCAAGGACTCCCGCACCACCCCCGACATGATCCGCGCCATGTACCCCCGCCTGGCCGAATGGCGCCGCATCCGCGACGCCGTCGACCCCGAACGCCTCTTCGCCTCCGACCTGTCCCGCCGCCTCCACCTCATCGAAGACCCGGCCTGACAGGTAGGTTCAGGCCGGTTGGAGAGCCTGGCTGCGGCGGGTCCGCCGCCAGGCGTAGGCGAGGAACACGATCAGACCGATCAGCGGGATGCTGCTGACCGCCCAGCTGATACCCAGTGGGGGACCGGGCTGTTCGAGCACCGTGAGGTTGGTGAGGTCGCCTTCGCCGTGGCCCTGCGGCCCGTCGATGGCGAAACGGAAGGTCCATGCTCCCTGCTGGTCGAGGGAGCGGACGTCCAGGCCCCAGTCTTCACGCTTACGCGGATGCCGCGACAGCGGTTCCTGGTGGCGCACCTTGCCATTGGGCTGGATCTCGCTCAGCGTGCCCGACTTGTCGTCGATCCCGCCGTCGGGGATGAAGGTGAAGTCCAGCGATTGCATGGCACGCAAAGGCCATTGGCTGAACCCGATGGTCAGCGAGTACGGCCCCGCCTGCACATGCTCGGTGTGCACGATATTGACCGGCTGATACGCCGAGGCCGTGCCCGCGCCCGTCAGGGACAGTGCCAGTACCGCGAATATCGTTGCGGCGGCGCCGAATAGTCGTTTGATCATGCGAGGGCCTCCTGGCTCGGGGCGGTCAGGCGCAGCATCTCGCCGAAGCGCCAGCCGAGGAATCCGCCGAGCGCACCGAACACGGCGGCGGCGACGGTGGTGGCGATGATGACCGCGGCGGTCCCGTAGTGGGCGCTGTGGAAGAGGGCCGAGAAGTGGAAACGGGCCTCGTAGATCAGGACGCTCTGCACCGGACTGGCGCCGGCGATGATCGCGCCGCCGACCGCACCCGCGACGGCGGGCAGCAACCGCGCCGAGCCTTTGCCGGAACGACGCAGCAGCAGGTCGATGACCAGGCCGACGGGGATCAGCACGAACGGGATCAACGCGGGCGTGGAAGGAATGCCCCGAATGTGTTCGCGCATCGGCAATCCCACGAAATCGGCGTACGCACGCGCCGCCCACGGCGCGAACCACCAGAACACGGCCTGGGTGGCGGAGCCGAATACGGCGGTGACGGTCGCACCCCAGCGGGTGAATCCCGCGCCCGCGATCAGCATCAGGATCACCATGAACGCGGTGACCGCGACCGTCCAGCGCACGCTGCCGTTGCTCAGCCGCTGCACGGCCAGCGCGGTCACCGTGCTGTTGGTGGCCAGGTGAGCGAGCGCGAACAGCGCCCCGATCCGCCCCCACGGGTGCGCCCGCGCGGCCGCGAACACGATCACCGTGCCCACCGAGATCACCGTGCTGGACAGGAACAAACCGATGTGCGGCGGCGAATCGATGATGGCGTCGAACCCGTAGAGGCTGTGCCACCACAGATCCCACAGCCCGTAGAGCAGGAACGAAGCCGCGCCGAGTGACGCGACCATGTATCCCAGCGGTGCGGTGAAGGTGCGCCCGAACACCCCGATACCGGGCCCGCCCAGCTCACCGTCCACCCGCCGCCCGGCCCGTCCGGCCGCGGAGGTGACGAGAATGACGGTGAGGCCGGTGAATCCGGCGACCGCGGCACTGGCGTAGATGAACAGATGCGGCAGGGTGAAGAAGGTGTCCGGCCCGACATCGGAGTGCCACTGGATATCCCAGGTGGAGCCGATGGAGAAGGTCAGGCTGGCCGCGAACAGAATGGCCGCGGGTAGCCAAGGTCTGAGGGTGATCGGCGCGCTCGCCTCGGCGGTGACGCCGCGCGCGGTGGCTGTGAGATCCATTGTGCTGCTCCAGTTGTCAATTGGCTTGAACAGAGAACGTGGCGCTACCGGACCCCGGTGCGCCGGAAAGCTTGACGGCGATCTCCCACTGTCCCGGCATGGGAAGATTCACCGTCGCCCGGTAATGCCCCGGAGTGACGACGGCGGCCGTACTCGGCGGCAACGCATGCCCCATCTGCGGCATGGCGGGCTCCACCGAAACCCGATCCGGCGCAGCCGAATCCCCCCGCTGATCGGTGATCTCGAGATCCACGGTGTTATCCCCGGTATGCGGCGAATCCACCCGCAACTGCACCAGATACGGCCCAGCCGCACTCCGCGACACCGGCTTCGCACCGTCCGACGGCCACACCCACCACGCCACCAGCACAACGGCCAGCACGGCAACCGCAGCCGCAATCACCCCGTTGCGTCCAGTCAGCCCCCGTCGCGTCGTTGGTTCGCGGGGCGGGGTCGGTTCGTCCGGCGTGGTCATTGGACGGCCCCCGGCCGTACCTCGAGGGTGATGGGCACGGTCATGACGGAGTACCCCCGTTCTGCTTGGGCCCAGACGAGGTAGCGGCCGGGCTGAGGAAAGGTGAAGGTGTAGGCCACATTCGGGCCGTAGGCGGCGACGGTCTCGTCCGGCGGCTGGGTGCCGAGGGCAGGCAGTGGCAGCATGGCGTGCGCGTGGGCCCAGATCGGCGCGGTGGCGGCACCCACCCCGGTCGGTACCCCGTCTGGCAGAGGTCCGACGGCGATGAGGTGGCCGAGCATTCCCAGCCACGGCTGCAGATCGGCCGCGCCGCCGAATGCTGCGGTGAGCGTGGTCGGTTCACCCGCAATCGCCTCGGTGGCAGTGAGGGTGGCTGAGCCCGGAGCCGGAGTTACGGTGCCGGGATCGGCTGGGGTGGAGAGGGATTCGGTGCCGACGTGCAGCGCGGAGCGCAGGAGTTGTACGCCGCCGCCGCGGCGGGCGATCTCTGCCGCGACGGCGTAGTCGCCGGGTTCGCCGAGTCCCAGTTCGACTCGGTATTCGCCGGGTGCGGTGCGGATCGGGTGGCGATGGAAGAACCGGCCGTTCGGTCCGACGACCATCAGGTGCAGGAGCGCGTCGTCGGTGACCAGTAGATCGTCCACGGGACGGCCCGTTGCCGAATCGGTCAGCGACAGTTGCACTTCCGTGCCTGCCGCGCCGTCGGCGGGGCGTGCCGCACGCACTGTCAGATTCGCGGGCGGCCGTGAGTAATTCGTGGTCAGCGGGAGATCGCGCTCCGGATAGGGGTTCCCGATGTTCCCGGAGGTGGGATCGAGCAGGCTGCCGGCCGGGCGGGCCTGCGGCGCACTGCCCGACAGCACGGCCCCGGTGGTGCCGACGGTCAGGGCGGCAATCAACGCTCCCACCGGAATCAGTGTCGGCCAGCCGCGTTTGGAGATGAGCGCGGTGCCGAGCGCGACCAGCAGCAGCACCCCGGCAGCGAAGAAGCCACCGTAGGCGGCCCGCTCCCACGGCGTCACCACGCGTGCCGCGACCAGGAACGGAATCCGTGCTGTGCGCTGCCCGTCGGAGACCGACAATTCCCACGGTCCGGCATGGTCCACGCGGAGCGTCGTCGAATATGGTCCGGGCTGGGCCCCGAGTTCCACAGTGCCCGAGGATTTCTCCCCACCCTGATCAGTCGGCACAGCGGTAACGGTGAGCGTTCCCGGCGCGGTCCCGGTATGTGTGACCACATCGATCCGCAGCGGCCCCGGCTCGCTGCGCCGCACCACCACCGTGAGTTCCCGAGCCCCCAACGACTCCGCCACGGTGAGATCCCCTCCGCTCACCGCCCCATCGGCGTGAGCGGCGGGCGCGGTCCCCACGGCAAGACCCATCATTGACGCGCAGAGCACCCCCACCACCAGGACCACACCGCGCAGGCGAACATTCAATGGCCACTGCACTGTTCCGAAGCTACCGGGAAACCCCGCCTCGCAAATCCCACCCACGGGGGATACCCGTTCGGGGTCCGGTCAGGGTATTCCACCCATGTCGCCTCAGCGGAAGAAGTCCCAGAGCCAGGTGGGCCCGACCGTGGTAGCGCCCAATGCCTCGACGCGGGAGCGGAGTTCGCGGTCGGCGGTCACCACCGTGACGTCGGCGGTCGTGGCGGCCGCGACCACCTCGACGATGGCGTCGTCGCCGGAGCGGTCGGCCAGCACGACCCGCAGACCCTCGTGTTCGATATCGGCGGCGGGTTTGGCGGCGCCCTCGAGGACCACCACGATCGAGGTCGGCTCGGGTAGCTGGTCACGCAGCACGGTCAACTGTGCCAGTAAGCGGCGCGCGGCTCCGGCCCGATCCCGCCACCAGCCGTCCGGCCGCGAACCGACCACATTGGCGGCATCCACCACGATCAACCGCTCCGCATCATCCACCGCACCAGTCTGCATGGCCTGCCGTATTTCGGCCGATTCCGGCGGCAGCCACGCCGTGACTCGCGCGCATTCGCCGCGCCGCCCGCCGATGTCCGCGCACACACGGGCAATTTGTTGACTAGGTAGCCTGTCCTGATGGCGTTACGCAATGCGATCCTGGCGACCCTGCTGGAAGGTGAGGCTTCGGGCTACGACCTGGCCAAGGGTTTCGACGCGTCGGTCGCCAACTTCTGGCTGGCGACCCCGCAGCAGCTGTACAAGGAATTGGAGCGGATGGCCGCGGCCGGTCTCATCGAGACGCGGCTGGTGGAGCAGGAGCGCCGCCCCAACAAACGCCTGCACGCCATCACCCCGGCCGGGCGCGCGGTCCTGCGCGAATTCATCACCGAGCCCGCCAAACCCACCGCCATCCGCGACGAGATGATGGTCAAGGTGCAGGCCATGGACGGCGAGGACGCCGCCGCCGTGCGTGCTGCGATCGTGGCGAAGCTGGAGTGGTCGCGTGCGAAGCTGGCCCGCTACGAGCGGCTGCGGCACCGCCTGCTGGACGGTCGCAGCGAGCAGGCGTATCTAGCCGAGGCCGAACGCATCGGCCCGTATCTGACCCTGCTGCGCGGAATCTCCTTCGAGCAGGAGAACATTCGCTGGGCGGAGTTCGCGCTGCCGGTCATCGATCGCCGGATGGCGGCGCACGCCGGGTAACCGTGCATCGGCGGATCCCGCACCGGTTGATACGGTGTCCGCCTGAAAACCAGTCCGCAGAACGACAGGCAGTGATCAGCGTTGGCGTCGCAACCGAGTACAGGCGAGAGCGAATCCCGCCGTGCCGCCCCGCGTACCAAGCGGGGTGAGCGGACCCGTGGCGCGCTGATCGCCGCGGCCCGCGAGGTCTTCGAACGCGACGGCTACCTGGACGCCAAGATCGCCGATATCTCCAAGACGGCGGGCATGGCCTCGGGCTCCTTCTACACCTACTTCGACAGCAAGGAAGAGATCTTCGCCGCCCTGGTCGAGCAGGTGTCGGAGGAGATGCTGCACCCGCACGTGCGCGAACGCAGCGGCATCACCGATCCGCGCGCCCTCATCGAGGCCGCGCACCGCGATTACCTGTTGTCCTACAAGCGCAATGCGCGCCTGATGGCGCTGTTCGAGCAGGTCACGCACATCGACGAGAATTTCCGTCGACTGCGGGTCGAACGCGGAAAAGCCTTCGCGCAGCGCAATGCCCGCATGATCCGCGAACTGCAGGAGTCCGGCCGCGCCAGCGCCGACCTGGACCCGATGATCACCGCCCACGCCCTGTCCGGGATGGTCAGCCGGATGGCCAACCTGGTTTTCGTTCAGCAGCAACGAATCCCGTTCGAAAAGCTGGTCGCCACCCTGACCGACCTCTGGGCCAACGCCTTGCAGTTGCGGCCGGAGTAGTAGCTCAGCCGAGCCCGCGCACGAATTCGATCAGCGCGGCATTCACCTCGTCCGGGCGTTCCTGCTGGATCCAGTGCCCGGCACCGTCGAGGATGACCGAGCCGCGCAGGTCACTGAGCAGTGCCGACATCTTGTGCAGCGGCGTGAACTGGATGACCGGGTCGGTGGATCCGGCGATGAACAGCGACGGTTGGCCGATCTTCACGCCCTCGAGGTGCTCGGTGCGCTCCCAGGTGCGATCGAGGTTGCGGTAGTAGTTCAGGCCACCGGTGAACCCCGTCGCGGTGAATGACTCGACGTAGTAATCGAATTCGGCCGGATCGAGCCACTCGGGGAGCGGCGGCATCGGCAGGCTGGTGTCCTGGAAGTTCTGTGCGCGCAGGATTTCGACCTGTACCTGCTGCAGGGTGCGGCGCACATCGGCGTTCAACACCTGATCGGCCACGCCCGGCTCCTGGAACCAGATCATGTAGAACTCCTCGCCGAGGCGCGAGCGCATGATCGCGGTCGGCGGTCCCGACGAGCGCGGCGTCGCCGGCACGCTGAGCCCGGCCACCGCGCGCACCCGGTCGGGATACTCCCGGGCCATGTGCCACACCACCGACGCACCCCAGTCGTGGCCGACGAAGATCGCGTCCTCGAGCCCGTACGCGTCCAGCAATCCGGCCAGATCCCCGCAGATGGTGACCATGTCGTACTGATCGATCCGCTCCGGCCGGGAACTGCCGCCGTAGCCGCGCATGTCCGGGGTGAGCGTGCGGAAGCCCGCGTCGGCGAGCGCGAAAACCTGATGCCGCCAGGAGAATCCGAGCTCGGGGAAGCCGTGGCAGAACACCACCGGCGCGCCCGTCCCGTGCTCGACGACACGCAAATCGATCCCGTTCGCCGTGACCTGCGTGCTGCCCAGCCGCTTCCACTCGTCTACCCGCTGTTGTCCCTGCACCGGTTGTCCACCTCGCGACCGTGTTGGTTGACGCCGGACCGACCGTCAACTTGAATCCGACGTAGGTTTCATATTTCCATCGACCGGCACACCCGATCCAGCCCGACGGCGAAATCGCTTGCCGGTGTGGGCCGAAGGGAGCTTTTCGTGCAGGTCGCGGGTAGGAACGCCATTGTCACCGGCGGTGGTGGCGGCATCGGCGGCGCGCTGGCCGCCCGGCTGGTGCGCGCGGGCGCGCGGGTCGTGGTCGCGGATCTGGACGGGCAGGCCGCCGATGCGGTGGCCGCGGCGCTGGTCGCGGATCACCCCGGCGCGGCCGTCGCGGTCGGGGCGGACGTCTCCGATCCGGCCCGCATCGAGGAGCTGATCGCCCGTTGCGAGGCCGAATTCGGCCCGGTCGACCTGTATTTCGCCAACGCGGGTGTGATCGGTCCGGTCGGGCTGGGCGACGACAAGGACTGGGCGCTCACCCTGGACGTGAACCTCAACGCCCACATCCGTGCGGCCCGGCTGCTGGTGCCCGGCTGGCTGGAACGCGGCGAGGGCTACTTCATCGGGACGGCGTCGGCGGCGGGCCTGCTCACCCAGATCGGTTCGGCCGCATACTCGGTCACCAAGCACGCGGCCGTCGGGTTCGCCGAATGGCTGTCGGTCACCTACGGCGATCGCGGCATCCGGGTCAGCTGCCTGTGCCCGATGGGCGTGGAGACCGCGCTGCTGCGCGCGGGCGAGAACTCCGGGGACGCGCTGGGTGTCGCCGCCACCCGCGCGGTCACTTCCGCGGGCGCGGTACTCACCCCCGACGCGGTGGCCGAACTGGTGCTGGCCGCGGTCGACGACGAGCGATTCCTCATCCTGCCCCACCCGGAGGTGCTGGATATGTACCGTCGCAAGGGTGCCGATTACGACCGCTGGCTGTCGGGCATGCGGCACTATCAGGCACGCCTGCTGGAATCCGTCGAGCAGCAGCACTGAGCGGGGACACAGATGAGCGACGAGCAGCACACCGAGCTACCGGGCCTCGACCTCGACCGACTTGCCCGCTGGCTGGCCGAAACCCGGCCCGGCCTGGTGCAGGGGCCGCTGACCGGCCGGTTGATCGCGGGCGGACGATCCAATCTCACCTATGAGGTCGGCGACGGCACCTCGGCGTGGATCGTGCGGCGGCCGCCGCTGGGCCACGTACTGGCCACCGCGCACGATATGGCCCGCGAGCATCGCGTGATCAGCGCCCTGGCCGGAACCGGGGTGCCGGTGCCCGCCACCTACGCGCTGTGCGAGGACCCCGAAATCATCGGTGCGCCTTTCTATGTCATGGAACGCATCGTCGGCACGCCCTACCGGACCGCGGCCGAACTGGTCGCGCTGGGCGCGGACCGGACCCGCGTCATCGCCACCGGCTTGATCGACACCCTCGCCGCGCTGCACACCGTCGAACCCGGTGCGGTGGGGCTGGGGGACTTCGGCCGTCCCGAAGGTTTCCTGGAACGCCAGGTGCGGCGCTGGAAGAAGCAACTCGACGCCTCCTACAGCCGCGAGCTGCCCGCCGCACTGGAACTGCACGAACTACTGGGCAAACACCTTCCGGCGCAATCGCCCACCGGGATCGTGCACGGCGACTACCGCCTCGACAATGTGCTGGTCGACGATTCCGACCGGGTCGCGGCCGTCATCGACTGGGAGATGGCGACCCTGGGGGATCCGCTCACCGATATCGGGCTGCTGCTGGTGTATCAGCGCATGAGCGATCTCGACATGCTCGGCGTGAGCGATGTGGCGCTCGCGCCCGGCTACCCCGGCGAAGCCGAAGTGCTGCAACGGTATTCGAGCCGTGCCGGTCGCGATCTGACCGATATCGGGTTCTATGTCGCCCTGGCGTCGTTCAAGCTCGCGGTGATCAGCGAGGGCATCTACTTCCGCTTCATCCACGGTCAGACGGTGGGTTCGGGCTTCGAGCGCATGGGCGATGCCGTCGAACCGCTGCTGCGAGCGGGCATCTCCGCGCTGCGGGAGCCCTGAGCAGGGCCGGGTCGCCCATAGTTGAATCCGGTGTCAAGTTCACGTACGGTCCGAAACGGAAATTCACGCCACCGTCAGGAGTTTCGATGTACGAGCTGTCGGAGCGGGCCAGCCGCTACCGGGATGATCTGCTGGCCTTCATGGACGAGCACATCTACCCCGCCGAGACGGTGTACGAGGCGCAGATGGCCGAGGCCGGCGATCCGCACTTCCAGCCGCCCATCGTGGAGGAGCTCAAGACCGAGGCCCGCAAGCGCGGACTGTGGAACCTCTTCCACCCGCACCCGCAGTGGGGCCCCGGCCTGACCAACCTCGAATACGCGCCGCTGGCCGAAATCATGGGCCGCAGTGCGCATCTCGCGCCCGAGGCGACCAACTGCAGTGCCCCCGACACCGGCAATATGGAGGTGCTCACCCTCTTCGGCACCGAGGAACACCAGCGCGAATGGCTGGCCCCGCTGCTGGCCGGTGACATCCGCTCCGCCTTCGCCATGACCGAACCCGCCGTCGCCAGCTCGGACGCCACCAATATCCAGCTGCGCATGGAACGCGACGGCGACGACTATGTGCTCAACGGCCGCAAGTGGTGGACTTCCAATGCGCTGCACCGCAATTGCAAGGTCCTCATCGTCATGGGCAAGACCGATCCGACCGGGCCGGTCCACCGTCAGCAGAGCATGATGGTCGTCCCGCTCGACACCCCCGGCGTGACCGTGCAGCGCGGTCTGCCGGTCTTCGGCTACCAGGACCGCGAGGGCCACGCCGAGGTGACCTTCGAGAACGTGCGCGTCCCCGCCACCGCCCTGCTCGCCGGCGAAGGCGACGGCTTCATGATCAGCCAGGCCCGCCTGGGTCCCGGCCGCATCCACCACTGCATGCGTGCCGTCGGCATGGCCGAACGCGCCCTCGACCTGATGATCGACCGCGCCCAATCCCGCACCACTTTCGGTGAGCCCGTGGCCAATCGAGCCAACATCCAGGACTGGATCGCCGAATCCCGCATCGAGATCGACATGGCCCGCCTGCTCACCCTCGAGGCCGCCTCGCTGATGGACACGGTCGGCAACAAGGCCGCCCGCACCGTCATCGCCGCCATCAAGGTGGCCGCCCCCAACGTCGCCCTGAAGGTCGTCGACCGCGCCATCCAAGTCCACGGCGGCGCAGGCGTCTCCGACGACTTCCCCCTCGCCTCCATGTACGCCCACCTGCGCACCCTCCGCCTGGCCGACGGCCCCGACGAGGTCCACAAGCGCTCCATCGCCCAATGGGAACTCCGCCGCCGAGACCCCAACTGGGGCAAGAAGCCCTAGCTCCGTCGAGCGGGCAGGGTGTACTCACTGCGGAAATTTGTCCGATTCACCGCAGTGAGTACACCTTGATCTTGATGGGACCGCCGGTCGGCATGCACACGCCACGACAGGGGCGTGTCAGGCCGACGTCAGGGTGGTGTCAGCGCGAGTGGAGACAGTGCTTGTGTGAACAGCACCGCACTTGCCGCACCAGCCCCTTGGACCACCCTCGATATCGACTACCGGGGGTTCTTGCGGGGCGATCACGCGATCGCGCAGCTGATCCGGTTCGCCGTGGTGGGCGGGCTCAGCAATGTCTCGTATGCGCTGCTGTTCATGGCGATGAACGGTGTCGGCCCGCTGGTCGCGAACATTGCCGGATCGATCGTCAGTACGGTGATCGCGAATGAGCTGCACCGCCGGTTGACGTTCCGGGCGGCGGGCAAGGTCGGATGGTTCACTGCGCAATGGGAGGGCGGCGGACTCGCGGCGGTGGGGCTGGTGATCAGTACGGCGGCGCTCGGTGCACTGCAGGTCTGGGCCCCGGGTCTCGGCGAGCTCACCCAAGCGGGCGCGGTGATTGCCATCATGGCGGCGGTCGGCGGGCTGCGCTTTCTGGCGCTGCGCGGGTTCGTCTTCTGAGCACAGGGTCTACGACGGTCGGGATCACCTTGCGCGGAATCAATTGTGGGGGAACGGCATACTGTGTGGCATGGGGCAAGGACGATCGAGTGGGGGACGATCGAGTTGGGGGCGGTCGCGGTTGATTCGGGTGGGCATACTGGGCGCGGTCGTGTTGGAGTTGCTTCTCACCGGGTGCGGCCGAGGGCCGGGGACAACCGTGGTGACCGCGCCCGGCCGGAATGCCCCGCCCAGTGGGGAACTGCTGCTGCAATCCAATGACGGGTATTACGCGGATCTTCGCGCGACCCTGCCGACCGTCACGGATGCGCAGGTGCGCGCCAATCTCGAACGGTTGATCCGGACGCCGGTCGCCGAATGGCTGCCGCACGATCTCGACGTGACGACCGCGACGATCCACCTGGATGTCGCCCGGGCGCAGACGGCCGACGCGATCCCGATGTTCGTGGCCTACAACGTTCCCGGCCGGGACCTGCACGGCGAATCCGGTGGGGGACAGGCGGGTGCGGACGCTTACCGGCAGTGGATCCGCGGCGTGAGCGACGCCATCGGCCAGGATCGGGCAATCGTCGTGCTGGAGCCGGACGCCCTGGCGCACGCCACGGAGATGAACGATGCCGACCGCACGTCCCGGCTCGCACTGCTCGGGTACGCGTACGGGCAACTGCTGCAGCACAATCCCGCGACTGCCGTCTACCTGGATGTCGGCAACAGCACCTGGGTGGATCCGAGCCGGGTCGCGGAACTGCTGCACAGTGTCAGCCCCACCCAACCGGTGGCGGGTATCGCGCTCAATGTGGCCAATCGGCGGCCCGAGGCCGAGATCCGCGCCTACGCCACCCGGATCGAACAGGCCTACGGGCATCAACTGTTCGTGATGATCGACAGTTCGGTGAACGGCGCACCCAATACCGCCGACCTGGTCGACTGGTGTAATCCGAAGGGGCAGAAGGTCGGTAGCGTGCCGGGCACCCGCTTCGACCGGGACGCCATGGTGACCCACGCGTTCATCAAGAATCCCGGGCAGTCTGACGGGCGCTGCGGCACCAGTGACGCCGCCGCCGGTGAATTCGACCGGCAACTACTACTGGATCAGCTGTCCTAGCGACTACGTCAGGTGCACCCATTTCGCGACACTCGGCACCCCGGCCGTATCGACCGCGAACAGCATGTACCAGCCCGCCGGAGCGATCGTCGTGCTGTCCGGAACCGATACGGAGATACCGGAATCCGTGCGCGTGATCGGCAGGTCGATCACGCGTTCATTGGTGTCGGTGACATGCGTGATGGCCGCCGGGGCGAGCAACCGCATGGACTTCACCTGTGCCGCACCGGGTACCTCGGGCAGGCTGCTGCCGACGGTGTACTCGATGTTGGTGCCCCGCTGGATCTCCCCGGGCCCGCCGGTGATCACCGGCCGCGCCACCGTCCCGCCGTCCGGCTTGTACAGGTAAGGCGGCGTGTAGATCTCGATCCGCCGTTCGAACTTGCCCGGCAGCGTGTTCTTCTTGTCCGCGAACAGCGGATTGGACCCGTCGGTCATGATCTGTCCCGACGGCAGCAGCACCGCCGTGGAGTGATAGTCGCGCCCGACCGTCGGATCGGCCATCGGATGCAGTCCGCCCTGCTGATCCAGCAGATACGCCGCCAGGATGTCGCTGGCCCCGCGTCCTCGATAGTCGTTGGCGCCGTTGGTGATGAACACGTCCCCGCTCGGCAGTGGCACCAGATTCGGATAGCGGGTGCCCTGGGGCAGCACCGCCAGCGGCTCGAACTTCGGCTGTGCGGCCTTCAGATCGACGATGTCGATGCGTCCGGTCGACAGCGCCGAATCGCCGACCCCGCCGCCCCCGACCACCAGCAGCCGCTGATCCTGCACCGGCCCCAGCCACGTCGACGACCCGGTCTCGAGCATGTTCGGATCCCGCAACCCGGGCACCAGCGTGAACGAATTGTCGGTCAGATTCCAGATTCCCGGATCCCGATGCTCCTCGGCGGGACCCCATCCGGTGCTCGGCCCGCTGAAGAACAGCCGGCCCGGTGTCGCGGTCTGGAAGACCGCCGGATAGGTGGGGAAGATGCGGCGCAGATCGTCACGCTCCACCCAGGCGCGGGTCGCCGGATCGTAGATCTCGGTCTGCCCGTCCAGAATTCGCCCGGAACCGTCGAGCCCGGAGGTGACCATCACCTGCCCGTCGGGCAATCGCGTGAGCGTCGGATACCAGCGGGCATAGTTCATATTGCCCACGGCCTCATAGGTTTCCGTCCACGGATCGAACAGATACGAGGAGTCGATGCCCTGATATTCCTTCTTCTTCAACGCCATCTCCGGCGCGAACCCGTACAGGTTCTGCTGCTGGGCGTAGGTCAGCCCGCCGATCATGTAGTGGTCGTTGCGATCCCACACGCCGTCCGTGCCGGTGGCGTCGGCCGCGACATACACATTGCGGTCGGTCGCGGACACCTTGTAGGTGACCGGGTCCTTGGCGGCCGGCGGCACGGTGATGTCCCGGTCTGAGCGGTACACCTTCCCGCTGTCCTTACCCGTGAATGTCGTTCCCTTGGGCACGAATCCGGGGTGGTCGGGATCCTCGTTACGGATGGTCACGTAACCACCGGCATGGGTGAGATTCTCCGGCAGCACCTCATAGCTGCCGGTCCCGCCCGCGATCAGCACCGACCCGTCGGCCAGATAGGCCTGATCCGAACAGAACAGATCCACCGGGGTGTCGATGCGTTTGGCGGTGCGGGTCACCGGATCGAAGATCAGCGAGTTGTAGATGCCCTTGTCGGAATTGTGGTGGTCGTTGCCGCTGCCCGCGATGAGCAGCACCTTCCCGGTCGGCAGTACGACGGAGTGAATGATATTGGCGTCGATGTCCTTCGGAAGCGTGACCACTTCCCAGTAACCGTATTTCGCCTTGTAGTCATCGGAATTGATCAGCCGATTGTGCTGGAAGCGGTGATACAGCGCCGCCGCGGTCGCGGTGGTCGCGATGGCGAGGGTGCCGACCACCACGACGGTCACCACCCAGCGCACGAACCGGGTCGGCGTCTTCTTCAGCACGCCTGCTCCTCCTCGGTCGCCTCCACGACGTCGATTTCGGTGCGCGCCCGTGCTTTCCGGCGGGCGGCGGCCGCCACCCAGAGCGGGTTGAGCCGCCACACCAGGATCGGCGCGGCCGAGATCAGCGCGCCGAACACCGGCCACATGAGGGTGGCCGGGGCGGCCCAGCCGCGCAGCGTGGTGAGCACGATGACGGTGACATAGAAGGCCAGCCACATGACATTGAGCCGGAAGGTGAACCAGCCGTCCTCGCGGCTCTTGGACCCCTTGGGCGTGACGTCGAAGCCGACCGGCCGCCGCAGCAGGCATTTCACCAGCGAATTCGCGTACACGGGTGCGGTGATGACACTCATGAACATGCCGTAGACGCCCCAGGAGTTGGTCGTCTCGTAGGGGCTCACATTGTGCCGCCGCACCCAGGTGTAGAGCGCCATCTGGCTGACCGAGGCCCAGCCGTAGAACAGGAACCAGCTGCCCGGCGACACCACCGCGCCGCTGACCCCGTACCAGCTGAAGATGGCCACATTGGCCGCGCCCAGCAGCCACACCGTGGCCATCACCGGATAGAACGCCATCAGCAGCAGGTAGTGCACGATCCGGGCCGGCGCTCGCCACATGCGCAGCATCTGCAGCACGAACGGCCCGAACAGCATGTGCTCGATCGCGCCACGCGCCCACCGGTTCTGCTGTTTGTAGAAGTCACCCCACGAGGCGGGCCCTTCACCGTGGGCCAGCAGATCCGGGGTGTACACGCCCTTCCACTGCCGCCCGGTCTCCGGATTGCGTTGCGGCAGAATGGCGAAACTGGTCGCCATATCCTCGGTGATGGACGACTGGATGCCGCCGATCGCGCGCAGCACGCTCGCCCGGATGGCGTAGCTGGTGCCCACCAGCATCGGCCCACCGTGCGCGTTGGCCGCGGTCTGGATCAGGCTGTGGAACACGAACTGCTGGCTCTCGGCCAGCTTGGCCACCACATTGGCCTCGGCATTGGCGTACGCCTGCGGGCCCGCCACGTACGCGACATCGGGATCGTTGAAGTACCCGAGCATCCGCTCCCCGAACTCGGGCATGGGCGTGTGGTCGGGATCGATGCCCAGGATGACGTCGTAGCGCGGCAGGTCGGTGTCCGCGCCGATCATGTCCAGCCCGGCATTGATATTGCCGAATTTGGTGCGGGTCTCGAACGGCCCCTTGCGCTGCTGATATTCCGCGCGGCCGCCGCGCGTCAGATACCGCACCCGATTGCCGGGGCGGGCATCGATGGCGGCCACCAGTTTCCGGACCCGATCGGGCTGGTCGGGATCGCCCTCGTCCAGGACGAACACATCGAACACGCCGGGCTGGCGATGCCGGATCTCCTTGGCGGCCAGCAGGGTTCGCTCCAGCACCGCGATATCCTCGCTGCGCGGCACGAAGGTGATCAGCAGCGCGACATCCAGCCCCGCCCGCGCCCGGATCGGTACCGGTTTGCGCGCCAGTGCGGTGGTCAATGACATCGCGAGCACGAGCGCGAACCGGATCGCCTCCACCGTCACCACCAGCGTCACCATGATGATGGCGATCGCCCCGAACTGGTCGTACTTCTCTTGCGCGGCAAGGCCATTGTCGATCAGCCACCACACGTACCCGCCGCCCAGACCCGCCGAGATCAGTGCGAGCCCGGTGGTCAGCAGTCGTCGTTTGCGGCCCTCGAGATGGCGGAATGACACGATCTCGCCAACGCCGTCGAGGATGTCGCCGGTGACGGTGGCCTTTGTGAGCCGTGCGTCGGCCAAATCCTGTGCAGTGTAAGATTTTTCGGTATCGTGTCGGACGAGGACGCGGGGGCTACGCCCTGCGGGGCGCTCACCATCCGGCCGTGTGGTGGAGCGGCCGACGCCGCGCAGCGTCACCACTCTACGATCCTTGTACTTGTCGGCAGCCCGAATGGGTCGCCGAAAACACCACGAACAGCACTTGTATCCCCCCAAAGCTGAAGCGGGCCCTCGTGAACTCTCGTTCCACGCCGAACGCTCCTGCCAGAGATTAGCAGAGCGAAACGGCGTACGCTGCGCGATCAGCTTGGGCTGCAAAGGGTTCCGTGCCGTGCAATCCTCGTGCTGAAATATTCGATGCCGCCCGCCGCCGCGTCCCGCGGCCTGCCTAGGCTCATCGGGTGACCAATTCCAAGATCGTTCTCGTGACCGGCGCCGGGACCGGACTCGGCCGCGCCATCACCCACGTGTTGACGGCGGCCGGGCACCGGGTCGTCGCCGTCGGCCGCACCGCCGCCACCCTGGATGAGGCGGTCGCCAGCGCGCCCGGTCCGGGTACGGCGGAGGCGTTCGCCGCCGATGTCACCGACGAGACCGCCGTGGACGCCGTGTTCGCGCATATCGTCGAGCGCTGGGGCCGGTTGGACGTGCTGATCAACAATGCCGGAATCTTCGGACCCACCAAACCGATCGACGAGGTGTCCGTCGCCGAGTGGCGGCAGGTCGTCGATATCAATCTGACCGGCGCGTTCCTGTGCGCGCAGGCCGCCTTCCGGCTGATGCGCACCCAGACCCCGCAGGGCGGGCGGATCATCAACAACGGCTCCATCTCCGCGCATACGCCGCGCCCGCACACCGTCTCCTACGCGGCCAGCAAACACGGCATCACCGGGCTCACCAAGACTCTCGCGCTGGAAGGCCGCGCGCACAATATCGCCGCCGGGCAGATCGATATCGGCAATGCTGCAACCGAACTCACCGTGGGCATCGCGGCGGGCTCGCTGCAGGCCGACGGCAGCATCCGCCCCGAACCCACCATCGACGCCGCCAACGTGGCCCGGATCATCGCCCAGCAGGTCGAGCTTCCGCTGGACACCAATGTCCCGTTCCTCACCGTCATGGCCACCGCCATGCCCTACATCGGGCGCGGCTGAACCCTGGCGGTGTACCCAGGCCGCCACTCGAACAAACGTTCTACTCGAGGTATCGTACCGGGCCATGCCGGAACTCTCACGACGCGACTGGGCGACGATGAACCTCGAGGAGGTGCGGCGGCAGCTGCTGAAGGCGGCGGCCTTCGGCAAGACGCTCTCGCCCGAGCAGTTGGAGAACGCGGCCGGCAAGATCCGGGAGGGGCTGCGGATCTTCCTCGAGGAGACCGACGACCTCGGCTAGGTGAGTCCGCTCGGGACGCGTTCGAGCACGCCGCCGGCGAAGACGTCGTAGAGCGGCAGCGTTTCGAGGTGGACGTAGCCGATGTGGCAGTCGCACACCGCCAGTGGGCACGGGCGGGGCGTGAGGGCGGCGCGGTAGCTGCCGTCGTAGAGGTTGCCCAGCTCGGTACGCACGAAATGGCAGCGGCGCACGGTGCCGTCACCATCGACGGAGATGACGGATTCACCGGTGCGGCAGGGCATTCCGGCCGAGGGATGCGGGTGGCGGCTGTAGGGGAACAGCGGATCCAGCTCGGTCCAGGCGGCGGCGTCCACGTCGGAGAGGGGGTGACCCTCGGGGGCATTGACCCACAGGTAGATGTGCTCGGGCAGATCCGCGCGCAGTCGCCGCCCGGCCGGAAGATGCTCGGGGAAGCCGACAATGCCGACACTGAAGCGGGTGCCGCGCCGGGCCAGGTCGTCGCACTTGGCGGCGAAGCGCTCGTAGGGCGTCTGTCCGGGGTGGTAGGTGCACCACAGCGCCAAGGTCTGCGGGTCGGCGTCGGCGAGCCAGTCGGTGCGGCAGCTGAGATTGGTCTGGATCGCCACCCGCGCCACATTCGGCAGATGCGACAGTTCGACCAGCGCGCGCCGATACCAGGAGCGCACCAGACCCTCACCCCACGGCGTGAACAGGATCGAGAGTCGATCCCCGGGCTGGTCGGCGACCCACGCGGTGAAGCGTTCCAGGGCCGCGCGATCCGCGCGCAACTGCTCGCGGCTGTCGCGGCGCTTGGCGAACGGGCAATAGGGGCAGTCGTAGTCGCAGGAGGCGAGTGGGCCGCGGTAGAGAACGGTGAGATCCACGGTGGCTCACCGGGCTTCGTAGGCCGCCATGGCGGCGTGCACGGCGGGGGAGAACAGACGCGGGCCGATGGCATCGGACCAGGCCAGGCCCTCGGGGGTCAGGCGTAGCAGGTCCGGGCCGCAGTCGAGGTCCAGCCAGCCGGATTCGGCGAACTCGGCCAGCTCGGCGGGGAAGTGGTCGGCGGGGTGGTCGCCGAAGCGTTCCCGGTAGGCGGTCACGTCCATGCCCTGTGCCTGCAGCAGTGATTGCAGCAGATGGCGGCGTCGCGCCTCGTCGGCGTCGATCCGGCGACCTACCTCGGCACGGCTGAAATCGGTTGTCCGCGTGTATTCGTCGATGATGCCGCGCACCTCGCGGGTCGCGACCGCGTAGTCGAACGAGTAGTGCAGCCCCGAAGTGTAGGAGCGGGCACCGCAGCCCAGGCCGATCATGCCGTCGGTCTGGCAGGCGTAGTCGTCGGGACCGGCCGCGAGGACGGCAGGACCGTCGCCTGCGCCCGGGATGCGGCGGAACATGCGCATCGAGCGCTGCTCGTAGCCGTGCGCGAGCAGATGATCGCGTCCTACCGCGTACAGCCGCAGCCGCTGCGCATCCCAGTCGGCATCGGCGTCCGATAAGCCCGCTGCGCCCGATACGTTCTCGCTCGATGACCCGTCGGGGCCCGATCGTCCGAGCCCGGTCAGCGGGCGTACGTACAGCGGATACAGGTAGAGCTCCTCGGGTCGCCACGCCAGCGCCGCGTCCAGCGAAGTGCGCCACGTGGCCTCGGTCTGCCCGTCGATGCCGTAGATCAGATCGATGTTCAGCACCGGAATCCGCGCGGCCCGAATCGCTTCCAGCGCCGCCTCGACCTCGGCGCGCCGCTGCGGCCGCACCGCCGCGCGCGCCTCGGTGTCCACGAAACTCTGCACCCCGATGCTCACCCGCGTCGCGCCCCGGGCAGCCAGTACCGCCAGCCGATCCGGGGTCGCGGTGGCGGGCGAGGTCTCCACCGACAGCGGGATCGCCCGCAGGTCCGCGCCCATCCGCGTTTCCATGATGTCGCAGAGCCGTTCCAGCTCACCGGCGCTCAGGAAGGTCGGGGTGCCGCCGCCGAACGCCGCCGCGGCGAACCGCATCGGTCCGTCGCCGAGCGCCGCGCGGACGGCCTCGGCCTGCCGTTCCATCGCGTCCAGATAGCGTCCGGTGAGATCCTCGGGCGCACCGACCCGGGTGAAGAGATTGCAGAAGCCGCACCGGTATTCACAGAAGGGGATGTGCGCGTACAGCGACAAAGCATGCTTGGGCTCCGCGGCCCACAGCTCGCCCAGCGGCGGCCGATCCGCCCCGAGTGGACGGTACGCCGTCTTGTGTGGGTAGCCGTAGACATACTGCTGATATGGCCGGGTCCGATCCGGTAGCAGCGGAGTCTGATTCGGCCGGAGCCGGGGCGCGATCGAAGTCATGCGGATCTCTCCAGGAAGAATTGCGCGTAGGGCACCGTCCACACCGCCTCGTGACCGAGCCGATGCCCGGTGAAACCGCCGTCGCCATAGGCGGTTCCGTGATCGGAGCACACGATGGCGAAGCAGCGGCGGCGGCTGCTCGCGGCGGCGAACAACCGGCCGATATGGCGGTCGACGTATTCCAGTGCGGCGGCGTGGGTCTCGCGGGAATCGCCCGCCTCCCGGGTCGCGCCCGGCAGATGGAACCAGTTGGGCTGATGCAGCGCCGACACATTCACGAACAGGAACAGTCTGCGCTCGGCGGGCAGTGCCGCCACCACCTCCTCGGCGCGCACGATCTGCGCCTCGAAGGAGGTCGGTGAGGCGACGGAAAACTCGGCCTCCCAATGACTTTCCTCGAACAGTCCGGGCAGCACCGACCCCATCGGGCCGCGCTTGTTGAAAAACCCGACCCCGCCGAGACACACCGTGTGATAGCCGACCCCCGCCAGTGCGGACACGAAATCCGGCGTGTCATAGACGAAGGTCCGCCCGGCCGTGGTCTCACTACCCTCGAACCGGGCCGCGAACAGCCGCGGATGCGGCCCCTGGGACGCGGGCGTGGGCAGGAACCCCGCGAAGATCGCTTGATGCGACGCATAGGTGAAACTCCCCGGCGCATGCCGCTTCTCCCACCCGCCGCCGGGCAGATACCGGGCCAGATTCGGCAACCGCCCCGCCGCCGCCAGCTCGGCCGCCACATCGAACCGCAGCGTGTCGAGGGTGACCAGCAGGATGTCATCCCGTCCGATCACCTCGTTCATATCGGGTGCGATGCCCCGATCATGCGGATCGCCCGAATCAAGCTGAGTACCCGAGCCAGGCTGCGCGCCTGAGTCGGGTTGAGTACCGAGGTCAGGCCGAATACCCAAGTCCGACTGGGTGGTCGGATCGGGCCCGGTGCTCGAGGGGGAGCGGGGGTGCGAATCGGGTTCAGGCGCAGGCATGCTGGTCGCTTTCGGTGCGGTGCAGGATCGCGGCGAGTTGGGCGTCGTAGGTGTCGCCGTGCTCGGCGCCACTGCCCGCCAGGCCGGTCAGCCGGGGTAGCAGGTCGCCGAAGGCATTGACCTCGCCGATGGCGAAACGCCGCCACCCGTTGGTGGGCAACAGGTCTACTCCGACCCGCGAGAACCCGGGGAAGCACGCGGCGACCTGCTCACAGATGGCCAGTGCGTCTTCCCAGCTGCCGCCCGCGGCGGTGATGGCCGTGCGCGCTGCCGCGAGATCGCCTCGGGCCCCGCCCAGATGGAGGTTGGTCATGGGGGAGCGGCTGGTGCGGACGACGGCGTGGGTGGCGCGGCCACCGACCACGACCACGCGCAGGTCGGCGCTGCGGCCGGATTGGGAGGCCTTGGGCAGCCAGCGTTCCACGTGCAGGCCGTCGGGGGCTAGCGCGTTCACGAGCGCCGCGACCTCGGTTTCCGTGCTGTATTTGCGGACCCGCAGTGAATTGAACAGCCGTCCATCGGGTTCCCGCTGCACCGAAGTGGTCGCCTGCACGCGCCCGCCGCTTGCTGTCTCGATCGCCAGCACGCCCGACGCCGACGAACCGTGTGCGAGTTTGACGAACGCGCGTGGCAGCCGGTGCACGGACATGAGTTCCCGCAGTTCGGCCCAACCGGAGATCGGCGTGCCCACACCCGAGGTCGGCGAGAACGGGACGGGCACACCGGCTTCCCGCAGCACACCGTGGCAGCGGCGTTTGTCGAACAGCACCGCCAGTTCGTCAGGATCATCGAGCAGCCGCGCACCGGCGGCCTGCGCACGTGCGCCGACCGCCTGCGCGGCCGCAAGGAACCGCCGGTACCAGATCGCGCTGCCTTCTACCCGGGTCGAATCCTCGACGCCGCGCAGCATCCGTTCGACCTCGGCGTCCTCGCCGGGCGAGTCCAGCCGCACCCACTCCCCGGCGGTGAATTCCGCACCCCTGCACAGCACTTCACGCCACGGCACCACGCGCGCCGCCGGGAGTCCGGCGCGGCGCACCGCGTCCTGGAACAACGTCACCCGGCGGTTGCCCGGATTGCCGACCACCGCGAGCCGCGGCCCCGCACCGTTCATTCGGCCACGGCGGTGTAGCGGCGGTCGCGGGGATCCTCGGAGGTGTCTTCGGTTTCGCTCTCGGTGAGATCCACGCTGACGCCGTCGGGTTCCAGGGCCTTGCGCAGCCGTTCCTGCATGGACTCGGAGATGAAGTGGTGGTGCAGATCCAGAGTTCGCAGGTGGGTGAGCGGCTGCCCGTGCAGTAGTGCCGCCGCGCCCTCGTCGCCGAGCGTGCCCAGCGAAAGATCCAGCGTGGACAGGCGCGCGACCACCGGCGCAGCCGCCACCGCGGCGGCGATCTCGTCCTGGATCTCGCTGTTGCGCAAGCCCAGATAGGTCAACTTGGGCAGCCGCTCACCCGAGAGCAGCGGCGCGAGATCGGCGATCGTGGCGGTGCCACCGTAATTGGAGACCCCCAGCCAGATTTCGAGATGTTCCAGCGCGGGCAGCGTGCTGGCCGCGATATCGCGCACCACGGCCGCGTCGAGCCCGCCGGTCTCCACCGCCAGGGTGCGCAGCTTGGCGTGTGCGGTCGGCGGGAAAGCCAGGTGTTCGCCACCGCGTACCCGAAGTTCTTCCAGCTCCGGGAAATTGGCCAGCAGCGGGGTGACGTCGGACTGCTGGATCCAGGAGATCTCGGCCTCTTCGTAGGTGATCTCCCCGAGGAAGAGGGCGCGCAGTGCCGGGAATTGCGCCTGCACGGCGAGCAGTTCGTCGATCACCAGCGTGGACGGATGGTCGTAGGCCTCACCCCACATGCCGATGACCAGCGCGACCACCTGCGTCGTGTCGACCTCGGCGCGGAAGCGGGCGAAGGCCTCCGGCCAGGTCTCCTCGGAATCGTACGGCTCGATCGCGATGCGCCAGGCCACCGCGGGCGGGGCGGGCAGCTCGACACCCGGGTGCTCCTCGGGGTAGTCGAAGATGGGCAGACCGTGAAATTGCTGCAGGTGTTCCGAAATGGTCATGTGACGGGCTCCGTACGCCGTGGCGGTGATTGATCCTGCTGTGCAGCCAGTTCTACCAAGCCCGCCCGACAATTGCCGGGACTGGGGCATGAGCGGCGTGAATTGTCGTACCCCGGCGCTAGTTTCGACAGGAAGCCGGACACCGAGGCGCCGGCGGATTCCGGGGAGGATATCCATGTTCCGTCAGGGCGATGTGCTGATCATGCCGATCACCGAGGCCGAGGTGCCGCCGCACGCGGCCACCACGCCGGACGAGCCGCGGGACACCCGCGGCCGCATGGTGCTGGCACTGGGTGAGGTCACCGGCCACGCTCATGCCGTCGCGGCGCGCGGCCGGTTGATCCGTACCGGCGAGCACATGCTGATGTTCCTCCCCGAGGGTGGTCGGGTGGTGCACGAGGAGCATGCGCCGATCCCGTTGCCCAAGGGCTGGTTCCGTGTCATCCGCCAGCGCGAGTACTTTCCCGGCGCGGTCCGCATCGTCGCGGACTGACATTCATCGTCGCTGATCAGTCCGATCCGACTGCTATCCAGGGGATTACACATGCAGAATCTGGACGAGTGGCGTGCCGTCGCGGCCGCCACCGGCCCCGCCGACCGTCCCGCCGCCGAGGCGGCCGCTCGCCGTGCGTACAAGAGCGCCGGCCTGGCCGCTCCGACCCGCTACGTCTGGGCGGCCTCACCGCTCGCGGCCGTGAATGCCATCCGCGCCCTGCACAATCCGGGCCGCAGTGTCCGCGATGAGGTACGCACCCGGCCCTGGGCCGCCGAACGCCGGTCCGTGCACGACCGATTGGGCCCGACCGGATGGTCCGAGTTGTGGAACACCACCGGTGCGCGGCTCTGGGACACCACCCGCATTCTCACCGACCGCATCACCACCGGTGTCGTGGAGGCCGCGGTGACCATCGATCCCGCCGACCGTCGCGGCCGCGCAGTCGCCGAACGTGACATTCAAGGCTTACTGCTGGATGCCGTTCTCGGCCAGCACGATGCCGCCTGGCTGTCGGCATTCCCCGACAGCGAACGCCTGTCCGGTCTGGCCGGTGTCGCCCGGCACGCGGGCTGGTGGTGGCCCTTCGAGCACACCATCGTCTTCACCGAGCGTCCCACCCGGCTGCTGCGCGACGAGGCGGGCCGCCTGCATGCCGCCGACGGTCCGGCGCTGGTCTACCCGGACGGTTTCGCCCTGCACGCCTGGCGTGGAATGCCGGTCCCCGCAACCCTGTTCGAGGACCTCGTTACCCTCACAGCCGAGCGCATCCGCACCGAGGAGAATGCCGAACTCCGCCGCGTCATGCTCGAATTCTTCGGCTACGACCGCTATCTCGCCGAATCCGGCGCGCGCCCGATCGACCGCGACGAGACCGGCATCCTGTGGTGCATCGAACTCGACGACGACGAGGATGTGGTGATGGTCGAGGTGGTGAACTCCACCCCGGAGCCGGACGGCACGCATCGCACCTACTGGCTACGCGTCCCGCCCGGTACCCGGACCGCCAAAGAGGGTGTCGCCTGGACGTTCTCTCTGGAGACCGATCACTACGCCCCGGTCCGTCAGACCTAGTCCGTGCTCGTTTCAGCGAGTTCGGGTTCGGGTTCCGGTGTGGCGCGGGTGCCGCGCAGGAACGAACAGGCCAGGCACACCACGCCGAAGAACAGGTAGCCGAGGGCGACCTTGGGCGCGGCGGCCCAGCCGACCTCGGCGGCGTGAATGAGCCCGATGAAGGCCAGGGCCGCACCCGCGAGGGAGGCGAGAGCCGCGGCGCGGAACCGTTTCTCGAGCACGAAGGTCACCATGGTGCCCAGCACCAGCCCGGCCAGCACCGCGCCGTCGCCGAGGGTCCGCAGGCCGTCGTAGACGACCCCGGCCTGCCCGAGCGCGCCCATGCCGACCTTGTCGGCGGTGGTGCCGGCCGCGGCGAGCGCATTGTCGATCTGGCCGGTGCCCCACTGCGCCAGGTTCGGCAGCAGCGCGGCGACCACGGCGACCGCGTGCAGGCGCGGCACCGCCTGGAACGCCTGTGCGCCGATCAGCAGGCCGATGTAGAGCAGGATCGGCACGATCGCCGGAATCGGCAGCAAGGTGGCGAGTAGCCCGAAAAGGCCCAGCAGGCACATCAATCCGATCAGCGCGCCGCTGGCCAGCGAGTAGCCGGTGCGCCCGCCCGCGTCCTTCCAGCCGGGATGCCCGATGTACACGGCGGGCGGGAAGGGGGAACCGAACCCGGAGCCGATGATCGCGCCGAGCCCGTCGGCCAGCAGCACGCTGCGCAGGTTGTAGTTGTCCCCGGCCGCCGCCGCGCTCTCCACATTGCTCATCGCTTCGGTGAAGTTGTAGACGCCCAACGGGATTGCGGTGGCGAGCAGCGGTCCCAGGTGCGAGAGCCCGTCCCACAGCAGGTGCAACCGCAGATTCGGCAGCCCGATCGCGATATCGTGCGCGGCGGCGGAGACATCCGGCACCGACATGTAGCCGCCGATCCAGCCGATGGCGGTACCCACCACGAGCGCCACCAGCCCGATCGGCACATTGCCGGGCAGCCGCACATCGGTGAAGAAGCCGATGAGAATGATGGCCAGCACCGGCAATCCGATCCAGGCCGCCTCCCACATCTGCGCGGCCGGCCGCATGGCGATGAAGGTGATGGAGATGCCGGCCAGGGTGCCCAGCATGGCCGCGCGCGGGGTGATGCGGCGGATGAACGGCCCGACGAACGCACCGATCATGACGATCACACCGATCATGAACGCCCAGGCCAGCCCGGACGCCCAGGCCCGCATCGGATCATTGGTCTTCAGGTAGATCGGCAGCATGACCACGAACACCACGATGAACATGTGCGGCACGCTGGGTCCGTACGGCAGCGCGGTGACCGTCGTGCGGCCTTCGCGCCGGGCCAGTCGCCGGGCCAGGGTCATGTAGTAGAGGTTGCCCAGCACCAGCGCGACGCCGAGCGCGGGCAGCACGGTGCCGAGCACGTCGTGGCTGGGGATCTTCACCACCGCGATCGACAGCGTGGTCAGGGTCAGGACATTGACGAGGATATTGAACGACAGGCCGAAGAAGGCGTTGGTGTCGCCGCGGGTCCACCACGGCAGCGACAGCGGTGCGGCACTGCCGGTTTCACCGGGCAGCTTGGTATCGACGGACATGGATCTTCCTGTTCACTGGGCCGGGGTGGGGGAGCTGACGGCGTCCAGCGCGGCGCGCACGGCGGCCGAATCGGCGACCCAGCCGAAGATGCCGCCCTGGGCGGCGATCATGGCCAGGCCGACGCGCTGGAATTCCGGGAAATACGATCCGACGCAGTCGGAGACGACCAGGCATTCGAAACCGCGGTCGTTGGCCTCGCGCACGGTAGTGTGCACGCACACCTCGGTGGTGACCCCGGTGACCAGCAGTGAGCGAATACCATTGTGTGCCAGTACGTCCGGCAGTTCGGTGGCGTAGAACGCGCCCTTGCCGGGCTTGTCGATCACCACCTCGCCGGGCAGCGGCGCGAGTTCGTCGATGATGTCGTGGCCGTATTCGCCGCGCACCAGGATCCGGCCGAACGCGCCCGGATCGCCGATGCGCTGGGCGGGGTTGCCGCGCCGCAGTTTCGCGGGCGGGCAGTCCGACAGGTCGGGCAGATGGCCTTCGCGGGTGTGGATGACGGGGATTCCTGCGGCGCGGGCGGTGGCCAGCAGCCCGGCCAGGGGGTCGATGACGGTGCGCAGCAGCGCCACATCGTTGCCGAGGCTCTCCCCGAACCCGCCGGGTAGCAGGAAGTCGCGCTGCATATCGATGACCAGTAGGGCGAGGCTGCCCGGGTCGAAGGGGAAGGCGGCGGGTTGCGCCGGAATCTGGTGGAGGGCCGTCATTGTCGTTCCTTCTGTGCCAGCCGGTAGGGCACCGGCGTCGTCACCGGGCGGGGCTCGTCGAGAATCCGGGCCGCCGCCGCGAGCACGAGATCGTCGGCGAGGGCGGGGCCGAAGACCATGACCGCCAGCGGTCGCCCGTCGGCGGTGGTGCCGACCGGCACCGAGATCGCGGTGAGATCGAGGAGATTCCCGAAGTGGGTGTAGTGGCCGAGCACGGTGTTGGTGGCGATGGGATCGGCCTGGACCTGCGCGACGGTGAAGGTGGTGCCGATGGTGGGCACCATGATCACGTCGAGGTCGGCCCACAGCCGGGCCACCTCCGCGCGCAGTTCCTGCAGGCGCTGCTGGGCGCGGAACACGTCGACCGCGGTGAATCGGTATCCGCCGGTGAGGATTTCGCGGATCACCGGCAGGATGGAGTCCGGCTGCTCGGTCAGGAAGGTCTCGAATTCCACCAGTCGTTCGGCCACCCACGGACCTTGGTAGAGCAGCTCACCCGCGGCCAGGAACGGCGCGAGCGTGGTGGGTGCGGCGTCGAAACCCAACCGCACCAGCCGATCTCGCATAGCCAGGTGCGCGTCGCGGAAGGCGGTGTCGCCGAAGAATTCCAGTTCGTGCACGCCCGGCAGCCCGACCCGTAGGCGGTTGCCGTCCCACTGCCGCCCGCGCGCCCGGCTCCACGGGTCCTGCGGATCCACCCCCGCGATCACGTCGAAGACCCGGTCGAGATCCTCCACGGTGCTCGCCATCAGCGTCAGGCAGTCCAGCGACTTGCACGCGGGCACCAGGCCGACGGTGCTGATCAGCCCGCGTGACGGCTTCCAGCCGACGATCCCGTTGAGCGCCGCCGGAACCCGCCCCGATCCGGCGGTATCGGTGGCCACGCAGAACGGCACCTCGCCCAGCGCCACCGCGCGCGCCGACCCGGAACTGGAGCCGCCGCAGATCAATTCGTTGCCGAAGACGCTGCGCGGGATCGGATACGGGGTGCGGGTGCCGTTCAGTCCGGTCGCGAACTGATCGAGATTGGTCTTGCCGACGAACAGCGCGCCCGCGTCCAGCAGCCGCTGCACGGCGGGTGCGGATTCGGTGGCGGTATAGGCGAAGTCGGGGCAGGCCAGCGTGGTGGGCCAGCCTGCGACATCGATGGAATCCTTGACCCCGAACGGCACCCCGTACAGCGGCAGCGTGCGCGCCCCCGGCCGCCGCTCGATCTCGGCGGCCGCCGCCAGCAGTTGTTCGCGTGGTACCGGCGTGATCCAGGTGCCGTCCGCGCCGCGCGCCGCGATGGCGTCGGCCACCCGGGCGGCGGTATGCGTCGGCGAGCCGCTACCGCTCTCGTGCGAGGCCAGGATCTCCGCCACCGTGGGACCGGGATTCAGCATCTGTCGATTGTCGACAAAACGTGTGAAATCGACGGTCTCGCAATGTATCCGCTGTGTTAGCGGAGCCCGGTCACCGAATATCGAGGTCCAGGTAGGCCAATTCCCCGTGCCGCAGCAGCGCCTCGCAGGCGACGGTGGCATCCCCGGATTCCAGTGCGTTCAGCAGTTCGGTATGTCTGCGAACACCATTGCGCCGCTGTGCGATCCGCGCCTCGGTGCGCAGGTTCCGGGCCATCGGCAACTGCAGTTTCAACAGGATCGGCTCGTACGCCAGATCCAGCTGCCGATTGCCCGCCAACCCTACGATCGCGGCATGGAACCGTCGATGGGCATTGTCACGTTCGAGGAGGTCTCCCGCCGCGTCGGCCGACCGCATCTCCTCGAGCGCCGCCCGCACCCCGTGCAACGGATCCCCGTGCGCCGGTAGCGGAAACGCGCTTTCGATCGCATGTCGCTCCAACACCCGCCGCAACTCGAACAACTGCAAGATATCCGTCTCCGACCACACCGCCACCCGAAACCCGCGCCGCGGCAGATGCTCGATCAACCCCTCCTGCGCCAGCAATCGCAACGCCTCCCGCACCGGCGCGCGGCTGGTCCCCAACCGCCCGCACAATGCCTCTTCCCCGATCCGGTCTCCGGGCGCGAACTCACCACTCAACACCTCGGCCCGCACCCGCCGCGTCACCATCTCCACCAGGCTCAGCGGCAGCCCCACCGCACTCGTCATCGGCACCACCATCATTCGAGATTAGGCCGACCGCCCAGGTGCGGCCTGTTCGTGGTCTGGGGCGGGTGTTCTCGCGGTGACATACCGGATGGTTTGGAGTAGTCTCGCGGGCCGAAGGGGTCTCGGGTCGGGGGAGTGATTGGTGCGTGCACGAAGTCGCCGAACAGTCATGGCCACAGTCGTTTTCGCGGTCCTCGCCGCAGCTGCCACCGGATGCGGTGAGACTGCTGGTGCGGCACCGGATTACGGCCACTACCTGGCGCATCGGGTGGACGGGGATTACGACCGGGTGCCGAGCCGGGCGCGCGGGATTCTGGCGGAATCGTTGCGGCTGGGCGAGCACATCGTCTACCCGGCCGACATCGATCCGGATTTGTCGCAAGGCCACGGCGGTGGTGTCGTCGCCGATTTCCAAGGGGTGACCCAAACCCTGTCCACGCCGCAGCAGCAGGCGCTGAAGCGCTACAGCGTGCTCGGCGGGTTCGCTGTGCTGGCCTCGAACAAGTCGTATCTGGACAACAGCACGCCCAGGAAGTTCCTGTCGGTGGCGGTGCTCGCATTCCCTGATCCGGCGACGGCGGCGTCCGCCGCCGCGGACATGGAACACGCCGACTTCCAAGCCAATACCGACAATGTCCCCGTCACCATCGATCCTGTGCCGACGGCGATCAGCCACTGGCGGCCCGGCGTGGCGAATGTCGGGAGCTGGCTGGCCTGGAAGAGTCTCGTCATCCGGGTACTGGCGGAACTGCCCGCACCGGATCTGGGGCCGCTCACCGATCTGGTCGCCCGCACCTATCAGCGGCAGGAAGCGGCGCTGGAGTCCTACACTCCCACCTCGGCAACGGATCTCCCTGCGCTGGCTCTGGATTCGGATGCGCTGCTCCCGCGGCTGGTGAAGACCGGCGACTACCTGCCCGACGACAAGGATTTCGCCGTCTACGGGCCGCACGCGTACGCGGTGCTGTCGAGGACGCCCGGCGCTGATGCCGCCGAGTACACGACGCGGGGAGTCACCGCGATCGCGGTGTCGCACAACAAGCATCTGTTCCGCACCCGGGACGCAGCGGCGGCCGCCGATCTCGCCCGCACGCTGTCCACGCGCGACGACACGTCGCAGTACCGGCCGGTGCGGGGCGTGTCCGGGCAGTCCGACACCACGTGTGCCGAGGCGTCGAAGCCAGACGGACTGATCCTGCAACCGCGTCGTTTCCGCTGCCTCGTCGTCCGTGACGCGTTCGTCGCCATGGTCTATGCGAACACCGACATCGAGGTGCGCCAGCTGGCCGCCGCCCAATTCGCGGTGATGGGCGACGCGAAGTGAGGACCGCATGAAACCGCTGACTCCCCGGGATCCGCGCTGGCTCGGCCGCAACCGGATGATCGCCGTGATCGGCCGCGGCGGCATGGGCCGGGTGCTGCTGGGCCGCACGCCGAGCGGAAAACTGGTGGCCGTCAAGCTCGTTCACCCGCACCTGGCCGAGGATCCGGACTTCCGGGAGCGCTTCCGCCGCGAGGTCGCGGCCGGTCGTCAGCTCACCGGCGCGTACACCGCGGCCGTGGTCGACAGCGATGCCGATGCCGAGAGTCCCTGGCTGGCAACGGAATACTTCCCCGCACCCGATCTGCGGACGGTCCTCGCCGAATGTGGTCCCCTGCACCTGGGCGGATTGAAGCTGCTGGCCACCGGCCTCGCCGCCGCGCTGCTCGAGATCCACCGTGCCGGCTTGGTGCACCGCGACCTGGCCCCCGGCAATGTGCTGCTCACCGAGGAAGGTCCGCGCATCATCGATTTCGGCATCGCGCGCGCCCTCGACGGTGACGGTGAACTCACGGTGACCGGTACGGCCGTCGGTTCTCCGGCCTTCATGGCACCGGAACAGGCCGAGGGCGCGCCCGCCACGGCGGCCGCCGATCTGTTTTCGGTGGGCGCGATCCTGACGCTGGCGGCGACCGGCGAGACACCTTTCCCCGGGACTTCGACGCCCCAGATCCTCTATCACGTCATGCACTCGCAGCCCGAGACCGGAGGGGTGCCGCCGTCGTTGCGTGAGGTGGTAAACGCCTGCCTGGCAAGGGATCCCGCGCAGCGCCCGACGGCCCGCCAGTTGCTGGAAGCGGCAGGTGCAATCGCTGCCGAACCGGTGTGGCCCGAATCGGTGCGGACGACGATCGGTGCGCATCGCGCAGACTCGGACTGGTGGGTGAGTTCCGCCGAACGCGAGGCGGACTACCGGGATCAGCTGGAACGCATCCGGATTCGGCGGCGCGATCGGCTGCGGCGGCTCGCGGCCGGGGTGGCGGCCGTGGTGTTCGTGGCGGCGACCGCGCTCGCGGCGGGCTCGTGGGCGCAGCAGCCGGGACATCCGCAGCCGATCGCGGATCCGGTGGTCACCGCCACCTCCGCGGAACTACGTCAGCTCGACGGGTGCGCGCTGATGGTCAAGGCGCTCGGCGACAGGTTCGGAACCCAGTCGAGGGATGCCGAATCCCATGGGCAGCCCGACTGCGAGATCTACTACACCAAGGACAACCACCGCAGGAGGTTCAACCTCTTGGTGGGGATCAGTGCCAAGGAGGAGCTGGAGACCAAGGTCCCCACCGGCCGGACGGTGGCGTGGGCTCCGATCCTCGCGCAGCAGCGTCTTGTCTTTCCCGATATCTGCGACAGCGGAGTGATTATCCCGAACAGTGAGCAGGACGGACTCCTGATGACGGCACAGACGACCGACGGTGATGACATCGCCGGAAACGACCTGTGCGCGCTGTCGGAGCAGGCCCTCGTCGCCGTCGTACAGCAGCTCACCCGGTACGTGCCGCAGAGACAGCTGCCGGAGAACTCGATCCGGCGCCTGGACCCCTGCGCTGTCCTCGATCCCGCGCTGAGCCGTTCGATCGCCGGTGACCCCGCCCGGCTCACCCCCAGCCTCGACATGTGCATCGTGGACGGCACGGACCACTCCTTCCTGCTGCGCCTCGACGAGGAGTCTCGGCCGGATCTCTCGTTCAGCAATGGGGCAGATCCCCGGCAGATCGGGACCTACACCGTGTATCGCACGACCACCGCCGAGAACCCGGCATACTGCGCCGTCCGATGGATTGCCCGGTTGACCACCGGCGACCACGCCGAAGTAGCCGAGATCAGCGTGAACAGCTGGACCGCCGCCACGGACGCCTGTGACCGGGCAGAGCAATTGGCCGCCGATATCCTGCCGCGGCTGGCGAAATCATGACGCAGCCACTCGGCCCGGATGATCCGGTGATGATCGGCGGCTACCGCACGCTCGCCAAGCTCGGCGCGGGCGGCATGGGACGGGTGCTGCTCGGGGCGGGACCCGACGGCCGGCTGGTGGCGATCAAACAGATCCACGCCCACCTGCTCGACGGATACGAGTACCGGGCCCGTTTCCGGCAGGAGATCTCCGCGAGCACCCGCGTCTCGGGGGCGTTCACCGCACCGGTCATCGACTTCGACGTCGATGCCGCCCAGCCCTGGCTGGCCTCCGCCTTCATGCTCGGGGTCCCGCTCGACCGCGTCATCGCCGAGCACGCCCCGCTGCCCGTCCCGGCCGTCCGGGCGCTGGCCGTCGGCCTGGCGGTCGCGCTGCACGATATCCACGCCGCCGGACTGGTGCATCGGGATCTCAAGCCCGCCAACGTGATTCTGGCCGCCGACGGCCCGCGCGTCATCGACTTCGGCATCGCGAAGCTGAACGATGCGAGCGGCCTCACCGAAACCGGTGCGGCACTGGGCTCACCGGCCTACATGTCACCGGAACAAGCGCTCGCCGAACCGATCACACCGGCGAGCGATATCTTCGCGCTGGGTTCGCTGCTGGTCACGGCCGCGACCGGAGCCGCCCCGTTCGCCGCCCCGTCGATGGCGTACACGCTGTTCAATATCGCGCATTCCGAGCCGGATCTGAGCCGGGTGCCCGAGCAGTTGCGCGGTTGGATCGCGGCCTGCCTGCACAAGGATCCCCGGCAACGGCCGACGCCCGGTCAATTGCTGGACCACCTGGGCCGGCTGCCCGGCGGTGACGCCCCGTGGCCCGCGCCCGTGCACGAATCGATCCGTGCGCAGGCCGGGCAACTCTCCGGGATCGTCGCCAGTCCGTATGCCACACAGGTGATTTCGCGCTCGGGACGGCACGCCGGACTCGCCACCGGCACGGCCCGCCCCGGTACGGTCGCCGCGCTGCGGGCGCGGCGCGGACGTCGGCTCGGGCTTGTCGCCGGGTTGGCGGTCCTCGTGCTCACCCTGGTGGCGGCCGGAATCGCCGTGCTCGTGAAGCCGGAACCCGCAGCCGGGCAGCATCTCCCGGAGCCGGGATTGGCTCAGCTGCGTGCGGCGGATCCGTGTGCGTGGGCGCGGCAGTCGCTGCCCGCGTCCGTGCCGGACGGGTCCGGCTTCGCCGCCGACACGTCGAGTTGGACGTGGGCACAGGGCGATGAGTTCGGCTGCGAGGTGAAATCGGGTGACGCATCCCTCTGGATCAAGGTAGGGGAGTCGATCAACCTTGCCTCCACGGCCACCGGCGCGACGGCCGACGGGTTTCCCATCCTCGCCGACACGGGGGCCGCCTACGGCGATGTCTGCTACCGAGGCGTGGATCTGTCCGGATCGGGCGGGAAATGGGGCATCCAGTTCCAGGTCCACCCGAGCACCAGCTGCGTTCTCGCACAACAGATCCTGTCCGGAATGATCACCACCCGGCACCGGATTCCCGTCCATCCCGATCGGGCGACGTTGGCCGAGGTCGACCCCTGCGCGCTCATCCCTCGCGAGCAGCTCGATCCTCTGATCGGCCCGCTCCCGCAACAGCCCACCACCGTGACCGCCCACACCTGCGTGTGGGACGGCACCGACAGCGTGAGAACCGATTTCGAGCTGTTGGGGAAGAGCGGCGGGTCGTCCTCCCCGGTGGATCTCGGCGACGGTGTGCAGGCGCTGATCGATGACTCCGACGATGGGGTCTGTTACCTCGACTACGTGTACCGCACCGTCGGCGACAATCGTGAGGTCCTCAACCTGATCGTCGACGGCTTGCAATCCGGCGACAAGACGAAGGTCTGCGCGACTGCCGAAACCATCATGAAGACCGAGATCGGCCGCCTTCCGAAGCCGAAATAGCCGGTGCGGGAGCCAGATCGGCGATGAGGTCGAGGGCCTGGGCGAGGTTGGCCAGTTTGGCCTCGAGGGTGTCGCCCGCCGGGTAGAGGCGGACAGTGTCCACGCCGATATCGCTCCAGACCTGGAGGCGGCGCTTGACCATGTCGGAGGTGCCGATGAGGGTCGTCGACAGCACCATGTCGTCGGTGACCAGCCCGGTCGCGCCCTCGCGGTCACCGGACTGCCAACGGGCGCGGATCTCCTCGGTGACCTCCGACCAGCCCTGGCGGGCGTAGGCGGCGTTGTAGAAGTTGGTCTTGGCGCTGCCCATGCCGCCGATGCTGAAGGCCAGCTCCAGCTTTCGGCCCGCGATATGCCGCGAGACGGCTTCCTCGTCGTCGAAGATGGCGATCTCCGCGCCCTGGCAGACATCGATATCGTCGCGGGTGCGGCCGGCGGAGGCGAGGCCCGCGTCGAGGTGGTCGAAGTAGGCCGCGGAGCCCTCGGGAACGAAACTGGTACCGAGCCAGCCGTCAGCGACCGCGCCGGTGAGTTCCAGCATTTTCGGGGACATGCTGGCGATGTAGATCGGAATGTCGGTGTTGGCGGGGATCGACAGGCGCATGGGTTTGCTGTTGCCGTCCAAGGGGATTCGCACCGTATCGCCTTGGAAGGAGACCTTCTCCCCGGCACACGCCTGCTTGATGACCGTGATCGTCTCCCGCATACGGGTCAGCGCGCGGGCGAACGGCACACCGTGCAGACCTTCCATCACCTGTGGTCCGGAGGGGCCCAGGCCGAGCAGGAATCGGCCCTGCGAGAGCTCGGCCAAGGTCAGCGCGGCCTGCGCGATCGCCACGGGGGAGCGGGTGCCGAGCTGAATGATGCCGGAACCCAGCAGGATCCGGTCGGTGCGGGCGGCGAGATAGCCGAGCGCCGAGGGCGCGTCGGAGCCCCACGCTTCGGCGACCCAGCAGATGTCGAGGCCCAGCGATTCGGCCTCGCGGACGAAGGTGACGACCTGCTGGGCGTCCCGGGAGAATTCGACGGTGGTGGCGGTGCGCATCAGCGGTCACCCGCCGACTCGGCCCGTCGCTTGATTTCCGCGACCACGTTCTGCATACCGGCCTCGAACTCCCGCATGCGCACGAAGACGATCTTCTCCTCCTTGTCGGGCATGGCCTCGATGGCGAAGCTCAACCCCGACCGGCCGGGGCCCATCCGGACCCACTGCCGCAGCGCGGTACCGCCGTCCGCGTCCTCGAGAGTGAATCGCCAAGTGGCGGAGGGCGTCTCGGGATCGTTCACCGCCCAGGCGAAGGCGTGCGGCGGATTCCATTCCACCACATGCGACGTCGTGGACCACTCGCCCAGCGCCTCGTGGCGGGAGTTGCCGACGAAAGCACTGCCGACGCCGGGCGGGGTATCCGGCGAAACCCAGTGCGCCGACTGCAGTTCCGCGCTCAACTGCGGCATCAACGCGATATCGGAAACGAGCGCCCACACCGCCTCCGGGGCCGCGTCGATCCAGATGTCGGCTTGCGCCGTCGGTCCATCGGCATACTTCGCGCCGGTCCACTCCATGCGTCACCTCGCTGTGAAAGCTGCTGTTGCCACGATGGTTGCATAAATAGACTACGCAGGTCAACGACGGAATTACGGACGAGCTACTTGGCCTGCTGCCGGGCGAAACGCGCCTGAATGTCGGGCCGCTCGCGCAGCCGCTCGGGATAGCCGGGCCCCATGCGCAGCCGCGACTCCTCGATCGGCACCGGCTGATCGCAGTGCTCGCACACCACCTTCAGCTGGGTGTCGTGCCCGCACGCGGTGTGCTCGAGCACCACCGGCGGCCCGTCCGGATCGGCCAGCCAGCGGTCACCCCAGCGCGACATCACCAGCAGCACATCCCAGAAGTCGCGCCCCTTCTCGGTGAGCACGTACTCGTACCAGACCGGTTCGCTGTGATACGGCCGCTTTTCGAGCAACCCCTCCTCCACCAGCCGCCGCAGCCGATCACTGAGCGTATTGCGCGCGATCCCCAGCTCCTGCTGGAACTCGTCGAACCGCCGCACCCCGTAGAACGCCTCGCGGAGCACCAGCGGCGTCCACCAGTCGCCGAGCAGATCCATGGTCCGGGCCACCGAGCAGGGCCACCGCGCGAAGGACGTACGCTTCATCCCCCGAGAGTAGCGGCAGAAGGATCGACGATTATGCGCATGGGGATCGCCACCCCGGTAGTACTCGACATTCCAGGGCGGTCCGCCGCGTGGGAGCGAGCGGCGGGAATCGCCGAGCTCGCGCGCATCGCCGAGACCGCGGACCGACTCGGATTCGACCATCTGACCTGCAGTGAGCACGTCGCGGTGGCGGAGCGGTCGGAGTCGTCCATGCTCGGCGGCAGTCGGGGGACCCGGTATTGGGATCCGCTGGCCACGCTGTCGTATCTCGCGGCGCGCACGACACGAATTCGCTTGTGCACCAGCGTCATTGTGCTCGGATACCATCATCCGCTAGCCATTGACAAGCGGTACGGCACCCTGGACACGATCAGTGGGGGACGGGTGGTGCTCGGCGTCGGCGTCGGTACCGCGCGTGAGGAATTCGAGCTGCTGGGCGCGTCCTTCACCGATCGCGGCCGCCGCGCCGACGATGCCATGGCGGCCCTGCGCGCGGCGCTCGGACAGCGGGTGCCGGAGTATTCCGGTTCGCACTACCAATTCTCGGGACTGGTCGTCGAACCGCACGCCGTGCAGGCCCGCATGCCGCTGTGGGTGGGCGGTGTCAGCGACGCGGCACTGCGACGGGCCACCACCCTCGGCGACGGCTGGCTGCCGGCGGGACTGGATGCGACGGCGCTGCGTCAGCGGCTGGATCGATTCGACTGCCGCACACCGGGTTTCGAGGTGGTCGTCGGCACCGCACGCCGCATCGACCCGATCGCCGATCCCGGACACGCCGAACAGGTACTGGGCGAACTCGCCGACGCGGGAGCCACCATCGTGCAGCCGAGCCTGCGCCACGAATCCCTGGCGCAGTACCTCGATCAACTGGCCGCGCTGAGCGAACTGACCTGTTTCGACCCGGCCTGATCACGCCGCGTCGCGGTGCAGCCGGATCAATGCCGCCGCCATGGTCTTGGTCCGGCGCGCCGCCTGCCGATCACCTTCGGCCGCGGCCACGATCGCGCCCTTCATCAGGATGTGCCAGCAGCGCGCGAAATTATCGATATCCGATAGGCCCGCGCGTTCGGCGCGGGCGGAGACGATATCGCGAATGGTCTGCAGGTGTTCGATGCCGGCCTGCCCGAGCGGATGTTCCGCGCCCATTTCCAGCAGCACATTGATGAACAGGCAGGCATCGAAATCGGCTGCGGCGAACCATTCGTCGAAGACGTCGAAGATGGCGAGCAACTGCTCCTCGGGGGTGGCGCCACGTAATCGCGACTGTTCCTCGATGAGGCCGAAGGTCCACAGCCGCTCCCGGCGGTCGAGCACCACCGTCACCAGTTCGTCCAGACTCGGAAAGTATTCGAGCAGAGTGGTTTTCGAGACCCCCGCCCGAGCCGCGATCATGTCGGAGGTCACCGCGCGCACCCCGGTGCGGGTGTAGAGCTCATACGCGGCTCGCACGAGCTGATCGCGAATTCCGACAACCGAGTTCCTGCTGGTCGTCATCCCTGAATTCTAGTCTCCCGGCGGGTCCTCACAGTGCACATGCGAGCGCCGAAGTGCCCGTGGAGTGGACGAATTCGCTGTGACCGTAGACGACGGCAGCGGAATTCCATGCCGCGCCCAGACCGGTCACGAAATCCCGGACCAGCGCCATATCGCCGCGATCGGCCACCAGGATCAGCGCACCGTCCTGGGTGACCGAGCCGCCCCCGAGGGTGTCGCGGACCGCGGGATCGGCGACCAGCGCATCGTGGAAGCGAGTGCGGTCGATGCCGGGCACGGTGACGGTGAAACCGTTGGCGCGCGAGTCCTCACCCGGCAGGTATTCGAAGGTCAGCACCGATTCCTGGTTGTCGCGCACCCGGATGTCGTCGGCGACCCAGCACAGATTCTTGTAATCGGTACAGGCCAGCTGGAATTGCCGGGAACGCTCATAGGTGGTGGTGCCCGAATCCACGGACCAGAACACCCCGTCGAGCAGTTGCGACCCGACCGGCAGGGCCAATTCGGTGAGCGCGGTCGCGTTCACCTCGAGCTCGAACAGCGACAGCTGATCCGACAGCCGCGGATCGGCCGGATCGGTGATGGTGGCGGTGTTGTTGGTGGCGAACAGCTCGCCGGTGGGCTGGGCGGGATTGCCGGGAACGCACGACGCCGGGCCGTACGCCTGCGCGGGCGTGGCGGCCGGACCGATGGCCACGGCCCCCGAGATCACGAGGGCAGCGGCCAGAGCAGCGGTGATGCGGACGGTGGTCATACCCATCGAGTCTGACGGGTGCGCCGCCACACCGATAGGAAGACCGCCGAAAATGCCCGGATCAGATCCAGGCCGCCGCTTCAGATCCAGGTCGGCGCGGCCGGAACCGGATCGGCACGCCCGGCGGTCAGCCCGCTGGCCTCGGCGGGCACCCGTCCGCTGAGCCAGCCCAGCAGATCCGCTTGCGTCCCAACGATTTCGACGGTCGCGTGTCCGTCGCCGGTCAGATCGCGCTGGAAGTCGCTGTCGCTGGCCCGCAGCACCAGCGCTGGAGCCCCGGATGTGCGCCGCGCCAGGGCGTCGGCGATATCGTCGAGAATCCACCGGGCCGCCGACCAGGGAATATCGCCGAACGAGTATCCGGCGTTCAGGTCCGCGTGATGGATCTCCAGTTCGCGCAACCACATCGGCACCAGCGTTTCCGGGGTCCGCAATTCGCCGGTGCGCGGCCGGACCTGCCGCTCCCACGCCTCGGGCGTCAAGGCGTGCACCGCCGCGGCGAACCGCTCGGCACTGGCCGCCACATCGGCCGCCTGCACTGTCGGCGGCCGTCCCGCGCCCGCCTCGATCTCCGCGGCCCGGGCGTCCATGCTCGGGTACTGCGGCGTCTCGACTCCGGTCCGAGCCCAGGTCAGCAATCGGACCAGGCTGTCGCTCGCGCGGCACACATGGGTGATGACATGCCCGCGCGTCCACGGCGGAATCAGGGAATCACCGGCGACGGCCTCCTCGGGGAGGGCCTCGACCGTCGCGAGGAACCGTCGCGTGGACGCCTCGATCGGTGCCAGCCACTCCACACCCTTGCCCGTCACGCTCCGGCATCCCTTCCATCGATGATCTTGGTCGGTAGTCACCCTAGGTCGGTTGCGACGCGAATGATGCTGGCGGGCAAAGATATACGACTTTCCGAAGGTGCGAACGCGATGATCGAGCGCCAATCGGTGGACTCGGCATGCCACGTGACCTGCGCCGCAGTTCTTGACTGAAAATTTAGTCAGGAATACAGTTCGTGGTGCCCGCTCCGGGTCGTCGAGTGCGGACGACCGCTCTACCAGCGGGTTTATCGGTTTCAGCGCGCCGCCGAGGGAAACGCCGCGCCGTACCCCTCATACAAGGAGACAGCGAGATGGAACGACGCGGATTCATGCGAACGGGAATGTTGGCCATGGGCGGGCTGGTGGCCGCGGCCTGTGACGGCCCGATCTCCTCGTGGTTCAACGGTGACACCGGCACCTCGGCGGCCAAGGACGGCCGCGACTGGGTGATGCCCGACGAGGGCACGGCGCACAAGCGCACCTGGATGGCCTTCGGTGCGAGCGAGGCCATCTGGGGCGCGCAGTTGCTGCCGCAGGTCCGAAAGGACCTGGCCACCATCGCCACCACCATCTCACGCTTCGAACCGGTGTCCATGCTGGTGCGTCAGGACGAACTCGACATGGCCCGCAACCTGCTCGGGGGTGCGAACGTCGAACTCATTGCCGCCGACCTCGACGACCTGTGGATGCGCGACACCGGCCCGGTCTTCGTGAAGGGCAACGGCACCAAGGCCGGTGTCGACTTCAACTTCAACGGCTGGGGCGGCAAGCAGCAGCACCGCCGCGACAGCAAGGTGGCCACCTTCGTCGACGGCCGCGCGGGCGTCGAGACCGTGCACACCGACCTGGTGCTCGAGGGCGGCGGCCTCGAGGTCGACGGCGAGGGCACCGCGATCATCACCGAATCCTGTGTGCTGAACAACAATCGGAACAAGGGCTGGAAGAAGTCCGACGTGGAGGCCGAGCTCGAGCACCTGCTGGGCATCAAGAAGGTGATCTGGCTGCCGGGCATCGCCGGGCACGACATCACCGACGGCCACACCGACTTCTACGCCCGCTTCGCCGGACCGGGTGTCGTGGTCGCGGGCCTGGACAACAACGAGGAGTCCTTCGACTACGACGTGACCCGCAAGCATCTCGACATCCTGCACAACGCCACCGACGCGCAGGGTCGTCCGCTGCAGGTCGAAACCCTCGAAGCGCCTACGGATCTGCGCTACAAGGGCGCGGGCGACGACTTCGCGGCGGGCTACATCAACTTCTACGTCTGCAACGGCGGCGTCATCGCCCCCGAATTCGGTGACCCCGAAACCGATACCGCGGCCGCGTCCACGCTGCGGCGACTGTTCCCGGATCGGCATGTGGTGCAGATCAATATCGACGCCATCGCGGCCGGCGGTGGTGGCATCCACTGCACCACCCAGCAGGAACCCGTCGACTGAGCCACCGAAACTCCCGGTGAAACCCTGCAATTCACCGGGGTGCGGCCGGTCCGGGCCGCCGCCCGTTCCGGACCGGCCGCACAATCGTTGTCGAGACAGCGACCTGGAGCGAATAATGTGGCGCGCGCTAAATGTGTTGGTCAGCGCGGCACCGAGCCGGAATGATCACCGGCCATGGAAAAGATCCCGACGCTGTTCGAGCGTGTCGACCGATTCAAGGTCCTCGATCGCCCGCGCACCGAGTGCGCGTGGGTCTTCGCGGGCGAGGGCGTCGCCACCGAGAAGCTCGACGGCACCAATATCCGCCTGACCGTGCGCTCGGGACAGGTAGTGCGCGTGGAGAAGCGGCGCAACCCCAGCAAGGAACAGAAGCAGGCCGGCATCACCGACGGCTGGTACGTCGACGCGCACGAGGACCTCGCCGAGGACAAGTGGATCCTGGCCGCGGCCGCGAACACCGACGTCTCGGGCTGGCCGGACGGCGAGCACTCCTGCGAGGCGCTCGGCCCGCGCATCCAGGGCAATCCGCTCGGCCTCGACAAGCACATCTGCGCCGCCTTCAACCTGTTTCCGCCGGTCGTCGCCGACGTGCCCCGCACCTACGCCGAACTACGGGAATTCCTGGCCGATTTCGACAGCGCCTTCGCCCCCGGCCATCTCGCCGAGGGCCTGGTCTTCCATCACCCCGACGGCCGCCGCGCCAAGATCAAGCGCAAGGACTTCGCGCGCTGAGCTATTCGGCGAGGAAGTCGATGATGGTGCGGTTGACCTCGTCGGGCCGTTCGAGATAGCCGTAGTGGCCGCACTTGTCGAGCTCGACGAAGCGCGCGCCCGGAATCGCATCGGCCACCTCGCGCCCGAAAACCGGTGGCAGCATGCGGTCGTCGGCGAAACCGACGACCAGGCTGGGGACGGTGATCCGGGCGTAGGCGGCCAGCCGGTTCGCGGAGCGATCCATTCGCATCTGCGCCAGCACACCCGGCGCGGGCTCCGCGCTCGCCGAGAACTCGAAGATGTCGAGCCAGTTCTGGGCGGAATCATCGGCCTCGAGCGTGTGCGGCGAGAGATTGAGCATCGCCTTGATCGCCGCCGCGTACTCCGGCGGCAGCTTCACCCCTTGTGCGGCCAGCGCCTGCTCACCCCGGTTCAGCGTGCTAGCCAGCGGATGCGGCCGCCCAGTGGTCGCCAGCATGACCGCCTTGCGCACCAGATCCGGTCGCGCCAAGGCGAGTTCCTGCGTGACGCGCGCACCCAGGGACGTGCCCACCACGAACGCGGGCCCGCCGAGATGCTCGATGAGCGCCGCGGTATCGCCGACGAGGTCTTCGATCCGCATGCCGTGCGCGCACTCGGCCGAGGGCGCGATCCCGCGATTGTCGAACGTGGCGACCCGGAACCCCGACTTCACCAGCGCCGGAACCTGATACGTCCGCCACACCCGCCCCGGACTCCCGGTACCCATGACCAGGACGACCAGCGGGCCGTCCCCGGTGACGTCGTAGTTGAGCGGGATGCCGTTCAGGGTGGCGATGGGCACGGTGGGTCTCTCTGGTCGCACGGTTCGGGACCGCCCGAAACTACCAGCTGATTGGCTGGTTGCTAAACTCTGCAATTGTGCAAGGAATGCAACGGCCGCTCTATCAAATGAAGGCGGACTTCTTCAAAACCCTGGGGCATCCCGTGCGCATCCGGGTCCTGGAGCTGCTGAGTCAGCGTGAGCACGCGGTCTCGGAGCTGCTCGCCGAGATCGGGGTCGAGGCCGCGAATCTGTCGCAGCAACTGTCGATTCTGCGCCGCGCCGGGTTGGTGACCGCGCGCCGCGAAGGACTCTCGGTCACCTACGAACTCACCTCACCGCAGGTCGCGGAGCTGCTCGCGGTGGCCCGCGCCATCCTCACCGGCGTCGTCGCCGGCCAGGCCGAAGCACTCGAACACCTCGCCTAGCGCACCGCACCCGGCCGAAAGAAAGTACCGATGAACGCCTCGACCGAACCGAATCTCGTTGAGCGCCTGCGCTATATCTGCGGCGGGACGCTGCCGCCCGCGATGGGGCAGTGGGTGATCGACGACCTGACCGGACCGGGCGCGGCACGGCGTTATCTGCTGCGGATTCTCATTCCGATCATTGCGCCGCTGTGCCTGTTCCTGCTCATCCCCGGGCCGCTGTGGATGAGCCTGGCCATGATGGCGCTGCTGTATTTGCCGCTGATCTATTTCACCGTGGCGCTCATGTACGTCTTTCGCCGGGCACGTCTGGTCAAACACGGGCTCGACCCGGCCCTGGCCGATCAGCGTGAGCGGGCCCGCACGGCCGCCGCGCGCGAAGCCTACGAACGCGCGCACGGGCGCGGGTGATCAGCTCAGGTAGCGCGCGGTGAAATCGGCGAGGATCTCGGTGCCGCTGCCCTTGACCTGATCCCAGGAGAAGGGCAGCTGCTTGACCTCGGCGTAGGTGCGGGTGCCGGGGGCGACGGGGATGTCGGTGCGGGCGGGGATCATCTTGTGCGCGGCCGTGATCTGCTGGGCCTCGGGGGTGAACATGTAGTCCACCAAGGCTTTCGCGGCGACGGGGTTGCGGGTGGTGTTCAGGATGAAGATGGGCCGCGGTGTGATCACCGTGCCCGATGACGGTGAGATGACCCGCAGCGGAACACCTTTGGCCGACGCGTCGTAGGCGGAGTAGTCGACGCCGCCGAGGATCACCGCGTAGTGCCCGGCGGTGACCTCGTCCAGGGCCGGGCCGTTGCCGCCGCGCACCGTCATCCCATTGGCGAACAGGGCATCGAACATGGCCCAGGTGTGCTCGCGGCCCCATGCGCTCACCATGGCCGCGAGCAGGTCACGGGCGGTACCGGATTCGCGGGGATCGGGCATGATCACGGCGTCGTGGAATTCGGGGGCGGCCAGATCGGCCCAGTCATTGGGCAGGCGCGGCACCATTTTCGAGTTCACCACCATGACCAGTGCCGAACCGTCGCGTCCGACGAAGCCGTGGTCCTTGCTGATCCAGCCGTCGTGGATGCGGTCGGCCCCGCGCGGCGTGTAGGCCAGGGTGCGGCCGTCGAGGTTGTACTGGGCGGCCGGGGTCCAGGAGGCCAGGTACACCACATCGGCCGCCGGACGCGCGCCCTCGCTGTCGAGTTTGCCGGTGATCTTGCCGGTCTCACCGCTGAAGACCTTGACCTTCACCCCCGACACCTTGGTGAACGCGGCCACCAGTTCATCGGTGAGGTCCTGCGGATTGGCCGAGTACAGCGTGAGTTCACCGGCCAGTCCGGGCGGTGGGGTCCACGAACTCGTCGCGGCCGGAACGGGATTCGAGTCGGTATGGCTGCCACAGCCCGCGGTCGCGAATGCGGAGGTGGCGACGGCCGCGACGAAGGCGCGGCGAGAGAGCGGCATACCGCGGAACCCTTTCGAAAACAGCTGTTCGGCGCGGAAGGTTAGGGACTCGCTCTGACGAAGTGGTGAACGGGCGGTGACAACTGGGGGGTTTGCGGCCCGTGGTGAGCTGTGTCACAGTTTGATAGCGGTTCGCCTCAATTGCCGCAAACGCTTTTCATTTCCTTTGCCTTGTCTTTACGCTTACCCGCGGCGATCTGCCAAGCGTCGTGGTTCTCCAGCCTCGCCCGCCGCTGCCTCTCGATGCCAGTACATGTTGACCGATGAACCGGGCGGCGGAGCCGTGCCGGCGAAGGAGAGATATGTCCACCGACACCGATCAGCCTCCACGGACGTCGCTTCCCGGCCTTGCCGCGATGTTGCGCCACGATCTACCCGCTTCACTCGTCGTCTTCCTGGTCTCGCTGCCCCTGTCCATCGGCATCGCCGTGGCCGTCGGCGCGCCGGTCGCGGCCGGACTCATCGCCGCCGTGGTGGGCGGCGTGGTCGCCGGACTGCTGGGCGGATCGACCATGCAGGTCAGCGGGCCCACCGCCTCGCTGACCGTGGTAGTCGCCGAATCCATCAACCAATTCGGCTGGGCCGCCACCTGTTTCATCACCATCCTGGCCGGTGGCCTGCAGATTCTGTTCGGGCTCAGCCGGATCGCGCGCGGCGTGCTCGCCATCGCACCGGTCGTGGTGCACGCCATGCTCGCCGGGATCGGCATCATCATCGCGCTCGAACAGGTGCACGTGCTGCTGGGCGGTGATTCGCTGACCTCCTCCTGGGACGCGATCGTCGCGCTGCCGCACCAGCTGGCCTCCGTCCACCCGGGCGACCTGTGCATCGGACTGGTCGTGATCGCAATCCTGGTCGGCTGGCGGCACCTGCCCGAACCCGTGCGCAATGTGCCCGCGCCGCTGGTGGCGGTGGTCGTGGCCACGCTGCTCGCGCACGTGCTGCCGGTGCGGGTCGCGCGCATCTCCATCGACGGCTCGCTGCTGCAGGAACTGCACCTGCCGCAACTGCCGCACGGCAGCTGGGCGCAGGTGGCGCTGATGGCGGTCACCATCGCGCTCATCGCCAGCGTGGAGACCCTACTATCGGCCGTGGCCGTGGACCGGATGCGTCAGAACACCGCGCGCCGAACCGATCTCGACCGCGAACTGCTCGGTCAGGGCGCGGCCAATATGGTCTCGGGCCTGATCGGCGGCTTGCCGGTGGCGGCGGTCATCGTGCGCAGCATCACCAATGTCAAGGCCGGGGCGCGCACCAAGGCCTCGACCATGCTGCACGGCTTGTGGATCCTGCTGTTCTCGGTGGCTCTGGTCGGGGTGGTGCGCTCGATTCCCAAGGCCGCGTTGGCCGGACTGCTCATCGTGGTCGGCATCCAGCTGATCAAGCTCGCGCACATCCGCCGGGCTCAGCGCACCGGCGACCTGTTCGTGTACGCCGCCACGGTCACGGTGGTGGTGTTCTGGAATCTGTTGCTGGGCATGCTGGTCGGGCTCGCGCTGGCCTTCGCGCTGCTGCTGTGGCGGGTCGTGCGGGTCAACGTCGCCGCCGAGGAACTCGACCCGTTGCGCTGGCGGGTCACCGTCGACGGCAGCTTCACCTTCCTGGCGCTGCCCAAGCTCACCACCCAGCTGCACCGGGTGCCCGCCGGGACCGACGTGGTGATCGAGATGACCGTCGACTTCATGGACCACGCCGCCTACGACGCCCTGCAGGACTGGGCCGACGTGCACCGAATCGAGGGCGGCACGGTCGAATTCGTGGAATCCGGCGCGGTCCGCATGGCCGACGCCGCCGACGGCCCGGTCGCGCGCGGGCACTCCCGTCACCTGCTCGACGAGGTGCTGGGCCCGTGGCGGCGCAGCGCCAACGACGTGGACCGCATCGTCGCGGGAGTGGCGGCCTATCACCGCAGCCACGCACACGTCATGCGCCCACACCTGGGGGTACTGCGCGACGGCCAGGAACCCGACTCGCTTTTCGTCACGTGCGCCGACTCCCGCATCGTGCCCAACGTCATCACCAACAGCGGTCCCGGCGACCTGTTCACCGTCCGCAATGTCGGCAACCTGATTCCGCGCGACGCCCAGGACTCGTCGATGGAGGCCGCGCTCATCTACGCCCTCGACAAGCTCGATGTGCGTTCGGTGGTGGTGTGCGGGCATTCCGGTTGCGGCGCAATGGGTGCGCTGCACAGTGAATTGGTCACCGGCTCCCAGCTCGACGACTGGCTCGCGCATGCCCGGCCCAGCCTCGAGCGCTTCCGGCTAGGGCATCCGGTCGCGGTCGCGGCGGAGGCGGCGGGCTTCGGGACGGTGGATCAGCTGGGCATGGTGAATGTGGCGGTGCAGCTCGAGACGCTCTCGGCGCATCCGGTGGTGCGGCGCGGGGTGCAGGAGCGCGGCGTCGTGCTCTCGGGGCTGTTCTTCGACATCGCCACCGCCCGCGTGGTGGAGGTCACGGTGGACGGGATCGCGGAGATCGACGGCGTCGGGCGGGTTGCTCAACCTGCTTGACGACCGGGGAGTCTTTCGCCCGCAGGGGTGTGAATCCGAAAGGGTTCACACCCCTTTAACTTTGTGGCGCAGCTTTTCTCAGACTTTGCTAAGTCTTTACCTTTAGCCTTACCTTTGCTCGTCCGGTGAGTCTGCGGCCAATGCTGCCCGCAGCCTTAATTCGATGCCCCTGTACATGCTCGCCAAGGAGCAATATGTCTCGCGACACCGATTCACCGCCAGGCAGAACCGCCGGCAGATTCGATACTCTGCTGCGCCACGATCTTCCTGCATCCCTCGTCGTATTCCTCGTCGCGCTGCCGCTCTCGCTCGGCATCGCGGTCGCCTCCGGTGCGCCCATCGCGGCCGGACTCATCGCCGCCGTCGTCGGCGGTGTCGTGGTCGGCCTGCTCGGCGGTTCGCCGCTGCAGGTCAGCGGGCCCGCCGCCGGTCTGACCGTGGTGGTCGCCGCAACTATCAGCGAATTTGGTTGGAAGACAGCCTGTTTCATCACCGTGCTCGCCGGTGGTCTGCAGATTCTGTTCGGCCTGAGCCGCATTGCGCGCGCCGCGCTGGCCATCGCGCCGGTGGTGGTGCACGCCATGCTCGCCGGTATCGGCATCACCATCGCGCTGCAGCAGTTCCATGTGCTGCTGGGCGGCACCTCGCAGAGTTCCGCCTGGGAGAACCTGGAAGAACTGCCCAACCAGCTGCTGCATCTGCACGGCGACGACTTCCTCGTCGGCATCGTCGTCATCGGCATCATGCTCAGCTGGAAGTACGTGCCCGGGCCGCTGAAGATGCTGCCCGGACCGCTGGTCGCCGTCGTGACCGCGACCGTGCTGTCGCTGGTGCTGCCCGGCGATCCCGAGCGAATCGTGTTGAACGGCTCGCTGTTCGACGCCATCGGACTGCCGTCGCTGCCCTCGGGTGACTGGGGCGGGGTGGTGCTCGCGGCACTGACCATCGCCTTGATCGCCAGCGTCGAATCCCTGCTGTCGGCGGTCTCCGTCGACAAGATGCACACCGGACCGCGCACCGACTTCGACCGGGAACTGGTCGGACAGGGTGCGGCCAATATGGTTTCCGGCGCGCTCGGCGGCCTGCCGGTCACCGGCGTCATCGTGCGCAGCGCCACCAATGTCGCGGCCGGCGCCCGCACTCGCGCTTCGGCGCTGCTGCACGGCATCTGGATTCTGGTGTTCTCGGTCGCGCTCGTCGGCCTGGTGCAGCAGATTCCCAAGTCCGCGTTGGCCGGGCTGCTCATCGTGGTCGGCATCCAGCTGGTCAAGCTCGCGCACATCAAGCTCGCCCGGCGCACCGGTGATCTGCTGGTCTACCTGGTGACCGTGCTCGGCGTGGTGTTCCTCAACCTCCTCGAAGGCGTCATCATCGGCCTGGCGCTGGCGTTCGCGCTGCTGCTGTGGCGGGTCGTGCGCGTCGCGGTGCTCGCCGCCCCGGTGGCCGGCACCGACCGTTGGCTGGTCAGCATCGACGGCACCTGCACCTTCCTGGCGCTGCCCAAGCTGTCCTCGGAACTGGCCAAGGTGCCCGCGGGTGCCGAAGCCCTGGTGGAGTTGAGCGTCGACTTCCTCGACCACGCCGCCTACGAGGCCATCCACGACTGGGCTCGTCAGCACGAGAGCACCGGCGGCACAGTCGAATTCGTGGAGCTCGGCACCGCGCACATGGCACACGCGCTGACCGGCCCGCCGGTCCGCGGCCGCGCCCGCAGCCTGCTCGACGACGTGCTGGCCCCCTGGCGCGAGGACGACGGCAACCCGATCACCAAGGGTGTGGCCGCCTTCCACCGTCGCAACGCCCACGTGGTGCGCCCGCACCTCGACGAGCTACGCGACGGGCAGAACCCGCACTCGCTGTTCCTGACCTGTGCGGATTCGCGGATCGTGCCCAATGTCATCACCAACAGCGGACCCGGTGACCTGTTCACCATCCGCAATGTCGGCAACCTGGTCGTCCCCGGCGGACGCGACGCCTCCATCGAGGCGGCGCTCACCTTCGCCATCGACGAACTGGGCGTGGACAACGTGGTGGTGTGCGGTCACTCGTCCTGCGGGGCGATGAAGGCCCTGGTCGCGGGCGGCCCCACCGGCCCCGGCCTCGGCAACTGGCTGGTGCACGGCCGCCCCAGCGTGGACCGCTTCCACACCGGTGACCCGGTCGCCTCCGCAGCCGCCCGGGCCGGATACGGCGTGGCCGATCAGCTCTCCATCGTCAACGTGGCCGTCCAGCTGGAAACGCTGCGTGCGCACCCGGTCGTGCGGCGGGCCATCGCCGAACGCGGCCTGAAGGTCTCGGGCCTCTTCTTCGACATCGCCCCCGCGCGAGTCCTCGAAGTCACCCCCGACGGCATCGCCGAAATCGACGCCCCCGACCTATCAGGAGCCCTCACCCACACCCACTAGCACGGTGAACATGCACTGGCGCAGGCATTTCCCGAGAAGGGGCCTGCGCCAGTGCATTCTCGTGGGCGCGTCGGCACGGGTGGGGGAGGGGCGGGGCATACGCTGGGGCCGCTTCACCCGCTCGGGTGGGGCGGGGGGACCTGCCCACGGTGGTGTGGAAACGTGACATTGTGGGAGTCACCAGCGAAGAACGTTGTAACCAACCCGGGTAGCTATCACCGTGAGTCCGCAGGATCGGAGTCGGATGGAAATGGTTGCGCAGACCCCTGTTTCACAGGCCCAGGTGCCGGGCACCGAGCTGCTGCGGCCGCAGTGGCTGGCCGAACGGATCGCCGACATGGGGATCAGCTGGGGGACTGCCAACACGCGGGTGTCGGGGACGCTGTGGTGGTGCATGGCGGCGTCGTCGCTGGTGGACCCGATCGTCGCGGCGGTGGCGAGTGGACAGCCCGCCTTCGACCCCGCCCTCGAGCACATCAGCCTGGAGGTCCGGCCGGACGGCGGTGTGGAACGGGTGATCCCGGAGCCGCACGCCTATACGGTGGCGCTGGCAGCGGGCCTGATCCCGCCCGGTCCGACCCCCGTAGACCTCGCCGACTCGCCTGCAGAGGTCGTCGATTCCGCGTCGGCAGGCGTGAATTGCGGCCACCCGGAGCCACATTCGGCGGCTTGCTGCACGACCACCCCGATCGGGCAGGCGCTGCGCCACACGCTGTCGCGGGTGATCCCGGTCGTCGCCGAGGTCTCCGGCGCGGGTGTGCCATCCCTCTGGGCGATCGTGGCCGACGCCATCGGCAATCGTGCGCTGGATATCGGTGCGGCCGAAGCCGGTGCCCGCCTGGCCCGCGATGTGGCCGGCCGCCTGCCCGTCCCGCGCTTCCAGGACGTCGGCGGCCGCACCTTCGTCCGCCGCATCTCCTGCTGCCTCGTCTTCGAGGTCCCGGGCTGCGAAATGTGCACCAGCTGCCCCAAGCGTCCCGCCCCGGAACGCGAGGCCAAGCTCGCCGAACTCGCCGCCCGCGGCTGACGACCGCGACACCGCCCGGTCGAAGGCGGTATCGGTGCGAGTTACGACCGCGCGCATCCGGTTTCGGGTCCGCGCTGCGGCCGCCGCGGCCATCGGGCCTGATGGGCAGCGGTCCGCGGGAGTCACGGGCCGCGCGGCGGCGCGGCGGGGCCGGTCCATCGGCACGAGGTCGCGGGCGTGCCGATAGAGTGGTTGCCGCCGGAGCTATGTGTTTCGTGACCGGCCACGATCGCGGGGAGCACGTTCCTCGCACCAGACCTGGCGAGACCTCTCGCCTATGACAATGCCAAGGAGTGCGCAGCCGTGACCACCTCAGCCCAGCAGACCCCAGTCGCCCGCGTCCGGGTTGCGGCCGGGACGACCGCCGGGGCCGCGGTGCGCGAGGCGGACCTGCCGAGCAAGGGACCTGCCGCGGTGATCGTCGTCCGCGACGACGAAGGCGCGCTCAAGGATCTGAGCTGGACGCCCGACGTCGACACCGAGGTCGAGGCCATCACCGCCGATTCCGTGGACGGCCGCAATGTGATCCGGCATTCGGCCGCGCACGTGCTCGCGCAGGCCGTACAGCAGGAGTTCCCCGGAGCCAAGCTGGGCATCGGCCCGTACATCAAGGACGGCTTCTACTACGACTTCCAGGTGGACAAGCCGTTCACCCCGGAGGATCTGACCAAGCTGGAATCCCGGATGAAGAAGATCATCAAAGGCGCGCAGCGGTTTTCGCGCCGGGTGGTCGAGGTCGAGGAGGCCCGCGTCGAGCTGGCCAAGGAGCCGTTCAAGCTGGAGCTCATCTCCGATAAGTCGGGCATCGACGATCCGGAGGTCATGGAGGTCGGCGGCAAAGAGCTGACCATCTACGACAACCTGGACCCGCGCACCGGCGAGCTGATCTGGGCCGACCTGTGCCGCGGCCCGCACCTGCCGACCACCAAGTACATTCCGGCGTTCAAGCTGACCCGGTCGAGTGCCGCCTACTGGCGTGGCGACCAGTCGCGTGAGGACCTGCAGCGCATCTACGGCACCGCGTGGGAATCCACCGAGGCCCAGGACGAATACCTGCACCTGCTGGAAGAGGCCGAGAAGCGCGATCACCGCAAGCTGGGTCTCGAGCTGGACCTGTTCTCCTTCCCCGACGAGCTGGGTTCGGGCCTGCCGGTGTTCCACCCCAAGGGCGGCATCATCCGCAAGGAGCTCGAGGACTACTCGCGTCGCCGCCACATCTCGGCGGGCTACGAGTTCGTCAACACCCCGCACATCACCAAGGGCCACCTGTTCGAGGTCTCCGGCCACCTGGACTGGTACCGCGACGGCATGTTCCCGGCCATGCACCTCGACGCCGAACTCAATGAGGACGGCTCGGTGCGCAAGCCCGGCCAGGACTACTACGTCAAGCCGATGAACTGCCCGATGCACAACCTGATCTTCCGGTCGCGCGGGCGCTCGTATCGTGAACTGCCGCTGCGCATGTTCGAATTCGGCTCGGTCTACCGTTACGAGAAGTCCGGCGTCGTCCACGGCCTGACCCGGGTGCGTGGCATGACCCAGGACGACGCGCACATCTACTGCACCAAGGAGCAGATGCACGCGGAGCTCACCTCCACGCTGCAATTCGTGCTGAGCCTGCTGCGCGACTACGGCCTCGACGACTTCTACCTCGAGCTCTCCACCAAGGACCCGAAGAAGTTCGTCGGCTCCGACGAGCTGTGGGAGGAAGCCACCGAGACGCTGCGCAAGGTGGCCACCGACTCCGGTCTGGAGCTGGTCCCGGATCCGGGCGGCGCGGCCTTCTACGGCCCGAAGATCTCCGTGCAGGCCAAGGACGCGCTGGGCCGCACCTGGCAGATGTCCACCATCCAGCTGGACTTCAACCTGCCCGAGCGCTTCGAGCTCGAATACACCGGCAGCGACGGTGCCAAGCACCGCCCGGTCATGATCCACCGCGCGCTCTTCGGTTCCATCGAGCGCTTCTTCGGCGTGCTCACCGAGCACTACGCGGGCGCGTTCCCGGCCTGGCTGTCGCCGGTACAGGTGGTCGGCATCCCGGTCGCCGAGACCTTCGCCGAGCACCTCGACGGTGTCATCGAAGCCCTGCGCGACAACAACATTCGCGCCGAGGTCGACCGCAGCGACGACCGCATGCAGAAGAAGATCTTCAACCAGACCGCACAGAAGATCCCCTTCCAGCTGCTCGCCGGTGCGCGCGACGTCGAGAACAACGCGGTCAGCTTCCGCTTCCGCGACGGCACCCAGGTCAACGGGGTGCCCGTCGCCGACGCGGTCGCCACCATCACCGACTGGATTCAGCGGCGCGAGAACGCATCTCCGACCGCGGAGGGCTTCGAGATCCGCAAAGGCGATCAATGAGTGATTGGACCGTGCCCGGACCCGACCAGATCGTGGACACCGGTGCCGGGGATCCCGACCGCCTGCAGCGGCTGTGGACTCCGCACCGGATGTCCTACATCACCGGTGAGGCCGAGGAACGCAAGGTGCCCAAGAAGACCGGGCACCCCTTCACCGACATCCCCGAGATGTCGGACGAGGACGGGCTGATCCTGGCGCGCGGGCAGTGGGTGTACGCGGTGCTCAACCTGTACCCGTACAACCCCGGCCACACCATGGTGGTGCCGTATCGCCGGGTCGCGAACCTCGAGGACCTGACGCCGGAGGAGAGCGCCGAGCTGATGGCGTTCACCCAGCAGGCGATTCGCGTCATGAAACAGGTGTCGCGGCCCGAAGGCTTCAATGTCGGACTGAATCTCGGTGGCGTTGCCGGTGGTTCACTCGCCGATCACCTGCATCAACATATCGTGCCGCGCTGGAGTGGAGACGCCAATTTCATTACCGTCGTCGGCGGAGTGAAGGTGATGCCACAGCTGCTGCGCGAAACGCGGGCACTGCTGGCACAGGCGTGGAAGGAAGCCGACCAGGCATGAGCCGGAGCAACAGCACGGAAGGACGACGGGTAGCGTGCTGAGCTTCTTCGGTCGCGAGACGTTCGCCAAAGCGACTGCGCCCCTGGGCAAAGCGCTGGTGAGCACCGGGCTCACCCCCGATGCGATGACACTCATCGGCACCACCGCCTCGATCGCGGCGGCGGTGACGTTGTTCCCGGCCGGTCACCTGTTCTGGGGAACCATGGTGATCTGGCTGTTCGTCATGTTCGACATGCTGGACGGGGCCATGGCGCGGGCGCGCGGCGGCGGCACGAAATACGGTGCCGTGCTGGACGCCAGCTGCGACCGAGTGGCAGACGGCGCCATCTTCGCCGGACTGGCCTGGTGGGCGGTGTACCACGAGAACTCCAAGCACCTGTTCGTGGCGACACTGGTGGTGCTGGTGACCTCGCAGGTCATCTCCTATGTCAAGGCGCGCGCCGAGGCGTCCGGCCTGTCCGCCGACGGCGGGCTCATCGAGCGCCCCGACCGTTTGATCATCGTGCTGGTCGGTGCCGGATTGACCGGCATCGGCGGCTATTACGGCATCGAGTGGCTGTCCTACGCGGTCTACGCCGCCATGTACGCCCTCGCCGTGCTCAGCATCATCACCGTCCTGCAGCGGGTGCTGGCGGTGCGCAATTCGCCCGGTGCCCGCGACATCATCGCCCCCGTGGCGAAGGCTCCGGAGGAACCGCAGCGGTGAGCACCGATTTCACGTCCGCGATGACCGACAAGGCGTACGCGGCCGGTTGGCGTATCGTGCGCGCGCTGCCGGAAGGCATGGTGCGCAAGGGATTCGACGCGGGAGCCAACTTCGCGGCCCGGCGGGCGAACAAGAAGGCGCATCGCGGGCAGCCGAACATGTTGCGGCGCAACATGGCACACGTGCTGGGTACGACCCCGGACGCGGTGCCCGACAGTCTGATCGAGGCCGCCATGCGGTCCTACGCCCGCTACTGGCGTGAGGCGTTCCGGCTGCCGTCGATGGATCACGCGGCCTTGGGTGCGGCACTGCACGTCGAGAATGCCGACCGGTACATCGATGCGGCGCTGGCGGCGGGCAAGGGCGTGCTGCTGGTACTGCCGCATTCGGGCAACTGGGATATGGCGGGTGTCTGGCTGGTCCAGAACCACGGCCCGTTCTCCACGGTCCAGGAGCGTTTGAAGCCGGAGTCGCTGTTCGAGCGGTTCATCGAGTACCGGGCGAGCCTCGGTTTCGAGGTGTTCCCGCTGACCGGCGGTGAGCAGCCGCCGTTCCCGCAGTTGGCCGACCGGCTGCGCGCCAACAAGGTCGTCTGCCTAATGGGGGAGCGCGACCTCACCGGAAAAGGCGTGCCGGTCACCATGTTCGGGGAGCCGACCTGGGTGCCGGCGGGTGCGGCCAAGCTGGCACAGGAGACCGGCGCGGCGCTGCTGCCCGTGCACTGCTGGTACACCGTCGAGGCCGACGGGCGCGAGGGCTGGGGCATGGAAGTCTTCGCGCCGATCGATGTGTCGCAGGGCATCGCCCCCGCCACCCAGGCGCTCGCCGACGTGTTCGCCGCCAATATCGCCGCCCATCCCGCGGACTGGCACATGCTGCAGCCCGTGTGGAAAGCTGATTTGTCGCAGGCTCGGTTGGAGCGCATCGCGGCCGCGCAGGCGAAACTCGGGTATGCGGAACCGGTGGCGGACACTGGTTCCGAGGGCTCGGAAACAGGGGCGCTATGAAGATCGGCATGGTCTGCCCGTACTCGTTCGACGTGCCGGGCGGCGTGCAAGCGCATGTCGTGGAGTTGGCGCAGGTGCTCATCGAGCGCGGCCACAAGGTGAGCGTGCTCGCGCCCGCCGCTGACGACACACCGCTGCCCGACTTCGTGGTGTCCGCCGGTAAGGCCGTGGCGATTCCCTACAACGGGTCGGTGGCGCGACTGTCCTTCGGACCCACCGCTTATACGCGTATTCGGCGGTGGATCGCGGAGAACGATTTCGACGTGCTGCACATCCACGAACCCAACGCGCCCAGCCTGTCCATGCTGGCGTTGAAGATCGCCGAAGGCCCGATCGTGGCGACCTTCCACACCTCGACCACGAAATCGTTGGTGCTCAGCACTTTCCAGGGCGTGCTGCGGCCGTATCACGAGAAGATCAGCGGCCGGATCGCGGTGAGCGAGCTGGCGCGACGCTGGCAGGTGGAGGCGCTCGGCGGGGATGCCGTCGAAATCCCCAATGGCGTGGACGTTCCCGCGTTCGCGCACGCGCCGTTGCTGGAAGGTTATCCGCGGCAAGGGAAGTCGGTGCTGTTCCTGGGCCGGTTCGACGAGCCGCGCAAGGGCATGGACGTGCTGCTCGGCGCGCTGCCGGAACTGGTGCGGCGGCACCCGGGCCTCGAAGTGCTGATCGTCGGGCGCGGTGACGAGGACCGGCTGCGGCGCGAGGCGGGCGAGAATGCCGGGCATCTGCGCTTTCTCGGGCAGGTCTCCGACGCCGAGAAGGCTTCGGCCATGCGCAGCGCCGACGTCTACGTCGCCCCCAATCTCGGCGGCGAGAGCTTCGGCATCGTGCTGGTCGAGGCCATGGCCGCCGGAACCGCCGTCGTGGCAAGCGATCTCGACGCTTTCCGACGCGTGCTGCGGGACGGTACCGCGGGCCGGCTGGTCCCGGTCGGCGACTCCGAGCGTCTCGCCGAGGCCATCTCCACCATGCTCACCGACGACCAGCAGCGCGAGGAATACATCCGCACCGCCAATCAGGTTGTCGGCGAATATGATTGGCCGGTCGTGGCCGAACAGATCCTGCGGGTCTACGAGACCGTCACCGTCGGCGACATGCGTGTCCGGACCGCCGGATGATCACCTTCTCCGCGACCACCATCCTGGTCCTCACCCTCATCGCGGCGCTGCTCATCACCGCCGCCGTCTGGGCCTACAGCACCGCCAACCGCCTCGACCGGCTGCACGTGCGCACCGACCAGGCCCGCCACGCCCTGGACGCGGCCCTGGCCCGGCGCGCGGTGGTGGCCCGCGCGGTCGCCACCATCCTCGCCGGACTCTACGACCCGGCCCTGGTGGAGCAGGCCCGCCGCCTCACCGCGCTGGCCGACCGCGCCGAACGCTCCAACTGGCGTGACCGCGAAACCGTCGAAAACCAGCTCGCCGCAGCACTTTCCGCCGTCGACATTGCCCTGCTGCCCCCGCAGCTGGTGGCCGAACTGGCCGACGCCGAGGCCCGCGTCCTCATCGCGCGGCGCTTCCACAACGACGCCGTCCGCGACACCCTCGCCCTGCGCACCCGCCGCCTGGTCCGCTGGGTCCACCTCGCCGGTACCGCGCCGCTGCCCACCTACTTCGAGATCTCCGAACGCGTCACCGCTGCCGCCTCAACGGGTTTGGACGTCGACACCGTTCGTACCTCCGCCCGCGTCATCCTCGTCGACGAGAACGACCGCGTCCTGCTCCTGCAGGGCGTCGACCCCAAGGTCCCCGACGTCCCCTTCTGGTTCACTGTCGGCGGCGGCGTCAACCCCGGAGAAACCCTGCGCGAGGCCGCGATTCGCGAACTCTACGAGGAAACCGGCCTCGCCGCCGACTCCTCCGCCCTGCGCGGCCCGCTCTGGCGTCGCGTCGCCGTCTTCCCCTTCAACGGCGAACTCATCCGCTCCGAAGAACTCTTCTTCGCCTTGCGCACCAAGAACTTCGAAGTGAATCCCGCCAACCTCGACTACGTCGAACGCCGCTCGATCACCGGCAACAAATGGTGCACCCCCACCGACATCGCCCACATCGATCATTCGGGCGAAACGGTGTATCCCTACCATCTGGATCAGCTGCTCCCAGAAGCGATTACAGCGGCGGACGCCGCCATCGACCCCGAAGTCCGTTCCATCCGCTGACCCGACTGATCAAGATCATCCGTCCGGTCGCGGGATGTTCACGCGGCTACCGGTGACAGGTGGCCGGTTGGTCATTCGAGGCTCATAACGTCCGCTCGGCATCCGGATGGTTCGGATGTGACGCCGGAATCCGGCGTCGGATAGCTCGGAGCGTTATGAACCACCCCGTGAAGCGGATCATCGGATCCGCGCTGGCGATCATGGCGATCGCCGGTAGCAGTGCCGGAGTCGCGGCCGCCGACAACACCAACGGCAATTTCCCGTGCCACGCGTCCCGCAAGGCCGTGTCGTTCTGCGACGCCAAGGTCGGTGACATCGTCGATGTCGCGATCGGCGATGTGAAGCCCACCCAGCCGTCCGTCGGCTTCGACGAGATCGATTACAAGCTCGGCCGTTACACGATGGGCAAGGACGCCATCAACAAGAAGTTCGACGACTGGTGCGCCGACAGCGGTCTGGTCGGTGTCGCTTCGGCCCAGCCGAACGCGACCCTGCGCGACGCCAAGACGTTCACCTGCCAGCTGCAGCCCGGTGGCGAGACCGCCGCGTCGCTCAACGACATCAAGACCGTCGTGGTCGGCCCGCACGGCAAGCTGTACATGGCCGACGGCCATCACGCGCTGAGTTCGTTCTGGGAGACAGCGGACGGCGGCCCGGGCATGCACATCCGGCTCAAGGTCGTCGGCAACCTGTCGAACCTGAACAAGTCGGCCTTCTGGGACACGATGGTGCAGAAGAACTGGGCGTGGCTCTACGACAACAACGACAAGCCCATCAAGCCGCACCAGCTGCCCCGCACCTTCTCGCTGAAGGACATGCGCAACGACCAGTTCCGCGGCATGCTCTACTTCGCCAAGGACGTCGGCTACGCCACCGACAACGCTCCCGGCTTCGACGAGTTCTACTGGGGCCGTTGGCTGCGCGCCCACCAAAACGACCCCAACCTCACCCTCGCCGGCCACATGGGCGACCTGCAGTCCTACCTGACCCTGACCAAGAACGTCTCCCAGGCCATGGTGGCCCTGGGCGCGAACACCCAGGTCAACGGCGGCTACACCGCCGGCCAGCTCGGCGCCCTCCCCGCCTTCAGCGACAAGGAATTCGCCAAGCTCTCCAAGCCCTACTCCGACCCCAAGCCCGGCAAGCTCGCCTACACCCTGGCCTACAAGGCCGCGCACTGACGCTCGCCCCCACCGGAGCTGCTCCCGCTACCGCGCGAGCAGCTCCGGCTCTATTTCCCTTGGTCGATACTGGAATCCAGTGCATATCATGGGCCGGTCCGCTTGGGGACGGGGAGCTGTGGAGGGACGGGTATGACGGGGCCGACGGGTGTGAGTGTGACCGACGATCGGTATGAGGAGTTGCTTGCCGGGGTTCGGCGGCGGTTCGAGGGCGCGGTCGGTGCGGGTACGGAGTTGTTCCGGGTGGCGTCGGAGGGGCTGTACGAGGTGTTTCTGGACGCGTTGAGTCCGGAGCTTGCGGCCGAAAACGCTTGTGGCACATGCCGGAAATTCGTTCAGCGGTACGGCGGGCTGGTCGTGGTCGACGCGGACGGGCGGGCCGGTTCGGCACTGTGGTCCGCGGAGGGGATGCCGCCGCAGTACGAGAAGGGCGTCGCGGCGCTGGCGGCCGCGGTCGAAAGTGCGCCCATTGTCTCGGTTTTCCGGGACGAGGCCACGAATTGGGGTCGCGCGGAAAAGGGTTCGTGGACGCATCTGGCGGTGACGCCGCCGGCGGCGATGGTGCACAAGCCTGCCGTGCTCGCGACGACCTCGCAATACGTGGCGGCGCGCAATGCCGATCGGGAGACCTTGGCGCGGGCGCTGGGGGAGTTCTCGCACGATGTCGTCAAGCGGGCGGTGGCATTGCTGCGCAGTGAGCAGTTGTATCGCTCGGATGCGGTACTGGGTGCGGGCACGTGGCTGCTGGATCTGCACAAGCGGATCGACGCGGTGAACGGCCGTGGCGAGGCCGCACAACGCAAGCGCGAGAACCTGATCTGGCTCGCAGCCGCGACGGCACCGGCCGGGTTTACCCACGTCAAGAGCGGGATGATCGGCACCCTGCTCAGCGATCTCGCCGAGGGACTGCCGTTCGACTCGGTGCAGCGCCGATTCGCGGAGAAGATGCATCCGCTGCAGTATCGGCGACCGACCGCCGCGCCCACCGCCACCATGATCGCGCGCGCGGAGAAGGTGATCGGCGACCTGCAGGCGGCGGGGGCGCTGGAGCGCCGCTTCGCGAAACTCGCCGACATCCGGCCGATGTGGACTCCCCGCCCCCGCCCGCAACGCTCCTCCGGCGGCGTCTTCGGCCACCTGGTCCCCGCCGAGAAGTCCGCTCGCACCACCGATTCCGGCATGTCCCCGATCGTCATGACCTGGGAGAAATTCCGCCGCACGGTCCTGCCCGACGCCGACCGCATCGAATTCGAGGTCCCCACCCGATCCACCACCTACGGGGCGATGGTGACCGCCGCCAACCCCGAGGCACCCCCGATCATCCAGTGGGACAACGAAACCCACCGTAACCCCGTCACCTGGTACCTCTACGTGGACGGCTCGACGCCTGCCCGCTGGGGCCTGCGGCCCGGCGAACTCCGTGACGTCACCGCCGTCGTCGCCCACCCCGCCACCTGGAACGTCGACGAGGACCGAACCCACCGCGAACAGAGCGTCATGTTCACCCTCGCCGGAACCACCGACACCGGCTACACCAAGGGCGCCGGCTTCTTCCCCTCCTACCTCCGCAGCGACCTCCACGAAATCCGCAAAACCCTCGAGGCCCACACCCTCGAAGCAGTCGTCGCCGGCCGCGACGAAGCCGAAGCCTGCGGCCTCCTCATCTCCAAAGGCACCATCAACCACACCTTCCACGTCACCACCGACACCCTCCGCACCCCCTACACCCTCGACCGCTGGGACTGATTTCAACCGGGGGCCAATCCGGGAGTGTCACCGCTCCGTATTACAGATATGTATTCCAGCAATGCGGTACGTTTGGGTGCTATGAAGGTCTCAACGTCTCTGCGGCTCGAGGAGGACTTACTCGAGCACGCGCGGTCTGTGGCCGGCCAGGACGGAATCAGCGTCGCGGCGGTCCTCGAGCGGATGCTGCGTGAAGACCGGATGCGCCGGGCAGTCGAGCATGCGGCCGCGATCGAACAGGCAGAAGGCCACACTTCGCCTGCCTACCTCGAACAATTGGCAGCTGAATACGCGGCTGTCGACGGCTCCATCGCCGCGCCGTGAGCGGACCTCGTCGCGGCGAGGTCTGGGCTTACCTTCCGGGTATCGCCGGACGCGCAAAGCCGTCGCACATCGGTGCTGATCGAGTTCTCATCATGTCCAACGACGCCGTCAACAGCGGTCCTATCGAGGTCGCAATGGGCGTGCCGCTGGTCACCGGTTACCGAGCCAGTTACCCGACGGTCGTCGATGTCGGGCACGTGGATGATGTTGCGGCTCAGGCCTTGCCGTACAAGATTCGACCGATTCCCAAGATGTGGCTCGTGACGCGGTTGGCCGTTGTCGATCCAGCAGTCGTCGAGCGCGTGCGGGACGCGATCATGGAATGTACGAGCGGCGGCTATCCACCTTTCGAGGATGCCTGACGGAAGCGCAGCCGGTCCGGTGGGTGGGATCGGGTACTTCTCAAGGGTTGCGGGCGAAGCGCGGATTCGGGTTGGGGTTGATACGAATATTGGGGTTGGTGGCTACTGCCACCGATGGGAGTGAACCCAGCTGGCCTGAGGCCTTGTAGACCACGGGGACGCCTCCTGCGAGTGCGTATGACACGTCGCCCTCGACGAGCCACTCACGTGCGCCCACATTGAAGACATACATCTCATCGGTCTCGACGATGTCCTTATCGTCGATGTGGAAGGTGCCATGACTCCACTTCGATCCGAAATGGTTGACCACCGTCTCGAATGCCTGGGTATACGTTGTGTTCTGGACTCCGATCGTCGTCAGGTCCGCGATGGTGGTGGGAGCTCGACCGAGTATCAGCGATTCGAGTGCCTCCGGGACCGGTCCGTAGGAGGCGATCCAATCGACCACGAGATAGACAACACCCGACTCGGACATGCCGAGGAAGAAGCGACCGGAGTCGAGCTCGCCGAGCGGCGCAATCGACTCGCCGATTTCTTCGCCCCATTCGGTGAACCTGTCGTCCTCGCCTTCGAGTAGGACGGGATCGAGTTCGAAGGGCACACGGGCGGCGGTGATACCGGACCCCGAGATATCGACGGTCAGGCCCCCGAATTCACCGAGGAATCGATCGGCCGCATCATTCCAACGGAACCCGCCCTGTTCCATCCTCTCCCGCCATGCAGTCGTGTCGATCTGCCTGCCGGGCCACCATCCCGAAACTCGAAGCACACGCTCGGTCTCGTACGTAAACCGTGTCACACGACCAACTCTGCCTTGCCGGCATCGCCTGAGTGGCCACTGGAACCGATCCGGTGGGTGGGATCGGATTGTGAAAGCTGGTATTTCGAATCTTGCGTCGGGTTACCGTGGGGCGGTCAACGGTGATCTGCGGCAAGGAAATACGGCATGAAGTTGATGTATGTGGTGTGGGGCGAGGGTGTCGGGGAGCGGCTGCGGGGGGAGGAGTTGCGGAAGGAGTTGGCCTCCGCCGGGGTGAGCGTGCTGCAGGTGAATGTGCGGGATGCGGACGTCGCGGCCGCGCAGGTGCGGCACAGCACGTATGAGTCGCCGGTGGATGCGGTGGTGAGTGTGTGGACCGATGGGGAGCATGAGGCCGTCACTGCCGCACTGCGATCCGTGGCCGATGACGTCAACGGGTGGATCGTGGAGGAGCGGTCGCCGATCGAGCCGCCGGAGATCGCGGATGGGGTGCGGATGGACGCGCTGGCCAATATCGCGATTCTGCGGATTCCGGAGGAGCTGACGCGGGAGGAGTGGCTGCATCGCTGGCATGACCTGCATACGCCGGTGGCTATCGAAACGCAGGCCACCTTCGGGTATGTGCAGAGCACGGTGAAAGAGGCCATCACTCCGGGCAATCGGACGGACGCGCTCGTCGAGGAGCTGTTCCCGATGGCGGCCATGACCAGTGCCCACGCGTTCTACGACGCCGGTGACGACGACGCCGAACTGCAGCGCCGCGTCACCCGCATGATGGAGAGCGTCGTCAGCTTCGGCGCGCACCTGAATCTGGATCTGGTCCCGACCAGCCGCTACCGGTACACGCTGAGCTGAGCAACCGCATCAGAGGAACCGCGAACTCGGTACCGGGCCGGGCGAATTCACCCGGTCCCGGGGGCCGGTCAGCCACGCGTCCCGGGTCACGGTGACCAGGCGGGCGAGGATGTCGTCCGGATCTGGCGGTGTCTCACCGTCGCCCGGGTCGGGCGTGGGGTCGGCGTGGACGATGTCGGCGGCGATCTCGGTGTCCGGGCGGGCGTCGCCGGGTTCGAGCACCATCTCACCGTCGATCAGGCGGCGCTGCGGTCCCCAGCCAGGCTCCACCATCTGTACCAGGAGTCCACTGATGTCGGCGGTGACGACCGGTGGGTTGGTCCAGCACGTCGCATGCTCGAACAGGATCTGGCCCGAGGCGCGTTCACGCAGGGTGACCGCCACCTCCGGTTCGAGATTGTTCAGGTCGTGGGCGACCACCAGGGTGTCGGGCCGACCGGGTGCGTAGGGCTCGGCCGGGAGTCCGAACAGTTCGGCGGCGGCCAGGCCGAGAATGCGATCGGAGTGGTTGGGCAGCAACGACACCGAGCGCGGAGTCTGCCCGGCGACACGCAGGATCTGGGCCGCACGGTCGAGCGTATTGCGGCACAGTGCCGGATTGTCTCCGAGGTAGGCCCAGCGGCCGTTCATGCCCGACGCGTACCCCCACGGCGAAACCGTCGCCAGATATCCGCCGGTCAGCGCGAAATGCCAGCCTCGCAGATCCTGGGCACCGAGTTCCCCGACGAGATCCGCGCGTTCCAGCATGCGCCGCACCCGGTCCCGTGTGGGCACCCAGCGCTCGTCGTCCGGCTCGGGCAGCCGCGCGAATTCCGCTCGGGCCCGGCCGAGATCACCGCTCATGATCGAGTTGTAGACCAGCAGATACCGCTCCGGCCACGGCCGCAATATCGACTCCTGCTCGAGCAGTGCGGCCACGGCCTCCCAATGCAGATGCTCGTCCTCGAGCGCGGTGACCAGCTCGCCCAGGGCCAGTGCGGGTTTGCTGGTGCCCCCGCGCAGCGCGGCCCGCAGCGCCGGGATCGCGGCGAACGACAGCCCGCGCTCGATGCAGTCGAAGCCGAAGAGCAGGAAGGCGTCCGGATCGCTGGACCCCGAGGCCACCACGGCCGCGGCCTTGCTCAGATCCTCGAATCCGGTGTACGCGGCCAGTTCCCGCGTGATCGCGGCGATCTCGGGCAGTGCGCCGGTACCGACGACGTCGCGGAGCACGAAGATCGAACCCCGCACATCATCGACGGCCAGCAGGCCCCGGACCTTTTCCAGTTTCTCAGTCATCGCCGTCGATCCTCGGGGAGGAAAGCGGTGTCCGCAAATGGGTTTCGCGTTCGAAGGGGTGATTCCCGAGGCCGTCTCGGATAAGGTCACGGGAGGTTTGCCGCGGTAACGAAGCGGTGGACCGTGTGTGGAAGGAACGTAATTCGTGTCATACCTGCTCTACGACTTCCTCGAGCCCTTGATGGGTTCGTCCGCGGCCGAGTACTGGGCGAAGATCTTCGTCGTCGGACCGCTGTAGATAGCGATCCGGTAGCCCCTGGAGTGTGACGCCGGCCATCCCGGGCAGACCAGCCAGTCCAGTCGTGTCGGACTGGCTATGAAGTGGCCTGGAAGGGACGCCTAGAATCGACCTGTTCGATTCCGAGCGTCCCGATTGGCCCACATGACCCAGGAGTTTGCCGTGACCACGCCCGACACCACCCCCACCATCGGAACCGCCCGCGTCAAGCGCGGCATGGCCGAGATGCTGAAGGGCGGTGTGATCATGGATGTCGTCACGCCGGACCAGGCGAAGATCGCCGAGGATGCGGGCGCCGTCGCAGTCATGGCGCTCGAGCGGGTGCCGGCCGACATTCGCGCCCAGGGTGGCGTGTCCCGCATGTCGGATCCGGACATGATCGACGGCATCATCTCCGCGGTCTCCATCCCGGTCATGGCGAAGGCCCGCATCGGCCACTTCGTCGAGGCGCAGATCCTGCAGTCGCTCGGTGTCGACTACATCGACGAGTCCGAGGTGCTGACCCCGGCCGACTACGCCAACCACATCGACAAGTTCGCCTTCACCATCCCGTTCGTGTGTGGCGCGACCAACCTGGGTGAGGCGCTGCGCCGGATCACCGAGGGCGCGGCCATGATTCGCTCCAAGGGTGAGGCCGGCACCGGTGACGTCTCCAACGCCACCACCCACATGCGCACCATCCGCGGCGAGATCCGTCGCCTGACCTCGCTGTCCAAGGACGAGCTGTACGTGGCCGCCAAGGAACTGCAGGCCCCCTACGAGCTGGTCGCCGAGGTCGCCGAGACCGGCAAGCTCCCGGTCGTGATGTTCACCGCCGGTGGCATCGCCACCCCGGCCGACGCCGCCATGATGATGCAGCTCGGCGCCGAGGGCGTCTTCGTCGGCTCCGGCATCTTCAAGTCCGGCAACCCGGCCGAGCGCGCCGCCGCCATCGTCAAGGCCACCACCTTCCACGACGACCCGGACGTGCTGGCGAAGGTGTCGCGCGGTCTGGGTGAGGCCATGGTCGGCATCAATGTGGAGGAGATCCCGCAGCCGCACCGCCTCGCCGAGCGCGGCTGGTAATTACCTGCACGACAAGCGAATACAGGAACCGCCGGTACCCGTCCAGGGGCCCGGCGGTTTTTTCATTGTGGGCGAGGGACTTTCGGCCCTATTGGGGTTGCGGGGTGGGTGCTAGATGTCAAGGACGGCAGACGCGAGGTATGTGGGCCGCGGGGGTCGGCCATACCACCGGCTACCTGCGTGCATACCGCCCAGCAAACTCAGCTAATTTTCTCGAACTGTACTGCGGCAAATTTACTGCCTGGTGTTATCTCGCTAGTCTTCGGATCGGTCACCGGTGAACAGTCATATTTCGCTCGTCCGGCAAGGAGCCCGCATGCTGGCAATCGACCAATTCACCTATGGGTGGCTGACCCCCGTTCTGGCCTACGTCATGTCCGTCACCGGGTCGTTGCTGGCGCTCCGGTGCATGGTGCGGGCGCGCAATCAGCAGGGGCATGGCGGCTGGATCGTGACCGGGGCGATCGCATTGGGCGGCACCGGCATCTGGGTCATGCATTTCATCGCCATGCTCGGATTCTCGGTGCAGGACAGCACCATTCGATACAACATCCCGATCACGCTGTTCAGTGCGGCGATCGCGATGGGGGTGGTGTGGCTGGGGCTGTACATCGTCGTGCATCAGCACGGGGAGGCGTTCGCGTTGATCACCGGCGGCACCATCACCGGACTCGGCGTCGGGGCCATGCACTACTCCGGTATGTACGCGATGAAAACCGATGCGGCCGTGCAGTACGACCCCTGGATCGTGCTGCTGTCGTTGGTGATCGCGGTCGTCGCCGCCACCGCGGCGCTCTGGTTCGCCCTGCATGTCAGCGGCATCTTCGCCACCATCGCCGCCGCCCTCATCATGGGCATCGCCGTGTGCGGCATGCACTACACCGGCATGTTCGCCATGCATGCGCACATGGCCGACCACATCCACTCGCCCTCCGGCGCACAACCCGCGCAACTGCTCGCGCCGCTGATCATCACGGTCAGCATGGCCACCATGATCATGCTCTTCCAGGTCGGCATCACCGAGATCGACGAGCCCGACCTCAGCCGCATCCGCGGCCAGTACGCCAGCCGCTTCTGGCCCGCCCGCCACACCGAGACCGACCCCGACGACGAGTACCCCACCGACAGCTACGAATCCCGCCATCGCCGGTGGTGACGGAGACCCGTTTCCGCTAGGCGGAGCCGGATTCGAGCAGTGCCTTGGCCCGGTCGAGTCCGGCCACCTCGGCGGTCATGGTCTTCTGGACCGGGCCGTTCATGAGGAGCTTCTTGAGGCCGGAGAGTTCGGCCGCGAGGGAGAAAGTCACTTCGGTGCCGTCGGCCGTGGGGGCGAACAGGTAGGAGACGGTCGGTCGAAGCGGTCCTGAGATGCCTTCGAGGACGACCTTCCGGTCGGGGACGTAATCGGTGATCCGGACGTCGGCGGAGACGCCGCGGCCGCCGGGGCCGGAGACCGTCTGGCGGTAGACGGTGCCCACGGCGGGCTCGCCTTCCGCGGTGATCTCTTTGACGCCCGAGCGCCATTGGGCACTGTTGGTGGCGTCCGCGAAGTACGCGAACACCTCGCCGATCGGCCGTGCGACGGTCACCGTGCGTGATGCGGCAGGCATGGTCAATCCTTTCGCTTCGACAACTGCGATTCGGACCTCTCAGCCTACGACCGTGCGACCCGCGCGACCGCGGATCGATCTTGTGCGACCCCTAACCGATACGCAGCGCCGGGCGGTCCGGATGATCCCAGGCGACCAGCAGGTCAGGGTCCTGGTGCTGTCCGCGCTGATATTCGAGCAGGCCGTCCACCGTGAACATGTCGGCCGGATCGGTGCGGCGGCGCAAGGCGCCCTGCGACATGTGCAGGGCGATGGTCAGATCGAAGTCGAGGCCGCGGCCGAGCAGCATGGGACCCGCGAGGAACAGGATGGTGTCCGGCAATGCCTGCCGGACCCTGGCGCGGGCGGAGCGGTCGGCGTGTTCGTCCCACAGCGCCGGCAGGAACCGCCCCGTGTCCCGAAGCGGTTTGAGCACTTCACGATTCACGGCCGCGTAGTCGAACCAGCCGGTGCGGTAGGTGAATTCGCTGTCGCGATCGTATTCCAGTCGTACCGAGGCGGGCCGCACGAAATCGTGCAGCGACACCACGTCCGCGCCTCGACCCCGCGCGCGCAGTCGCTCGGCGGCACCCCGGGCCACCGTGAGCGGGTCGGCCGCGTCCGCACCGTCGACGGCGATCACCGCGTATCCCGGCGTCCCCATGGCCCGTTCGGCGATCAGGTCGAGCAGGGCGTCGGGGGAGAGGGCGGTGAAATCGGGCACGAGACCATCATGCTCGAGGTCTCGTGCCCGGGATCGCCGGGTCAGCGATATTCGGCCAGCCGCGGCCGTACTCCGACGAGGACCAGCACCGCGAACAGCACCGCGGCGCCGTAGGGCAGCCAGGCGTCCCAGCCCGACAGATTGTCCTCACCCCGGGCGATCGCGGCGTCGAACGCCTGCTGATTGATCTCGATAGTTCCCTGCAAAGCCTTGTCGTAGGCCGCGAAATGGTCGTTGGACGCGCCCGTGTCCAGGGCGATAGCGGCTCGCAGATCGCTTCCGGCCAGCCCGCGCAGAGTGTGGTCGTCGTGCTGGTACGCCTGGTAGGCGACGAGGCTTCGCAGGGCCGCGTCGTGCTCCCCGAGGAAGGTGAGGTTGCGGAATTCCTTGCCGAGGAAGGAGTTCTCGCCGACCGTCACCGGGCCGGTCTTGGTCACGGCGACGACCTTGTCGACGCTGCTCGAGTAGTCGTCGATGCCGTTGGCTGGGGTCCCGACCAGCCGTTGCGACTTGTCGAAGTAGCTCTGCTGGTAGCTCGGCACGTGCGTCGGATCGAGCAGGAACCGGCTCTCGTCGGCATTGGCGTCGTAGCTCAGCGCCCGCGCCTGGCGCAGTGCCAGCAGCGAGTCGAACGCATCCTGCTTGGCGATCGTGAGTTCGTGCGCCGCAGCGGCATTCGCGGTGTATCCGCTGAGCAGCAGGGCCGCGGCGAGCACGGTGGTGGCCGCGACCGCCGGATTGACCCGGCGGCGCAATGTCACCCGCATGACGTATTGCAGCCCGACCAGCACCGCGAGCAGCAGCACACCCAGCACCGCAATGCGGATCCGCGCGGCGACGGTGGTGTGCTCACTGTTCTGATACGCCTTGGTCAGCACCGTGTTGTTGGCGTCGGCCAGCTGCTGGGCCCGCTGCAGCAGGTCCGGCACCATCCCGGTGGCCGCCCGGTAGGACTCCAGCGTCCGCGCTGACGGCTGTCCCGCGGCGCCGTGGTCGATATCGGCGAGCTGAATGGTGTCCGCGGCGGCCGCCTGGTACTGCCCGAACCGGTCGAGCAGCTCCCGGATCTGCTGGGAGGCAGCGTTATCGGTGGCGATGGTCATGGCCTGCTGCAGGTCGCCGTCGGCCTGTACACGACGCTGGTCATAGGTGCTCAACGCGTTCTTGCGCACCGTGGCCAGGCTCGAATCGTCGCCGGCCAGCAGCACATCGGCCAGCTGTGCGTCCATATCGGCGAGGGCGAAGTACAGGTCCTCGGTGGCGGTCACGGTCGGCGCGGTATGGCCGCCGATGACCTGGATACCGCGCTTGGTGGAGCGGGCGTCGGCGGTCATCACCAGCGCCGTGATCACCGTGAGCAGCACCGCCACCACCGCGAGCAGCCGGATCCAGCCGGGCGTGTCCGCCCGGGTCGGCAGCAGGGCGCGGACTCGGGCGAGCGGGCCGGGGGCGGCGTCGGTGCGGGGAGCCGGGGGACGGGTGAGCATCGTCGTCATGACGCGGGGTCCTGCTTCACGGTGAGAGTGGTCCACGCGCCCAGGTGGATTCGGTCGCCGGGGCACACCGGCACCGCCTGCCCGCGCGGGATGGGATCGGCGGCCGCATTGACGCGGGTGCCGTTGGTGGAGCCGAGATCGATGATGGCCCAGCGGTTCTCGGGCTGAGCGACGAACAGCACGTGCAGGTGGGAGATGCCCGGATCCTGCGGGGGCCCGGTCAGATCGATCTCCGGATCGATCCCCTTGGACGCGCTGAAGCGGCCCACCCGCACCTGCCGGCCGGCGAGCGCGAAGACGCGTTCGGGGCAGTATGCCGGGAATTCCACGTCGTCGTCTTCGGCCCGCATGCTGTCGAAATACTCGCGGTCGGCGGAAACGGTTGCCGTCCAGGCCGATTGCACAGGCAGGGGCACGGGCACGGGCACGGCAACCGGTGCGACGACGGTCGGTGCGAGCAGCGAGACGGTCGCGGCGGGCGCGCTGCCTGCCACGAAGTCGTAGCTGCAGCCCTCGCAGAACCGTCCGGTCTGCGGTTCCCCGCACACCGGGCAGGGCGCGCCCGCGGGTTCCGCTGCGGGCGTGGGCTTTTCGCCCGCTCCCATGAGTAGTCCGCAGATGTCGCAGTAATCGTCGGCCGCCGAATCGTGTCCGGCCGGACAGCTCGCCATCGAGTCCCCCTTCACCGCTTGTGCACGCGGGAGGTCTTGGTCGACCGCGTATCGAGGGTCATCTCATCGGCCTTGGCGACGGCGGACTTCAATCGCACCGTCCCCGTGCGTGCGTCGAGCACGTCGACCACGCCCTCGAGCAGCTTGGCCGTGTCCTGATTGCCCGACGCCGCCGCGATCTGCACCGCCCGCCCGAGTTTGCGGGTGGCCGTGTCGAGATCGCCGTCGCGGCGCGCGGCCAGCCCCTCCTGGATGACGCCCGCCAGCTCGGCCTGCCCGGTGTAGTGGGCCACTTCGGGGCTGATCTTGCTGGACTGCACCACATCATCGGTCCACACGGCCTTGACCAGCCCCTGCCCGAGCACCTCGGCCTGATCGCCGCGGCCGCGCACCAGGGCGACCCGTCCGGCGAGCATCACATCGCCGACGGCGCCCGCCGCGACCTCGACGCAGATGTGGTAGTCGCGGCTCTCCGCCCCGCCCCAGGATCCAGTCGGGTATTCGCCGGTCTGCGTACCGGTTTCGGTGCGCCGCCCGGTCAGGTCCATCAGCGCGGGCGCGACCTGCTTGACGAACTTCACGCTCGCCCCGCGCGGGGTCCACAGCCGCAGCGAGACATCGGCGACCGCCTTGCCCATGGCGGCGGTGGTCATGGCCTGGAAGTCGGCCGCCAGATCCTTGGGATCGGCGACGATATCGCAGGTGCCCAGCAGCGCCGTGGAGACCTTGCGCAGTTCCGCGATCTCCCAGTCGGTGCCGACGCCGCGGCAGTCGCAGACGTAAACACCGGTGCTGGACGCGATTTCGGCATCGAGCTGTTGCGGGGTCTCGTGCTCGTCGCGCCCGTCGGTCAACAGGATGGCGTGGCGCAGGCCGTCGCGGGTGCCGAACAGCTGCCGCGCCAGCCGCAGCCAGGTGCCGATCGCGGTGCCGCCGCCGGCTCGCAAGTTCTGCACCGCGGCAATGGCATTGGCCTTGTTGCCGGGGGTGGCGGTGATCAGCGTCGGCGTCACCGGATACACCATGCGGGCCACATCGGTGCCCGCCACGACCGCGAATTCGACGCCGTCGCGCACCGCCGAAATGGCGGCCGCGGTGGCGTTCTTGGCGGCGGCCAGCTTGCCGTAGCTGTGATCCATGCTGCCCGAGCAGTCGACGATGATCACCTCGGCGGCCCCGCCGCCGACCGGCATCGCACCGCCGCCGGTCGCGGTCACGGTGACCACCGCGTTCACCCGGGTGGCGCCCGCGGGCAGGTACTCGTTCTGGAAGGTCTCGATCTGGAAACCCAAGGGCTCGTTCATGGTCAGTAGTTCCTCGAGAGTGAGCGAAACGGTGCGACGGCCACGGTGATGTTGTCGCCGCCACCGGCGGCCAGCGCGGCATCGGCGAGCTGATGGGCCGCGGCCAGCGGATCGGTGAGGGCTTGTGGCAGGGCAAGTTCGGTCAGGGTGGTGGCGGCCGGGAAGTAGTTCCACAGGCCGTCGCTGCACACCAGCACCACGCCCGGCCCGTCCGGGATGAACGTGCGGACATGGGGTTCGATGCGGTCCGCGTCCGCCCCGAGCCAGGCGGTCAGGGTGTGCGCGTCCGGCATGGACATGGCGGTCGCCTCGTCCACGCCGAGCTCCACCAGTCCGGCCGCGACGGAATCGTCGGTGCTCAGCTTGCGTGCCGGAGTGCCAGACGGTTCGCCGGTCAGCCAGTAGACGCGGCTGTCGCCGATGGACCCGACGGTGACCGCACCGCTGGTGACCACCGCGGTAACGATGGTGCACGACGGTGTGCGGTCACCGTTTTCGCCCAGCGCCGCTACCGCGTCGGCGGCCGCGCCGATGGCCAGGATGGTCGCCGCTTCGGCACCCAGCCCGCCGGTGAGCTCCGCGGCCAGCCGTTGCGCGGCGGTCGCGGCGGCACGGGCGGAGGCGTCGTCGGCGTGATCGGAGCTGGACACGCCGTCGCACACCACCAGGACGCGGACCCCGGACTCCAGCACCCGCAGCGCCATCGCATCCTCGTTGTGCGCGTGGCGTTTTCCACGATCGGTGACCGCGGCGACCACACCCAGATCCAGTTCGTGCCGATCGGGGACGGTCGCCACCACCTCGCCGGTCAGGTTCGCGCCGCAGTCCTCACAGAAGCGGTCGTCGTCGGCGACCGCGATCCCGCATTCCGGGCACACGCCGGTCTCCTCCGCTGTGGTCGTCATCACCCCTCGCATTCCCCTCACACCCAACTCAGAGGCCGAATCGCATTGGCCTGGTTGACCAGATCCCGCCGGGTCAGTTTGTCCGAGGACAGCCGGGCCAGTTCCCGATACCGCGATTCCAGCGCGCGGCGCAGCTCGTTGTCGTCGAAGCGGCAGCCCAGCACGGTGGCACCGGGTTCGACCGAGCGAGCGACGACCAGCACGCGGGCGGCTTCGAGCACGGCGATACCACGCCACGCCTTGTGTTCCGGATCCAGCGGCAGCGCCTCGAGCCGATGCCCGGCGGCCATCACATACCGTCCGAACCCGCCCGCCAACTGCGCCCCGAGCGCGGCGAGCTGGGCGGCGGTGTGATGGCTGGAGCTCGACGGCACCGAGTCGGCGGCCGTGATCGCGCCGTCGAAATCGCGTTCCTGCAGCCGGGTGCGTGCCAAACCGAAGGCGGCGCTGGGATACCCGTGGTCGGTGCGCCACACCTGTGCGTACAGCCGCGACGCCGCGTCGTGCTCGCCGGCGCACTCCCGGGCCGTGGCCAGCGCCAGCTGGGCGGCCGCCTCACCGGGCAGCATGTCGTACACGGTGTCGAAAGCGTCGCGCGCGGTGGTGAAGTCGCGTCGCGCCAGGGCCGCCAGTCCGCGATACCAGGTGATCCGCCAGTCGGCGTCCTCGGACTCCTCGAGGGCCGCGAGTTCGGTGAGCGCGGTGTCGATGTCGCCGGACTCGATGCGGGCGCGGATCAGCGCGAGGGCCACCTCCGGGGAGGAGATCGGCGCGGCCTGCAGCGCGGCCACCAGCAACGCCGGATCCCCGATGGAGGTGGTGGCCAGGAATCCGGCGGCCGGATCGGTGGGGTCCACCATCGGCACCGGCAGCGCCGCGGTGATCGCGTCGGTGGGCGGGGTGGCGGGCCACTGCTGCGGGTCCGACCCGAAAGCCGCGCGCTCCCCGCTGAATACGGTCGACAGCGCCGGGCGCGGTTGACCGTCCTCGGCCGCCACCACCTCGCGCAACACCCCGGTGACCTGTTCGGCCATTTCGGAGGCCGAGCCGAAGCGCTCGTTCGGGTCGGTAGCCGTGGCGCGTTCCAGCAACCGCCGGAACGACGGGAACTGCCCCAGCAGCGGCACTTCCGCAGCGGGCGGCAGCGTGTAGCGGTAGGCGCCCCGGTAGTCGAAGTTGAAGGTCAGCACGGCCAGTGTGCGGGCCACGGTGAACAGGTCCGATTCCACCGACGCGCCTTCGTCTTCCAGCTCGGGCGCACAGTAGCCGTCGGTCTTGAATCCGGCGCTGTCCTCGTCGTCGATCCGCCGCACCGCGCCCAGGTCGATGAGCTTGAGTTGCTCCTCGGTCTGGATCATGTTGTCGGGCTTGAAATCGCAGTACAGCAGGTCCATGCCGTGCAGATATCCCATGGCGGGCAGGATCTCGAGAATGTAGGCGAGCCCCTGCGCCAGCGGCATCGGCTGCAGCTGCCCGGCCGAATCCCGCTGGGAGCGGAGTTCTTTGAGCGAGGCCCCGCCGATGTACTCCATCACGATGTAGCCGACCGGCTCGTTGGTGCGCGGGTCGGGATGCTTCACAAAGTTGAAGATCTTGACGATGTTCGGGTGTTCCACCGTCGCCAGGAACTGCTGTTCGGCGAGCGCGGCGGCCAGGGCGTCGGCGTCGCCGGTGTCGAGCAGGCCCTTGAGCACCACCCAGCGATCACTGACATTGCGGTCGCGCGCCAGATAGATCCAGCCCAGTCCGCCGTGCGCCAGGCAGCCCAGCACCTCGTACTGCCCGGCCACCAGATCACCTGCGGTGAGCTTCGGAGTGAAGGAGTAGGCGCTGCCGCACTGCCGGCAGAAGCCCTCGGTACGCCCGGGCACGCCGTCGCGGCCGCGCCCGACCCGCTGATTGCAGCTGCTGCAGAAGCGTTCGTGCTCGGGCACCTGCGGATCCGACATCACCGCGGTCGACGGATCCCGGTACGGCACTTGCGGAATCTGCACCAGGCCCGCGCCCAGCCGACCCCGGCTGGATCGGGCGGTCCGAGTCGAGCGGGACGACGAGCGCGACGACCCACGCCGGCTCTGCCGCCCGGATCGGGAGGAACCCACTCCGGTCCCCGTCCCCGTCCGAGAACTCGGCGGCGGACCAGCGGCCACCGCCTGCGCTACGGGCGCGAGCCCGCACTCATCGCAGAAGCCATCCTCGATCGTGCCGCCACAATCGGGCCGCGAACACTTCGTCATCATCCTGCCGTCTTCTCGGAGATCGCCCGCTGATACTCGGCCACCGCCCGCGTGGCGGCGGCGAGATCACACGGCGCGGAATGCAATAGCTCATAGGCGCGCTGGTAGCACGCGTTAACCGCCGGGTCCTCGCTCAGCCGCAGCCGCGCGCCCTTGGCCCGGTAGGCGTCCACCCGGCCGCGCAATTCGTCGCGCCGATCCAACAGCGCCTGCGCCTGATCGCGCGCGGCATCGGCGGCGGTCCCGGCCTTGTCGATATCCCGGGCCAGGGCCACCACGTCGTCATTGAGCCGGGTCCAGTGCCCGCCGGCGTGATCGAGTCGGGCCAGCCGATCCCGCAGTGGGCCGGTCGGTTCCAGTGCGGGCGCGGTGAATCCGAGGATCTTCACGGAGGTGATCGCGGCCGCCGCCTGCGCCGCGCGGGCGACCGCTTCGGCCTCGTCGATGGCCGCGCCCAGCTGTGTCATCCGTCCGGCGACACCCGCACGGCGGGCCCGCAACTCCTCGAGCTTGGCCAGCACGTCGTCGAGATCCCGGGTCAGCCCGTCGGGATCGCCGTCGGCCAGCCCCAGCGGATCCGACATGCCCTGCGCGCGTGCGGTGTTCAACCGCGCTTCGACGGCATCCAGTCGCCCCGGCAGTGAATGGCCGACCTCGGCCAGCTCCAGTTCGTCCGCCAGCCGCCGCGCCTCGGCCAACCGCGCCCCTGTCCGATCCACACCCGGCAGAAAGGTCGACGACACCGTTTCGGCCGCCGCCGCCAGCCGCGCCACCTCCCGGTAGGCCGCGTTCATCTCGGCCACCAACTGCGCGAGCGTTATCGACCGGGTCACCGAGGCCGGGCCGAGCAGGTCCCGTTCGCCCAGCGGAATCGGTTGCGGCGCCAGCTCGACCGACGGACCACACAGCAACTCCGTCAACTCCGCCAGCTCCGCCGGATGCGGTCGGGCCCGCCGCCCGCGTACCTCGTGCGCCCGCGTGACGACCCGCTCCAACAGCCCCAACTGTGCCCACAACCAATCCAGCCGGGCCCGGCCCGCCGCCCATCGAGCGGCGCTGACACCTGTCAGCGGTACCCCGTCGAGAAACCGGACTCCCGGATGTTGCTCCAGCTCCGCGAGATTCACGCGGATCTCACCATGGTCGGCATCGAGCCGGGCCAAGGCCTGATCGACCTCGGCAATTGCCAACACTGGCACCCCCTGTTGCAGCGATATCCCTCATCCGGGCGTGAGCCCGTCAGCACATGCTGCCACCGCTGGGCGTAAGCAAACCGTAAGGATTTCTTGGAAGGTGGTGCGGCGGTCGCGCCGGGGCGGGGAGATTAGGTGGTTGCGGTGATGTCGGCCACCACGCCCGCATACCAGCGGAAGAGTCGAATCGGCGGCAGCGCAGCGGAATCCAGTGCCACCCAGCATTCGGCCACGGCCTTCCGCGCGGTCGTCCCGACCCAGTGGCGGGGGAGCAGTTCCGGCGGCAACAGCGGATCCGGTTCGAGTGCCCTGCTGAATTCGGCCGCCAAAGCGACGGCCAAGGTGAGGCATTCCGTGGGGTCGGCCGAAGGCAGTGTACGCAAGGTGTGTTCGGCGCTCGCGAGCAAGCGCTCGTGCCCGGCGGCCAGCCGCTCCAACGGCCACAGTCGCGCCGCCAGCGCCCGGACGGCCGTCACGCCGCCCACCTCGAGATCGCCGGTAGTCGCCGTCGTGAGCTGTCCTGCCACCCCGAGTCCGGCTGCGGCCGAACGAATCCGGTCCTCCCAGGCGTGCACCGAGACATACAGCCCACCCTGGATCGGCGCGCCCCCGAGCCCCACGATGGCGTCGCGCAGCCCGTCGCGGGCGGTGCGCTGGGACTCGGGCACCGCGAACGCCGCCAGATGCCACACCCCGTCCCAGCCCGCCTGCCCGCGATCCTGGGCATACATCAACCGCAGGTACTCGAGGTCGGGTTCCAGCACACCCCGGGTGTCGGCGGTGGCCCGCAGTACCGCCTTGCGTCCGCGTCCCTCATGGGTGAACTGCCCCTCGGCCACCAGCCTTTTGATGCACAACCGCACTTGCTGATCGCTCATGCCGAGCGCGGCCGCCACGTCGTAGAGTTCCCCGGCATCGATGGTGGCGTCCTCTCGGACCAGGCTCTCCACCAGCGTCCGCGTCGGAATCTCTGTCGCAATCGTCACTGCACCACCGGCTCTCGTTCGATGATCACGGGTGACCCGGCCACCCCGAGCTCTCGGCCCAGCTCCCGGAAGAACCGTCCGGCGTCGATGACCGCCTCGGGCGGATGCACCCCCGGCCGGCGAGCGCAGCCCTCGATCACCTGGGACATGCCCAGCGCCAGCGGTATCCCGGTGGCCCGCGCCATATCGTCGAACAGCCTACGGATGGCCGCCCCGGTCGCCCCGGAGCGGTCCAGGTGCGCCAGCACCCGGCATTCACGACCCGCCCGCCACCCGGACACGGCGGCGAAGAACGGCGGCAGGCTGCCGGGCCCCTGCGCGCGCACGGCCTTCGGCAGCGACCTCGCCAGCCGGCCCAGTGTCGGCTGCTCCAACAGTGCGGCGGCCGTCTCCTCGGTGAGCAGGCCCGCGTCGATGTCTCGGCGCAGCACCTCGAGATAGCCGAGCGTCCACGGCGTCACCACCATCAGATTGGCGGCGTCACCGACCGGCTCGAGGCTGCGCTGCAAGGTGATCGGCTCGGGATGCCCAACCGTGTACGCGGTCCCGCGTCGCCCGCCGGGCAGCTCCAGCGCGACCGGCCGCAGCGGGCGCTGCTTGGTCAACCGCCCCGCCGCCACCGCGGCAATGGTGCCGCTGCTCTGCTGCATCCAGTGCACGGCCGCCGCACTGGGCCGACCGTCCGACGACAGCGCGTTCTCCCCGCCCTTGTCCGGAACATCCACCGGCCAAGCGGTATACGCGTCGATCACGGTGTCGAGCCCGTCCGCTGCCAGCGCCGCGAGCAGATTGCTCACCCCCGGGCTGGCACCCATGCCCACCACCGCGCACACCCCCGCCACCCTCGCCTGCTCGTCGAGGTCGAGCATGTCGAGGGTCGGCTCCCAGTCATCACAGATATCCAGGTAGTGGGTGCCGGTATCGATCGCGGCGCGCAGCACCACGCGGCCGAAACGGTAATAGGGGCCAACGGTATTGAGCACCAGATCCACCTGCGACAGCGCATCCCGCAAGGCGGGCCCGTGCGTCACGTCGACCGTCAGCGCCGACACCGGCACCCGCGCATCGCAATAGCGCCGCGCGGCGGCGGCCGCGGCGGCACCGTCCCGGTCGGCGATCACGATCCGCTCGACTCCCAGCATCCGCGTGGCGGTCTCGACGGCGGCCGCGCCCATCGCGCCCGCTCCGCCCAGGGCGAGGACTCTCATGAGGCACTCCTGTGGTTCGGTGGTTGTTCGGCGTACCGGCGCAGCGCGTCGAGATAGCCGGGTGCATACAGGGATCGAGGCGCGAACACCGCCACCAGGAACGGCCGCACGCCGTCGGGCCGGTCGAGATCGAATTTCACGATGTTGTGCGAGGCATCGGGGAACGTCCGCACGGTGAGTAGATCCGGTGGCACCGATTCGCGGTAGACGCGCTCGGTTTCGGCGACATCGACATTGAGATCCCGCTCGCCGAGCAGTAGCAGCACCGGAATCCGCAGCCGCGGAAGGGTTTCGGAGACATCGGCGCGATAGTTCTGCCGGACGAACCACCAGCGATCCTCCGACATCGGCGGGGAATCCGTAGTCGCCGAACGATATCGGTCGTAGTTCGCGCCCTCGCGCAGCAGCGACAGATCGTTGTCCCGCCGCCGCAGTTCGGCGGCCACTTCCGCCTCGGGGGCATGCCGCTCCCGCAGCTCGGCCCGCAGGTTGTACTCACCCTGCCGCATCCAGTTCACGGCCGCGCCGACCAGCACCATGAACCGCAGCTCAGGATGCCGAACCGCGACCTCCGGCAGCACCCAGCCCGCCTGACTGATGCCCCACAGCCCGATCCGATTCACGTCGATCTCCGGCCGCTTGCGCGCCCAGTCCAAGGCCGCCTCGGTCTCGGTGGCCCGATCGTGCATGCTCTGATCGAGCCAATTGCCCGCCGCGCCATGAATTCCCGGCTTGTCCCATGCCAGCGACGCGTATCCCGCCGCGGCGAAGCTCTCCCACAGTGGCCGGTAGAACCCGTCGCGGTCGGCGTTCGCCGGTCCGTCGCCGTGCACGAAGACCACCAGCCCGAACGGCCCGTCGCCGTGCTTCGGCAGTGCGAGGGTGCCCTGCAGCGTCTGCGCCGCGCCGGTGATGGTGACCCGCTGCTCGCGAATATCGAAGTCGTTCGCCGCGATTACCCAGGCACCGGCCGAAACGGCCAGCGCGGCAACGCAACCGGTGGCGATGAGGATCCGTCGCTTCCAACCCATAAATCTATCGTATCAAAAACGAACGTATGAGAAATGATAGATAGCTGAGGATTGTTAGCCTGAGCGCGACCAAGGCGAAGGGACGAGTGCATGGCGACGATCGAAGAGGCGCTCGAAATAGAGCAACTCGAACGCGACATCTTCCGCGGCGCGTCCACCAAGACGCAGTTGCCGCGCACATTCGGCGGGCAGGTGGCCGGGCAGGCGCTGGTCGCGGCGGTGCGCACGGTGGATCCGCACTTCCAGGTGCACTCGCTTCACGGGTATTTCCTGCGGCCCGGCAATCCGGAACGGCCGACCGTCTTCCTGGTCGACCGCATCCGCGACGGGCGCTCCTTCGTCACCCGTCGGGTGACCGGGGTGCAGAACGGCGAGGCCATCTTCACCATGTCGGCCTCCTTCCACGTCGGCGACGAGGGCCCGGTGCATCAGGACGTGATGCCGAGCGTGCGGCCGCCGCTGGAGCTGGCCGATGCCAAGGAGTCGATGAGCCCGGAACGCCTGTGGGCCATGCGCGAATGGGAGCACTGGGACATCCGGACCATCCCGCAGGAGGAGGTGGACCGCCGCGAGGGCACCATCGCCCAGCAGCAGGTGTGGTTCCGCTACCGCCACCCGCTGCCCGACGATTCGGTGTTCCACGTCTGCACGCTCGCCTACATGAGCGATATGACGCTGCTGGGTTCCTCGAAGGTCATCCACCCCGACGAACCCACCCAGAACGCCTCGCTCGATCACGCCATGTGGTTCCTGCGCCCGTTCCGCGCCGACGACTGGCTGCTGTACGACCAGCAGTCGCCCAGCGCGGGCGCGGGCCGGGCACTGACCGGCGGGCGGATCTGGAACCAGGCGGGCGAACTGGTCGCCGTGGTCATGCAGGAGGGCCTGATCCGCACCTTCCGCGACCCGCAGGCCGCCTCGTACCCGCCCGGAACTGCCTGATTCACAGTCGTTTTCACGCCGTCTGCACGCGCAAGTGGCACACCACGGTGTCGTTCATCTTGCGCAGCACGCGCTCGAGCTCGTCACTGCGGTGACTCGGCAGCACGTGATTCCAGCCTGCGGGCGGCTCGATCTCGGCGATCACCACGACCTTGCGGCGGCCGGTGAAGTTGTCGCGCACATAGCGCGCCACCGGCCCGCCGACGGTCGAATCACCGTCCTCGAGCAGTACCAGCCGCACATCCGGATGCCAGGTCTCCCACTCCTTGGTGAAGACCGTGATGTTCTCGCCCGGCAGACACACGTGCACCGCGATCACGTCCCGGCCCAGCGACATGGCCGCCGAGAGCGCTTCCCGGCTGAGTTCCGACACCTCCGACACCGGCACCACGATCGCCGTCTCGGTGGCCTTCGGTTCGGCGGGCAGACACCCCGCGCCCCGGCAGCCCTCGATGCGGGTGTAGACCGTGCGGATCCGTTCCATGGCGATCACCAGCAGCGGCAGCACCACCACGATCAGCCATGCGCCCTCGGTGAATTTCATTGCGGTGGTGACGATCAGCGCCACGAAGGTGAGCACAGCGCCGAAGCCGTTGAGCGCCGCGCGCCATTGCCAGCCCGCCGTGCGCACATCCAGCCAGTGCAGGACCATGCCCCCCTGGGCGATGGTGAATCCGACGAACACACCGATGGCGAACAGCGGTACCAGCGCGTTCATATCGCCCCGCGACGCCGCCAGCAGCACGGCCGCGGACACACCCAGCGCGATCACGCCGTACCGATACACCTGGCGCTGCGAGCTGACCGCGAACCGGTGCGGCAGGCAGTTGTCGTCGGCGAGGATCTTCGTCAGCGTCGGCAGCCCGCCGTAGGAGGTGTTGGCGGCCAACGCCAGCAGGATCACGGTCGCGAATTGCACCACGTAGTAGGCGATTCCGTGGCCGAGCGCGGCTTCGGTCAACTGCGACAGGATGGTGGTGCCGTCGATCGGGTGGATCGAGAACTTACCGATCAGAATGGCCAGGCCGATCAGCATCAGGCCCAGCACCACGCCCAGGGCGACCTCGGCGTTCTGCGCCCGCTTCACCTTGGGGGCCGCGAAGCTGGGGACGGCGTTGGCAATGGCCTCGACACCGGTCAGCGCGGCGCAACCGCTGGAGAAGGCCTTGAGCAGCAGCAGGATTCCGATGGTGCGGGCGTTCTCGGCCACGGCCGCACCGGTTTCCACGGTCGCCGGGTGCGTGCGCAGCAGGCCCGCGACGATGACCACGAAGATGCCGAGCACGAACACCACGGTCGGGGCCATGAAGGCCCGCGCGCTCTCGCGGATGCCGTACAGGTTCAGGATGGTGATGCCTACCAGGACCGCCAGACAGATCCACACGGTATAGGGGAACAGCCCGGGGAACGCTGATGTCAGGGCGGCCACACCGGCCGCGATCGACACCGCCACATTCAGGATGTAGTCGACGATCAGCGAGGCGGCCGCCACCAGACTGGTCCGTCGGCCCAACCGCGCCTTGGCTACCGCGTACGCGCCGCCGCCGTTCGGGAAGGCGGCGATGACCTGCCGGTAGGAGAACGTGAGCACGGTCAGCAGCACCACGATCGCCAGGGTCACAGGCAGGGTGAAACCGAGCCCGACACTGCCCGCGGCGGCGAGGACCAGCACGATCGCCTCGGGGCCGTAGGCGACCGAAGCCATGGCGTCCAGGGAGAGTCCGGCCAGACCGGTCGAGACAGTCAGCCCGTGCCGAGGTGGCGGCGCGTCGACACCACCACGCGGTCCGGGCGAGGTTTGCGGTAGCAAATCAGTCACATCGGGCAGTGTTCACCTAAACGACCTTGTCGACACCCCTCCTAACGAATCTCTGACACCCCGGGTGAGCAGGGCCACATGACCGGGCAAACGTATGCTCGGGGCGTGAAACCGACGATTGGTGTGCTGGCTCTGCAGGGTGACGTGCGTGAGCACGTGCATGCGCTCGAGGCGTGCGGGGCGATTGCGGTGGCGGTACGCCGCGAATCCGAGCTGGCGGCGGTCGACGGTCTGGTCATTCCCGGCGGCGAATCCACCACCATCAGCAAACTGCTGGAGGTCTTCGACCTGCTCGAACCGCTGCGGCAGCGGCTGTCCGAGGGCCTGCCCGCCTACGGCTCGTGCGCGGGCATGATCCTGCTGGCGAGCGAGGTGCTCGACACCCGCCCGGACATGCAGGTGCTGCGCGGCATCGATATGACGGTGCGCCGCAATGCCTTCGGCCGGCAGGTCGATTCCTTCGAGACCGATCTGGAATTCGCGGGCCTGGATTCCGCTGTTCGCGCGGTCTTCATCCGGGCGCCGTGGGTCGAAGCGGTCGCCGACGGTGTCGAGGTGCTGGCCACGGTCCCCTCCGGTCCCGCCGCCGGTCGCATCGTCGCCGTCCGCCAGGGCAATGTCATCGCCACCTCCTTCCATCCGGAGGTCACCGGCGATCTGCGGGTGCACAAGCTGTTCGTCGACACCGCGGTGCGTCCGCGCGCCGGAGTCTGACGTACTCTCGAATGTCGGACACCATTCAGCCCCCTGAAACGAGGAAGTAGGGAATGAGCGGCCACTCCAAATGGGCCACCACCAAGCACAAGAAGGCCGGCATCGACGCGAAGCGCGGCAAGCTCTTCGCGAAGTTGATCAAGAACATCGAGGTGGCGGCCCGCACCGGTGGTAGTGACCCGGACGGCAATCCGACTCTGTACGACGCCATCCAAAAGGCGAAGAAGTCGTCGGTGCCCAACGACAACATCGAGCGCGCGCGCAAGCGCGGCGGCGGTGAAGAAGCGGGCGGCGCCGACTGGCAGACCATCATGTACGAGGGCTACGGCCCCAGTGGTGTCGCCCTGCTGATCGAGTGCCTCACCGACAACCGCAATCGCGCGGCCGGTGAAGTGCGCCTGGCGGTCACCCGCAACGGCGGCAATATGGCCGACGTCGGTTCGGTGTCGTACCTGTTCTCCCGCAAGGGCATCGTGACTCTCGACAAGGCCGGGCAGACCGAGGACGACATCCTCATGGTCGTGCTCGACGCCGGCGCCGAAGAGGTCAACGATCTGGGCGAGGAGTGGGAGATCATCTCCGACCCCAGCGACATGCTCGCGGTGCGCAGCGCGGTGCAGCAGGCCGGGCTCGACTACAACTCGGCCGAATCCGGCTTCCAGCCCTCGATGACCGTTGCCGCGGATGCCGACCTGGCCCGCAAGGTGTTCAAGCTCGTCGACGCCCTCGAGGACAGCGACGATGTGCAGAACGTCTACACCAACCTCGACGTGAGCGACGAGGTGCTGGCCGAGCTGGACGCCTAGCCCGGCAGAGCCACGACTACGCGGGCCGCATTCCCACCGGGAATGCGGCCCGCGTCGTGTTGAATCGCCTCATGCCTGAATTGCGCGCCGTGCGAGGCGATATCACCGAACAGCAGGTGGATGCGATTGTGAATGCCGCGAATTCCTCTCTGCTCGGCGGCGGGGGAGTCGACGGCGCGATCCACCGCAAGGGCGGTCCGGAGACCCTCGCGGCCTGCCGGGCGCTACGGGCCTCGCACTACGGAGGCGGTCTGAAGACCGGTCAGGCCGTCGCCACCACCGCCGGAAACCTCCCTGCACAGTGGGTGATTCACACCGTCGGCCCGGTCTGGTCTGCCACCGAGGACCGTTCGGCATTGCTGGCCTCCTGCTTCCGCGAATCCCTGCGCGTGGCCGACGAACTCGGCGCGCGGACCATCGCCTTCCCCGCAATCTCCACCGGCATCTTCGGCTGGCCTATGGACGACGGCGCCCGCATCGCCGTCGACACCGTGCGAACCACCCCGACCAAGGTTGAGCAGGTGAGTTTCGTGCTGTTCGGTGATGACGCCCTGAAAATCTTCGCGGGTGCGCTTCAGGGTGATCAAGGCCCGAAATAGGGGATTATCCCGATATGCACGAAAGCTCCTGTGCGACAAGATCGTTACCGGGTCGGGTCGCAGTTGAATGGAGTTGATTCACGCATGGCTCAACGGTTGTTGATCGGTCTCGGCGTGGCCGCCCTGATCACCGCCGCGGCGAGCGCGCTCGCCCCGGCGGCCTTCGCCACCGACCTGGCGGACGGCGTCTCGTGCGGCGATGGCAGCTGTCGCAACGACACTGACGATATCTATCGCATTCAGGTACGGGTGCACTGTTCGGGCTGGGGTGACGGGTACGAGACCTCGGTCTGGGTGAACAGCCACACCACCGAGCAGACCCAGGTCGGATGCAGCGGGCGCTGGGTGGACGGCGGTTACAGCATGGGCTCGCCCTCGATGAAGCCCGACGGCAGCTTCGGCTCGCCCACCATGGAAAAGCAGCCCGACAAGTTCGAGCCGAGCTACCTGACCGGCATCGACTATCTCAGCGCGTCGGTCGACAACACCAGTCGCCGCCGCCCTGACGCGCCCGCTGCCAACGGTTCGTGACATCGATAGGAGTTGATACACATGACTACTCGATTGCTGATCGGACTGAGCGCGGCCGCGCTGTTCACCGGTGCGGTGGGGGCGCTCGCCCCCGCGGCCTTCGCCACGGACCTGGCCGAGGGCGTCTCGTGCGTGGATCTCACCTGCCGCAACGACACCGACGACATCTACGTGGTCCGGGTTCGGGTGAACTGCACGGGCATGGTCGGCCCAGAGACCATGTCGATCGCCGTCAACCGCCACTCCACCCGGCACGTTTACGTCTCGTGCCCGGACAGCAAAGGGCCGTGGTCGGACAGCCCGCCTCGTACGAACTGGGTGACGAGCGTCGAATACCTGAGTGCCGTGGTCAACAACAGCATTCCCACGGGCTCCGCCGGGTAGTGCTGATCGCGGCCGGATAAGCCGAGCCCGCACCGGGATCGGCCGTGTCGATGGACAATGTCGCGGCGAGGGTCCGTTAGACTCTCGAACAGTTGTTCGTTCACGGTGAGAGGGGTTTCGGTGCGGGTGATGGGTGTCGACCCCGGTCTCACCCGGTGCGGGATCAGCATGGTCGAGGGCAGCATGGGCCGCCAGGTGACGATGATCCAGGTCGACGTGGTGCGCACCCCACCGGAAATGGATCTGGCGCAACGACTTCTGCTCGTCTCCGACGCGGCCGAGGCGTGGATGGATACGCATCGGCCGGAAGTCGTTGCCATCGAACGGGTCTTCTCGCAGAACAATGTGCGCACCGCGATGGCGACCGCGCAGGCCGGTGGCGTCATCGCGCTCGCGGCCGCCAGACGCCGGATCCCGGTGCACTTCCACACCCCGTCTCAGGTGAAGGCGGCCGTCACCGGCAACGGTTCGGCGGACAAGGCGCAAGTGACCGCGATGGTGACCCGTATCCTCGGGCTGTCCGTCGCGCCCAAACCCGCCGACGCCGCCGACGCGCTCGCCCTGGCCATCTGCCATTGCTGGCGTGCGCCCATGCTGGAACGCATGGCCAAGGCGGAGGCATTGGCCGAACGGCAGCGCAAACTGTACGAGGAAAAATTGGCCCAGCAGCGGGGTTCTCAAGGACGGAAGGCGGTAACGCGGTGATCGCGTCGGTTCGCGGCGAGGTACTCGAGATCGGACTCGACCATGTGGTCATCGAGGCCGCCGGAGTCGGTTACCGGCTCAATGCCACTCCCGCCACGCTAGCGAGTCTGACCCGCGGCGAAGACGCCCGGCTCTACACGACCATGATCGTGCGCGAAGATTCGATGACGCTGTTCGGTTTCGGCGACACCGAAACTCGCGAACTGTTCGTGTTGTTGCAGACCGTGTCCGGTGTCGGTCCGAAGCTGGCCATGGCCGTGCTCGCCGTCCTGGAACCCGAAGCACTCCGCAAGGCCCTGGCCGAATCGAACGTGGCCGCCCTGACCCGGGTGCCCGGCGTCGGCAAGCGTGGCGCGGAACGCATGGTCGTGGAGCTGCGCGACAAGGTGAATCTGGTTCCGGTGCAATCGGGTCCGCCCGGATCCGGTGCCGCCACCGCCGTCACTCCCGTGCGCGACCAGGTGGTGGACGCGCTCATCGGCCTGGGCTTCCCGGCCCGGCAAGCCGAGGGCGCGGTCGACGCCGTCCTGGTCGACGATCCCGACCTGGGCACCTCGCAGGCGCTGCGCACCGCGCTCGGGCTGCTCGGCAAGAATCGGTAGCACCCCATGGCCGAGGATTTCGAAGACTTCACCGACGACGAATCCGCCGTCTCCGCAAGCTATCTGCAGTCCGACGGCGAGATCGAGGCCAGCCTGCGCCCGAAGTCCCTGGACGACTTCATCGGCCAGCCCCGCGTCCGCGAACAGCTGGCCCTGGTGCTGCGCGGTGCGAAACTACGCGGCGGCACTCCCGATCACGTGTTGCTCTCGGGCCCACCGGGTCTGGGCAAGACGAGTATGGCGATGATCATCGCCGGTGAGCTGGGCACCGCCCTGCGCCTCACCTCGGGCCCCGCCCTGGAACGCGCGGGCGACCTGGCCGCCATGCTCAGCAATCTGGTCGAGGGCGATGTCCTGTTCATCGACGAGATCCACCGCATGGCCCGGCCGGCCGAGGAAATGCTGTACCTGGCCATGGAAGACTTCCGCGTCGACGTGGTCGTCGGCAAAGGCCCTGGCGCCACCTCGATTCCGCTCGACATCGCCCCATTCACGCTGGTAGGCGCGACAACCCGCTCCGGTGCGCTCACCGGCCCCCTGCGTGACCGCTTCGGCTTCACCGGCCACATGGACTTCTACGAGCCGGACGAACTGAAACTGATCCTGGAACGCTCGGCCCGAATCCTCGGCGTCCGACTGGAATCCGATGCCGCCGCCGAAATCGCGGGCCGCTCCCGGGGCACGCCGCGTATCGCCAACCGCCTGCTGCGCCGCGTCCGCGACTACGCGGAGGTCAAGGCCGACGGCCTGGTCACCACCGACATCGCGCACGCCGCACTGGCCGTCTACGACGTGGACGTCCTGGGCCTGGACCGCCTGGACCGCGCGGTCCTGAGCGCGTTGATCCGCAGCTTCAACGGCGGCCCGGTGGGCGTCTCCACCCTCGCCGTCGCCGTCGGCGAGGAATCCGCCACCGTCGAAGAGGTCTGCGAACCCTTCCTCGTGCGTGCCGGTTTGGTGGCCCGCACTCCCCGCGGCCGCGTCGCCACCGCGGCCGCCTGGGAGCATCTGGGCCTGGTCCCGCCTCCGGACCTGGTCTTCGGTTCCATCGAGGTCCGTCCGCGCGAACCCCAGTTGGACCTGTTCGAGCCGTAGGCGATTCAGTCGGCCGCGATTCAATCCACGGTCAGTACGAGCTTGCCGACCGTCCGTCCGGTGTCGCCCAGGGCATGTGCCTTGGCGGCATCGGACAACGGGAACGCACCCGCGATGGTGGGCCGCAGCGCACCGGATTCGGCGAGTGCACGCAGCGCATCCATCCCCGCGTGGTCGGCCTCGACCAGCAGCGACACCCCGCGAACGCCGAGTCGGGCAGCGGCGTCACGCAATTCGCTGCCGACGCCACCGCGAATCGCGACCACGATGCCACCCGGGCGGAGCGTGTTCAGCGAGCGGATGGCGTGCGCCTCGTCGATGGGGTCGAGCACGAAGTCGATGTCCCGCACGGTCTCGTTGACGTCCACCGCGTGATAGTCGATCGCCTCGTCCACGCCGATCGACCGCAGGAACTCATGGTTGGCCGCACTGGCCGTGCCGATCACATACGCACCAAGCGATTTCGCGATCTGAACCGCGAAATGCCCGACCCCGCCCGCCGCCGCGTGGATCAGAACCCGCTGTCCCGCTTGCACGTTCGCGGTGTCGACGATCGCCTGATAGGCGGTGAGAGCGGCCAGCGGGATCGCGGCGGCCTGCACGTGATCGAGATTGGCGGGCTTGCCGGCGAACGCGCGGGCGGTGACGGTGACATACTCGGCGGCCGCGCCGTGCCCGTGCGGGTAGGGGAGCATGCCGAAGACCTCGTCGCCCGGCTGGAACAGGGTGACACCGACACCCGTTGCCACGACCTCACCGGAAACATCCCAGCCGAGCACATACGGCGGGTCCGGCAGGAACAGGCCCTTCAACGCGCGATGCTTCCAGTCGGTCGGGTTGAGTGCCGTCGCGCGCACCCGCACCAGGATCTCGCTCGGACCCGGCTGCGGCACCGGCAATTCCACCTCGTGCAGTACCTCGGGACCACCGAGGACTTCCTGACGGATGGCCTTCATGGTGGTGGGGATGGTGATGTCCTTGTCGCTCATGCATCCCAGCCTGCCGTGCGACGAGCCCCCAGAAAATGGCACGATCGCCATTATTCGATAGAATCGTGCCATGCAGTGTGACGCCATCCCCGAGAACGCGCCCCCGCCGCACCGCGTCGTGGTGCTGGCCCTCGACGGCGCCTACCCCTTCGAGCTCGGCATCCCCAATCGCGTGTTCGGCACCGCCGACGGCCGCTACGAGGTCCTCACCTGCTCCCTCGACGGCCACCCGGTCCGCAGCAGCTCCGACTTCGACATCGCGGTCGCCAACGACGCGAGCGTGCTGAAAACCGCCGACACCGTGGTGATTCCACCGTGCGATGTGCTGACGATCCTGGAAGACGGCCTGCCACAAGAGGTTTCCGACCTCCTGACCAACCTCCGCCCCGGCACGCGCCTGGTATCCATCTGCACCGGCGCCATCGTGGTAGCCGCCGCCGGTCTGCTCGACAATCGCCCCGCGACCACCCACTGGAACTTCTCCGACCGCTTCCAGCGGATGTTCCCGAAAATCCAGCTCGACCCGAACGTCCTCTACGTCGACGACGGCGACATCCTCACCTCCGCCGGCGCCACCGCCGGAGTCGACCTGTGCCTGCACCTGATCCGCAACGACCACGGCAGCGAAGTCGCCAATATGGTCGCCCGCCGCTGCGTCGTCCCGCCCTGGCGCGAAGGCGGCCAAGCCCAGTTCATCGAACAACCCGTCCCGCCCGCCACCGCCGCGGGCACCGCCACCGCCCGCCAATGGGCCCTGGAAAACCTGCACCACCCCCTCACCATGTCGGACCTGGCCGATCAGGCTCGCATGAGCGGCCGCACCTTCGCCCGCCGCTTCCGCGACGAGGTGGGAATGAGCCCCGGCCGCTGGCTGATCCAGCAGCGCATCTTCCGCGCCCGCGAACTACTCGAAACCACCGAACTTTCCGTCGACCGCATCGCCGGCGAGGTCGGATTCGCCACGGGCGCTTCACTACGCCAACACCTCCACGAGGCAATCGGCGTCGCCCCGTCAGCCTATCGACGCACCTTCCGAACCGGCACAGCCATCACCGAGCCACTCGGCTGACCTCACGCACCTCACACAGACGCCGTTCCATCGAGCACATAGCGCCCTGGGCGCACCACCGCCCACTCGAAAAGGAGGGTAATGAAAGGCAGTAAAAGGTGATCCGTGCAGTCCGTCGGCCGGTAGGCGAGTCACGTCTCCCAAGTCGCGTCAGCTCAAGTCCGGTAGGGCAGGCGACGCAACCACACTGCCTGGTACATCCCACCGCGACGCAATCCCATTGGCGTGCAGTCACGCAAGTAGTCTTCCCCCCGAGTTACCTGGCCTCGAGCCGCCGAATCACATGTTGATCCGAGCCCGACGCGAAGCGAGGGCGCGTGCCTGCTCCCGACGCTGCGCCGGGGTGACGTACACCTGCACCAGCTCGGTCATGATGTTGACCGCGACCCCCGGATCGAAGATCGACCCGGTCGGCTCGGCGTCCGGCACCCCGGCGGCGGTGACCGGCGGCACGACGGTGGTGGGGAAGAGGTAAAGGCTGCCTTCGGGTTCGGTGATCGCGGATTCCCCGGTGGGCGTGCGCCATTCGACGACTCGGCCGGGGTGGTGACGGACGGTCCATCCGTTGGCGTGGTTGTCGGCGAGTGTCTTGAGCCGGTGGTGACGGCGGCAGCGGGCGCCGAGGTTGTCCTCGGTGGTGCGGCCCCCGGCGTGGGGGTTGGTGTGGTCGAAGCGGTCTTGGTGGTCGAGATCGCTGGCCGCGGCGGGAATATGGCAGCCGGGCGCACGGCAGATCCCGTCGATCGCGCGGGCTTGCCGCGCGGTGTGCGCGCCGGGCCGGTACCGCAATTCGGTGGTGTGGTCGGTGTTTTCGGCGTGCCAGGTGGTGGCGGGCAGGGAGGTAGCACCTGCAACGGCGGAGCCGGTTTCCGCACCAGCGGTGGTCGCAGTGCCAGTGGCAGCGCCGGTGGTGATGCCGTTGGTCAAGGTGGTCGCGATGAGGGGTGCCGCAGTGGGAGTGGCGGTCGCGCGGAAGGTTGTAGACGTGGTGGCGGGGCGGGGGTCGGTGATGATTTCGAAGCGGGCGTGGCGGGCGATCTGACGGGCCAAGTCGGGGTCGATCGCGCCCAGACCCGAGAGCAGGGCCGGGTTGTCTTGCAGACCGGCGAGGGTTTCGGCGGAGACGCCCACCTGGACAAGGGCTTTGCGCGCGACCGGGATATCGCCGGTCACAGCGCGCGGGCAATCCTCCAAGGCGCACTGGCACAGCAGGCGGCCGGTGCCGTCGGCCAAGGCGACGAGGGCGTCGGCGCGGCGTTGGGCGACGGTGCGGGGGTCCTTGGCGCAGCACTCGCGAGAGGCCATTTCGCGGAGGCGCTCGTAGAGGGTTTGGCCTCCGGCGGCGGGGAGGACGCCGTCGAGGAGGGCGGTCCCGTCGTCGTGGGCGGTGATCGAGACGTAGCGGTCGGCTTCGGCAGACTTGCGGCGCGCGGCCTGGCCGGCGGGGTCGGCTTCGAGCAGGCGGCGGCGGGCGGTGCGGCGGATGCGCTGCGGCTCAGCGTTTTCCGCGTAGGCGGCAAGGGAGGGTTCCAGTTCGGCGAGCAGGTCGTCGGAGGTGTTGGTCAGCGACTTGGTGATCGCGCGGGTTTGCGCGAGGTCGATACGACCGGCGGCGAAGGCTTCGCGGGTGGCGGTGCAGCGGTTCTCCAGATCCAGACCCAACCCGATGAGTCCATCGGCGGTACCCTGCGAAACCTTCAACGCGACACCGATTTCCGTGGCGGTGTCTTCGCCCGCGTTGAGGTTGCTGACACCGAGCTCGAGCTGCTGTTCACGGCGCAGGCGGTAAAGCGCGGTCATCAACGCGATCTCTTCGGCTTGCAGCGCAGCAATCTGCGAGTGCACGTCGCGCAGCTGAGCGACAACCGCTTGCGCGGTAGCCATCTCATCTGCGATATCAGTCATGTATTCGATCATACTTTCGAAACATGCGACACAACAGCATGATCAAAGCAACACGCACGGTAAATCTATGGCTAATAACCTGATTCATCGCCCACGGACATGTCGTACCCCTTGGCTACCTTGAGCTGTATCGAGATGGGGGAGGGAGTCTCATGGGGGCATCGGTCAGTTGGATAGCAGTGCGGGGCAAGGACTCCGCAGTGATCTGCCAGGAGCTCGGTTTGGAGCGAACGGGGGAGTGGTCCGATTCCGCCGAGTTGCCGTTCTCAGGCGCCCGCACCCGGGACGGTTGGTATCTGGTAGTCGACGACCGTGGCGATCAGCTCGAGGAGATGCTGGATCTGCCGGCGTGGTCGGCCGGGTGCGAGGTGATCAAGTTCGGAGTCGTGGAAGGGGCGGGTTACAGCGGGATCGAAGGCTGGGCGGACGGACGCCAGGTGTGGTTGGTGGAGGTCGATACCGATGGTGAGAGCCTGCTGGTGACCGGTGAGCTGCCGGCCGCGGCGGGCGCGCTGCGGGAACGACTGCGGCCGGATCCGGCGGATGACAATGCCGTGGACCTACCGATCTATCTGGCCGAAGCGCTGGTCGGCTACAGCTATTGCATGGGCCTGAACTCCAGCGAGCCCGAACCTTTCGAGGTGCTGCAACCACCGGTGACCGGAGACCTGCTGACGCGGTTCACCACCGGGCTCACCGAAGTCCTGGCAGAACTCGGCTTCGCCCGTGTCGATCCCCCCGACCCGGACCGCCGGTGGTTCACAGCAGCGGCGCCGATACCCGGCATGCAACTGGCCGTCGCGGCAGAGCTGACCCGAATCGCCAACGGCGGCATCAGAATCGACGGATACGGCGCGATCCTCTCCGAGCCCGGTGGTGCCCTACTGCGCGAACTGCCCGCCGAGGCCGTTCCCGACGGCCACGGTCGTGAGAACCTCCTGTTCGGCGAGATCGATCGCCTGTGGTTCGGTCAGGTCTCCAGGGAGTCCACGCCGTACTATTCCGGCCGAGTCCTCTCCGAGCCCGCCGCCGTCGACGGGGCGCTCGAGTGGTTCATGGAGTACGTGACCGGTCCGCTGGCCGAATTCTTCGCCACCACAGCCGATCCGGACTCCTTCCTGGCCGCCGCACGAAAGCCCGACGGTTACCGGCGAATCTCCGCCCGCAGAGTCCGAGGCACCGTTGCCTGGGCACTGTTGCACGACCACGCCGACGCCGCATCCGCTCTGACGTCCTGGTATCTGCGCCCCTATCGGCGACTCGGGGTGCGTCGCTTCGGCTTCGACCGCGGCGATTCCCACGATCGTGCCAAGGCCTTCGATCAAGCCCTGCGGCAACGATTTCCGGACTACGACAGGCTTCGTCAGTGACGGGAGACTTCGGAGTTCTCGAGTTGGTGCACCATCAGGTCGAGGAACGCGTCCACCTCGTCGCGGTGGTAGGCGGGTTCGCCCGGGATGGCCACCTGGAATCGGGTGTCCCGGATGTCCTGGGCGGTGAGCCCATTGGGGCCGTGGTGGGCCAGCGTCGCGGCGAGCCGGTCGAGGAACGCGCCCACCTCGTCGGCGAGATAGCCCGGAAAACCGAATGGGGGCGCGGAGAACTGGATACGCAGGACGTCGTCGTGGGTCAGCGGGTCGTGGGCGCGCCGGGCCGGGATGCGCCCACGCCCTCGGCGTAGTTCCTCGAGGACGATGCAGATGTGGTCGAGGAAGTCGTCGACCTGCTCGATGTCGTAGCCGCGTTGTCCCGGCGCGGGAGCGTCGAACTCCACCAGCCGGATATCGGCGATGCCGAGGTGATCGCGCCCGAGCATGGTGTCGGCGATGCGCGCGCAGAAGGCGTCCACCTGGGCCGGGTGATAGCCGTGATGCCCGAACGGCGCGGGGCCGAACCGGGTGCGGCGGACGTCGTCGGGGGTCACTCGCGCCATTGTGCCAATGACTTCATGTCCGAATTACTTCCGCCCCTTGCGGATCCGACCGCAACGGACAAACGAGTCGGTTCAGTGCTTGCGAACCCCGTCGATCAGCAGATGCCGGATGGCATGGCTGAGATCGTCCACCGCCTTCGCATCCGGCGTCCGGATGCCGTGCACGATGGCCGCCAGCAGCATCCCCGTCACCGCCCGCGCGGTATTGACGGTGTCGAGATCCGCACGCAGATAACCCCGTTCGACCCCGTGCTCGAGATATCCGGCGGTCAGTGAGTCCGCGGTGTCCAGCAGTCCGTAGAGCCGCATGGTCAGTTCACTGTCGATCCCGGTCGCCTGGAACAGCAGCAACTGCGCGACCCGCTGATCCTCGAGGAAGATCCGGTTCAACGCGTCACCGATGCGGTCGACCTGCGCCCGGTACTCCTCCAGGCTGTCGGCGGCGTCCGGCGCGTTGTCGGTGCCCAGCGATTCGATGATCCGCGCCGCCAGATCGTCGATGACGTGATCGATGATGTCGCGTTTGTTCTCGAAGTACCGGTAGAACGTCCCGTGCCCGATGCCCAGCACACCGGCGATGTCCGCGATGCCGGTGGCGTGATAGCCCTTCTCGGCGAAACACCCGAAGGCGGTGTCGATGATCTCCTGGCGGAGTTCGGCCTTGCGCCGTTCGATTCTCGAGGATGGCTTCGTCACAGGCCCGATGATACGGTGATCACAAACGGAATGAGATGTCATTCCGTGACATGAGCATCAGTTGAGTTGAACAACACTTCTGCAGGAGGTTCGGCGTGGCACCTCAGTACGACGCCATCGTGGTCGGTGCCGGTTTCGGCGGGATGGGCGCGGGCATCGAGCTGGATCGGCTCGGCCTGAGCAACTTCGTCATCCTCGAACGCGAGGACGACCTGGGCGGCACCTGGCATGTGAACCACTACCCGGGCCTGGCGGTCGACATCGCCTCGGTCACCTACTCGTACTCGTTCGAGCCCAACCCGAACTGGTCGCGCCTGTTCGCGCCGGGCGCCGAGCTCAAGAAGTACGCCGAGCACGTCGCCGACAAGTACGACCTGCGCCGGCGCATGCGCTTCAACACCGTCGTCGGCGGCGCGCGCTGGGATGAAGAGCAGCAGCACTGGGTGGTCGCCATCGAGGGCGGCGAATCGCTGACCGGGCGCTACCTGATGACCGCCACCGGCTTCCTGTCGCAGCCCTACACTCCGCCGTTCCCCGGCATCGACACCTTCGCGGGCAAGATCATCCACACCACCGCGTGGGACAACGACTTCGATCTGACGGGTAAGAAAGCCGCCATCGTCGGCACCGGCGCGACCGCCGTGCAGCTCATCCCCGAGGTCGCCAAGAAGGCGTCGGCGCTCACCGTCTTCCAGCGCACCCCGATCTGGGTGGTGCCCAAGTTCGACACCGCGATCCCGCGCCCCGTGCAGAGCCTCTTCGCGCGAGTCCCGTTGACGCAGAAGGCCGCCCGCCTGGCGAACACCTCCATGCTGGAGGCGCTCATGGTCGTCGGCGTGCTGCACTTCAAGCAGGCCAAGCCGCTCAACAAGGCCGCGGCGATCCTGGCCAAGGCACACCTGCGGAACTCGGTGCGCGACAAGGAGACCCGCAAGAAGCTGACGCCGAACTACGATTTCGGCTGCAAGCGGCCCACCTTCTCGAACACCTACTTCACCACGTTCAACGAGCCGCATGTGCGCCTGGAGACCAACTCCATCGATCACGTGGAAGCCGACGGCATCGTCACCGCCGACGGCCACAAGACCGAGATCGACACCCTGATCCTGGCCACCGGCTTCAACCTGTGGGACGTCAACTTCCCCGCCATCGAGATCATCGGCCGTGAGGGCCGCAATCTCGGAAAGTTCTGGCGCGACAACCGTTTCCAGGCGTACGAGGGCATCAGCGTGCCGAAGTTCCCGAACTTCGTCAGCCTCAACAGCCCGTACTCCTACAGCGGCCTGTCCTACTTCACCACCATCGAGGCGCAGATGAAGCACATGGCGCGCCTGTTCGGGGAGATGTTCCGCCGTGGCGAGCAGGTGTTCGAGGTGACCGAGCAGGCCAATGCCGGGTTCCTCGATCGCGTCACCGACAAGCTGGGTTCCTCGGTGTTCTATGGCGGCGAGTGCTCGACCGCGCGCAGCTACTACTTCAACCAGCATGGTGAGGCCGCGCTGTTGCGCCCGACCAGCACCCTGAATGCCCATCGGGAAGCGGCGAACTTCCCGCTCGACGACTACACCTATGGGGCGCAGTCGGCCTGAGCGGGACTGCGCGGTCGGCATAGTCGGCGGTCGACCGCGCAGCTCGGCGGGTACTGCCGGATAACTCCGTGGGGTAGCAACAGATCAGCCCTGCGCGAAACACCGCCCGTCGGATTGCAGGTCGGCGCGCCGTCTCTCAGGGTGTACTGGCAGACTGTCCTGCACACGCACGATCCGACCTTCGACTAGGGGCTGACTTCGACGATGGACCTTTTGCTGCCGCTGCTACTGGTTGCTCTGCTGATCCCGATGTTCCTGGGAGTGCGCCGCCAGAAGCGAGAGATGGCCAAGGTCAACGAGATGCGGGACGCGCTCAAGGTCGGCGACCAGGTCGTCACCACCTCGGGCCTGTTCGCGACCGTGGTCGATATCGACACCGACGAGGAGACCGTCGACCTCGAGATCGCCGAGGATGTTGTCACCACCTGGAAGCGCAGCGCGATCCTCGAGATCCGCCCGGCCGAGACCGAGGCCGATGAGGCCACCGAGGACTCCGAGCCGACCGAGGCCGTCGCCGATGAGCAGGTCGTTGCGGCCGACGCCGACGCACCGAAGCTGACCAAGGACTGAACACACCCCCGCGCCATCGGCCGCCCGACCCACCCGGCGGCCGGTGGCGCTGCGGTGTGTAAACCGCACGTTCCACCCCTGACCCCCGCCTAGGAGATAAGTACTGTGCCACCTTCTCAGGGAACGGCGCATCCAATGCGCCTGCTCGGCGTCTACGCCGCGCTGGTGGCTTTGATGTTCGGCCTGATCTATCTGACCGGCGACAAGGCACACACCCCGAAGCTCGGCATCGATCTGCAGGGCGGTACCCGGGTCACGCTGACCGCGCGCACCCAGGACGGCGCGAAGCCGAGTCAGGACAGCCTCAAGCAGGCTCAGTCGATCATCGAGAAGCGCGTCAACGGTCTCGGCGTCGCCGGGTCCGAGGTCGTCATCGAGGGCGACAACCTGGTCATCACGGTGCCGGGTGCGGATGGCGCGCAAGCCAAGTCGCTGGCGACCACCGCGAAGCTGTATGTGCGTCCCGTGTTGAGCCAGCAGCCCGCCGCGAAGGGCGGTCAGCAGCCCCCGGCCGCGCAGCCCACCACGCCGCCCGCGACGCCGCCGACCGAGTCGGCCGCGCCGACCACTCCGGCGGCACCGAGCAGTGAAGCGCCCGTGACCACGGAAGCTCCGCAGAACCGGGTGTTCCCGGCGCAGGCTCCGACCACGCCGAGCCCGACTCCCACGCCGCCCGGCGGACTGACCCCGCAGCAGCAGACCCAGCAGGACATCGCGGCCGCGCAGAAGCTGCGCCAGAGCACCGATCCGCAGATCCAGGCCATGGCCATGGCCAGCCTCGATTGCTCGAAGCCGGATCCGTTGCAGGGCAACGACAAGCCGGACCTGCCGCTGGTCGCCTGCTCCACCGACGGCAACTTCGTCTACCTGCTGGACAAGAGCGCGCTCGACGGCCAGGAGATCAGCAACGCCACCTCCGCCTACGATCAGCAGCGCGGCTGGGTGGTCAACGTGGACTTCAAGTCCGGCGGTTCGGACACCTGGGGCAAGCTGACGACCCAGTACCAGGGCAAGCAGCTGGCCTTCGTGCTCGACTCGAAGGTGGTGAGCGCCCCGTCCGTGACGGCGGGTGGTCAGTACGGCGGCAACACCCAGATTTCGGGCAGCTTCAACTCCAAGACCGCGAAGGAACTGGCGAACACGCTGAAGTACGGTTCGCTGCCGCTGTCGTTCGCGACCTCCGAGGCGGAGACGGTGTCGGCGACCCTGGGTCTGTCCTCGCTGCACGCGGGCCTGATCGCCGGTGCGATCGGTCTGGTGGCGGTGCTGATCTACTGCCTGCTCTACTACCGCATGCTCGGCTTCCTGGCCGGTTTCTCGCTGCTCGCGGCGGGTGTGGCGGTGTTCGCGCTGATCGTGTTGCTGGGCAGGTGGATCGGGTTCACCCTCGACCTGGCCGGTATCGCGGGTCTGATCATCGGTATCGGTATGACAGCGGACTCGTTCGTGGTCTTCTTCGAACGAATAAAAGACCAGATGCGTGAGGGTCGCAGTTTCCGCTCGGCGGTTCCGCGCGGCTGGCAGCGGGCTCAGCGCACCAACCTCTCGGGTAAGACGGTGTCGCTCATCGCTTCCGCGGTGCTCTACCTGCTGGCCGCCGGTCAGGTGAAGGGCTTCGCCTTCACCCTCGGTCTGACCACCGTGCTCGACGTCATCGTGCTGTACCTGGTGACCTCGCCGCTGATGATGCTGGTCTCGCGCTCGCCGTTCTGGGCGAAGCCGTCGGTGAACGGTCTGGGCGCTATTACTGAGCTTGCACAGGAACGCAAGGCCTCGGCCGGTGTCCTGGTGAAGGAGGCGTGATCATGGCCAAGTCCTCACCCGTCGCGGTGGATGCCGACAGCGAACTCGATTACGAGGGAACGGCTTCCGGCAAGAAGCACAGCCTGTTCGAGCGGTTGTACACCGGCACCGGCGGTTTCGAGATCGTCGGCAAGCGCAAGGTGTACTACGGCATCGCCGCGGTGCTCATCGCGATCGCCGCGCTCAGCATGGGCGTCAAGGGATTCACCCTCGGCATTGACTTCGCCGGTGGTACCCGCATCCAGCTGCCGGCGGCCGCCGATGTCACCACCTCGAAGGTGGACGACGTCTACCGGGCCGCGATCGGTCACGACCCGGTGACCACCCAGAAGGTGGGCTCGGGCTCCTCGGCCACCATTCAGCTGCGGTCGGACTCGCTCAAGCCCGATCAGTCCGACAAGCTGCAGAACGCGCTGTTCGACACCTTCCATCCGAAGGATTCGAGCGGTACGCCCAACCGCAACGCGATCAGCATCGCCGAGATCAGTTCGACCTGGGGTGGCCAGGTCACCCACAAGGCGTTGCTGGCGCTGGTGGTGTTCGTCGTACTGACGATGATCTACATCGCGATTCGCTTCGAACGTGACATGTCGATCGCGGCGATCGGCTCGCTGTTCTTCAACTTGATCGTGACCGCCGGCATCTATTCGCTGGTCGGTTTCGAGGTGACGCCCGCCGCGGTGATCGGTCTGCTCACGATTCTGGGTTACGTGCTCTACGACAACGTGGTCGTCTTCGACAAGGTCGAGGAGAACACTCGCGGCGTGCTGCACCTGACCAAGCACACGTACGCGGAGAAGGCGAACCTGGCGGCCAACCAGACGCTCATGCGGTCGATCAACACCACCGTCATCGGCATCCTGCCGATTATCGCCATGCTGGTGATCGCGGTGTGGCTGCTGGGTGTCGGCACGCTCAAGGACCTGGCGCTGGTGCAGCTGGTCGGCATGATCGTGGGTGGCTACTCGTCGATCTTCTTCGCGGTGCCGATCCTGGTGTCGATCAAGGAGACCTGGGGTCCGGTCGCGGCGCACACCAAGAAGGTGCTCGGCCGCCGTGAGGGCGGGGCCAAGGCGCGCGTCGGCGCGGCGGCGGCCGACCGGGCGGGTGCCGCGGGTCGTGGCGATGTGGTGGCCAGCGGTGCCGCCCGCGATCACGCGCCGCGCAATCAGACGGGTGCCCCGCGTCCAGGGGCCCGGCCGAGTGGGAAACGACAGCAGCGACGGCACTGACGCGCAGGGGGTTTGCGACGGTGAAGCACAACCACAAGGGACTGCGCCGGACCGCCGTCGCGCTGGTGGCGGGTTCGCTCGCCGCCGGCGCGCTGGCCGGATGCTCGTCCAAGAATCAGGTGCCCTCCATCGGCTACGGCGTGGACGCGGTCATCGCGAGCTACAACGGCAGCAGCACCCTGGGCGCCAACAGCGGTGCGGCCGCGGTGTTCTCGCGGGTGCTGACCGGTTTCTTCTACACCGGGCCCGACGGACAGCCGGTGGCCGACACCGACACCGGGACGGCCAAGGAGGTGCCGGGCGACGCGCAGACGATCCAGTACCGGCTCTCGCCCGATGGCGTGTATTCCGACGGTGTCGCGACCTCCTGCGACGACCTGGTGCTGACCTGGGCGGCCCGCAGCGGCCGGTTCACCAAAGCCGGTCCGGGCGGGCCGGTTCCGCTCTTCGATGCCGCGAGCACCGACGGCTACCGCGATATCGAGCGGGTGGACTGCCAGGCCGGGTCCAAGGACGCGACCGTGGTCTTCCGGCCGGGCAAGCATTATTCGGCGTGGAAGACGCTGTTCAACGCGTCGGAGATGATGCCCGCGCACGTGATCGCCACCCAGGTGAAGATCCCGAACGTGGTGGCCCCGGTGCAGACCGGTGATCAGCCGACACTGGAGAAGATCGCCGATTTCTGGAACAACGGCTGGAAGCTGACGCCCGGCAAGCTGGATCAGTCCCTGCTGCCGTCCTCGGGCCCGTACCGGATCGACTCCTTCAGCGACAAGGACGGTCTGCTGCTGGTCAAGAACGAGAAGTGGTGGGGCAATGCGCCCAAGACGCCGCGAATCGTGGTGTGGGACCGGCATTCCGACCTGAAGTCCAAGGTGTCGGACAAGTCGGTCGGCGTGCTCGACGTGGGTGCGGGGTCGCTCGGCGACGTCAGCCTGAGCGGGTTCACCAAGCAGAACCTGCCCGGCCGTGGCGTCGAGCAGCTGGTACTGGGTACCGGCGGCGTGTTCGGTGCGGCCGACGCGCGCCGTGCCTTCGCGCTGTGCGTGCCGCGTCAGGCCCTGTTCGACAAGTTCGGGCATCCCGACTACGACGTGAAGCTCGGGCTGGGTGCCGGACCGTTGAATTCGCGGACCGTGCCGCAGGATTCGGTGTACTACCCGTCCATCTCGGGTGCGGGGGACAAGTACAAGGGCGGGGATGCGACGGCGTCGCAGGCCGCGTCGTCCTCGGGCATCCAGAATCAGACCGTGCGCGTCGGCTATGTGAAGCCCGACGAGCGGCGCGCCGCCACCGTCGCGGCCATCGCCGATGCCTGCAAGGCCGCCGGGATCACCGTGATCGACGCGGGCGCACCGGATTTCACGGCCTCGCAGCTCACCGAGGGCAAGGTGGACGCCGTGCTGGGCGGCACCGCGGGCATGCCCGGACCCTCGGGCACGCTGTCGGCGACCGACGCCATCGCCTCGCTGCGCACCGGTGCGGGCCTGAATTTCGGGCGTTTCGGTAACGGCCGCTACGATGCCATCGCGGATCAGCTTGCGGCCGAGGACAACTCCGCCACGGTGCTGAATCTGCTGACCGAGCAGGAGAACCTGCTCTGGAGCGATATGCCCTCGATTCCGCTGTTCGCCGCACCCCGCACCATCGGGTTCGGGGACGGCATGGAGAACGGGATCGCCAGCCCCACCCGGGCGGGCGCGGGCTGGAATATGGATCGCTGGGTGCTGAAACGGTGAACGCCGATGGCGTGGTGAATGAGGAGCGGGTGCAGATGAGCAAGCACGAGATGTTGGAGACGGCCGAGGTGGCGGGAGTGCGGGCGGCACGCGCCGAGGAAGCCGTGCAGCGGTTGACCCGCTGGCACGACGATTTCCCCACCCCGGGTGTGCGTTTCGCGGATCTGACGCCGGTCTTCGCCGATTCCGAGGGGTTCCGCGCGGTGCTGGACTGCCTCGCGGCGTGCGCCCCGGACGCGGATCTGGTGGCGGGTGTGGATGCGCGTGGCTTCCTGCTGGGCGCGGGTGTGGCGGCCATTCTCGGGACGGGTGTGATCGCGGTGCGTAAGGGCGGGAAGTTGCCGCCGCCGGTGATCAGCCGTGAGTACACGCTCGAATACGGTTCCGCGGCACTGGAAATCCCGGCCGACGGTATCGATTTGAAGGGCCGAAAGGTTCTTCTGCTCGACGACGTGCTCGCCACCGGCGGAACCCTTGCGGCTGCAGCCGAGCTGTTCACCGCCGCCGGAGCGCAGGTGGCCGCGGCGGCGGTGGTGCTGGAGCTGGAGTTCCTGAAGGGCCGGGAGCGTCAGGGCGATTACCCGGTGACCTCGATCGTGAAGCTCTGACCGATCAGCGGTTGGTCCCGATCGCCTGACCGATCAGGGCCTGCACGGCGGTCGGCAGGATCTCGCCCAGGGTTTGCCAGAAGCGGGGTTCTGCCATCACGAAGGTCGGATCGGTGATGGTGCACCCCTGTGGGGCGGCCACACCGTTGAGCCGGTCGCGCAGCCAGTGGAAGGCGCCGGGCAGTTGCCCGGCGACTCCGGAGATGTGCTCGGCCACCAGTTCTCGTTCGTAGACGACGCTGGGCGCGCCCTCGGCGCAGTACTTGTCCACCAGCCGATCGACCCCGGCATTGGGCAGGATCTCGTCGTACTGGGCGTGATAGATGTACACGGGCATGGACGGGGTGGCCTGGCCGAGGGAGTTCTCGGCGATGAAGCGCTGCACGGCGGGGTGTTGCAGCGGATCGCCGTGATAGCTCATCGCGCCCAGGTAGTCGTAGAACGGCACCAGCGCGGTGCCTTCCGGGTGGCACAACACCTGCCTGGAGGAGATCAGCAGTTGGGTGACCGGGTCGACCACGTTGTCGCGCAACATGTCCCGGACCTCCGGGTACTCGCCGGCGATCCCGGCGAAGACCCCCATGATCAGACCGGTGTACAGGCCGCGGTTGTTGTGTCGCAGCGCCTCGGGATAGTCGGCCGCGGCCAGCCCGCCCGCCGCGACGCCGACGATATTCAGTTCCGGCGCATAGTCTTTCGCGATCTCCGCGGCGAAGGACGAGGGGACGGTGCCGCCCGAGTAACCCCACAGGGCGGTCGGGGTGGCCTTGCCGGAAAGCTGTGCGGGGGAGAAGTTCTCGGCCGCGCGGATGCCGTCCAGGGTGGTCTGGGCATTGAGTTTCGAGGTGCCGTAGGACGAGTGCGGGCCCTCGTAGTCGGGGATCACCACCGTCCAGCCCTGACCCACGCCCGCGGCGATGGGAATCATGGTCTCGGCGGCGTTCACGTAATCGATGGGCAGGCCACCGGATTGGATCACGTACGAGGGTGCGCAGTACTGGGCCGCGCTGTCCTCGGCGATCTGATAGGACAGCAGCTTGCGGCCACCCTCGGGCGCGGGTGCGCGCGGGACCAGGACCGTGGTGACCGTCGAGATCGCCTCCCCGAAGCTGTTGGTGGTGCGGTAGGACAGTTGCCAGGCATCGATATCGAGCTGCACGAACCCGAAGAACGCCGGATTGATGCGGCGCGCCCGCAGGATCTCGCCGGGCTGCGCGGCGGCGACCTGGCCTGCCGGTGGCGAGTAGAAGTCGTCCAGTTCGGGCGGCAGCGTGAACGCCGGTGCGGGCTCCACCGCGACGTCCTGCTCGGCGTGCGCGGGCCCGGCCGCCTGCGCCGCCGAAATCAGCAGTCCGACAGCCGCGCCCGCCGCGACCATCCTTCCCAGTCCATGCAGCCGTCCCCATCCATGACCGGTCATCGGTCCTCTTTCCTCTGCCACGACAATGTGGGCTAAACCGTCTCAGACGAAGGCGGTCGCGGTCTGTGTGCGCGAACTCAGGGTTGAGCACCGGTATTTGTTCGGATGACAGGATCGATGCCGCGGCCGGTGAGTATCCGCCCTGCTGGATTCATTTGCCGTGCGAACGGATTCGGTCGCGGTCACAATGTCCCGGTGACCACCGCACCCGAAGACCCCGCGCGCTTCGCCGAGTTCCTGGCCGAACATCTGACCGAGGCCGCCCGGGAGATGGTCGCGGTGATCGTGCGCACCGTCCCCGACTACGAACAGCTACCCCGGGAACTGGTCGAGCAGGACCTGATTCACCGTGCCGAGGACAACCTGCGTTTGTTCGTGCATCTGCTGCGGGAGGGGCGCGAGCCGCGGCCGGACGAACTCAACGGGATGATCGACATCGGGGTGCGCCGGGCTCGGGAGGGCATTCCCCTGGACGCGGTGCTGGCGGTGTATCACCAGGGGGCGCTGGCGGCCTGGAACTTCCTGATCGCGCACGCGAATACGGCCGACGAACGCGAGGAGTTGCTGGCGGCCGTGCCCCAGCTGCTGCGCTATCTCGGCCTGGTGATTCCCGGTGTGGCCGGGTCCTATCTGCAGGAACGCCAGGATTTGCACTGGGAGCAGCGCGAGGCCAAACGTGCACTGGCGCAAGCGTTGTTGCAGGGGAAACCGGCCGAATTGCTGGCCGCGCGGTTCGGCGTCGTGCTCGGGGGTTATCACGTGGTGGCCCTGCGCACCGCCGACGCGGCCGCCACCGAGGACGGGGTGCGCCCGGCCATGCGGGTCATCCACGGCGAGATCGACGCCCTCTCACCGCACGCGCTGACCATGCTGGATCGGGCCGGCGGCTGGGTGCTGGTGCCGGTGAACGAACCGGTTGCTCGCCTCGATGCCGCGGTGGCCCGCATCGCCGCCGTCGCCAGTGTCCGGGTGATAGCTGGAACGGCGACCGCGGCAACGGTTTCGGAGATTCCGGTGCGGGCCGAGGAGGCGGGGGAGATCGCCCGGCTGGCGCTGGGACTGGGTCGACCGACCGGTGTGTACGGCATGGCCGAACTCGCCCTGCAATATCAGTTCGCCCGTCCCGGCCCCGCCCGGGCCTGGTTGCTGAGCTTGCTCGCCCCGCTGGCCGACCATCAGCATCTGATGGACGCGCTGCGGGCGTATCTGGCCCACGACCACAATCGGGTCGCCGCCGCCGAGTCGCTGGTGGTGCATCGCAATACGCTGAACTATCGCCTCAATCGCATTTCCGCCCTGACCGGCTACGATCCGGGCCGCTCCGAGCACACACCACTGTTCGCCGCGGCGCTCACCGCGTTCGATCTCTCCGCCGCCGACCTCTAGCGGGCCACGACACGGGCGATGAAGCCGGTCACTACCAGCCAGAACACCGCGGCCAGTCCGTAATTCAGGATGATGTCGAAATCGGTACTGCCGGTGTGGAACAGCCCGGGGAAGAACAATGCGAGTGGTTCGGCGAGCCCCTTGATGAAGGTGAAGAACTTGTTGGACTGATCCGCGTTGAGGATCAGCAGCAGGATGTACACGCCCTCGATGAGGGCGAACAGCGCGCCGACGCCGCTGATGATGCGAGCGGCGTGGACTTCATTTCGGGCCACGTACGGCATACGAGAGGGATGCCCCGTGTGAACTAGTTGAAACTGACACGCACCTCCGTGAAACCGCGTGTCGCTCATGGCATGATGTCCGGGTGATCACCGCGAGGGCCGGGAGCGGTCGGGCGTGAGTCCCAAACATCTCGTGGGTGCGGCGGTCGGCCTGATCATCGGGCTGATGACGCTGGTACTGGTCATTATTCTGCCCTCGACCGAGACCAGTTGCGGCCCCGCCACTCCCGGCATTCCCACCGCCACCTCGGCGCGCACCGAACCCAACTGCCCGTCGACCGGATCGCCGGCCGAGGCCGGGCTGGCCGACGGGGCGCTGCGGGTGCTGCGCTGCACGGTCGCGCACTTCGGGATGATGGATATGCGCGGCATGGTCGACGATCCGTCCAGTCCGGATCTGAAGGCCGGGCGCGCGGTGGAATTCATCGTCGGCTCCGACACCGGCAAGGGCGACGCCATCGTGTCGTTCCTGCAGGAGAACGCCGCCGCCTTCCGCGTCGACTACCTGATCTGGAAGCAGCGCAGCTGGACTCCGGGCGCGGCGGCCGGCACCGAGTGGAAGCCCCTCGACGATCGCGGCGACGCGGCCCGCAATCACCTGGACCGGGTGCAGGTCAGCATCAAGGACGCGGTGGCGACCTCCACCGTGCCCGCGGTGGGCGACGCCTCCATGGCGGCCATGCCGGGCACGGTCAACGAGGCCGGCAGCCTGACGGGGGCCGGGCGGCACCAATATCCCATTGTCCCAGGGGTGTTCACGGTCAGCGATGTGTTCGGGGCACGCGGCGGTACCCACATGGGTGTCGACCTCGCCGCGCCCGCCGGGACGCCCATCTACGCGGCCGCGGACGGATTGGTGGTGGCCTCGGGCGCGGCGTCGGGATTCGGCGACTGGGTCGTCATCGACTCGCTCGACGAGAGCGGCCGTCGCTATTCGACCGTGTACGGCCACATGTACGACAACGGCATCTTCGTGCACACCGGCGATATCGTGCAGATGGGCCAGCACATCGCCGATGTCGGCAGCAATGGCGAATCCTCCGGTCCGCATTTGCATTTCGAGCTGGTACCGGGCGGACGGTTGACGGGTGGCCATCAGGTCGACCCCATGCCGTGGCTGGCCGGCGGCAGCGTCCCCGCCCCGAGCTCGCCCTACTGCGAGAACGGATTCGGTACGGCCGGCGGCAATCTCGCCTCCGGCAAGGTGCCGCCCGAACTCGAGATCTGGTACCGCCGGGCGGGCTCACTGTGCCCGGAGATCAGCGCCTCGCTGCTGGCGGCGCAGGGGCAGGCCGAATCCGGCTTCCGATCCGACGCGGTTTCCCCGGACGGGGCGCAGGGCATCGCGCAGTTCATGCCCGGCACCGCGAAAGCGCTCGCCCCCGACGGACAGCCCTACATCATCGACGCGGACGGCGACGGCGTGGCCAGTGCGCTGGAACCCGCGGACGCCATCATCGGCCAGGGCCGCTACATGTGCGCCATCGCCAAGACCATCGAGGGTTGGATGGGCGAGGGCAAGGTCTCCGGCGACCTGACCGCGCTCACCATCGCCGCCTACAACGCGGGCGAGGGCGCGGTGCTGGCCTCGGGTGGTATGCCCGATCAGATCGCGCGGCACTTCACCGAGACCCGGCCGTATGTGGCGCGCATCCTGGCCGCCGAACCCGGATTCCGCAGCCTCGGCAGCGAAGGGCGCTTCCAGGCCGATGAGAACGCCGACCTTGGCGCACAGATCGTGGCGGCCGGACAGCAGTGGCTCGGCACGCCGTACGTGTTCGGTGGTGGTGGAGCGGGCGGACCCAGCAACGGTGGTTTCGATCAGGCCGGGTTCACCGCCGCGGCGGTCTTCGCGGCCAGCGGAGGCAGCAAGACGCTGCCGGGCACCGCGGAGCAACAGTGGGAACAGGGCACCGACGTCGAGTTGATCAATGCCAAGGCCGGGGATCTGGTGTTCGGATCCTTCGGTCCGCGTGGGCCTTCCGATGTCGGCATCTACACCGGCAGTGGACGCATGCTGCACGCCGAATCGGGGGGCAAGGTGGCCGAGGTGCCGCTGTCCAACGGCATGAAGGCGCGGCGGGTCACCCGCTGAGTCGCGGTTGGTTCGGGTAACCGGGACATGTAGTATCCCTTTTCATGTTGATGGGCGAGGGTGTCGAGTGGGGATTGCACTGCTGCCTGGTGCTGGCCTGGCTCGAGGACCGCGCGCCCATCGCTACCGCCAGGCTCGCCGAAATGTACGAGCTGCCACCGGAATACCTGAAGAAGCGGCTGCAACCGCTGGTTCGGGAGGGCATCCTCGAATCCGTGCCCGGTGCGCGCGGTGGCTACCGGCTCGCGCGCGCCCCGGAGCGCATCACCTTCATGGACGTGGTCGCGGCGGTCGAGGGTCGCACCGGCGCGTTCCGCTGCACCGAGATTCGCCGCCGCGGCGCCGGTGCGGCCGCCGCGGACTCGGAATTCGGCAAGATCTGCGGCATCAGCAAGGTCATGGGTCGCGCGGATCTGGCCTGGCGGCGCGAGCTCTCCGCGCAGACCATCGCCGACATGGTGGCCGAGACCTCGCCCGCGGCCGCGAAACGGGCCCGGGATTTCTACGAGCGAACGAACGCCTGAGCGCTACCGCTCGGTCAAGCAACCCGGCCGCAGGGCCGGGTTTTTTCGGAAGGAGATTCGGGATGACAAATATCCCGATTAATGCACGCGTGGCTACGGGTGAGTCTGCGGACTCGTCGAAAGGTCTGGGACGCACGGTGATTCTGGCGGCCGGAACATTCGCTGTCGGCACCGATGCCTTCATCCTGGCCGGATTCCTGCCGGAACTGGCGGGGGCGCTTCGGGTTTCGACGGCCACGGCCGGGCTGGCGGTGACGGTGTTCGCGGCCACCTACGCGCTGGGTTCACCGGTGCTGGCCACCCTGACCGCGCGGCTGCCCCGGCGCGCGCTGCTGGTCTCGGCGCTGCTGGTGCTGGGGCTCGCGAACCTGGGATCCGCACTGGCCCCGACCTTTTCGATCCTCCTGATCACCCGCATCCTCGCCGCGATCGGGGCTTCGGCATTCACGCCGAACGCGGGCGCGGTGGCCGCCGCGATGGTGCGCCCGGAAATGCGGGCCCGAGCGCTGGCGGTGGTCATCGCCGGACTGACCGTCGCGACGGCGCTGGGCGTGCCGATGGGGGATGCCATCGGGCAGTGGCTGGGCTGGCGGTCGGCCCTGGCCGGGGTCGCCGGATTGTGCCTGCTGGCCGCGATCGGTGTCGCTGTGCGGGTGCCCGCGCTGCCTGGCAGCCCGTACGTCCCGCTGCACACCCGGCTGTCGGTGCTGCGCAATCCGTCGGTCGCGACGGTGCTGCCGCTGACCGTGCTCGGCATGACCGCCGCCTACGTCGTCTACGCCTACGCGGTGCCCGCCTTCGGCGCATTGGGAATCAGCGCGTCATCCACCGCGTGGATGCTGGCGTCGTATGGCACGGGTGCGATTGTCGGCAGCCTGTACTCGGGCTACGCGACCGACCGGTGGGGAACCACGCGCGTGCTGACGGTCGGCTGCCTGACCTTGGCCGCGGCGCTGGGCGTCCTGGGCGTGCTCGCCGCCGCGCACTGGACCGTGCCCGCGCTGGTGGCGCTGCTCGCCGCCGCCTGGGGCGCGTCCAGTTTCGGCCAGTCACCGGCTCAGCAGCACCGCCTCATTGCGGCCGCCCCGCAGGAATCCGGTCTGGTGGTGGCGTTGAACGCGTCGTGCATCTACCTGGGAATCGGCGCGGGTTCGTTGCTGGGCGGCGTGATGATCGGCCACGGCGTCGCGGCCATGTTCGCGCTCGCCGCGGCACTGGCGGTGGTGGCGCTGGGATATCTGCGGCTCACCACGTCGGTCGCCCGCTGAGACCCGGATCTCGGAATATGTTCTTGCATCGGCTCGTTGGTTCCGGTTAACGTATTCGAGTTCTATTCCCGTCCGATCGGAGTCATGCCGTTGCTCTTCTGAGGTGATCGCCGAGTGGCCCGCAGTCGCGCGCCGCATTCGCTCATCTTCGGGAGGCCTGCATGCCATTACCTGTTATTTCTATTTCCGATCTCACCTTCGCGTGGCCGGACGGCACTCCGGTTTTCGACGGTCTCGACGCCCTGCTCGGACCCGGTCATATCGGCCTGGTCGGTGCGAACGGCGCGGGGAAATCAACCCTCTTCCGGCTGGTCACCGGTGAATTGCGGCCCGTGCGCGGTTCGGTGACCGTGCCGGGGCGGCTGGGGTATCTGCGGCAGGATCTCGGGCTGGCCACCGGGCAGCGCGTGGACGAGGTGCTCGGGCTGGCCGGGATTCGAAAGGCATTGCACCGCATCGAATCCGGGACGGTCGACGACGCCGACTTCGAACTCGTGGGTAATTCCTGGGATATCGAAGAGCGTGCGGTCGCGCTGCTGGCACGGCTCGGATTGCATTATGTCGCAGGGGATATCGCCGATCTCGATCGGCGGCTGGATACCTTGTCCGGTGGGGAGACCGTACTGCTCGGCTTGGTCGCCGAATTGCTACGGGAACCCGATGTGCTGTTGCTGGACGAACCGACCAACAACCTCGATGGCGTGGCGCGGCAGCGGCTTTACGAGGTGGTCGGCCAGTTCCCCGGCACCGTGCTGACCGTCAGCCACGATCGGGAGTTGCTCGATCGGGTCGACGCCATCGCCGAACTGCGCCAAGGCGAGATCCGTTTGTTCGGCGGCAATTTCACCGAATACGAGCGGATCATCGCCGTCGAGCAGGAGGCCGCCCGCGCGGCGGTCCGGGACGCGCGCAGCGATATGCGCAAGCAGTCGCGGGAGTTGGTCGAGGCACGGATCAAGCTCGATCGCCGGCTGCGGACCGGGGCCAAGGCCGAGGAGGAGAAGCGGGTTCCCAAGATCGTCGCCCACAATCGCAAACGCGAGGCTCAGGTGTCGGCGGGCAAGCTGCGCAACAACCACATCGGCAAGGTCGAAGGGGCCCGGGATCATCTCAGCGAGATGCAGGAACGGGTGCGTGACGACCGCGAGATCCGGATCGAGTTGCCCGATACCCGGCTGTATCCGGGGCAGGACGTGCTCGAACTGGTCGACGAGCGCCTGGCGTGCGGGCCGACGGTGACGGTGAAAGTGACCGGGCCCGAACGCATCGCGCTCACCGGGCGCAACGGCATCGGGAAAACCACGCTGCTGCACCGGATCCAGCAGGACGGGCCGAAGGTCGCGTGGCGAATGCTGCCGCAGCGGCTGGACGTGTTCGACGAATCGCGTTCGGTGTTCGAGAATGTCGCGGCCGCCGCGCCGCACGCCTCGGCCGAACAGATCCGGGCACAGCTGGCCAGGTTCCTGTTCCGGGGCGGTGACGCCGACGTACTCGCCGGAGCCCTGTCCGGCGGGGAGCGGTTGCGGGCGGCCTTGGCCATGCTGCTGCTGGCGCAGCCCGCGCCGAAGCTGCTGCTGCTCGACGAGCCGACCAACAACCTCGATCTGCCGAGTCTCGCGCATCTCACCGAGGCGCTGGCGGCCTTTCAAGGCGCGCTGATCGTGGTCAGTCACGACCCGCGATTCCTCAGCGACATCGGCGTGACACGGCGGCTGGAACTGACCGCCGGCGGGCTGGTGGAGTCTGCGGATGAACAGTGAGCTGACCGGGTACAGTTCAACGCTCCAAGGCTGTTCGGGCTGGCGGCGTCGGCTGTCCCGGTCGGTATTCGTTTCCAGGACTAAAGTGGATGATCTGGGTGGTTGAACGGTCCGATATGGTTTTCCGATCGAGGCCGCGAGCGGAGGTGGCATGACACAGAATTTGGAGAAGGCGAACTCGGGGCAATCGCCCGAGAACGGGTCCGCCACTCCGGCGTCCAATGGACAGGCCGCTGCTCGCAATTCCACCGCCGTTCCCACCTCCGCCTCCCGTCGCGTCCGGGCGCGCCTCGCGCGTCGCATGACCGGGCAGCGCGGCATCGCCGCCGTCAAGCCGGTGCTCGAGCCGCTCGCCACCGTGCACCGTGAGCTGTACCCCAAGGCGAATCTCGCTCTGCTGCAACGGGCTTTCGACGTCGCCGACGAGAAGCACGCACACCAGTTCCGCAAGTCCGGTGACCCGTACATCACGCACCCGCTGGCCGTCGCGAACATCCTGGCCGAGCTGGGCATGGACACCACCACGCTGGTGGCGGCGCTGCTGCACGACACGGTCGAGGACACCGGGTACTCGCTCGACGAGCTGACCGCCGAGTTCGGCACCGAGGTCGCGCACCTGGTCGACGGCGTCACCAAGCTCGACAAGGTCAACCTGGGTGCCGCGGCCGAGGCCGAGACCATCCGCAAGATGATCATCGCCATGGCGCGGGACCCGCGCGTGCTGGTGATCAAGGTGGCCGACCGGCTGCACAACATGCGGACCATGCGGTTCCTGCCGCCGGAGAAGCAGGCCAAGAAGGCACGCGAAACCCTCGAGGTGATCGCGCCGCTGGCCCACCGGCTGGGTATGGCGACCGTCAAGTGGGAGCTCGAGGATCTCGCGTTCGCGATCCTGCACCCCAAGAAATACGACGAGATCGTGCGCCTGGTCGCCGACCGTGCGCCGTCGCGCGACACGTACCTGGCCAAGGTGCGCGCCGAGATCGTGAACACGTTGGCGGCCAGTCGAATCGACGCGGTCGTGGAAGGCCGTCCGAAGCACTACTGGTCGATCTATCAGAAGATGATCGTCAAGGGTAAGGACTTCGACGACATCCACGACCTGGTCGGTATTCGTATTCTCTGCAACGAGGTGCGCGACTGCTATGCCGCGGTCGGTGTCGTGCACTCGCTGTGGCAGCCGATGGCCGGGCGGTTCAAGGACTACATCGCTCAGCCGCGCTACGGCGTCTACCAGTCGCTGCACACCACCGTGGTCGGACCGGACGGCAAGCCCCTGGAAGTGCAGATCCGCACCCAGGACATGCACCGGACCGCCGAGTTCGGCATCGCCGCGCACTGGCGGTACAAGGAGACCAAGGGCAAGCACTCCAACGACTCCACCGAAGTCGACGATATGGCGTGGATGCGTCAGCTGCTCGACTGGCAGCGGGAGGCCGCCGACCCGGCGGAATTCCTGGAGTCGCTGCGCTTCGACCTGAAGTCGCCGGAGATCTTCGTGTTCACGCCCAAGGGCGATGTGATCACGCTGCCGCAGAAATCCACCCCGGTGGACTTCGCCTACGCCGTGCACACCGAGGTCGGGCATCGCTGCATCGGCGCGCGCGTCAACGGGCGACTGGTCGCGCTGGAACGGCAGCTGGAGAACGGTGAGGTCGTCGAGATCTTCACCTCCAAGGCGCAGAACGCCGGACCCTCGCGGGACTGGCAGAACTTTGTGGTGTCCCCGCGCGCCAAGGCCAAGATCCGGCAGTGGTTCGCCAAGGAACGCCGTGAAGAGGCTCTGGAAGCCGGCAAGGATGCGATCAGCAAGGAGGTCCGTCGCTCGGGCCTGCCGCTGCAGCGCCTGATGAGTGTCGACGCCATGAGCGCTCTCGCCCACGAACTGCACTACACCGACATCTCCGCTTTGTATGCGGCCGTCGGCGAGAACCAGGTGTCCGCGCATCACGTGGTGCAGCGGCTCATGGCGCAGCTCGGTGGCGTCAGCGACGTCGAGAACGAATTGGCCGAGCGGTCAACGCCTTCCACGGTCCCGTCGCGCCAGCGCACGACCGGCGATGCGGGCGTGGAGATTCCGGGCGCGCCCGGCACCGTCTCCAAGCTCGCCAAGTGCTGCACCCCGGTCCCCGGTGACGAGATCATGGGCTTCGTGACTCGAGGCGGCGCGGTCAGTGTCCACCGCACCGACTGCACCAACGCGGACTCGCTGCGCGCGGAACCCGAACGCATCATCGAGGTGAAGTGGGCCCCGTCCCCGTCGTCGGTCTTCCTGGTCGCCATCCAGATCGAGGCTCTCGACCGGACGCGTCTGCTCTCGGACGTGACGAAGGTGCTGGCCGACGAGAAGGTCAACATCCTTTCCGCTGCGGTCACCACTTCCGGTGATCGAGTCGCCATCTCCAAGTTCACCTTCGAGATGGGCGACCCGAAACACCTGGGTCACCTGCTCAATGTCGTCCGAAACGTGGAAGGCGTCTACGACGTCTACCGGGTGACGTCCGCCGCGTAGAGCAGGATTCCGGTCTTCTCGGCGAGGCGGACGAGTGTCGTTGTGCGCGTGCGGGTTACGAACCCCAGGTAGCCACGGTGGCGATCCTCGTCGACGATGAGGAACGGCACGAGTTCGGCGCGGCCGCCGTAGCGTGCGACCGCGCGCAGCAGCGACGGGATGAGCTCGTCGTACTGCTCGCTGTCGACACCCTCGAGATCGAGGTCGGCCAGCGTCCGCCTGCCGTCCGATGGCCCGAGTAGGACCTCGAGCAGCGCCGTGCGCGCTTTGCGATGGTCTTCCGTCCACTCCACGACGAAGCGGACGGTGGTGGACAACCGCGGTCGATCGGGGGCGATCAGCACGGCAACGGTCACCAGGTCGGCCCGGAAATCCGCGAGTTCCCGGTCCCTGAGGTGCTCCTCCGAATCGGAGCGGGAGGCGCCGTCCGGCTGCCAGGGTGTGCTGCGGGCCGGACGCAGGTCGATCGCGATGGCCACCGCGGCCACGATCCAGCCCACCACGCAGAACGCGAATTGTGTCGGGTGCGCGGCGAATCCGTCATTGTCGACGTCGTGCCACCAGGCCATGGTCATGACGACGACCACGAAACCAACTACTGTCACCAACTACCGCACACCTCCGCCGATCTGGGTTGTCACCCTAACCGGCGGGTCGGACAAGGTGTCTACCCGGCGCGCAGCAGGGGCTGGGTGGTGCAGCGGAAGGCGCCGCCGAAGATGCGGGAGACGGCGAAGTCGATGTATTCGACGGTGATGCCGCGTTCTTCCAGCTGCTTGCCGACCTGCTCGAATTGCGGGTCGGTGATATAGGTTTCGGCGTTGACCGGCAGGCCGTTGGTGGCCATGGCGGCGGCCTCGTCCTCGGTGACCTCGATGCGGTCCCAATCGCGCAGGCGCGGTGGGAGACCGTCCGGCAGGCGGGCGGGGCAGACGATCAGCAGGCCCTCGCGGACCAGGCTCAGGGCGCAGTCCAGGTGCAGGACGTGGCGGGGGAGCCGGACCGGGGTGACGGTGAAGCCGTGCGGGCGAAGGTACTTCGCGAGCCAGGCGATACCGAGGGCGTTGGTCGCCATTCCGGAGATGCCGACGAAGATCTCCGTGCCCAGGACCAGGACGTCACCGCCTTCGAGGAAGGGGCCCGGCCCGGGAAGTCCGATACCGGGGCGGGGGAGCGCGACGTAGTGCGCTTGTGCGGGCATGACGCGTTCGAGCAGCAGGTCGCGGCTGGGAAGGATCTCGTCGCGGCGGTGCGGGAACTGCAGCACGCCTTCGATGACGTGGTCTCCCACGGTGAACCAGGGGTCGCGGACGAAGAAGTTGGCGTAGCCGCCGGGCCCGGCGGCCGCCTTCTCGGCTCCGGTGAACAGCCGTGGGCGCAGTACCTCGACGCCGTGCCGGCGCAGCACGGACGCCAGTTCCTCGCGTTCGGCCTCCCACCGTTGCTGCTTGTCGGGGTAGACCGCGCCGAAGTCCTTGCCCCACACCGCATCCATGAGGTCGGCCGCGGACGGTTCGACGGGGATCTCGGGGCCCACCATGGCGGGGTCGGCGGGGGCGCGGAATTCGCTCTGCGAGACCACCACCGTGCGCAGCGGTGCGAATTCGCTCTCGACCCGGACCTGTGCGATGTCACCGGACATGGGAGAAGACGATAATCGCCGGTTCGCCCGGCCCGGCGGTCCCGCGCACACCAGCGAGTCACATTTGCGGGACATTCGCTGTGAGTCGTAGGGTCGGGGCGTGGCCACCGAAGGCAAGCGCGTCAAACTCGCACTGGGCAGCGGCGGGGCGCGTGGATACGCGCATATCGGGGTGATCGCCGAGTTGCAGGAGCGCGGCTACGAGATCGTCGGGGTAGCCGGATCCTCGATGGGTTCGCTGGTCGGCGGGTTGTTCGCGGCCGGGCGGCTGGACGAATTCACTTCCTGGGCAACGGCTCTGGGTCAGTTCGAGGTGGCGCGGCTGCTGGATCCGGCGTTCAGCGAGCCGGGGGTGATCCGGGCCGGGAAGGTGCTCGACCGCATTCGGGAGATGCTGGGCGAATTGCGTATCGAGGATCTCGCGATCCCGTATGTCGCGGTGGCGACGGATCTGACGACCGGTCGGTCCACCTGGTTCCGGACCGGGGGACTGGACGCCGCGATCCGCGCCTCGATCTCGATTCCCGGGTTCATCACCCCGGTGCTGGTGGACGGCCACGTGCTGGTCGACGGTGGGGTCCTCGACCCGGTACCGGTGGTGGCGACCATGGCGCTCGGCCCCGCGGATCTGACCATCGGCGTGGATCTCTCGGGCCCGCCCGATCCGGCCTACGACCGTGCGCTGCCGCGCCCGAACTGGTTCACGCAATGGTGGCGCGGCCTGGGTGCGGGCAGGACGGCGGCCGAGGCTCCCGTCGAACCACCGCCGCCCCTGAGCAGTGTCCGGGCCACGGATGTGGCGCAGCGGGCCATCGATCTGATGCTCGCGCAGATCACCCGGCAGCATCTGGCCGCGCACCCGCCGGATCTGCTGATCTCGGTGCCGCAGAACATCTGCGGCACCATGGATTTCCATCGGGCGGAGACGATCATCGAACAGGGGCGGGCGCTGGCGGCGGTGGCACTGGATACGCTTCGCGAGGGCGCGGTGCCGCCGGTCTCCTAGTGCGCCCGGCGCTGCGGATTGCCCGGATGTCGCCGGGTACGATCGCCGCATGAAGTTCGAGAATGTCACCGTCACCAAGCGCGCCAATGTCTACTTCGACGGCAAGTGCGTCAGCCACAATATCGAGCTGGCCGATGGCACCAGCAAGTCCGTCGGTGTCATCCTCCCCGCCACCCTGACCTTCAACACGGGCGCGCCGGAGATCATGGAGCTGCTCGAAGGCTCGTGCAATGTCACCCTCGCCGGTGCGACCGAAGCCACCGCCTACAAGGGCGGCGAGACCTTCTCCGTGCCGGGCGACTCCAGCTTCGTCATCGAGGTCCTCGAGCCCGTCCACTACGTCTGCCACTTCGGCTGAGTTTCGAACCCGCGTGGCCCGGTCTCTTCGTGAATGAGGCCGGGCCACTGCTTTTTTGGTAGGCATGAGGCATGACGACGCTGGGTGCGGTGTTCCGGCCGCAGAATCCACCGGAGCGATTGCGGGACGTGGTGCGGGCGGCCGAGGAGTCGGGGCTCGACGAACTGTGGTTGTGGGAGGACTGTTTCCTCGAGGGCGGGATATCCACGGCGGCAGCGGCATTGGCGTGGAGTGAACGGTTGCGGGTCGGGGTCGGGGTGTTGCCGGTGCCGCTGCGGAATGTAGCGATCACGGCGATGGAGATCGCCACGCTCGAGCGGATGTTCCCGGGGCGGGGGATCTGGGGTGTGGGACACGGGGTACAGGACTGGATGGGGCAGGTCGGCGCGCGGGTCGCCTCGCCGGTGACCTTGCTGCGCGAATATCTCGATGCCTTGCGTGGATTGCTCGACGGACAGCGGATCACGGTGAAGGGTCGCTACGTTCAGCTCGACGATGTCGCGCTGGACTGGCCGCCGGTGTCGGCTCCGCCCATCCTGGCCGCGGCGAAGGGGCCGAAAACCCTGCGCCTGGTGGGAGAGTCGGCCGACGGGGTGGTGCTCGACAATTCCAATTCGGCAGAGGGCGTTCGGGTCGCCGCCGAAATCTTATCCGCCGTCCGACCCGAATCGGTTGCCGCGCAGCCATATCCGATCGTCGTCTATCTTCTGGCCGCCACCGGGCCGGGCGCGGCGGAGCGGGTGGCGGCTGAGTTGCGCGTCAAGGACCGCGACAAGATCCCCGATGTCGGTGTCGCGGGCGATGCGGAGGCTCTGGCGGAGACGGTGATTCGCTGGGCCGAGGCCGGAGCCACCAGCGTGGTGCTGCAGCCCACCGCCGATGAGCCGGACCCGATCGGCTTCGTACGTTTCGTCGCCGAGCAGGTCCGGCCGCTGGTGCCCTGACTCAGCGCAGGTCGCGGAAGAACTCGCGGACGTCGGCCACCAGCAGTTCGGGTTCTTCCATGGCCGCGAAATGTCCGCCGCGATCCACGTCCACCCACCGGGTGATCGTGTTGGCCTCCTCGCAGTAGCGGCGGATGCACACGTCGTGCGCGAAGGACAGGACCCCGGTCGGGACACCCGAATTCACGCCGGGCGCAATCCAATCGCCGAGATTGGCATAGCCGACGAAGGCCGCCGAACCGGCGGTGGCGGTGAGCCAGTAGATCATCGCGGTGGTCAGCAGCCGGTCCCGATCGATGATCTTGTCGGGCACGACGCTGCGCGGATGCGTCCATTCGCGGAACTTGTCCATGATCCAGGCCAGTTGCCCCACCGGCGAATCCGTTAGACCGTAGGCGAGTGCCTGGGGCCGGGTGGACTGAATCGCGATGTACCCCATCTCTTCCTGCATGAACGCCTGCATGCGGCGGATGCGGTCCTGCTCGAGCTCGGTCAGTTCGGCGAGATCGTTCATGGCATCCGGCGGCGGCAGGTTGGTGCCGCCGTTGACGTGCACGCCGATCACCCGATCGGGTGCGTGCCGCGCCACTTCCGGGCTCACCGCGCCGCCGATGTCGCCGCCCTGCACGGCGTAGCGGTCGTAGCCGAGCCGGTCCATGAGGGCGGCCCACACCCGGCCGATCCGGGCTCGGCTCCAACCGGTTTCGCTGACCGGTCCGGAGAATCCGAAACCGGGCAGCGACGGGATGACCAGATGGAACGCGTCGGCCGAATCGCCGCCGTGCGCGCGCGGATCGGTGAGCGGGCCGATGATGTCGAGGAAGTCCGCGATCGAGCCGGGCCAGCCGTGGGTGATGATCAGCGGCACCGCGTCCGGTTCGGCCGAGCGGATGTGCAGGAAGTGGATGCGCTGACCCTCGATCTCGGTCAGGAACTGCGGATAACGGTTGAGTTCGGCCTCCGCGGCACGCCAGTCGTAGCCGGTGCGCCAGTGTTCGACGAGTTCACGCAGCCAATGCACGGGGACTCCGGTGTCCCAGTCGTCGCCGGGCAGCGGTGCGGGCAGCCGGGCATGGTCGAGCCGGGCGCGCAGGTCATCGAGTTGCGGCTGGGGGATATCGATCCGGAAGGGCGTGATGTCGTCGCTCATGAGAAGAACGCTAGAAGCCGGTTAGGACAGCTCCGGCCCTAGCTCGAGGCAGAATCGACAGCATGCTGGAAACCTCCGCTCGACTGCTGCGGCTGCTGTCGCTGTTGCAGACTCCGCGCGAGTGGAGTGGCGCGGAACTGGCCGCGCAACTCGAGGTCGATATCCGCACCGTCCGCCGGGATATCGAAAAGCTGCGCGGCCTCGGCTATCCCGTGCACGCGGTGGCCGGCACCGCCGGATATCGGCTGGGCGCGGGCGCGCAACTGCCGCCGCTGTTGCTCGACGACGAGGAGGCCGTCGCGGTGGCCATGGGTTTGCGCACGGCCGCGGGCGGCACCATCGCGGGGATCGAGGAGAGTTCGCTGCGGGCGCTGGCAAAACTCGAGCAGGTGTTGCCGTCACGGTTGCGGCATCGCGTGAGTGCCCTGCAGGCGGCGACGGTGGCCGTGCCGGCGGGTGGGCCGCGCGTGGACCCGGACACGCTGACCGTCATCGCCGCGGCCATTCGCGATCAGCATCGGCTGCGTTTCGACTACCGCAACCACGAGGGCGAAGCCTCGCGTCGCACCACCGAGCCGCATCGCCTCGTGCACACCGGTCGTCGCTGGTATCTGATCGGCTGGGACGTGGATCGGGAGGGCTGGCGCACCTATCGGGTCGATCGGCTCACCCCGCGCATCCCGACCGGCCCCGGCTTCACGCCCCGGGAGGCTCCCGACGCGGCCGAATTCGTCTCGCACGGTGTCACCACCGGTGCCTACCGATATCAGGCGCGGTTGCTGCTGCACGCCCCGATCGAGGTGGCCGCGGAGCGGATCGCGCCCACGGTCGGCGTGCTCGAGGCGGTGGATCCGAAATCCTGTGTGCTGCACACGGGTGCGCATTCCCTGGATTCCATCGCCTCCTACCTGGTGCACTTCGGGTTCGAGTTCCGTGTCCTGGAGCCGCCGGAACTCACTGCGCGGCTTCGGGAAATGGCCGCGCTGCTGGGGCGGGCGACGCAGTGACCGATGCGTAGGCGGCTGGATTCTCGCGGTATTTCCGCATGCCGGACCAGGATTCGGGAATGTAGCGCATCCGCTGCGGGGCGAGCTGCCAGGTCAGCCGCACTGCCCGGCGGAAGACCTCGAAGGCGGCCTGATCCCATTTCGTCCAGCGGTAGCCGAGCAGTTCGCGCGCCTGCGGTGGCATGGTGGCATTGGAGATCCAGACGCCGATGCCCATGACGGGCAGCCGGGTCAGCCGCCACAGCGCCTGTGGAACACCGGGCGGCGCGGGCACTTTCGCGCGGTGGATGGCGGCGGCGAAGTCGGTGGTCGTATTGCGGCCCAGCACTTCCCGCCACATGTGTTCCCAATATCGCTGGTAGTTCTCGGGATCCCCGAAGGCGGGCCGTTCGCTCATCCCGTAGAGCCGCCACCAGCTCAAGCCTTCGGCGATGAGCTGCCGCTGCTCGTCCTCGGTGAGCGGGGTGCCGAAGAATTCCTGGGTGGCGATGATGGATTCGTAGAAGGTGACGTGCGTCCACCAGAACACGTCGGGGTCCAGTGCGTGATACCGGCCGCCGTCGGCGTGGCTGCCCTTGATCGGCTTGTGGAAGTCGCGCACCGTGGCCGCGTGTTCGACCGGTCGCGGTTCGTAGATCATGGCGTGAATCGGCTTGATGGAGCGGTCGAATCGGTCCATCGGGTCACGGAAGAAGTTCGAATGCTCCTGCAGCGCCGCGTCGAGCACGGGATGCATGTTCTGCAGGGTGCCCGCGCGGCCCAGGATCAGCATCGATCGGATGTCCCCGAAATGCTTCCAGGTCAATGACTCCGGCCCCAGCGCCGCAGCCACGTCCCAACCGTCGGCCTTGATGAATCGGCTCATTGCCGAACTCCCTCCCGTGCACGTGATCTCGCACACGGTATCTGGCAAAGGCTCCAACCAGATCGAGAATTCCGGACGTCGTGCTCAGCCCGCCAGCGCGGTCCGGGTCGCGGAACGGATTGCGGTGGTGACGGTTTCGGGCTCCTCGAGCATGACCAGGTGGCCGCAGTCGGGCAGTTCGATGGCCTGGGCGGGGCACAGCGTCCGGTTCAGGCGGTCACCGGCGGCCGCCGACAGCACACGATTCTTCGCACCCCAGATGGTGGTGACGGGCGGGAAGCTCGGGCCCGGACGGAAGTCGTCCAGCACCGCCAGCGTCGACAGGTCGCGGGTGGTGGCGGCGGGCGGCAGCAGGCGGCTGGGTTCGCTCCAGCGTCGGCGCAGGCCGGCGAAGGTCGCGCCATCCATGTGCCGGCCGCGCGGGCCGAGTTGCTCGCGCACCACGAAACCGGCGGCGAGGCCGGGCAATCGGATCGCGCGGGTGAGCGCGTCGAGCGGCAGGTGGGCGGCGACGCGGGCGGTCCGGCCGGTGAGGGTGGGGGCCAGGGTGGCGGCGGTGAGCGGATTGCACAGCACCAGGGCGCGCACATTGCGTGGCTCCCGGCGGGCGTACAGCAGTGACATCGCGCTGCCGAAGCAATTGCCCACCATGATGAGGTTGGTCAGACGGTGCGCGTCGATGAACTCCGACACCATGCGCAGGTAGTTCTCGACGGTGTACCCGGTCGCGGGCGTGTCGGAATCGCCGTAGCCGAACAGGTCCAGTGCGTACACGCTGTGCGAACCTGCCAGATCCCGCATCTGATTGCGCCAGATGTGGCGGTCGCCGCCGAGATTGTGCAGGAACAGGATCGGATCGCCCGAACCGGCATGGTCGTACGTGACGGACACGCCGTGATAGTCGAACTCCGGCATCGGGCGCTCTCCTCATTGAGTGCGGTGCTGCGTTGCGGCCCCGAGGGCCGTCAGCACCGACTCGCCCTCGCGCAGTAGTGCCCATGCTAGCCGGTACCGGCCGTAACACAAGTCTTTGCGGAGAGCGCCCTGACGCTGGTCAGCGTGTGGATCCGGCGATCACCCCCGCACTGCGGATCCAGGATTTCAGTTCGGTCATGCCGGTGTCGCGGTCCATTACGGGCCGGTATCCGAAATCGCGGGTGGCCGCGGAGGTGTCGTAGGTGCCCGAGCGGGTCATCACCGCCACCGAGTAGCGCGACAGCGGCGGTGTCCAGTGCTCGGCGAGATACGGTATGCGCCGCAGGTTTTCGATGAGGTCCACGATCAGGGTGACCATGCGCGGGTCGAGGGTGCGGCTCGGCGCGGCGTAGCCGAGGTCGGTGGCGACCTCGCCGAGGAAGCGCCACACGTTCGTCTGCTCGGCATCGGCCACGAAATACGGCTTGCCGCCCACGTTCTCGCTGGTCGCGGCGAGAACGGCGGCCTCGGCGATATTGTCGACGTGGCAGAGCGAGGCGTAGACCTCGCGTCCGGACGACAGATCCGGCAGGGTGCCCGCCGCGGCGCGGTCGAGCAGCCGGATCAGCGGACCTGACCGGTCGCCCGCACCCCAGATGGCGCGCGGGCGCAGTGCACAGGTGGTGAACTCCGGCGTATTCGCCTGCAGCACCAGGCGTTCGGCGGCCGCCTTGGTCTCGCAGTAGTAGTTGAGGTAGCGACTCGGATACGGAACCGACTCGTCGATATCGATCTGGTCGCCGCCGTCACGGTCCATGAGCGCGCTGGGACTCGAGATGAACACGAAGCGCTGTGCACCGCCGGCCCGCGCCGCGGTGAGCAGCCGGGCGGTGGCGGCGGTGTTCTCGGCCCAGAAGCGGGCGCGGGTGCCACGCTCGTCGACCCGGGCGGCACTGTGGAAGACGATATCCACGCCTTGCGCCGCCCGATCCAGGGATTCGGGATCGCTCAGGTCGCCGAAGACACGCTCGACCCGGTCGATGACCGGGGCCAGATCGCGCAGATTGCTGGTGGGCCGCACCAGAATCGACACCTGGTGGTCCTCGTGCACCAGCCGACGCGCCAGCGCGCCGCCGAGGAATCCGGACGCCCCGGTCACCAGCACCTTCATGATGCCCGCCGCATCGGCTGGTGCCGGCTGGCCCATTCGTCGGCCACCATCCGCACGACCACCTCGATCAGGGCTAGCGTTCTCATGACTTGCCACCCAACTGCTTGGCCGCCCAGACGGTCAGCTTCTCGCGGCCGATCTTGGCGTTGTGGCGGATGTCCACCGGGAACTTCGGGTGGAACAGGAATTCCGTCACCGGCTTGGTGATGTCGTATTCGTCGCGGCGGCCGCGCAATTCGCGTTCGACGGCGGCCTGGTCCGCGCCTGCTTCGAGCTCGACGCACAGCACCGGCTGCTGGGCGCCGCGTTCGCCGACGCCGACCAGCGCGGTGCGCGCGACGCCTTCGAGGGTGTTGAAGACCTGTTCCACCTGCACGGTGAACATGGGCCCGGTCTCGGTGTCGAGCCGCTGGGATTTGCGCCCGCAGAACCGGATTCGGCCCGCGTCGTCGATCCAGGCGAGATCGCCGGTGCGATGCCACACCGTCTCGCCGTCGGCGATCTTGCCGATCCGATTGGCCGCCTGCGGCCACAGGTAGCGCGTGCTGACGTTCGGTCCGGACACCACCAGTTCGCCGATCCCGCGCGAGGCCGCCAGATCCGCGGAGCGGGCCTCCACATCCGACCACTCGGGCAGCGGATCGTCGGTGACGGCGATGACGCGCGCCGACACGTGCAGCGCGGGTCGCCCGACGCATACGCCGTGCCCGTGATGGGCCTGCTCCACGAGATCGCCCAGCAGCTCCCGGGATTCGATGGTGGCCATGGGCAGCGCCTCGGTGGCCCCGTACCCGGAGTACACCTTGGCGTCCTCGGGCAGCACCTGCCGCAGCGCGGCCACACACCAGTCGGGGACGGGCGCGCCGCCGGAGTAGATGCTCTGGATGGTGGGCAGCGCCGCACCGGTCTGCTCGATGTGCGCCAGCAGCGGGATGATCACCGCCGGCGAGGCGAACATGGTCCGCACCGCGAAGCGCTCGACCGCGTCCACCACGTGCGCGGGATCGGTCGCGCCGACCTGCGAGGGGATCAACGGCGGTAGCACGCACCGGGATCCGAGCAGCAGTTCCAGAATGCCCGCCACCGGCGCGGTGATCAGCGAGGTGCCCGGCGGGACGTGTTCGCGCGCGTCGTCGACCTGCTCGATCATGGCGGCGAGATTGCCGTGGGTGAGGATCACCGCCTTGGCCGGGCCGGTGCTGCCGGTGGTGTAGGCGATGAGCAGTGGCTCGTCGTCGGGTCCGGGTTCCCGCTCGGGCAGCGTGGAAGCCGGTGTGCGGCCCCAGCTTTCGAGGGTGGGGCCCTGCCACCAGGAGCGGCCGACCGTGACGGCGACGCGCACCTTGCGGAAGTAGGCGCGGAACACGATGCGCAATGCCTGCGCCTCCACGACGCCCACGAAGGCTTCCGCGTCGGCGGCCTGCAGGCAGCGCAGCATCTTGAACATGCCCATGCCCGGATCGATCACGACCGGCACCGCGCCGATCTTGAACAGCCCGTAGAGGACTGCGTACAGCTCCGGTCCCGGGCGCACCAGCACGATGGTGCGCACGCCGCGGCCGACGCCGGCCTCGGTGAATTTCTCGGCAATGGTGTCCGACCAGGCGTCGAGTTCGGCATAGGTGAGTTGCTCGTAGTTCGGCAGGCCGGCCCGATTCTTGCCGTTCGGATAGATCACCGCCTCCCGCTCGGGATGGGCGGCGACGATATCGCGAAAGCGATCGAGGGCACGCCAATAAATGGTGGGCAAGGAATGCGACACACTTCCCCCAGTGAATTGTCGAGGAATGCGATGAATGTATCGGTGAGGCTACACGCGGTGTCTTCGAACCGCCACCGGTGGCGAACCGTAATCACTTGATATACAACAGTTTTAGTGTGTCCTCGGGTACCGACACGGGTTCTTCGCCTACCCCTATTCCACCCCCTACGGGTGTGCCGTCGATGCCCTGTCCGATGGTGTTTGTCCAGCGAAATTACGTCGAAACAGGGCTTGGCCCAGTGTGATTCGTGTGACGCGTGTGACATGGCGCTACTGCTCGGTACGGTAGCGTTTCACTCGGCATCGGGGCTACGGGATATCAGCGCGGCCGGCTCGGGGGACACCGAATTGCGGCCGTCGCAAACCAAATTCGACCGGACACGCACAGTCCAGAGAGCAGGGGGCCACATGCGTACACGCTTCGAATCGATCGGTGCGTACACACCCAGCACGATTCGCTCCACCGAAGACGTGATCAACAGCCTTTCCGTGCCCAGGGCATTGGACCTGGAGCGAATTACCGGAATCAAGAATCGGCGCGTCCACGATTCCGATCCGGAGAATTACGAATCGTCGTTCGTGCTGGCGCGCAAGGCGATCGAGGACTGCCTGGAGCGCTCCGGCTATGTCGCCGGTGAGCTGGATGTGATCATCTCGGTGTCCATCACCCGCTTCACCGGGCCCGGACAGTTCTGCTACGCACCGTCCTTCGCCGCCCAGCTGGGTGCGGCCATCGGTGCGACCGGGGCACTGCACTTCGATCTGTCCAACGCCTGCGCGGGGATGATCACCGGGGTGCTGATGCTGGACCGGATGATCAAGTCCGGGGTGGTGCGCCGGGGCCTGGTGGTCAGTGGCGAGCAGATCACGCCCATCGCCGAGACCGCGGTCCGCGAGATCAGCAAGCCCTACGACCCGCAGTTCGCGGCGCTCACCGTCGGCGACGCGGCGGTCGCGGTGGTGGTCGACGACCGGGGCAACGACGACGACGAGATCCACTACATCGAGCTGATGACCACCTCGGCCGGCGCCGAGCACTGCATCGGGCAGCCCAGTGACAAGACCACCGGCATCGCGATGTACACCGACAACCGGGCGCTGGCCAGCGAATCCCGCTTCCTGCAGGGTATTTCGCGGATGGCCGACTTCCTGTTGGAGACCGGGCGGGCCTGGGAGAGCGAGAAGTACGACTACTGGATTCACCACCAGTTCAGCGGCCCGGCCATCGAATACATGAGCTCGCTCACCGAGCGGCACTTCGACACCCCGATGCCGCAGGCGCTCAACGTGTACTCCGAATACGGCAATACCGCGTCCACCTCCCACTTCCTGGTGCTGCGGGAACACCTGGCGCAGCGGAAGATTCCGCGTGGCTCGAAGGTGCTGTTGATCCCCGAGGCGTCCGGTGTGGTCTCCGGGCACCTCGCCGCGACCATCTCCCGGCTGGAGGCCTGAATTCATGAGCACCGCAATCGTTTCCGCCGCCGTGTGCACCGACACCGACACCGGTAGCTACTTCGAACTGGCGTCCCGTGCCGGGCGGCAGGCGCTGGCGGCGGCGGAGGTCGCCCCGGAGCGGGTCGGCCTGGTCATCAACGCCGGTGTCTTCCGCGACAGCAATATCGCCGAACCGGCGGTCGCCGCGCTGATCCAGAAGCGGCTGTCCGTGGGCCTGGAGTACGCGACCGGGAGGGTGCCCGCGTTCTCCTTCGACCTGCTCAACGGCGGGACCGGAGTCGTGCACGCGCTCATGGCGGCCCACTGCTTCACGGGACTCGGCGATGTCGAATACGCGCTGATCGTCGCCGGTGACACCCATCCCTCGACCGAGCGCGGGCGCGAGGACTTCCCCTACGCCGCCGGTGGCGCGGCCATCCTGCTGCACGCCACCGAGAGCGCGGGCGGGTTCGGGCGGATCTACACCAGTGAGACGCCGGTGAGCGGGCCGACCGCGTGGGCCGACCTGGACAATGCGGGCACCGACGGGCGCAATGCGCTGACCGTACGGAGTGGCGTCGGTGATCCGCTCGCCCTCGCGGAGCAGGCGCTGCGCGCCTGCCTGGACGGGGAAGGGCTGGATCCCGGCGAATTCGCCACCGGCGCAGCCGTCCTGCTGGCCCCCGCGCCTCTGCCCGGCTTCCGGGAGCGGGTGGCCTACCGGGTGGGTCTGCCGTCCTCGGCGGTCGCGGGCATCGACCCGTTCGTGGGCGACCCGTACTCGGCGAGCCCGGTGCACGCCTACCTGAGCGCGGCCGGGCAGGGCATGCTCGACGAGGCGCGCGCGGTGGTGTTCCTGGCGGCGGACGAGAATTCGGCGGCCGCACTGGTCTATCGCCCGCAGGCGCTCATCACCGCTGACACCATGTCGCAGGTAAATGTGAAATAGACTGTTTGACAGTAGATTTCATCCGGTGAATTCGCCCCGGCGGGCAGTGCTCGCCCGGCCGGGGCCACCGGAACCGTTGTGCCCCGGCTGATCCTGGGCGCCGTACGCGCCCTCGCTGCAATGATGCCGCTCTCGCACACCGAAGCTCCGCCGTGCCATGTCGCTCAGCCGGGCGCATCCGATCGGTGAAGGGACGTCAGATGGCGCGGTCGGTCGCTCGGGGCCGAGGGGAGATGCCGGTGGGGGCCGGCGGGAGGGGGAACTGTCCGGTCGCCACACCGGACGCGGTGCGACTACGGGTCGCGCGGGCGGTAGCGGTGCTCGGCGCCGCCGCCGACATCGACCGGGTGGCGGCACTGCTGGACGCGGATGCCGACGAAATCCACACGGTGGTCACGGAATTGGCGAATGCCGGGCTGATCGTGAGGCCGTGCCGGGCGCACCCGGAGATGGCCGCGCGGGTACTGCGGGAACTGCCCGCCGACGAGCGGCGGGCGCTGCACGCGGCTGCCGCCGAACTGCTGTGCCGTGCCGGTCTGCCCGCCGAGGTAGTCGCCGAGCATCTGGTCGCGGCCGGCGACGCGCGCGGATCGTGGGCGGCGCAGGTACTGATCGAAGTCGCCGACAATGCCTATGACGCGGACGAGCTCGACAGTGCGGGAACACATCTGGAGCTGGCATACCGGGCCAGTCGGCGCGCCGACGAACGGGCGGCCATCGCCACCCGGCTGGTCGGGGTGGAATGGCGGCTCAATCCGTCCAGCCGCACCCGCAATTTCGGGCGGCTCAAGGCAGCCTTGCGCACCGGGCGCGTGCCCACCGCCGACCTGCCCATAACGGTGCTGCAAATGCTGTGGCACGGCTATGTGCTGCACGCCGACCACGCGCTGCTGCGGCTGCGGCGTGGGTCGGAGGGCGCGGGAACCGACCGCATCGAGTTCCTCGGCGCCTGGCTCCGCTACACCCATCCGGTCACCGCCCAACGACATCCCTGGACGGAGCCCGAGCCGCCCACACCGAACCGTGATTCTGCACTGCCCGGGCAGGGTTCAGCACTGCCTGGCCGTGATTCGGCACTCCCGGGCCGGGGTACGGTGCCGCCGGGTCGGGGTTCGGTACCGCCGGAGATGGGTTCAGCGCTCCGTGGACGAGGTTCGGCGCCGTACGGCCGGGATTCGGCGCTGTTGGAACGGGATTCACCGCATCGGCAGGCTGCGGCGCTGCTGCGTGGACTGTGCGAGCAACGTCCGGCCGCGGCGACTGCCACTGCCGCGCAACGGATACTGGCCCAGCATCGGCTGACTCCCGCGACCGTGGAGGTGTTGGTTGCGGCGGTGGACTGCCTGTTACATACCGACCGCCTCGATGCGGCCGACGCGTGGTGCACCGCCCTGCTGGCCGAGGCCACAGCGCGGCGCGCACCGACCTGGCAGGCGCTGTTCGCCTCGGCGCGCGCGGAAACACTGCTGCGCAAGGGGAATTTGGAGGAGGCGGCCGGACATGCGCTGGTCGCGTTGAATCTGCTGCCCGCCGAACAGCTCGGTGTGTGGCTGGGGCGGCCGATCGCGGTGCTGGTGCGGGCCCGCACCGCCCAGGGCCGCCACACCGAGGCCGCCGCGCAGCTGGAGCGGCCGGTCCCGCGCGCGCTGTTCGAATCCCGGTTCGCGCTGGGCTATCTGCGCGCCCACGGCGAACACTGCCTGGCCACCGGACGACCCGACGAGGCGCTGCGGCACTTCCGGCGGTGCGGCCGGCTGATGGACGAGTGGGGCATGGACTTCCCGTGGCTCGCGCCCTGGCGCAATGATCTGGCCGCGGCCAGTCTGCGCGCCGGACAGCACTGGCAGGCACAGAATTTCGCGACCCGGCACCTGGACGCCATCGGCGGGGCCGAAGCCCATCACACCGGCGGGGTGTCGCTGCGGCTGCTGGCTGCCACCAGCGATCCGCTGCGCCGGGTCACGCTGCTGCGGCGGGCGGCGGCGCTGGCCCGCACCGGCGGCGATGAGCTCGAATTGGCCACCGTGCTGGCCGATCTCGGCGACGCCTACCGTGCGCTCGGCGAGGCCGACCGGGCGCGACCGCCGCAGCGGGAAGCGGCGCGGCTGGCCGCGGCCTGCGGATCGGAGCCGCTGCTGGCCCGGTTGCGCATCGACCCCGGCCCGGTCACGGCCCGGGAAGGGGTGAGCGCCGGGGGATCCGAGGCGCTCAGTCCCGCCGAGCGGCGGGTGGCGGAGCTGGCGGCGTCGGGCAGTCGCAATCGCGATATCGCCGAGCTACTCGACATCACCACCAGCACCGTGGAACAGCACCTGACCCGGGTGTACCGCAAACTCGCGGTCGCGCGCCGCTCCGAACTGCGCTTCGCGCTGGCCGCCGCAGGGGAGTCGGGGGCACGCACGGCCGTCGGATGACGAAGGGCGCAGCGCCGGACCGACCGGCGCCGCCGAGGGGCGAACCGGCACTGTCGGGTGATCTACCGGTGCTCTCGCCGCACACGAATGGTGCTGACGAGTGACGAACGCGCCGTCGGGTGGCCGACGGTGCCGTCGGATAGGCAACGGTCGAAAGGGGATTGGCATGATCGCGTCTCGGTCCGGGGGAGAATCGGCGTCCGAGGGAACATCGGCGGCGCGGGTGGCGAACCGTCCGCCGCTGCCCGAAAAGGATCCGTTCTACCGGCGGCCGCGCGGTCTCGACCGGGTCGCGCCGGGGGCGATCCTGCGGTCGCGGCCCGTGGAATTGGCGCTGCTGGGCGTGGTGCCGCAGCGAATCACCGCCACCCAGTTGCTGTTTCGCAGCACCGATCTGCGCGGCCGGGCCGAGGCGGTGGTCACCACGGTGCTCCTGCCGTACGGGGCGGATCCCACCGTGGCGCGGCCGATCGTCTCCTTTCAGTGCGCCATCGACGCGGTGGCCTCGAAATGTCTGCCCTCGTACGCTTTTCGCCGTGGCGCGCGGGCCTTGGGCTCGGTGCCGCAGTACGAACTGCTGCTCATCGAGCACGCGCTGACCCGCGGCTGGGCGGTGTCGGTGCCCGATCACGTGGGTACCGCGGGACGGTTCGGCGCACCCCGCGAACCCGGCCACCGCACCCTCGACGGACTGCGCGCCACGCTGAGTTTCCTGGATCGGCCCGTCGATACGCCCGTGGCGCTGTGGGGCTATTCCGGTGGCGGGCTGGCCACGGCCTGGGCGGCGGAACTAGCGGCGAGCTACGCGCCGGAGCTGAATATTCTCGCCGCCGTGCTGGGTTCACCGGTCGGCTCGCTGGAATCGACCTTCTTCCGGCTCAACGGCTCGACCTTCGGCGGACTGGCCACCCTGTGCCTGGCCGGACTGCGCCGCGCCTATCCGGCCTTGGATCGCGCGCTGCGCGAGCAACTCGACACCGCGTCGCTGGCGCTGCTGGATCGCGCCGAAACCACCGCCACCGTGCCGCTGCTGTTGCGCAGCACCGGTACCCGCCTGCAGGATCGCGACGGTTCTGGACTGGCCACCTTGCGCACTTTGCCGCAGGTCCGGGCCGTGCTCGCCGATATCGAGCCGGGCGCCCGCCCGCCGCGCTTCCCGGTGCTGGCGGTGCAGGGCGTGCACGATCTGATCATCCCGTGCGGCAATGTGGACGCCTTGGTCGATCGCTATCGGGCCGCAGGCACCCCGGTCCGGTATGTCCGCGATGTGCTCGGCGGGCATGTCACTCTGGGGTTGCTGGCCGCACCGCTGTGCGAGAACTGGCTCGCCGATCGTTTCGCGGGCCGCCCGCTGCCGACCGGTACGACGGAAACCGTTGTTTCCCTGGCACTTTCGTTGTCGGCGCTGCGTGGTTATCTGGGCCTGGCCGGGGTGCTGGCCCGCGCACTGACCGCTCGTCCGCTGCCGGGCGCGAGTCTTCCGCCCGCGTCGTCACCGCCCTCGGTGAAGTTCGAGCATCGATTCCGCTGAACCGTGCGCACCCCCTCCGGCGGACTCCTACGGTGGATCCGTCCGGAAGGGGGACGCCATGAACGCAACCGACAAAGTCCTCATCATCGGTGGACTGCTGACCCTCACCTACGGGACGCTGCTCGGCTATCCCATGACCATGCTGCGCATGAAAGAGGGCAATCCGCCGACTCCTCGCTATCTCACCGTTGCCCACGTCGGCGCGGTCCTGCAGGGCGTGGTCCTGTTCGGCCTGGTCTTCGCCGCCAATCTCTCCGACCTGTCGAGCGGCTGGAACCTCACCGCCGCCTGGCTGGCCGTCGTCTCCGGCATCTTCATCGCAGCCAAGGACACCATCAACTGGCTGACCGGCATCAAGGACGAATTCGCCGAGAAGGCCCGTACCGCACCCCTCGGTCTGGCGGGCGCGGTGACTCTCACCGTCGCGCTGGCCATCTTCATCATCGGCGACCTCGCCGCCCTCTGATCGGAGCCGCGCCACCCACCACGCGTGCCACGACACCGGACCAGTCGTGCCGAGTTGATCTTCACCGGCGCGGCGTGCACGACTTTGCGTCAAAATCTTTGTGTCCGGTCACAAGTCACCGACCGGACGGTTCTGTAACCGCAGCCCGCACCCGGAAGGCCCTTCGTGCCCAAGCACCTGATCACCCTGGCGACCCTGACGGCAATGGTGGCCGTTCTCGTGGGCTGCAGCGACCACCGCAGCACCCCCCTGACCCCACCCACCACCACCGCGGTCCCCATGCTCGGCGGCGGCCAGATCCCCGACGTGATCGACGTGCCCACCGGAACCACCACCCCGGCATCGACAACTACCCCGACCACCACGACAACCGCCACGACCACGGCCACCACCACCCCGACCACGACCACAGCCACCCCGAGGGCCGCGGTCACCCAGGTGCGCTGACCGCTGGTTACAGCGTGTCGGCCTTGCTGATCCAGGCGACGACCGCACGGGTGACGAAGGGCGGGGACAGGCGGGTGGCCAGGGCCGTCAGCTTGGTCTGGAGGCCGACGAGCACGTGCGGGCCGCGCAGAGTGCGCGGCGTGGTCGCGGTGTGCCACACGGTGTTCGCGATATCGGCCGGGGTGAGGTGGACGCCGAGCGTGGTCGCGGACTTCGAGGCGCGGGTCACCTCGGTCATCATCTCGGTGGCCACGAACAGGGGGAGCAGATCGGTGACCCGGATGCCGTAGTGGCGCCATTCGAGGTCGAGGGCCTCGGTGAGGCTGCGGACGGCGGCCTTGGTCGCGCCGTAGGTGGCCAGGCCGGGCTGGCCGTAGAGGGCAGAGGCGGACGCCAGGTTGATGACCTGACTGTTCGCTGTGACACGCAGGTAGGGGAGAGCGGCGTGGCAGCCGTTGAGGACGCCCTTGATATTGACGTCCACCAGGCGGTGCTGGCGGTCGAGCGGGATGTCGGCGAAGGGACCGGAGAACAGGATGCCCGCATTGTTGACCAGTAGGTCGAGACGGCCTGTGGCATCGGCGAACTGCTTCAGCGCCGCGTCCCAGCCGGCGGGGTCGGTGACGTCGAAAGAGCCGATCACGGTGCGACCGCCGATCGCCTCGGCGGTGGCGCGCACCGCGTCCGGGTCGATGTCGTAGAGCCCGACCGTCCAGCCTTCCCGGGCGAAACGTTCCGCGATGGCACGGCCGATACCGGCGGCGGCACCGGTCACGAAGACGGCGGAAGCGTTGGCAGGCTGTGTCATCGGAGCCTTTCGGTGATCGGGGCCCTTCGGTTCAGGCCGCGCTGCGACCGGATTGCCCGCCTTCGATCATCGCACGGTGGAACTCGGCCGCATCGCGGGCGGCGTCGCGGCCGTCGGCCAGCAGCCCGGCGCCGAGATGAATCAGCGTGTGCGGGGCGCTCGGCCGGACCTGCAGGCGCAGCGGCACCCCGGCCGCCTCGGCATTGCGCGCCACCGCCAGTGCGTCGGCCAGCAGCATTTCCCGGGAGCCGACCTGCAGCAGAATCGGTGGCAGACCGGTGAAGTCGTGGTTGACGACCGACCAGGCCGGATCCAGCACCCCGTCCACCGCGATACCGCGACGCACCACCATGTCCGGGCCGAGCGCGGGCAGCACCGCGTCGTAGCGGGCGTTCGGGTGCGCCAGGCGCGCCGTGGAATCGAAGTCCGCCCACGGCGATGTCACCGAAAGTGCCACGGGCAGTGGCAGACCCAGCTCTCGCAGCGTCAGCGCCAGGCGCAGGGCCAGCCCGCCGCCCGCGGAATCTCCGGCCACGATGATCTGCTCGGGCGGGAATCCCTCGGCCAGCAGATGCCGGTAGGCGGCCAGGGCGTCGTCGAGGCTCTCGTTGGGATGCGCGTCGGGCAACTGCCGGTAGTCCACGGTCAGCACCGGCAGTTCGCTCAGCACCGCCATGCGTGCGGTGTGGCGGCGATAGCTGTTGAGCCCGCCCGCGATGAACGCGCCACCGTGGAAGTAGAGGATGGCGGCGTCGCGGTCCACGCGCGGATCCGGAATCGGCGACTGCCAGAGCCATTCGGCATCGCAGTGTTCGAAGCGCAGCGGTTCGCGCCGCACACCGCGCGGTTTGCCGAGTACGGCGGCGGGCTTCTCCGACAGCCGGGTGGCCCGGAAGATCAGGTTCGCGGGCTGCGGTCCGAGGTCGGCGACCCAGGCGCCGGCGCGCAGGAACTGCTGCAGTGTGGTGCGCAGGACGGGATGGACCAGCCGGGTCCCGATGCGGGCCGGTCGGATCGTTTCCACGATCACCGACGAGCTCGGCTCCGAGTTCTGCGGCATCGTCGCCACGGGCACTCCCCTCCGCGCCACGAAACCACGGGCACTGGTGAAACAACGTTGTTCGGTGGCCTGGGCCGTTGATCATCTTGACCCGCGATACGCGAATTGTCATGCCCGAGAATGAAATTCCCACGTGAGAAGGGGTGTCGGCAGCGGCCGGGAGCGACCCCCGTTGACTTATGCAGGTAAATGCCTGCATAATTTCGGGGTGCACTCCGAACCCGACATGGATGTGGTTTTCAAGGCCCTGGCCGACAGCACCCGCCGACTGGTCCTCGACCAATTGCGCGAGCGCAACGGCCAGACCTTGAGCGAGTTGTGCGAGCGGGTCGCGATGGCCCGGCAGTCGCTCACCCAGCATCTCGACATCCTCGAGCGGGCCGGTCTCGTCACGGTGCTACGCCGCGGCCGCGAACGGGTGCACTACATCAATCCGACCCCGATTCACGACATCGAACAGCGCTGGATCTCCGTCTTCGACCGCCCCCGGCTGGATGTCCTGCGTGCCATCAAGAACCAGGCAGAGGAGTACGCCATGACCACCACGATCCCGAACTACGTCTACGTCACCTACATTCACGCCAGCGCCGAGCAGGTCTGGAAGGCGCTCACCGATGCGGATCTGACCGCCCAGTACTGGGGGCACGCGAATGTGTCGGACTGGCAGGAGGGTTCGGACTGGGAGCACCGGCGGGTGGACGGCTCCGGCAAGGTCGACGTGGTCGGCAAGATTCTCGAGGTCGACGAACCCAACCGTCTGGTCCTCACCTTCGAGGATTCCCCCGAGGAGGACCGCTCGCCGTCGGTGGTGACCTTCCTGATCGAATCGCATGAGGACATCGTCCGGCTCACCGTGACTCACGAGAATCTGCCGAACAACGAAATGCTGCAAGGCATTTCGAGTGGCTGGCCCGCCGTGCTGGCCAACCTGAAGTCGCTGCTGGAGACCGGCAAGGTGCTGCCGCAGGCCCCCTGGAGCATGTAGCCGGGGCATGCGAAAGGCCCCGGAGCGAGTCGAATTCGCTCCGGGGCCTTTCGTTACCGAAACTAGCGCAGGGCCGTGCGGATCTACCGCGGCGCCATGCGGATCGCGCCGTCGAGGCGGATGACCTCACCGTTGAGCATCGGGTTCTCCACGATGTGGCGCACCAGCGCCGCGTACTCGACCGGGTCGCCCAGGCGCGAGGGGTGCGGCACCTGCGCGCCGAGCGCGTCGATGGCCGCCTGCGGCAGGGTGGCGAACAGCGGGGTGTGGAAAAGGCCCGGCGCGATGGTCATCACGCGGATCTTGAACGAGGCCAGATCGCGCGCGATCGGCAGCGTCATGCCCACGATGCCGCCCTTGGAGGCGGAGTAGGCGGCCTGCCCGATCTGTCCGTCGTACGCCGCGACCGAGGCGGTGTTGACGATGACGCCGCGCTCGCCGTCGGCCTCCTCGACCGCCGAGATGCGCTCCGCGGCCAACCGGATCACGTTGAACGTTCCGATCAGGTTAACGTTGATGATCTTGGTGAAGGCCTCCAGCGGGAACGCGCCCTGCTTGCCGACCGTCTTGACGGCATTGCCGATTCCCGCACAGTTCACCGCGATTCGCAGCGTGCCGAGCTCCTGGGCGGCGTCCAGCGCGGCGGTCACATCCGCTTCGCTGGTGACGTCACCGGGCGAGAACACCACGCGCTCACCGAGTTCCTCGGCGATGGCCTTGCCCTGCGACGAGGGAAGATCGACGATGACGACCTTCGCGCCGGCCGAGTGCAGTTCGCGCACCGTGGCCAGTCCGAGTCCCGAAGCGCCGCCGGTGACTACCGCTGCGATGTCTGCTGTCTTCACAAAACCTCCAAAATTCTTGGTCTTGTTAATGTAGATTCTGCTCTATTCGGACGGAAGACCGCCCCGTCGGCGTGGCGTTCACGGGCCGCCGCGATGGCTGCTATCCGCACGCGCGCGCGGATTTAGCGGAGTGGCATCCGGCGCGTCGAGTCGTTGGAATCCTGTTCATGCGAGAGAATTTCCGATCGGGACCGTTCCGAGGTCAGCGCCGTGGTTTGGCGCAGGATCGGTACCGCCGAACACCGACGACAACAGACCGTCCGCCACGACCGACGCCGAGAGGGTCAGACGATGCAGAGCGACGTGCCCGCACCGGGAATGTTGAAGTCGTACAAAAAAGTGTCGCGCTGGTACCCCGCCCTCGACCCCGCCGCCCAGTCCGCCGCCCCCGAACCGTCCGACGATGAACCGGCTTTCGAGCAGGAGGCGGGCGCGGCCCGTTTTCCGCACTACATCGCGGAGGCCGACCCCGAGCTCGATCTGCCGCCGGTGCCCGAATCGGTGCTGCGCCGCAATCACTTCGACGGGTCCTGGTCGGATTGGATGACCGAGCGCGGCGAGACCGGTTCGTACGCACCGCCGGTCCGTTTCCGCGGCAGCACGGTGGTCGAATTTCCCTCGGACACCGATGAAGCCGAGCCGGCGTCCACCGATCGGGCCTCGGAGCTGCTGGACGCCGTGGCCGACGAGGCCGCCGCACCGCCCGAACGCGGTCTCCGACGGCGGTTTTCCGCCATTGCCTTCTTAATTGTTGCCATTGTTTTGCTAACCATCGCCGGTGGGGTTGCCCTCTATGTGCTGAATTCCCACGGCGGCACTGCGCAATCCACCGGCACACCCGATGCGGGGCCCGGTTCCGGCCCGATCGCCGTCGCGGCGGCGTACAACGAAATGACGGCCCCCGCGATCATCGGCGACCATGAACCCGCCGCGGGCGTTCCGGCCGGATAAACAGGAAGAGCGGAGACAATGGATCAGGACTGGAGCCGCTGGCTCGACGAGGTGCCCGAAGAGGGTGAATCGCCGAGCCGTGCCGCGCGTTCCAAGGCCCCCGTGGTGCGCTTGCGCAAGCGCCGCGGCGACGGCGGCGACGCCGATCCCGCGCCGCGCCCGATTCTGGTGGTGGGTGGCTGCGGCGGCGCGGGCACCACCACGACGACCCTCGGCATCGCGGGGGAGCTGGGTGCCGGGGGCAGTCAAACAGTGGCCGTGGACGGCACTTTCGCCGGGAGTGACCTGGCTTTGCGCGGCGCCGACGAACACCTGAGCCCGATCAGCCTGCAGGCCTGGCTCTATGGCCGCGGTGAGGACGAACCCGCACCGCTCAAGGAATGTCTCTCGCGCGCGACCTCCGGAATCGGCCTGCTGTGGCGCGATCCCGCGCCGCTGCGCCGGCGCGCCACCTATCTGACCGTCGCGCGCGCGCTCGGCGAGACCGGCTACACCCCGGTGTACGACGGCGGCTCACCGATCGCCAGCCGCCACCTGCGCCCTCTGCTCGAGGACGCCGATATCGCACTGGTGCTGGCTATTCCGGCGCGGGTGGACGCGGCCAACCGGTTGCGGGTGACCCTGGAATGGCTCGACGACCAGTTCGGCGGTCAGGGCGAGGGGCCCGGCGACGGCATCGTCGGCGATACCACCATCGTGGTGTCACATCAGTTGCCGGGCAGCGACTCTCGGATCGCTGAACATTTGCGGGAGCATTTGGACGGTTGGGTCCGCGAAATCGTCGAGATACCCTATGACCCGCACCTCGCACGCGGAGAGTTGGTGCGGCACAGCAACCTGGCCGCCGAGACACGCCGCGCGTATCGCCGCCTGCTTGCTGGAGTGGCATCATGACCGCAGCCATGACCGAACGCCGATCCTACGACCGGAACCTCACCGCCGGAGCCGCAGTGGCGGCCGGAGTGGTGCCACCGCCGGAATCCCGCCGCGCACCCATCTGGGACCGACCCGTACCCGGGGGCGGTCGAGCGCCCCTGGTGTGGCTGCTCGGCGTGCACGGCGGCGCGGGCGCGACCACGCTCGCGCATGTGCTTGCGCCGGCGGCGGATTCGTACCGGCGCTGGCCGGGTGTCTTCGACCGCGAATCCCCGTTCGTCGTGCTGGTGGCGCGTGAGACCATCGCTGGGCTCACCCGCGCCCACGACCTGCTGCGCCAGCATCACGCCGGCCTGGCCGGTCCGTGCGAGGTGCTGGGCCTGGTGACCGTGGCCGCGCGCCCGGGCCGGATCCCGGCCGAGATCCGCCGCTACCGCGATGTGGTCGGCTCACTGGCCGGGCAGGTCTGGCAGCTACCGTGGCACGAGGAATGGACGCTGGTCGAGGCCGATCAGCTGCCGGTGTGGTCGCCCGGCGACCCGATCCCGCAGCAGCGCAAGCGCAAATCCGATCCGCTCGAGGAGATCACCACCGATGTGCGTGAGCTCGGCTCCGGCATCGTGGCGGCCGCGCAGGACGCGCTCGACGCACCCCGCTCCGATGACGCGGACGCGGAGGAGTGATCATGGTCACCGACGGAATCCGTTGGGCAGCAAAGATTTCCCGGTCACCGGGGATGCAGGGGCGATTAGCCGAGGGAGTTGTCGTGACCGGTTGGACGGCAGGACCGGTGATCGGCGAGATTGTTACTAGCAGTTCGCTTTTGGAGAAGGACAGACAATGAGCATGCTCCTCGCCGTACATGACGCGTACGGGCAGTTCCTCGCTCAGGTCGGGAATCCGACCCCCGAGGCGCCGCCCGCGTCGGACAAATTGCTGAAGCTGGTTCGGTATTTCACCTGGTTCGTACTGTTGTCGGGAGTCATGGGCATCACCTACGCCGGTGGCCGGTTTGCCTGGGAGAAGTGGACGGGAGGCGGTTTGGAGTCGCCGAAGATGGTGGCAGGGGCCATGATCGGAGGGATCATTGCCACGAGTGCGGGCACGATCATGAACGCTGTGATCACCTAATGTCCGCCGCGGTGGTAGTGCCACAGGCGCTGGATGCCGTGCTGGCCTACAAACAGATGCCGTCGGATGTGATCCGGCCGTTCATGCAGCTCATCGACTGGCTGCTGTGGTGCGTACTGCTGTTCTGCCTGGCCTGGATGATCCTGGCGGCCGGACGCCTGTGGTACGCGTTCCGCGACGACCTGGCCGCCAACGACGCGACCCACGGGGTGGTGATGAGCTTGCTGGGCGCGATCATGGCGACCTCGGCGAGCGGCATCGCACTGGCCCTGCTGCCGACCTGACCGGCACGGGCCGGCCGAGTTGTCCATAGGTACTGAATTGTCCACTGTCACACTTACTTCGGAGGCGAAGCGATGAGCGAGAAGGAGTCGCCCGAGCGCGACGGCGTCTCGTTCGGTGTGATCGCCTCGGCAGCACTGGTCGCGGTGATCGTGATCGCGGGCCTGGTGGTGTATTTCGGGCACGGCGACACCAAGCCGAGTGCGAAGAGCGACCCGAGCGCCGCGGTGACCGCGCCCGACACCACCGGGGTGACCGGATTCGCCTCTCCCGAGGTGGATCTGTTCGGCCGCCGGGTCGACATCCCGAACAACACGGCGGGCCAGCCGCTGCCCCAGGACCCGTCCAAGCAGCGCAAGGCGGGTGACCAGGATTGGCTGACCGCCGCACCGCTGGGCACCACCGGTCCCGACGGCTGGCAGCGGGTGTACGGCGCGTCGGTGCCGTTCTCCACCTCCGACGGTCCGGCCCGGCTGGAAAACGGTCTGGCCGTGGGGTATTCGCATACCCCGCAGGGTTCGGCGCTGGCGGCCGCGCAGATCACCTACCGGCTCAATGCGCGGCCGGCCGATCGGGAGCTGTACGTGCGACAGGTGCGCGTGGCGGCCGAACAGCTCACCGCCTACGACCAGGCGCTGGCCGATCAACGGCTGCCGAAACAGCAGCCGGAGAAGGTCACCCGCTATCTGGTCGCCCCGGATGCCTTCCAGATCGAGAACTACGCCGACGACATGTCCATCGTGCGGCTGGCCGCGCGCGGACCGGTCGTCGACAACCGGCAACTGTGGGCGGCCGTGCGTTTGATCATGGTCTGGGACGCCGGCGATTGGCGGCTCAAGCCCTCCACTTCCAAGACGGCACAAACCGAATACGTGGACTCACTGGCGGGGTGGACCCGATGGTGATGGCATCGCGACCCATCGAAAGGTGGACCACATGCTGAGGCGGCTCGTTACGATTCTCGCGGTCGTATTCACCGTCATGATCGCGACACCGACGGTGGCCTACGGGCAGACCTACGGTTTCGACCAGGCCTGCAACGAATTACACGACTCCCTCGACGGCCTGGGCGTGCCCGGCATCTCGCTGGGCGACGCGGCCTCGGCCGCGTGCAAGGCCGGCAATGTCGCCACGCATCCGTCCGACGCCGCGGCCGCGGTGCGGGACAAGGCGTGGGACTCCACCTTCGGCAAGGTGGTGGACTCGCTGATGAACGGCCTGGGCGAGGCGCTGATCCTGGCCCTGACGTTCTGGATGAAGCTCCCGAACGACCGGGTCAGTGACGCGGGAACGCTATTCACCAAGATCAACGACTACACCTATCAAGCGCAGATCATCCTGCTGATGGCGTCGGTGATCCTGACCGGCTTCAGACTCGCCAAAGCCAGACGCGGAGCCGCGGTCGACCAGGCCACCGACTCGTTCTGGATGTTCGCCCGAGTGGTGTTCAGCTCCTGGATGCTGGGTGCGGTGATCGTGGCGGCCACCCAGGCCTCGGACAAGTTCTCCGAGTGGGTGATCAACGACTCCACCAACGGCAATGCCAAGAACATGGCCGAGCTGATGGTGAAAACCTCGAAGCTGCAGGCATTCTCGCCCGGCCTGGTGTTGATCATCGCCATCGTCGGCCTGCTCGGGGCGCTCGCGCAGATCGTGCTGGCCATCGTGCGTCAGGGCATGCTCGTGGTCGCGGCCGGCGTGCTGCCGCTGGCGGCGGCGGGCTCGGGCACCAGCATCGGAATGTCGTCTTACAGCAAGCTGATTCGCTGGATCGTCGCGTTCATGCTCTACAAGCCGGTGGCCGCGATCGTCTACATGATCGCCTTCACCACCGCGGGCACCACCGACGACCGCACCGGCACCACCAACCTGCCCGACGCCGACGAGGCCCAGCGCATGCTGGTCGCCATCGTGCTGCTGGGCACCGTCGCCTTCGTGCTGCCGGCGCTCATGCGCCTGGCGACCGCGGGCGAGGTGGCGATCGTCGGTAGTGGCGGTTCGGGTTTGGCCGCGACCACCGGCACCCTGGTCGGCATCGCGGCGCTCGGCGCGGTCGGTTCGCGCGCGGTGGCCCCGCGTGCGGCGGCCGGTGCCCCGGGCTACGCGGGTCTCGGACGCGGTGGGCGTGGTCGCCCCGGACCGGGCGGCGCCGGACCCGGTGGTGGCGGTGGCGCGCCGCGTCCCGCACCGCAACCCCGGCCCGCCGGCGGCGGTGGTGGCGGTGGTGGCGCCGCGAGTCCTGCGGCCCAAGGTGGCGGTGGCGCAGTACCGTCAGGCGCATCCCGCGTGGCCAACCGGGTCTCCCAGGTGCGCGCCGCGACGGCGTCGCTGGGTAAGGCCGAGAACACAGCGGGTGACGTCGCCGGCGACCGCTGGGTCAACCGTTCACCCGACCTGGGCAGGAGCACCATTCCGCGATGACGATGACCGACACCTACGAGCGCCGCTCGTACGGACTGTGGAACAAGCCCCGCAGCGCCGGCCTTTTCGGCCTGCGCTGGGGTGAGACCGTGGTCGGTTTCGCCGTCGTGATCACCGCGCTGCTCACGGCGCTGGTGGCCGGCCCGAAACCGGCGCTGTTCGTGGCGGTCATCGGCACGGTCGTGATGATTCCCCTGGTGTGGCGATCGGGCGGCCGCTCCGGCTACGAGAACGGATTGATGATGTTCCATTGGCTGCGTGGCCGTTCCAAGGGCGAGCACGTGTATCGGGGCGGCCGGTTCTCCCGCATTCCGGGCGGCGTCACCCGGCTGCCCGGACTGATGGCCCCCTCGCGGCTCTACGAGGGCATCGACGCGGGCGGCTACAGCTTCGGCATGATCCACCTGCCCCAATTCGCCCAGTACACCGTGGTTCTGCGCGCCTGGCCGCAGGGCCACGAGGCCGTCGACCAGCCGGTCATCGACCGCTGGGTGGGCGCGTGGGGCACCTTCCTGGCCTCGCTGGGTCAGACCTCCGACATCGTCGCCGTGGTGCCGGTCATCGACACCGTGCCCGAGACCGGAAACCGTTTGCTCGCCGAGGTTTCCGCCATCACCCGGCCCGAAGCCCCCGATCTCGCCCAGCAGGTCATGTACGAGCTGGCCACCGAGCTGCCGCAGGAACGGGTGCAGCTGCTACCTCGGGTGGCCATCACCTTCAAGGCCACCACCGCCGAGCGCCGCAAGAACCCGGCCGAGGAGGCCGTCGAGATCGGCCGCCGCCTGCCCGGCATCTGTGCCGCGCTGGCCGAGGCCGGGGTGCGCGCCCAGCCGATGGCGGCCGAGGAGATCATCTCGTTCATCCGCCGCAGCTACGACCCGGCGGCCCAGGCCGACCTCGAGGTGGCGGCCGCGGAACCCGGTGGGCACGGCCTGGATTGGGCCGATGCGGGCCCGGTCTCGCACGAGGAGCGCTGGGACCACTTCATCCACGACGGCGGCCGCTCGGTCACCTGGGAGATGGACACCGCCCCCGAGGGCGCGGTCGACGAGCGGGTGCTGCAGCGGCTGCTGGCCCCGAATCCGGAGGTGCCGCGCAAGCGCATCACCATCGTCTACCGCCCGCACTCCGCCGGTGACGCCGCCCAGATCGTGGACGACGACTTCAAGAACGCCTTGGTCGCACAGCAATCCGAGCGCGGCGTCGTGTCCGCGTCGGCGACCCTGCGCGTCGGGGCCACCCAGCAGGCCCGTGAGGAACAGGCCCGCGGCCACGGCGTCACCCGCTTCGGCGCGCTGGTCACCATCACCGAACCGCTGCGCGGCGACCTGCCCCGCATCGAGGCCATCACCCGCGACCTGTCCACCCAGGCGCGCCTGAAGATCCGCCGCTGTTACCGGTATCAAGCGGCCGCGTTCGCGGCCTCCCTCGGCTGCGGGGTGATCCTCCCCGAACACGCCACCATTCCGAAAGCGCTTGCGGGGTAACCCACCATGCCACGTGACATCGAACCCCCCGTCCGCGAACGCGACGCCGCGCCCACCCGGCGCGGCTCCCGCCGCGAACAGGAATCCGCCGACCGCCGCGAACCACCGGACGACTTCGCCCCGCCGACCTCCCGGGTCGCCCGCGACGAACACCGTCCTCGCCGCGGCACCCTCCCCGACCGCCGCATGCTCCGCCGCGACCCGCCGATCGACTACTCGGCCGAGTTCACGGACCCGGACCCGGCGGCCGATGCCACGCGCGCACCAGCGCCGGAAGAGTTTGCGGCACAGCCGAATCAGGAACCCCTGGCCCCGGCCTTCCCGCCGGAGCCGGACCCGGTGATCGCCGCGCCACGTGCCGACGTGATCGCCACGCCACGGGTGGAGTCGATTGCCGAGCCACCGGTGGAGTCGGTCGTCGAGCCGGTCGTGTCGCCCGTGTCATCGGAGACGGGGTCGCCCGCAGTGGCGGCGGAGCCGGACGGTGGCGTGGCCGTGAGTGTCGACGAGGTCGTGAGTACGCCGGTGAAGCGTCGGCGTCCGGCGTTGCCCGCGCTCGAACCGCCCACCGTCGCAACCGAATCCGGGGCGTCCGAAACGGGCCGGGAGATCGCGATTCGGGCCGAGGCCGGGCCGGGCGATGCGTTGCGGGCCGGGGCGGCGGTGCTCGAGGGGGAGCACACCGTTGAGCGGCCGGCGAAGAAGCGGGTGCGTTCGGCGGAACCGACCGAGGGGGATCGCATGGAGCGCAGGCGAAGTCGTGACACGGTGGGGGAGAACGGCGAGGCCGGGCGGCGGCCGCAGCGCGAACGGCGCGGCGATCTCGACCAGGAATCGCGGCGTCCTGCGCCCGGCGGCGCCGAGTCCGCAGATCGCGGACCCGAATTCGAGGGCCGTGGCCGCGAGGCCGACGGGCGAGTCCGTGGACCTGAGCGTCGCGGCCGTGATGCGGACGGGCGTCGACGCGAGGCTGAAGGTCGTGGGCACGGGACCGACGGACGTGGGCGCGATGCTGACCCGCGTGGCCGTGATGCGGACGGGCGGAGCCGCGAATCCGAGCGGCGTGGACGCGAATCCGAGGGACGCGGCCGGCCTACCGATGCGGATCGGGTGCATTTGGGTGGGCGTGCCGGATCGCCGGGCCGGGCACGACCGCGGCCGGAGGGTGAGCCGGGGGAGCGCCCGGTGCGGGAGCGGCCGATGCGGAAGGGGAAGCCCGACCGGACTCCCACGGAGCCGCCGCGCAGCCGTAAGGGCAAGCGGGACAAGGTGACCGAGCAGGCCGATCGTGAGGCCGCGGCCAAGCGGGTGGCGGCGCGGCGGGCGGCGGCGAAGAAGAAGCCGAGCGGGCCGAAGCTGCTCGACGACTCCACCCGGGCCAAGCTCGAGGTCACCGCGCGCGAGAACAATGGCATCAAGGCGGCGTTGGCCACGTTCCGGCTGCATACCGATGATCTGCGGCGGCGGAATTTCGCGGCGCGCGCGGAGCGGATCGAGTACGGCAGCTTCGACGAATTCGACCGCACCACCGCGCAACTCACCGATCGCGGCTATATCGGCGCGGGCGGCGGGCGGATGAACGTGGTCGGGCGGCCGGTCGAGTATCGCGCCACCACCGCGCAGGTCGCCGGTCTGTGGCCGTGGTCGGTCGGCGCGGGTGCGCCGCTGATCGGTACCCCGCTGGGGTCGCATCTGCACACCGGCGCACCGGTCTGCTTCGACCCGATGAACTGGTTCATGCGCGGCAGCTTCATCACCGCGCCCAGCCTGTTCGTGCTGGGACTCAACGGTTTCGGTAAGTCCTCGCTGGTGCGCCGCATTGTGTTGGGCGGTGTCGCGCAGGGCATCACGCCGCTGATCCTGGCCGACGTCAAGCCCGACTACCGCAAGCTGGTGGAGATGGTCGGCGGCCAGGTCATCGACCTCGGTTACGGCCACGGCAAGCTCAACCCGCTCGCAGCCGGTGTGCTGGGTTCGATCGTGCCGCTGCTCGACGACCTGCCCGAGTTGCAGACCCAGGTGATGCAGGAGATGCGCGCCCGCCAGGTCACGCTGCTCGCGGGTCTGGTGGAGCTGGTGCGTGGCGCGCGCGTGCGCGACTTCGAGGAGACCCTCATCGCCACCGCCCTGCGCGTCCTCTACCGCGAGGGCAGCGGCTTCACCCCGGACCAGCCGCCCATCATCGAGGATCTCCTCGAGATCGTGGTGACGGGCGGCGATGAGCTGCAACTCGATGCGGGAGCGGACAATCCGGACGAATACCACGAGGCCATCAAGGGCCTGCGCCGCTCGCTGCGCGCGCTGACCCAGGGCCCGTTCGGTGCGGTCTTCAACGGCCAGACCACCACTCCCATCGACACCGACGCCACCGCCGTCTGCATCGACGTCTCGCACATCCCCACCGGCGACAAGAAACTCAAGGCCGCCGTCATGCTGGCCTGCTGGGCCGACGGTTTCGCCTCCGTCGAGGCCGCGCACGTGCTCGCCGACGCGGATATGGGCCCGCAGCGCTACTTCCAGGTCGTGATGGACGAGCTGTGGCAGGTGCTGGGCCTGGGCGACTTCATGGTCGACCGCGTCGACGAACTCACCCGACTGCAGCGCGGCATCGCCACCTCGCTCATCATGATCAGCCACACCATCAAGGACCTGCAGGCGCTGGGCTCCGAGGCCGCCATCGCCAAGGCGCTGGGCTTCTTGGAACGCGCGCGTGCCAAGATCTTCGGCGCGCTGCCCGCCGAGGAGATCTCGCGCCTGGATTCCACCGTGCCGTTCACGTCCGCCGAGGAGGAGATGGTGACCAGTTGGTCCGCGCCGCAGGCACTCACCGGCGAGGCGCTCAAACCGGGCCAGCAGCGCCCGCCCGCGCCCGGCACCGGTAAGTTCCTGCTCAAGATCGGCGAGGACCGCCGCCCCGGGATCCCGTTCCATATGGAGTTCACGCTTTCGGAGAAGGAGAGCGGAATCCACGACACCAACCAGCGTTTCAGCGAATTCACCGAATCGACCGCACGCCGCGGCGCGGACGAGGGGAGCGTCGCATGATGCCACACCGGTCGTATCGAAGAGTGTCGCCGGAGGTCCGCCAGGCCGCCGTCGAGCAGGTCATCGCGCTCACCGGGAAGCTCCGGTCGGAGTCCGAGGCCTGCCGGGTGGTCGCCGATCAGATCGGTGTGCACACCAATTCGGTACGCAACTGGGTGCGCGCGGCGGAAACCCCCGGCCTCGAACGCATGGACGCGATCGCCCTGCGGCGCAAGGTCGCTCTGCTGCAACAGCAGCTGGCCGCCGCCGCGGAGATGAACCGCACGTTGGTGGAAACGTTGTCCGACGCCAAGCGCGGCACATGACCGGACTCCGGCGACTAGCCTGGAAGGCAGGCCCTTCGCAGGTGGTGATGGTTGTGCTGAGCGTCGCGATGCTGGCCACCGCATGTGGCGGCAACTCGACCGGCGGTGGCTCGAAATCGACCGCCGCGCAACCGCCCACGTCCACCACCCGGCTGCTGGAACAGGCCCCGGCGCCCGACCCGACCACCCCCGACGGTGTTGCGGTTACCGCGCTGGAACAGATCTACACCTGGTATCCCGCCACCGAATCCGAGGGCGCGGCCCTGCAGCGCGCGCGGAAGTGGCTCGGACCCAGTCTGATCCGTACCCTGGATACCCCGTCCACCAGCGTGGATACGCCGAGACCGACACTGCGCTGGGCCGACTGGGCCAAAGCGGGTGCCCACGTCGAAGCCTTCGCGTTCGCCTCCGGTGAGAAGGCGCCCACGGGCGCCGATCCGAACCGGCAGCAGTACAAGATCGGCATCGAGCAAACGGTCGTCTACCCGGACGGCAAGCGTGAACCGCTACCCCCGGCCACGGTCGTCGCCACGGTCGTGCGTGGCGCTACCGGCGGCTGGCTGCTGGACGAATTTCGTTGAGCGGTAACGACTTACAGGTCATCCCAGGAGGATAGTGATGGCGAAGACACCGGTGAAGGACCCGGCAGATCCCGGTCCCGACACCACCCTGCACCTCATCTACGCCGGTTTCGCGATCTTCGGAACCCTGTGGGTGTCGGTCCAATTGGGCAATATGCTGTCCAATCCACGCCAGAAGATGCCGATCAACCCGATCTCCATCGTCGTCAACATGATCAAGGGCGAGCTGCACTGGCCGGGCTGGGCCGGCGTGATCATCGCCGTGATCGTGCTGCTCGGCGTCGGCTGGCAGTTGTTGAAGCGACGCCGGAAGGCCAATGCGAGCAAGGGGCGATTAGCGGTCGACGACAAGGCCGACTTCATGGGCTCAGGCGGTGCGATCAAATCGCTGAAGGCCGCAGGAGTCGCGGAAAAGGCTGAACAGCTCGGCGTCCATCTGGAGAAGCATGCGTTCACCGGCGAACTCTACGTGCCTTCCTCGCTGATGCAGCCCGGTGAGGTGGTGGTCCCGGGTGTTCCGATTGGCGTGTCCGTGGCAGACGGTGAAATGCTCTACGGCTCTTATGAAGACCTGCACGTGGACATCTGGGGACCTCGACAGGGCAAGACGACTTCCAGGGTGATTCCGGCGATCCTGTCGTCCATCGGTGCCACGCTCGTCACGTCGAACAAGCGTGACGTGGTCGATGCCACCCGCGATGTTCGCGCCGCAAAGGGCAGCCCGATCTTCATTTTCGACCCGCAGGACATCGCGGTCGACTTCAATTATCCGGCAGATCCGGCGCGGAGCTGGTTCTGGGATCCGCTGGCCTGGGTCGACATCCACAGCGAGGGCTGCGAGGCACGCGCTGCTCGCCTCGCCGGGCATTTCGCTGATGCGGAGAGTGGCTCTGGGTCGGCGCAGGTCTCGTCGGACTCCTTCTTCGATCAGGAGGCCGAAGATCTTCTCGCAGGGCTTTTCCTAGCGGCTTGTGTTGCGGGGGAGTCGATCACCAAGATCTGGGACTGGGTCACGCGCCCCTTCGATGGCTTCCCCGTGGAGGTGTTGCGACCGTCGCCGGACGTGGAAGAAGGATCGCCCGGCGATCGCTGGTCTTTCATGAGATCGGGTCTGGCTGCGCAGTACAATGTTGATCCCCGTACCCGCAGTGGTGTCTTCGGTACCGCGAAGAAGATGGTGCGCTGCCTGCAGCTGTCGAACGTGCACCCGTGGGTCCGGGGAGGGCCCGGTCGTGTTCGGTTCGACGAATTGGACTTCATCCATCGCAACGGCACACTGTACAGCCTGTCGCTCGAGGGCCGGGGTTCCGCGGCCCCGCTGGTGAGCGCGCTCTCCGAGGCCGTCATCGATGTGGCAATGCGCAGCGCTGCACGTTCGCGGGGTGGCCGCTTGCCGATCCCATTGCTGGCGGTGCTGGACGAGGCCGCGAACGTGGTGCGCTGGCGTGATCTGCCGAAGCAGTACAGCCACTTCGGATCTCGTGGCATCGTCGTGATGACTGTGCTCCAGTCATGGGCGCAGGGAGCACGGTGCTGGGGCGTGGACGGTATGGAGGCCCTGTGGGGCGCCGCCAATATCAAGGTGCTCGGCAGCGGTGTCGACGACATCAGGTTCCTTCAGGAGCGTTCGGAGGTGATCGGCGACTACGACTCGATCTCCCAATCGGTGTCGGAATCCTCGGGCGGAAAGAGCTATTCGCGATCCCTCGGATCGTCGAGGACCTTCAACGCGAACGCGCTGGCCACTCTCCCGCGAGGCAGAGCGATCGTGTTCTCCTCCGCGACACCCGCCGTGCTCGTCCGGACTGTGCCTTGGTGGGAGGGCGAGTACGAAACCGAGGTAAGGAATTCCATTATCAAGCACGAGCCGCAGAACCCGAACCGGATGCGGACCACGGTCGAGGATCTGATCGCCGAACAGCGGCAGAAGCAACGACTGACGTTGCCCACGAGCGAAAAACAGGGTCCCACAGAGTCGGGAACGATTGAGGAGGTCACGCCGCTGTGAGCGACCAGCAAGACGAACGTATGGTCTATGCCAGCGTGGTCGAGTTCGTCGAGAACTATCTCAGTCTCGTCTACCGCCGACAGGTCACCGACATCAGCGACACTGTCTGGTGCCCGGAATGGTGGAAGCACGCCGAGGCGGTCGCGCGCATGGACGCGATGTGGCGGGCGTGGGAACATCTCCGGCTCGACGGCAAAACCGGTCTGAGCATGTGGTTCCTGGATCATGCGGACATGCACATGGCGAAGCTGTTCGACCCGAAGGGGCCTTTCAAGTATTGCAGCGTGCGCAACGGCCACAAGGACATGCTGACACCGTTGCCGCTGAAGTCTCCTGAGCGCGGGATGTTCAGCGATCCGGGCGTGGGCGACTTCCTAGTCTGACTACGGGTCCGATATCGGGCTGAAACACGTTGTGGCGGAATGCAAATGGATTGCGTTCCGCCACAATACGAATGATGCCGATGGCCTAGCCGAGGGTGCGAACCACCGCTTCGCGTTCCCGTGCCCTGGCCTCCTGCTCGCGCTGCCGACGCTGCGCGGCCGTGGCCTCCTGTTCCCGGGCGCGTACGGCCTCGGCCGCGGACTGCGCCTGACCGACCTCCAGAAGCATGCGCACGGAAGCCAATTCGGGTGAGATGCCCATGCGATTGAGATGCTGGGCGAGTGCCTGCCGGCGTTCTACCGAGTCGTGGCGGACGAGACCCTTGTTCATCGCCGCCTGGGTCGCTGCCATCCGGGTGGTCTCCGCCTGAGCCGCGAAGCGGTCCTTCTCGAGTGTCACGCCCTGCTTTTCCAAGGGCGGCTTCTCGATCATGCGGGAAAGTTCGCGGTTGCGTGGGTCCTTGGCCTTGGCATCTGCGGCCTCGCGGAGCACGCGCTCGCGGCCTTCCTTTTGCCGGGCCTCGGTGACCTTAACGCGGGCTTCCGCTTCCTTCTGGCCACGTTCCCGGGTTCGCAGCGCGACAAGTGTCGCCAGCTGCAACATTTGCCTCATCATCGCCGCTGTTTCGCGGCCGATGTCGTCGAGTTCCTCGGCCATTGCCTGCTCCCCGATGCTGCAGTGATCACTATGGATGGTGGTGCTTCGTCACGGACATCGCCCGAACGGTAGTTCGAGAAGCAATGTCCCGCCTGCAAACGTGGACACCGGGAGCACGCGGGGCGCAGAGACTGCCCGTTTCGGGGGGTGACCCTGGGCTTTACTACGCCTTTGTACTCCGTTCTACGAGGTTACCAGCGAAAACTCGAATACCGCCGTACGTGTGAGTCGCGATCCAGCATATATCGCACAATTCCGGCAGGTGGCGAAAAACTCAGGATTTTCTTTGGTTAGGGAAGCCTTACCCCGAAGGTTCAACGGGACCTTCCCGAGACCTGCACCGGAAAAGCAACGGGCCCGGCGCACGAGTGCGCCGGGCCCGAAAAAGCATGCTGGTCAGTTGATTTGAACCGACTGGATGTTCACATCGAGGGCCGGCTTGCCGTCCGCACCGCCACCCTGCACGCCCGCCTTGGCGATCTTGTCGAGGGTCGCCAGGCCGGCGTCGTCGACGGTGCCGAAGATGGTGTACTGCGGCGGCAGCTGCGAATCGCCGTAGACCAGGAAGAACTGGGAACCGTTGGTGCCCGGTCCGGCATTGGCCATGGCCAGTACGCCGCGCTTGTAATCGACCGGGTACTGCGCGGCCTGATCGTTCGGGTCGTACTGGTCGGTCGGGTACTCGTTGTCGAATTGGTAACCCGGACCGCCCATTCCGCTACCGGTCGGGTCGCCGCACTGCAGCACCTGCAGGCCCTTGCCCGTGGTGATGCGGTGGCAGGAGGTGTTGTCGAAGAACTTCTGCTTGGCCAGGCTCTCGAAAGAATTGACCGTGCAGGGGGATTCACCCGGATTCAGGGTCATGGTGATCGGACCCTGACTGGTGTCCATGGTCGCCTTCACCTCACCGGCGGTCGAGATATTCGCCGTACCGGGTGCGTTCACCGGCTTGTCGGCGGGCTTCTGCGACGGGGAGTAGGTGCAGTTCACCTGGGCGGCCTTGGCCTTCGCGGCCGGCGGCGGCGCGGCGGTCAGCGAGGCGTCGGGAGTCTCCGAGGCCTTCGCGCTGGTGCTGCTGTCATCGCCCCGCGTCAGGAAGTAGATGCCGACACCGGCCGCGACCGCGACCGCGACGCCGAGAGCCGACGCGGCGATCGTGAGCTGCTTGCGCTTGCGCGCCCGCTGGGCCCGGTTCTCGAGTTGACGCTCCAGCTTCCGTTTCGCCGCAGCGCGTCGCTGTTCATTGCTCGGCACTAACTGTCCCTCCGTGAACGGTCGGTTTACTAGTTACGGCCGTCAGCCCAGCGGCCGCGGCAGACATTACCTGCATTCGCTGAGAAAAACCTACATATGCCAGGGCTGGATGGTAGATAGGCCGGGAACCGGTTGGACTTGGCGGACGGCCGTGGTGAAAACTGAACGCCGTGACCAAGACCAGCAGCTTCCGTGCCCCGAGGGGGGTCCCCGATTATCTGCCGCCCACTTCCGCGGAGTTCGTCGCCGTTCGTGACGGCCTCGTAGCGACCGCGCGACTGGCCGGATACGGGCATGTGGAGTTGCCGGTTTTCGAAGAGACCGCCCTGTTCGCACGGGGTGTGGGCGAATCCACCGACGTGGTGTCCAAGGAGATGTGGACCTTCGCCGACCGCAACGGGGAGAGCTTCACGCTGCGGCCCGAAGGCACCGCCGGAGTCATGCGCGCGGTCATCGAACACAGCCTCGACCGCGGCCAGCTGCCCGTCAAACTCTGCTACGCCGGACCGTTCTTCCGCTACGAACGACCGCAGAAGGGCCGCTACCGGCAGCTGCAACAGGTCGGTGTGGAGGCCATCGGCATCGACGATCCGGCCCTGGACGCCGAGGTCATCGCCATCGCGGACACCGGATTCCGCAGCCTCGGCCTGGACGGATTCCGGCTGGAGCTCACCTCGCTCGGCGATGACACCTGCCGCCCGCAGTACCGCGAACTGCTGCAGGACTTCCTGCTGAAGCTCGACCTCGACGAGGAGACCCGCCGCCGGGCGCAGATCAACCCGCTGCGCGTGCTCGACGACAAGCGGCCCGAGGTCAAGGAGATGACCGCGGACGCGCCGCTCATGATCGACCACCTCTCGGAGTCGGCCAAAGCGCACTTCGAGCAGGTGCTCGGCCACCTCGACGCGCTGGGTGTGCCGTACGTGGTCAACCCGCGCATGGTGCGCGGCCTCGACTACTACACCAAGACCACCTTCGAATTCGTGCACGACGGTCTGGGTGCACAGTCCGGCATCGGCGGCGGCGGCCGCTACGACGGCCTGATGGCCGAACTCGGCGGGCAGCCGCTGTCGGGCATCGGCTTCGGCATCGGCGTCGACCGCACCGTCCTGGCCCTCGAAGCCGAAGGCAAATCCGCCGTCGACGGCCCCCGCATCCAGGTCTACGGCGTCCCCCTCGGCGACGTCGCCAAGCAACGCCTGGTCGTCATCGCCGCCGAACTGCGCAAGGCCGGCATCCGCACCGACCTCGCCTACGGCGGCCGCGGCATGAAGGGCGCCATGAAGGCCGCCGACAAGTCCGGCGCCCAACTCGCCCTGGTCCTCGGCGACCGCGAAGTCGCCGAAGGCCAGATCGGCCTCAAGGACCTGAGCACCGGCGACCAACGCCAGATCCCCCTCGACGAGGCCGTCGCCCAGGTCGCCGCCGCCCTTGCGGGGCAACAGGATTGAGCAAGCGGCCGGGCCAGGGTGGTGCTACCACCACCCGGACCCCGGCCTGTTCGCGGCATGGTCGGACCGACCGACCGGGCTTTCCGGCCCGGGCTGCAATCCCGCACAGCGCGGAGTCTGGCACCGCAGCCTGATTCGTGCGGTTGGCGAGTGACGGATGTGGTCGGCAGGGGAGCGGCCGTCCGGTATTGGACGGGCGGATTGCTGTGCTGTGGTGGGCGGGTCAAGTGGGCGTGGCGCGAGGGAGCCGGGCCGGGGCGCGAATCCTGGCTTGGGGTGCGGGAAATCGGGGTATGGAGCTATGGCCTGCTGGTACCGTGCGGTGCGTCGTGCGGGGGCGGCGTGTGCCATCGGGCCGCGTGACTCATCGAGACTTGGATGAATGCAGCTGTGACTGATGAATCGAAAGCGGGGTCCGTCGGCGAAGTCGGGCTCGATCTGGTGGCACCGGAGTTGTTGGCTCCGGCGCTGCGGAAGCTGACCCTGGCCGCGCTCGGCGTGGGTGTCGGTGTCGGATTGCTGGCGGCGCTGTTCGTGCATTGGCCGGTGGCGTTGGCGACCGGGCTGGTGCTGGGTGCGCCGACGGCGTTGTACGCCATGGCGGTGCAGCGGCGGCGGATCACGGTGGCGGGCACGGTGATCCGGGCGCGGACGTGGCGCGGTGAACGGAGCATCGACGTGGCCGCGGCAACGGCGGCGGAGATTCTGGTGTATCCGGGCAAGATCAGCCGGATCGTGTTGCGCATTACCGCCGGGCCGGATACGCGCATCGTGCCGCTGGCCCTCTACAGCGACTCCGGCAGTGGGCGCGAACTTCATATTCTGGGTCTGCGCAAGCTCGCCGATGCGTTGGCGGGGTGTCCGCTGGCGGCGGCCCTGGCCATCTCGGGAATGTTGGTGCAGCAGTTGCGGGCCGAGGCTCGGGACGCGGTAGCCGAGGAGCGGCCGCTCTACCGGGCGGTCCGTATGGTTCGGGCTCGAGATGCGGCCGCGCCGATCATTCTCGCGGATTCGGACATTGCCGATCTGGCCCGCTGAATCATATACAGATGGGCTATTTGCCCGAATATTGCGATGCCGCTGTGCCTTTCGGTGAAAGGGTTGGTGGGGTGGGGGATTCGGGGATGTTGGCTTGCTCACGTGGGCGACGGCGCGGATGTGAGGCTGGCTAGGGTTAGGGCGGAAGCACCAGTACCGCGAGGAGATCGTCGTGAGCAACGCCGCGCCAGTGACCGTCACCGTGACCGGAGCCGCCGGGCAGATCGCCTACGGATTGCTGTTCCGCATCGCCTCCGGGGCGCTGCTCGGGACGGATACGCCGGTTCGGTTGCGGCTGCTCGAGATTCCGGCCGCCGTCGGCGCGCTCGAAGGCGTGGCCATGGAACTCGAGGACGGCGCGTTCCCGCTGCTGGCGGGCATCGATATCGCCGATGATCCATGGGTCGGCTTCGACGGGGCCAATATCGCCATCCTGGTCGGCGCGCGCCCGCGCACCGCGAACATGGAGCGCTCGGATCTGCTGGCCGCCAACGGGCCCATCTTCACCGATCAGGGCGCGGCCATCAATGCCAATGCGGCCGACGACATCCGGGTGCTGGTGGTCGGGAATCCGGCCAATACCAACGCTTTCATCGCGATGAGCAACGCACCCGACGTGCCCGCCGCGCGCTTCACCGCGCTCACCCGGCTCGACCACAATCGCGCGATCGCGCAGGTGGCCAAGAAGACCGGGGCGGCCGCGGCGGACATCCAGCGGATCGCGGTGTGGGGCAACCACTCCGCCACCCAGTATCCGGATCTCACCCACGCGACCGTCGCGGGCCGCAGCGCTCTCGAGGTGATCGGCGACCGCGCCTGGGTGACCGACGATTTCATTCCGACCGTGCAGCAGCGCGGCACGGCCATCATCAAGGCGCGCGGGGCGTCCTCGGCGGCGAGCGCGGCCAGCGCCGCCATCGACCACCTGCACGACTGGGTGCTGGGAACCGCTGCGGGGGACTGGACCTCGATGGCGGTGCCCTCGGACGGCTCCTACGGAGTGCCCGAGGGACTCATCAGCTCGTTCCCGGTGACCTGTGCGAACGGCGAGTATCAGATCGTGCAGGGGCTGGAGATCGACGACTTCGCCCGTGCCCGTATCGATGACAGCGTCGCGGAACTCGCGGGCGAGCGCGACGCCGTCATCGATCTGGGGTATGCCAAGCGGTTGTGATCAGGACAGCTTGCTGATCACGTTGTCGCCGTACCACTTGATCTTGACGATCTTCTCTTCGAGCGTCTCGGTGTCCTGCTCCTTGGCGTAGGAGTTGCGGAAACCGACGATCAGGTCGGTGATGCCCTTCTCCTCGCAGCGCTTCACCCCGTCGGGGGTGTAGCCGTCGTAGGAGACCGCGTGAATCTCGAAGTCGCCCTTGTGATCCCGCTCGGCGCGCAGCTCGTTGATGCGGGCCAGGTACTTGTCGAGCTCCTCGGCATTGCCGCCCGCGTGCATCCAGCCGTCGCACAACCGCACCGCGCGCTTGAGCGCGGCATCGCTGTGCCCGCCGAGCAGGATCGGCATCGGCTCGGTGGGGGCGGGGGTGAGCCTGATCTTGCGGATGTCGTAGAACTCGCCGTGGTACTCGAAGTACTCACCCGTGCACAGGCCGCGCACGATTTCGATGCACTCGTCCATGCGCTTGCCGCGCTTCTCGAACGGCACACCCATGATCTCGAAGTCCTCCGGCCACGGGCTGATGCCCACGCCCAGGGCGAAGCGGTTGTTGCTCAGCCGGGCAAGCGAACTGGCCTGCTTGGCCACCAGCACCGGCGGGCGGATCGGCAGCTTGAGCACGAACGGGGTCAGGCGCAGGGTGGTGGTGGCCGCGGCGATGGCGGCCGACAGCACGAAGGTCTCGATGAACGGCTTGCCGTCGAGGAATTCGCGATTGCCGTCCTGGGTGTACGGGTACTTGGAATCCGACTCGGCCGGGTAGGCGACGCTGTCGGCCACGGTGATGCTGTGGAACCCGGCGGCCTCCGCGGCCTGCGCGAGGGGGATGTAGTAATCCGGGTTGGTCATCGCCTCCGCGTAGGTGAAGCGCATCGATCGTCCTCTCGACAGTGAGCAGTGCGAAAACTAGAACAGATTCTAGTTCTGTGAGTGATGCTAGCCGTAGACTCGCCGGAAGGCACCCGATCCGGCGATCCTCGCCGAGCTGCGGATCGGCGGCGCTGTGCGCGTTCACCTGTCGTATCGCGGGGCGGGGTGGCCCGGCCGTTGCGGTCCCGGTGGCTGAGATGGCAGTCCCGGTGGCCTTGTCCGCATCTCTGGATCTTGTTCTAATCGCGGTATGACGATCGCCATCACCGGCTCGGGATCCGGCATCGGCGCGGCCACCGCCGCGGCCCTGCGTGCCGCCGGGCACGACATCATCGGCATCGACCTGCGCAATGCCGACATCACCGTGGACCTGACCGACGCGGCCGCCCGGGCCACCGCCGTCGAGGAGATCCTGGCGCGCTCGGGCGGCGCGCTCGACGGCGTGGTGCTGTGCGCGGGCGTCGGACCGCAGGTGCCCGACCCGAACCTGGTGGTGGAGATCAACTTCCGCGCCACCGTGGCCCTGCTCGATGCGCTGCTGCCCGCCCTGACCAAGGGCGAAAACCCTGCGGCCGTGGTGGTTTCGTCGGTCGCCTCCACCCAGATCAAGTGGGAGGACAACCCGATCGCCAAGGGCAACGAGGCCGAAGCCTTCGCCCAGGCCGGGGATTACGCGGGCCACTACGCCTACGCGGCGTCGAAGAACGCGGTCACCGTGGCGGTGCGCGAGCGCGCGGTCGAATGGGGCGCGGCCGGGGTGCGGCTCAACACGGTCGCTCCCGGCAGTGTCGACACTCCGCTGCTGCAGGCGGGATTGGACGATCCGCGCTACGGTGAAGCCATCCGCAACTTCGTGGCTCCCATCGGGCGCAACGGCAAGCCCGAGGAGATCGCCTCGCTCATCACGTATCTACTCGGCCCACAGGCCGGGTTCATCCACGGTGCACAGTTCGTCATCGACGGCGGCATCGACGCGCAGACCCGCCCGACCGCGGTGTAATCCGCCCGGAACGGTGGCCGAGCCCGCGGGGTGTACAGCCGCACATCGGCCTCCACCGATGCCGTGGTGATCGGGGCAGCTACCCCGATCGCCGCGGCATCACTGCGTCTAGGCCTCGGCGTCGTCGGCGGGCTCTTCCTCGGCCTGGCCGATCACGCCCGGGGCGAAGGTGCCCAGATTGCCGGTGAGTTCGCTTTCCACCGAAGGACTCTGGTGCGGCTGGACGGTGCGGCCGTGCTGGCCGTCGGGTGCGCCGCCCTTGCCCGCGCCCGCCGCGGCGGGGGAGCCCATGAAGCCCGAACCGGCCGCACCGCCCATGCCGGCGATACCGCCCGCGCCCGCGCCGAACGGGTTGGCGGCATTGGCGATCTTGCCGCCCGGGATGGACGAGCCGGGGCCGCCGGGCGTGGAGGGTAGACCGCCCCCGCCGCCGAGACCGCCGCCTCCGCCACCACCCGCACCGCCGCCACCCCCGCCGACACCTGCGGCCGAGGTGTCCGGCGCGCCGCCGAGGGGATCGGTCTTGCCGGGATCGGTGGATCCGGGAGTGCCTGCCTGCAAACCACTTTCGAGCAATCCCTTGGCCTGCTCCAGGATCGGCTGACCGACGTTCTGCGCCAGTGACTGCGCGACCTCGGCCGGGTTCGGGCCGCCGCCTTGGCCGAGCAGCTGGCCGATGACGCCCTGGACCTGCGCGGTGTAGACCGACAATTCGCCGTGCGTGGCATTCACGACGGCCACCGCCTCGCCGAGATGCCGGGTGGCAGAGGCGATCAGCGTGGTCTGTCCGACCGGGGTGAGGATGAGCGGGGCCATGGCGGTCGCCTCGCCGGCGAACGCCTGCGCGATGGCGGTGAGCTGAATATTGCCGCGCTGCACCACCGCCGCGGCCTGATTGGTGATCGAGGACAGGTCGAAACCGCGCTGCGAGGTCTCCTGGCCGTGGTTCTCGGCCTGCTTGCCCGACTCCTGCGCGCTGTTGGAAGCCTTGCCCTGCCACAGGGATTCGACGGTCTTGAGCGCACCACTGCCGACCTGGACCGCGGACTCGATGACCTTCGACCCCTGGCTGAGCAGGGTGGTCGGATTGAACTGGCCCAGCACGCCGGTGCCGAAACTCTGCAGCAACTGCAGGAACGGCTTGAACAGCGCGTCCAGTCCGGGGATGGCGGGCAGCGCCAGACCCTTCATGAGATCGCCGACCGGATCGGCGGGCAGCGGCGGCAGGATCGAGGCCGGATTCGCGGCGGCCCGGGCCAGCGCGGCGCCGGCGGCATCGAACGCGGCGGGCACATTGTTCAGCGCGAGGTGGGCGTCGGCGAGGACGTTCTGCGCGTTGCCGAGCGCACCCTGCGCGCCCGAGAGTGCGCTGTGCGCGCCGTCGAGCGCGGGGGAGAGCACCCCGGCGGTCGCGGAATCGCCCGCCGGTACGCCGCCCCCACCGGGAACGCCGCCGCTCAGCGGAGTTCCGGTTTGCTCGAATTCCTTGCGGGACAACGCGAATTCCGGCGGTTCGAACGGCGGTACGTCGGCGGGCAGGCTACCCAGCAGCAGATCCGGGAGTGGGCCGGGCGCGAGGAGATTCATGCTGTCTGCTCCCATCGTGGGGGTAGCCGGACCGGACTGCGGCGCGACGCCGATGACTCCCGAATCGGCGATGACTCCCGAATCGATCGGGCTCATACCTGCTCGCCGATCTGTCCCGCGATATTGCCCAAGCCTCCGGCGAACTCGGAGTCGGTGGCGTCGTAGGTGGCCGCGGAGCCGAAGGCGGCCTGGCCGATCTTGCCGAAGCGGGCGGAGAGGGCGTTGATATCGCGATCGTGCAGAAGTTCGGCGACAGCGAAGCTGGCCAGGAAGTCCGCGCCGATGAGTCCGAAGACCGGGGTCATGGCCGCGACATGCGACACCGTGTCGAGGCCGCCCTGGGCGGCGATGTCGGTGGCGACGCCGTCATTGGCGGCGGCGAAGGTGCGAACCGCACCGGTATCGACCGAGAGATCGGCCATGTCAATGCCCCCCAATCGTCGTGAACATGCGGAGCCGAATATAACCCATCCATCGTCCAGCCGGGCGTGGTGTCGGTCGCATCGTCGCACTTCGCACCCCCTGTCCGGATCGGAATGTGACCGTGGTTGCAAATTAGAACAAGTTCTATATTCTCGTCATCATGAAGGTCGCAGTCACCGGCGCTGCCGGGTTCCTTGGCACCAATTTGCTTCGCCTGCTTACGGATCGCGGTCACGAGGTGACTGCCATCGACCGCGTCGCCGGTACCACGCAGCCCGGCGTCACCTGGGTCAACGGCGACGTCCTGGACCCCGCGTCCATGCGTTCCGCCCTCGACGGGGCCGAGGTGGTCTACCACTTGGTGGCGCTCATCACCCTCGCGCACAAGAACGATCTGGCCTGGCGGGTCAATACCGAAGGCGTGCGCGTGGTCGCCAATGCCGCGCGCGAGGTCGGCGTGCGGCGCATGGTGCACACCAGCTCCATCCACGCGTTCAACCAGTACTCCTGTGGCGGCCGCATCAACGAGCGTTCGCCGCGCTCGGTCGACCCGGACCTGCCGGTGTACGACCGGTCCAAGTGGCAGGGCGAGATCGAGCTGCGCAAGGTCATCGACCAGGGTCTGGATGCGGTGGTGTGCAACCCGACCGGTGTGTACGGCCCGATCGACAACACCGCCTCGCGCATCAACCAGACCCTGTGGGACGCCGCGCGCGGCCGGGTGCCGGTCATGATCAGCGGCGGCTTCGACCTGGTCGACGTCCGTGACGTGGCCCAGGGCCTGATCCTGGCGAGCGAGCGCGGCCGCACCGGCGAGAACTACCTGCTCGGCGGACATTTCACCGACATGTTCCAGGCCACCCGCACCGCGGCCGAGGTGAACGGAAAGATGAAGCCCGCCTTCGCGATTCCCGCCAAGGTCATCAATGCCTGCATGCCGGTGATGGAGCCCGTCGCCAAGGCGTTCGGCAGCGACCGCATCTCCAAGGCCGCCATGGGTGCGCTGCTGAGCGCTCCGATCGTCGAACATTCCAAGGCCACCGAGGAATTGGGCTACCGCCCGCGGCCGGCCGAGCAGACCATTCGCGATCTGGTCGCCTTCTACAATGGGCAGCCGATCGAGGCCGACACGCAGAAGATTGCTTGACAGTAGTTAGAACACATGTTCGACTTGGGTGGTGCGGTGGCAACGGCAAACCTTAGGCGCTGACGACGGCGCGCTGCCCGGGCTCGAACGTGCGGGTTTCGTCCGCAGCGTACAGACGCCCGAGTTCGAGGGCATCACGTTTCACGAGGTGCTCTGCAAGAGCGCCTTGAACCGGGTGCCCGAATCCACCTTGCCGTTCAGCTGGACCATCAATCCCATGCGCGGGTGCTCGCACGCGTGCCGCTACTGCTTCGCCCGCGGCACGCACGAGTACCTCGACCTGGACGCGGGCGCGGACTTCGACTCGCAGATCGTGGTCAAGACCAATGTGGTGCCGATCCTGCGGCGCGAACTGCATCGCAAGTCGTGGCGGCGGGATTCCGTTGCGCTGGGCACGAATACCGATCCCTATCAGCGGGCCGAGGGGCGCTACCGGCTGATGCCGGGCATCATCTCCGCGCTCACCGAATCCGGGACCGGGTTCTCCATCCTCACCAAGGGCACGTTGCTGCGGCGGGATCTGCCACTGCTGACCCAGGCCGCCGGGCAGGTGCCGGTGCATCTGGCGGTGTCCATCGCGATTCTCGACGAAGAGCTGCATCGGGGACTCGAGCCAGGCACACCCTCGCCGCGCGCGCGGCTGGAGCTGGTGCGCGCGCTGGCCGAGGCCGGGTTCGCGGTGAATGTCATGGTGGCGCCGATCATTCCGTACCTGACCGACTCCAACGCTCATCTCGACGAGCTCTTCGGCGCGATCGCGGAGGCAGGGGCCGCCGGGGTTACCGCGTTTCCCATGCATCTACGCGGTTCCACGCGTGGCTGGTTCCTCAACTGGCTGGCCGAAGCCCACCCGGCGCTGCTGCGCCGCTACCGGCAACTGTATGGTCGCAGTACTTCGGTGACCCCGGAGTATTCTGCGTGGCTACGCGGCCGAATCGAGCCGTTGCTGGAGAAACACCGCTTGAACCGCGAACGGCAGGCCGAACCCGAGGTACGCGCCGCCGAATCGCACACGCCCGATACTCAGCTGGCGTTGTTCGCCTGACGTCGGTTCTTTGATCGAAACCATTGCGCTTCACGGGTGTGTCGCGAATATTGCGGAGTAGTTTGGCGTTGGTACCTCACACCTGACTAGGAAGTGATGCGCGCGCATGGTTTCGCAGCATGATGACTCTGTGACGACTCCGGGTGAACTCGGAGCCGCTGCGCTCGGAAGCGGCAGCGGCACAGAGAAATTGGCGGTCGAGAAACTGGAAAGGGTCGTCATCCGCTTCGCGGGCGACTCCGGGGACGGCATGCAGCTCACCGGTGACCGTTTCACCCACGAGGCCGCCGCATTCGGCAATGACCTTGCCACCCAACCGAACTTCCCGGCCGAGATCCGCGCACCTCAGGGCACGCTGCCCGGGGTGTCGTCGTTCCAGATCCAGATCGCGGACTACGACATTCTGACCGCCGGCGACCAGCCGGACGTACTGGTCGCCATGAATCCTGCTGCGCTGAAGGCGAATCTGGAGGATTTGGCCCGCGGGGCGATGGTGATCGTTAATACTGATGAATTCACCAAACGCAATATGGCGAAGGTCGGCTACGCCGGTGATCCGCTCACCGATGACACGCTGACCGATTTCGTGGTGCATCGGGTGCCGATGACGTCATTGACGCTCGGCGCGACCGAACCGACCGGTGTGGGCAAAAAGGATGGGCAGCGCGCGAAGAATATGTTCGCGCTCGGCTTGCTGTCGTGGATGTACGGGCGGCCCATCGGCGGCACCGAAGCGTTCATGCGGGAGAAATTCGCGGCCAAACCGGATGTCGCCGAAGCGAATATCCTCGCATTTCGGGCAGGTTGGAATTACGGCGAAACCACCGAGGCCTTCGCCACCACCTACGAGGTAGCGCCGGCGACGCTGCCACCGGGCACCTACCGGCAGATCACCGGCAATACCGCGCTGGCCTACGGCATCGTCACCGCCGGGCAGCTGTCCGGGCTGCCGGTATTCCTGGGCACCTACCCGATCACTCCGGCCTCCGACATCCTGCACGAGCTCAGCAAGCACAAGAACTTCGGTGTCACCACCTTCCAGGCCGAGGATGAGATCGCGGGCATCGGCGCGGCCCTGGGCGCGTCACTGGCCGGGTCGCTCGGGGTGACCAGTACGTCCGGGCCGGGTCTGGCGCTCAAGAGCGAGACCATCGGCCTGGCCGTCATGACCGAGCTGCCGCTGCTGATCATCGACGTGCAGCGCGGCGGGCCGTCCACCGGTCTGCCCACCAAGACCGAGCAGGCCGATCTGCTGCAGGCGCTCTACGGGCGCAATGGCGAATCGCCGGTGGCGGTGCTCGCGCCACGCTCGCCGGCCGACTGCTTCGATACCGCGGTCGAGGCCGCGCGGATCGCGCTCACCTACCGCACTCCGGTGCTGCTGCTCTCGGACGGCGCGATCGCCAATGGGTCGGAGCCGTGGGCAATTCCGCAGGTCACCGAGTTGGCCCCGATCGATCCTGCCTTCGAAGCCGATGGCTCCGAAGAGGATTCGTTCCAGCCGTACGCACGCGACCCGGAAACCCTGGCGCGCCCGCTGGCGGTCCCCGGCACCGTGGGCCGCGCCCACCGCATCGGCGGCCTGGAAAAGGCCGACGGCAGCGGCAATATCTCCTACGAACCGGCCAATCACGAACTCATGGTGCGGTTGCGGCAGGCCAAGATCGACGGCATCGCGATTCCCGACCTCGAGGTGGATGATCCCGGCGAGCACGCCGAACTGCTGCTCATCGGCTGGGGTAGTTCCTACGGGCCGATCGGTGAGGCGTGCCGGCGGGCGCGGCGGCGCGGGGTGCCGGTCGCGCAGGCGCATCTGCGGCATCTGAATCCGTTGCCGCCCAACCTCGGTGAGGTGCTGCGGCGCTATCGCACCGTGGTGTGCCCGGAGATGAACGGCGGCCAGCTGGCCATGCTGCTGCGCGCCCGCTATCTGGTCGATGTGCAGCCCTGGACCAAGGTGGCCGGGACGGCCTTCCAAGCGCAGGAACTGGTCGGTGTCATCGATGCGGCATTGGACGGGTCCATCGCCGAGATGGAACAGGCCAAGGCGTTCACCGCTCGCGCGCGGGCGACCTATCGCACCACAGGGGGTAAGTAATGACGATCCTCGAAAACCCGCTCGTGGGTACCGATCTCGGGCTCACCGGGCTGTCCGGCATTCCCGCCGCCGCCGGACCGCAGAAGGCCAAGGACTACGCCTCCGATCAGGAAGTGCGCTGGTGTCCCGGCTGCGGTGACTACGTCATCCTCAACACCGTGCGCGGATTCCTCGCCGAGCTCGGGTTGAAGCGCGAGAACCTGATGTTCGTCTCCGGCATCGGCTGCTCGAGCCGGTTCCCGTACTACCTGGAGGCGTACGGGATCCACTCGATCCACGGCCGCGCCCCGGCGATCGCCACCGGTATGGCGGTGACCCGCCCGGATCTGTCGGTGTGGGTGGTGACCGGTGACGGCGACGCGCTCTCCATCGGCGGCAATCATCTGATCCATGCCCTGCGCCGCAATGTGAACATGACGATCCTGTTGTTCAACAACCGGATCTACGGCCTCACGAAGGGGCAGTACTCCCCGACCTCCGAGCCGGGCAAGATCACCAAGTCCACGCCGATGGGCTCGGTCGACCACCCGTTCAACACCCTGTCGGTGGCGTTGGGGGCCGAGGCCACCTTCGCCGGGCGTGCCCTGGACTCCGACCGCGCCGGGCTGACCGAGGTACTGCGCGCCGCCGCCGAGCATCGCGGGACCTCCTTCGTCGAGATCCTGCAGGACTGCCCGATCTTCAACGACGGCTCCTTCGACGCCCTGCGCCGCGACAACGCCGAATCCCATCTCATCCGGCTCCACCACGGCGAGCCCATCCGCTTCGGTGCGGACCGCGAATTCGCGGTGGTCCGTGACGGTTTCGGGCTGAAGGTGGCGAGCGCCGACACGGTCGCCGAATCCGACATCGTCATCCACGACGCGTACACCGACCACCCCGAATACGCCTACGCCCTGTCACGCCTGTCGGATCAGGACCTCAACCACGTCCCGATCGGCATCTTCCGCAGCGTCTCCCGTCCCACCTACGACGACGGCGTCCGAGCCCAACTCGACACCGCCGCCGAACGTCAACCGGTGAGCGAGAATTCACTGCAGAACCTGCTCACCGGCCGCGAAACCTGGACGGTCGGCTGACTTTTCGCCGTTACGAGGCCACGAAGGCGTTCAGCATGCGCTGGAACAGATCGTCGAAGCGCTTGCGGGACGCCTTCTGGTCATCGTTGAGTCCGTCGGACGACTCCGGTGCGTAGACGACGAGATGCACGTCCTGATCGGGTGATTGGGGCATGTAGTCGATGATCGACGTGCCCTTGTCATCCTTCTCAGGGGTGCCCATGTCCACGGCGGCGAGCGCCTTCACCTCGGCGGTCGCCGCGCCGATCACGTCGGCGGGCAGCGTGCCCTCCACCGGCTGCGCATTGTTGTCGGCACGCTTGATCGCATGACCATCGGCCTGAACCTGCAGCGACGGATGCAGATCCGTGCGCGTCTGCCACCCGGCCGGCATGGCGGTCAAGGTGAACAGGGCGACCGCGGGCATGGGCGCCTGCGCGGGCGTGGGTGCCGGGGCGGGATCGGCCAGGGCGAATGCGCCTGTGCCCGTGACCATCACCGCCGCCAGTCCGGCCACCGTGACGGCCCGCCACCCGCGCCACCCGCGGCCCTGCCCGGTTCCGCCGAAAAGTCCTGTCGCCGCGGCCATCCGCATCGCATCCCTCCGAATTCCCTTGCGGGCACCCGCCCGCCGCCGCCGATTCTGCCGCGCGCCGCCGCCCACACCCACCCCGCCACGCCGACCCCCGATACGACGATGTCCCCGGCTTCGGGAGCCGGGGACATCGGGGTTTGTGGATGGTGTTGAAGCTCAGCGCAGGCCGGGCGGGTTGGCCAGGTCCTGGGCGGAGAAGGTGTCGCAGGACTTGACCTGGCCGGACTTGTAGCCGGAGAGGAACCATTTCTGGCGTTCCTCCGAGGAGCCGTGGGTCCAGGCTTCCGGGTTGACGCGGCCGGAGGAGGCCTGCTGGATGCGGTCGTCGCCGACTGCCGAGGCCGCGGAGAGAGCGTCGCGGATGTCGTTGTCGGTCAAGGGCTTCAGGAAGGGGGTGCTGGCGCCGGGGGCGGGGAGTTTGTCGGCGTAGTAGGCCCAGACACCCGCGTAGCAGTCGGCCTGGAGTTCGGTGCGGACCGCGCCGGAGGTGGGGCCCTTCGGGTCGCGTTGGGCGCGGTTGATGTCGCCGAGCAGGTTCTGGATGTGGTGGCCGAACTCGTGGGCGACCACGTACTCCTGGGCCAGCGGGCCACCGCTGGAACCGAAGCGGTCGACCAGTTCCTGGAAGAAGCTGGTGTCGAAGTAGGCGGTCTGGTCGGCGGGGCAGTAGAACGGGCCGACCGCGGAGGAGGCGCGGCCGCAGCCGGTGTTCACCGCGCCGGAGAAGAGGTTGAGTTTCGGGACCACGTATTTGCGATTGGTTTGCTTGGGCAGTTCGGTGCCCCAGATGGCGTCGAGGCTCTGGGCGGTGAGGATGACGCGACAGTCGACGTACTTGTTCGCGTCGGCACCGGTCTTGCAGTGGCTCGGCAGGGTTGTGCCGCCGGACTTCGTATTGGAGTCCGCGCCCGTGAACTGGCCGAGAATGCTGCCGGGGTCGCCGCCGAGCAGCAGTGCCGCGATCACCGCGATGATGCCCAGCGCGCCGCCGCCGAGGACCAGACCACCGCCCATGCCGGGTCCGCCACCCCCGCCACTGGCCCGGTTCGGGTCGATTTGCAGGCCCTCGTTGAAGGTCATGGCCATTACTGTGACACGGGCGAGTCGATTCCGGTTTCCACTCGCTGAACGTGTCTCTCTACGATGGGTCTGCACCTGGTGGCCCTTGCCGGTGCTTCGAGTCCGTCGAAAGGAATCCCGTGCTGCGCACCCACTTGGCTGGTTCGCTGCGAAGCGAGCACGCCGGTCAGACCGTCACCCTCACCGGATGGGTGGCGCGACGTCGAGACCACGGTGGCGTGATCTTCATCGATCTGCGTGATGCGTCGGGTGTGTCGCAGGCCGTCTTCCGTGAAGGCGAGCCCGCCGAGGCCGCCCACAAGCTGCGCAACGAATTCGTCGTGAAGGTCACCGGCGTGGTCGAGAACCGACCGGACGGTAGCGAGAACCCGAACCTGCCGACCGGTGCCATCGAGGTCAATGTGACCGCGCTCGAGGTGCTCAACGAGGCCGCGCCGCTGCCGTTCCAGCTCGACGACGAGCCCGGCGAGGAAGCCCGCCTCAAGTACCGCTACCTGGATCTGCGCCGCGAGGGCCCGGCCCACGCGATCCGCCTGCGCTCCAAGGTGAATGCGGCCGCCCGCGAGGTGCTGGCCAAGCACGCGTTCGTCGAGGTCGAAACCCCGACCATGACCCGCTCCACCCCGGAGGGCGCGCGCGACTTCCTGGTTCCGGCCCGCCTGCAGCCCGGCAAGTTCTACGCCCTGCCGCAGTCGCCGCAGCTGTTCAAGCAGCTGCTCATGGTCGGCGGCATCGAGCGCTACTACCAGATCGCGCGCTGCTACCGCGACGAGGACTTCCGCGCCGACCGTCAGCCCGAGTTCACTCAGCTCGACATCGAGATGAGCTTCGTCGAGCAGGAAGACGTCATCCTGCTGGCCGAGGACATCCTCGCCGCGCTGTGGAAGCTGGTCGGCTACGAGATCGCCACCCCGATCCCGCACATGACCTACGCCGACGCCATGCGCCGCTACGGCTCCGACAAGCCCGACCTGCGCTTCGGCATCGAGATCACCGAGATGATGGAGTACTTCAAGGACACGGAGTTCCGTGTCTTCCAGGCTCCCTACGTCGGCGCGGTCGTCATGCCCGGCGGTGCCTCGCAGCCGCGTCGCCAGTTCGACGCCTGGCAGGAGTGGGCCAAGCAGCGCGGCGCGAAGGGCCTGGCCTACATCACCTTCCAGGAGGACGGCACCCTCGGCGGCCCGGTCGCCAAGAACCTGACCGACGCCGAGCGCGAGGGTCTGGCCAAGCACGTCGGCGCGAACCCGGGCGACTGCGTGTTCTTCGCCGCCGGTGACGCCAAGTCCAGCCGGGCCCTGCTGGGTGCGGCCCGCGGTGAGATCGCCCGCAAGTGCGGTCTCATCGACGAGAACGACTGGGCGTTCGTCTGGATTGTGGACGCGCCCATGTTCGAGCCCGCCGCCGACGCCACCGCCAGCGGCGATGTGGCGCTGGGCCATTCGGCCTGGACCGCCGTGCACCACGCGTTCACCTCGCCCAAGCCCGAGCACCTCGCCACCTTCGACACCGATCCCGGTTCGGCGCTGGCCTACGCCTACGACATCGTCTGCAACGGCAACGAGATCGGCGGCGGTTCCATCCGTATCCACCGCCGCGACGTGCAGGAACGCGTGTTCAAGGTGATGGGCATCGGTGACGAGGAGGCGCAGGACAAGTTCGGCTTCCTGCTCGACGCCTTCTCCTTCGGCGCCCCGCCCATGGGCGGCATCGCCTTCGGCTGGGACCGCATCACCGCGCTGCTGGCCGGGATGGACTCCATCCGTGAGGTCATCGCGTTCCCCAAGTCCGGTGGCGGCGTCGACCCGCTGACCGATGCGCCGACCGCGATCACCCTGCAGCAGCGTCGCGAGGCGGGCCTCAACGCCAAGCTGGACGCCGACGGCAACCCGGTCAAGGAAGACGCGAAGTAGCGAACCCTGATACCACGGTGCCCTCCGATCTCGATGAGGTCGGAGGGCACTGTCGTGTGGAAGGGGTTAGACCGGAACGACCAGTCGGCCAGTCAGGATGCGGTACGCGTAGGTGGTCGCGATGGCGCAGACCGGACCGGCCACCACCAGACCGAGCCCGCACAGCAGCGCGCCGACCGTGGTGATGACGAGCACCGCCAGCGCCAGCAGCGACACGTGCAGCGCGTTGGCGATCACCAGCCGGACGCTGGACGCGATGGCGGCGAGGGGATTCTGGTCCTGGTCGATCACGAAGTGCAGGGCGAACATGCACAGCACGCCCACGATCACCGCGGGAACGAAGCAGGCGATGGCGGCCACGAAGCACAGCGCGAACACGATGAGCGCGGTGATGAGCACATTGCCGGCATTCACGAAGCCGAAGAAGGCCGGGAAATCCGGTGGCGTGCCGTCGGTTTCGTAGAGCGCGCCGCGGATCATCGCCGCCTGCAGCAGCCACACCACCAGCGACACCACGGCGAACAGCAGGATCACCGCCGAGAGCGACTGCACATCAACCATTCTCACCAGCAGCGTCACCACCAGCCAGGCGATCAGGCCGATCAGTACCATGCCGACCCAGGGAACGGGATTGAGCCGGAACCGATCCCAGCCGTAGGTCACGGCCGCACCCACATCGAGGGTTTCGCGCGGCGGCGCGTAGGCCTGTTGCGGCGGGAAGTCACCCGGCTGTGGGCCGCCCGCCGGCGGCATCCCGCCGGGCGGGAAGCCGCCTGGCGGAGGCGGATTGCCCGGCGGCATACCGCCGGGCGACTGATACTGCGGCGGCGTCGCGCCGGCGTAGCCAGGAGGTGGCAGCGGCGCGCCCGACTGCGGGGGCAGCGGCGGCGGGGGTTCGACGGGCTCGCTGCCGTAGTGCGCGGAGCCCGGTCCCTCGAACTGCGGATATCCGGCCATACCGGGCAACTGGTGGCGGCCGTGCGCCGGGCCCGGTTCGGGCGCACCGGAATACGGTGCGGGCTCGGGGTTTTGGTGCTGGCCGGTCTGCGGCGGATACTGTTCACCGCCCCCGGGACCGGGACGATCGCCGGTGGGGCCATACGGTGCTGAGGGCGGCGTGCCAGTCATGGTCGCAAGCCTTTCACATTTCCCGGTTTACGGTGTGGCGCACAGCAAGTGACCATGAGACAACTAGACCCTCCTGGTTGTGTCAAGCAACCAGCGCCGCATGGGCAAACCCTTCACAAAGACACGCCGTCCGACGCGCGAAAGGTTGCGCAACCGCTCGCTGAAAGTGACCTGACGGGAGTAACTTGGGTTCCGATGACCGCACTATTGGCCGAACGCGCCGCCGAAGTCGTGTCCGCGGCACAACAGTTGCTCACAAAGCGAATGGGTGCTGCGGTAAAGCTGAGTGATCCGATGGAACTCAGCGGCAGTGGTAGAACCACGGTTCTCCGTGTCCGTGTTGCGGAGAACGCATTTTCACTACCGCGCACACTGATTGTGAAGCAGGTTGCGGGCACGGCGAACCAACGACGCACCGGGGGTATGGCTCCCGGTGTCGCCAGCATCGACTCCGCATTCCTACGCGAGGCGGTGTCGTACCAGTTCACCACCGCGCTGGGCCGCGACCACCGCCCCGGTGCCTACCTCCTCGGCTACAGCCTGCCCGACCGTCTGCTCATCCTCAGCGACCTCGGCGAGAACCTCTCGCTGACCGCGGTCCTGCAGGCCGCCGCCGAACCCGCCGGGCGCAATGCGTTGATGGCGTTCGCGCAGGCATTGGGCCGCATGCACGCTGCGACCGTGGGCCGCGAGGCCGACTTCGTCGCGCTGCTACGCCGGGTGGACGTGGTGCATCGCGTGGACGGCATTGCGCAGCAGGCCGAATCCGCGGTCGCCGAGGTGCCGATCATGCTGCAGCGGGAGATGGGCATCGAGGTGCCCGGGGAGATCGCCGAGCGCATCGTGCGCGGCAACCGGCTCTTCTCGGCCGGGCGCTACCGTGCCTTCAGCCCCTCGGACCTGTGCCCCGACAATGTGATCCTCAACGACGAGGGCGCGCGCTTCCTCGACTACGAGTGGGGTGGCTTCCGCGACGCTACCCTCGATATCGCCTACGCCCTGGTCTCCTTCCCCGGCTGCCTGTGCGATTTCGAGCTGTCGCGTGAACGCGCCCGCCAAATGGTCGAGGCGTGGCGCTCCGAAGTGGTCGCGGTCTGGCCCGCCCTCGCCGACGACAACGTCCTCGCCGAACGCATCCTCGAGGCGCGCCTGATCTGGGTGTGGCTGTCCACCTACTGGTTCCTGCCCGCCGACCACGCCCGCATTGCCGCCGCCCGCGAACACGGCCTGTCCATCCCGCGCTCGGCCGCCCTGATCAACCGCTGGGCCGCCCTCGCCGAGGACGCCCGCTGCACCGGCGACGACACCCTCGGCGATTTCGCCGAACACGTGTCGGCGACCCTGGAAGAGCACTGGGAGGAGTAGTCCTCCGCGAGATGTGGGCCGGAATCGCAAGATGATTCCGGCCCACATTGCTGTCCGGGGACCTCGCGACCCGGAGACCGGCGGTGCTGCTGTGGGCGCCGGCGGACCCGGTCACTGCTCGGCGCGGGCCACGGCGTCCGGCGAACGGCCGAAGCGTCGGGTCTCGACAAGGGTCGGCCGCTTGATCGCTGACGGCCCGCCGCACCGACGCGCCGTACGTGGAGCAGAGCGGACAGCGTCGTGGTCGGGGTTGTGTCGGAGGTGCTGGGTAGGGTCGTGGCGTGAGTGATGGGCTGTTCGACGCGCCGGGGACACCGGTAGCGGTCGACGACTTCGAGGCGGGAGCCGCGCGTATTCCGAGTGGGGATGACCGGTTCGCGCCGTTGGCGGTGCGGATGCGGCCGCGCACCCTCGATGAGGTGGTGGGGCAGCAGCATCTGCTGGGGCCGGGGTCGCCGTTGCGGCGGTTGGTCGAGGGGTCCGGGGCGGCGTCGGTGTTGCTGTACGGTCCGCCCGGGACCGGTAAGACCACGCTCGCCTCACTGCTGTCGCGGGCGACCGGGCGGCGGTTCGAGGCGCTCTCTGCGCTGTCGGCCGGGGTGAAGGAAGTGCGCGCGGTGATCGATCTGGCGCGGCGGCGGCTCACCGCGGGTGAGCAGACCGTGCTGTTCATCGATGAGGTGCACCGGTTTTCGAAGACCCAGCAGGATGCGCTGCTGGCGGCGGTGGAGAACCGGATCGTGCTGTTGGTCGCGGCGACCACCGAGAATCCCTCGTTCTCCGTGGTGTCGCCGCTGCTGTCACGGTCGCTGGTACTGCAGTTGCAGTCCTTGTCCGAGGACGACATTCGGACCGTGCTGAAGCGGGCGATCGAGGATCCGCGCGGGCTGGCGGGGGAGTACACGGTCACCGAAGAGGCCCTGGATCACATCGTGCGGATCGCTGGTGGTGACGCCCGGCGCTCGCTCACCGCGCTGGAAGCGTCGGCGGAATCCTCGCTGGACGGGACCGTGGACGTGAAGCTGGTCGAGGCCAGCGTCGACAAGGCCGCGGTCCGCTACGACCGTGCGGGTGATCAGCACTACGACGTGATCAGCGCCTTCATCAAATCCCTGCGCGGCTCCGACGTCGACGCCGCCCTGCACTACCTCGCCCGCATGATCAGCGCCGGCGAGGATCCGCGATTCATCGCCCGCCGCTTGATGATCCAGGCCAGCGAGGAAGTAGGCATGGCCGACCCGATGGCCCTGCAGACGGCAGTCGCCGCCGCCCAGGTAGTCCAACTGGTCGGTATGCCCGAAGCGCAGCTGGCCCTCACTCAGGCCACGATTCACATCGCCACAGCCCCGAAATCCGGCTCGGTCCCCAAGAGTCTCGGTGCGGCCGTGGCGGACATCCGAGCAGGCAAGGCAGGCGCAGTGCCGCCGCATCTCCGTGACGGTCACTACGCGGGCGCCGCGGCTCTGGGTAACGCCCAAGGCTACAAATATCCTCACGATCATCCGGACGGCGTTCTCGCCCAGCAATATCCACCGGACGAACTGGTCGGCACCGACTACTACGCCCCCACCGACCACGGCTACGAACGCGAAGTAGGCCCCCGCGTAACCAAACTCCGCCGCATCGTGCGGGGCAAATAGCGTCGCGTGCCGAATTGCACTCGCTGCCACCGGGGCTCGGTCGATCCGGCCTGAGAATGGTTGGGGCGTAGCTCAGTCCGAGAGCAGTCCCTCGTGGATGGCGATGCGTTCGATCTCGCCGGGGGTGCCGCCCATGATTTCGCGGACGTGTTCGGTGATCAGTTCGACCGGCCAGTTCCACCAGGCTGCGCGCAGGAGTCGCTGCACGTCCTCGTCGGGGAAGCGTTGTTTGACGACTTGGGCCGGGTTGCCGCCCACGATCGTGTAGGGCGGGATGTCGGTGGTGACGACTGCGCCGGTGGCGATGATCGCGCCGTCGCCGATCGTTACGCCGGGCATGATCAGCGCGTTGTAGCCGATCCAGACGTCGTTGCCGACGACGGTGTCGCCCTTGGAGGGGATGGCGGTGATGATGTCCATCGTCTCCTCGGCCCAGGTGCCACCGAAGATGGTGAAGGGGAAGGTCGACACGCCCGAGGTGGCGTGGTTGGCGCCGGCCATGATGAAGCGGGTGCCGGTGGCGATGGCGCAGTATTTGCCGATGATCAGCTTCTCGGGGCCGAAGGCGTAGAGGACGTTGTTGGTCTCGAAGGCGGTCGGGTCACCGGGATCGTCGAAGTAGCTGTAGTCGCCGACCTCGATGTTCGGCGAGGTGACGTGCGGTTTCAGGAACACCGTGCGGTGCGCGTGGGGGAGCGGGAAGCGCTGGGATGGGTCGGGGATCACAGTCACCCGGGCGATGGTAGCTATCGCCCGGTGGTGGGTGGAAACTCCCTGGACCGGGACCGGTAGGCTGGATACCTGTGCAGACCCACGAGATTCGACGGCGCTTCCTGGAGCATTTCGTAAAGGCCGGACATACCGAGGTGCCGAGTGCCTCGCTGATCCTGGCCGACCCCAACCTGTTGTTCGTGAACGCAGGCATGGTCCAGTTCGTACCGTATTTCCTCGGTCAGCAGACGCCGCCCTTCCACACCGCGACCAGCGTGCAGAAGTGCGTGCGCACCGGCGATATCGAGAACGTCGGCGTCACCACCCGCCACAACACCTTCTTCCAGATGGCCGGCAACTTCTCCTTCGGCGACTACTTCAAGCGCGAGGCCATGCAGTTCGCTTGGTCGCTGCTGACCAAGTCCGTCGAGGACGGCGGCTACGGCTTCGACCCGGAAAAGCTCTGGGTCACCGTGTATCTCGACGATGACGAGGCCGAGCAGATCTGGCGTGAGCTCGGGGTGCCGGACGCCCGCATCCAGCGTCGCGGCATGGCCGACAACTACTGGTCCATGGGTATCCCCGGACCTTGCGGCCCGTGCTCGGAGATCTACTTCGACCGCGGACCCGAGTACGGCGTGGAGGGCGGCCCGGAGGCCGACGAGGACCGCTACCTCGAGATCTGGAACCTCGTGTTCATGCAGAACGAGCGTGGCGCGGGTCGCGGCAAGGACGACTTCGAGATCCTGGGCCCGCTGCCCAAGAAGAACATCGACACCGGCATGGGCATCGAGCGTGTCGCGTTCCTGCTGCAGGGCGTCGACAACGTTTACGAGACCGACCTGCTGCGCCCGATCATCAACAAGGCCGAGGAGCTGACCGGTCGCTCCTACGGTGTCGAGCACACCGACGATGTGCGTTTCCGTGTCATCGCCGACCACGCCCGCACCGCCGCCATGCTGATCGGCGACGGCGTGAACCCCGGCAACGACGGCCGCGGCTATGTGCTGCGCCGCCTGCTGCGTCGCATCGTGCGTTCGGCCCGCCTGCTGGGCGCGGACCAGCCGGTGATGGGTGAGTTCATCAAGGTCGTCGCCGAGCTGATGGCCCCCTCCTACCCGGAGCTCGCCACCGATCACAAGCGCATCGAAACCGTCGCCGTCGGTGAGGAAGCCGCGTTCCTCAAGACCCTCAACACCGGCACCAAGCTGTTCGACGAGACCGTCGACGAGGTGAAGGCGCAGGGCAGCAAGAAGATCAGCGGCACCGACGCGTTCACCCTGCACGACACCTACGGCTTCCCGATCGACCTGACCCTCGAAATGGCTTCCGAGGCCGGGCTGCAGGTCGACGAGGAGGGCTTCCGCGCGCTCATGGCCGAGCAGCGCAAGCGGGCCAAGGAGGACGCGCTCTCGCGTAAGCACGCGCACGCGGATCTCACCATCTACAAGGAGTTCGTGGACCGCGGCGCGACCGAGTTCACCGGCTTCGACGAACTGGCCACCGAGGCCACGGTTCTCGCCCTGATCAAGGACGGTGTCCGGGTGCCGGTCGCCGAGGTCGGGCAGGACGTCGAGATCATTCTCGACCGCAGCCCGCTGTATGCCGAGTCCGGCGGCCAGATCGCCGACCGCGGTTCGATCGTGTCCTCGCACGGTCTGAAGGTGGCCGTCAACGACGTGCAGAAGATCGCCAAGAAGGTGTGGGTGCACAAGGCCACCGTCGAGGCCGGTCAGCTCACCGAGGGCGACACCGTGCTCGCCCAGGTCGATCCGGCCTGGCGTAAGGGCGCGACCCAGGGTCACACCGGCACCCACATGGTGCATGCCGCGCTGCGACAGGTGCTGGGCCCCAACGCCGTTCAGGCCGGTTCGCTCAACAAGCCCGGCTACCTGCGCTTCGACTTCAACTGGCAGGGCGCGCTGTCCGAGCAGCAGAAGGCCGATATCGAGGCCGTGTCCAACGACGCCGTCGGCGACGACTTCAAGGTCAACACCTTCGTCACCGATCTGCCGTCGGCCAAGAAGATGGGCGCGATGGCGCTGTTCGGCGAGAACTACGGCGACGAGGTGCGCGTCGTGGAGATCGGCGGACCGTTCTCGATGGAGCTCTGCGGTGGCACGCACGTGCAGAGTTCCGCGCAGATCGGGCCGATCACCGTGCTCGGTGAGTCGTCGGTCGGCTCGGGCATCCGCCGCGTGGAAGCCTTTGTGGGCCTGGACTCCTACCGCTACCTGGCCAAGGAGCGCGCGCTGCTGGCCGGTCTCGCGTCGTCGCTGAAGGTGCCTTCGGAAGAGGTGCCGGGCCGTGTCGAGCAGCTCGTCGAACGTCTCAAGGTCGCCGAGAAGGAACTCGAGCGCACCAAGATGGCGGCCGTGCTGTCGAGCGCCGGAACCTTCGCCGAGCAGGCGCAGCGGGTCGGCAAGGTGCTGCTGGTCGCCGCCGCCGCGCCCGAGGGTGTCGGCGCGGGCGATCTGCGCACCCTGGTGCAGGACATCAAGGGCCGCTTGGGTTCCGAGCCCGCCATCGTGGTGCTGCTCGGCAATGCCGACGGCAAGGTGCCGTTCGTCGCCGCCGTCACCAAGGCCGCCCAGGATCTGGGCATCAAGGCCGGGGATCTGGTGGCCGCGTTCGGCCCGTCCATCGCCGGTCGTGGTGGCGGCAAGCCGGAGATGGCCCAGGGTGCGGGTTCCGACCCGTCGGGCATCGAGGCGGGTCTGGCCGCGCTGCGCGCCCGGGTCGCCGAGCTCGCCGGGTAATGGCGGACTCCGACACATCCGACACACCCGGCTCCGATCACGGGGCCGGGTCCACCCTTGAAACGGGCTCTCCGGGGCCCGATTCAGGGCATTCCTCCGGATTTGCCCGCACGCCCACCGAAGCCTCCGGGGTGACGGCCGGGCGTGATTTCGCGTCCGAGCGACCCTCCGCCGAACGCGATCCCGGTCGCGGCCGGCGCATCGGCATCGATGTGGGCTCGGTCCGCATCGGCGTCGCCTCCAGCGATCCGGACGGCCTGCTGGCCACCCCGGTGGAAACCGTGCCGCGCGCGAAGAAGGTCGCGCCCGGCACGCTGGCGTCCGATCTATCCAGAATTGCCGAGATTGTGCGGGAGTACGAGGCCGTCGAAGTGATCGTCGGCCTGCCGCGCACCTTGCGCGGCGAGAGCGGGTCTTCCGCTAAGCTGGCGGCCACCTTCGCGGGGCGTTTGCGGGGTCTGATCACACCGGTACCGGTGCGACTTTCCGACGAACGTTTGACTACGGTGTCTGCTGCACGTGCGTTGCGAGACAGTGGAGTTCGCGCACGCGGGCAGCGGCAGGTCATCGATCAAGCCGCCGCCGTGTCGATCCTGCAAGGATGGTTGGACGAACGGAGTGCCCTTTTGAAGCCGCGCGGTGATGACGCATGACCGACCGCTGGACGCGCGCTGAGGAACGCTACCGGCAGAATGCCGAACGGCGTTACCGCCGCGACGATCTGGAATGGTCCGAAGCGGACGATTACGAGGACGACACCACCGTCATCCCGCGCTACGAGGACGAGCGCTACGAGGACGAACACTTCGAGGGCGACGACTACGAGGACGAGCCCCCGCTGGCCCCGGAACCGCCGCGCCGCAGCGCACCCCAGCGCGCGGAACGAACCGGCCGGGCCGCCAGCAGGTCCGGGCGCGGCCAGTCGCGCTCCGGCAGCCGTGGCGGCAACCGGCCCAAGCGTTCGCGGGTGGCCTCGCGCAAGGCGGCCGAACGCAAGCGCCGCCGCCGCAACCTGTTCGTCATCGCGGGCGTGTTCGCCGTATTGTTCCTCGGCGCAGTCGGATTCGCGGCCTGGAAGTTCGTCGGCAAGCTGAGCCCGCCCGCCGACTTCTCCGGCCCGCAGGGTGCGTTGGTGGTCATTCAGATCAAGCCCGGCGACACCTCCACGCAGATCGCGCAGACCATGGCCGACAAGGGCATCGTGCAGAGCAGTGGCGCGTTCTACGAAGCGGCCGTGCGCAATACGAACATGAACTCCATTCAGCCCGGCTACTACGCCATTCCGAGCCACAGCAAGGGCTCGGAGGCGGTGACCGCGCTGTTCAGCAAGGACGCGCGGGTCGGCAACGTGGTCATCTCCGAGGGCCGGCAGTTGCACGACTCCAGCGATGTCACCACCAATGCGCGCAAGGACGGCATCTACCGCAAGATCTCCGAGGCCAGCTGCGTCGGCACCGGCACCGCCGCCAAGTGCGTGACCTACGAGCAGCTCGACCAGGCCGGTGCCAATCCCGATCCGACCGCGCTCGGCGTGCCCGCGTGGGCGTTGGAACGAGTCAAGACGGCACCGGACCGCACGCGTCAGCTAGAGGGCCTGATCGCCGGTGGCACCTGGGATTTCGATCCCAGCGCCAGCGCACAGGACATCCTCAAGCAGCTGGTGGCCAGCAGCGCGCAGACCTACGAGTCCAGCGGGCTGCTGCAATCGGGCACCGCCAATGGCCTGACCCCTTACGACACGCTGATCGCGGCGTCGCTGGTGGAGCGGGAGGCATTGCCGCAGGACATGTCGAAGGTGGCGCGGGTCATCGTGAACCGGCTCGCGGCCCAGCAGCCGCTGCAGTTCGACTCCACCGTCAACTACACCCTCACCCAGACCGAGGTCGCCACCACCGACGCCGACCGGAACAAGAAGACGCCGTGGAACACCTATGCCATGGCCGGGCTGCCCGCGACGCCGATCTCCGCGCCGTCGCTGGATGCCATGCGCGCCATGGAGGCGCCGGCGCCGGGGCCGTGGCTGTACTTCGTGACCGTCGACAAGCAGGGCACCACGTTGTTCACCGACAACTACCAGGAGCATCTGCGCAATATCGAAAAGGCCAGGCAGAGTGGAATCCTCGACAGTGGGCGCTGATCGGAAGGCTGCTGTCCTAGGCAGCCCGATCTCGCATTCCCGTTCGCCGCAACTGCATCTGGCGGCCTATCGGGCGTTGGGCCTGAACTGGAGTTACGAGCGCATCGAGTGCACGGGCGAGCAGTTGCCGGGCTTGGTCGACGGGCTCGGGCCGGAGTGGGTCGGGCTGTCGGTGACCATGCCGGGCAAGGTGGCCGCGCTCGCGTACGCCGACGAACGCACCGAACGTGCCGAGCTGGTGGGTTCGGCGAACACGCTGGTGCGCACCGACTCCGGCTGGCGTGCCGACTGCACCGACGTGGACGGCGTGCGTGGCGCACTGGAAGGCGCGGGCGTGAAAGAGGTGGCCCGCGCGGTCGTGCTGGGTGCGGGTGGCACCGCCCGTCCGGCGCTGCTGGCGCTGGCGGATCTGGGTGCGCACACCGTCACCATCGTGGCCCGCGATCGCGGCCGCGCCGCCGACACCCTGGAACTGGCCGAGCAGCTGGGCATGTCGGCCGAGGTGCTCGGCTTCGATCCCGAGGGCCTGCTGTTCGTCTGCTCCGATGTCGACGCCGTCGTCAGCACGGTGCCCGCCGAAGCCGCCGCGGCCGTGGCGGATTCGATCGCAGCGGCCCCCGTCGTGCTGGATGCCATCTACAACCCGTGGCCGACTCCGCTCGCCGAAGCGGTGGCGCGTGCGGGCAATACGGTCGTCAGTGGCCTCGAGATGCTGCTGAATCAGGCGTACGGGCAGGTGGAGCAGTTCACCGGCAAGCCCGCGCCGCGCACGGAAATGGCCGCGGCCCTACAGGACTGATTCCGGCAGTTCGGGTTCGAACGACTGCCGGAAGGTGAAAGCGTAAGGCGTGGGGCCGTTCTCGCGCAGATGCTCCAGGCGGCGCATGGCGTCGTCCAGGTCCGGCACGCTGCCTTCCGGCACCCACCACAGCACCGTGAACACCTCGCGCAGCGGGACGAAGAACTCGCGACGCCGTCGCACGTATTCCATGTGCGCGCTGCGATACACGTAGTCGAACAACGCCTCTCGCGTCTCCCACACGCTCATGTTCACGAGCATGTCCGGATCCTGTTGGTAGGGGCGCAATGTGGTGGCGTTATTGGTCTCGCCGTCGACCATGCGCCAGACGAAACCGGGGGAGGACTCGGCGAGGGCATTGATCTCATCGAGGGCGGCATAGAAATCGGCGACCCGGGGGTCGCCTTCGGGTGCGACGAGCCTGCCGATATTGAGCTGTGCGAGGTGCATGCCCCGACTATAACTAATCATCATTGTTTTTAGAGAAGCTTACGCAGCATCGGCCCGGAGCCGGGTCCATCCGCGCGGTCCAACCGGCCGCTGTCGCCGGACCGGCGAGCAAGGCCAGGTTCATGCCGCAGACCAGCGGCGGGAAGTCGACGGCGAGTCGATGAAAAGGGCAGTTGCGCAGGCGAATCACATCGTCGTCGACATACGGCTCGTAACCGTGCGCGCTCAGCGCCTCGAACAGGCTGCGGCCCTCCAGATTCGGCGCGTGTGCGGCCGCCGCCTGCGCGATCGCGTCCTCGAAACCCTCGTGCTCGACCACCTCGGCGAGAACCGTTGCGACCGTTCGATAGTCGCGGGCGGGGAGACTGACCTCGAACTCGGCATCGGCGCGCCGATAGAGCTTGGCGGGCCGTCCCGATCCGGGCCCGGTGCGACCCTCCGGCCGCCGGAACACCGCGTCCAGCAGTCCTGCCTCAGCCAGTTTGTCCAGGTGGAACGCCGCGAGCGGCCGCTTGATCTCGACCGCTTCGGCCGCCTCGTCCCGGCTGACATCGTGGCCCGCGCCCGCGACATAGTCGTAGAGCCGCTTGCGGACCGGATCCTGCAGCAGGGCGACGGCTTCGATGCTCACTCCGCATTTCTAGCAGCGTGTCGGGCCCGCCCGTCCGCAGCGCCCCCGCTCCCGCTATGGTTCTGGAACAAGTTTCAGTTCATCCGGTTCGCCAGAGCGGCCGCGCAGGTTAAGGTGATCGACATGAATGCGTGGGTGTTGCGCGCCGTGGGCTTGGGCGGGTTGACCGTAGTGCTGGAAACCCTGCTCGGTTTCGGCATGATGAGCTGGCCGACCGCGGGGGCGTGGATGCGGATCCTGTGCCTGATCGTGCTGGTCGTCGCCATCGTGACCTGGGGTGTGCTGGACGGCCGCGCCGACCGGCGGGCCAATCCGGATCCCGAACAGGGGTCGGATCTGACCATGCGCTGGCTCAAGGCCGCGCTCGCCGGCGGCATCGGCGCGGGCCTGGTCGCGTGGATCCTGGACTTCATCCCCAAGTTCGACCTCGGTGATCAAGGTCTGCTCTTCAATGTCACCTCCGGTGCGGCCTGGATCGTGCTGCTCATCTTCATTCCGGGCATGCTGGGCGTGACCGTCGGCCGCTGGCTGACCGGGCGCGAGCACAAGAAGAGCGCCCCCGCCGCCTCGACCCCCGAGCCCGCGAACGCCTGACGTTCCCTTCGGCAAACCCCGCGCCAGTCTTGTTGTGGCGTGGGGTTTTTCGTTGTCCGGTACCGATTCACCCCGGGGTGATCGCCTCGATCTCCTCGGCCCAGGCATTGAGGCCCGCGACGAAACCCTCGCGCTGATCGGGGGTCAGGCGGGCCATCGCGCGCAACAGGACCTCGCTGCGCCGATCGATGAACGCGGCGAAGTCGGCCTGCCGCTCGGGCGGGACCGAGAGCAGCGTGCGGCGATGGTTGGCCGGATCGCTGTCGCGGCGTAGCCAACCCGCTCGGGTGAGTTCGCCGCTGAGCTGACTGGTGTTGGTGAGGCTGAGGCCCAACTGCCGTGCGGCATCGCTGACGCTCACCGGTCCGGACGACCAGACGAAGGCGAGCACCGCGCCGTGGCGTGCACCCAGGCCCGCCGCCTCGAACGCCTGCCGCATCTCCGGCGGCATGTCGGTCCGGGCGCGGCGCAGATAGGCCGAGATCAGCGGTACCACGGCGACCAATCGATCCCGCATGTCGGTGTCCGCCGGATGTGCCTGCGCCACCGGGCCTTCCAGATCCACAGAGCCTCCCATCGGTTCTTGACAGGCACCAGCATACAAGTTCAGACTTCTGAACTATTCAGAAATCTGAACTTTGAGAGGTTGTCATGAGCGCACGGACCTGGCAGCGCGTGCTGCGCGCGATCACCACCCTGGTCACCCTCGATTCCTTCGCCCAGGCCATGTTCGCGGGGCGGTTCATGGCCGGCAGCTACGACGCACTGGATGCTCACGCCGCCAACGCGGGGGTGCTGTTCGGCGGAATCCTGGTCATGACAGTGTGTTTCGCGGCGGCCTGGCGGTTCGCGGGCGTGCCGTGGTGGACGGCGGCGGTGGGGGTGGGGCTGACCCTGGCGGCGGGCATTCAGATCATGCTCGGCTATCGCATGGCACTGGCCGTGCACATTCCGCTCGGCGTGATGCTGGTGGCGGGGCTGCTGGCCCTGACCATCCAGGCGTGGAGCACCGCGAGCGCGGCGATTCCGGCGGCGGGCCGATGACCCTCTCGCGACGCGCCCTGTTCCGGACGGCCGCTGCGCTCGGCGTGGCCGGGGCCGCGGGAGCCTGGCAACTGTCGGTCGATTCGCCCGCCGACCGACTGCACCTGACCAGCGCGGCACGACTGCCGGAACCGTTCACCCTGCCGCTGACCGTGCCGCCCGTGCTCGCGCCGGAGGGGCGCGACGCCACCACCGACTACTACCGGATCACTCAGCGGGTCGCGAATGCCACGGTGCTGCCCGGCTATTCGACGCCGGTCTGGGGCTACAACGGGATCTTCCCCGGGCCGACGGTGATCTCGGATCGGGCCCGCCGCACGGTCGTCACGCATCGCAACGAACTGCCCGTGCCGGTGGTCGTGCACCTGCACGGCGGGCACATCCCGGAGGAATCCGACGGGTACCCGATCGACCTGCTGTACCCGGTGGGCGGCGGGCCGGGCGACATGGGCGAGATGAGCATGGCCGATATGGGCGGGCATCCGGATCCGTCCGCGCACACCATGATCGGGGAGCGCGACTACACCTATCCGGCGGGGCAGCCTGCCGCCACCCTCTGGTACCACGACCATCGGATGGACTTCACCGGTCCGGCGGTGTGGCGTGGGCTCGCCGGATTCCACCTCGTCACCGACGCCGCCGAACAGCGGCTGGGGCTGCCCTCGGGAGCGAGGGATATCCCGATCATGCTCGCCGACAGGGCTTTCGGCGCGGACGGTGGTTTCCTGTACCCGGCACTCGACCCGACCTCGCTGCACACGCCCGGCGTCGGTGGAAAATTCGGTCGCGGAGTACTCGGCGATGTCGTGCTCGTCAACGGGGTGCCCTGGCCCGCGCACCGCGTCGACACCGCGCGCTACCGGCTGCGGTTGCTCAACGGCTCCAATGCCCGCGTGTACCGGCTGCGCTTCGATCGGCGCGGCGGGTCACTGCCGATCGTGCAGATCGGCTCCGACGGCGGATTGCTCGCGCGGCCACAGGAACTCACTGAACTGACCATCGCGCCCGGGGAACGGTACGACGTGATCGTGGACTTCTCCGGTTGCGCGGTCGGCGAGCAGATCACCGTCTACAACGACCTCGGAGCCGGAACCACCACGCGCGTCATGAGATTCGAGGTCGCCGACCGGGTCATCGATACCTCGGTCATTCCCGATCGGCTCGCCGACTTCGAGACCCTCGAGCGGCGCGGTGCGGTCACCACCCGTCGCTTCGCGTTCCGGCAGGGCGACGCCGGTGGTATGCGCGGGTGGGTGATCAATGGCCGCGCCTACGATCCGGTCACCCCGATCGCCCGGCCCAAGCTGGGCGAGGTCGAGATCTGGCAGCTCTCCACCGATCTCGACCACCCGATTCACCTGCACCTCAACCAGTTCCAGGTGCTCTCGCGCGACGGCAGGCCGCCGCGTCCCGCCGACGGCGGCTGGAAGGACACCCTCTACCTCACCGCCACCGGGATGGCCGAGATCGCGGTGCGGTTCACCGACCACGCGGGCCGGTTCGTGCTGCACTGCCACAATCTCGAACACGAGGACATGGCCATGATGGCGACCTTCACCACCGTGGCCGATGTCGCGTCGTGACTACAGCAGGACGGCTCCGCTGGTCGGGCCGTCCTCGCGGGCGATGGCCGAATAGGCCGCCGCCAGCAGGCTCGGGTCCGGGCCCTCGAGGCGGCCCGGCTTGGCCAGACCGTCGAGCACCACGAAACGCAGTACGCCCGAACGGGTCTTCTTGTCGGTCTGCATGGCGTCCATCAACTGGCCGAGCGCGTCGGCGTCGTAGGTGGTGGGCAGGCCGATGCTGGCCAGGATGCTTCGGTGACGCTCGGCGGTGGCGTCGTCGAGACGGCCTGCCAGGCGGCCCAATTCGGCCGCGAACACCAGACCCACCGACACCGCCGCGCCGTGGCGCCAGCGGTAGCGCTCGCGACGCTCGATGGCGTGGCCGAGAGTGTGGCCGTAGTTGAGGATCTCGCGCAGATCCGATTCCTTCAGATCCGCGGCCACCACATCGGCCTTCACCTGGATGGCCCGGCGGATCAGCTCCGGCAGCACGTCCCCGGTCGGATCCAGGGCGGCCTGCGGATCGCGCTCCACCAGCTCCAGAATCACCGGGTCGGCGATGAAACCGGCCTTGATGATCTCGGCCATGCCCGCCACGATCTCGTTGCGCGGCACGGTTTCCAGCGTCGCCAGGTCCACCATCACCGCGGCCGGCTCGTGGAAGCTGCCCACGAGGTTCTTGCCCGCCTCGGTATTGATACCGGTCTTACCGCCGACCGCGGCATCCACCATGGCCAGCAGCGTGGTCGGCACGTGCACGATATCCACACCGCGCATCCAGGTGGCAGCCACGAAACCGGACAGATCGGTGGCCGCGCCACCACCCAGGCTGATGATGAGGTCCTTGCGGGTCAGCCCGATCCGCCCCAGCACCTCCCAGCAGAACCCCGCGACCTGCAGATCCTTCCCGGCCTCGGCATCCGGAATCTCCACCCGATGCGCGTCGATCCCCTTGTCCACCAGCGCCTTACGCACCACCTCGGCCGTCTCGGCCAGCGGCGGCTGATAGAAGATCGCCACCGTCCGCACCGCAGACCGCCCGGTCACCTGCTCCACCAGATCCCCCAGCAACCCACGCCCGATGATCACCGGATACGGGTCGGCGGTACGCACCTCGATGCGAGTCGGCTCGCTCATAGGACTCCTCCGTGAATGATCCCGCCCGACGGCGGGGAGCTGATGAATCCCCGGCGCACGGGGAAGTGGTCAAAATGCCGATCTGTCGGCGACGGCGTGCTGGATCGGTCTGCGCGAAGCCGTATCTCAGTGCCGCGAGGACCCACTCGGCGGTGTGCGGTAGCACGCACTGCGGCGGTGGCGTTCACGAATTGCCCTCCGTCGGTGGGGGCGTGGGGGCCGGGGCGGTGCCATTGCCGTTGCTCGCGATCTCGTGGTCGCGGGCGCGAGCTCGGGCGCGGCGGGCGCGGGCGCGGCGGGAGCGGCCGTTGCCGGGTGTCGCGACCGGTCCGGCCGAAGGATCGGTCTCGTTGCGCGGATTCTGCTGCGCAAGCTTCGAATCTCGGCTCGCCGCCTCGGGATTCAGCGGCGCACCGGCCGCGCGGGAGGCGCGGCGTCGACGGCCGCGTCCGGCGCGGCCTTCCGCGGACTCGGAAGAGGTTGGGCCGTCGCCGGATTCGCTCACCGCTCCGGACTGGGGCGCGGCGGCCTCGGAGGTTGTTGCGGGCGAGCCGGTTTCGGGGGATCGGCCACCGCGGCGGCGGGGACGACGGTTGCGGCGGCGTTTCGTGGGCTCGGTCTCGCCGGCCGGGGCCTGACCGTTGCGGGTGGCCGAATCCGGTTCGGCAACAGTGGTTTCGGCGGTGGCCGTGGCCGGGGGTTGTTCGCCGCGGGTGCGGCTGCCGCGGCGGCGTTTGCGGCGGGCGCGGGAACGGCTGCTCACGCCGGGCTCGACGGTGGTGGTGTCGGTGGGCGAATCGTCCGGGCGCGGTGTGGGTTCCAGGCCGAGTTTGGCCAGGATCATGCGGACCACGCGGCCGGGGCTGCGGCCGTCGGTGCGGACGCGGACCGAGGCCACCTCGCGGTAGAGGGGGCGGCGCAGCTTCATCAGCTCGCGGTACTTCTTGGCCGGGTCGTCGCCGTTGAGCAGGGGGCGGTTGGTGCTGGCACCCGTGCGCCGGAGTCCTTCGCCCACACTGATTTCCAGGTAGATGACGGTGCGGTCGCGCAGCAGGGCGCGGGTCGCGGCCGAGAGCACCGAGCCGCCGCCGAGGGAGACCACGCCGTGTCCGGCGAGGACCGCGTCGCGCACGACCTCTTCCTCCATGCGGCGGAACTCCGGCTCGCCGTCCTGCGCGAAGATCTCCGGAATCGTGCGTCCGGCCCGCTCCTCGATCCCGGCGTCGGTGTCGTACATCTCGACGCCGAGTTCGCGCGCCAGTTTGCGGCCGATCGTCGACTTGCCCGCACCCGGCGGGCCGACCAGCACCACACTCATTGCGGCCCGGTCGGTTTCATCGGGGTGTTCGGCGGCCGTGATCGGTGCGTCCTGGCCGGGCGCGGTGCTGTCGTCAGTGACCGGCGCCGCGCTGTCGTCGGTGGTCACTGCCCGGCATTGCCCGGGATGTGCGGGCGGGCATTGATCCGCTTCAGGTAGGCGTGGATATTGTCGACGGTCTCCGGCAGCGAGTCGCCACCGAACTTCTCCAGCACCGACTGCGCGACCACCAGCGCCACCATGGCCTCGGCGACCACGCCGGCGGCCGGAACCGCGCATACATCCGAACGCTGGTGAATCGCCACGGCCTCCTCGCCGGAGGACATGTCCACCGTCGAAAGCGCCCGCGGCACCGTCGAAATCGGCTTCATGGCCGCGCGCACGCGCAGCGCCTCGCCATTGGTCATGCCGCCCTCGAGACCGCCCGCGCGGTTGGTCGAGCGCAGCACCCCGTCGGCGCCGGGCTTCATCTCGTCGTGGGCCTGGCTGCCACGGCGGCGCGCGGTCTCGAAACCGTCACCGACCTCGACACCCTTGATGGCCTGAATGCCCATGAGCGCGGCCGCGAGTCGCGAATCCAGGCGCGCCTCACCGGAAGTGAACGAGCCCAGGCCGACCGGCAGCCCCTCGACCACGACCTCGACCACGCCACCGAGGGTGTCGCCGTCCTTCTTGGCCGCCTCGATCTCGGCGATCATCGCCGCCTCGGCGTCCTTGCTGAACGCGCGCACCGGGGACTCGTCGATGGCCGCGAGATCCGTGGCGCTCGGGACCACACCGCTGGTGTCGGCGGCGGTGCCGATGGACACCACGTGCGAGATCACCTCGACACCCAGGGCCTGGCGCAGGAAGTTCCGGGCGACCGTACCCGCCGCGACGCGTGCCGCGGTCTCGCGGGCGCTGGCCCGCTCGAGCACATTGCGGGCATCGTCGAAGCCGTACTTGAGCATGCCCGAGTAGTCGGCGTGCCCCGGACGCGGCCGGGTCAGCGGCGCATTGCGGGCCATATCCGCCAGCTCGGCCTGATCCACCGGATCGGCCGACATGACCTGGGTCCACTTGGGCCACTCCGAGTTCGCCACCTCGATGGCGACCGGACCGCCCATGGTGCGGCCGTGGCGCACGCCACCGACCATCGTCACCACGTCGGCCTCGAACTTCATTCGCGCGCCACGCCCGTAGCCGAGTCGGCGTCGGGCCAGCTGCGCGCCGATCTCGGCGGAGGTCACCTCGACACCGGCCACCATCCCCTCGAGGATGGTGACGAGAGCGGGACCATGGGATTCTCCGGCAGTTATCCAGCGCAACACGAGCTACATCTTTCCATGAGAGTTGGGGTGCCCGAACACACGGGCCCACGCATAGCACGATGTCAGCGCCCGGCCGCCAGCGCGATCACACTTGCGACACACATGGCGGGACCGTGCGCGAGCGTTCCGGGCAACGTGCCGGCCCGCTCCGGAAACGCCCACACTGCCGGGGTCCGTAATGCCCGAGGCCGGTTCCGGGCGGGTGAATCATGGCCCGGCGCGGCCGGTTTGCGCGGGCGCGGCAGCCTCGGTGGGCATGTCAGCAGCGTGCCCAGGGCCGCCGCGGCGGTGAGCATGGGGGCGGCCACCGCCGCCCAGGTCCACGTCGGTGCCCCGCCGAGGGCTGTCGCCGCCCCTAGACCGACGGCGAGTTTCACGTCGCCCGCACCGAGTGCGCCGGGGCGGGCGAGATGCACGAGCAGGTAGGGCAGCGTGAGCAACGCCGCACCGGCGAGCGCGGGTATCGGTGTGCCCACGGCGAATCCGTAGGCGAGCACCACTACCGCGCCCGGCAGGGTGAGGGCGTCGGGCAGGCGGCGTGCGCGTAGATCGCACGCGGTGAGCGCCGTGCACCAGAGGCTCAGTGCGAGAAGCGGAATCGGGGCCATGCTTCGAGGTTCTCGCGATCTCGGCGCCGGTGGGGCGCGCGATCGCGAAATGTGGATAACTGCTTCGGTTGTGAACACCGGTGTTTCCTTAACCGGCCGATTCACGTGTTGCGTGTCGGTGTTGCGGCGTGTCGGCGGTAGCTTTGACACATGTCTGCTGATCACGAGAAGACACAGCACGAGAAGGCACCGCACGATCCGACCCCGCGACCCGACTACGCGCTGCGCCGGGCCAACCTGCGCAACCTGCTCGTGGAGAATCGTGTCGACGCCCTGCTGGTGACGGACCTGATCAATATCCGCTACCTGACCGGCTTCACCGGATCGAATGCCGCGCTGCTGGTGTACGCCTGGGATTCCAGCGAGGACCGCACCATCATCTGCACCGACGGCCGCTACCTCACCCAGGTTGGGGTGCAGGTGCCGGATCTGCGCGCGGAGATCAACCGGGCCAGCGCGCGGCGCGTCGTCGAGATCGCGGGGGAGTGGCAGACCGGCCGGGTCGGTTTCGAGAGCCAGGTCATGACCTTCGAGCAGCATCGCGGGCTGTCGGCGCTGGCCACCGGCCTCGAGCTGGTGCCGGTCTCGGGTCTGGTCGAACAGTTGCGCATGGTGAAGGACGCCTACGAGGTGGGGCAGTTGCGGGCGGCCTGCGATGCCGCCGACGCGGCCCTGGCGGTCCTGCTCGAGCGCGGTGGCCTCGCGCCCGGCCGCACCGAACGGCAGGTGGGCCGCGACCTGGAGTGGCTGATGTTCGAGCACGGCGCGGAGGCGGTCGCCTTCGAGACCATCGTGGCCGCCGGTGCGAATTCGGCTGTCCCGCATCACCGTCCGACCGACGCGGTGCTGGCCACCGGCGATTTCGTGAAACTGGACTTCGGGGCCATGGTCGGCGGCTACCACTCCGACATGACTCGCACCTTCGTGCTGGGGCAGCCCAGCGACTGGCAGCGGGAGGTGTACGACCTGGTCAACGCCGCGCAGGCGGCGGGCCGTGCGGCGCTGGCCCCCGGCGTCTCGACCAAGGCGGTGGACGCGGCGTCACGGTCGGTGATCGAGGCGGCCGGTCACGGCGAGCTGTTCGTGCACGGCCTCGGACACGGAGTCGGCCTGCAGATCCACGAAGCGCCCGGAATCGCCAAAACCGGCACGGGTACACTTCTCGATGGCGTGGCGGTGACCGTCGAGCCAGGTGTGTACTTCCCCGGCCGCGGTGGTGTCCGGATCGAGGACACGCTTGTGGTTCGCAAGGGGGGCCCGGAACTGCTCACCAACACCAGCAAAGACCTGACCGTCGTCGACTGACGCGCGGTTGAAACGACTAGTAGGAGATCCGAGGACAGTGGCGGACACCAGTGACTTCAAAAACGGCCTCGTGCTGAAGATCGACAACAATCTCCAGCAGATTGTCGAGTTCCAGCATGTGAAGCCGGGTAAGGGTCCCGCCTTCGTGCGCACCAAGCTGAAGAACGTGGTCTCGGGCAAGGTCGTCGACAAGACCTTCAACGCGGGCGTCAAGGTCGAGACCGCGACCGTCGACCGTCGCGACATGACCTTCCTCTACCACGATGGTGAGGACTACATCTTCATGGACGGCGACACCTTCGACCAGGTGCACCTGAGCGAAGAGCTGCTCGGCCGCAATGCCGGCTTCCTGCTGGAGAACATGGCCGTGCAGATCGCGATGCACGAGGGCGCGGCGCTGTTCGTCGAGCTCCCGGTCGCCATCGACGTCATCGTCACCCACACCGAGCCGGGCCTGCAGGGCGACCGCTCCTCGGCCGGCACCAAGCCCGCCACCGTGGAGACCGGCGCCGAGGTGCAGGTGCCGCTGTTCATCAACCAGGGTGACAAGCTGCGCATCGACACCCGCGACGGCAGCTACATCAGCCGCGTCAACTCCTGACGCGACGGATAATGTCTTCCGTGGCCGATCAATCGGACAAGAAGTTCAAGAAGCTCGGCGCACGGCACAAGGCGCGCCGGCGTGCGGTGGATCTGCTGTTCGAGGCGGAGGCCCGCGATATCGATCCCGCGGACCTGCTCTCCGAGCGGGTCTCGCTGTCGGTGCGTGAGGAATCCGTCGCCCCGGTGAGCCCTTACACCCGGGTCCTGGTCGAAGGTGTCGCCGACGATCTGGACCGGGTGGACGGCACCATCGAGTCGTACCTCTCGCAGGATTGGACGCTGCCGCGGCTGCCCGCCGTGGACCGCGCCATCCTGCGGGTGGCGGTGTGGGAGTTGTTCCACGCCAACGACGTTCCCCCGGTGGTGGCCGTGGACGAGGCGGTGGAGCTGGCCAAGGAGCTCTCCACCGACGACTCCCCGTCGTTCATCAACGGTGTGCTCGGCCAGGTGGTCCAGGTGGCCCCGCAGGTCCGGGCCGCCGCGGCGGCGACCCGCGCGGTCGTGCCGCCCGCCGACGCCGAATAGTTTCGGCCGAGCAGTAATTCGAAGGAGAAGCGCAGGGTGCGCAAGTATCTCGTGATGGCTATGCGCACCCCGCGCTTCGACGATTCCGTCATCGTTCCGCACAAGGAATGGCTGGCGGGCGTCCGCGAACGCGGACAGCTGGTGGAGACCGGCAAATTCACCGACGGCAGCGGCGGCGCGTACGTGATCACCGCCGAAACTCTGGCTGCCGCTAAGGATCTGATCCACACCGACCCGATTCACACCACGGGCGCTTCGGAACTCACCGTTTACGAGTGGGAGATCACCGGCTGATCGTTCCGGCCACGGTTCCAAGATCGAACCGCGAAACCGGCTCTGCGGCACCGCCGATTGCGGCACCCTCGGGATAGGCGTCCCGCGCGGGCAGTCGGTTCGGCGGGTGGCGGAAGGAACCGGGATGGCGCGGGCTCGTGAGACGGTGGCGGGGAAGGTCGTGGCGGTGACCGGGGGCGGCCGGGGGATCGGGTTCGCCATCGCACGGGCGGTGCGGGACGCGGGCGGCACCGTCGTGATCGGCGATATCGATGCGGGCGCGGTGGAGAAGGCCGGGGCGGAGCTGGGGGTCACCGCGCTGGCGCTGGATGTCACCGAACGGAAGTCGTTCGAGGACTTCGTCGACGGGGCCGAGGCGGCGGCCGGACCGCTGGACGTGCTGGTCAACAATGCGGGACTGATGCCCATCGGGCCGGTGATCGCGGTGACCGATGCCGAGGCCGCGCGGTGTATCGACGTGAATCTGCACGGGGTGATGCTCGGGACGCAGCTGGCGTTGCGCCGCATGCTGCCGCGCGGACGTGGGCAGATCGTGAACATCGCCTCGGTGGCGGGGGTGACGCCCGCGCCAGGTATCGCGCTGTACAACGCGAGCAAGGCGGGGGTGGTGGCGTTCACCGAGGCGACGCGGATCGAGGTGCTGCGCAGCGGGGTGCGGGTGGGTGCGGTGCTGCCGTCGTTCACCAATACCGAATTGATCTCCGGCACCGGGCATCCCAAGGGGCAGCGCCCGCTCGAGCCCGCCGATGTCGCGGCCGGGGTGCTCGACATGATCGCCCGGCCGCGACCGCGGCTCACCGTGCCGCGCGGATTGGGTGTGATGCTGCGGTTGGGCGCGCTCTACCCGGAGCGGCTGACCCGCGCCCTCTATCGGTGGATGGATGTCGACACCATGTTCGTCGACATCGACCAGGCCGCACGCGCCGGGTATGACGCCAGAATCCATGCCGCGCCCGGAGATTCGGCCGGTTGAGCTCGCGTTACGGGTTCGCGGGCGTCAGTACGACGGTGCCCTTGGCGACCCGGTCCGCCAGCAGCCGATGCGCCTGGGCGGCCTGATCCAGGGGCAGGACGCGATCGACCAGCGGCGTGATCGACCCTGCCGCAGCTCTTTCCAACGCTTCCCTGCGGGCGGCGGCGACCCCGGCCAGCCAGTCCGGTCCGGAGCAGCCGATGAAGGTGAGCCCCCGCATGATCAGGTCCATGGTGCTGACCTGCGCGGCCGTGCCGGACAGGAACCCGTAGCCGAGCATGCGACCGCGCAGCGGGGTCATGAGATCCAGCAGGGCGAGGGCGGATTCGCCGCCGATCGAGTCGAACACCACGTCCAGGGTTGCGCCGCCGAGGGTTTCGCGCAGGTGGTTCGTCCAGTCGGGCACGCTGTGGTCGATGACCACATCGGCCCCGAATCCCCGTGCCTGCTCGGCCTTTTCCGGGTCGCCCGCGGTGGCGATGACCCGGGCCGCGCCGAATTCCTTGGCCAGCTGGGTGAGGTAGGCGCCCACCCCGGTTCCGGCGGCCTCGATCAGCACCGTCTCGGTGCCGGTCAGTTTCGCGGTCTCGAGCAGCGGCAAGGCCACCGAGGCGCTCATGGTGACGGCCGCCGCGTCCACGCTCGACAGGTTGTCCGGAATGCGCACCGCGATCTGCGCCGGGACGCTGACCTGCTCGGCGTAGGTGCCGAAGGTGTTGCTGCTGACCAGGACTCGCTGCCCGAGCAGGGTGGTGTCCGCGCCCGCGCCCGCCTCGATCACCACGCCCGCCGCCTGGGTGCCGAACACGATCGGGAACTGAACTGGCAGCGGGAACGCCCCTGAACGCAGCATGGTCTCGGGGAACAGCACCGGAATCGCCTCGGTCCGGATCAGGAGTTCGCCGGCCTGCGGTCGCGGCGCGGGAACCTCGCCGGGGACGAGGACGTCGGGGCTACCGGTAGCGGTCAATAGGATTGCTTGCACTGAAGACACCTCATAAGTTGACTGACGGTCAAGTTGGGCACTGCCGAACATATTGACCGCCGGTCAAGTTGTCAACGCTGTAATTCCGCACGAAAGTGGTGATATGGACCGGCCCAAGGAACGCGCCGACGCCGCCCGCAACCGGGAGGCAATCCTCACCGCGGCGCGCAAGCTGTTCGCCGAGGAGGGGGCCGAAGCCGCCTCGATGGAACGGATCGCCGCCGCGGCCGGCGTTGCCAAGGGCACGCTGTTCCATCGCTTCGGCAGTCGCGCCGGGCTATTGCACGAACTGATCGCCGAGGGTGCCTTCGGACTGATGGAGGCTGTTCGGTCGGGCCCGCCGCCGTTGGGTCCGAGTGCCCCGGCGGGGGAGCGACTGCTCGCCTACTTCGATGCCATGACCCGCCTGATCGCCGACGACATCGAGATCTCGGTCGCGTACCGGGCAATCCCCCCGCATCCACGCGCCGAGGAGCTCCACGTGTTCTGGGCCACCCACATCAGCACCCTGCTGCGCGAGCTCCGCCCCGATCTCGACGCCGACGTGGTCGGGGGTCTGCTCCTCGCTCCGCTGGGCGGAGATCTGGTGCCGCACATGGTTCGAGCCGGTCAGAAGGACCGCCTCCTCGAAGCCGTCCGCCAACTCGTCCAATCCGTGCTGAATCAACCAGTGTGAGGTCGACCGACCGAGTGTCGCTCGGCGGATGTTGTATCGATGTGGCCGTAATCAGTTCGCGGCGCGGTCGTAGGTCTCGCGCGCGGTGAGGACGTCCTCGATATAGGTCTCGGCCCAGCCTTTGATCGCCTGCATGACCGGGAGCAGGCTGCGGCCGAGCGCGGTGAGCTCGTAATCGACGCGGACCGGGACCGACGCCGTGACCGTGCGGCTGACCAGTCCGTCGCGTTCCATGCTGCGCAGCGTCTGGGTGAGCATCTTCTGGCTCACCCCGGTGACGATGCGGGACAACTCCGAATAGCGGCGCGGACTGTCGCCGAGGGCGTTGAGCAGCAGGCTCACCCATTTGTCGCTGATGCGGTCGAGTAGCTGCCGGGTCGGGCAGTCCTGGATGTAGGCGTCGTAGACGCGGCGGGCCTCTTCGCGCCGCTGCGCCGCGGTTTTGGTCGCCATGGCTCTCCCTGGTGTGCGGTACGCACTCCGAGGTACGTACTTCCCAACGGAGAGTAACACTCCCTAGGTTTGCTGCTGGAAGCGAAAGTGCTGAAGCAGAGGAGAATTCAGATGCGTGCCGTGGTGATTCGGTCGTTCGGCGGACCCGAGGTGCTGGAGATCGCGGAGGTCGCGATGCCGGTGCCGGGTCCGGGGCAGGTGCGGATTCGGGTGGCCGCGGCCGCAGTACACCCGGTGGACCTGCACACCAGGTCCGGCGGTCTCGCGGACGCCGGGCTGATGGTGCCGCGCGACGTGATCGGCCTCGGCTGGGACGTGGCGGGAACGATCGACGAAATCGGTTCCGGTGACCTGGGATTCGCGTTCGGTGACGAGGTCTTCGGACTGTCCGATCGGCTGGACGTGCCGCTCGGCACGCACGCCGACCATGTGGTTCTCGATGCGACCGCGGTGGCCCACGCACCCCGGACGGTGTCGTTGATCGAGGCGGCCGCGGTACCACTGGGCGCGCTGACAGCCGTGCAGTCCCTGGATCTGCTCGCGCTGACCGCCGGGCAGACGGTGCTGATCACCGGTGCGGCGGGCGCGGTCGGCGGTTTCGCGGTGGAATTGGCCGTGGCACAGGGGCTTCGGGTGGCGGCGACGGCGCACGTCGAGGATGAAGCACTGGTGCGGAAGCTGGGCGCGGAGTGGTTCGTCCCGCGCGGCGCGCGCCTCGGCGAAGCCGTGCGCGCACTGGTGCCCGGTGGCGTCGACGGTGCGGTGGACGCCGCGTCGCTGGGTGCCGAGGCACTCGACGCGGTCCGCTCCGCAGGGGTGTTCGCGGCCGTGGTGGGTGGTGCGGAACCGGTGGGACTGCGTGGAATTCGCGTCGCCAACACCTGGATTCGCGCCGATGGTCGCCGCCTCGACGAGCTGGCCGCATTGGTCGACGCGGGCCGGTTGACGCCGCGCGTCGCCGATTCGCTGCCGCTTCACCTGGTGGCGGACGCCCACCACCGACTCGCGGCGGGCGGCCTGCGCGGACGCCTGGTACTGGTGCCCTGACCGGCAGCCGAGCAACTTGCCGCGAGGTCGGCCGGAGTTCGGGGTTGGGCGAGCGTGATTCGGGCCGTGCGGTGCGCTGGTCGCGGTGGCTAGCCGAAGGACCAGACGGCGGCCGGGCGGCCGGTGGCCTTGACTCGCACCCGCTCGCCGGTGCGGTCGAGGCCGGGTAGTGCCGCGAGGGTGCGGTTGAGGTTGCCCGGGTCGGGTTTGGTGCCGTGCAGGGCGGTGGTGAGGTTCACCGCGCGGGTGGCGGTGAATTGGTCGCCGGTGAGGGCGCGGGTGAAAGTCAGGTCCTTCCACAGCATTTCGGCCAGGCGGGCGCGGGCCGCGGCGATGATCTGGTTGTGGTCGAAGGCCAGCGGTGGGATGCCGTCGAAGGGAAACCAGGTGGCGGTGTCGGCGGTGTGGGGGCCGACGACGGCCCACATGGCGATCGAGAGGGTCGGGCCGCGAGGGTCGCGGTGGGGTTCGTCGAAGGTGGCGACCTGGCCGACGGCGAGGATCGCGTCCTCGGGGACACCGAGTTTGGTGTGGACCGCGCGGTGGGCGGCCTCGGCGAGGCGTTCGCCGAGACCGAGCAGGACGCCGGGCAGGGCGAGCTCACCGGCGAACGGCTCCCACCGCCGCGCGGCGACGCCGAGCGTGGCGGTGGGGTCGTCGCTGCCGTAGCGCAGGGCGATCACATCGATGGATACCGCGGATTGTTGCTCCACAAGCAGACAATCATGCCTCAGCGGCGATCCGGATCCGGCGGTCGGCCCGGTCCGGGCCGTGTCCGGTGAGCACTACCGGTGCGCCGAGCTCGGTTTCGAGGTAGCCGGGGACGTCGGCGGGCAGGTCGGACAGGGCCGGGGTGGCGGCCTCGAGCAGGTCGGTCAGCGAGCGTTGGTGGTCGAGGTCCTGCCAGACGCCGGGTTCGAGGCGGTCCACGCAGCCGTCGGCGGTGAGATAGCCGGTGGCGGTGCGAATGTCGCCGACGGCGTCGAGGTGGTTGACGGCCAGTCCGTCGATGCCGTCACAGGCCTCGATCGCATAGCGCAGCAGCAGCGGATCGAGGTGCCCGAGCCGGAACGTCCCCTGGTATTCGCCGGTGCCGTTGTGCCGCTCGGGAATCGAGAGCGCCGCATCCTCGGTCGGGAACGGTCCCGCCCCGTGGCGGGTCATATACGTCCGAGTGACACCCAGGACATAACCGGGAGCGTCGATGCGAGCGAGCATGCGGCGTGCGTAGCGGGGCTCGACGGTCGACCAGGTGGTGTGGGGGTGCAGTCCCCGCCATTCGTCCAGCAGCACCCCCTGCGCACCCTCGAACACCAGCCGCCCGGTCCGGGCGAACGCGGCGAGCTGATCGCCCGGCAGGATCGCCACCGCCTCCGCGAACGCGATGTACGCGTCGACGAGATCGTCGATGGCGTCGTAGCGGTGGCGACCTCCGGCCAGCAACGGCGCGTAGTGCTGCTCCAATGCGATCAGCTTGCGCCGCAGCACCTCCGGCCGCCGGCAGTCGGCGATCCGAGGCGCGTCGTGGTCGAGCGCGTAGCTCGCCGTCTCACCGATCCCGATGCCGCACGAACCGTGCCGGGAAGTACCCCTCGTATCCTCCCGGCAACGGTTGACGGCCCCGTGGATCGGCGTGGTGAGCAGCGCCCGCTCGTCGACATAGAGCAACGACAGCGGATCGGCGACCCCGAAGGCGGCGAGTTCCCGCGCCTCGGCGGCCAGCGCCAACGGCTCGACCAGCATGTACCGCGACAGCAGGGTCGGCACCCCCGACAGGGTGCCGGACCCGAACTGGCGGAACGTGTGGTGGCGGCCGTCGGCGACGACATTGTGGGCGGCCTGCGCCCCGCCGTTGAACCGCACCACGGCGGCCACGTCGAGCCCGGCCGCCGCCGAGCACAGCCAGTCGACGGTGGCACCCTTACCGGCATCGCCGAAGCCGAGGTCTACCACGATGAGGTGCTGATCGCCGAACATGAGCTGTCCCTTCGTATTTCCGTGCTATCAGAGATCGACGTCGTCGGTCCCGGTGGCGGCGGGCAGCGCGCCGACGCTGCGGCCGCGCCGGGTGCCGCCCAGCGGTGCCAGCGCCTTGCCGACCGCGTCGGCCTCGCTGGTCGAGCCGATATCGCGGAGGTCGGCCAGCCCGGCACCGAGATCGACCCGGTCCTCACCGATGCCGATGGTCAGGGCGATGAGCTCGCACACCGCCGCCGGATCGTCCAGGCGCAGGAAACGCTCGCCCAGCAATCCCTGCCAGTGCTCCGCGATCTCCGGATCCTGGTAGTAGCTGGACTGATTGGGCAGGATGTAGTGCACGTGCCAGCGGTCGGCCAGTTCCCGGTAGATCGAGTCGACCGCGATATCGCTGGGCACGTCGTCGCCGATGACGGTGCGAATGTGCTTGGCGGTCAACCGCTTCTTGTTCAACTCGTCGCCGACGATGAACAGGTAGCCCTTCTGGCCGCGCTTGTCCCAGGCGTCGGTGGCGGTGTGCCGGGCGATGAAATACCCTGCCAGCTCGTAGCTTTCGGACTTCTGCCCGCCCCCGCCGCCTTCCAGCAGGATCAGCCGCAGCTGCTCGTCCATGCGGTTGTCGGATTCGAACTGCCCGACCTGCAACGGAACCCGGTCGCTGTCGGCATCGCCGATGGCCCCGAACAGGATCTGCGGATCATCGGCGTAACCCTTGCGCTGCAACAGACCGTGCAGTTTGGCCAGCTTCTCCTGCATGATGCGCGGCACGCTGCCCATCGATCCGGTGACGTCGAACAGCACCGCGATCGGCAGCGAATTCCCGTGGTCGGCAGAGTCTCTCGACTCCCGCACACCCACCCCCAGCGGATCCAGGGTGGGGTGCGCCTTCCACTTGTCCCACGGCACCGAGCGCATATCGGCGGTGTAACCGAAGTCGTCGAGTCCCTTCGCCGCGCGGAAGGTCCGCGCCGCGTCGTACGCCCGGTCGTCCCAGCTTCCGTAACCCATTGCTATCACTTACCTTTCGTGAGCTCGAAGGGCCGGAAGCGGCGCTTCCCGTAGAGCCGGTCGAGCAGGTCGTCGAATTCGTCGAGCAGGTCGGCGGCGTCGGGCCGCAGCCTGGGATCGGCTTGCATGCACCCGGCGGCGTAGGCGCGCAGCGGGGCCGGCGCGCGGTCGCCGAGCATGGTGAGCATGAGGCGATGCGCGAGATGGACGTCGGTGGCGGGGGAGACCCGGTCGCCGATCTCGGGTGGATAGTCCAGCGACTTCAGGGTCGCGGCCGCCGGCTGGCCCGGCCGGGTCGCGAAAGACCAGCCCACCAGCACGATTCCGTGCTGTCGAGGATGCACCAGCACATTGGCCGGACTGATCGCGGTGTGCACCCAGCCCGCCCGTTCGGTCCCGGCCAGGCATCGCAGCAGACGTCGATGCATCCACGCGTAGTCGCGGGGGTCCAGTCCGCCGGGGTAGGCGGCCCGGATGTCCTCGAGGGTGACGAAGCGGTCGGTCAGGGCGGCGAGCACGTTCACCGTCCGGTGTTCCCCGGTGGCGGAGTCCAGATGGTCGACCGTGTCGACGAGTTCGGGGAAGTAGGGCCGCAGCCACGGGTGTTCCCCGGTCACTCGCGCGAGGTCGCGCAATGCGTTCCGCTCCCCGGACAGCAGCCGGTTGGCCGCCGCGCGGCGCGGGATCTTCACGACCCGATCCGATCCGCTGAGGTACACATCGGCGACGGATCCGGTGGCGTGCAGGGCCCCGACCGGGTACCGGCCGCGCGTGCCGGTCACCTCGAAGTCTGCTTCGTCCAGTTCCAGCCACCGCCGGTACAGCTCGGCGAGCCGGGCGAACGCCGCACTCGCGAGGCTCGCGTCGACGGCCTCGACCCGGTCTGGATGGACCAGGGCGGCCATCCGGTGGTAGCGCCGGCGGGCGGCCTGGCGGGTCGTGGAATCGGTTGTGGCGGAACCGAAGAGATCCTCCGGCCGCTGTGCCGCCTGGATGGTCTCCGCGGTCTCTCGCGCTGTCGTCATGTGTTTTAGGCTAGACGACTAAAACATGCCGCGCCAGGGGTTTGGGCCATCTTTTTGTGAATCTGACAAAAAGTCGGTGCGGAGGGCGTGACCGCCGCGCGGCCCGGGTCACGGCGCGGTATTCACTTCCCGAACATCGAACGGCCGCAGAGTATTTGCCGTCCCGGCGACAGGTGATTCTTAGGATTGCCCGGCCCTGGCCGTGGTGCCCGGGTTCGTTCGAATCCTTCAGGAGGATCCGTGTTCAGCAAGCGCATCGCGCCCGTAATCATGGCGGCCGCAGCGTTTTTCGGGATGGCGACGACCGCGGTCGTCGGCTCGTCGCAGGCGCAGGCGGCGTCGAGTGTTCCCGCGTTCGACCACATCGTGCTGGTGATGTTCGAGAACCACGCCTACTCGCAGATCACCAGTTCCACAGCCCCCTACTTCACCAGCCTCGCCGGGCAGGGCGCGAAATTCACCCAGTCCTTCGCGGTCACGCACCCGAGCCAGCCCAACTACCTGGCCATGTTCTCCGGCTCCACCCAGGGCATCACGGATGACAGCTGCCCGCACACCTTCAGCGCAAACAACCTCGGCAACCAGCTGTTCACGGCGGGCAAGAGCTTCAAGAGCTACTCCGAGTCAATGCCCTCGGACGGCTACACCGGTTGCACCAGCGGCAAGTACGCGCGCAAGCACAACGCGGCCCCGAACTTCAGCAATGTCCCGGCCAGTGCGAACGTGCGGTACAGCACCTTCCCGACCGACTACACGACCCTGCCGACGGTCTCCTTCGTGGATCCCAACCTGTGCAACGACATGCACGACTGCTCGGTCGGCACCGGTGACTCCTGGCTGAAGTCGAACATGGACGCCTGCGCGCAGTGGGCCAAGACCCACAACAGCCTGCTCATCGTCACCTTCGACGAGGACAACGGCGGGTCCTCCAACCACATCTACACCGCCTTCGTCGGCGCGCACACCCAGGTCGGCAGCTTCGCCAACCAGATCGGCCACTACAACGTGCTCAGCACCCTCGAGAGCGCCTACGGCCTGTCGCATCTGAACTCCGCCTCGGAGATCACCAACGTGTGGAACTGAACCGGTCCGCACCGATCGATAGCTGACATCCCTTCCGCTCGCGGGCACAACGACGTGTCCGCGAGCGGTTCTCGCGACGCACCGAGGTGGCCCACCCCATGTACCTGTCGACGATCGACCGTCCGCACGCCGAGGACGACGGCGCGCGACCATCGCGCCGGAAGATGCTGTTCCTGTTGAGCGGCAATGTGTTCGCGCTCGGCGCGGTCAGCCTGGTCACCGACATCTCCTCGGAGATGGTGACCGCGGTGCTGCCGGTCTATCTGGTCATCGGGCTGCATCTGAGCCCGGCCGTGTACGGGGTCGTGGACGGCGGATACACCGGGGCGACAGCGCTTTTGCGGCTCGTCGGCGGTTACGTCGCCGATCGGACGCGCCGCCGCAAGCTGATCGCGGGCCTCGGCTACGGCATGTCGGCGGTGGCGAAACTCGGCCTGCTGGCCGTCGGCAACACGGTCGGTGCGATCGGCGCGGTGATCGCGATCGACCGCACCGGCAAGGGATTGCGCACCGCACCCCGCGACGCGCTGATCACCCTCTCGACTCCGCCTCGGCTCTACGGTTTCGCCTTCGGCGTGCACCGGACCATGGACACCCTCGGCGCGTTCGCCGGACCGCTGGTCGCGATCGGGATCCTGGCCGCCACCGCGCAGGCCTACGACGCGGTGTTCGTGGGCAGCTTCTGCATCGCCGCCTTCGGCGTGCTGATCCTGGTGCTGTTCGTCCGCGATCACCGCGACCTGCCGTCATCGCAGGATGACACCCGGTCGTCGCAGGGCGCTACACCACCATCCGCGAGCGCTGCGCTGCCGTCTCCGAGCACTGCACTGCGGTCCGCGAGCGCTGCACTGCCGTCGCCCAGCACTGCACTGCCGTCCACGAGCAGTGCACCACCGTCCACCAGCACTGCGCGCCAGGCCGAGCCGCGAGTGTCGCCGGCGGCGCTCGGCGGCCTGCTCCGGCTCGCGGCCGTGCGGCGGCTGGCGGTGGCCGCGTGCCTGGCCGGGCTGGTGACCATCGGTGACGGGTTCGTTTACCTGCTGCTGCAGGAGCGGGAACACGTTGGTGTGAGCTGGTTTCCGCTGCTGGCGGTCGGCACCAACCTGTCGTACTTGATTCTCGCCACCCCGCTGGGCCTGCTCGCCGACCGGATCGGCAGGCTGCCGGTGGTGCTCGGCGGCTACACCGCGCTGGTGCTGGTCTATCTGCTGCTGTTCGGGCCGCTCGGCGGCACCGCGCTGCTGGTGGTCGTACTCGCTCTCTACGGCCTGTTCTACGCGGCCACCGACGGCGTGCTGATGGCGCTGGCGGGCCCGGCGCTGCCGGAAGCGTTGCGCACCACAGGAATCGCGTTGATCCAGACCGGTCAGGCGTTGTCGTACCTGGTGTCGTCGGTGGCGTTCGGGGTGGCCTGGACGATGTGGGGTCCGGCGGATGCGAGCCGGGTCGCGGCGGTGCTGGTGGTGGCGGCGGTGCTGGTGATGGGGCTTCTTTTACGCGGTCTGCGCGCCGCCGGCAACGGTGCGGCGGCAGAAGAGAATTCGGTGGTCGATGAACGTGTGGAGGCCGATGGCGAGGGTGTGGCGGCGGACGAGGATGCCGCGCCCGGCAACGGCAAGACCTTTGCGCGCTCCGAGGGCGCGGAGGTGCGGGCATGAATCGCCCCGTGCTGCTCGCATTGCTCGGTGCCGTTCTGCTGACCGGGGTCGCCGTCGGCTACGGCGTGTTCAGCGCGAACCGCGCGCAACCGGCGTCCACTGCCTACAGTGCGCTGAGTCTCGCGCCCGGGCCGCGAATCCTGTTCCGTAGCACCGCGTCCGAGAGCAAGGGGCACGCTGCGATGGTGACCGCGGCGGATCCGGGTGCACCGCGCGCGGTATCGGAACTGGAATGCCTGCGCGTCGACGCGGCGGGCGGGACCGGCGTGTGCCTGCGTCAGGACGGCATGCTGAGCACCTTCCAGGCCGCCATTCTCGACGCCGATCTCCATGTGGCGCGGGAGATTCCGCTGGTCGGCGTGCCCAACCGCACCCGGGTGTCCGCGGATGGGCGGTTGGTGGCGTGGACGGTCTTCGTGGCGGGCGACTCCTACAACAACGGCCGGTTCTCCACCCGCGCCGGGCTGATCGATCTGCGATCCGCCGACATGATCGACTCGCTGGAATTCCTGCCGGTGACCCTCGACGGGCATCCCTACACCGCCGCCGACCTCAACTTCTGGGGTGTGACCTTTGCGGCGGACGACAGCACCTTCTACGCGACGATGTCGACCGCCGGACACCGGTATCTCGTGCAGGGCGACATCGCGAGCCAGTCGCTGCGGACCATCGCGCAGAACGTCGAATGCCCGTCGCTGTCGGCCGACGGCAAGCGCATCGCGTTCAAGTCGGCGATCGACGGGGACCCCGCCAAGGGTTGGCGGCTGTCGGTGCTGGATCTGGCGTCCGGCGTGCGCACGCCCTTGGCCGAAACCCGCAGTGTGGACGACCAATCCGCGTGGCTGGACGCGAACACGATCGGATACGCCATCGCGAGGGGGAGCGACGACGCCGATGTCTGGGCGGTCCCGGCGGACGGCACGGGCAGTCCGCGACTGCTCATTCCGCACGCCGAATCCCCGGCGGCCCTCGGCTGAATCGGCATATTCGGCCAGTGTGGCCGTTGGGATGTCACTCCCGCTCTAACGAGCGCGCCGAACCCGGACCTAGGGTGAGAGAGATTGTGTTGCCGACTCTCATCGAGGAGATCATGATGGTTGCCGCCGACCCGGCGACGGACCCTGCGGTGCGCCTGCGGGCGCTGATGGAACGTGGTGCCACGGCCGCGCAGGCCTGGGAGCTGTTCGACAGCCTGCCCACGGTGCGGGTCGAGGAGATCACCACCGGCCGCTGGCGGGGCGACGAGGTCGCGACGGGGCACCCGTGGGATGGGCTGCTCATCGCGAGCGGCTGGTACGGCAAGCAATTCGACAGTGCCGACAGTGTGCAGCCGCTGCTGTTCGCCGGGCCCGATGGCGAGGTCTTCCCCGTCGATCCCGGCCGCGTCCCGTTGGGGCTGGCCGGCAAGGTGCCGGTGACTACGGTCCGGCCCGCACGCGGGGCACTGGGTGTGCTGCGGCCGCTGCTGCGCACCCGGACCCCGCGCGCGCGGCTGCGGAATCTGGAATTCCGTGGAAAAACCAGTGCCGCAATGATCTACGACCAGTTGCCGATCATCGACATCTTCCGGCGCGTCGACGAGGACACGCTGCTGGGCGTGATGGATAAGCGCGGACTGACCGAACCGTACTTCTTCGTCCTCTACCGCGACCGCTAGCGGCTCCCGCGAAGCGTCTGTCCCCGAGCCGAATTCGGCCTACCATCGAATTCGACGGTAGTAAGTCATCGGCCGGGGAGGCCCCGATGGAACGCACGACCTGTCTGATCGCCGGTGGGGGACCGGCGGGAATGTTTCTGGGACTCATGCTGGCGCGGGCCGGTGTCGAGGTCACGGTGCTGGAGAAACATGGTGACTTCCTGCGCGACTTCCGCGGCGACACCGTGCACCCCACCACCCTGGAACTCATCGACGCGCTGGGGCTGCGCGAGGACTTCGCGAAGCTACCGCAGCGGCGGCTCAATGACATCCAGATCCCGATCGGCGGCCGCATGGTCCCGCTGGCCACGCTCGCGCACATCCCGGGCCGGCACAAGTACATCGCCATGGTGCCGCAGTGGGATCTGCTGGACCTGCTGGCGCGCGCCGGTGATGTCGAACCGGCCTTCCGGCTGCGGATGAACACCGAGGTGGTCGACCTCGTTCGCGAGGGCGGCACCGTCGCCGGGGTGCGCTATCGCGCGAAAGATGGTGTGACCGGCGAGATTCGCGCGGACCTCACGGTGGCGTGCGATGGCCGCGCCTCCGTGCTGCGCGCTGCGGCCGGGCTCGGCGTGCGCAGTTGGGCGACCCCGTTCGATTCCTGGTGGTTCCGGATTCCACGCCACGGCACCGATCCGTCCGGTCTGATCCCGGTGCTCAGTGCCGACCGGATGGTCATCATGTTCGACCGCGGCGACTACTTCCAGTGCGCCGCACTCATCGCCAAGGGCAGCGACCCGGAACTGCGTGCGCGGCAACCGGTCGGCGTCATCATGAGTGGCGTGGCGGCGGTGGTGCCGTGGCTGGCCGACCGCACCGGTGCGCTACAGAGCTGGGACGAGGTGAAACTCCTCGACGTGAAACTCGATCGGCTCGACCGCTGGTATACCGACGGCTTGCTCTGCATCGGCGACGCCGCCCACGCCATGTCCCCGGTCGGTGGCGTCGGCATCAACCTCGCGGTCCAGGACGCGGTGGCCACGGCACGCATCCTCGGGCCGAAACTGGTGTCGCACACCGTCACTACCGCGGACCTGGCCCGCGTGCAACGTCAGCGCACCCTGCCCACCGCCGTCATCCAGGGCATGCAGCGCATCGCGCACGCCAGGCTCATCGGCCCGGCCGTCGCCGGAAGGTTGAACCTGTCGAACGCACCGCAGCCGCCAACGGCCCTGCGCATTTTCCGGCGCATCCCGGTGCTGCGCAGCGTGCCGGTGACGCTGGTGGCGCGCGGTGTCATTGCCGAGCGGGTACCGGATTTCGCGCGCCGCACCTGACCACCCCTCGCGCGGAACGCATCCCGTCCCGCGCGAGGAGTGTGCGCGGCGTCCGGACCCCTCGTCTGTACGACCGGACGCCGCGCCGGGTGGGCTCCGGCATCCGCCTACCGGACGCCGCGGGGGCGGAACTGAATGCTGATGCGCGGGCCGACCGGCCGTTTCGTCTTGGGAATGGCGTGCTCCCAGGTCCTTTGACAGGAGCCGCCCATCACGATGAGATCGCCGTGGCCGAGCGGATACCGCACGCTCGCACCGCCGCCGCGCGGCCGCAGCAGCAGGGCGCGCGCCGCACCGACGGAGGCGATGGCCACCATGGTGTCGTCGGTCGCGCCACGCCCGATCGTGTCCCCGTGCCAGGCGACACTGTCGTTCCCATCGCGGTAGTAGCACAGCCCCGAGGTGGTGAACGGCTCCCTGAGCTCCTCGGAGTAGTATGCGCTCAACGCTTCTCGCGCCTCGGTCAATGCCGGGTCCGGTAGTTCGCGCCCCTCGTCGTAGAAGCACAGCAGCCGCGGCACATCCACCATCCGGTCGTACATGGCCCGCCGATCCGTCCGCCACGGCACCCCGGCCGCTAGGCGTTCGAACAGTTCGTCGGCCCCACTCAACCAGCCGGGCAGCACGTCCACCCACGCGCCGTCCCCGAGCTCGGTGCGCCGGACCCCCTTCAGCGCACCGACCCCGACCTCCCCGAATCCATCGAGCAGCGATCCCTGCAGTGGCGTCGACATGCGTTCGAACCTAGCACAAGATCGAACGTATGTTCGGATCTTGTCGGAATCCCGCGCACGTCGCGTCAGCGATCGCTCAGGCAGGCACCTGATCATGCTGCTTCGCGAACTCCAGGAACCGGGGAATCACCTGTTCGGGTATGGCCCAGAGCATCTCGTGGCCTACCCCGGGATAGATGTCGACGGTGGCTCCGGCGATATGGTCGCGCGCTCTTTGCGCCCCGGCCACGGGATCGTTGACGACCGTGTCACCGCCGAACAACACCACCGCTCAGGTACTTCGCCTTGGCCTTCGCGCTGATGAAACGTCCGATCTTGTCGGCCATTCCGGCCTCCTCTTCCTCTTTGATGCTGTGGGTTCGTGGCTGTGGGGTTAGTCGGCGCGGGACAGGTTCGCCGGTTCGTGCAGGCGGGCGAAGCCCAGCAGCCGGTCGAGCACGGCATCCTTGTCGGGGCCTTGGAACAGCAGCCCGTGGTTCGCACCCGGATAGATCTCGACCTCGCAGTGGGGAATCTGCTGTCGCGCCCGCTCCGCGGCCAGTTCGGGATCGCCCAGTACGGATACGGCTCCGTAGATGAGCAGGCTGGGGGCGTTGATGGCTTGCAGCTCTTCGTCTTTCAACCGCTGCGGCCACGGCGACCGGGTCTTGTAGCCGAGTCCGGCCTTCGCGCAGGCAATTTCCTCATCCACCGGGACATTGCCGGGCATCATCCATTCGGTGGCCTTGCGCATGTTCTTCTCCGACGGCGGGATGGCGTAGCGAATCATCTTGAACAGCACGCCCCACGGGGTCTTGCCGACCGCCCCGCCCGGCTCGACCAGCAGTAGGCTGGCGATCCGCTTCGATCCGTCGACAGCTGCCATGCACGACCGCCACGCGCCATCGGAATAGCCCATGACATGGGCGTACGGCAGTTCGAGCGCCGTGAGCGTCTCATCGAGCCAGGTCGCGTAGTCGGTGCGGCCGGTGATGGGTGCGGTCTGCACGCTCAATCCCGGTCCGCCGATGATGTCGAGCGCGTAGACGGTCCGCTCGGCGGCGAGCCGCTCGATGATCGGATACCAGACCGCCCCGTTCCCCATTACCGGCGGGACGAGTACCAGCGGTGCCCCTTCGCCGCTGCCGCACTGGCGGACATGTGTTGTGCCGTAAGAAGTTTCGACGTCGAACTCGGTGGACGGAATCGTCCACAATTTCGACAGTGACGCATAGGCCTGCATGTAGGCGTCCTCGGCCGCCTCGCTCTTCCATTGCCCGATCTTGGCCATCGCGCCTCCCCATCTCCGTTGATGGTATGAACGTACCATAAAAATGATATGGGCGTACCATCAAAAACTTCGCACCCGATGAGCCACAGGAGAGCCGGTTCGCATGCCACGTTTGGTCGATCACGAGCAGCGTCGGCGGGAGATCACCACCGCCGCGCGCCAGGTCATCGCCGCCGGTGGGCTGGATGCCGCCACCTTCCAGGCGGTGGCGGCCGAGGCAGGAATCTCGGTGCGGCTCATCCAGTACTATTTCGGCACCAAGCGCGATCTGATGCTCGCGACGCATCGGGCGGTGGTGGAGGACTGGGGGAAGGGGTTCGCGGCGGCACTCGGGAGCTTGGGGCCCGAGCCGACGCCACGCGAAGTCATCCGCGCCGTATCGATCGGCCTGATTCCGCTCGATGATGTGAAACACCAGGACAATCTGGTGTTCGCGGCCTTCCATGCGGCCAATCTGACCGGCAATACCGTCACCTCCGAGGAGATGATGGGTGCGCCGCGCTATCTGATCACGAGTTTCACCGAGCAGTTGCGCCGCCTGTGGCCGGATGAATCCGACACGCTCGCAACGGAACTCGACGCCGAACTGATCGTGCTGGCGGTAACCGGCGTCAGTCAGGCGATCCTGGCGGGCGGGACCACCCGGGAGCGCGCGGTCGAACTGCTCGACCACATGCTCGACCGGGTGTTCCTCCGGTGACCGGGGCTACTCCCGTGTGGCGACCTGGGCGCGCACGAAATCGACTACAGCGTCGGTGAATTCGTCGTTGGCGTCGCTGGCGGCGGTGTGTGCGGCGCTGTTGATCTCGGCGTAGTCGGCGTGCGGGACCAGCGCGCGGAAGGCGGCCACACCCTCGTCGCTGACCACGTCGGAGAGCGCGCCGCGCACCAGCAGCACCGGGATGGTGAGTTGGCGGGCAGCGTTTTCCAGCAGTTCGGTCTGCACGTCGATCTCCTCACCGCGCCCGTCGCCGCGCGGCGACAGCATGGCCGGATCCCAGTGCCAGTACCAGCGGCCGTCCTCGCGCTGACGCAGATTGCGTTGCAGCCCTTCGGGATTGCGGGGCCGGCGCCGGTGGGGGAGGTACTCGGCGACGGCGTCGGCGGCCTCCTCCAGGCTCGCGAATCCTTCCGGGTTGCTGCCCAGGAAGTTGATCACCCGCTCGACGCCCTTGCGTTCGGGGCGCGGCACCACGTCCACCAGCACCAGGCCCGTAATGCGTTCGCGCTCAGGGTGAGTGGTGGCGATGAGGCCGGTCAGCCCGCCCATGCTGGCCCCGACGATGAACGCGGGCTTGCCGAGTTCGCGCAGCACCGCCATCAGGTCCTCGACCATGGCGTCGCGGCGATAGTTGCCTTCCGGATCCCATTCGCTGTCGCCGTGGCCGCGCGCGTCCAGTAGGACCGCGTGCATGCCGGCCTTGGCCAGCGCCAGCCCGGAGTCCTTCCAGGATCCGCGGGTCTGGCCGCCGCCGTGCAGGAACACCACCAGTGGACCGTCCTGGGGTCCCCAGGAGTCGCCGGCGAGGGTGATGCCGCCGTGCCCACGGAAGCTCACCGGGGCCGGTTCGGAGAATTCAGCGTCGTTGCTCACCCTCCGAGCATCGCACACGTCGGTTTACGGTGTATGAAGACTGGCCGGTAGCCAAGATCGCGGGTCTACCTCGGGGGTGAAGGACAGGGTGCGCACCGGGTACGGAATACCGATGCCCTCCTGCCGATAGCGGCGGTGCAGCGCCTTGATGAACTCGCTGACCAGCAGGTACTGGTCCTCGTAGTGGCGGGTGCGCAGCACCACCCGGAATTCGATGCCGGATTCGCCGAAGGTGTGGAAGCGCACCCGCGGATCCGCGCCCGCGAAGCCCACATCGAGGCCCTTCATCACCTGCTGCGCCACTTCCAGGGTCACCGCCTCGACATAGTCGAGGTCGCTGTCGTACCCGGTGGACACTTCGACGGTCACCGCCATGTCCTGTTCCGGGCGGTGGAAGTTGGTGAGGATCGAGTCGGCGAACTTGCGGTTGGGCACGATGATGTAGTTGCCCGGGATGTCCTGGATGGTGGTGGTCCGCCAGTTCACGTCGTGGATCCAGCCGGTCTCGCCGCTGTCGAGCTTCACGAAGTCACCGGGCTGAACCGTCTTCGACGCCAGGATGTGCACGCCCGCAAAGAGATTCGCCAGCGTCCCCTCCAAGGCCAGCGCGATGGCCAGCGCGCCGATGCCCAGCGCGCCGAGCAGGGGAGTGATCTGCACACCCACCGAGTCCAGGGTGATGAGCACGCCGAGCACGAACACCACCACGCGGGTGATGGTGGAGAACAGGCTGACCGACCCCGAGACGCCGGTGATCCGGCGTGCCACCGTGCTCACCACCTCCGCGGCCAGCCGGGCCAGCGCGTAGGTGACGGCGATCATGAACGCCGCCTCCAGGATTCGGTGCACGGCCTGCGGTGAGAACGGCAGGCCGTTGGGCAGCGAGAGCGCGATGAGCAGACCGGTCAGTGAGCAGACCGGCATCGCGAGATCGCGGGCGAGTCCGAAGCCCATGCGGTGCACGGCCAGTTCACGGGTGGAGGTCTTCGCGGCCATCCGATCGATCAGCCTGCGGGCGACGATCCCGAGCAGCGGGCCGAGCAGGGCGATGACGACGGTCAGCGTCCAGATCAGCGGCTTGTTCATCCGAGCTTCCTCCCAGCAGCAGTGATGGGGGTGGAACGCCAGCGGGCAGCCTCCGGATCATAGCGAGCGGTCGAACGCCGACAGGCACAGGCACAGCGCGGCGGCTACCAGCATGAACGCGGCCAGATGATGCAATCCGGCGGCACCCGAGCCGGGGGTGAGGAACGCACCGCTGACAGCCGCCGACCCGATCGCGCCGAAGTAGGCGAAGGTGCGCAGCAGCCCGGCCGAGGAACCGATGCGCTCGGGTTCGGCCTGGTGGTAGAGGGCGTTCTGATTGGCCAGATTGTTGAGGCCCTGCGGGATACCGTTGAGGATTGCGGCGGTGACCAGCAGCCACAGCGCCACGCCCGCGTGCAGCGTCAGCAGCAGGACGGTCATGAGCACCTGACAGGTGCCGCCGACGAGCAGCTTGCCGCGAATCGCGCTACGGCGTCCGGTGATCGCGGAGATGCCGATCGCGGTCAGGGACATGGGTAGCAGGATCAGCCCCGCCCCGGCGGCGGTGAGTCCGCGACCCTCCTCCAGCCATTGGGTGAAGCCGTACAGGAAGCAGTAGCCGACGAGCGAGGTCAGCAGTGTGCGGGCGTAGGTGGCGAGCAACGGCAGGTTCCCCGCGAGCAACCGCACATCGAGGAACGGCCGCTCGACCCGGGTTTCGCGCCATACCAGCGCGATCGCCGCCGCGATCGCGAGTGCGGGCAGATACCAGTGCGCCGCTTGCGGTTTCATCAGGAAGAACAGGATGCTGATCAGTGTCAGCGTGAACCACGCGATGCCAGGCAGGTCGATATCGGTCCACCAGCGTGGCTCGGTGGCTGCCGTGTCACGCTGTGGCACGGCGGTTTTCGCTATCCGCCGCCACCCGATCGCGAGGCAGAACAGCGCCAGCGGCAGGTTGACCGCGAAGGTGGTCCGCCAGCCGCCGAGGTGAATGAGCAGCCCGCCCAGCGTGGGGCCGATGACCGCGATGGTCTGGGTGGCGACCGCGAGCACGGCCAGCACCCCGGCCGGACTGTCCTTGCCGGTGCGCCGGGATTCACTGCGAATCAGGTACATGGACGCGGGATAGCCTGCGCACGTACCGAATCCGAGGATCACCCGGGCCAGCACCAGCACCCACAGGCTGGGCGCGAGCATGCCCAGCAGTCCCGCGAAACCGGTGAGCGCCGCACCGGTCAGATACAGCCGCCGCGGCCCGTAGAGGTCGATGAGCCGACCGACGACCGGCTGTCCGATGGCGGTGGCCAGATACAGCGCCGACACCAGCCACGCGGTCTGCGCTGCCGGTGCGCCGAAGGCCACGCCGATCGGCACCAGCGAGACGGCCAGGATGGACGAATTGATCGGGTTCAGAATCGAACTGCTGATCATGGGCAGCAGCAGTCGCCGGTCGAACCCGTCGGGCGGCTGGGCCCGGGTTCGCCGGTGGAGGATGGCAATCATTGCGCCCCGAGTCTTTCCAACAGCTGCAGGGCGTCCAGCAGGGTCTGCCGTTCCGCCTCGGTGTAGCCGTCCTGCAGGGCGGAGGTGAGCCATTCCTGTCCGGCCTGCGAGCGCCCCGCCATCAATTCGAGTCCGGCGGCGGTGAGCGAAACCAGCTGCCGCCGACCGTCCTTCGGGTCGGGCCGACGTTCCACATAGCCCTGCTCGGCCAGCATCGACAGATGGGTGGCGATGGCCTGCGGGCGGACGCGCTCGGCGGCGGCGATCTCACTGGCCGTGGCGTCTCCGTGCTTCAACCGGCTCAGCACCGACAGCTGTGATGGGGTCAGCTCGCGATTGTCCGACGCCTCCAGGAATCGGCGTCGCAGGCGACTGACCAGCACGCGGAGTTCGCGCGCGGCCTGGATCGAGGAGTCGGACAGGACCGCCGGGGCATCGGGCATGCTCTTCACGGTAGATAGACAATCCAGATTGTGCAATTGAGATTGAACAATCTGGATTGTCTATCCCCTCATCGTGGGCCGGTCAGCTCGCGGGTGCGGGCTCGGGGTCGAGGTACTCCTCGCGGATCTGTTTGGGGCCGAACGGCCAGGTCTTCTCCATCCGCGACCAGCCGAGGAAGGCGACCAGGCCCAATGCGGTCCAGGCCAGGGACCATTCGATCGGATGCACCCCCGGGTTGGCCTTGTCCGCGTAGCCGTAGATGACCGCCCAGCCGATGCCCGCGATGATCATGGGCAGCGGATACAACAGCATCTTGTACGGCCGGGACAGGTTCGGCTGCCGCCGGCGCAGCACCGCGACCGCCGCGATCTGAGCGAACGCCTGCACGATCACCATCACGGTGGTCAGCAGCGAAATCAGTACGGCCAGTGGGGGATGCGTGGCCGAGGTGCCGATGTGGCGGGCGAAGACGAAACCGGCCGCGGTGATGACACCCATGACGAGCAGGCCGAGCATCGGGAACTCGTGGCGGGGATGCAGACGGCCGAAGGATTTGAAGAACACGCCGTCCTTGGCCGCGTCGAAGGGCACTCGGGACCCGCCGAGCAGGCCGGTGAAGACCGACGCGAAGGCGGTGATCAGGATCAGCACCGTCACGACGTTCGCCGCACCCTTGCCCATCGTCTTCTCCAGCACGGCCGACGCGACCGATTGCGAGGCAACATTGTTGGAGTCGAGCATGTCGTGCCAATCGATGACACCGAGCACGCCGATCTGCATGCCGAGGTAGATCACCATGACCGCGAGCACCGCGTAGATGATCGAGCGCGGCAGCACCCGGCCCGGATCCTTCAGTTCCGCACCGATATACGCGCTGGTGTTGTAGCCCAGGTAGTCGTAGATGCCGATGGTCAGGCCCGACGCGAAGCCCAGCCAGAAGCTGCCGTGCCCGAAGTCGATGGCGTGCGCGGGCCAGGTGAAGGCCAGGCTCGGATGGAAGTGCGTGAACGCGGCCAGGATCACCGCCGCCACCGACACGATCATCACGCCCCACATCACCACGGTGATACGGCCGATGGAATCGACTCGCCGCCACAGCAGGACGACCACCAGCGCCACCACGGCCAGGCCGACGATATCGCCCTGCCCGGTGGTCATCGACGGCCACAGATAGGTCAGGTACTGCACCAGACCCTGCACGCCCGTCGACATGATCAGCGGAATGAAAAGGATTGCGGTCCAGACGAACAGGAACGGCATCAGCCGCCCGCTGCGGTATTGGAATGCCTCGCGCAGGTACACGTAGGTGCCGCCCGCGCCGGGCATGGCAGCGCCGAGTTCAGCCCAGATCAGGCCGTCGGCCAGGGCCAGCACCGCGCCGGCGACGAAGCCGATGACGGCCTGCGGTCCACCGAAGGCGGCGACCATGAGGGGGATGGTGACGAAGGGTCCGATGCCGACCATCTGGCTCATATTGATGGTCGTGGCCTGGAACAGGCCGATTCTTCGGGGCAGGGTGCGGGGGCCGGTCATGGCTGCCTCCGGGGCGCGCTGGGGGAGGGCGTAAGGATTTTGTAAAGTTAAATTCCTTTACTATCTGAGTCAAGGGGTCGGGCCGATTGTTTACAGTCGGCCCCGTGACGCATCAGGATCGGAGTGCGATGGACGAACTCCCGTGGAACAGGCAGCGTTTGCGCAGCAACAACGAGTGGCTGCTGCTCGAACAGCTGCGCACCACCGGACCCAGCTCGCGCGCCCAGCTGGCCCGCGACACCGGGCTGTCCAAGCCGACCGTGTCCAGTGCCCTTGCCACGCTGCAGCAGCACGGCCTGGTCCGTGAGATGGGGACGCTCGCCCCCGAACGCGGTCGCACGGCCGTCGTCTACGAACCCGACCCGACCGCTGGCTACGTGCTCGGCCTCGACGTGGGCCGTGCCTTCCTCCGCACCGCCGTCGCGGATCTGTCCGGAAAAGTGCTGTCCCGCACCGACGTTCCCAACCGGGTCCGAACCGCCAGCGCCCTCTCGCAGCTGGCCGCCGAGGCGGTCCGTGAAACCATCTCCGACGCAGGCATTTCCGTCACCGACGTGGTCCACACCGTGCTCGGCAGCCCCGGCGTCTTCGACCCCCAGGACGGCCGCATGCACTACGCGGTCAACCTCCCCGGCTGGGGCCGCGCGGGCCTGCTCGCCGAACTCCGCGACGCCCTCGGCGTCACCGACCTGTCCGTCCACAACGACGCCAACCTCGCCGCCCTCGGCGAATACGCCCACGGCGGCGGCCGCGGCAGCCGCCTGTTCGTCTACGTCCTCATCGGCACCGGCCTCGGCGTCGGAATCGTCTCCCGCGGAGAACTTTTCACCGGAGCCCACGGCGCAGCGGGCGAAGTAGGCTTCCTCCCCGCCGCTTTCGGCGACCCGGCTGCGGGAGCCTCCCGCCGCGGCGCCCTCGAAGAAGCCGTCACCGCCGACGCGGTCGTCCGCGCCGCCCGTGACCGCGGCATGACCGGCCGCCTCACCGCCAAACGTGTCTTCGACGCCGCCCGCGCGGGTGACCCCCTCGCAACGGACGTCGTCCGTCAGGAGGGCGAGCGCATCGCCCTGGTAATAGCGGCCGTCACCGCGGTCCTCGACCCCGACGTCATCGTCGTAGGCGGCGGCCTCGGCCGCAGCGCCGACCTCCTCCTCGACCAGGTCCGCACCGCCCTGCAACGCACCACCCCCCTCCGCCCCACCGTCCGCCCGAGCGAACTCGGCGACGACGCCGTCCTCCTCGGCGCGATCGCCACCGCCCTCCGCACCGCCCGCCCGCAAGTCTTCGACCGCCGCACCCCGAATTCGCAGTGACGCAGTGTGATTGGCTGGCTATCCTCGAAGTTCGGCGGGTGCGGGAGGGGCAGAATGGCTGTCTACGACACGATGCGAGAGCTGTTCGAGCGCAACGATCTCGGGGTTCCGCCGATCCCGCCGGCGCTGCGGCCCGAGCTGAGGCAATTCGGTAGGTGGGCATTCGGCACCCGCACCGTCGAACCCTTCGAGATGTACATGTTCCACGGCTACATCCAAGAAGCTCAGCGCGCCTGGGTGCCCGACTATGTCGCGGTCTCGCACGCGGGCCACGGCATCAACTCCTACGCCATCACCTATCAGCTTTGCGCCGGCCCGCTTGTCGTTATTGCCCAATCAGGCTGGGGCGGCGTCTATTCGGACCCCGTCGAATCGGCGGCGATGCTGCGCCGCATGTTCGCCGGGATCGCTACCCTGGTCGGGGATCTCGCCGTAGCCCACGTCGACGCCGGTCACCGCTGGCTGATCGTCCACTCCGAGTTCCGTGGCGGCGGATTCGCCGAGTGCCGCTCCTACCCGGAGAGCGGAGAGCCGCGCCGGGAGAGCCGCGTGCGCTTGTCCGAAGACGTCGGCACGGCCCTTGCCGCCGGCGCACAACTGCTGCGCGGCAATCGGTGAGGACGGGCGGGCCGGGGGCAATGCATCGGCCGATTCTCGCCAGCGCGGGCGGCTCGGGCCGGTGAGGCTGGGGGACATGACAACCGATGTGATGGCGACCCTGCGCGGTTTCTATGCGGCCGAGGCCGCCTATCTGACCGATGGTGCCGGGTTCGAGGGCATGGCGAAGTATCTGGCGGCGGATGTCGTGATGTATCAGGCCGACTGCCTGCCCTACGGCGGGCAGTGGCGTGGGCATTGCGGGATGCGGGGATTTCTCGCCGCAATGGGGGCCAGTTGGGATGGGTTGTGGTTCGACGAGCAGCGGTTCGTGTCCGAGGGGGATCGGGTCGTGGTGTACAGCCGGGGGCGGCTGCGGGCGCGCGGCAGTGGGCGGGTGGTGGAGACGTCGCTGTTGCAGTGGATCGGATTCGAAGACGGGTTGATCACGGAGTTCCGGCCGTATTACCACGACACCTCGGCGATCCTGGCGGCGTTGGCGGATCAGGAGTGAGGCCCGGCGGCACGGTGGCGTGAACCGCGCCACAGCCGCCGGGCGGTTGTATTGCTGCGGACTTGCTGGTGAGGCGGGGTGTGGTGGGTTGCGGCAGGTCGGGGGTGGTGGGGGTGCGGCGCGCCGGGGTGGGTTGCGGAGGGGGTGCGGGGTTAAAGGCCGGTGGGGGCGCTGGTAGGGTTCGTCGGCGAAAGACATCCTTTAACGGACCGTCCCGTGAGGCGGGGAAGGAGGTCGGCATGGCTGTGCCCGAAGATAGGGCGGCCAAGTCGAGCGCTGGCGAGTTCTCGCAGCGGCACGACCCGGACAAGGTCGGGGCCGGGCGTGAGCTGCTCTCGGATTCGGATGTCGGCCGGACGATCGCGCGCATGGCGCACCAGATCATCGAGAAGACGGCTCTGGACTCCGGCGACCCGACGCTTGCCCGCGTGGTGCTGATCGGAATTCCCACTCGCGGAACCACTCTCGCTCATCGTCTGGCGAACCGGATCGAGGAATTCTCCGGCGTGCGCCCCGCGATGGGTTCCCTGGATATCACCCTTTATCGGGATGATCTGCGCTCCAAGCCGCATCGTCCGCTCGAGCGCACCTCGGTGCCCGAGGGTGGGATCGAGGACGCGCTGGTGGTGCTGGTCGACGATGTCCTGTTCTCCGGCCGCACCGTCCGCTCCGCGCTGGACGGGCTGCGCGATCTGGGGCGCCCGCGCGCGGTGCAGCTCGCCGTGCTGATCGATCGCGGTCATCGCGAACTCCCCATCCGCGCCGACTATGTCGGCAAGAACGTCCCCACCGCCCGCACCGAGGACATCTCGGTGCTGCTGCGCGAGCACGACGGTCGCGACGGTGTCTATCTGCGTCAGGAAGGTGACAACGAGTGAAGCATCTGCTGTCGGTCACCGACCTGGACCGGGACGCGGCCACGGGTTTGCTGGACGAGGCGGAGCGGTTCGAGCAGGCGCTGCTGGGCCGCGAGGTCAAGAAGCTGCCGACGCTGCGCGGACGCACCGTCATGACCGCGTTCTTCGAGAATTCCACCCGCACCCGGGTCTCCTTCGAGGTCGCGGGCAAGTGGATGAGCGCCGACGTGATCAATGTGAGCGCGTCGAGTTCCTCTGTCTCCAAGGGTGAATCGCTGCGCGACACCGCGCTGACCCTGCACGCGGCGGGCGCGGACGCGCTCATCGTGCGGCACCCGGCTTCCGGCGCGGCACACCAGATCGCGCGCTGGTTCGCCGAAATGGACCAGGACGCAAGCGGTTACGCCGGTCCCGGCCCCGCGATCATCAATGCCGGTGACGGCATGCACGAGCACCCCACCCAGGCGCTGCTGGACGCGCTGACCCTGCGTCAGCGCCTCGGCGACCTCGAGGGCAAGCGGGTCGTGCTGGTCGGCGACATCCTGCACAGCCGGGTCGCGCGCTCGAATGCCTTCCTGCTCAGCACCCTCGGTGCCGAGGTGGTACTGGTCGCGCCGCGCACGCTGCTGCCGATCGGCGTCGAAGCCTGGCCGGTGCGGATCTCGGATTCCCTGGACGCCGAACTGCCGGGCGCGGACGCGGTCATGATGCTGCGCGTGCAGGCCGAGCGCATGAACGGCGGGTTCTTCCCGTCGGCGCGCGAGTACTCGATCCGCTACGGGCTCAACGAGCGTCGCCTGAACATGCTCGACGACCACGCGGTCGTGCTGCATCCGGGTCCGATGCTGCGCGGCATGGAGATCGGTTTCACCGTGGCCGACTCCCCGAAAGCGGCGGTGCTGCAACAGGTCAACAACGGTGTCCATATGCGCATGGCGGTGCTGTTCCGCCTGCTGGTCGGAACCGACGAGGTGGTGGCATGAGCGTCCTGATCAAGAATGTCCGTCTGTACGGCGAAGGTGAAGCGGTCGACGTGCTGCTCGCCGACGGCGAGATCCGCGAGATCGGCGCGGGCCTGAAAGCCGACGACGCCGAAATCGTCGACGGCACCGGGCAGTTCCTGCTTCCCGGCTTCATCGATATGCACACGCATCTGCGCGAGCCGGGTCGTGAAGACACCGAGACCATCGAAACCGGTTCCGCCGCAGCGGCTCTCGGTGGCTACACGGCGGTCTTCGCCATGGCCAACACCAGCCCGGTCGCCGACAATGCGGTCATCACCGACCACGTGTGGAAGCGCGGCCAGGAGGTCGGCCTGGTCGACGTGTACCCGGTGGGTGCCGTCACCGTCGGCCTCGAGGGCAAGCAGCTCGCCGAAATGGGCACCATGGCAGCCGGTCTCGGTCAGGTGCGCATGTTCTCCGACGACGGCATGTGCGTCTACGACCCGCTGATCATGCGCCGCGCACTGGAATACGCGAACTCCCTCGGAGTGCTCATCGCGCAGCACGCCGAGGAGCCGCGCCTGACCAAGGGCGCTGTCGCACACGAGGGTCCGAACGCCGCCCGCCTGGGCCTGGCCGGCTGGCCGCGCGCCGCCGAGGAATCCATCGTGGCTCGCGACGCACTGCTGGCCCGCGACGCCGGTGCACGCGTGCACATCTGCCACGCCTCCACCGCGGGCACCGTCGAACTGCTGAAATGGGCCAAGGCGCAAGGTATTTCGATCACCGCCGAGGTCACCCCGCATCATCTGCTGCTGGACGACTCGCGCCTGGAGACCTACGACGCAGTCAACAAGGTGAACCCGCCGCTGCGCGAGACCTCCGACGTGGCCGCGCTGCGCCGAGCGCTGGCCGACGGTGTCATCGACTGTGTCGCCACCGACCACGCCCCGCACGCCGATCAGGACAAGTGCTGCGAATTCGCGGCCGCCCGTCCCGGCATGCTCGGCTTGGAGACCGCGCTGTCGATCATCGTGGAGACCATGGTCAAGCCGGGCCTGCTCGACTGGCGCGGTGTCGCCAAGGTCATGAGCGAGAACCCGGCCGCGATCGTGGGCCTGGACGATCAGGGCCGACCCCTCGCGGTCGGCGAGCCCGCGAACGTGGTGCTGATCGACCCGGCCGCCGAATGGACGGTCGAAGCCAAGGAATTGGCCTCGATCGCCCGCAACACCCCGTTCCAGGCGATGACCCTGCCCGCGAAGGTGACCGCCACCTTCCTGCGCGGCAAGGCCACCGCCCGGGACGGCAAGATCGTCGCCGGTTAGCGGCGGGTGGGGTACCGAGGAGGACCGTAATGGAACGCACACTGCAAGTGGTGGGATTGCTGGTGCTGTTCGCGCTGTGCCTGGAGCTCATGTACTGGGCTTGGACCAGTCGGGCCAAGAAGCAGGCCGGTGCGATCGGTGACCTGCCCCCTATCCCCGGCGACTGCGGTGCGCAGCTGCTGGAGCCGACCACGGGCCTCTACCTCGGCAGCACCCTGGCCCCCAGCTGGATTCAGCGAATCACGGTGGGTGATCTGGGTTTCCGCGCCACGGCGGAACTCACACGATTCGAGCGCGGCATCCTCCTCGAAAGGGATGGCGCGGCAACGATCTGGATTCCCCAGGAATCCATTACCGCAGTGCGCGCCGAGCGCGGGCACGCGGGCAAGGTTATGACCGAAGACGGTGTGCTGGTGATTCGCTGGACATTGCCGACCGGGACCGAGGTGGATACCGGTTTCCGCGGCGATGACAAGGCGGTGTACCCGGCATGGACCGCAGCAACGAAGACGGGAGACGAGGCATGAGCAGCGGCGATACCGCAGTGATGGTGCTCGAGGACGGCCGTGTATTCCGCGGATCGACCTTCGGCGCTGTCGGAGAAACCTTGGGCGAGGCGGTGTTCTGCACCGCCATGACCGGGTACCAGGAGACCCTGACCGACCCCAGCTACGACCGCCAGATCGTGGTGGCCACCGCGCCGCAGATCGGCAACACCGGCTGGAACGACGAGGACGACGAGTCCGGCAAGATCTGGGTCGCCGGATACGCCGTGCGTGACCCCGCGCGCCGCGCCTCCAACTGGCGCAGCAACCGCACCCTGCAGACCGAGCTGGAGAACCAGAACGTCGTCGGCATCGCGGGCATCGACACCCGGGCCCTGGTGCGGCACTTGCGCACTCGCGGCTCCATGAAGGCGGGCATCTTCTCCGGTGCGTCGCTGACCGAGTACGAGGACATGCTGGCGCGGGTCAACGGGCAGGCCTCCATGCTGGGCGCGGACCTCGCCGCCGAGGTCTCCACCGATGAGATGTACACCGTCGACCCGGTCGGCGAGCACCGCTTCACCGTCGTCGCGGTCGACCTGGGCATCAAGTCCAACACCCCGCGCATGTTCGCCCAGCGCGGCATGCGGGTGCACGTGGTGCCGTCGAACGTCACCTTCGACCAGATCAAGGAACTCAACCCCAACGGGGTGTTCCTGTCGAACGGTCCCGGTGACCCGGCCACCCAGGACGCCATGGTGGCCCTCACCCAGCAGGTGCTGGGCGAGGACATCCCGCTGTTCGGCATCTGCTTCGGCAACCAGATCCTGGGCCGCGCCTTCGGGCGCAACACCTACAAGATGAAGTTCGGCCACCGCGGCATCAATGTGCCGGTCATCGAACATCATTCGGGCCGCATCTCGATCACCGCCCAGAACCACGGCTTCGCCCTGGAAGGCGAGCGCGGCGAGGTGTTCGACACCCCGTTCGGTAAGGCCGAGGTCTCCCACGTGTGCGCCAACGACGGTGTCGTCGAGGGTGTGCAGCTGGTGAGCGGCCGCGCCTTCTCCGTGCAGTACCACCCCGAGGCCGCGGCCGGTCCCCACGACGCCGCCTACCTCTTCGACCGTTTCGCCATGCTGATGGAAGGTGCCTGATGCCACGCCGTACCGACCTCAACCACATCCTGGTGATCGGCTCGGGCCCGATCGTCATCGGCCAGGCTTGCGAGTTCGACTACTCGGGAACCCAGGCGTGTCGCGTCCTGCGGTCCGAGGGTCTGCGCGTGTCGCTGGTGAACTCCAACCCGGCGACCATCATGACCGACCCGGAGTTCGCGGACGCGACCTATGTCGAGCCGATCACCTGGGAATTCGTCGAGAAGGTCATCGCCAAGGAGCGTCCCGACGCGATTCTCGCGACCCTGGGCGGGCAGACCGCGCTCAATTGCGCTGTCGCCCTGCACGACAACGGCATCCTGGAGAAGTACAACGTCGAGCTGATCGGCGCGGACTTCGAGGCCATCCAGCGTGGTGAGGACCGCCAGAAGTTCAAGGACATCGTCGCCAAGGTCGGCGGTGAGTCCGCGCGCTCCAAGGTCTGCTACACCATGGCCGAGGTCCGCGACACCGTCGCCGAACTGGGTTTCCCGGTGGTCGTGCGCCCGTCGTTCACCATGGGCGGCCTGGGCTCGGGCATGGCCTACAACCACGACGATCTCGATCGCATCGCCGGTGGCGGCCTCGCTGCCTCGCCGACCGCGAACGTGCTCATCGAGGAATCCATCCTGGGCTGGAAGGAATTCGAGCTCGAGCTCATGCGCGACCGCAACGACAATGTGGTCATCGTCTGCTCGATCGAGAACGTGGACCCGATGGGCGTGCACACCGGTGACTCGGTCACCGTCGCCCCGGCCATGACCCTCACCGACCGCGAATACCAGAAGATGCGCGATCTCGGCATCGACATCCTGCGCGAGGTCGGCGTCGACACCGGCGGCTGCAACATCCAGTTCGCGGTGGACCCGGCCGACGGCCGCCTCATCGTCATCGAGATGAACCCGCGCGTGTCGCGCTCGTCCGCGTTGGCTTCCAAGGCAACGGGTTTCCCGATCGCCAAGATCGCCGCCAAGCTGGCCATCGGCTACACCCTGGACGAGATCGTCAACGACATCACCGGGGAAACCCCGGCCTGCTTCGAGCCGACCCTGGACTACGTGGTCGTCAAGGCCCCGCGGTTCGCGTTCGAGAAGTTCGTGGGCGCGGACCCGACGCTGACCACCACCATGAAGTCGGTCGGCGAGGCAATGTCGATGGGCCGCAACTTCTCCGAGGCACTCGGCAAGGTGCTGCGCTCGCTGGAGACCAAGGCCACCGGCTTCTGGACCCAGCCCGACGGCGACTGGACCGACGTCGAGGCCATCCTCGAGGATCTGCGCACCCCGACCGAGGGCCGCATCTACCAGGTGGAGCGGGCGCTGCGCCTGGGCGCGAGCATCGAGGACACCGCCAAGGCTTCGGGCATCGACCCGTGGTTCGTGGCCGAGGTCGCCGCCCTGGTCGAGCTGCGTCAGGAGATCCTCGACGCCGCCGTACTCGACGAGCCGCTGCTGCGCACCGCCAAGCACTACGGCCTGTCCGATCGCCAGATCGCCGCGCTGCGACCGGAACTCGCGGGCGAGGACGGGGTGCGCGCACTGCGTCACCGCCTGCAGATCCGCCCGGTGTTCAAGACCGTCGACACCTGCGCCGCCGAGTTCGAGGCCAAGACCCCGTACCACTACTCGGCCTACGAGCTGGATCCCGCCGCCGAATCCGAGGTGGCCCCGCAGCGTGAGCGCGAGAAGGTGCTCATCCTGGGTTCGGGTCCCAACCGCATCGGTCAGGGCATCGAGTTCGACTACTCGTGTGTGCATGCGGCGCAGACGCTTTCGGATGCGGGCTACGAGACCGTCATGGTCAACTGCAACCCCGAGACCGTCTCCACCGACTACGACACCGCCGATCGTCTCTACTTCGAGCCGCTCACCTTCGAGGACGTGCTCGAGGTGTACCACGCGGAGACCGAGTCCGGCACCGTCGTCGGCGTCATCTGCCAGCTCGGCGGTCAGACCCCGCTGGGTCTCGCCCAGAAGCTGACGGACGCGGGCGTGCCCGTGGTCGGCACCTCCGCCGCCGCCATCGACCTGGCCGAGGATCGCGCCGAATTCGGTGATGTCCTTGTCGCCGCGGGTCTTCCGGCTCCGAAGTACGGCACCGCCACCACCTTCACCGCGGCCAAGAAGATCGCCGCCGAGATCGGCTACCCGGTGCTGGTGCGCCCGTCCTACGTGCTGGGCGGCCGCGGCATGGAGATCGTCTACGACGAGGCCACCCTCGAGGGCTACATCTCCCGCGCCACCGACATCAGCCCGGATCGCCCGGTGCTCATCGACCGGTTCCTGGAAGACGCCATCGAGATCGACGTCGACGCCCTGTGCGACGGCGAAGAGGTCTACCTCGGCGGAGTCATGGAGCACATCGAAGAAGCCGGTATCCACTCCGGTGACTCGGCGTGCGCCCTGCCCCCGATCACCCTGGGCCGCAGCGATATCGAGGCCGTGCGCCGCTCGACCACCGCGCTCGCCAAGGGCATCGGCGTCAAGGGCCTGCTGAACGTGCAGTACGCGCTCAAGGACGATGTGCTCTACGTCCTCGAGGCCAACCCGCGCGCCAGCCGCACCGTGCCGTTCGTCTCCAAGGCCACCGCGGTGCCCCTCGCCAAGGCGGCGGCGCGAATCGCCTTGGGCGCCAGCATCGCCGAACTCCGCAAGGAAGGCCTGCTCCCGGCCGAGGGCGACGGCGGCACCGTGCCGATCGACGCCCCCGTCGCGGTCAAGGAAGCGGTCCTGCCGTTCCACCGCTTCAAGCGGCCCGACGGCAGCGGCATCGACTCGCTGCTCTCCCCGGAGATGAAGTCCACCGGTGAGGTCATGGGCATCGACGCCGACTTCGGCACCGCATTCGCCAAGTCGCAGACCGCCTCCTACGGTTCGCTGCCGACCGAAGGCGCCGCCTTCGTCTCGATCGCCAACCGCGACAAGCGCGCCATGGTGTTCCCGGTCAAGCGCCTGCACGACCTCGGCTTCCGCATCCTCGCCACCGAGGGCACCGCGGAAATGCTGCGCCGCAACGGTATTCCCTGCGAGCAGGTGCGCAAGCACTCCGACGAGGCCGCCGACCAGCCCAGCATCGTGGACATGATCAAGGACGGGGAGGTCGACATCGTCTTCAACACCCCGTACGGCAACAACGGTCCGCGCGTGGACGGCTACGAGATCCGCACCGCCGCAGTCGGTGCGAACATCCCGTGCATCACCACCGTGCAGGGTGCGGCCGCGGCCGTGCAGGGCATCGAGGCCACCATTCGCGGCGGCATCGGCGTGCGCTCCCTGCAGGAACTCCACGCGGTGCTGCGCGGATGACCAGCTTCGGTGTGCGGCTGCGGGAATCGATGCGCGAGCACGGTCCGCTGTGCGTCGGCATCGACCCGCATCCGCCGCTGCTGCGGGCCTGGGGCCTGACCGAGGACGCCGCGGGCGTGGCGAAGTTCGCCGACGCCTGCGTGCGCGCCTTCGCGGGCAAGGTGGCACTGGTCAAACCGCAGGTCGCGTTCTTCGAGACCTACGGTTCGGCCGGAATCATGGTGCTGGAGGAGACGATCTCCGCACTGCGTGAGGCGGGCACCCTGGTGCTCGCCGACGCCAAGCGCGGCGACATCGGCTCCACCATGGACGCCTACGCCCACGCCTGGCTCGCCGACGGGCCTTTGGGCACCGACGCGGTCACCATCTCGCCGTACCTCGGATTCGGCTCCCTCACACCGGCCCTCGACCTCGCCAAGGCGAACGGCCGCGGAGTGTTCGTCCTCGCCGCCACCTCCAATCCGGAGGGCGTGGAGCTGCAGAACATCACCGGACCCGACGGCCGCACCATCGCCCAGCGCATGGTCGACGACGCGGCCACCGCGAACGCCGGAACCGAATTCGGTTCCGTCGGCGTGGTGATCGGCGCGACCCTGGACAAGGTCCCGGACCTGAGCAAGCTCAACGGCCCCATCCTCATGCCCGGCGTCGGCGCCCAGGGCGGGGGAGCGGACTCCATCCGCAACCTGGTCCCCGCAAACGACCTCGGCGCAGTCCTGCCGAACGTCTCCCGCGAGGTCCTCAAGGCAGGCCCGACCGTCGCCGCTCTCGAACACAAGGTGGCCGAACTGCAAGCCGAATTCGCCTTCCTGCAGCACTGATTCACCGCACTGCACACCTCGGGGCATCGGATCGATTCCGGTGCCCCGAGGCGTTTCGGCACGCTCCACCGGCCCGGCGGAATTTGTGGTTACAGTGGCGGCATGTCTTCTCCAGTGTCGCCCAATGGATTTCGCAATGCACTCGTACTCGGCGGCGGTGGTGGCGTCGGCATCCGCTGGATGACCGGTCTGGCGGTCGGGCTCCGAGAGCTCGGCATCGACCTGTCGCGTGCGGACCGGTTCGTCGGCACCTCCGCGGGTGCGGTGGTGGCGGCCAATCTGGCCAACGAGGTCGACCTGGTCGCACTGGTGGCGGGGACGACCGGGGCCGGTCCCGACGCGCCGCCGGACGCTTCGGGTTTGCGGCGGATCATCGCCACCGTGGCCGGTCTCGGGCTGGGTCCGGACGAGAGTCGCCGCCGCATCGGCGAACTCGCCCTCGAGATGAACGTCGGCCAGCCTGCCGAGCACATCGCACGCATGTCGCGGACGCTGGGCGCGACCGGCTGGCCGGATCGCGATCTGGTCATCACCGCCGCCGATGTCAGCACCGGCGGCCTGCACACCTGGTTCCCCGACGGCAAGGCCACCCTCGCGGAGGCTGTCGCGTCGAGCACCGCCGCGCCGGGCGTCTTCCCGCCCATTCCCGTAGACGGGACCTACTACCTCGACGGCGGCCTGATCTCGCCGATCAATGCGGGTCTGGCCGCGGGCGCGGAGGTCATCGTCATCGTGGAGCCGATGGCCGGCCTGTTCCCGCATGCGCAGTCGGACAGCGAATTGGGCGATGCCACGGTGATTTTCGTGGTGCCCGACGATGAGGCCAAGCCGCTCATGGATCCCAATGTCTGGGATCATGCCGGGTTGCGGCTCGCCTACGACGCCGGTTGGCGGCAGGCGGCCGAGGTCGCCGAGCGCCTGCGCGGGGTGTGGCCGAGCGCCTGACCCGATACCCACCGCTATCGGAGGATCCCTCTCCGCTTCGTCGGTTGAGCGGTTACAGTGGCGGCATGTCTGCCGCGGTACCGCCCAACGGAATTGGTCATGCCCTCGTGCTCGGAGGGGGTGGCGCGGTCGGCCTGAGCTGGATGGCAGGCGTCGTCATCGGCCTGCGTGAGCACGGCATCGACACCGCGCTGGCCGAACGCATCGTCGGCACCTCCGCGGGTGCGGTCGTCGGCGCGGCGCTGGCCGCCGAGGTCGATCTGACGCTGCTGCTGCGTCGCCCCGGCCCCGACTCCGACCTGGAGCCGATCGAGTTCGACCCGAACAGCTTCGGCGAGATCCTGGGCCTGCTGGCCACGCCCGGACTGGATCCCGCCGAGGCCCGCCGCCGCGTTGGTGCGCGCGCTCTCGAGATGAACGTCGGCGACCCGGCCGCCCACATCGCCCGCATCGGCGGCTTCGTCGGCAATGTGGCCTGGCCGCAACGCGATCTGCGGATCACCGCCGTCAGCGTCACCACCGGCGACCTGCAGGTGTGGACGCCCGACGGCAAGGCCACCCTGCCCGAGGCATTGGCGTCGAGCACCTCGGTTCCCGGTGTCTTCCCGCCCATTCCGATCGACGGCGACTTCTACATCGACGGCGGCATGCGCTCACCCATCAATGCCGACCTGGCCGCCGGCGCCGAACGCATCCTGATCATCGAGCCCCTCGCGCACCTGTTTCCGCACGTTCCCTCCGACCGTGACCTGGGCGGCGCGGCAACATCTTTCATCGTCCCCGACGCCGACGCGATCGCCGCCTACGGCCTCGATCTGTTCAATGCCGCCGCCCTCGAGCCCGCCTACGAAGCGGGTCTGCGGCAGGGCGGGGAAGCCGCTCCGGGCTTGAAGGACTTCTGGCCCACCGCCTGAATCGAACCCGAAATCGGTATCCGGTCGCCGCGTAGGCTGGCCGGGTGCTGTCGCTCACCGAGATTCTCACGCTGGCCGGGGTGATCGTGCTCGGCTCCATGTCGCCCGGGCCGGATTTCCTGATCGTGCTGCGGAATTCGGTGGTCTCGGGCCGCCGCGCCGGCGTCGCGAGTGCGGGCGGCATCGCGGTGGGCGTGTTCGTGTGGGCGCTGGTGACCGCGGTCGGCGTGGCCGGGCTGCTGGCGGCGTCGGCCGAGGCGTACACGGTGGTGAAGCTGGTCGGCGCGATCTATCTGGCGTTCATCGGGATTCGCGCCCTGCTGGCCGCCCGGCGCGGGGACTACCGGCCCGACCCGGAGGCCGCGGCGAATCGCCGCGCCACGCCGGTCGCGTTCCGGCAGGGCCTGCTCACCAATCTGCTGAACCCCAAGTGCGCCGTGTTCTTCATCGCCCTGGTCCCGCAGTTCCTGCCCGCGCACCCCTCCGCGCTCGGCACCCTGGAACTGGCCATGGTGTGCACGGTCGCCAATCTGCTCTGGTTCGTGACCCTGGCCTTCGGGGTGGGCGCGCTGCGGCAGGTGTTCACCCGCCGCCGGGTGCGCCGCGCGCTCGACGCCGCCATGGGCACCTTCATGGTCGGCCTCGGGCTGCGAATCGCCATGGAAAGCAACTGATTCCATCCCTGAACGTGTGACACCCGCTCTTCTGCCGCGCATTACGCTGAACCGGACCGCTCGGTAGAAAGGTGGGATTTCTCATGTCCGATGCCGCCCTCGGCCTCGTCTCCTACGCCCAGACCCGCGTCCTGGTGGACGATTTCGCGCCCAGCTATCGCTTCTATCGCGAGGTGCTCGGTCTGGCCCTGAAGCACGAAACCCCCGGCGACGTACCGGAATCCGACGACGGCCCGTACGCCTGCTTCAGCCTCGACGGCCGCGATCTCGCGCTGTTCACCCGCGCCTATCAGGACGCCGCCATCGGCGCCGAGCATCGTCCGCGCGACGGCGTCGACGGCGTGGTCGTGGTGCTGCGCGTCGCGGACGTCGACAAGTCCGTCGCCGTCGTGCGCGAGCGCGGTGCGCAGATCGTCGCCGAGCCCGTCGATCAGCCTGCCTGGGGCATGCGCGTGGCACACGTGCGCGCTCCCGAGGGCACGCTCATCGAGTTCTGCCAGTACGACGACTGAGTTTCGCGTGTTCGCCCAGCGCGAACAGATCGAACGCTTGTCCTGATCGCTCGTCTCACCGCCGCCGTCGCCGTGGCGGTGAGTGTGTCGCTCGACCCCGGTTTCGCGCGCGAGCGTGTCCGCCAGGGCCCGAAACAGGCGGTCCTGGCGGTAATCCGGGGCCCCACACCCTGCCCTACCTGCACCGGAACCATGTCGGAATTGTGTGTTTCATCGCTGTAGCGAACGGCTGTCGTGAGGTGCGACACGCGGTACGGATTCGAACGACACGCCGAGAAATCCAAGAAAAATCCAGGTCGCGAGATTACAGCTCGGTCACGGTTTCATCCGGGGCCAGTCCGGCCTCCCGCGAGCCCTGTCAAGTTCGCGAAAAACCCCTGGCTGCAAGGATATTCGCGGCACCCCCGAACGGAGCTCGGGAGCCGCTTCGAGACGGCCCGCGCGGCCGTGCATCCGGCCGGGTCGCGCGCCGAATCACGCGCTGACCTGGGGGGTGGGTTCGCAATCGGCAGGCGTCGTGGGTACGGTCGCTGAGACCACCGGGTTACCGGAGGTAGATCAAGCAATGAACGATGAGACGGAGGAACCGTGGCCCTTCCCCAGCTGACTGACGAGCAGCGCGCCGCTGCTTTGGAGAAGGCGGCTGCCGCTCGCCGCGCTCGGGCGGAGCTCAAGGAGCGTCTGAAGCGTGGCGGTACCGATCTGAAGACGGTCCTGGCCGATGCCGAGAAGGACGAAGTTCTCGGCAAGATGAAGGTTTCGGCGCTGCTCGAGGCTCTGCCGAAGGTTGGCAAGGTCAAGGCGGCCGAAATCATGAGCGAGCTCGAGATCGCTCCCACCCGCCGCCTGCGCGGACTGGGCGACCGGCAGCGTAAGGCGCTGCTGGCCCGGTTCGACTTCAGCGCCGATTAATCCGAGGGTGGTCGAACACACTCGGAAGGGTCGACTGGTTGTTCTGGTCGGCCCCTCGGCCGTCGGTAAGTCCACTGTCGTGCGCTGCGTGCGCGAACGACTGCCCGAATTGGTATTCAGTGTGTCGGCCACCACCCGGGCTCCGCGGCCCGGGGAGGTCGACGGTCAGGACTACCGATTCGTCACCCGCGAAAAGTTCGACGCCATGATCGACGACGGCGAACTGCTCGAATGGGCCGATATCCACGGTGGACTGCAGCGGTCGGGCACCCCGGCCGCACCCGTGCGGGAAGCGCTCGCCACAGGGCATCACGTCCTGATCGAGGTAGACCTCGAGGGCGCGCGCTCGATCCGCAAGACGATGCCGGAGGCCAAACTGGTCTTCCTGGCCCCGCCCAGCTGGGATGAGCTGGTGTCCCGCCTGACGTCACGCGGGACGGAATCGCCCGAGGTGATCGAGCGTCGTCTGCAGACGGCGCGCACCGAATTGGCGGCATGTGACGAGTTCGACATCGTCATCGTGAACGACCACGTGACCACCGCCTGTGAGCAGTTGGTATCGTTGTTCGTTAGCACAAATTCGGGATCGTAGGTCGCAAAACCGACGAAACCGACCATCGGCCCGTCTCTGTCTCGATCGATCAGACAGCAGACGGGGCCGATAGCCCCCTTCCGAACAACCCCGCAGGAGCCTTCCTAGTGAGTACGGACATCAAGACCGTTCCCGCCTACGACACTCCGGTCGGCCTCACCAACCCGCCGATCGACGAACTGCTGGAGCGGACTTCGTCCAAGTACGCGCTGGTCATCTACGCGGCCAAGCGTGCCCGGCAGATCAACGATTACTACAACCAGCTCGGCGACGGCATTCTCGAATACGTCGGTCCGCTGGTCGAGCCGGGTCTGCAGGAGAAGCCGCTGTCGGTGGCGATGCGCGAGATCCACGCCGACCTGCTCGAGCACTCCGAAGGCGAGTAAAACCGCGGTGACCCGAGTCGTCGTCGGAGTCGGCGGCGGTATCGCCGCCTACAAGAGCTGCAACCTCGTGCGCCGGTTCACCGAAACCGGGCACGAGGTTCGTGTCATTCCCACCGAGTCGGCGTTGAACTTCGTCGGCAAGGCCACCTTCGAGGCGCTGTCCGGACATCCCGTGCACACCGGTGTCTTCGCCGATGTGCCGCAGGTGCCGCACGTGCGCCTCGGCCAGGAGGCCGACCTGGTCGTCATCGCCCCGGCGACCGCGGACCTGATGGCCCGCGTCGCGCAGGGTCGCGCCGACGATCTGCTCACCGCCACGCTGTTGACCGCGCGATGTCCGATCCTGTTCGCGCCGGCCATGCATACCGAGATGTGGGAGCACCCGGCCACCCGCGCGAACGTGGCGACGCTGCGTGCGCACGGCGCGGTCGTGATGGAACCCGCCTCGGGTCGCCTCACCGGAACCGATACCGGTCCGGGTCGGCTGCCCGAGCCGGAGGAGATCTTCGGTCTGGCCCGGCTGCTGCTCGAACGCGCCGACGCGCTGCCGCGCGACCTCGAGGGTCGCCGCGTGGTCGTCACCGCCGGCGGCACCCGCGAGCCGCTGGATCCCGTTCGCTTCCTTGGCAATCGGAGCTCCGGCAAGCAGGGCTACGCAGTCGCTCGCCTGGCCGCCCAGCGTGGCGCGCAGGTGACGCTGATCGCGGGCAATACCATCGGACTCGACGCTCCCGCGGCGGTCGAGGTGGTCCACGTGACCACCGCCGAACAGCTGAAGGTGGCCGTCGACAAGCACGCCCTCGGCGCGGACGCGGTCATCATGGCCGCGGCGGTGGCCGACTTCCGCCCCATCAACGTGGCGGCGGCTAAAATCAAAAAGGGTGCGGGAGAACCGGATTCGATCGCACTCGCCAAGACACCGGATATCCTGGCCGGGTTGGTACAGGCCCGTCGAGACGGGCACCTTCCGGGCACCGCGATCGTCGGCTTCGCCGCCGAGACCGGGGACGAGCACGCGGATGTGCTCACCCACGCCCGGGCCAAGCTCGCCCGCAAAGGCTGCGACCTGCTGGTCGTGAACGCCGTCGGGGAGGGTAAGGCCTTCGAGGTCGATACCAACGACGGCTGGTTGCTCGGTGCCGATGGCACCGAGATCGCCCTGGACCACGGGTCCAAGGCGCTTTTGGCCAGCCGAGTGCTCGACGCACTCGGCCCCTTGCTCCGCTGAAGCCTCGGCACCGCAGGGTTCAGGCGGTTGACGCCCGCGTCTGATAGGCAGACGCGGGTCGACAACTGTCTGAGTCACAATGTGTTCGTCATGGTGGCAGCCCGCCCCTGTGACGCACATATTGGAATAACCTGAGACAAAGGGTTGTGCGATGGCGCGGAGACGCTACTGTCGCACCCCGATACGAGAACCCGTTGAGGGAGAGGGAAGAACTGTGCGCACGTCTGGCAGCCGCCTATTCACCAGTGAGTCGGTCACCGAAGGTCACCCCGACAAAATCTGTGATGCCATCAGCGATTCCATCCTCGACGCGTTGCTCGCGGCCGATCCGCGCAGCCGGGTCGCGGTGGAAACCCTGGTGACCACCGGTCAGGTGCACGTGGCCGGTGAGGTCACCACGACCGCTTACGCCGATATCCCGACCATCGTTCGCGAGAAGGTCCTGGAGATCGGATACGACTCCTCGGCAAAGGGTTTCGACGGCGCCTCCTGTGGCGTGAACGTCGCCATCGGCGCGCAGTCGCCGGATATCGCTCAGGGCGTGGACACCTCGCACGAGGCCCGCGTCGGCGGCGAGGACGATGACATCGCGCGTCAGGGCGCGGGCGACCAGGGCCTGATGTTCGGCTACGCCACCATCGAGACCCCCGAGCTGATGCCGCTGCCGATCTCGCTGGCGCACAAGCTCTCCCGCCGGCTGACCGAGGTCCGCAAGTCCGGCGTGCTGCCGTACCTGCGTCCCGACGGCAAGACCCAGGTCACCATCGAATACGACGGCTCGATCCCCAAGCGCCTCGACACCGTGGTCATCTCGACCCAGCACGCGGCCGACATCGACCTCGACAACCTGCTGACCCCGGACATCCGCGAGAAGGTCGTCGACTCGGTGCTCGCCGAGCTGAAGCTGCCGAATCCGTTGGACACCTCCAACGTCCGACTGCTGGTCAACCCGACCGGCAAGTTCGTTCTCGGTGGCCCGATGGGTGACGCGGGCCTGACCGGCCGCAAGATCATCGTCGACACCTACGGCGGCATGGCCCGCCACGGTGGCGGCGCCTTCTCCGGCAAGGACCCGTCGAAGGTCGACCGCTCGGCCGCCTACGCCATGCGCTGGGTCGCCAAGAACGTCGTCGCGGCCGGCCTGGCCGAGCGCGTCGAGGTCCAGGTCGCCTACGCCATCGGCAAGGCCGCCCCGGTCGGCCTGTTCGTGGAGACCTTCGGCACCGAGCTGATCGACCCGATCAAGATCTCCGACGCCATCGGTGAGGTCTTCGACCTGCGTCCCGGCGCGATCATTCGCGACCTGGACCTGCTGCGCCCGATCTACGCGCCGACCGCCGCCTACGGCCACTTCGGCCGCACGGATGTCGATCTGCCGTGGGAGCGCACCGACCGCGCGGAGAAGCTGCGCGCGGCCGCCGGGCTGTAATTGACCGGCACCCCACTCTTTCCGACGGGAGCGTCGGGCACGGAAAACCCTTCCGAGCCCGACGCTCCCGCCGTCGTTGGCGTCGCGCGCCCCATCGCGCGCGTCCTCCCGCTGCTCGAACCCGCCCACCTGGACCGCGATTTCGACTACCTCGTCCCGCCCGAGCTCGACGAACTCGCCCAGCCCGGCGTCCGGGTCCGAGTCCGCTTCTCCGGCCGCCTCATCGACGGATACCTCCTCGAACGTCTCGAACGATCCGATCACACAGGCAAACTCGTCCGCCTCGAACGAGTTGTCTCCGGTGAACGAGTCCTTACCCCCGAGATCCTGAAACTCGTCGCCGCCGTCGCCTCCCGCTATGCCGGGACCCGAGCCGACGTCCTCCGCCTGGCCATCCCACCCCGCCACGCCAAGGTCGAAACTGAAGGCATCGACAAACCCGAAAAACCCAAGCGCACCTCGAAAAAGACCAAAGCCGCTGCACTCGTGGACGATCGGGTCGACCTCGACCTCACGGACGTCGACCTGCCCACCACACCGCAGGGTGAGACGGGTGCCGACAGCCCCGGCGGCGGAGCGAAAGAGCCCGCCGCCGAACCTGTTCCGGAAGGCCGGGCGGCGGCCGCGCCGCCTGACTCGGGTGACGAGCAGGGCGTGAGTCAGGACCCCGCCCCGACGTCTGTCGAAGCGGTGACCTCGGAGGGCGCGCCGCAATCAGGTGAGTACGCGGTCGATGACCAGGATCACGGTGACGGCAGCCGCAGCGAGACCGAGGTGACTGCGGCAAGCGACGCAGCCGGGGGCGTTCCCGAGGGTTCAGGTGGAGTTGCGTTGCCGCAACAGGGTTCTGAGAACGAGGGTGGCGACTCAGCGCGGGATATGACTGCTGACCCTGCCGTGGCTCCGGACACTGCCGTGGGCGCGGGCCCGGCCTCGGGCGCTGAGTCGGACTCGGGCGCTGGGTCGGCTGGTGACGTGGCGGGCTTGCCGACAGGTCCGGCGACAGCGGCGGCAGCGTCCGCGGGGAATCCCGCCGGTGCGGCGTCGTTGGCCGCCGAATTCCCTGGGTGGGGGCGGTATCTGCATGGGCATTCGTTCTTGGGTGCGCTCGAGGCGGGGCGGGGGCCCAGGGCTGGGTGGCAGGCGTTGCCGGGGGAAGAGTGGGCCAAGCGGTTGGCGGAGTTGGCGGCGGTGACCGTGCGGGGTGGGCGCGGGGTGGTGATCATGGTGCCGGATCAGCGGGATTTGGATCGGGTGCTGGTGGAATGTGTTGCGCTGATCGGGGAGTCGGCGGTGGGGTTGGCGGCTGGGTTGGGGCCGTCGGCTCGGTATCGGCGGTGGTTGTCGGTGTTGCGGGGGCAGGCGAAGGTGGTCATCGGGACGCGGAGTGCGGTGTTCTCTCCGGTGAAAGACCTTGGGTTGATCGCCATTTGGGATGACGGCGACGACACGTTCGCGGAACCAAGATCGCCGTATCCGCATGCGCGGGAAGTGGCGATGTTGCGGGCGCATGAGACCGGGGCGGCGTTCGTGGCGGGCGGGTTCTCTCGGACGGCCGAGGTGCAGGCGATCGTCGAATCGGGGTGGGCGCATGACCTACTCGCGGATCGGGCGGTGTTGCGGCAGGTCATGCCGCGGATTACCGCGCCCGGTGATACGGATGCCGCGCTGGAGCGCGATCCGATCGCGCAGGCCATTCGCATTCCGGCGGTCGCGTTCATGGAGGCGCGTAAGGCGCTCAAAGATGGTGGGCCGGTGCTGGTTCAGGTGCCGCGTCGGGGATACATTCCGGCGCTGTCGTGTGCCAAGTGTCGGACGCCCGCGCGGTGTCGACATTGCAATGGTCCGTTGGCGCTGCCGGACAGTGCTCCTGCGTCACGTGGCGTTTTGCGCAGTGGGCGTGAGGGTGTCGCGGAAGCGCAGAGTCCGGCCTGCCGTTGGTGTGGAATTACCGAGGCGGCGTTTCGCTGCGGGGCGTGTGGATCCCGCGCGCTGCGGGCCGTTGTGATCGGTGCTTCGCGGACGGCCGAGGAGTTGGGGCGCGCGTTTCCCGGTGTGCCCGTGCGGGGTTCAGGTGGGGCGTCGATCCTGAACACGGTGCCCGAGGGCGCGCAGGTCGTGGTGTCGACGATTGGTGCGGAGCCCCCGGTGCCGGGCGGTTACGCGGTCGCCATGCTGCTGGACGGGTGGGCACTGCTCGGGCGCGCCGATCTGCGGGCAGCCGAGGATACATTGCGTCGCTGGATGTCCGCGGCCGCGCTGGTGCGGCCGGGCGGTCGTGTGATCGTCATGGCTGATGCCGGTCTGCCCACCGTGCAGGCGTTGGTGCGCTGGGATCCGGTGTGGCACGCCGGATTCGAGCTGGAGCAGCGCATCGAGGTGCGTTTCCCGCCTGCTGTCCGATTCGCGGCGATTGACGGCACCACGGAGTCGATCGCCGAATTGCTCGGTGAGGCAAAACTTCCCGAGAGTGTCGAGGTGCTGGGCCCGGTGCCATTGCCGCCCGGCGCTCGAAAGCCGTTCTCCTCCGGTGATTCTCCCGCCGAGGTGGAGCGCATGATCCTGCGCGCCGACCGCGCCGCCGGTCCCGCCCTCTCCCGCGCCCTCACCGCCGCGCAGGCCGTCCGCAGCACCCACCGCTCCGACGCCCCCCTGCGCGTGCAGATCGATCCCGTCGACATCGGCTGACAGAGGTCCGGAGTACTCAGTGCGGATTTTCGCCCGATTTCCCGCGCTGAGTACTCCGGACCTCGGTTACTCGCCGGTGATTTCGTTGCGGGGGAGGGCGGCGAGGGTGAGGAGGGCGTTGAGGAAGCCGCGGCGGTCGGCGGCGGGGAGTTTCGCTAGGAGGCGGTCCTCCTGGGACTGGATTTCGGCTTGCGCCGCGTCGCGGACTGCGCGACCCTCGGGGGTGAGGGCGAGGAGGCGGGCGCGGCGGTCGGCGGGGTCGGGGCGGCGTTCGATGAGGCCGCGGTCCTGGAGGTCGTCGAGGACGACGATGATGCGGGTCTTGTCGGCCCCGATCTCCTGGGCCAGCACGCCCTGCCCCCGCGTGATGGTCTCGTCCAGACGCAGCAGCACGACGTACGCCCACATGGTGAGGCCGTGCGCGGCCAGCACCGGCTGTTCGGCCGCCATCAGGTTGCGGCCCAGGGGGACGATCATTGCTGCCAGGTCGGGACGGTCTGTCATGCGGACAAGATTAGGCGGCGTGCCGGTGTGGTCTCTCGATCGTGTCGCCCGCGCGGGTCAGAATCGCGTCGGCGTCGAAGGATTCGGCCTGCCAGGAGTCGACGCCGATGCCGACCCGGGTCCGCCACGCCCGCACGATCGCGGTGTGTTTCGGCCACCGCACGAAGCGCCGCATATCGGCCTCCGCCTGCCACACCGAGACCGAGCCGCCGCGCAGTTCGCTCGGCCTGCCCCACAACCACAGTCCCACCGCGCCCTGCATGATCGGCCACGCCTGCGCCAATTCGTCTCCGGCCTGGTAGATCTCGACCCACTCCTCCTGTGACCGGGCCAGGAAGTCGGTGACGCTGACGAACACCGGGCCCGAAAGTTGGTGGTTCGGACCCGGATTCCACGGCATCAGGATGGTTCCTTCGGAAAAAGATTTAGTGTGCATATGCGTACGATATGCGTATGCACACGAAAACTTCAATGGCCGATTTCAGCGGAAGGCGGGCGCGACCCGATCCGCCCACTCCGCGTACGACGTCGCCCGCCGGCCCAGCACCCGCTCGACATCGCCGCTGACCAGCTGCTCCTCCGGCGTCGGTGTGCCGATGATGTCGAGGGTGTGGTCCGCGACGGACTCCGGCATGAAGCGCAGCATGTTGGTCCGCGCCTCGTCGCGGGTGAGCTCCACGAACCGGATCGGCTCGCCGAGGGCTGCTTCCAGGGCGGCCGCCTGCTGCCGTGGCGTCACCGCTTCCGGGCCGGTGATCGTGTAGGCCTGTCCGTGGTGCCCCTCCTGGGTGAGGGCCGCCGCGGCCACGGCCGCGATATCGGCCGGATCCACCTGCGGCAGTGCCACATTCGCGAACGGGGCGGGAATCATCTGCCCGGTCCGCACCGGCTCGATCCAGGCGAAGGTATTGCTGAAGAAGCCGCCCGGCCGCAGCGCCGTCCACTCCAGATCCGAAGCCGCGAGTGCCCGTTCGAATTCGAGGGTGCGGGCGTACCCGTCGCTGTCGGGGCGGGTCACCGCGCCCTGGGAGGACACGAACACCACGCGCCGGACACCCGCCGCCGCAATGGCTTTCAGCACCTGTGTCGCCGCCGGGCCTTCGACCAGCTGGGGGCCGGTGATGAGCAGGAACAGGGCGCTCGCGCCCGCCGCCGCCTCGGTGAGGCTGTCCAGGTCGCCGAGATCGGCCCGGCGGTGCTCGACACCGGCCGGCAGATCCACCGGCTTCTCGCCGCGCGATACCGCGACGACCTTCTCGCCCGCCGCGGCGAGCTGACGGACCAGGACGCTGCCGATGTTTCCGGTTGCTCCGGTTACCACGATCATTTCGTTCACTCCCTGAGTTAGTTGGCTGACTAACACGAACAGTAGAGCACGTCACCCGTGGTTGTCTATAGTGAGTCGTATGACTAACTCAGTGGGTCGGGCCGCGGCTCCGGCGGCAGGCAAGCGGGAACGACTCGCGGACGCGGCGGCCAAGGTCTTCCACGAACAAGGCGTGGAGAAGACGACCATCGCCGACATCGCGCGCGCGGCCGAGGTTCCCGTCGGCAATGTGTACTACTACTTCAAGACCAAGGATCAGCTGGTCCAGGCCGCGATCGGCGCGCACGCGCGCACCGCGCAGGACATCATCGCGGCCCTCGAGCAGTTCGACGCCCCCGCCGCGCGTTTGAAGGCACTGGTCCGCGGCTGGGTCGACCAGCGTGAGCTGGCCTCCCAATTCGGTTGCCCGTCAGGCACTCTCGCCACCGAACTCGACAAGCGCGCCGACGGCCTCGACCGGGAACTCGCCGACGTCATGCGCGGCCTGCTGGACTGGATCGATGCCCAGTTCGCGGCCATGGGCCGCAACGACTCCCGCGAACTGGCGGTCGCCCTGCTGGCCGCGTATCAGGGAATCTCCCTGCTCACCAACACCTTTCGCGACCCGGCCATGATGGCGGCCGAGGGTGCGCGCCTGGAACGCTGGATCGACTCCCTCGTCCCCGCGACCTGACCGGCCGCGGGGCGGGCGGGTCAGTTCAGCTGGCGCTGAGCGGGTCTGACGCTCCAGCGGCCCTCGTCACGCAGGATCCGGACCGGATGGTCGAAGCAGGTGCTGATGTTCGAGGTCGTGATGACGTCGTCGACCGGGCCGGAGGCGATGGCGCGGGCTGCGCGCAACAGCATGGCGTGGCTGGTGCCGGGTGGAAGATCCTCGAGATGGTGGGTGACCAGCACCGAGGCGAGGTTCGGATGGGTGCGCTGGAGTAGATCGATACTCTCCAGAAGTTGTTCGCGCCCGGCCAGATCCAGACCGGTGGCCGGCTCGTCGAGCAGCAGCAGCCGCGGATTGGGCATGAGCGCGCGGGCGATAAGGGTGCGGCCGCGCTGACCCTGCGACAGGATCTCCCAGTCGGCGTCACGACGGTGCGTGAGGCCCAGCAGGTCGATCAGGCGGTCCGCGTCCGCCAGTTGTGCCGGAGTCGGCCGCCAGCGGGGGATGAGCGCCGCGGTATTGGTCGCGCCGGTGAGGACCACCTGCCGCACGGTCATCGGATCACTGGGGGAGTGGCGCGGATCGACGTGCCCGATGCCCGCGCGCAGGGCGCGCATATCGACCCGGCCCAGCCGATGGCCCAGCACCTCGACGCTGCCCCGGGTCGGATGCTCGAAAGCCCCGAGCATGCGCAGCAGGGTGGTCTTGCCCGCGCCGTTGGGGCCGAGCAGCGCCCAATGCTCACCGGCGTGGACGGTCAGCGAAACCTCTTGCAGGATAGCGTTTCCGCTGCGCACCACCGTCACATTGTCCACGTTCAGCACCTGATCCGTCATCGGTCCACCGTAGCAAAGTCCTCAGACAAGTTGAGGAGTGATTTTCACTGCACGGATCGCGACGTGACCGCCTGTGTAGGGTGGCGGACATGGCGATCGACGCGGTGCTGTTCGATTTCTCCGGCACGGTTTTCCGGTTCGAGGAGGCCGCGTTCCATGACGCGCGGCTCACCGACACCGACGGCCGTCCACTCGACACCCACGAGATCGCCGAGATCATGCGGCGGCTGACCGCACCGGTCGGGCAGATCGTGCAGTTCGATGCCGAGGGTCAATACGCCTGGGAGAACCGGGATCTCGACCCTGCCCTGCACCGGCGGGCATATCTGGAAGTGTTGGAGAAGACGGGCGTTCCGCACGCCCAGGCATTGCAGGTCTACGAATTGCTGCTCGATCCCGACGGCTGGACGCCCTACCCGGACACCGGCGACGTCCTGCGCGCACTGCACGAGGCCGGGCTGCGTATCGGCATCGTCAGCAATATCGCCTTCGACATCCGCCCGGCCTTCGTCGATCGCGGCTGGGGCCGATATATCGACGATTACGCGTTGTCGTTCGAAGTCGGCGCGATCAAGCCCGATATCCGCATCTTCAAATCGGCCCTCGACCACCTGGGTGCGGCTCCCGGCAATGCCCTCATGGTCGGCGACAGCGACGAGGCCGACGGCGGCGCGCGAGTGCTGGGCTGCGCCTTCTCCCTGGTGGATCCGCTGCCGACGGCCGATCGGCCGTCCGGGCTGTGGGATGCCGTGCGTGCGCACGGGCTCTTGACCAGCTAAAAGTCCAAACCGCATGGTTTGTGTCCCGCCTCACCCTTGTCGTAGATAGACTGCCGATATATCGTTGATAGCAGCAAGAACAACGACGAGCCTTGAAGGAGGCACGACCATGGAACACATGGACAACACAGAACGGGGCCGCGGCCCCTGGCGGCGACTGCGCGCGGAAGAGCAGCAGGGCCCCGAACATCCGCGGATGCGACGTGGTGGACCTCGCGGTCCGCGTGGTGAATTCGGCGGGCGTGGCGATTTCGGCCCGCAGCGGCACGGTCACGGCCGTGGCGGCTTCGGCCCGGACTTCGGTCCCGGCTTCGGCCCGGGTGGCTTCGGTCCCGGCGGTTTCGGCCCCGGTGGCTTCGGTCGCGGACGTGGCCGAGGTGGACGCGGCCGGCGCGGTGACGTGCGGGCCGCGGTACTCCTGCTGCTGCAGGAACGGCCCATGCACGGCTACGAGCTGATCCAGCAGATCCGTGAGAAGAGCCAGGACGTCTGGCGGCCCAGCCCGGGGTCCATCTACCCCGCGCTCGCGCAGCTCGAGGACGAGGGCCTGGTCATCATCGAGAAGGTGGCGGGTCGAAAGACGGCCAAGCTCACCGAATCCGGTGTCGAATACGTCGAGGCCAACAAGACCGAACTGGGCGATCCGTGGCAGGACGTCAAGGACGGCGTCGGCGATCAGGCGCTCGATCTGCGCGGTCTGGTCGGTCAGCTGATGGGCGCGGTCGCACAGGTCGCCGCCGTCGGCAACCCCGAGCAGGCGGCCAAGGCGGCCGAGGTGCTCACCGAGGCGCGCCGGTCTTTGTACCGGATCCTCGCCGAGGATGACACACCCGAAAAGTAATGGCTCCGAATCACCGGCCCCCGCTGGGACTTTCGACCGAAAACCAGTCACTATCGTGACATGGGACAACAGCGCCCCATGGATTCTTGTGACATGGGACAACAGAGGAGCCGGACGCGCGGATTCATGCGCCGCGTCGCACCGGCGGGGGTAATGGCGCTGGCGGCCGCCGTGATCGGTACGGCCGCCACACCGACGGGGACGATCGCCTCGGCCGCACCGGCCGTGACCTCGGTATTGAAGGTACCGACGCAACAGGGGCCGCCCCAGACGGGACATTTGGCGGCGGCCCGCTATCTCAAGGAGCATCCGGACTCGGCGCCCCAGGGCGCCAACGACTTCGGCTGCAAACCGTCCGCCGACCATCCGCACCCGGTGGTGCTGGCGCACGGCACCGACTCCTCGGCCTACTCCGACTGGTCGGGCATCGGCCCGCTGCTGGCGCAGGCCGGGATCTGCGTGTTCGCGCTCGACTACGGCGGCGCGGCCGGCAAGGACACCTACGGCACCGAGGACGTGTACGAGAGCTCCGCCCAGATCGGCACTTTCGTCGATCAGGTGCTCGCCGCCACCGGGGCCGGCCAGGTGGATATGGTCGGTTTCTCCCAGGGCGCGAGCGTGACCCGCTACTGGATCAACAAGCTCGGGGGAGCACCCAAGGTCGGGCAGTGGATCGGGCTGGCCTCACCCAGCTACGGCGGCGTCATGTACGGACTCGTGCCGATCGCCGACGCGGTGCCGGGCATCTACAAACTCGTCGAGATGGGTTCCTCGCTCGCGGCGGTACAGCAGGCGGCGGGCGCACCCTTCATCAAGGACCTCAATGCGGGCGGTGACACCGTGCCGGGCGTGACGTACACGACCGTCGGCAGCCGCGTGGACGAGATGATCCAACCCAACACCAATATCGCGCTGCGGGGCGCGGGCGCGACCAACATCGTGCTGCAGAACCTCTGCGCCGAGGACATGACCGGGCATTTCAATATGGTCTACGACCCGTACGTGCAGCGGTTGGTGGTCAATCTGCTCGATCCCGCACACGCCGTGGCACCGGCGTGCGTACCGGTCGCGCTGGGCACCGGGATCAGCGACGTGGTGCTCGCGGCACATTCCTGACGATTGTGACCGCGGCCCTGCCGGAAACTCGAAGTGGTCGATGAAACGCCGCTCTACCTGCGTTTTCGAGCGGATTTTCAAGGCAGGATCGAGGCATGGACCGCACATGTCGACGGATGGGATCGATCGCGCTGGCAGTCTGGTCGGCGGTCGTGGGTGCGGCGGTGATTCCCGTGGGGGACGCCGCCGCCTCCGACCCGGCATCGGTCATGGCGGTCCCGGATGATCCGGGGCCGCCGCAGCTCGACCATCTGGGCGCGGCCCGCTTCCTGCAGGACCATCCCGACGCGGTTCCCGTGGGCGTCAACGATTTCGGGTGCAGGCCCACGGCCGCGCACCCGCGCCCGGTGATCCTGGCGCACGGCACCGACGCCACCGCCTACGCCGACTGGTCGGTCATCGGGCCGCAGCTGGTGGACGCGGGATTCTGTGTGTTCGCGCCCAATTACGGCGGTAAGCCCGGCAGCAGTACCTCTTTCGGTACCCAGGACATCTACGTCAGCGCCGGGCAGATCGGTGATTTCGTCGACCGGGTGCTCGCCGCGACCGGTGCCGACCGGGTCGAACTGGTGGGATTCTCGCAGGGCGCCAACGTGACTCGCTACTACGTCAACAAGCTCGGGGGCGCGCCCAAGGTCGGGCAGTGGATCGGCGTCGCCTCACCCAGCTACGGCGGCATCCTCTACGGGCTGGTGCCGGTGGCCGAGGAGCATCCGTTCATCTTCGACCTGGCCGAGCTGGCCTCCTCGCCCGCGGCGGTGCAGCAGGCGCAGGGATCGCCGTTCATGAACGACCTGAACGCCGGGGGCGACACCGTGCCCGGTGTGCGATACACCACCATCGGCAGTTGGGTCGACGGCATCATCCAGCCCTTCGAGAATCAGAAGTTACGGGGGCCCGGCGCGACCAATCTGATCCTGCAGGATTCCTGTCGCGTCAACCTGACCGGGCATTTCCATATGGTCTACGACCCTTATGTACAGCAACTGGTGCTCAACACCCTGGACCCGGCGAATGCCGTCGCACCGGTGTGCGTTCCGGTCGCCCTGGGCACCGGGATCGGCGAGACACTACGCGCAGGTTCGGGATCGGCGCAGTAGCACGCCGCGACGTCCGTAAAATGAGACGACCCGCAATCGTGAGCTATCGGAGCTGCCCGTGACCATCCAGCCTGTCCGCCTGTTCGGCGATCCCGTCCTGCGCGCCCGCGCGGCGGAGGTCGAGACATTCGATCGGGAGGTGCGCCAGCTGGTGAACGACCTCATCGACACCATGTACGAGAGCGGTGGTGTCGGGATGGCGGCACCGCAGATCGGGGTCGGGCTACGGGTTTTCGTCTACGACACCGGCGACGCGCAGGGGCACCTGATCAACCCCGTCTTCGAGGTGATCGGTGAGGAGACCCAGGTCGGGCCCGAAGGCTGCCTGTCGATCCCGGGCGTGCGTTTCGACGTCACCCGGCCGTATGCGGTGCTCGCGCGCGGCGTGGACGTGGACGGCAAGCCGGTCGAGTTCCGGGCCGAAGGGCTGCTGGCGCGCTGCGTGCAGCACGAGACCGACCATCTCGACGGGGTGCTGTTCCTGCAGCGCCTCGAGTCGGCTTCGCGCAAGGAAGCCATGCGTACGATTCGCGAATCATCTTGGTTCACAACTGGAATCACTGTGCTGCCCGCCTCCGAAATCGGTGGCGGACGCAGCCGGGAACGGAGCCGCTGATATGCGTCTGGTCTTCGCGGGAACCCCCGAGCCGGCGGTGCCGTCGCTGCGGCGGCTGCTGGCCTCCACCAGGCATGAGGTGGTCGGGGTGGTGACCCGGCCGGACGCGGTGGCGGGACGTGGCCGCAAGGTCACCCGCTCGCCGATCGGGCGACTGGCCGATGAGCACGGCATCCCCGTGTTCACGCCCAAGCGGCTGTCCGAACCCGAATTCATCGAGCAGCTCACCGCGCTGGCGCCGGACTGCTGCCCGGTGGTCGCCTACGGTGCGCTGCTGCCCGAACCTGTCCTCGACATCCCGGTGCACGGCTGGATCAACCTGCACTTCTCGCTGCTGCCCGCCTGGCGTGGCGCGGCGCCCGTGCAGGCGGCATTGCTGGCCGGGGACGAATACACCGGCGCCTCCACCTTCCGCATCGAGAAGGGCCTGGATACCGGTCCGGTCTTCGGCACCATGACCGAGAAGATCAACGTCACCGACACCGCGGGCACCCTGTTGGAGCGGCTCGCCGAAGCCGGCGCGCACCTGCTGGAATCGACCCTCGAAGGCGTGGAGGACGGCAGCGTGCAAGCGGTTCCGCAGTCGCTCGACGGAATCTCCTACGCCCCCAAGGTCGATGCCGACGCCGGTCACATCCGCTTCGATCAACCCGCCCTCGCCATCGGCCGCCGCATCCGCGCGGTCACCCCGGCCCCGGGCGCCTGGACCGAGATCGACGGCAAACGCCTCAAACTCGGCCGCGTCGACCTGGTGGAGGAGGACCTCCCACCCCGCACCATCGACGTCCGCAAGTCGGGCGTCTACGTCGGCACCGCCACCACGGCGGTGCGCCTGACCGAGGTCCAACCCCAGGGCAAGCGCATGATGCCCGCCCTCGACTGGGCCCGCGGCGCGCGCCTCGAGCCGGGCGCGGTGGTCGAGTGACCCGCCCCGAAGGCCCGAACGACTCGGGCACCGGCGACACGCCCCCACGCCGCGGCTTCCGCCGCTCCGCCCCTCCGGCCGCCGACTCGGGCAACGCCCGACGCGGCAGTGGTTCGTCCGGCGGCGACCGACGCGAATCGGGTTCGGCGCGATCGGTTTCGGGCCGCGCGGGCGGCGACCGCAATGCTCGCCCGGACCGCAACGACGACCGCCGCGGCGGTTCCAACGGCACAGACCGCAATTCAGGCTCGAACCGGTCCACCGGCGGCGACCGCAACGGCGGCTGGACCCGCCGCGACGACACCGGGCGCGCCGGATTCTCGGGCGGCGCCCGCGAATCCGGTTCGAATCGCTCGACCGGTGGCAGCGGTGGTCGTGACCGTGCGCCCGGGGATGGGCGCACCGGTGGCTGGGATCGGCCGCGTAGCGGTCGGCCGGCCGACCGCCGCGAAGACGATGGGCGTGGCGGATTCGCTGCGGGACAACGTAACTCGGGGTCGGATGATCGACGCGAGCGCGATGGTGGCCGCGCGGGCGGATCCGGGGACAACCGCAATGGTCGCGGTGGGTCGGGTGCCGGTCGTGGCTTCGATGACAGGCGCGGTGAAGGCGCAGGTACCCGCGGCAGCGGCACGGAGCGTCGCGGTGCTGCGGGTTCGCGTGGGGACTCCGGCTCCGGCGGGCAGCGCTCGGCCGGTGGTCGGGGTGGGGCGGGCAACCGCTCGTCCGATCGGGGTGGGGCGCGCGGGGATTCGCGGTCGAAGGCGGCGGGTGAGTCGCGGGAGGATCCGAGTACTGCGGCGGCGCGGCGGGCGGAGAAGGCGGGGGCCGATCCGGTGCGGATCGTGGCGCGGGATGTGCTGCGGGCGGTGCGGGAGCGGGATGCTTACGCGAATCTGGTGTTGCCGGGGTTGTTGCGGGAGCGGAAGATCAGTGGGCGGGATGCGGCGCTGGCGACCGAATTGGCTTATGGGGCTTCACGATCGCTGGGGTTGCTGGATGCGGTGATCGCCGATTGCGCCGGTCGCAGCGTCGAGGAGATCGACGGGCCGCTGCTGGATGCGTTGCGGCTGGGCACCTATCAGCTGTTGCGGACTCGGATCGGGGCGCACGCCGCCGTCGACACGTCGGTGGCGCTGGCGCGCGTGGAGTACGGGCAGGGGCGGGCCGGGTTCGTGAACGCGGTGCTGCGCCGGGTCGCCGAGCGCACGCCGGAGGAGTGGGTGCAGCGGCTCGCGCCGTCGGATCCGCTGGGGCACTTGGCCTTCGAGTACGCGCATCCGGTGTGGATCGCGCAGGCGTTCGCGGACGCACTCGGGGCGCGGGCCGGGGAGCTCCGCGACGTGCTCGAGGCCGACGACGCCCGCCCGCTCGTGCACCTGGTGGCGCGTCCGGGCGAGATCACCGCCGAGGAACTGGCCTTGATCACCGGTGGTGACGAAGGCCGCTGGTCGCCGTATGCGGTGTACCTCGACGGCGGTGACCCGGGCAAGCTGGAGCCGGTCCGTGAAGGCATGGCCGCGGTGCAGGACGAGGGCAGTCAGCTGGTGGCCCTGGCCGTCACGAAGGCCCCGCTGGAAGGTCCCGACGGCGGCCGCTGGCTGGATCTGTGCGCCGGTCCGGGCGGCAAGACCGCGCTGCTGGCCGCGATCGCCGATATCGACGGATTCCGTGTCGATGCGGTCGAACCCGCCGAGCATCGCGCGGAACTGGTCCGCCAGACCACCCGTGGCATGCCGGTCGACATCCACGTCGCCGACGGCCGCGACAGCGGCCTGGAGCCGGGTTTCGACCGCATCCTGGTCGACGCCCCCTGCACCGGCTTGGGCGCACTGCGCCGCCGCCCGGAGGCCCGCTGGCGTCGTCAGCCCTCCGACGTCCGGGAACTGGTCGCCTTGCAGCGCGAACTGCTCACGGCCGCCTGGGATCTGGTCCGCCCGGGTGGCGTAGTGATCTACTCCACCTGCTCCCCGCACCTACCGGAGACAGTCTCGGTGGTATCCGATTTCGTCCGCCGCACCGACGTCGAACAACTCGACACCCGCGAATTGCTCCCGGGCGTCCCGGAACTCGGCGACGGCCCCGGCGCCCAGCTGTGGCCCCACCGCCACGGCACCGACGCCATGTTCCTGGCGGCGTTGCGCAAACCGGTATAGCCGCACAGGCATTCCGCGAGCCCGGCGGCCCAGCGCAGTCCTGCGC